>NZ_JAVTJN010000032.1:492500-766621 GCF_032144035.1 Bradyrhizobium sp. WYCCWR 12699
ACACAAGGTCTTGGAGTTCCGGCTATCGAAGGTGGGTTTCCCCATTCGGAAATCCGCGGATCAAAGCTTCTTCGCAGCTCCCCACGGCTTATCGCAGCGTAGCACGTCCTTCATCGCCTCTCAGCGCCAAGGCATCCACCGAACACCCTTAAGGCACTTGATTGCTCTCATTATCAATGTCCACACACTCGGCAGAATGTTGTCTGTACGATTGCCTTGCGGCGCGCACCCTCGATGAATGCTACGTACAGCCGGACATTGACTAGAAAGACCAGCTTGCTTCGTAAGATCGTTCCGATAGCGAGGCGGTCAAGCTTCGCTAAAAGGATCATTTTACAACTCGCAGCCAACCTTGCGGTCAGCGTCGAGCGCCGAAAATGATCCGGAGATAATGAAGTCTCGCGTGGCAATTGCTTGCCGCACGATCCAACTCGGATCGATCTCCTCTTTACGATGTCAGAAATCACGCAGCTTACTGTCTATCCAGACTAGTAAGTGCGAAGTGATGTTTCGCGGACGACGGTACAAGATCTCGGTGATCAAACCATCTGGTGGAGCCAGACGGGATCGAACCGACGACCTCATGCTTGCAAAGCACGCGCTCTCCCAGCTGAGCTATGGCCCCGTAACCAGAAGACGAATGCTCACTCGATGAAAGTGGTGGGCCTGGGAAGACTTGAACTTCCGACCTCACGCTTATCAAGCGCGCGCTCTAACCAACTGAGCTACAAGCCCCTAACGCATATCCTGTTAAGGACCAGGGATTCTGCAAACTTGCAGCCCCAGCGCGTGTTCGTCCGCGAAGAAAGAGAAACGAAGACGGCGAAATCCCGCCAATGCAGCTCAACGATCTGGCGATCTGTTGGCCACTGATGTTTCTAAAACGGTTCGATAGAAGCAAGCTTCTGAAGAACCATCCTTAGAAAGGAGGTGATCCAGCCGCAGGTTCCCCTACGGCTACCTTGTTACGACTTCACCCCAGTCGCTGACCCTACCGTGGCCGGCTGCCTCCCTTGCGGGTTAGCGCACCGTCTTCAGGTAAAACCAACTCCCATGGTGTGACGGGCGGTGTGTACAAGGCCCGGGAACGTATTCACCGTGGCGTGCTGATCCACGATTACTAGCGATTCCAACTTCATGGGCTCGAGTTGCAGAGCCCAATCCGAACTGAGACGGCTTTTTGAGATTTGCGAAGGGTCGCCCCTTAGCATCCCATTGTCACCGCCATTGTAGCACGTGTGTAGCCCAGCCCGTAAGGGCCATGAGGACTTGACGTCATCCCCACCTTCCTCGCGGCTTATCACCGGCAGTCTCCTTAGAGTGCTCAACTAAATGGTAGCAACTAAGGACGGGGGTTGCGCTCGTTGCGGGACTTAACCCAACATCTCACGACACGAGCTGACGACAGCCATGCAGCACCTGTGCTCCAGGCTCCGAAGAGAAGGTCACATCTCTGCGACCGGTCCTGGACATGTCAAGGGCTGGTAAGGTTCTGCGCGTTGCGTCGAATTAAACCACATGCTCCACCGCTTGTGCGGGCCCCCGTCAATTCCTTTGAGTTTTAATCTTGCGACCGTACTCCCCAGGCGGAATGCTTAAAGCGTTAGCTGCGCCACTAGTGAGTAAACCCACTAACGGCTGGCATTCATCGTTTACGGCGTGGACTACCAGGGTATCTAATCCTGTTTGCTCCCCACGCTTTCGTGCCTCAGCGTCAGTATCGGGCCAGTGAGCCGCCTTCGCCACTGGTGTTCTTGCGAATATCTACGAATTTCACCTCTACACTCGCAGTTCCACTCACCTCTCCCGAACTCAAGATCTTCAGTATCAAAGGCAGTTCTGGAGTTGAGCTCCAGGATTTCACCCCTGACTTAAAGACCCGCCTACGCACCCTTTACGCCCAGTGATTCCGAGCAACGCTAGCCCCCTTCGTATTACCGCGGCTGCTGGCACGAAGTTAGCCGGGGCTTATTCTTGCGGTACCGTCATTATCTTCCCGCACAAAAGAGCTTTACAACCCTAGGGCCTTCATCACTCACGCGGCATGGCTGGATCAGGGTTGCCCCCATTGTCCAATATTCCCCACTGCTGCCTCCCGTAGGAGTTTGGGCCGTGTCTCAGTCCCAATGTGGCTGATCATCCTCTCAGACCAGCTACTGATCGTCGCCTTGGTAGGCCATTACCCTACCAACTAGCTAATCAGACGCGGGCCGATCTTTCGGCGATAAATCTTTCCCCGTAAGGGCTTATCCGGTATTAGCACAAGTTTCCCTGTGTTGTTCCGAACCAAAAGGTACGTTCCCACGCGTTACTCACCCGTCTGCCGCTGACGTATTGCTACGCCCGCTCGACTTGCATGTGTTAAGCCTGCCGCCAGCGTTCGCTCTGAGCCAGGATCAAACTCTCAAGTTGGACTTGAACTTTGAACCGGCTGATCACAACGTTTGACGAGGTCCCACCATTTTTCCGACGACCGAAGCCGCCGAGCTGCCCGCGATTCACATCGCTGGCAACGATGGTGTTTCCTTTAAAACGTGTACCGCCGAAGTCTTTCGTCCGGTCCCGATCCAAAAAGCCGAAGCTTTCTAAATGCGAGACCCGCAAGGACTCCGCCGTCCACGTTTCTCTTTCTTCATCTTCACTTGTCAAACAGCCCGAGACCGTGGAGGCCTCAACCTTCCCTCAGGAAGGGTACCGACACCCTTACCGACGATGAATGAACTCCAACCGACTTGTGTCGGCTGTTGTGTCACTCAACAAAGTGAGGAGCATCAGTGGCGCGTTCGCTCGCCTTGGTCAGTGACCCGGCGGCGCCGCGCTCAGTGGTTGGGGTTATAGGCCCCACCTTCCGGGCTGTCAACGCCAATCGTCAACAAAACGTCGCACAGTGGATCGTCGCGAAAATTCCAGCAATTCCAGCCTATTAGTGAGGCGCGGGACGCGGCGTCGGCGCCCGCGCCGCAAAAAATCTGAAAAAAAGTTTGCGCGCCGGCGGGCTCCGGAGGGCGCTCCAGGGCCCCCTTCCCGGGGCCCTTCGCCTCCCCCTCTCCTGGCGCCCCCTTACCCTGGCGGGGCGGATCCAGAAGCGGCCCGGCAATCCCCGGCCAGAGTCCCGGCTGGATCAGCCGCTCGGCCCGGGCCGAGCTTTGCTCCCCCCCTCAGACCGGGCTTTTACGGCCTGTCATTCAGGAAACTTTTTCCATGATAGGCGCCGTACTTGAGCCACAATCCCGCGGCGTTCTGATAAGAGACAAGCTTGAATCGCGGGGGTGCCAGTGGGGGCTGCCGGCGGTTTTCATGGGGTCAGAGGAAGGCGATCTTGCAGATGACGCGGCCTTCCCCGGACATTCGAGAGACATCGAGAGCGCTTTTTCCGTCCAGCTGTTCGTAATTTCGGCCGGGCCCCTCTCGGGGTCTTCTGAGCGCGAACGCCTGTGCGGCTTGCCTTTTCCGGCGATGCCCCTTCAAGAGGGCGACACGGACAAGGTTCGGACCGGGCTTCTTGGGTCGTTGATTGGGGGACTTGAGTGAACCACAGGACGTCACGCGGCGCTTACGGGCGTGAGACCGGGATCATCGATCTCGGCCACGAGCCGCCGCTGTCCGTCGACGGTTCGGAAGCCGCCGTGATCGACCGCCGCCGCGTCTCGGTGCAATGGTTCAGCGGCACGATTCTGACCGGACTCTGCGGCGCAGCCTTGATCGGCGGCGCCGTTTTCGCATCGCTCGATGGCGAAATGACCTTCGCCAAGGTGCCGGAGCGGGTCGAGGGCGCGCTGCGCGGGGCCTTCGGCGCAGCCGATCGCGCCGCCACGCTGCACAAGAGCGACCGCCTGCCGCCGCCGAGCGAATCCACGGCGTCGCGCAACATCGTGCGCGTCTCCACGGTCGCCCGCGTCGGCAACCGCGACGTGATGCGGGTGCGCCCCTTCGTCCGGATCGCCGGCAATCTGTCGATGACGACGAGCGATCTGTCGGCGAAGATTCCGCCGTTCAACGCCCAGCGCCTACTCACCGATGTCGGCTCCGATCCGAAGACGGCCGCGGAAGACCCCAACAATCCGGAAGCCGTCGAGCCCGACGCGGAGGTCTCCTTCGTCACCAAGGACCTGTCGCCGGTGCTGCCGAAGGCGAAGATTTCCGCCGTGGTGGCGCTCGACGACATCCTGATGCGGGTGCGCGACGCCGCCAATTGGCGCGGCAATGGCGGGGTGCGCTACGCCTCGCTCGCCAACGCCGCCGCCGACATCTCCGGCGCGACCGGCCCCTCAGACATCAGGACTGCCTACGCCGCCGAGGCCTCGCCGTCCGATCCCTATGCCGGCTTCGAGACGCGCGTGGTGCCGGAAAACGTCACGCTGCTGCCCAAGACCAAGGAGCAGATCACCGGCGGCAATCCCAACGGCGAACGCGTCCATCTGGTCAAGAAGGGCGACAGCGTCGCTGGCGTGCTGCGCGATCTCGGCGCGACCGCCGACGAGATCAAGGCGATCACCGCGACGCTCGGGCCCCGCGGCCGCGACGGCGGCCTCAAGGAAGGCGAGAAGCTCCGCATCCTGATGGCGCCCGCAAGCCCCGGCGCCCGCCTGCAGCCCTATCGCGTCGTGGTTGCAAACGAGACCATGGTCGAGGCGATCGCGGCGCTGTCCGATCTCGGCAAATACGTCGCGGTCGACGTCTCCAGCATGAACACCGTCGCGGACGCCGCGGCCAGCGCCAACAGCGACGACGATGACGACGATGACGGCTCCGGCGTGCGGCTGTACCAGAGCATCTACGAGACCGCGATGCGCAACAAGGTCCCGATGCCTGTCATCGAGGACATGATCAAGATCTACTCCTACGACGTCGATTTCCAGCGCAAGGTGCAGCCGGGCGATTCCTTCGACGTGTTCTATGCCGGCGAAGACGAGGGCGTGGCGTCGAGCGAAAAGAACGACGTGCTGTTCGCCTCCCTCACCGTCGGCGGCGAGACCAAGAAATACTACCGCTACCAGAGCCCCGACGACGGCGTCGTCGACTACTATGACGAGACCGGCAAGAGCGCGAAGAAGTTCCTGGTCAGAAAGCCGGTCAACAACGCCATCATGCGCTCCGGCTTCGGCGGCCGCCGCCACCCGATCCTCGGCTATGTGAAGATGCACACCGGCGTCGACTGGGCCACCGCCTACGGCACGCCGATCTTCGCCTCCGGCAACGGCGTGATCGAGAAGGCCGGCCCCGAGGGCGGCTACGGCAAGTATATCCGCATCAAGCATTCCAACGGCTACGAGACCGCCTACGGTCACATGTCGGCCTTCGCCAAGGGCATGGAAGCCGGCAAGAAGGTGCGTCAGGGCCAGGTGATCGGCTTCGTCGGCTCGACCGGCCAGTCGACCGGCCCGCACGTCCACTACGAGATCCTGGTCAACAACCGCTTCGTCGATCCGATGCGTGTGAAGCTGCCACGCGGCCGGTCGCTCGAAGGCCCGATGCTCGCAAGCTTCGAGAAGGAGCGCGACCGGCTCGAGGGCATGATGAGCGGCCGCGGCGGGGCCATCGCCCGCATGTCGGACGCCACCGGCGGCCCGCTGCAAGTCACTAACCGGTAAGCCACTAACCGGTAAGCCGCTAACCGGTAAGCCGGCAGCCCGCCGACATCGGCCGGACATCTCCAAACACGACACGACTCTGCGTTGATCGCGCAAGGCTACTACGCGACGTCACAACGTCAAGTTTCGTTTGCCAAAGCGCCGTGAGGAGCGAATACTTTCCAAAAAACGGGAGGTCTCGCCATGAAGAACAGGCTCGCCTGCGCAGCCTTCGTCGCTGCGTTTTTCACCGCGTCGAGCGCGTCAGCCGACGGTTGGGAAGTGACAAAACTCGTTCCCGGCTCGGCATTCCATGGCGTGCACGGGCTCGGTGTCGACAAGGCCGGCCATCTGTTTGCCGGCAGCGTCGCCGGCGCGGCGCTCTACGAGGTCGACATCTCCGGCGGTACCGCCAAGGTTGCAATCCCTTCCCCGGTGGGCATGGCCGACGACATCGCGTTCGCGCCTGACGGCACCATGGCCTGGACCGGATTTTTGACCGGCGATCTCTATTCGCGCAAGGGCGACGGCCCGATTAAGAAGCTCGCGAGCGGCCTTCCCGGCATCAACTCGCTCGCTTTCCGCAAGGACGGCAGGCTTTATGCCACCACCGTCTTCCTCGGCGACACGCTCTACGAGATCGACGTCGAGGGCACCAAGCCGCCGCGTCAGATCATGGAGAAGATGGGCGGCCTCAACGGCTTCGAGTTCGGTCCCGACGACAAGCTCTACGGTCCGCTCTGGTTCAAGGGCCAGGTCGCCAAGGTCGACGTCGACAAGGCCGAGCTGACCGTCGTTGCCGAGGGCTTCAAGGTCCCGGCCGCAGTGAACTTCGATTCCAAGGGCAATCTCTGGGTCGTCGACACCGCGCTCGGCCAGCTCGTCCGGGTCGATCCCAAATCGGGCGCCAAGACCATGGTCGCGCAGCTCAAGCCGTCGCTGGACAATCTCGCGATCGACGACAAGGACCGCATCTACGTCTCCAACATGGCCGACAACGGGATTCAGGAGGTCGATCCCGCGACCGGCCAGACCAAGCAGATCATCATCGGCAAGCTCGCGCTGCCCGGCGGCATCGGCGTCACTAGCGAGAACGGCAAGGATACGATCCACGTCGCCGACGTGTTCGCCTACCGCACGGTAGACGGCGCGACCGGCGAGGTCACCGAGAAAGCGCGCATGCACGCCGCCGGCACCACGCTCGAATATCCGATGAGCGCGACGGCGCAGGGCAACGACGTGGTGCTGTCGAGCTGGTTCACCGGCACCGTGCAGGTGATCGACGGCAAGACCGGCGCGACGCGTGACATGCTGCACGGCTTCAAGGCGCCGCACGACGCGATCGTGCTCGCCGACGGCAGCATCCTGGTCGCCGAGCTCGGCACCAAATCGCTGGTCAAGGTGAGCGGCGAGCACGGCAAGGACCGCACCACGCTGATTGGCGACCTCGAAGGCCCGGTCGGGCTCGTCCGTGGCAAGACCGACGAGGTCTACGTCACCGAGGCCTTTGCAGGCACCGTGTCCCGGATCGACGGCAACGGCGAAAAGACAGTGCTCGCCAAGGAGCTGAAGATGCCTGAAGGAATCGCGCGCGGCAGCGACGGCACGCTGATCGTCGCGGAAGCCGGCGCCAAACGACTGATCGCGATCGCGCCGGAGAGCGGCAAGGTGACGGAGATCGCGGACAATCTGCCGATCGGGCTGCCGGGCGCGCCGGGTGGATTGCCGACGAACATTCCGACGGGCGTGGCCGTCGGGGCGACGGGGGTGGTCTACTTCTCGTCGGACGTCGAGAACGCGATCTACAAGGTGGCCAAGAAATAGCCTCGGCGCGTTCCCGCCTGCCGGCGGGGCCGCGCGTCGTGGCGCGATACAAGGCCCAGCAACCGCAGGTCCGCGAAGGTGCCTCGGGCCAGCGGAGGCGTATCGTGTCCACGGGTAAACCAGCTACCGACGTGTGGCGCGAGATCAACGTCAACACCCCATGCGGGCGACAGCACGCGCTGCGCGGGCTCCGGCCCGTGCAGTGAGCCTGCCGAACGGCCCTGCAAAAAACCGCCCCGGAGAGGCTGACCTCTCCGGGGCGGTTTGTCGTTTCAGGCTTCGAACACCCGCATTCAGTTCAACTTGCGTTTCGCCACCGGCGCCTCGAACTGCGCAATCTCGGCGGTCTGCGGTGCCTTGCCGTTGAAGGTCAGCACGTTGCCTTCGGAGGAGATCGCAACGGCATCGCCGTCCCTGACGTCGCCGGCCAGGATCATCTCGGCGAGCGGGTCCTGGAGGTGACGCTGGATCACGCGCTTCAGCGGCCTTGCGCCGTAGGCGGGATCCCAGCCCTTGGCGGCGAGCCAGTCGCGGCCGGCAGCGTCGAGGGTCAGCACGATCTTGCGATCGGTCAGGAGCTTCTGCAGCCGCGCGAACTGGATCTCGACGATCCGGCCCATCTCGCTGCGCTGCAGGCGATGGAACAGGATGATCTCGTCGACGCGGTTGAGGAATTCGGGGCGGAAATGCCCGCGCACCATTCCCATCACCTGCTCGCGCACGGCCGAGGTGTCCTCGCCCTCCGGCTGGTTCACCAGGAATTCCGAACCGAGGTTCGAGGTCATGATGATCAGCGTGTTGCGGAAGTCGACGGTGCGGCCCTGGCCGTCGGTCAGGCGGCCGTCGTCGAGCACCTGCAACAGGACGTTGAAGACGTCAGGATGCGCCTTCTCGATCTCGTCGAACAGCACGACCTGGTAAGGCCGGCGCCGCACCGCCTCGGTGAGCGCGCCACCCTCGTCATAGCCGACATAGCCCGGAGGTGCGCCGATCAGCCGCGAGACCGAGTGCTTCTCCATGTATTCGGACATGTCGAGGCGAACCATCGCGGTCTCGTCGTTGAACAGGTACTCCGCCAAGGCCTTGGTCAGCTCGGTCTTGCCGACGCCGGTCGGCCCCAGGAACATGAACGAGCCGGTGGGACGATTCGGGTCCTGCAGGCCGGCGCGCGAACGGCGCACGGCGGTTGCGACCGCACGCACGGCCTCGGCCTGGCCGACGACACGTTGTCCCAGCTGCTCCTCCATCTTCAGGAGCTTCTCCTTCTCGCCTTCCAGCATCTTGTCGACGGGCACGCCGGTCCAGCGCGAGACCACCTGCGCGATGTGGTTGGCGGTGACCGCCTCCTCCATCATCTCGCCTGAGTTCTCTTTCGCCTCGATATCGGCCAGCTGCTTCTCGAGCTGCGGGATCCGGCCATAGGCGAGCTCGCCGGCCTTCTGAAATTCGCCGCGCCGCTGCGCATTGGCGAGCTCCACCCGCAAACCGTCGAGCTCCGCCTTCAGCTTCTGGGCATCGGAGAGCTTGTTCTTCTCCGCGCTCCAGCGCGCCGTCAGCGCCGCCGACTTCTCCTCGAGCTCGGCAAGGTCCTTTTCCAGCGTCTGGAGCCGGGACTTGGAGCCGAGATCGCTTTCCTTCTTCAACGCTTCCTGCTCGATCTTGAGCCGGATGATCTCGCGGTCGAGCGAATCCAGCTCTTCCGGCTTGGAATCGACCTGCATCTTCAGCCGGGCCGCAGCTTCGTCCATCAGGTCGATCGCCTTGTCGGGCAGGAAGCGGTCGGTGATGTAGCGGTTGGACAGCGTCGTCGCCGCCACGAGCGCGGAATCGGTGATCCGCACGCCGTGATGCTGCTCGTACTTGTCCTTGAGGCCACGCAGGATCGAGATGGTGTCCTCGACCGAGGGCTCGCTGACGAAGATCGGCTGGAAGCGCCGCGCCAGCGCGGCGTCCTTCTCGACGTGCTTCTGGTATTCGTCGAGCGTGGTCGCGCCGATGCAGTGCAGCTCGCCGCGGGCGAGCGCCGGCTTGAGCAGGTTGGAGGCGTCCATCGCGCCGTCGCCCTTGCCCGCGCCGATCAGCGTGTGCATCTCGTCGATGAACAGGATGAAGTTGCCCTCGCTGCCGGTGACCTCCTGGAGCACGGCCTTCAGCCGTTCCTCGAACTCGCCGCGATACTTCGCGCCGGCGATCAGCGAGCCGAGATCGAGCGACAGGAGCTTCTTGTCCTTCAGGCTCTCCGGCACGTCGCCATTGACGATGCGCAGCGCAAGGCCTTCCGCGATGGCCGTCTTGCCGACGCCGGGCTCGCCGATCAGGACGGGATTGTTCTTGGTCCGGCGCGAGAGCACTTGAATCGTGCGACGGATCTCCTCGTCACGGCCGATGACCGGATCGAGCTTGCCGTCGCGCGCCGCCTGGGTCAGGTCGCGGGCATATTTCTTCAGGGCATCATAGGCGTTCTCGGCAGTCGCCGAGTCCGCGGTGCGGCCCTTGCGCAGCGCCTCGACCGCGGCGTTGAGGTTTTGCGGGGTGACGCCGCCCTTGTTCAGGATCGTGCCGGCCTCGCTGGTCTTCTCCAGCGTGAGCCCGAGCAGCAGCCGCTCGACGGTGACGAAGCTGTCGCCGGCCTTCTCGCCGGCCTTCTCAGCCGCGTCGAAGGTGCGAGCGAGCTCGGGCGCCAGATAGATCTGGCCGGCGCCGCCGCCGGAGACCTTCGGCACCTTGTTCAGAGCCTCCTCGGTCGCCTTGAGAATTGCACGGGAATTGCCGCCAGCGCGGTCGATCAGGCCGGAAGCCAGCCCTTCATTGTCGTCCAAGAGGACCTTCAGCACATGCAGGGTGGAGAACTGCTGGTGCCCCTCGCGCATCGCGAGCGACTGCGCGGACTGGATGAAGCCCCTGGAGCGTTCGGTATATTTCTCAATATTCATCTTTTCTGTCCCTCGGCCTGCCCTCGGGGCCCTCTAAGGCACCCCAAACGGCATCTTCATTGGGTTTCCGATTACCGCATTGACGTTGCTCAACCGGTAACGGTCGTCATTGACCGACGTTGCCGCCGGCCTGAGGCAGATGTGGGAAGCAGGTTGCGGGTGCGAAAGAGGCGCCTTCACAATTTCGTGCGCTGGAGCGGCGGCTTGGCGGGGACAGGGCGAATCCCTTAAGTAACGGCATGACCCCTGTCGCAAAGTCAGCCAGCCAGACCGCCGAGATCACCGGCCTCTACCGCTACCCCATCAAGGGCCTTACGCCGGAGCCCCTGCGCCGCGCCCCCTTGCGGACAGGCCAGACCCTGCCCGCCGACCGGCGCTACGCCATCGAGAACGGCCCGAGCGGCTTTAATCCCGAGCAGCCCGAGTGGAAGCCGAAGATCCAGTTCCTGATGCTCGCGCGCAATGAGCGGCTGGCGCAGCTCGACAGCCGCTTCGACGACGCCACCAACGTGCTGACGATCCGCAAGGACGGCCAGATCGTCGCCAGCGGGGACCTCGAGACGGCCGCCGGGCGTGCCGCGATCGAGCGCTATTTCGCAGAGAATTTTCAGCCGGAGCTGAAGGGCCCGCCGAAGCTGCTGTCCGGTCGCGACCACAGCTTCTCCGACGTCGCCCGCAAGGTGGTCTCCATCATCAACCTCGGCAGCGTCCGCGCCATCGAGGCCATGCTGGGCGGCGCTGCCGTGCACCCCTTGCGCTTCCGCGCCAATCTTTACGTCAAGGGCTGGCCGGCCTGGTCGGAGCTCGACCTCGTCGGCCAGACGCTCGCGATCGGACAGGCGCGGCTGAAGGTGGTCAAACGCATCGTCCGCTGCCCCGCCACCAATGTGGATCCGGTGACGGCCAAGCGCGATCTCGAGATCCCGCCCACGCTCTCGCGCCATCTCGGCCACATGGACTGCGGCATCTATGCCGAGGTGATCGAAGGCGGGGAGATCGGTATCGGCGACGCGGTCGCGGTGGAAGAGCCGAAGCTGCTGTGAGCTAACGCCGCGGCCGTAGGGTGGATTAGCTGAGCGGCTGCGCGAAGTGCAGTCGCTTAGCGTAATCCACCATGCTTCGTCGATCACCGAACGAAGTTGGTGGATTACGCTTCGCTAATCCACCCTACGGCACCTTCTCAATTCGGCATCACATACGCATAGATCTTGCCGCGCGAGACCGGCGCCTCACGGACGCGGTTGCCGTTGTTGCCGGAGATCATGATCGGATTGCCCTGCGCGTCGACGCCGGTGATGATGCCGACATGGCCGCCACGGCCGCCGCGCGACATCACCGCGATGGCGCCGACCTGCGGACCGGAGACGCGCGTGCCATAGCGGGCGAACGAGCTCGCCATGTCGGAGCCTGAGCCCTTATGGCCGGTATGCTCCAGCACCATGTTCATGAAGCGCGCGCACCACAGCCTGCCGCGCCCGGTCGGATTGCCGCCGATGTAGCGCCGCGCCTCGGAGACGAGGCCCGATCCGCCGCCAAAGCCACCGCTGCTCGTGGCGTCATTCGCCATGCCGCCGTTCGCGCTCATCGCCGCGCGACGGCTTGCGCGCGTGATCATTCGACCGCCGCCGGTGATGATCGTTCCACCATTGCCGCTCATGGCAACGCCGGGGCTATTGGTGTTCGGATCATAGCTGGCAAAAGTGCCGCCGAACCCGCTCGCCTGCAACTGCGCCGCGCTGCGCTCGAAGCGCGAGCTGCGTGCATGGTGGCGGTAATGATGATGTCTGGCGTGGTGCACGTAAGCGTGCCGCTCTGCGCTATGACGATGATGCGGCCGCGCTGAAGCCGGAGAAGCGAATGCGGCAAATGCCGCGGAGAAGATCGCCAGCGCGACAACACAACGCGACAGGCGAGACGCAAGCAACTCAAACATTCTTCATCCTTCGTTGACACCCCACTTCCCATCGGCCCGTGCAAGAGCCGACATCCGTCTGGCCGTTAAGCCGCCGGATGTGGCGAGAAAAAGACGCCAATAGCCTGCGAATAGCTGCGATGATTTTGCGCTGGCACTGGCCCAATGCTGCCGCATTGCGGACAACAGCATTAACTGCGATCCTGCAAAGGCGGCTTGAAGAGAGGGAAACGGTTAATGCCCCACGCCACGACCAGGGACAACGTCCGCATCTATTTCGAAGAGGCGGGTCAGGGAACGCCGATCATTTTTCTGCACGAGTTCGCGGCCGACTACACCAATTGGGAGCCGCAGATGCGTTACTTCTCGCGCGGCCACCGCTGCATCACCTATTCGGCACGCGGTTACACGCCGTCGGACGTGCCCGAGGGCGAGGTCTACAGCTACACGCATTTCTACAGCGACGCGCTCGCGGTGCTCGATCATCTCAAGATCGATCGCGCGCATCTCGTCGGTCTGTCGATGGGCGCCTACTCGTCACTGCAGATCGGATTGAACGCGCCACAGCGCGCGCTCTCGATGACGCTGGCCGGCGTCGGCTCGGGTTCGGAGCTCGAGAATTTGGAGGCGTGGCGCAAGCAGTGCCGCGCCAATGCCGAGCAGTTCGAGACGCTGGGATCGGTGGAAGTGGCAAAAGTCACGCGCGAGGCGCCGAGCCGGATTCCCTTCCTGGTGAAGGATCCGCGCGGCCACGCCGATTTCTACGCCGCGCTGGCACGGCACGACGCCAAAGGCTCGGCGCGCACGATGCGCGGCTTCCAGGGCGGCCGCCCCTCGATCTTTACGATGACGGACGCGATCCGCGCCGCCGCGACGCCGGCACTGATCATCTGCGGTGATGAGGACGAACCGTGCGTGGGGGCGAGCCTGTTCCTGAAGAAGCACCTTCCCGCGGCGGGGCTCGCGATGTTTCCGAAGTCCGGCCACGTGCTCAATCTCGAAGAGCCCGCGCTGTTCAACGAGACGGTGGCACGGTTCGTGACGCTGGTGGAAGCGGGACGCTGGCCGGTACGCGATCCGAGGTCGCTGGCCCCACACTAGCTGTCATTCCGGAATGCGCCGGAGGCGCTGGCCCGGACTCCATCGGGCTGCGGGCAGTGTTGCACGATGGATCCTCGGATGCGCAATTGCGCATCCGAGCTCGATGCTTCGCATCGCCCCGGAATGAGACTACTTCCCCCCGCCGCGGCTCAGCAGAAACACGCCCTGCTCGCCGAACATGTTCCACACCCACCAGGGCAGGTTCAACGGCACCGGACGGCCGTAGAGATCGAGCGCCACCGAACGCTCCATCTTGACGTTGATCTCGTCGCAGAGCTCGACGAAATCCTTGATGGTGCAGAAATGGATGTTGGCGGTGTCGTACCAGGTCGCCGGCAAATTCTCGGTGCGCGGCATGTGGCCGCCGATCAGGAGCTGGAGCCGCATCTTCCAGAAGCCGAAATTCGGGAACGACACGATGGCGCGGCGGCCGATACGCAGCAGATTCTCCAGCACCACCCGCGGCTGCCGCGTCGCCTGCAGCGTCTGCGACAGGATCACGTAGTCGAAAGCGTCATCGGGATAATTGACGAGATCGGTGTCGGCATCGCCCTGCACCACCGCAAGGCCCTTGGCGACGCAGCGGTTGACGCCCTCGCGCGACAGCTCGATGCCGCGGCCGTCGATGCCGCGGGTCTCCAGGAGCTGAAGCAGGTCGCCCTCGCCGCAACCGACGTCGAGCACCTTCGAGCCCGGCTTCACCATTTCGGCCACCAGCCGATGATCGGCGCGAAAATCACCGGACCGTCCGGTCGCAACGCCGCCCAGCGGCAATACGTCCTGCGCAGACATGCTAGCTATCCTTCAGCCCGCGGGCCTTGCCTGCCGATTGCAGGAAGGCGCGGGAGATGTCGAAGAATTCGGGAACGTCGAGCAGGAAGGCGTCGTGACCGCGATCGGTCTCGATCTCGGCGAACGACACCCGCGCGCTCGACGCGTTCAGCGCATGCACCAGCGCGCGCGATTCCGAGGTCGGAAACAGCCAGTCGCTGGTGAAGGAGACGACGCAGAAGCGCGTCTTGATATCCGCGAACGCCTTTGCGAGCACGCCGCCATGGTCGGCGGCGATGTCGAAATAGTCCATCGCGCGGGTCAGATAGAGATAGGCATTGGCATCGAAGCGCTCGACGAAAGAAGAGCCCTGGTAGCGCAGGTAGGACTCGACCTGGAAGTCGGCGTCGAACGAGAAGGTCGGCAGCTCGCGGTCCTGCATGCGCCGGCCGAACTTGCGATGCAGCGCCGCGTCCGAGAGATAGGTGATGTGCGCCGCCATGCGCGCCACCGCGAGCCCGCGATGCGGATGGATGCCGTGATCGGCATAGCCGCCGCCGTGCCAATCGGGATCGGCCATCACGGCCTGGCGGCCGAGCTCGTGGAAGGCGATGTTCTGCGCCGAGTGCCGCGTCGCGCAGGCGATCGCCAGCGCGGAGAACACGCGGGCGGGATACGCCGCCGTCCATTGCAGCACCTGCATGCCGCCCATCGAGCCGCCGACCACCGCAAACAGCGTGTCGATGCCGAGCCGGTCGATCAGCATCGCCTGCGCGCGCACCATGTCCGGAATCGTGATGACGGGAAACTCGAGACCCCAGACCTTGCCGGTGGCGGGATTGATCGACGCCGGCCCGGTCGAGCCCATGCAGCCGCCGATCACGTTGGAGCAGATGATGAAGTAGTGCTTGGGATCGATCGGGCGGCCGGGGCCGACCAGCGTCTCCCACCAGCCGGGCTTGCCGGTGACGGGATGCACATTGGCGACATGCTGATCGCCGGTCAGCGCATGGCAGATCAGAATTGCGTTGGAGCGATCTGCGTTGAGCTCGCCATAGGTCTGATAGGCGATCTGGAACGGGGTGAGATCGACTCCGCAATCGAGCCGCAGCGGCTGCTCGGCGCCGAAATGCGCGACCTGCGAACTCGGATGATCCACCTCGTGCGACCGCTCGTCGGCGCTGATCGCAGGACTCGGTATCGACTTGACGCCACCCATCTGACCATCGACCTCGTTCTCGATCAAACCTTGATCGCCACTTGCATCAGGCCATGAAAAACCCGGCCTGAACGATAGGTTCGGCCGGGATCGGAAGCGTCCCCGGCCTGTTTAGCGAGTTTTTTAACGTGGCTGCAAGCCGGCCGGCTCAAATGACCACGGAACGGATAAAAACTACCGTCTTGGGCGGTTTTCGTCAAGTCGCGGCCCGGATCGGTGCAATTCGCCTCTGTCGCGCGGGACGAAAAGGACGTCATTTCTCTTTGCTTTCGCCGCTCCGACTGCCTAATCAGGGCATTCCCCCATCGGAACGATCGACAGCCAGACATGTCCCAACGTCCGCCCGCGCCACCATCGCTGCAGGAACTGCGCAAGGAGATCGACGCGATCGACGAGGGCATGCACCGCCTGCTGATGCAGCGCGGCGACATCATCGACCGCCTGATCCAGGTCAAGCAGACCCAGGAGGTCGGCTCGGCGTTCCGCCCGGCGCGCGAGGCATCCATGATGCGCGAGCTCGTGCAGCGCCATCGCGGCATCCTGCCGCTCGACACGGTCGAGAGCATCTGGCGCGTCATCATCTCGACCTTCACCTATGTGCAGGCGCCGTTCTCCGTGCATGCCGACATCTCGGCCAGCGAGGCGGCGATGCGCGATTCCGTGCGCTTTAATTTCGGCTTCACGGTGCCTTACGTCGCCCATTTCAGCGCGCAGGCCGCGGTCGAGGCGGTGGCGAAATCCAAGGGCGATTTGGCAATGGTCTCGGCAACCTCGAGCCGCACGCCGTGGTGGCTGGAGCTGGAAGCGGACGGCGCGCCGAAGATCATCGCGCGGATGCCCTTCATCGAGCGTGCCGACCATCCGGCCGCATTGCCGGTCTTCGCGATCTCGCGCGTCGCCGACAGCGCCCTGGTAACCGAGGTCGAGACCTTCAGTGTCCGCGTGTCCGGCTGGAACGCGGAGGTCGCGCGCGCGCTATCGCCGCTCGCCGAGATCGTGGCGGTGCCCGACACCGCCTTCGACGGCGCGGCGCTCCTGGTCTCGGTCACGAGCGCGACCAGCATCGACAAAATCAGGGCTGCCCTGATCGAGGCGGGGGCCTCGGTGCGCTCTGTGGCCCTCGTCGGCAGCCACGCAACGCGCTATACGGTGCCCCCGACCGGGGCGAAATCGTAAACCGCGCGCCCGCCCCGCCATTTTCGGAGTTCAAGATGTCCCGCCCCGTGCCGAATCCCGGCATTCTCGATATTGCGCCCTACACGCCCGGCAAGAGCCCGGTCGCCGAGCCGGGCCGCAAGGTGTTCAAGCTCTCCGCCAACGAGACGCCGTTTGGGCCCTCGCCCAAGGCGATCGAAGCCTTCAAGCGCGTCGCGGATCACCTGGAAGACTATCCGGAAGGAACCTCGCGCGTGCTGCGCGAGGCGATCGGCCGCTCGTTCGGGCTCGATCCCAACCGCATCATCTGCGGCGCCGGCTCGGACGAGATCCTCAATTTGCTGGCCCACACCTATCTCAGCCACGGCGACGAGGCGATCTCGACCACCCACGGCTTCCTGGTCTACCCGATCGCGACCATGGCGGTCGGCGCCAAGAACGTGGTCGCGCAGGAGACCAACCTCACCTGTGACGTCGACGCCATCCTCAAGGCGGTGACGCCCCGCACGAAACTGGTCTGGCTCGCCAACCCCAACAATCCGACCGGCACCTATGTGCCGTTCGACGAGGTCAAGCGGCTGCGCGCCGGCCTGCCCTCGCACGTACTGCTGGTGCTGGACGCCGCCTATTGCGACTACGTTTCTCGTAACGACTATGAAATGGGGATCGAGCTGGTCGCCACCACCGAGAACACCGTGGTGACGCACACCTTCTCCAAGATCCACGGCCTCGCCGCGCTGCGCATCGGCTGGATGTTCGGTCCCGAGCACATCATCGACGCCGTCAACCGCATCCGCGGTCCCTTCAACGTGTCGACGCCGGCGATGTATGCCGCGGTCGCCGCGATCGAGGACACCGCGCATCAGGCGATGTCGAAGCAGTTCACCGAGACCTGGCGCAATTGGCTGACCGAGGAGATCGGCAAGCTCGGCCTGAAGGTGACGCCGAGCGTCGCCAATTTCGTGCTGATCCACTTCCCGACCGAGAAGGGCAGGACCGCCGACGACGCCGACGCCTTCCTCACCAAGCGCGGCCTCGTGCTGCGCGCGTTGAAGAACTACGGCCTGCCGCATTCGCTGCGCATGACCATCGGCACCGAGGAGGCCAACCGCCTCGTGGTCGAGGGCTTGCGCGATTTCATGGCCGGCAAATGAGCAAGCAGGTGCACTTCCAGCGCGTCGCGCTGATCGGCTTCGGCCTGATCGGCGGCTCGATCGCGCGCGCTGCGAAGCTCCAGGGCCTGGCCGGCGCGATCGTCACCACCGCGCGCTCGGAGAAGACCCGGGCGCGGGTGCTGGAGCTCGGCATCGTCGATCATGTCGTGGCGACCAATGCGGAAGCGGTGAGGGATGCAGATCTCGTCATCCTCTGCATTCCCGTTGGCGCCTGCGGACCCGTGGCGCAGGAGATCGCACCGCACCTGAAGCCCGGTGCAATTGTTTCCGACGTCGGCTCGGTGAAGGGCGCGATCGTGAAGGACATGGCGCCGCATCTGCCGAAGACCGTTCATTTCGTGCCGGCGCATCCCGTGGCGGGTACGGAGCATTCGGGCCCGGACTCCGGCTTCGCCGAGCTCTTCATCAACCGCTGGTGCATCCTTACCCCGCCCGAAGGCGTCGATGCCGCGGCCACCGATCGCCTGCGCGCGTTCTGGGCTGCGATGGGCGCCAAGGTCGAGGTCATGACGCCGGATCATCATGATCTCGTGCTCGCCATCACAAGCCATCTGCCGCATCTGATCGCCTACACCATCGTCGGTACCGCCGACGAGCTGGCGCAGGTGACCGAGTCAGAGGTGATCAAGTTCTCCGCCGGCGGCTTCCGCGATTTCACCCGCATCGCGGCCTCCGACCCGACGATGTGGCGCGACGTCTTCCTCGCCAACAAGGAGGCCGTGCTGGAGATGCTCGGCACCTTCACCGAGGATCTCGCCAAGCTCACGCGTGCGATCCGCCGCGGCGACGGCGAGGCGCTGTTCGACCACTTCACCCGTACCCGCGCCATCCGCCGCGGCATCGTCGAGATCGGCCAGGATTCGGCGGCGCCCGACTTCGGCCGGCAGCACGGACAGCTCGGCAATAAGCCGTAGCGACGTCTCCTCGTCATTCGTCATTCCGGGGCAACGCGCAGCGTCGTCCCCGGAATGACGCGCGAACCAATCAATACAACGGCGGGATCTGGCCGACCTTGACCGGGCCGAGCAGCACGGCGCCGTCGACGAACTTCAGCGGGAAGCTGCGCGCCTTCTTGCCTTCCAGCGTGCTCTCGGTGCCGATCGAGTTGATGCCGGCGGCAACGCCGGCATTGGCGTTCTGCTTGATGACCTTGCCGAGACCGGGCACGGCACGATCAAGCGCACCGAACAGATTGTTGAGGTCCTGCGACTTCACGCCGGGCGCGACGCGGTCGAGCGTTGCCTGCGGCACGCCCTCCTCCAGCATCTTCTCGATGCCGAGCGCCGGGATCACGCGCTCGAGGCCCGTCACGGTCATCTGCAATTCACCGTCGAGCCGGCCGTTGGCGGAGAGGCCG
Source organism: Bradyrhizobium sp. WYCCWR 12699 (assembly GCF_032144035.1). NCBI lineage: Bacteria > Pseudomonadati > Pseudomonadota > Alphaproteobacteria > Hyphomicrobiales > Nitrobacteraceae > Bradyrhizobium > Bradyrhizobium sp. WYCCWR 12699. The sequence continues at coordinate 511,518 of NZ_JAVTJN010000032.1, forward strand.
AGCGTGCCGGCCGCGATCGCGATCATCTCACCCTGCTGGATCCGCGACTGCACGATCTCGATATGACCGCCGGCGGCCTGGATCTCGCGGAAGCGCTGCGGCCAGGGCTTTGGCGTGAGGTCGGAGAGGCCGGTGACCTTGGCGCGGGTGTCCGCCTCGAACGGCTCGGCAAGCAGGGGATGAACGCCCTGGATGCTGCCCTGCGCGACGTGGAGCACGGTCTCGATCACGGGATGATCGGCCGGCGAGCCGTCTGCGAGGCGGCCGTGCAGCTCGATCTGCTTGGCGCGCGCCAGCGGCACCTGCACGCTGCCGTCGAGGCGGTTGAGCGAGGGATCGTCGAACACGAGGGAGGCGCGGTCCGGCACCGCCGGCAGGCCGACCACGCTGCTGCGGCCCTTGCTCCAGTTCACCACGAAGGTGTTCTGCGTGACGCTGTCGGTCAGCGTCGCGGGTGCGGAGAATTCGGCGATGACGAGCTTGGGATCGTACACCTGGGCGACGACCAGGATGTTGTCGAGCTTGGCCGTGAATGGCGTCTTGCTCGCATTCTGCGAGACCAAGGCGACGCTGGCGCCGGAGCACTGGACCTCGAAGCGGAACGGGAAGCCGGCGATCGAGCGCTTGGCGCAATCATAGATGCGGCCGGACTTGGCCTCTTGCGCCCGCCAGGCGTCTGCGGCCACTTCGGCCTGTGAGGCCGCATAGAACCAGAAGCAGCTCCATGCGACGGCAAGGATCAGGACGATAACGGGTGCGATGAAAAGGCCCCAGCGGGAGCGGCGGCCGGCTGCAACGGTCATATTGGACATGCGGCGACCCTTTGATCCCAGATTTTGGCAAATGTAAGCGAGGCAGGCCTGCGACGAAAGGCGGAGAATTTACTTCGCTTGGGGCCTTCGTTCTGGTAGCCGTGCGCGAAATGTCCGAAATCACCCTCCCCTCCGTCACGACAGCCACCGGCGACCTCTGGGTGTTCGGCTACGGTTCGCTGATGTGGCGGCCGGGCTTCGACTTCGAGGAGCGCGTTCCGGCGCGGCTGGTCGGCGAGCACCGCGCGCTCTGCGTCTATTCCTTCGTGCATCGCGGCACGCCGGAGAAGCCGGGCCTCGTGCTCGGGCTCGACCGCGGCGGCGCATGCCGCGGCATTGCCTTCCGCGTGGCCGAGAAGAACCGCGCCGAGGTCGTCGCGTACTTGCGCGCGCGCGAGCAGGTCACGTCGGTCTATCGCGAGGTGATGCGCTCGGTCTGGCTGGAGAACGACGCGCGCCAGCGCGTCTCCGCGCTCGCTTACGTCGTCGATCGCGGCCACGTGCAATATGCCGGCCGGCTGTCGCTCGCCGAGCAGCACCGTCATGTCGTCCAGGGCCACGGCCAGTCCGGCGCCAACCGCGACTATGTCACCGCAACGGTGAAGGCGATCGAGGCCGAAGGCTTTCGCGACGCGCAGCTGCATCAGCTTGCATTGATGCTGCATGGTGATGCGCATTCCCTGCACGCGCCTTTACCAAGGCAAGACCGCGAGAGTCGCTAGCGCTCCGCCGGCGTATAGCTCGGCGCCGAGCCGATCAACTGCTCCTGCTCCTTGCGGCCGGCCTCGACGAGGCGGCCGGTTGCCTCTTCGATGGCAGTTTGCACGCGGGAGAGAAACTCGTCCTTCGGCAGGCCCGTCGGCAACGGATCGAGGAACTCTACCACCAGCGTGCCGGGATAGCGCATGAAGGTGCGGCGGGGCCAGAACAGGCCGGAGTTGAGCGCGATCGGCAGGCACGGCACGCCGCAGGACGAATAGATCTGCGCAAAGCCGGTCTTGTAGTTGGGCTCAGCGCCGGGCGCGCGGCGCGTACCTTCCGGAAAGATGACGAGTTGCCGGCCGCTGCGCACTGCCTCGCGCGCGCGGCGCGTCATGTCGAGCAGCGCCTTCACGCCGGCATTGCGATCGATCGCGATCATCCCGGTCTTGACCAGGAACTGACCGAACACCGGGATCTGCATCAGCTGACGCTTGAGGATGAAGATCGGCCGATTGAAGAAGCCCGGCAGCACGAACGTCTCCCAGAACGACTGGTGCTTCGCCACGATCACCAGCGGTCCCTGCGGAATCTTCTCCGTGCCCCGGAATTCCACCTTGATGTTGCAGACCACGCGCATCAGGACCAGCGTTGCCTTGGCCCACCATTCGGCGACCGTCAGCATCGCGCGCGGCGGCAATGCGAAGGTCGGCAGCGCCACGATCGCGAGGCACACCAGCACGGCGTAGAACAGCACGTTGAACACGAGCGAGCGCAGGAAAATCAGGAACATCGACGATCCGATTATTTGCCGGTCAATTGGCGTGTCAGTTCGCCTGGGCGGTGGCGGGCCGCTTGAGCTGGTGACCTGCAGGCTGCTCCGACATCTCGGGCGAAAGGTCAATCCCGAAATCCTCCAGCCGCACCCTGATCTCGGCCGCGATGTACTTGACATATTCCGACAGCAGCAGCCGCAAGGTGGAGGCCGAGGTCCACCACGGCTCCTCGCGCCATTTGTCGCCGACCACCGCGAAGGGGATCAGCGTCGTTTGCGGCATCGCATGCGAGAATTCCACCAGCGCGCGCGGCATGTGGTAATTCGACGTGACCACGATCAGCGACTTGAAGCGGCGTCCCTCGGCCCAGCGCCGCGCCTCCGCCGCATTGCCGCGGGTCGAGAGCGCGGTGCGGTCGAGATCGACGCAACATGTCATGAAGGACTGGTTCTCCGGCAACGTCCTGGAGATGTCGCTCGCCGTCGAGGTCGGATGCACGCCGGAGATCAAGAGCCGCCTGCCGTAGCCGGCAGCGAGCAGCTCCATCGCGTCCGAGACCCGCGATGAGCCGCCGGTCAGGACCACGATGCCGTCGGCCTTGCGACCCGGCGCGACCTCGGCGCCACGCAACTGCGACAGGAACGCGATGAACCCCGCCGCAGCGGCGACGAAGGCGAGCGCAATCGTCGACACCAATGCCGCGCGCAGCCAGCCGCGCGGCAGTTTCGGCGATCGATCGTCGGTCGGCGAGGCCATGTGATGTCGTTGATCCCTTCCCTGAAGTGATTTTAGGACGTTTTGAGGCGAAGTGGAGTCTCGTTTCTGCACCCTCTCCCCTTGTGGGATAGGGTGGCTCGACGCGAAGCGGCGAGACGGGTGAGGGGTCTCTCTCCGCGAATTCGCACAGTTCTTTTGCGCCGAGATATACCCCTCATCCGGCGCTTCGCGCCACCTTCTCCCACAAGGGGAGAAGGGAAGAAAGGATCTCAATCCACGTCATTCAGCGTCGCAAACAGCGTCTGGCGCGAGGCCACTGCGGTGATGGCGCCGATCAGCACGGCCTGGACCGCGAGCACGATGTAGCCCGACGGCCGCAGCGAGAAGGTGCCGAGCAGGGCCGCGAACTGGTCGCCGACGGGGGTACCGGAAAACCAGCCGGCGATCGACTCGGAGAACCCGAACACCAGCATGGCAGCGCCGCCGCCGATCACGCCGCCCTCGAGGCCCAGGCGGAGGAAATGGCGCAGGAAGTGATTGGCGATGTAGCGGTCGCCGGCACCGACGAAATGCAGCACCTCGACGATCGGGCGGTTCGCCGCCATGGCGCCGCGGGTCGCGAACGAGACGGAGATGATGGTGGCGACGATGACGAGCGCGAGGATGCCGAGGCCGGCGAGCACGGTGGCGTTGGTCATCGAGCGCATCCGCTCGATCCAGGCACGATGATCGTCGACGCTGGCGCCCGGCGCCACCTGGGTCACCCGCGCGCGCAAGGCGCCGAGATCGAGCAGCGTCCCGGGCTGCACGCGCGCGATGATCATGCGCGGCACCGGCAGGTCGTCCATCGCCAGCCCGGTGCCGAGCCAGGGCTCGAGCAGCTTGCCGCTCTCCTCCTTGCTGAACGGCTTGACCTCGACGATTCCGGCTTGCGCCCGCATCGCCTCCGTCACCGCGGCGGTGTCGCGATCGAGATCGCGCCCCGTTTGCGGACGAACCTGGATGGTGATCTCGCTCGCGACGTCGGACTGCCATTCCGCGGCGGACGCGCTCACCAGCAACACGGTGCCCGTGGTCATCGACGCGAGGAACGTCATGATGGCGACGACGGCGACCAGCGCCCGGCCCTGGATCGAGGCGCGCGGCACGATCGGCGACATGTTGCGCGCCTTGGCCGGCAGCTGCGGACGCTCCTGTCCGAGGTCGACCAGCACGCCGCGCTCGTCTGTCCTACTCATAGACGTGCAACCGTCCCTGGTGCAGCACCAGCCGCCGGGCCTCATACTGGTCCATCAGGCCGATGTCGTGGGTCGCGATGATGACGGCGGTGCCAGATTTGTTGAGCTCGATGAACAGCCGCAGCAGGCGGCGTCCGAGCGTCGGATCGACGCTGCCGGTCGGCTCGTCCGCAAGCAGCAGCTGCGGCCGCGAGATTACGGCGCGCGCGATCGCCGCGCGCTGCTTCTCGCCGCCCGACAGGATCGGCGGCAGCGCGTCCATGCGGTCGCCAAGCCCGACCCAGCGCAACAGATCAATCACCTCCTTGCGGTAGCTCGACTCGCTGCGGCCCATGACGCGGAACGGCAGCGCGACGTTCTCATAGGTCGTCATGTGATCGAGCAGGCGGAAATCCTGGAGCACGATGCCGATGCGCTTGCGCAGATCGGCGATCTCGTCCTTGCCGAGCTGCGAGATGTCGTGACCGAACAGATTGACGAGGCCCCGCGTCGGCCGATGCGACAGGAACAACAGGCGCAGCAACGAGGTCTTGCCGGCGCCCGACGGGCCGGTGAGGAACTGGAACGAATGCGCCGGGATCTGGAAGCTGAGGTCGCGCAGGATCTCCGGCCCCAGACCGTAACGCAATCCGACATTTTCGAACCGAACCAAGCTCAGCTCCGTTCGAGAGGGGGCGCGGGACACATGGCCGCGCTCCGCCATGCGCGATCCACGGGTTTTGCCGCCGTTATGGTTTCCGGTTCGTTAACGGTCGCCCTGTAGCATATTGGTCGCATCCTGGCCGCCCGGTTCTTCCTGACGGGGTTATGGTCAGGACCTCGTTCAAGTCCTGGTTCATGCATCAAGGCTCGTCCATGCATATCGTCTGCCCCCATTGTATGACATCCTACGCCATCAAGCTTGCAAGCCTTGGGGCGAACGGGCGGGCGGTCCGCTGTTCCCGCTGCAAGGAGACCTGGATCGCCCATGCCGAGGACGCCATCGAGGAGGCGTCCGTTCCGGCCATGGCCGCAGCCAGCCAGGCCGACGACCAATCCGACCTCGCCGAGCAGTGGAACTCCTACGCCAAGGACGACAGCGCCACTGACACGCCCGTTGTCGACAGCCCCTCAATCGCCAGCGACTGGCCCGAGGAAGAGGCCAAGGAAACCGAGGACGAGTGGTCGGCGGCGGCCCGGGAGGTCGAGGAGGAGGTCGCTGGCGTGCAGCACCAATCCTGGTTCCGCGGCCTGTTCAGCCGTCGCGGGGCGCGGGTCAGCCGTCCCGCCGCCACCGCCGCTCCGCGAAAATCCTATTTTGGGCTGCCGACCGCCTGCGCCGCCATGGGCGCGCTGGTGCTGGCGCTGGTGATCTGGCGCGGCGACATGGTGCGCCTGCTGCCGCAGACGGCCGCGTTCTACAAGATGGTCGGGCTCGAGGTGAACCTGCGGGGCCTCGCCTTCAAGGACGTGAAGCTGTCCAGCGAGACCGTGGACGGTAAGCAGGTGCTGGTCATCGAGGGCGTGATCGTCGGCGAGGGCAAGAAGCCGCTCGACATCCCGCGGCTGCGCTTTGCCGTTCGCGACGCGCAAGGCGCGGAGATCTACGCCTGGAATACGGTGCTGGAGCAGACCGTGCTGCGGCCCGGCGAGCGCGCCTTCTTCCGCTCGCGTCTCGCCTCGCCGCCGCCGGAGGGCCGCAATATCGATGTGCGCTTCTTCAACCGGCGCGACATTGCCGGCGGCAGCGTATAATCAGCTTGTAGGGTCCCGCACGGGAAGGTTTGTCCCAGAGGTTGATCTGATGCCGAAAATCCTGATCGCCGACGACGAGGATTCGATGCGCACGCTCGTCGCGCGCGCCATCGCCATGGACGGCCACGAGACCGTCACCGCGCAAGACGGCGCCGAGGCGCTGGAGATCCTGAGCCGCGAGGACGGCGCCTTCGACCTGCTGCTCACCGACATCCAGATGCCCGTCATGGACGGCATCGCACTGGCACTCTCCGCCGCGCGCGATTTCCCTGATCTGACCATCCTCTTGATGACCGGCTTTGCCGACCAGCGCGAGCGCGCATCGAACCTCAATGCGCTGGTGCACGACGTCGTGACAAAACCGTTCTCGGTCGCGGATATCCGCACCGCGGTGGCGGACGCACTGGCGGCGAAGAAGGGGTAGCCACGGATTCCGCTGTCATGCCCCGGCTTGACCGGGGCATCCAGTACGTCGCGGCCCCTCGGGTGACTCACTAGCTTCTCGGAATGCTGGATCGGCCGGTCAAGGCCGGGCGATGACACCGAGTGTGCCGTCAAAAATCCTTCAGCAGCCGCTCGATGTAATCGAGCTCGATCTGCGGGCGCGAGCTGTCCCCCAAGCGGCGGCGGAGCTCTTCGAGGATGCGACGGACACGCTGGGCGTCGATCTCACCGGGGATCTTGACGGTGTAGTCGTCGCTGAGATCGCGGCCGTGCAGCGGGCGTCCCAGCGGATCGGTCTGATTGCCGCCGCTCTGCTGACGGCCGGCCCGATTGCCGGGACCATCGTTCTGCCCGTCGCCATCGCCCTGCTGCATCGCTTCGGCCATCTTCTGTGCGCCCTTGCGCATGGCGTCGAGCGCCTTGCCCTGCGAATCCACGGCGCCGTCGGCATTGCCCTCGCCGAGCTTCGAGCCGGCATCACCCATGGCGCCGTCCGCGGTGTCGAGGCTGCCATCGTCGCCGTCGTCACCGTCCTGATCGCCGTTCTGGCCCTGGTCCCCCTGCTGGCCTTTCTGTCCCTGCTGGCCTTTCTGACCCTTTTGTCCCTTCTGCGTGAGACCGCGCTTGGCAAGCTCGTCCTGCAGCTTCTTCAGGCGGTCGCGCAGCGACTGCTGATCCTGCTGCAGATCCGACATCGACTGGTCGCCCTGCTGCTTGCCGCGCGAGCGATCACGCCGGGAATCCTGGCCCTGCTTGAACGTCTTGTCGCGCAATTGCTGCTGCTTGCGGATCATGTCGCTGAGCTCGTTGAGCGCCTGCTCCATCTCGCTTTCGCCGGATTGCCCGGGCTGCGCCATCTGGAGGTTTTCCATGATCTGCGCGAGCTGCTCGAGCAGGCGCTGAGCGGCCTCTTTATTGCCTTCGCGCGCCGCCTTCTCGATCTGCCGCAACAGGTCGTCCAGATCGCGCTGCGTGATGACGTTGCGGTCACGGCTGGAGGATTGGCTCCGTTCCGTCGCCCGCTTGTACTCCTCGAGCTTCTGGATCGCGTCGGACTGGTTGCCCAGGCTCTTGCCGGATTCCTTCTGCCTGAGGCTGTCGCCGGACTCCTGCATCGACTTTTCGGCGCTGTCGAGCAGCGCGTCGGGATCCTGATCCAGCTGGGCCGCAACCGGGGTAACGCTTCCCAACAGGAAGGCGAGGCAGGCGATCGACATCGCCTTCAAGACTGGCACGCGCGCTAGCTTCCGCATTTCCGGTCCCGCGTAAACTGGTTGGTCTTGTCGTCCCCCGCCTTGTTGGCACGGTTGTTCGCCGACTTCCGATAGGCCTGAAGCTGCTCGCGCAACGCGTCCTGCTGCTGCGCCAGCTCGGCGAGCTGCTCGGGCGTCGCATGCTGGGTCTTCTGTCGCAGCTCGATCGCCTTGTCGAGAATGAGCTGGACCTCGGCCGGGAACGGCTGCCGGGCACCGAGCGGATTCTGTTCGGCGCGGCGGGCGAGATCACGCACCTTGCCGGCCATGGCCTCGCGGAGTTTCTGCGTCAACACTCTCAGCTCGTCCTCGCTGGCGCCGCGGTCGAGCGCCGCCTTGAGCGCGTCCTGCGCCGAGCGCAGCGCGGCGTTGACGCTGCCGGCGACACCATCATCCTCGATGGTGGTCGCGAAGGCCCACATGCTCGCCACCACATTGCGCAGCGCATCGTCGGTGCGGGCGGCCTCGAGCTGGCTCGCGAGGCTGCGGAGACCGAGATAGCAGCCGGCGTCCGGCGTGAACAATTCGGGTGCGATCATCAGCGCATCGAGCGCGGTGTAGACGTCCGAATTCCTGTTGGCGTCGAGCGCGAGGATGCGGCGCTGCTCGATCAGCGCGCGCGCCAGCGAGTTGGTGAAGAGACGCTCCGGCAGGCGCATGTTGAAGGGCTCGCTTCGCGCCTCGTTGCCGGCTTCGTCCTTGGCGGTGAGCGTCAGCGTGACATCGGCACCGGCATAGGGATCCTCGCTGAGGTCCTTCACGGTCTGGCCGACGCCGTTGCGGGTGCGCGCGTTCGGCAGCACGAGCGGGAATTGCGGCGGCTGGAACAGCGGCCGCGGCGCGGCCTTGCCGTCGGAATCCTTGGCTCCGTCTTTGGCGTCCGCGGGGCGCAAGGCGATGTGCGCGTCCGCGCCGGTGACGCCGTAATCATCCTCGATCTTGTAGGAGAGCTGGAGCCCGCCGCGCGCCTGGCGTTCGGGATCCTTGGCGAGCGCGATTGTCGGCGCATGGTCCGGCGTTGCGGCAAACGCCCATTGCGGCTGGCCGGAGGGCGCGCGGACATGCGCGGTGCCGTCGGTGGTGATGGTGAAATGCTTCTCGTTGGCGCCCTTGGGTGCGGCTTCCGTGGGGGCGACCTCCTTGAGGCCGCCGGAGACGACGACATCCAGGCTGCCGCCGGAGGAGCGCACGATCAGGGTGGAGCCGGCGGGAACGGCAAGCGGGCCGGAGGCGGGCAGCGCCGCGGCCTCCTTGTTGGCGGCCGACAGGATGACCGGCGGCTTGCCGGTATAGAGCGGCGGCGTCACCCAGGCGTCGACGCGAACATTCGCGGGCGCCAACACGCCGTTCCAGTCGAAGGCGGCGCCGAGCCGCATCGCGCGCTCGTCGCCGGCGGCGAAGAAGGTTGCAACCAGCATCACCATGATCAGTGCGCGCAGCGCCCAGGGGTCGTGGAGCGCAAGCCGGGGATGCGGCAGACCGGCGCGGATGCGCTTGAGCGAGGCCAGCGTGCGTTCGCGCTGCGCCTGCCACAGCGCCTGCGCGACCGGATCCTGCGAGGACAGCGTATCCGTCAGCGTCGTGGCCGGGCGGTGACGGATGCCGGAGCCGCGATCGAGCCGGCCAAGTGCCTCCTCGCGGCTCGGCCAGCGGAAGCGAATCAGGGGCAACAGGGCCGCAATGGCGATGCCGGCGAAAACGACGAGACCGATGGCACGGGCCAGGAAAGGCAGCGCCAGCCAAAGGCCGGCCCAGGACACCGCCAGGAACAGGCCGACGACGGTCAGAAGCCGCGCCAGATGTGGCCAGGCACGCTCCCACGCGATGGCATAGAGGGCCCGATCCAGGGCCTGCGCCAGCTTCAACCGCGACAGAGCGTCACTGTTGCGGATCGGGTCTGACGGGTCGGGGGTGACGCCGTTCAATCAACTCTCCAGGTTGCCCGGTGGAGCGAAGCCTATCACAACGGCAGCACTGAGGCATCCGTTCCGGTACGGGAGACACCCCTTTTCCCGCATAACACGAGGACGTGACTGGCTCGCCCCAACCCCGTAATTTCCGCGCGTGATCCGAGGGAAACGAGAGGAAACGCCATGGACAAGAAGATGCACGACAAGGGCCTGGAAGTCCGCAAAGCGGTGCTGGGCGAGGCCTATGTCAACAACGCCCTGAAGAACGTCGACGACTTCAACCGTCCGTTCCAGGAGATGCTGAACGAATATTGCTGGGGGACGGTGTGGGGCCGCGAGGAGCTGCCGCGCAAGACCCGCAGCATGCTCAACATCGCGATGATCGCGATCCTCAACCGCCAACACGAATTCCGCGCGCATCTGAAGGGCGCGCTGACCAACGGCGTCAGCCGCGAGGAGATCCGCGAGATCCTGATGCAGGTCGCGATCTACGGCGGCATGCCCGCCGCGGTCGACAGCTTCCGCATCGCGCGCGAGGTGTTCGCGGAGATCGACGGCAAGGCGTGAGATGCAGCGCCAATCTCCGCTGTCGTCCGGGACAAGCGAGCTCGGGAAAACGCGTAGCGTTGTCCCGAGCGGAGCGCAGATCCGGGACGACAGCGGGGATGGAGCGAGCACTTGAACAACAACGAAGAAGAAAGACAAGGAAACACCATGGACATCGGATTCATCGGCCTCGGAAACATGGGTTTCCCGATGGCGCGGCGGCTGATCGAGGCAGGGCACAGGCTCGTCGTGTTCGACACGCGCAAGGACGTTATGGGCAAGCTCACGGCGCTCGGCGCGACCGCCGCAACATCGCCGAAGGACGTCGCCGATCAGGTCGAGACCGTGATGGCGAGCCTGCCTTCGCTGCAGGCTTCGCTCCAGGTCGCAACGGGAGCGAACGGCGTCATCGAGGGCAGCCGGGCCAAACGCTTCATCGATCTCTCCACCGTCGGCTCGGCGATGGCCGTGACGATTCACGGCCAGCTCGCCAAGCGCAACATCGTGCAGATCGACTGCCCGGTCTCCGGCGGCGTCGGCGGCGCCGAGAAGGGCACGCTGGCGGTGATGGTCTCCGGACCTAGGACCGAGTTCGAACTGCTCAAGCCCGCGCTCGACGTGATCGGAAAGGTGTTCTTCATCGGCGAGAAGCCCGGCGCGGCGCAGACCATGAAGCTCGCCAACAATTTCCTGTCGGCCACCGCGATCGTGGCGACGTCGGAAGCGGTCGTGATGGGCGTGAAAGCCGGGCTCGATCCCGCGGTGATGATCGACGTCATCAATGCCGGCTCCGGCATGAACACGGCGAGCCGCGACAAGTTTCCGCGCGCGGTGCTGCCGCGCAGCTTCGATTTTGGCTTCGCCACCGGATTGATGGTGAAGGACGTCCGGCTGGCGCTGGAGGAGATGAAGCAGCTCGGCCTGTCGATGGAAGTCGCCGACGCGGTCGGTAGGTTATGGGAGACCGTGATCGCCGCGGAAGGCGCCGAATCCGATTTCACCGCGGCGATCAAGCCGATCGAGAAGAAGGCGGGCGTGGTGGTCGGTGGAGCGAAAGGCGGATTGGCGGGGAAGTAGCCGTCCCCATCTCCACTGTCGTCCCGGACAAGCGCGCCTGAAGCGCGTGCAGATCCGGGACCCTCACGGTCAGACTACGACACACTCACAGCCACGGCGCCGGCTTATCCATCGCGATCAGCTGCTCGACCTCGATGCGCGGGCGCACCACGGCGTATTGGTCGTCCTTCACCAGCACTTCCGGCACCAGCGGCCTTGTGTTGTAGGTGCCGGCCTGCACCGCGCCATAGGCGCCGGCGGTCATGATGGCGAGGAGATCGCCGGGCTTCGGCGTCGGCAGCGTGCGGTCGAGCGCGAGATAATCGCCGGTCTCGCAGACCGGGCCGACGACATCGGCCATGATGGTCGCCGCGCCCTTTGGGGCTTGCGTCACCGGCAGGATGTCGTGATGCGCCTCGTACAGTGTCGGGCGGATGAGGTCGTTCATCGCAGCGTCGATGATGACGAAATTCTTGCCGTCGCCATGCTTCACATAGATCACCTTGGCAACCAAAATGCCGGCATTGCCGACGATCATGCGGCCCGGCTCGAACATCAGCGTGCAGCCGAGATTGTGGCTGACGCGCTTGACCATCGCGGCATAGGCGGCCGGCTCCGGTGGCGCCTCGCGGTCCATGTAATAGGGAATGCCGAGGCCGCCGCCGAAATCGACATGGCTGATGTTGTGGCCGTCGGCGCGCAGCGTCTGCACGAATTCGGAGAGAATACGGAACGCGGTTTCCATGCCCGAGAGGTCGGTGATCTGGCTGCCGATATGCACGTCGGTGCCGGTCACCTCGATGCCCGGCAGCTTCGCGGCGCGCGCATAGACCTCGCGGGCATGCACGATCGGGATGCCGAACTTGTTCTCGGACTTGCCGGTGGAGATCTTGGCGTGGGTGCCGGCATCAACATCCGGGTTGACGCGCAGCGAGACGCGCGCGGTCTTGCCCATCTCGGTCGCAATCCGCGACAGCAGCTCGAGCTCGGGCTCGGATTCCACGTTGAGGCAGAGGATGTCGGCGGCAAGCGCGGCGCGCAGCTCGGTTTCGGTCTTGCCGACACCGGAGAAGAGGATCTTGTTTGGCGGAATGCCGGCCGCCAGCGCACGCTTCAATTCACCGCCCGAGACCACGTCGGCACCGGCGCCGAGCTTGGCCAGCGTGCGCAGCACCGACTGGTTGGAGTTCGCCTTCATGGCGTAGCAGACCAGCACCTTCTCGCCGGCGAAGGCGTCGGTGAAGACGCGATAGTGCCGCTCCAATGTCGCGGTCGAATAGCAATAAAACGGCGTGCCGACGGTCGCGGCCAGCTCGGACAGGTTCACCGCCTCGGCGTGCAGCACGCCGTTGCGGTAGTCGAAATGGTTCATGGCTTAGGCTCGGTTGTCCCGGCTTATTTTCTGCCGGGAGGTTCGTCCAGGAGCGGGTCGAGAATAAACGGTTTCTTCCGGCCCTTGGCCGCCGCCGGCTCGGCATCCGCACCTGAGCTGGGATTGAACATGCTCGACGTCTTCTGGGCTGCGGTGTCGGTGTTGGTCGAAGCTGCGCCGTTGGCCACGGGCGCGTTAGTAGCCGTCGGCGGCAGATCCAGCGGACCCTTGCGGCCGCAACCGGCAAGCGCAAGCGCCGTCAGACTCAAGACAATGATGGCCCACCCCGAGCGGGCCGGGCGAAACTTTGACGTCACGACGAAATCCCCAATACGCGGGCCGCACCATACAGAGATTGGCGCGCTCTGGCGAGAGCCCGGATGACCATGAAACATCAGCGAAATTTTGCCTTCAGCCCAATTTCCGCTCTTTTTCCAGCCGCTTCGCCCACGCTTTGGCCTGGGCCGTCACGTTCTTCGGCGCGGTACCGCCGAAGCTGGTGCGGCTCTTCACCGACGATTCGACCGAGAGCACGCCGAACACGTCCTTGGTGATTTTCGGCTCGATCGCCTGCATCTCCTTGAGCGGCAGCTCGTGCAGCGCCACGCCGCCCTCGGCGGCCTTGGCGACGATGCGGCCGGTGACGTGATGGGCGTCGCGGAACGGCATTTTCAGCGTCCGCACCAGCCAGTCGGCCAGATCCGTCGCGGTGGCGTAGCCCTCGCCCGCAGCGGCCTTCATCCTGGCTTCGTCGGGCACGAGGTCGCGGACCATGCCGGTCATGGCGCGAATCGCGAGCGACAGCGCGGCAAAGCCCTCCATCGCGCCCTGCTTGTCCTCCTGCATGTCCTTTTGATAGGCGAGCGGCAGGCCCTTCATCACGATCAACAGGCCGTTGAGCGCTCCGATGACGCGGCCGGTCTTGGCGCGCACCAGCTCGGCGGCATCCGGATTGCGCTTCTGCGGCATGATCGACGAGCCGGTGGTGAACTTGTCGCTGAGCCGGATCATGCCGACCAGCGGTGAGGTCCAGATCACGATCTCCTCGGCAAAGCGCGACATGTGCACGGCGCAGATCGAGGCCGCCGACAGCGTCTCCAGCACGAAGTCGCGGTCGGAGACGGCATCGAGCGAGTTCGCCATCGGGCGATCGAAGGCAAGCGCCTTCGCGGTGGCGTGGCGATCGATCGGGAACGAGGTGCCGGCCAGCGCGGCGGCGCCGAGCGGGGATTCGTTGAGCCGCTTGCGCGCATCCTGGAACCGTCCGCGGTCGCGCGCGGCCATCTCGACATAGGCGAGCAGATGGTGGCCGAAGGTCACGGGCTGTGCGGTCTGCAGATGCGTGAAACCGGGCATCACGGTGCCCGCGTGCTCCAGCGCGCGCTCGACCAGCGCCTGCTGAAACGCCGCCAGCGCCGCATCCGTTTCGTCGACGATGTCACGGACATAGAGACGGAAGTCGGTCGCGACCTGGTCGTTGCGCGAGCGCGCCGTGTGCAGGCGGCCGGCGGCGGGGCCGATCAGCTCGGACAGGCGGCTCTCGACATTCATATGAATGTCCTCGAGCGCGCGCTTGAATTCGAAGCCGCCCTTGCCGATCTCTGACAAAATCGTGTCTAGACCCTTGCCGATATTTTTCGCATCAGAACCCGTGATGATGCCTTGGTTGGCGAGCATCGCGGCGTGGGCCTTGGACGCGGCAATGTCCTGGGCGAAGAGGTGACGATCGACGTCGATGGAGACGTTGATCTCTTCCATGATCTCATCGGGACGTTCCGAGAACCGGCCGCCCCACATCTTGTTGCTCATGATCCCCTGCTCACGCCTTGATTTGCCGCACGTTTGCTGGCCGCCGCCAGCCGTATTAAGAGGCCTCTGATAGCCATATCTGCGACCGGATGACAAACGATATGCTCGACAAGAAGCCCTCCGCCACGCGCCGGGTCCCCCTCGTGATCGCCACCGTGGCGGTCGGGGGCCTGGCCGGCTTCGCCGCGCTGTACGGGCTGGGCCTGAGCCGGGCGCCCTCGGGCGATCCGACCTGCAAGCCGGCGGTCGCGACGGCGCAAAAGATCGCTCCCCTCGCCCATGGCGAGCTGGCGGCGCTGACCATGGCGAGCGCCCCCCTGAAGCTGCCGGACCTCGCCTTCGAGGATGCCGATGGCAAGCCGAAGAAGCTGTCGGATTTCCGCGGCAAGACGCTGCTGGTGAATCTCTGGGCCACCTGGTGCGTGCCGTGCCGGAAGGAAATGCCGGCGCTGGACGAGCTGCAGGGCAAGCTGTCGGGCCCGAATTTCGAGGTGGTGGCGATCAATATCGACACCCGCGACCCCGAAAAGCCGAAAAACTTCCTGAAAGAGGCCAATCTTTCAAAGCTAAGTTATTTCAGCGACCAGAAAGCCAAGGTTTTTCAAGATCTTAAGGCAATAGGCCGGGCCCTGGGCATGCCGACATCGGTGCTGGTCGACCCGCAGGGCTGCGAGATCGCGACGATCGCGGGGCCGGCGGAATGGGCGAGCGAGGACGCGCTCAAGCTGATCCGCGCGGCAACCGGCAAGGCCGCGGCGGCGCTTTAGAAAGTCAGGCGGTGACGTTGAGATTGCCGCCGACGCCAGGGCCGACATTAGCGAGCGAGGGCTGACCGGCACCGAGCAGCGTCAGGACGGTGGATTTCTCCATATCCGCGTTCTGCTTGCTGAGCGTCGCCGCAATATTCGACTGCAGCGCACCTTGCTGAGCGGCCAGCATGGTGCTGACCATTGCCATCATGTCCATTACGCGAACCCTCGTACTCGCCGTAACCTAGGCGCGAGAGGTTAACGCGACATGAAATGTCACAGAGGCTTGTGAAGTGGCCGTATTCCAGCCCTCCAGCGCATCGCTGACGCGCTGCGCCGCGTCGGCGGGGGGCACGAGACCACGCTTATCGCGTCGGAACCGGCTTGGCGCCGCGGTAGTCGTAGAAGCCACGCTGGGTCTTGCGGCCGAGCCAGCCGGCCTCGACGTATTTCACCAGCAGCGGGCACGGGCGGTACTTGGAATCGGCGAGGCCCTCGTGCAGCACCTGCATGATGGAGAGGCAGGTATCGAGGCCGATGAAATCGGCAAGCTCGAGCGGGCCCATCGGATGGTGCGCGCCGAGCTTCATCGCCGCGTCAATCGCCTCGACGTTGCCGACGCCCTCATACAGCGTGTAGATCGCCTCGTTGATCATCGGCAGCAGAATGCGGTTGACGATGAAGGCCGGGAAATCCTCGGAGACCGCGACCTGCTTGCCGAGCTTGGAGACGAATTCCTTGGACGCCTCGAAGGTCGAATCATCGGTGGCGATGCCGCGGATCAGCTCCACCAGCTCCATCAGCGGCACCGGATTCATGAAGTGAATGCCGATGAAGCGCTCGGGCCGGTCGGTGGCGGCCGCAAGCCGTGTGATCGAGATCGAGGAGGTATCGGAGGCGACGATGGCCTCCGGCTTCAACACCGCGCAGAGCTCATGGAAGATCTTGCGCTTGACCTCTTCCTTCTCGACCGCGGTCTCGATCACGAGATCGCAATCGGCGAGGTCGTCAAGCTTTTCGGCGGGCGTGATGCGCGCCATCGCCTTGGCCTTGTCGTCCTCGGAGACGGCCTTCTTGGAGACCTGGCGCGCCAGATTGCCGTTGATGGTGGCCATGCCCGATTTGAGGCGGTCCGCCGAGATGTCGTTGAGCACCACGTCGAAGCCGGCGAGCGCCGCGACATGCGCGATGCCATTGCCCATCTGCCCCGCGCCGATCACGCCGACCTTCTTGATCACTGCCGCCATAATGTCATCCACCGGAACGGCGCGCAGATCGCGCCTGTCTATCCCCCGAGCCGGGAGGTCTGATTTGATCAGGAGCTGATTTAATCAGAACCCGGGCTCGAAACCTAGATTGGATCGCTTCCCCGGCGTGCCCCCCGCCAAAGAAAACGCTTCAGAAATGAAACACCGGCCGGAGTTTATACCTCCGGCCGGTGTTTACGACGTCTTTTACTTGCCGAGCTTGCCGAGTTCGGTCGTCAGCTCCGGAACCGCCTGGTAGAGGTCGGCGACAAGGCCGTAATCGGCAACCTGGAAGATCGGCGCGTCCTCGTCCTTGTTGATCGCGACAATCACCTTGGAGTCTTTCATGCCGGCCAGATGCTGAATTGCGCCGGAAATGCCGACGGCGACATAGAGCTCGGGCGCCACGACCTTGCCGGTCTGGCCGACCTGCCAGTCGTTCGGCGCATAGCCGGCATCGACCGCCGCACGCGAGGCACCGACACCGGCCCCAAGCTTGTCGGCGAGCGGCTCGATGTACTTGGCAAAATTCTCACGGCTTTGCATGGCGCGGCCACCGGAGACGATGATCTTGGCCGAAGTGAGCTCGGGACGGTCGCTCTTGGCAACTTCCTCGCCGACGAAGGTCGACAGGCCCGGATCGGCCGCACCCTGAACGGTCTCGAGCGGCGCGCTGCCACCCTCGCCCGCAGCGGCGAAGGTCGAGGTCCGCACCGTGATGACCTTCTTGGCGTCCTTCGACTTCACGGTCTGGATGGCGTTGCCGGCATAGATCGGGCGCTCATAGGTGTCGGGGGCGACCACCTTGATGATCTCCGAGACCTGCATGACGTCGAGCAGGGCGGCGACACGCGGCATCACGTTCTTGAAGCGCGAGGTCGCGGGCGCGACGATCGCGTCATAGCCGGATGCCAGCGAGACGATCAGCGCGGCCAGCGGCTCGGCCAGATCGTGCGCGTAGAGGTCGCCATCGACGAGCAGCACCTTCTTCACGCCGGCGAGCTTGGTCGCGGCATCGGCCGCGGCCTTGGCGTTCTGGCCGGCGACCAGGACTTCGACATCCGCGCCGAGCGCGGCGGCCGCGGTCAGGGCCTTGTTGGTCGCATCCTTGAGCGACGCGTTGTCGTGTTCGGCAATCAGAAGCGTCGTCATCAGAGCACCCCGGCTTCGTTCTTGAGTTTCGACACCAGCTCGGCGACGTCCTTGACCTTGACGCCAGCCTTGCGGCCCGCCGGTTCAGTCGTCTTGAGAACCTCGAGGCGCGCGGCGACGTCGACGCCGTAATCGGCGATGGCCTTCTCCGCGATCGGCTTCTTCTTCGCCTTCATGATGTTCGGCAGCGAGGCGTAGCGCGGCTCGTTGAGACGGAGATCGGTGGTGACGATCGCCGGTCCCTTCAACTTCACGGTCTGCAGACCGCCGTCGACTTCGCGGGTGACCTTGAAGTCAGAACCTTCGACCTCGAGCTTCGAAGCGAACGTCGCCTGCGACCAGCCGAGCAGCGCGGCCAGCATCTGGCCGGTCTGATTGCTGTCGTCGTCGATCGCCTGCTTGCCGAGGATGATGAGGCCCGGCTGCTCTTCTTCGGCGACTTTCTTCAGGATCTTGGCGACCGCGAGCGGCTCGACTGCACCTTCCGCCTTCACCAGGATGCCGCGGTCGGCGCCCATGGCAAGACCAGTGCGGATCGTCTCCGACGCCTGCGCCGGTCCAATGGAGACCACCACGACCTCGGTCGCCTTGCCGGCTTCCTTCAGACGCAGCGCTTCCTCGACCGCGATTTCGTCGAACGGGTTCATCGACATCTTGACGTTGGCGAGTTCAACGCCCGATCCATCGCCCTTGACGCGGACCTTGACGTTGTAATCGACCACCCGCTTTACCGGCACTAAGACCTTCATCGATCCTCTTTCACTCAATTTGGGAGGGGGGTTATCAACTGGCGCGGAACCTAAAGGCCTGATCTGCCCCGGTCAACGCGCGAACGGGCCTAATTTTAGCCTTCTGAAATGCAGCGGTCTCGATGGGTCAGCGGTTCTGGCCTGGAACCCAGAGCACGTCGCCGGCGCCGTTACCGTTGGCGGCTCGGCTGGCCACGAACAGGAAGTCCGACAGGCGGTTCATATATTGGATGCCAGCCGCGCTGACCGGCTCGCCCGGCCGGGCCGCCAGTTCCACGATCACCCGTTCCGCCCTGCGGCATATCGTGCGCGCCACATGGAGATAAGCGGCGGCCGGCGTGCCGCCGGGAAGCACGAAGGAGGTCAGCGGGGTAAGCTTGTCGTTGAGCGCGTCGATGTCGCGCTCGAGCCGTTCGACCTGGCTCGCCACCACCCGCAGCCGTTCCGCCTTGCCTTCACGCTCGGGCACCGCGAGATCAGCACCGAGATCGAACAGATCGTTCTGGATGCGGCCGAGCATTGCGTCGAGTTCGGCCATGCCCCCGGTATGGAGCCTGACAATTCCGATCGCGGCGTTGGTCTCGTCGACAGTGCCATAGGCTTCGACGCGCAGATCGTATTTCGGACGCCGCTCGCCGGTTCCAAGCGCCGTCGTGCCGTCGTCACCGGTCTTGGTGTAGATGCGGTTCAACGTGACCATGGGGCCCTCTTGAGTTGAGGCATGATCCTGTCGGAAAACCGCTTCACACTTTTCCGGATCATGCCCTAGCGCCCCATGGCCCAGACCGCGGCCATCGCGATGACGATCGCCACGAACTGAAGCAGCACGCGCCAGCGCATCAGCTTCTGCGAGGTGTCGGGCGAGCCGCCACGCATCATGTTGACGAGACCGAGCAGCAGCACCAACGCCACGGCACCGACTGCGATCGGCAGGATAAAAGTACTCAGGATAGATGCCATTCGGGGGTGATAACACCATGTGCGCCGGTCCGCCATGGTGCAGCGGCAGCCGCCGGCGCCATTCTACGCGCGTCCCGGAATGACAGCGGGGCGTTTCGCGAACTGGCTTTTGGGCCAATAATGTCAGATGGTAGCGTGATGATTTCCGATTTGTGCCGATTGCCTGCCCTCCTCGCCTCTCCCTGCGTCCAGGGGGAGAGAGCAGCGGCGTAGGTGCCACGTGAAAGCCGTCCGCTACATCTACTGCGTTCTGGAGGATGCGTTCTACACGTTCCTCGCCGATGACGGCTGGGCCATCGCAAGCCACATCGCCCTGTCGACACTGATGGCGCTATTCCCGTTCCTGATCGTGCTGACCTCGCTCGCCGGCTTCTTCGGCTCCAAGGAACTCGCCGACCAGGCTGCCAGCCTGATGCTGCAGATCTGGCCCAAGCAGGTCGCCGATTCGATCTCAGGCGAGGTCCATGACGTCTTGACCACGACCCGCACCGGCATTCTGACCATCGGCGCGGCGCTGTCGGTCTATTTCGCCTCCAACGGCGTCGAGGCGCTCCGGGTCGCGCTCAACCGCGCCTATGCGGTGGTGGAGATGCGGCGCTGGTACTGGCTGCGGCTGGAATCCATCCTCTACACGCTGATTGCGGCTTTCACCGCGCTCGCCATGGCGTTCCTGATCGTGCTCGGCCCGCTCCTGATCGAAGCGGCGCGGCGCCATATCCCGCTGTTCGTCGAGTCCAACGAGAGCATCCTCACCTGGCTGCGCTACGGCATCACCATCGGTGCGCTGGTGGTGGCGCTGATCATCCTCCACGTGTGGCTGCCGGCGGGACGGCGCAGGTTTGTCCAGATCCTGCCCGGCATCATGTTCACCATCGTGGCGTCGCTGATATCGGGCATCGTGTTCGGCCAATATCTGGCGCGCTTCGCCAACAATTACGTGACGATGTATGCGGGGCTCGCCTCGGTCATCATCGCGCTGGTGTTCCTGTACTTCATCGCCGCGATCTTCGTTTACGGCGGCGAACTCAACGCCGCGATCATCAAGTCGCGGCTTCCTCACGGCGTGTCGCTTCAAGCAGCGCAGTCGCTAGCGCCCGCGGAGACACAGGCTTGACCAGGAAGGCGTCGGCGCCGGCCTCGCGCGAGGCTGCCTCGTCCTCGCCGCGACCGGACACCCCGATGATCGGGATCTGAGCCAACGGCGCGTCCATGGTACGGATCCGCCGGATGGCCTCGACGCCGTCGATGCCCGGCAGCACCATGTCCATCAGCACCGCATCGAACGCGCCTTGCGCGAGCCGGCCGACGGCGTCCTCGCCACGCCCGATGAACTCGGCATGATGGCCGAGCTCGGTCAGAATCGTGTTGAGCACGACACGGCCGAACGGGTTATCCTCGACGCTGAGGACGCGCAGCGCGGCGACCGTATCGACCTCGGCCCCGCCCTTTGTCTTGCTGGATTTGCCCGGTCCCGTGGCATCCAGTGACACCGTCAGGGTGAAGGTGGCGCCGCCGCCGCGTCGTGGTGCGACGCTGATGTCGCCGCCCATCGCCCGCGCCAATTGCTTGACCGAGGACAGGCCGAGGCCGGCGCCGCCGAAGCGCGAGGCAATGGTGACGTTGGCCTGGGTGAACGGGCGGAACAGCCGCTTGATCTCGGCCATGGTGAGGCCGATGCCGCTGTCGGACACCGCGAAAGCAACGCCGACCCTGCCTTTGGTTTTGGTCTTGCCTTTGGCAGGACGCCACGGCTCGACCGCCAGCGCCACGCCGCCCTGGTCCGTGAATTTCACGGCATTGTCGATCAGGTTCTCGAGCGCCGCGCGCAGGCGGACGGGATCGCCGACCACGAGGCCGGGGAGCTTGTCGGAGATACTGACCTCGGCCTGGAGCCCCTTGGCTGCGGCGCGCCCCGCAAGCGAATCGCCGGCGCTGCGGGCGAGCGTGCGCAGATCGAACAGGTCCTGCCGCAGCGCGCTGCCCCTGCCGGCCCCCTTGCCGCTTCTGGCGGCATCCACGAACAGCGTGGCAAGGCTCGCCAGATGCTCGGCCCCGGCCTTGATGGTGTCGGCCCAGCGCCGCTCCCGCTCGCCGAGATCGGAGGTCGCGAGCAGGTCGCTGATCGCCAGAATGCCGGTCAGGGGGGTGCGGACCTCATGGGCAAAGGCGGCGAGCGCCGCCTGGACCACGTCAGGCGCAACCACCTTCGTGCTGCGCTTGCGCACCTGTGCAGTCGCCCCGGACCGTTTCCGAGGCGGTCGGCTGGACGTCCGCGTGGTGCGCGCTGGGCGCTTCTTCGCCGCCATGAATTCCCTTCGAAGTCTCCCTTTCGGGCCCGGGTTGTTTACCGAGCATGGCACGGCGAAACACCCGGAGTCACGGCGACGTTTCGCTAACCCCCAGAGAAACTTAACCTAATCCCACCAGCTGGCGGATACCGGCAGGCGTGATGCCGGCCGCGCGCAAGGCGCGCAGACCGGTCGAGCCGCTCGATTTCGACAGCTTCCGCCCGTCACCGTCGCAAATCAGCCGGTGATGGCGGTAGGCGGGTTCGCCCAGGCCGAGCAGGACCTGGAGCAGGCGATGGACGGAAGTCGCGTGAAACAAATCCTGGCCGCGAACGATCTCGGTGACACCCTGCAGCGCGTCGTCGACGACCACGGACAGATGGTAGCTGGTGGGCGTCTCCTTGCGGGCCAGGATCACGTCGCCCCAGGCCTCCGGTCGCGCCGGGATGGCGCCGCGCTCGCCATCGCTCCCCTCGCCGAGCTCATGCCAAGTCAGGCCGGCAATCCGCTGACAGGCGGCCGCCATGTCGAGCCGCAGCGCGTAGGGCATGCCCGATGCGATGAGACGATCGCGCTCGGGAGCCGACAGCGATTTGGCTTCACCAGGATAAAGCGGCGCACCGTCGGGATCGCGCGGCCACGGGCCATCCGCCTCGCGCGCGGCAACGAGCTTCGCGATCTCGGCGCGGCTTTCGAAGGCGGGATAGACGAGACCAAGCGCCGACAGCTTGTCCAGCACGGCGCGATAATCGGCGAGATGCTCCGACTGCCGCCGCACCGGCGTCTCCCACTCAATCCCGAGCCAGGCAAGATCCTCGTCGATCGCCGCCTCGAATTCCGGCCGGCAGCGCGTGCCGTCGATGTCCTCGATCCGCAACAGCAGCCGCCCGCCACTCTCGCGCGCGCGGTCGAAATTCAGCAGCGCGGAATAGGCGTGGCCGAGATGCAGGAAGCCGTTGGGGCTGGGGGCAAAACGGAAAACGGGTGGCACCATCTGATAGATCTCGTCATGGCCGGGCGTGGCCGTCACGGCTGTGTTCCGGGACGGTCCGAAAGGACCGAACCCGAAATCTCGAGATTCCGGGTTCGATGTCCGGGTCGCGCTTCGCGCGATCCCGTCGCATCACCCCGGAATGACGGAGTAGGATAATAGATGCGTGGTCAAGCCCGCGCATGACGTCGGAGAGAGCCTGCCAAACACATGACCATCCACCTCGAAACCCAATCCGATCTCGAAGAGGCCGTTCACGCGCTGATCAAGCGCGATCCGCGCCTCAAACCGGTGCTCGAAATCGCGGGCATGCCGGCGCTGCGGCGGCGCGAGCCGGGCTTTGCGGGGCTTGCCCACATCGTCTGCGGGCAGCAGCTGTCGACCGCGAGCGCCGCGGCGATCTGGGGACGGCTGTCGTCGGCCTTCGACCCGTTCGACCATGAGGCGGTGGGGCGCGCCCGCACCGACCGGCTAGGGCGGCTCGGGCTCTCGGCCGCCAAGATCAAGACGCTGAAGCACCTGGCGCGCGAGATCCGCGCGCAGCGGCTGAACCTCGACGTGCTGGCCGAGGAAGACGCCGATGCCGCGCATCACACGCTGATCGCGCTGCCCGGCATCGGCCCATGGACCGCGGATGTCTATCTGCTGTTCTGCCTCGGCCATGGCGATGCCTGGCCGGCCGGCGACCTCGCCGTGCAGGAAGCCATCAAGATCGGTCTCGGCCTGAAGGCGCGGCCGACCGAGAAGCAGATGGCGCCGCTCGCCGAGCCCTGGCGTCCCCTGCGCGGCGCGGCGGCGCATTTGTGGTGGAGCTATTACCGTGCGGTGAAGAAGCGCGAGGGCGTGCTGGCAGGATCGAACTAGCCGCGCAGCCGCTCGCGATCGGCGCGGGCGCATTCGGCCACGAAATCGACCACGGCCCGCACCGCGGACAGCTCGACCAGATCAGGGTGAGCGAGCAGCCAGAGATCGGCGACGCTGGCGAGCTTCTGCGGCGCGACACGCACGAGGTCCGGATAGCTCTCCGCGACGAAGCAGGACAACGCGGAGATCCCGATTCCCGCGCGCACCGCCGCCAGCATGTCGCCCTGCGAGGAGCAGCGCATCACCATTGTGCCCTGCCGCGTGATCGCATCGCTCCAGCGCGCCAGCTGCGCGTTGGAGTCTTGATCGGCAAAGCCGATGACGCTGTGCCCCTTCCACTCGCCGCTGCGTTCCGGCAGGGACCGGCCCGCCGCATAGTCGCGCGAGGCATAAAAGCCGGTGCCGAGACGGCCGATCTTGCGACCGACTAGATTTTCCTCGCCGCTGTCGACCGGACGCAGCACCACGTCGGCTTCGCGGCGCCGCACGCTGGCCGGAAATGGATGCGTGATGATCTCGAGCCGGATGTGATCATGCGCGCCGAGGAAGGATCGCAGCCGCGGCATCAGCCAGTGCGAGGCCAGCGTCGCGCCGATCGACAGCTTGACGGTGCCGCGCGCCTTGCGGCCGCCGGCGCCAACGGCCGCCTCAGCCCGCAGCGCGGCAGCGGCCATCGCCTCCGCATGCTCGCGCAAAGTGCGGCCGTCGGCGGTGAGCACGAACCCCTCCGCGGCGCGCGCCAGCAACTTGGTGCCGAGCTGCGCTTCCAGCGCCGTGATCTTGCGGCTCACGGTCGGATGGCTGACATGCAGCCGCCGCGCCGCCGCGGTGAAGCTGCCGGTATCGGCGACCGCGACGAAGGTCTTGCAGAGATCCCAATCCACAGGCGCTTCCGTTCAAACCTGGATAGACACATGTTCAATATTGAACGATCCCCCGGCTGCCGTGCAACCCTATAGTGGGGCCAAAGGCGCTAGCGGACACCTCGCCGGCGCGACAATCGACATGGAAGCGCTCGACCATCGGCCGGCAGGCCGCCGACGCGCGCCGTCAGGAGGATCGGATGGCACTGCCCGCCCTGCTCAAGAACAATCTCGAGCTGCCCGTCGTCGGCTCACCCCTCTTCATCGTGTCCGGCCCGGACCTGGTGATCGCGCAATGCAAGGCCGGAATCGTCGGCTCGTTTCCCGCGCTCAATGCCCGTCCGGTCGAGAAGCTCGACGAGTGGCTGAGCCGCATCGAGGACGAACTCGGCGAATACAAATCGCGCAATCCCGGCAAGAAGGTCGCACCCTACGCCGTCAACCAGATCTGCCACGCCTCCAACGACCGGCTGATGAAGGACATGGAGACCTGTGTGAAGCACAAGGCGCCCATCATCATCACCTCGCTGCGGCCGCCCGCGGAGATCGTCGAGGCCGCGCATTCCTATGGCGGCCTCGTGTTCCACGACGTCATCAACGTCAAGCATGCGCGCAAAGCCGCCGAGCAGGGCGTCGACGGCCTGATCCTGGTCTGCGCCGGCGCCGGCGGGCACGCCGGCACGCTGTCGCCCTTCGCTTTGGTGCGCGAGGTCAAGCAATGGTTCGGCGGCGCCATCCTGCTGTCGGGCGCGATCAGCGACGGTTTCGGCATCGCCTCGGCGCTGACGCTGGGGGCCGACCTCGCCTATATGGGCACGCGCTTCATCGCGACGAAGGAAGCCAATGCCGACGAGGCCTACAAATCCGCGCTGACGCAGCACGCCGCGCATGACATCGTCTACACCAACCTATTCACCGGCGTGCACGGCAATTATCTCGGCCCTTCGATCGCCGCCGCAGGACTCGATCCGGACAATCTTCCGGCCGCCGACAAGTCGAGGATGAATTTCGGCTCCGGCGGCAACATGAAATCAAAGGCGTGGCGCGACATCTGGGGATCGGGCCAGGGCATCGGCCAGATCGTGGACGCGCCGCCGGTCGCCGAGCTCGTGGACCGGATGAAGGGCGAATTCGACCAGGCAAGACAGGATTTCCTGATGCGCGCCAGCGCCTGATGGTTCGGACTGACAGAACGAAAAACGGGAGGACACCATGAAGCTGGCAGCCGCACTGATCGGCCTGTCGTTGCTGACACTCGCCGCCGGCAAGGCCCATGCCGAAGGCAACGATGAGATCCGGATCGGGCAGACCCTGCCCTATAGCGGCCCCGCCTCCGGCTTCGGCGCGATCGGACGGACGCAGGAGGCGTTCTTCGAGAAGGTGAATGCCGAGGGCGGCATCAACGGCCGCAAGGTCAAGTTCATCACGCTGGACGATGCCTATTCGCCGCCGAAGACGGTCGAGCAGACCCGCAAGCTGGTGGAGCAGGACGAGGTGCTGATGATGTTCGGTTCGCTCGGCACCGCCACCAACAGCGCCGTGCAGCGCTACCTCAACGGCAAGAAGGTGCCGCAGCTTTTCGTGCTCTCCGGCGCGACCAAATGGGCCGATCCGCAGAAATATCAATGGACCATGCCCGGCATGGCCGCCTACGAATCCGAGGGCGTGGTCTATGCCAAGCACGTGCTGCGGACCAGGCCGGCCGCCAAGATCGCCATCCTGTCCCAGAACGATGATTTCGGCCGGGACTATGTCGCCGGCTTCAAGCGCGCGCTCGGTGACAAGGCCGCGAGCATGATCATCGCGGAGCAGACCTACGAGACCAGCGCGCCGACGATCAGCTCGCAGCTTTCGACGTTGAAGGCATCGGGCGCCGACGTGCTGTTCGGCGTCGTGCTCGGCAAGTTCACCTCGCAGATGATCAAGGGCGTCGCCGAGATCGGCTGGAAGCCCGAGCTGTTCTTCGTGCCGACATCAGCCTCGTCGATCTCGTTCCTCGAGCCGGCCGGGCTCGACAATGCGGTCGGGCTGATCTCGTCGAGCAACCAGAAGGACACGATGGACCCGCAATGGGCCGGCGATCCCGGCGTGAAGGAGTACTTCGCCTTCATGAAGCAATACATGCCGACCGCAGATCTCTCCAATTCCAACTACGCGGCCGGCTACCATTACGCGACGCTGCTGATGACGGTCCTCAAGGCCTGCAAGGATGATTTCAGCCGCGACAACATCATGCGCCAGGCCGCGTCGCTGAAGGACGTCAAGCTGCCGCTGCTGCTGCCGGGCATGTCCGTCACGACAGGCCCCGACGACTATCTGCCGTTCCAGCAGCTGCAGCTCCGCCGCTTCAACGGCAAGAGCTGGGTCGGGTTCGGCGACGTGCTGGACGATCGGTGATGCGGGCGGAACAAGGACAGGCCATGATCATCAGCGGCGAACGCCGGATCGGCTATGACGAGATCCAGGCGCGCATCAAACGCGCGGCGAGCGGGCTTCGCGGCCTCGGCCTCGCCGAAGGCGCGCCGGTTGCCATGATGCTGCGCAACGATTTCGCGCTATTCGAAGTGGTTGCGGCCTCTGCCGCGCTCGGCAGTCCGGTGGTGCCGATCAACTGGCATCTCAAGGCCGAGGAAGTCCGCTACATCCTGACCGACAGCGGCGCGAAGATCCTCGTTTGCCATGCCGACCTGCTGCCGCAGATCCGCGCCGGGATCCCCGACGACGTCCGCCTGCTCGTCGTCGCAAGTCCGCCGGAGCTTGCGGCGACGTTCGCCATTCCTCCAGGGCTGACCGAGGTTCCCGCTGGACTGACCGATTGGGACCGCTGGCGCGACGGCCACACCGAAACCCAGGAGCCGCCGCGCCGCGCCGCCGCGATGATCTATACGTCGGGCACCACGGGCATGCCGAAGGGCGTGCGGCGCATGCCGATGCCTCCCGAGCAGGCCGCCGCCTCCGAGCGCGTCGGCGCCATCGCCTATGGCATCAAGCCGCGCGAGGGCCAAATCGTGCTGATCAACGGCCCGATGTATCATTCGGCGCCGCACTCCTACGGCATGATGGCGTTCCGCAATGGCTGCACCATCGTGCTGCAGGCGCGGTTCGACGCCGAGGAACTCTTGGCGCTGATCGAGCGGCACCGCGTGACGCACATCCACATGGTGCCGACCATGTTCGTGCGCCTGCTCCGCCTGCCCGAGGCGGTGCGCCATCGCTATGACCTGTCGTCACTGCGGTTCGTCGTGCATGGCGCCGCGCCCTGCCCGCCCGAGGTCAAGCGGGCCATGATCGAATGGTGGGGACCGGTCATCCACGAATATTTCGGCTCGACCGAGACCGGAATCCCGGTGTGGCATTCGGCCGAGGAAGCCCTGAAGAAGCCCGGGACAGTCGGCCGCGCCATCGAAGGCGGTATCGTCAAGATCTTTCGCGATGACGGCAGCCCCTGCGGCGCCGGCGAGGTCGGCGAGATCTTCATGCGGCAGACGGCGGTGCCGGATTTCGACTATCACGGCAAGGCGCAGGCCAGGGCCGAGGCGGGGCGCGAGGGTCTCGTCAGCGTCGGCGATGTCGGCTATCTCGACGAAGACGGCTATCTGTTCCTGTGCGACCGCAAGCGCGACATGGTGATCTCGGGCGGCGTCAACATCTATCCCGCCGAGATCGAGAGCGTGCTGATCGGAATGCCCGGCGTGCGCGATTGCGCCGTCTTCGGCATCCCTGACGCGGAATATGGCGAGCGGTTATGCGCCTGCATCGAGCCCGACAGCGGCGCACGGCTCTCCGCCAGCGCCGTACAAGGCTGGCTGCGCGACCGGCTGGCCAACTTCAAGGTGCCGAAGGACGTTCAGTTCCTGGATGCGCTGCCCCGCGAGGCGACCGGAAAGATCTTCAAGCGCAAGCTGCGCGACCCCTATTGGGCTGACCACAAGGCGGGTGGGCCTTAGTTCACCGCCGAAGCCCGGCCTGGACATCGCCGGCACATTCCGTCCGAGCAGTGCCATATGCCGGCATCGCTGGGGTCGCTGGCTTTTGGCGGCCCGCGAAACAGGATAGCTTCGACCCGAGGAAACGCCGCGAAGACGGCCACGAGGTCGCATGCTGGACAGGACGAAGGATATCGCCGCATCCGCGCAGGCCTGGCTCGATGCATTCGAGCGCACGCTGGGCAAGCCCGAGCCCGATGCGCTCGGCCATCTCTTCCTCGCCGACAGCTTCTGGCGCGACGCGCTGGCGCTGAGTTGGAACCTGCAAACGCTCGCCGGCCGCGACACGATTGCGCAAGCGCTGGCCGCGCTCGCGCCGAGAGCGTCACCAAGCGATTTCAAGATCGCGCCCGACCGCGCACCGCCGCGCTGGGTGACGCGCGCCGGCACCAATACCATCGAGGCGATCTTCAAGTTCGAAACCGCGATCGGGCGCGGCAGCGGCATCATCCGGCTCATTCCGGATACCGCTGACGGCGACCGTCTGAAAGCGTGGACGCTGCTGACCGCGCTCGAGCAGCTCAGGAGATTCGAGGAGCGCCTCGGCACCTCGCGACCACGCGGCCAGGCCTATTCCCGCGATTTCCGCGGGCCGAACTGGCTCGATCTGCGCAACGCCTCGCGCGACTATGCCGACCGCGATCCGGCCGTGCTGGTGGTCGGCGGCGGCCAGGCCGGGCTTGCGATCGCAGCGCGGCTGAAGCAATTGCAGGTCGATACGCTGATCGTCGATCGCGAGACGAGGATCGGCGACAATTGGCGCAAGCGCTATCATGCCCTGACCCTGCACAACCAGGTGCAGGTCAATCATTTGCCCTACATGCCGTTTCCGCCGAGCTGGCCGACCTATATCCCCAAGGACAAGCTCGCCAACTGGTTCGAAGCTTACGTCGACGCGATGGAGCTGAACTTCTGGACCGGCACCGAATTCGAGGGCGGCGCCTATGACGAGGCGAAGGCATGCTGGACGGTGACATTGCGGCGCGCCGACGGGGGCAAGCGCACCATGCATCCGCGCCATGTCATCATGGCGACCGGCGTCAGCGGCATTGCCAACATTCCTGCGATTCCAACCCTCGACAATTTCAATGGGACGCTGCTGCATTCCAGCCGCTACGAGGACGGCGAGAGCTGGACCGGCAAGCGCGCGATCGTCATCGGCACCGGCAACAGCGGCCACGACATCGCGCAGGATCTCTATTCCAGCGGCGCCGAGGTGACGCTGGTGCAGCGCTCGCCCACGCTCGTCACCAATATCGAGCCGTCGGCGCAGCTTGCTTATGCCACCTACAATGAGGGCACGCTCGAGGACAACGATTTGATCGCCGCCTCGATGCCGACGCCGCTCGCGAAGAAGACGCACGTCATGCTGACCGAGCAGTCGAAACAGCTCGACAATGAGCTGCTCGACGGCCTTGCCCGCGTCGGCTTCAAGCTCGATTTCGGCGAGGCCGGAACGGGGTGGCAATTCAAATACCTCACCCGCGGCGGCGGCTATTATTTCAACGTCGGCTGCTCCAATTTGATTGTCGAGGGCAAGATCAGGCTCAGGCAATTTGCCGACATCGAGAGCTTCGTCACCGAAGGCGCACGGATGAAGGACGGCTCGACCCTTGCGGCCGACCTCGTCGTGCTCTCCACCGGCTACAAGCCGCAGGAATACCTCGTGCGAAAGCTGTTCGGCGATGCCGTCGCCGACCGCGTCGGCCCGGTCTGGGGCTTTGGCGACGGCTTCGAGCTGCGCAACATGTATGCGCGCACTCGGCAGCCCGGCCTCTGGTTCATCGCCGGCAGCCTCGCGCAATGCCGCATCAACTCGAAATTTCTCGCGCTGCAGATCAAGGCGATCGAGGAGGGAATTTTGGGGCGGACGTAATCACAATCGTCATTCCGGGACGCGCGTAGCGCGAACCCGAAATCCATGGAAACTCCGGGACCCGCGGCCCAATGGATAGAGGGCTCGCGACTTCGTCGCGCTCCGGAATGACAAGAGGAGAGATCAGTGCCAGCCATTCTCGGCAGCGGCGAGCATCGCTATCGCGTCGTCGACAATTTCGCAAAGCTGCCGGACGGCTGGCAGCTCACCGACGTCGCCTCGGTCGCGGTCGACAGCAAGGACCGCGTCTACGTCTTCAACCGCGGCGCTCATCCGATGGTCGTCCTGGACCGCGAGGGCAATTTCCTGCGCAGTTTTGGCGAAGGGTTGTTCTCGCGCGCGCACGGCCTGCACATCGACGCCGACGACAATCTCTATTGCACCGATGACGGCGACCACACCGTGCGCAAATGCACCACCGACGGCAAGGTGCTGCTGACCATCGGCATCCCCGCAAAACCGTCGCCGTTCATGAGCGGCGAGCCGTTCCACCGCTGCACCCACACTGCGCTGTCGCCGAAGGGCGAGATCTATGTCTCCGACGGCTATGGCAATGCGCGCGTGCATAAATTTACGCCGGACGGCAAGTTGATGACGAGCTGGGGCGAGCCGGGCACCGATCCTGGCCAGTTCAACATCGTGCACAATATTGCCACCGATGCCGACGGCTGGGTCTATGTCGCCGACCGCGAGAACCATCGCGTGCAGGTGTTCAACGGCGAAGGCAAATACGAGACGCAGTGGAACAATTTGCACCGCCCCTGTGCGCTGTGCTGCTGCGGCGGAGCGAAGAGCCCGACCTTCGTGATCGGCGAGCTCGGCCCCGGCATGGCCGTCAACCGCAAGGTGCCCAATCTCGGCCCGCGACTGTCGATCGTGGACGCCAAGGGCCAGCGCATCGCACGGCTCGGCGGTGAGGACGGCCCGGGCATTGCCAGCGGCAAATTCCTGGCGCCGCACGGCATCGCGCTGGATTCGAAGGGCGACATCTATGTCGGCGAGGTCGGCGTCACCGACTGGAAGACCAGCTTTCCGGACGAGGAGATGCCGGCAACGGTGCGCGCCACGCGATGCCTGCAGAAGCTGGAGCGGGTACGGGAGTAGCTGCCACGGCACGTCATGACGCGCAGAGGCAGGCAGTTCCGCGTCCGCCGCATGCCTCCGCCAGATCGCGGCTTTTTGTGCGCCTTCGCCACCCCGGCGCCGCATTGCTTGCGCCTGAATAAGTCGCTCAACGGGCTTCACAATCCCGTCACGCTGCATGTAGTATGTCAACACATGCTGCTTCGCAGCGTATATTGGAGGCCGGGAGCGTTACTTGAACGCACATGTCTCGCAAGGCAGTTGGCCGGTGTTGGTGCTGAATGCGGACTTCCGGCCGCTGAGTTACTACCCGCTGTCTCTTTGGTCGTGGCAGGACGCGATCAAGGCGGTGTTCCTCGACCGCGTCAACATCGTCGCTCACTACGATCAGGCGGTCCACAGTCCGACGCTGCAAATGCAGCTGCCGAGCGTCGTCTCGCTCAAGTCCTTCGTCAAGCCGACCACCCACCCCGCCTTCACCCGTTTCAACGTCTTCCTGCGCGATCGTTTCGCCTGCCAATATTGCGGCTCGCCCGAAGACCTCACCTTCGATCACATCATCCCGCGCAGCAAAGGCGGCCAGACCACCTGGGAGAACGTGGTCGCGGCATGCTCGCCGTGTAACCTGCGCAAGGGCAATCTGACGCCGGCGCAAGCAAGAATGTTTCCGCGCCAGAGCGCGTTTGCGCCGACCGTGCACCAGCTCCACCGCAACGGCCGCCTGTTTCCGCCGAACTATCTGCACGACAGCTGGCTGGATTATCTCTACTGGGATACGGAGCTGGATCCGTAGGAGGCGCCGGCGCCCTCACCCCCGCTGCAGGGCCAGCGTCACGCCGCCGAGCGTGAGCGCCATCGCCGTCCATTCGCGATAGCCCAGCGGCTCGCCGAGAATGATGGCGGCGGAGACGACGCCGATCACGGGTACGATCAACATGCCGGTCGAGGCCGTGGTCGGTGGCAGACGGCGCAGCGTCTCGAACCAGGTGACGTAGCAGATCCCCATCGGCACCAGCGTCATGTAGACGAAGCAGCCGAGCCCCAGCGGGGTGATCGCGGTGACGTCGGGACGCTCGAACGCGACGCCGAGGATCAGCATCGTGGCGCATCCGAGCCCGACCTGCCAGGCGACGACGACCAGCGGCGGCAGCGGCAGCGGCTTGCGGTTGAGCACGTTGCCGAGCGCGAACAGGATGGCGCAAGACAGCGCCAGCACAATACCCAGCAGCTTGTCGGCGCCGAACGCAAGACCGTTGCCGCTGAGGAGCAGCGTGACGCCGGCGACACCGAGGACAAGTCCGAAGATATCCCGCGGGGCCGGCCGTGCATGCAGCGCCGGCCAGGCGAACAGCATCGCCCAGATCGGCATGGTGTAGGCGAGCAGGGCGCCCTCGCTCACCGTCACGTACTTCATCGCGACCGTGCCGAGCCCCATCCAGGCAAAGACATTGGTGAAGGTCGCCAACACCAGCCGCGGGATCGCCTCGCGCGGAACGACGAACGATTCCTTCCGGCTCAACACCAGGGCACCAAGGATGAGCGAGGCGCAAACACCCGCAAGCCCGCGCGCGAACAAAGGCGGCCATTGCTGCAGCAGCAGCTTCATCAGCGGCCAGTTCAACGCCCAGCCGAAGGCCGTGACACCGAGGCAGAGAGAGCCGATCATCCTGTCGCGTCGTGCGGGATCCATGGATAGCGCATAGCAGGCGGCTACCGGCCGCTCCACCTCGGCCGGCGCATGCAAGCCATCGCGCAGAACGGAACTGGACCGCCCGGCGCCCGTTCAGATGAGAGCACGGCGCGCGGGCGCGTGCCGCAGCGCAACCGAGGGAGACCATCATGCCTGCAGCCGAGAAGGACCATGTCTACAAGATCCTGGACCTGGTCGGATCGTCCGAGACCTCGATCGAGGACGCGATCAAAAATGCGGTCAGCCGCGCGTCGAAGACCATTCGGGAGATGAAGTGGTTCGAGGTTGTGCAGACCCGCGGCCACATCGAGAACGGCGCCGTCCGCCACTATCAGGTGACGCTGCGCGTCGGCTTCACGCTGGAGGAATGACGCGGCTGATTTCGACGGGAACCATCTCGCGCCGTCCGCGTGAACATCCACCGGCCGCGAGGCGATCGAGAGATATCCACGACGGTCTCCGGTAGAGTACGGACCCTGCGCAATCATCGCAAATATTGCAACAGGCCGTTAAGGTCAAAGTGAGAGGTTTGCTCCGATTTGGAGCAAGCCCGATGGTGACGAGTCGCGAACTCGGCAAGACG
Source organism: Bradyrhizobium sp. WYCCWR 12699 (assembly GCF_032144035.1). NCBI lineage: Bacteria > Pseudomonadati > Pseudomonadota > Alphaproteobacteria > Hyphomicrobiales > Nitrobacteraceae > Bradyrhizobium > Bradyrhizobium sp. WYCCWR 12699. Next base: position 544,965 of record NZ_JAVTJN010000032.1, read on the forward strand.
CGCCTTCCGCTCTGGGCGGCTGGGTTCGTCGTGCTCATCTGCGTGGCGATCCTCGGCATGAGCATCTGGCGCGAATGGGAGGCACGCAATGCCGAGCTCAGGAGTGCCGAGATCGACGTCGCCAACCTCGCCCACTCCCTGATCCAGCATGCGGACGACACGTTCGAGCTGGCCGACACACTGCTGGTCGGACTGGTCCACCGGCTCGAAATCGACGGGACGGGTCCGGACACGATCACGAAGCTCCAGGCCTATCTGCCGACACGCAAATCATCGGACCGTATCCGCGGCATCTTCGTCTACGACGCCACCGGCCGCTGGCTTGCCACGACGGAGCGCCTCGACTTCTCCAAGCTCAACAACAGCGACCGCGAATATTTCCAGCGCCATCGCGACTCCCCGGAGACGGGCACGCTGATCGGGCGGCCCGTCAAGAGCCGCGCCGGGGGCCAGTGGATCATCACGGCCTCGCGCCGGGTCAACGATGCCGACGGCGGCTTCGCCGGCGTTGCCCTGCTCACGATCGACGTCAGCTATTTCGCGAAATTCTACCAGCGGTTCGACTTCGGGCCGAACGGCTCGGCATCGCTGCTCAACACCAGCGGCATCCTGCTGGCGCGCAGCCGCGACGAAGGCGACACCTTCGTCGGACGCGACCTGTCCAACACGCCGCTGTTCAGGGAGTGGGGAAGCCGACCCGCGGCGGCGATCTACTATTTCACGTCGCCGCTCGATGGCGTGAGGCGGCTGAGCTACTATCAGCGCAGCAACCGCTACCCCCTGATGGTGCTCGCGAGCAAGTCGCAGGACGACGTGCTGGCTCCGTGGCGAAGAGCGGCCGCCGCACGCATGACCTTCGTCCTCGGCCTCGTCCTGTTGATCGCGGTGATCGGCTTCCTCCTGGTCCGTCAGTTGCTGCAGCGGCAGCGGACGGCACAGGCGCTGGTCGCCCAGGAAGCGAACTTCCGCCTGCTGGCCGAGCAGTCCAGCGACATGGTGACCCGGATCGGACTGGACAACCAGTTGCTCTACGTGTCTCCGTCATGCGTGCGCATTACCGGCTGGTCGCCCGAGGAACTGTTGGGCACCTCGTCGCTCGCCGGCATTCACTCCGACGACACGGAGCGGGTCGAGCAGGCCGTCACCGCACTGAAGAACGGCGAAGCGGAGGAAGCGCGGTTCGTCTATCGCCAGCGTCATCGCGACAAGGGCGAGATCTGGGCCGAGGCTGCACTGCACGTGACGCTGGCGTCGGACAGCGGCGAGATTGACGGTGTCGTCGCAGTCGTGCGCGACATCACCGAGCAGAAGGACCTGCAGGACAAGCTCGCCTCGCTTGCAACGACCGACGGCCTCACCGGCCTCGCCAACCGGCGCGCCTTCGACGAACGTCTCGCCGACGAATGGGCGCGCGCGCGGCGCGACGACACACAGCTTTCGCTGCTCCTGATCGACGTCGATCATTTCAAGAAGTTCAACGACCATTACGGGCACGTGGCGGGCGATGGTTGCCTGCGTGCCATCGGTCGGATTCTGTCTGCCCATGCCAAGCGCCCGGCCGACCTCGCGGCGCGCTACGGCGGGGAGGAATTCGCCGTCCTGTTGCCCAATACCGACGCCGCCGGTTGCGCCGAGGTCGGTGAAGGGATCCGCCGGGCGCTGCACGAGCTTGCGCTGCTGCACGTGCAAAATCCGCCCAGCCGGCTGGTCACCGCCAGCGTCGGCGCTGCAACCGCTCGTCCGTCCCAAGTCACGACGGATTGCAGCACGCTGGTCGCCGCCGCCGACCGCGCGCTCTACGCTGCCAAGGACAGCGGTCGTGACCGCCTGGTGATGTCAGGACAGGTCGTCCCCTGGCCCGCCAAGACTGCGTGACACGGGTCCGCCTTCGCCTTCTCGCATCCGTTTGTCGCCTGCGGCCTGACGGGATATGACTCCGGGCCCGGCCGGGCGCCGGCCGACCCGAGAGTGCTGCCGTGACCGATACAATCAAGCTCGTCCTGTTCGACATGGACAACGTCCTCTGCGGCTACGACAGGGGCAAGCGTGTCGCGTGTCTCGCGGAGCTTGCGGGATCGACCAGCGACGCCGTCTACAAGGCGATCTGGGACAGTGGATTCGAGCTGCTCGGCGATTCCGGCGCGCTCGACGCCGCCGACTATCTGCGCGGCTTTGGCGAACGCATCGGCTATCCGCTATCGCTCGACGAATGGGTCGAGGCGCGGCGCCGCTCGATGCAGGCGGATCGCGCGATGCTGGAAATTGCCGCGAGCTTGCGCAAAACCGTCGATATCGCCGTGCTGACCAACAACACCACGCTGGTCGCGGACCACATCGACACGCTGCTGCCGGAGCTGCGTCCGCTGTTCGGCGCGAACATCTACACCTCGGCCCAGTTCAAGACCGCGAAGCCGGACCCGCGCTGCTACCGTCTCTGCCTGTCCGAGCTGCAGGTGGCGCCCGCGACCGTTCTCTTCATCGACGACCTCGCGCAGAATGTCGCCGGAGCGAAGGAAGCCGGTCTCCTGGCGCATCATCACACCACGCCGGAGGCTCTGAGGCAGGCGCTCGCGATGCACGGCCTGCTCGCGGCGTCGTGAGCAGAGCCGGATCAGGCAAGCTCCGCGCCGCGCCGCTCCGGAACCAGCGCGAGTAGCGCCACGACATCGAGCAAATAGAGCAGCGCCAGCGCACCGATCGCCGTCGGAAAGCCGTAGGACGCGCTGATCAGGCCGACCACCAGCGGACCGAACCCTGCGACCGCGCGGCCGATATTGAAGAACACGTTTTGTGCAGTCGCCCGCGAAGCGGTCGGATAGAGCTCGCTCATCAGCGCGCCGTAGCCGCCGAGCATGCCGTTGACGAAGAAGCCCATCACGGCTCCGCCGACCAACAGCGCGGTGGCGGCAGTCAATTGCGAATAGACCAGCACCATGACGGCTGCGCCCAGCATGTAAGTGAGGAACGCAGGTCGGCGACCGAAGCGATCGGCCGCATGGCCGAACAGAAAGATGCCAAGCGCCATGCCGGCAATGGTGACGGAGGTCCAGACTGCCGATTGGGTGAGGCCATAGCCGAACCGCGTCGAGAGATAGTTCGGCAGCCAGATCATGATGCCGTAATAGCCGAAATTCTGCACCGAGCAGAGGATGACCATGGCAAGGCTGATCTTTGCCGTCTCTCTGTCGGCGACGAGCGCGCGAAGCGAGGCGACGGCATCCGTCGTCGTGGCCCGACGAGCCAGGAAGATGTCGGGCTCGTGCAGCCTGCGCCGGATCACATAGGCAGCCAGAGCCGGAAACAGCCCGACCGCGAACATGCCGCGCCAGCCGATGAGAGGCAGGAGGATCGGCGTCACCAGCGCCGCACAGAGCACGCCGAATTGCCAGCCGAGACCGACATAGGAGGTCGCCCGCGCCCGCTTGTCCGACGGCCAGGCCTCGGCGACCAGCGCCATGCCTATGCCGAATTCGCCGCCGAGCCCGATGCCTGCGATGGCCCGGTAGATCATGAGATCCCAATAACCCTGGGCCAAGGCGCATAGTCCCGTGAAGACCGCAAACAGGACGATGCTCCAGGTCAGGACGCGGACCCGCCCGAGACGGTCGGACAGCAGGCCGAAGACGAAGCCACCGAGCACCGCCCCGACCAGTGTCGCGGTCACCAGCGAGGCAGCCTGGGGCTGCGTCAGATGAAGATCCCTAGAGATCGCCGTCAGCATGAAGCCCAGGATGAGCAGATCGAACCCATCCATGCCGTAACCCAGCGCAGATCCCCACAACGCCCGGCGCGCATCGGCGCCGATTTTGGTGGCTCGAGTCGAAAGCAGCTCCGCTTCAGTCATGATGAGACCGGTATCATGGATCTGACTCACGTTCCCCTCCCCGCACCAATCCGTCGCAATCGCCTGCCGGCGTCAGGCCAGATGACACGCCACGAAATGCCCTCCAGCGCCCTCCTTCAGCACGGGCGCGCTCTCGGCGCAGCGCGGCTGGGCAATCGGGCAGCGGGTGTGGAAGTGACAGCCCGACGGCGGCTTCATCGGGCTCGGCACGTCGCCCTTGAGGCGGATGCGCTCACGCTTCAGCTTGGGATCGGGCACCGGCACCGCCGAGAGCAGCGCCCTCGTGTAGGGGTGCTGCGGATTGCGGTAGAGGTCGCTCGCTTTCGCCAGCTCGACGATGCGTCCGAGATACATCACCGCGACGCGGTCGGAGATGTGCTCGACCACCGAGAGGTCGTGCGCGACGAAGAGATAGGTGAGGTTCAACTCGGCCTGGAGGTCTTCCAGCAGGTTGATGACCTGGGCCTGGATCGACACGTCGAGCGCCGAGACCGGCTCGTCACAGACGATCAGCTTCGGCTCGACGGCGAGCGCGCGCGCGATCACGATGCGCTGGCGCTGGCCGCCCGAGAATTCATGCGGGTAGCGCCGCATATGCTCGGCCTTGAGCCCGACCTTGACCAGGAGTCCCGCAACACGTTCCTCGCGCTCTTTCGCGGACGATGCGAGATTGTGGATGGTGAAGGCCTCGCCGAGGATGGCGCCGACCGTCATGCGCGGATTGAGCGAGGCGAACGGATCCTGGAACACCAGCTGCATGTTCCGCCGCATCGCGCGCAGATCATTGCCGCCGAGCTGACGCACGTCCTGGCCGTCGAAGACGACCTCGCCGTCGGTCGGCTCGATCAGGCGCAGCACGCAACGTCCCGTGGTCGACTTGCCGCAGCCGGATTCGCCGACGAGACCGAGCGTTTCGCCGCGGTTGACCGAGAACGACACGCCGTCGACCGCATAGACGGTGCCGACCTGGCGCGACAACAGGCCGCCGAGCACGGGGAAATGTTTCTTCAGGCCGCTGACGCGGAGCAAGGGTTCGCTCATGACGCGGCTCCCAGGTTCGGATCCCCGAGATGACAGGCCATGCGGTGACCGGGCGCGATCTCGCGCAGCAGCGGCTCCTTCTCGGTGCAGACATTCATGGCGAACTTGCAGCGCGGCGCAAAGCGGCAGCCGACCGGCGGATTGATCAGGATCGGCACCGAGCCGCCGATCGCCTCGAGCCGCGTCTTGTGCTCGCTGTCGAGATCGATGCGCGGGATCGAGCGGATCAGGCCTTGCGTATAGGGATGGCCGGGATGGTCGAAGAGGTCGTCGACGGGCGCCTCCTCCACGACCTTGCCGGCATACATCACGACGACGCGCTGCGCGGTTTCGGCGACGACGCCCATGGCATGGGTGATCAGCATCACCGCCATGCCGAAGCGCTCCTTCATGTCCTGGAGCAGGTCGAGGATCTGGGCCTGGATGGTGACGTCAAGCGCGGTGGTGGGCTCGTCGGCGATGATCAGCTTCGGCTTGCAGGCCAGCGCCATCGCGATCATCACGCGCTGGCGCATGCCGCCGGAAAACTGGTGCGGATAATTGTGCACCCGGCCTTCGGCGTTGGGGATCTGCACCAGCTTCAGCATCTCGATGGTGCGATCGAGCGCCTGCTTTCTGGTCACGGCCTCGTGGCGGCGCAGGCTCTCGGCGATCTGCTCGCCGATGGTCAGCACCGGGTTGAGCGAGGTCATCGGCTCCTGGAAGATGAAGCCGATCTCCTTGGCCCTGATCTCGTCGAGCTGGTTGCTCGTCAGCGGCACCAGGTCGCGGCCCTCGAAGATGATCTGGCCCGCCGCGATCCGGCCCGGGGGCATCGCGATCAGCTTCAGGATCGACATCGCGGTGACGGTCTTGCCGCAGCCGGACTCGCCGACGACGCAAAGCGTCTCGCCCCGGTTGATGGAGATGTCGACGCCGTCGACGGCCTGCAGGCTGCCGTCATCGGTGGAGAAGTGGGTCTTCAGTCCCTTGATCTCGAGCAGCGGCGCCATCAGATCACCCGTCGCGCATCGAGCGCGTCACGCAGACCGTCGCCGATGAAGTTGATGGCCACCACCGCGATGAAGATCGCGCCGCCTGGGAACAGCGCCCAGTGCGGGCCGATGTCGAGAAAGTCCTTGGCGTCATACAGCAGCCGGCCCCAGGTCGGCGTATCCGGTGGGAAACCGAGGCCGAGGAAGGACAGCGTCGATTCCGCGATGATCGCGGCGGCAACGTCGATGGTGCCGGCGATGATCACCGGGCCGAGCGCATTGGGCAGGATATGCCGCACCACCTGCCGCACCGGGCTGGCGCCGAGCGCGCGTGCAGCCTCGACGAACTCCTTCTCGCGGATCGACAGGAATTGCGCGCGCACGAGCCGCGCCACCGGCATCCAGCGCAGCCCCCCGATCACGAGCACGATCAGGATGAAGATGCCGCCTTCGGGGCCGAACACCTGTTTCAACCCGTCGCGGAACAGGTAGATCAGCAGGAGCAGCAGCGGCAGTTGCGGCAGCGACAGGAAGAGGTCGGTCAGCCACATCAGGCCGTGCCCGAGCGCACCGCGCGACATGCCGGCGAGCGCGCCGATCAGCGTGCCGATGAAGACCGAGACCAGCATCGCGGCGAGGCCGACCGCGAGCGAGATGCGGCCGCCATAGATCATGCGCGCCAGGATGTCCTGGCCGAGATCGTCGGTCCCGAACGGATGGGCGAGCGACGGCCCCTGCATGCCCGCGACGATGTCGATGTCGTTGATCTTCACACGCCACACGAAGGGCCCGGCCACGACGGCGAGAACCAGAATGAGGAGCAGGAAGGCGCTGACGACGGCGAGCTTGTGGCGGCTGTAACGCCGCCACGTCTCTCGCCAGGGCGAGTAGACGCGCCGCTCAGCGGAGGGAGATGCGAGGGTCAAGCCAGCCATAAAGCACGTCCGCGATGAGATTGAACAGCACGACGAGACACGCGAAGACGAAGGTAACGGCCATCACCACCGGCGTGTCGTTGGAGAGGATGGAGGAGATCAGCAGCGAGCCGATGCCGGGAATGCGGAAGATCTGCTCGGTGACGATGGCGCCGCCGAACACCGCGGGCATCTGCAGCGCGATCAACGTCACGACCGGGATCATGGCGTTGCGCATCACGTGCTTGACGATGACCTTGGCCTGCCCGAGCCCCTTGGCGCGGGCGGTGGTGACGTAGTCGAGCCGGATCACGTCCAGCATCGCCGAACGCACGAACCGCGTCATCGACGCCGCCTGGAACAGGCCGAGCACCGCCACCGGCATGATCGCTTGGCGGATCATCTCCAGCACCCAGTGGATGCCGGTGGCCTTGATGTCGGTGGTATAGACGAACGGCAGCCAGTCCAGCGTGACCGAGAAGATCAGGATGAACAGGATGCCGGTGAAGAAGGTCGGCAGCGAGAAGCCGACGAAGGCGAGCGTATTGGCGATCTGGTCGAACAGCGAATAGGGCTTGGTCGCGGCATAGACGCCGACCGGGATCGCGATCAGCAGGGCCAGGATCTGCGCCGAGCCGATCACGTAGAGCGTGGCCGGCAGGCGCTGCAGGATGAGCGTGTCGACGTTCATCCTGCTGACGAAGGAGAAGCCCCAGTCGCCGTGCAGCATGGCGCTGAGCCAATGCAGGTAGCGAAGGTGGATCGGATCGTCGAGGCCGAACTTGGCCCGAAGTGCGGCCTGCACTTCGGGCGGAACGTTCGGATTCGTCGCCAATTCGGAGAAGGGATCGCCCGGCGCAAGCGCCAGCACGAAGAACAGCACGGCCGAAATTCCGAGCAGGCTCGGAATCGCGATCAGCAGGCGACGTAGAACATATTGACTCATGAGGGAAAGCCCCCGTCTAGCGCTGGGGGATCATTCCTCGCGGTACCAGTCGAACAGATTGTCGGTCTCGTTGGCCCAGCCGGAAACGACCGGCCGCAGGTTGTTGGCGGCCGCCTCGACCTTCAGGCGATGCTGCACCGGGATGAACACCGTGTCCTGGTACATGAGGTCATTGGCCTTGATGTAGAGCGCAGCGCGCTTGACCGGATCCATCTCGCCGTCCGCGGCCTGGATGGTCGCGTCGTACTCCTTGTTGACCCAGCGCGGGAAGTTGGTGCCCTGCCACTTGTTCTCCTTGGTGGCGACCAGGGTCGAGAGATAGCGGCGCATGTGCTGCGACGGATCCGGCTGGCTCAGCGGGATCTGGAACATCTCCATGTCGGCGTAGAACTTGGAGTAGGTGTCGGGATTGCCGACGTCGGAGGAGAAGAACACCGAGGCGACGACCGATTTCAGCTCGACGTCGATGCCGGCCTTCTGGCAGGCCTGCTTGACGATCGCCTGGGTCTTCTGGCGCGGGCCGTTGATCGAGGTCTGGTAGACGAGCTTGAGCTTCTTGCCGTCCTTCTCGCGGATGCCGTCGGCGCCCGGCTTCCAGCCGGCATCGTCGAGCATCTTCGAGGCCTTCTCGATGCTGAATTCCCACGAGGTGTTCTTGGACACGAATTTTTCGGGCCCGTTGAGGAAGTTCGCGGTGGTGCGGCCGGCGCGGCCGTAGATCGCCTTCTTGACCGACTCGCGATCGATCAGCAGCGACAGCGCCTTGCGCACCGCCGGATCGGAAAACAGCGGGTGCTTGGTCTTGATCGACGAGCGTTCGCCGTCGACCTCGGTGTTGGGATCGGTGAAGTTCAGTGCGATGAATTCGGTGTCGCCGCCGACGGCATAGACGGTCTTTCCCTTGCCGCCCTTCTCCAGGCGCAACAGCACGTCGTCCTCGACCTGGATGTTCCAGCCGAAATCATACTCGCCGGTCTGGATCACCGCACGCGCGGCCGAGACCGCGTCGCCGCCACCCTTCATCTCGACCGAGTCGAAATAGGGACGGTTCGGCATGTGATAATCGGGGTTGAGCACGCCGCGAACGAGATCGCCCGGCTTGAACTCGACGAACTTGTAGGGGCCGGTGCCGACCGGCGAGAGGTTGGTCGGCGCCTCGCGCGACTTGGACCCCGTGTAGTCCTTGAACAGATGTTTCGGGATGATGGTGTTGGGCGCCCCGACGAAGGCGTCGGCCCAGAACGGCGTCGGCTTGTTGAAGACGATGCGCACCGTGAGCTCATCCACCTTCTCGACCGTGATGTCGCGGAGCGTCGCGATCGTCAGCGCGGAGGTCGCCGGATCCTTGGCGTATTCCCAGTTGAACACGACGTCGTCAGCCGTGAACGGCTGGCCATCGTGCCACTTCACGCCGGGCTTCAGCTTCCAGGTCACCGACTTGCCGTCGGCGGCGAGCAGGCCGTTCTGGATCGACGGAATCTCCGCCGCCAGCACCAGCTTCATGTTGCCGTCGGGATCCCAGCAGGCGAGAGGTTCATAGAACAGGCGCGCACCGTCCTGGTCCTTGGTGCCGGTGGCAAAATGCGGATTGAGCAAGGTCGGACCCTGCCACCACAACAGCTTCAGCGCACCGCCGCCGCCGCGCTTGGTCGGCTTGTAGGTCGAGGCGCCCTCCGCCATGGCGACGCCGCCAAGCGCGAGGATCTGGTTGGCCAGGGGGGCGGTGAAGCCGACCGCGGCCATGTGCTTGATGAAGGCGCGGCGATCCATTCGCCCGTCCTTCACCTGGCCGATCATCGAACGCAGTTCTTTATCCAGCATGGTTGTCCCCCGTCTGGTTCCCATCATGATGAAGACGGCCGTGATAAGGAGCCGCCCAATTAGCTGGCAGTAGATGGCACACCGAATGGGGGGCGCGTCAACTGGGACCGTGTGTATGCAAACGGTCTTCTGGCTGTCCGTTGGGCAAAACTGCGTTCTGCAGCCCATCCGTTCGGCAATCCAGCATCAAAACATGCTGGATTGCACGCTGCACTGCGAAAAATTTGTTCGCCGGATCAGACGAAATATCGAGGCGAAATTCTACGCCACGGACATGTCGAGCGGCGGCTCAACGTGGTCCGGCAGCGGACAGACATAAGGTGTCTTTGCCGTCCGCTTCTTCAAATCGGCCTTCGCCGCCTTGATCAGCTCCGGATCCGACAGCGCCTTGATGCCGAGACCGGCCATCGCCTTGGCCGCCTGCACCATGGCCTTGTGGGCATGCGGGCTCTTGCCCTGCGCCACCACCTGCCAGGTGTGGAAGGGCGTGCCGATTGCAACCGTCGGTGCGTGAACCTGCACGGTCGGCACCACCCAGCTGACGTCGCCGACGTCGGTCGAGCCGACCAGCGGGTTGCGTTTGGCATCGAGCGGCACTAGGAAGTCGGCCAGCGGCCGATCGGTCGGCTCCATGCCGATCGCGTAATAGACGGACGCGATGTCCTTGTCGCTCAGCGTCGCGCGGATCTGGCCGGCAAAGCTCTTGTCGGCATCATCGAAATGCGGCGGTCCGAGCTCTTCCATGACCCGGTGCAGCGCCTGCTCCAGCGGCGCGTTCGGCAGGATGTTGGAGACCGCGGAGATGATCTTCATCTCCACCTTGGTTTCCGTCATCAGCGCCGCGCCCTGCGCGATCTTGGACACGCGCTCGACCAGCTCGTTCATGCCGGGAAGATCACGTGCGCGGATCGAATAGCGCACCCGCGCATGGGCCTGCACCACGTTGGGTGCGATGCCGCCGGTGTCGAGCAACGCATAATGCACGCGCGCATCGCTCGGCATGTGTTCGCGCATGTAGTTCACGCCGACATTCATCAGTTCCACCGCATCGAGCGCGGAACGGCCGAGATGCGGCGAGGCCGCGGCATGCGAGGTGCGGCCGGTGAAGATGAAGTCCGCACGCGTGTTGGCGAGCGACGGCGTCACCGCGACCTCCCAGAAGCTGTGCGGATGCCAGGTGATCGCGATGTCGGCGTCCTCGAACGCGCCGGAGCGCACCATGAAGGCCTTGGCCGCGCCGCCCTCTTCAGCCGGGCAGCCATAATAGCGCACGCGACCGGGCACCTTGTTCTCGGCGAGCCAGTCCTTCACCGCGGTCGCGGCGAGCAGCGCGGCGGAACCGAGCAGATTATGACCGCAGCCATGGCCGTGTCCGCCGGCTTCGATCGGACGATGCTCGGCGACACCCGCTTCCTGGCTGAGGCCGGGCAGCGCGTCATATTCTCCCATGAAGGCAATGACCGGACCGCCCTCGCCCCACTCACCCATCACCGCGGTCGGAATGCCGGCGACGTTCTCGGTGATGCGGAAACCTTGATGGCGCAGCTCGGCGAGATGTTCGGCGGCGGACCGCGCCTCGGTGTAGCACACCTCGGGCATGCCCCAGACCTTGTCGCTGAGGTCGATGAAACGCGCCTTGATCGTGTCGATGCCACGCCAGATGTCGCTGCGGTTGTCCATGCTTCGATCCGTGATCCCTTGGTCAAACGAAGCGGCAATGGTTAGCAGCTTCACCGCACGGCGCCTAGCACCTCGCCGGACAGCAGCCATGCGGCACATGCCGGATCGAGGGGACGCCTGCCGCCGTGCGCGTTCCCCGCGCCTTTCGAAGATTTCACGCGGCGTTCTCACGAATTGTTGGGGAACGAGGCTTTCAAGACGGCCTCCTCCGGCCTAAATTATGCGTGCGTCGCGCGCCGCTCTGCAGCAATCCCGGAGCGATGCACTCAGCCAGGAGAACTCCATGACCACCCTGACCGAATGGAGAGTGCCGCCGGCCAATCAGCCGCGTGCGAGCGACTACGGTTTCGATCTCGACCGCGCGCTCGCATCCGTCGTCGGCCTGCACGCCATCATCCCGCCGGACGCCTTCAGCGCCGAGACGCTGGGCACCGAACGCGCCGGCAACGGCGTCGTGATTGATGACGGCCTCGTGCTCACCATCGGCTATCTCATCACCGAGGCGGAATCGGTGTGGCTGCATCTCGCCGACGGACGGGTGGTCGAAGGGCATGCGCTCGGCTTCGATTCCGTCACCGGCTTCGGCCTCGTGCAGGCGCTCGGTGCGCTCGACGTCGAGCCCTTGCCGCTCGGCAACTCGGCAGCAACCCGGATCGGCGACCGCGTCGTGGTCGGCGGCACCGGCGGCCGCACGCGCTCCGTCGCGAGCCAGATCGTGGCCAAGCAGGAATTCGCCGGCTATTGGGAATACCTGCTGGACGAAGCCATCTTCACCTATCCCGCGCATCCGAACTGGGGCGGCACCGCGCTGCTCAACGAGCGCGGCGAGTTGATCGGCATCGGCTCGCTTCAGCTGGATCGCGAACGCGACGGCAAGGCCGAGCACGTCAACATGATCGTGCCGATCGACCTGTTGAAGCCGATCCTGGAAGATCTGCGCAAGTTCGGCCGCGTCAACAAGCCGGCGCGGCCCTGGCTCGGACTGTTCTCGACCGAGATCGACAACCGCGTAGTGGTGATCGGAATCTCCGCCAACGGCCCGGCCGCGCGCGCCGAGCTCAAGACCGGCGACGTCATCCTCGCCGTCGACGGCGACAAGGTCACGAGCCAGACCGAATTCTACAAGAAGATGTGGTCGCTCGGCGCCGCCGGTGTCGACGTGCCGCTGACCGTGCACCACGAAGGCGTCACCTTCGACGTCACGGTGACCTCGACCGATCGCTTCAAGCTGTTGAAGGCACCGAAGCTGCATTGACTCCCCGCTGAAGGACGCCGCCAAGGAAGCTGCAATGAGCGAGGCCGTGATCGACGACATCGTGGCCGCGCTTCCGCCGCTGCTCAACGCGTTGGAGGCGCTCGGCTTCTTCGCCCGGCATTTGCATCCCCCGGCGTTTGCCTCCGTCATGAATGCAATCGGCACGCCGGACGAGGCGCTGCAGGCGGCACGCGCTGCGATGGGCGATTGGCCGGAGCAGTTCGCCGGCTTGCGCGCGCAACTGAATCGCGCCTGCGACGAGACGCTCGCCGCCTTTGCCGGCATCCGTGAGGTCGAGCGCGGCCATGGCGATCTCGTCGCGGTGTTCCGCGCGCTGCGCCATCTGCCGCGCGCGCAGGAGGCGCTTTATCCCCTTGCGGGGCAGTTTCCGCCGGTAAGCAGCTTCTTCCTCAACGCCGCCCATCGCGACGATGCGGACCTGTTATCCCGGCTCGAAGCCGGCACACGCGAAGACACCGGCATCTTGCACGATCACAACGAGCCCGGCAGCCGCGGCGGCTTCTCGGTCTATGTGCCCGAATATTACACGCAGGATCGCGCCATGCCGCTGGTGATGGCGCAACATGGCGGCAGCGGCAACGGACGCGGTTTTCTGTGGAGCTGGCTACGCGATGCGCGCAGCCTCGGCGCGATCCTGGTGGCGCCGACCGCGATAGGCCCGACCTGGGCGCTGATGGGCGATGACGTCGATACGCCCAATCTCATGCGCATCCTCGAAGCCGTGCGCAGCCGCTGGACCGTCGATGCCTCGCGCATGCTGCTGACCGGAATGAGCGATGGCGGCACCTTCTGTTACGTGAGCGGGCTTGAGGCCGCTTCGCCCTTCACCCATCTCGCCCCGGTCTCGGCAACCTTCCATCCGCTGATGGCGGAGATGGCGGACGCCACGCGCCTGCAGAGGCTGCCGATCTTCATCACCCACGGCAGGCTCGACTGGATGTTTCCCGTGCAGACAGCGCGCCAGACGCAGGCGGCGCTTGTAGCCGCCGGCGCCGATGTTACCTATCGAGAGATCGACGATCTCAGCCACACCTATCCGCGCGAGATCAACGCGGCGCTGATGCAGTGGCTGAATGGAAAGTGAACAACCTTTCCTTAGATGCGCCGCATGGCCGCGGAACCATCAGATCGGGCCGACGTTATCGCCCGTCACCGGAGGTTCGCAAATGCAGACGTTTTTAGGAATGATTTTGGGCGCGTTGCTGCTCGCGGGCGGCGTCTACGTCTATGATTCCATGCAGACGTCGTCCGTCGCCAACGGCCAGGTCGCGACCACCAATCGCACCATCGTGAACTGGGACGTGGCGAAGGCGGATTGGGATGCGCTGCGCGATCGCGCGCACAAGGACTGGGTCCGGATCTCGTCGAAGTAACGACGCCTTATCATGAACAAGGCGCCGTCGCGAACACCGCGGCGGCGCCTTTGTGTTGGCTGCGGTCGACGTGTCGGCGCCGATCGACGCCGTGCGCGTCAGTTCATCTTGGCCTTGCGAGCATCGGCGATGACCTGCTCGAACTCGGCCATGCTGAGCACGCCGGGCACGCGGTACTTGCCGACGATGAAAGACGGGGTGCCGTTGAAGCCGAAGGCCTCGGCCTGCTCGTTGTTGCGCTTGAGCAGCGCATCGATGTCGCTGCCACGACCGGCAAGATCGCGTTTCAGGCGGTCCATGTCGACGCCGGCCGCCGCCAGCAGCTCGTTGATGCGCGACTCGGTCAGGCGCGAGCTGACGCCCATCATGGCGTCATGGGCCTTATGATACTTGTCCTGGAATTTCGCCGCGAGCGCGGACCGCGCCGCCGTGACCGAGACCGGCCCGAGGATCGGCCAATCCTTCATCACCAGTCGCACCTTGCCGTCGTCCTGAACGACCTGGCGCAGCTCAGGCTCGAGCTTGCGGCAATAGGGGCAATTATAATCAGACCATTCGACGATGGTGATGTTGCCATCGGGATTGCCGGCGACGGGCGTATCGGGATCGCGCAGCACCTTGGCTTCGGTCAGCACCTCGTCGTCACCAGCGGCTGCCAGCGCAGAGTTGATCCCGCCCGCCGCAAGGGCGCTCGCCCCGATCAGCGTCAGAGCCGTGCGCCGCGTCGGCTCAAATGCCTTGTTCTTGATTCCGGCCATATCTCGTCCCGTTTCGGTCCCATCTCCGTCGATACGGTTCGGGACTGGGAATTGTTACAGGTCATATAGAGTGTCGCGGCGGCGATGTCATCGCACCAGCAGCGTGACGGCCAGGGGGACCAGGAACGAGGTCACCAAGGCGTTCAGGCTCATGGCGATACCCGAAAACACGCCCGCGATCTCGTCGACCTGGAACGCCCGCGCGGTCCCGATGCCATGGGCCGCAAGGCCGGCCGCGAATCCGCGGGCACGGTAATCGGTGACGCCGGTGCGGTTCATCAGCGGCGTCACGATGATGGCGCCCATGATGCCTGTGAGGATCACCGCGACGGCCGCCAGCGAGGGATCGGCATGCAGGGATTCGGCGATGCCCATGGCAACGCCGGCGGTGACCGATTTCGGCGCAAGCGACAGCACCACCTCGCGGGGAAGGCCGGCAAGCTCGGCCAGCAGCACCACCGACACCACGGCGGTGACCGAGCCCGCGACCAGCGCCACCAGCATCGGCACGATGGAGGCGACCACGCGCTTGCGGTTCTCGTAGAGCGGCACGGCGAGTGCGACGGTCGCAGGCCCGAGCAGGAAATGCACGAATTGTGCGCCGGCAAAATAGGTCGTGTAGGACGTGCCGGTCAGCAGCAGGAACGCGCCGATGATCCACATCGCATGCAGCACGGGATTGGCTAGCGGATGGCGTCGCGTCGCCAGCGACACCGCGTCCGTGGCCGCATAGACCAGCAGCGTCACGGTCAGCCAGAGCAGCGGCGACTGCGAGAGATAGACCCACAGCGAGAACGGATTGTCGCTCATGGCGCGTCCTGCTGCTTCAACAGGCGGCTGACCAGTCGAAAGGTCAGCACGGTCGCAAGCAGCGTGACGACCACGGAGAGGGCGAGCACCAGAACGATGGCGATGCCGTGGGCCGCGAGGAGATCGAGCTTCTGCACCACGCCGACGCCGGCCGGCACGAACAGCAGCGAGAGATGGGCAAGCAGGCCCTTGCTTGCCGTCTCCACGCCGTCGCCGCCGAGCGGCCCGCGCGCGATCAACGCAACCCGGTCGCGCACGAGCAGCAGGACCAGGAGCAGCAGCAGGCCGAGCACGGGGCCCGGCAGGGGCAGGCCGAGGCCGCGCACGACGGCTTCGCCGATCAATTGGCACAGCAGGATGAGGCCGAGACTTGCAAGCATGACCGCCGCATGAAGGGATGGGCCGGCAGGCTTGTCAATCGCGGCTATGCGCCGGACGGGGCCGGCGCGGGCGAGGCAGCAATGCGCGGAAGCATCGCCATCAACGTCGCTGTCATCGTGGCGATCGGCGTGATCTTGCCGTCATGCTCGGCGAACGCCCTGGCCTCGCAGAAGGTCAGCGTGCGGCCGGGCTTGACGACCTCGGCCTTGAAGACGAAGCGCTCGCCCCGGGCCGGCGCCAGCAGCGTGGTCTTGAACTCGACGGTGAGGATATCCGCCTCGCGCGGCATCAGGGTGAAGGCGGCAACGCCGCAGGCATTGTCCAGCCCGGCGGTGATGATGCCGGCGTGAACAAAACCGTTCTGCTGGGTGAATGCAGGCGAATGCAGCATCGCCAGCTCGATCTCGCCCGGTGCAAGGCGGACAATCACGATGCCGAGGGTGTGCATCGCCGGCTGGGCATCGAACATGGCGATGGCCGCTGCCCGATAGCCCGGGTTCTTCGGCTCGAACGCGGCCATGGTTCAGGCCTCGGCCGGCTCGGCAAGATGCCGCAAGGCGGTCTCGCGGACGGCATCGGTGAACGGTGCCGATTTGCGCTGGCTCCGGTCCATGTGCACGCCAGTGATCTCGCAAATCGCGGCGATCTCGCCGGTCTCGGCGTTCGTCATGTCGTGCCGGAAGCGGATCGACTTGTCGCGAACCTCGAGCAGATGGCTGCGGATCTCGACGATGTCGCCGGCGAGCAGCTCGCGCCGGTAGGTGATGTTCTGCTGCACGGCGGCCATGCCGCGGCCGGAGGACCGCAAGTAGCTCGGCGTCAGTCCGAGGCGCGCGAACAGATTCCAGTTGGCCTCGTCGAACTTGCCGACATACCACATGATGTTCATGTGGCCGACGTGATCGCACTGCCACGGATAGACCGTGCCGCGATAGGTTGCCTCCTGCTCCATCGCCATTCCCTGCCCTCGTGCGTCTTTTGATTTTGATACGGTAGCGTATCAGGGTGGCGGCGGGTTAGCAATACGGCACCGTATCAAGAATCCGAGAGGCCTACTTCATGAGCGACGGCAGGGGCGACGTCTGGGTCGAGGCTGGGTTTGCCGAGCTCGCCCGCTCGGGGGTCGAGGGTGTCAGGGTCGAGGTGCTCGCCAAGAATCTCGGCGTCACCAAGGGCGGCTTCTACCGCCGCTTCGCCGACCGCGCAGCGCTGCTCGAGGCCATGCTGCAGCGCTGGCGCGAGGGCCGCGCCGCGTCGATCGCGCAGCAGACGCGCCTCGACGGCGAGGAGCCCCGCGAACGGCTGAAGGCGGTGATCCAGCTCTATTCGGAGCGGCTCAATCCGGAAGCCATGGCGATCGAGCTCGCGATCCGGCAATGGGCCCGCTCGGACGAGACCGCCGCGGCGGCCGTGGCAAGCGTCGATGCCGCGCGGCTCAAGCACGTGGCCGAGCTCTATCGCGCGACCGGGCTCGACGCCGAGGCGGCCGAGGCACAGGCCTTCCTGTTCTACTGCTTCATCTTCGGCCAGAGCCTGTTGTTCGTCGAGCGCGGCCCGCGCAAGCGATCGCAGCTGGTGGCGAAATCGGCCGAGAAGCTGCTGGACTAAGCAAGATGGCCGGAGCTTTGCTCCGGCCATCGCGTCATGTCGAAACTCAGGCGGCGCCCTTCAGCTTCTTGGTGCATTCGCTGTAATAGCCGCCGCCCTTCTGGATCCACTTCAAGCCGCCATTGCCGTTGGTGGTCTTGTTAGCATTGTACTGGTCGACGCAGGTGTGCATCCGTGCCTTGCCGGGGGTCTCCTTGGCGTATTTCGGATCGACCGCGTTCGGATAGATCGCGGGACCGGCGGGCAGGGTCGGCGCGGCGGCGGGGGCCGCCTCCTTCTTCGCCTGCTTCGGTTCAGTGGGAGCGGCCGGAGCAGCGGGCGCAGCCGCAGTCGGCGCGGCGGCCGGCGTCGCATCCGCACCGCACTGGGCCTTGCGGAAGTCATTCCACTTCATCGTGCCGAGCGAGCCGTCCTTCTTGGCAGCCTGATATTTCGCGCTGCATTCCTGCGAGGTCAGCGCCTGCGCCGGTGCCGACAGCGCGAGCGCCGCAAATCCCGACAACGCAACCGCGCACAGCCATTTTGATTGAATGGTCATCCCTGGGTCTCCTCCTTGGTCTTCTCCCGACGGGGAAGTGAAATAACACTTGCTATCCTAGCGTGTCGGCTGCTTGCGACAAGGATGCGACGGCTTCTGCCGCCAAAATATAGTGACGGCCTCGTTCAGATTATTCATGTCGCGTTCAGCAATCCGAGCCGACGTTCGCGATCCCTCGCAATTCTCGCAAGATAGAGTGCAACACCATGACCCTCGCCTCCCGCCTCGCCGCCGTCGCCCTCGCCTCCCTGCTCGTCACCGGCACCGCCTTCGCACAGACCACCGCGCCGGCGGCCAAGACCGATGTGAAGACCGATGTGAAGACCGAGGCCGCGAAGGCGACGAAGGAGCGCACGGCCGAGTCGATCGAGTGCTCCAAGCAGGCGGACGCCAAGGGCCTGAAAGGCAAGGAGCGCAAGAAATTCCGTCGCGAGTGCAAGAAGGAAGCGAGGTCCGGCACCGCCGCGCCCGCTGCCCCTGCCGCCGACAAGAAGTAACCCTCGCGACCCTCCACGCGCGCCGGCGCGAGGCGCGCGCATTGCGGCATGACGAGCCTGCAATTGTGCGCCTCCCGCCGATTTGCGATAAGGCGGCGTGAAGCAGATCACCGCCTCCCTGCCGTTCGAATGGCCGAGCCGCGCCAAGCTCTTGAGCACGGCGGAGACGCTCGTCATCGGCACCGCCGGAGGCCTGGTGTTTCTCTTCGCCGGCCTGCCGGGCGGGCTGATCTCGGGCTCGATGATCGCAGTCGGCATCGCTGCCATCGCCGGCCGCCAATTGTCGTTGCCGCCGCTCCTGACCCAGACCGTGCTGGTGCTGCTCGGGATTTCGCTGGGCTCGGTGGTCTCGCGCCATCTGCTGCAGCAGCTCAGTGCCTATCCCCTCACCATCGGGCTGCTTGCGCTCGCGACCTTCTGCTCGACCTTCGGCTCGAGCTATTACCTCCAGCTCATCCATGGCTGGGACCGCACCTCGGCCTTCCTGGCCGGCAGCCCCGGCGCCCTGTCGCAGATCACGATCCTGGCGGTCGAGCGGGGTGCCGACCTGCCGGGCATCGCGGTGGTGCAGACCATGCGCGTCATCATCCTTACCGCCGCGCTGCCGATCGTGCTCGCGCTCGCGGGCGTCGCCCCCTCCGCCGCGCCGTCGCTGACGACGTCGATCATTGCCTCGCCGCTCGACCTCGTGGAGCTGGCCGCGGCCTCACTTGTAATGGCGCTGGTCCTGCGGCTGATCAGGTTTCCGGCGAGCTGGATGTTCGGCGCCATGATCGCCTCCAGCGTGCTGCATGGCGCGGGCTGGGTCGAGGGCGGCCTGCCGGACTGGGTGCGCGGCGTGGCGCTGGTCGGGATCGGCGCCCTGATCGGCAGCCGTTTCGCGCGGATGCGGATCAAGACGCTCGCCGGTCACCTCAGCGCGGCGCTGGGCTCATTCACGGTCGCGATCGCCGTCTCCGCCATTTTCGTCGGCATCATTGCGCTTACCACGCAGGTCAAATTCTCCGACGTCGTGGTCGCCTTCGCGCCGGGCGCGATGGATGCCATGCTGGCGCTGGCGCTGACCTTGCACATCGACCCGATCTTCGTCGGCGCCCACCATTTGTCGCGCTTCGTGTTCGTGACGATCGCAACGCCAGGCATCGTGCACCTGTTCGGACGCACCCAGGACGACGTCGACGATTGAGCTTCAGCGCTGCGCCGTCCGCACAAATCCCCACACGGCGATCGCGGCCATCAGCAGCGAGATCAGCACGTTGTAGCCGGCGAGCGAGAGGCCGAGGAAGCGCCACTGCACCTCGTCGCAGCGCACCACCTTCACGGTATCGAGCCGAGAAAAGAGATCGCCGGCGTTGCCGAGGTTGACGACGGGACCCGTGCAATCGGTCGGCCCCTTCCAGAATCCCCATTCGACGCCGGAATGGTAGGTGCCGAGCCCGGCATTGGCGAGCGTCGCGAGCGCGAGGATTGCGAGCCCCGCCAGCAGCAGCGGCCGCGGCGCGCCGCTTCGCGCGGCAAGCGCCGCGAGCGCACCGAGGGGAATCGCGAGGTAATAGGCATAGCGCTGCTCCAGGCAGAGCGGACAGGGCAGGATCTCCAGCACAAGCTGGAAGAACCAGGCGCCCGCGATGGTCACGGCTGCGATCAGCGTGACGAGCAGCGAGGCCGTCAGCGCAGGGCCGCCGGCAGCCGGCTTGAATGCAGGTATGGCGGCACTCTGGGTCGTCACGGCAGCCTCTTTCCTGGGGGTCGCGCCCTTTAGCCTCTAGCTCCGGTCCATGCGGCTGTCGAGAACGGCGGACATCACTTTGGCGCGGGTTGACCCCGCTTTGTCCATGGCTATAGTCCGCCGGCTTCGCGACGCTCCCTTCCAGGGCCGACCGAGGGCCCCTGTGGCGGAACTGGTAGACGCGCTCGACTCAAAATCGAGTTCCGCAAGGAGTGCTGGTTCGATTCCGGCCAGGGGCACCAACCAGGCTGTTCAAGCCCGTTCCGAAACGTCCGCAACCGTCCGCACCGTGCTCGGAAAGCCTTGAAAAATAGGCACTTCCGCGTACGTTCTAGTTCGTCACCGTTTGTTCTCCTCCGATCCCAGCCGCCCGATTTGCTGGTATTTTTGCTGGTATCGGGAGAACAAACGTTCACGGCGACTTTCGCTTTGCCGAATGAAGGAATTGAGCCGATGGGCGGCAAGAACGACGGCGCGTGCGCCAATCCCAAGCAGATTAAGACCGACGTCGACTGCCGCGCCGCCCGACCGAAATTCGACAATGGCGCGTGGAGTCCCGCTAAGATTTCCGACGTGACCGGCGGCTGGCTCTATCTCTTCGTCACGCCGGACGTGAGCAGGCCCGGCAACGCTGCCTCCAAGCTCTGGCGGATGGACTACCGTTTCCACGGCCGCCAGAAAACCTACTCCATCGGCCCCTACGGCAACGGCAGGGATGGCACGTTCTCGCTCGCAGACGCGCGGCGCGAGCGCGACAAGGCCAAAGACCTGCTCAAGGAAGGCAAAGACCCGAGCATCGAGAAGCAGCTCGACAAGCACAAGCAGGCCGCCGCCCGGCCTTTCGCGCAATGGGCCGATGAGTGGCTCGCCAAGAAGAAGGTGGAGAAAGTCAAGCGCGGCAGGATCGTCGCAGTGCGCGACCCCAAGACCGTCGAGGTGCTCGAGCTGCGCGTCGGCTACGTCAAGGCTCGCTTCGGCAAGCTGTGCAGGCAGGACATCAAGCGTCCCGACGTGCTCGCTTTCATGCGTTCATATGAAGCAGAGGGAAGGCTGGAAACCCGGGACCGAGTGCGCAGCATCGGCGAGCAGATCTGCGACTATGCCGACGTCGAAGGCGACGGCTACAATCCATTCCGCAACCTGAATGGACAGATGATTGCCAACATTTCGACGCCGCGTCCCGGTGTCACCGAACCACGCGACGTCACGCGCGTCTTCAAACTTATCAGCGCACCGTGGACGAGAGCGAGATTTGGTGACGTCGTTGGCCTTGCCTTGCGCTTCAATGCGCTGACCATTCCCCGCCCCGGCATGGTCAATGAAATGGAATGGGGCGAGGTCGATTGGGATGCCAAACGCTGGACTGTTCCAGCTCCCAAGATGAAGACCGGTTGGGACCATGTTGTGCCCTTGTCACGACAGGCACTCGCGATCCTGCGTAGCGTCCAGAAGCTGACCGGCCATCGCCGGTACGCGTTTTCCTGCTCGAAGGACGCGCCGCTATCAAACAATACGCTCAACAAGCGCTTGCGGCTGCTTGGCATTGATACCAAGACTGATCATTGTGCCCACGGATTCCGGACCACGTTCTCGACTCTATCTCACCACGAAGAGATCAAGGACGCCAAGGCATGGGATGGCGATGTCGTCGAGCTGCAGCTCGCACATCTCGATAACTCTACTGTGGAAGGTCTCTACAAGAAGCACGGACCCCTCGCGCTGATCGGCTCGCGCACGAAGCTGATGCAGCATTGGGCTGATCGGATCGACCACTGGCTCGATCCCAAGAAGGTGATGCCGATCAAGGGAGGCGCGCAGGCTTGAGTCGCCTATCATCAGGCCTGTTAAGTTGCCCAATTCAACCCGTCGCAAAGCTCATGTGATAATCGTCGACGCTTGTGCATCTCGTGCTGGAAGGATCGATTTCGCATCCGTTGCATCGCGTTGCGCTTGTCCGCCTGAGATAACCGCAACAGCCGTTGTCGCCTAGATCCAATGCTTTGCCGTGGCTTCGAACGGCCGGATACAATGGAGAAGCAGTGCGACGGAGAGAGTGTCAGTCAGCCCCCGCTGAAAGATAAAGCATTTTCGACCTTCCTGGACTACGGCCACGTCCGAAATATCATCTCCGGCAGCCGAAATTACCGGAAGGGTCATAATACTGTTTCGAAGAGGGGATGGTTGCGGGGGGTGCAACACCCGTATTAGTTCGAGGGCAATCCCACGGCCCGCAGCATGGCCCTGCTAATCGGCCCAATGTCGGATGTGGCTACCGGCCATAAGCGAAGCGGGGTGTCCAGCTTCGCTCCAATTCAGCATCCTCATCCTCCTCATCGAGAGGGGCTTCGGGCAGCCCCTCGCTGGTCAACACGGTCAAGGTGTAGCCGTATTTGCCAAGGCCGATGATCTCTTCATCAAGAGTGATCCGACCCGGGCCGTCGAACCATGTCGCCAAGTCGGTTTCACCAACGGCGCGTTCGGCGCGAAGGACATTCGCCGCATCCGCGTTGAACCTCTGCGTCGCTCCGTCGGGCAAAGGAGCGCCTTTTCGCAAGAACGCTAGCTTGCCGAGATTCTTGAAAGACTCCGAGGTAAACGCATATGCGATCTCGTTGCCCTTGCTGACGATGATCGCCATCGGATAGCTGCCGCACTCCGCGGCCCGAATCGCGGCAGCCGTGATCGAACAATGGGCCTTCTCAGCCAGCTTGAGAATGCCGTCGAGGCCGATCTGATAATTGGAGAGCAGGTTGCGTGTGAGATTGGACGGCAAGAGAAGGCCGCTGGCGAAGTGGTCAGCCTCCAGCTCGATCGACGTATTCTGTGTAAAATTGGCGCGGGACATGTGCGCGCCGCCGGCCTTGATAATCTCCTCGGGATGGCCCGGCAGGAACCAATGCCCCAGCTCATGGCCAATGGAGAAATTCTCGAAGCCTTCGTTGCCGTGCTCGGTGGAGTAGATGATGGTGGCCGAATCACCGGCGAAGATGATCGCGCCGGACACGCCCGTCACTTCGGCTGGTTTCGCCTGGATGACAATATCCCTGGCCTTGGCGATCTCTCGAGGTCTAACTGGAAACTGATTGAAGCCAAATTCCTCAGCGACCTTTTCGCCGTGCTGGGTTGCCATCTTCAACCGAAAGCCCGCCATGTTTCGCCCCCTATTTCTTGTCCTTAATCATTGTGTCGATGATGTTCTGAATAAAAAGTCGATCTTTTGCGCTCAGCTTGTCTTCGTCGCGAAAGGCGGTCGTCGCGGCTTGCGCCCCGAGTAGGTAGTCGGCCGAGACCTTCAGCGCCTTCGCGAGCGCTCGCACGTTGTCGAACGACGGCTTGCGGCGCCCAGCCTCAAAATGGGCGATGGCCGAAGGTTGCATGCCGGCTTCCCTGGCCAGTTCGGATTGGCTTAGCTCCCGCGTTTCGCGCGTTTTGCGCAGGCGAGAGGCGAAGTCTTTTGGTGCGCTTGACTCGGCCATGACAGATCGTATAGAGTTCCATGTCTAGATCGTCGACAGCCCCGCGGGGCTATTTCTTCGGCTCAGGCTATGACAGAGCGTATAGCTACTTATTACGATTTGCGAATCAGGTCAAGGAATCAGGAGTTGTGAGCATGGCAGGCAAGAATCAGCATGTCGTTCCGCACGGTGACGAATGGGCCGTGCGTGGCGAAAGGAATGAGAGGGCAACCTCGATCCATCCGACCCAGGGAGATGCCGAACGGGCTGCACGGGAGATCGCGATCAACCAGCAGAGCGAAGTCGTCATTCATCGGCCGGACGGTCGGATTCGCGACAAGAATTCCTACGGGCACGATCCCTATCCTCCGAAGGGCTAAGCGACATGACGCAGGTTGCAGTTCCTTCAGATAAACCGCCGATTCGTCGAATTCTCTCGATTGACGGCGGCGGCATCATGGGAACGCAGCCGGCGTCCTTTCTTACGTCTCTGGAAGAGGATCTCGACCGGCCCATCGGAGAGTATTTCGATCTGATCGCAGGAACGTCCACGGGCGGCATTCTGGCGATCGGATTGGCGATGGGTCTTCCCGCGCGTGATCTCCTTGACCTCTATGTCCGTCGCGGCCCACACATTTTTGGACAGTCGGGCGGCGCTCTGGCGAGCTTCGCCGGCGACGCGTGGCGTCGCCTCAAGCACATCGTCACCCCGAAGCATGACGCTGATCTGCTGCGGAGCGAACTCTCTACAGTTCTCGGCAGCAGGCGCATTGGGGATGCGAGAACGCGACTGGTGATTCCCGCATGGGATGCCGACCATCGCGGTGTCTATATTTTCAAGACAGCGCATCATCCCCGCCTCAAGACCGATTACAAGCGCCTCGCCGTCGATGCCGCGATGGCGACGGCCGCCGCGCCCACCTACTACAAGCGCCACCGGACCGCCGAGGATGTCGGTCTGCTCGACGGCGGCGTATGGGCCAACAACCCGATCGCGTTGGCGGTGGTCGAGGCCGTCACTTTGCTCGACTGGCCGGCCAGCAGTCTGCGAGTGCTGAGCCTGGGCTGCGTCAACGAGGTCTACATGATCGGCGAGGCGCCTGGTTGGGGCGGTCTCGCAAAGGATGTGACCCGCCTGTTCATGGACGGCCAGTCGCATGGCGCGCTTGGTATGGCGAAGTTGCTTACCGGCCATCAATACGAACGTGAGGCGATTTTCCGGTGCTGCCCGGATGTGCCGAAGGATTTCTTCAATCTCGATGACACGCGCAAGATCGCGCAACTCAAAGGCATGGGCGCCTCATCAGCTCGTAAGGAGCGTCCTCGCATTGAACCCGTTTTTCTGACGGAAACTGCCGAATCGTTCAAACCTATCTACACCGTGAAAGGAATTGAGCCATGAATCAGATGTTCACGGCGCCTCCCCAGACGCATCTGCTTTTGCGCAAAGCCGAGGTTTACTCGCTCCTCGATCAGATTTGCCAAGCGCTGGAGTTGACCGCTGCTCAGCTTGAGGCTGCGCGGACGAGCTACGAGGCTGTCGCGGAATGGCTCTCCGGGTCGGACAACCCTCTTCTGAAGTGGATCGATATTTATGCTCACGGCTCGACCGGCCTCGGCACGACGGTCAAACCGATCGGGCGCGAAGATTTCGACGTCGATCTCATCTGCAAGGTGCTGCGCTTTACCGCTGACCGGCCACCGGCAGAGTTGAAACGCATTGTCGGCGATCGCCTGAAGGAGAACGCGCGCTACGCTGCCATGCTCGAAGAGAAGAAGCGCTGCTGGCGCTTGAACTACGCACGCGAATATCATCTCGACATCTCGCCGACGATCAACAATGCCAAATGCGCCAACGGCGGCGAATTGGTTCCCGACAAGAAGCTGCGGGAATTCAAACCGACGAATCCGAAAGGCTACAAGGCGCTCTTTGAACGCAGGGCAGCCCTAATCCCCACCTTGCGGATGCAAAAGGCTCTCGCTGCCGAGGACCGTGCGGCCGTCGAGCCCTTCCCTGTGCATGGCACCGCCAAAGGCATCCTGCGGCGGACGGTGCAGATCCTCAAGCGGCATCGTGATGTGCATTTCCTGGAAGTCGTCGAGGAGATCGCACCGATCTCCATCATCATCACCACGCTCGCGGCACAGTCGTATGAGTATTGCGTCAAGAGCTTTGTTTTCGATTCCGAACTTGACGTTCTGATCGCGACCATTCGGTTGATGCCACACTTCATCGATAAGCCGGTCGTCAATGGTCGGCGGATCTATGTGGTGGCCAACGAAACCACGGTCGGCGAGAACTTCGCCGAGCGCTGGAATACTGAGCCGGCTCGCGCCGCCGCCTTCTACGAGTGGCATGCGAAGGCACTGGCGGACTTCGAGGCCCTTCCGGATTTGCAGGGCATCGACGTTATCGGCAAGAGCTTGGAAGGAAGCCTCGGGAGTTCGGTCGTTCGCAAAGTTATCGATGCTCGCACCGACAGCATTTCGCAGGCACGCACGGCCAAGAAGCTCTACGTCGCGCCGACGGTCGGGCTCACGCTGTCCAGCGCGGCCAATGCGACGCCGGTTCGCTCCAACACGTTCTTCGGTGACTAGGTGTTTTCGCGTGACCGCCCAGACCTGACGCCCGCGCAGCAGTTTATGTTTCTGCGCGCCAATCCCATCTGTACGGGGACAGGCCGGCTGCACGCGACTGGCTTTATTTGGGATTATCGTGACAGGCCGACGCCCCTTAGCCGTGAATACTCCATGCGCATTACATTTCAGCGGGGCGAAACACCAAGCGTCTTCGTCACGGACCCCGAGCTTTCGGCTTTGGCGGGTGAGCGGCCCCTGCCGCACGTCTATCATGATCCCCTGCGCCTGTGCCTCACGTTGCCAGGAACGCGCGAGTGGACCGGCACGATGCGGATCGATCAGACATTCGTACCCTGGGCCACAACGTGGCTTTACTATTTCGAGGACTGGCTGATCTCCGACGACTGGAAGGGCGGCGGCAAGCACCCCGATCCGACGGATAACGAGCGTTATGGTCGACGGGTGCGTCGCGCGACGCGGCAACCGAGGATCTGACGGCTATATTACAATACATGCGGCGTCCCCTTCTGCTTTGATGCTATCTACCTTAACTGACAACTTCCTCTCGCCTTCCGGCCCCTTATCCGCCGCCATGACGCACTTGAACATCGGCGGGACCAGCTTAGCCGGATCGGGAAGGCGCGGCTGCGAACGCGGTCCCGGCTAGAGCTTCGGAATAGGCAACGAAAACTGCGCATGGCGCGGGCCCAAACCGGCTTTACTATTCGGCCTATTGGAGAGCCGACAATGGGAACCCCGCTCTGACTCTTTCCTGAGGATGCTCTCCGAGGGCTACCCTTCGGCTCGCTTAGCGAAATGACGCACTCGGCGAGCCTTCAAAAAAGCTTCTGTCCGTCGCCATGAACCGCGCCAACATAGGCGCAATGAGTTTGGTCGAAGCCAAGCATATCGCTCGGTATCTCGGTTCTCATGATGAACACGTAATAGGAGCGCTATCTGGCGGCTCTATTGAGCAGTTTCTCTGGAATGATTCCGTCATGAAGCAAGGCACGCTTTAGCATCGAAATATCACGGCCGTTGTTCACCGCGATTGCGCCGGCAATTTTATCGTGACTATCGAGGAAGATTGCCGTCCAATTGTTCGTTTCAGGATCGTCCAGCACGACACTGCGGTCAGCATTTTGCAGCACTCCTAACGACTGAATGTTGTGTCCAAACTGGTCCGACCATAGCCACGGCGGCTCCGCATAATGCGAGTCAATCCCTGCCATGGATTTCGCCGCGACCAGCGATTGGCCCGAGGCCACCTTCCAGGACTCAAGTCGCTGACGAAACGCGCCGCCTAAGACGGGGTGTGACGTCACCTCTCCCGCAGCGAAGATCGCCGGATCAGATGTCTGGCAGCGATCATCCACGACAATACCATCATCGACGTCCAGCCCCGCGTCCGATGCAAGTTGGGTGTTGGGTTGAACCCCGATCCCGACAACGACTGCGTCGACATCTGCGAATGCATTCCAGCGCAATCGCAACGAACCATCATCCTGATGATGAATTGAATCGATCTTTGAGCCAAATTCGAACTGGACTCCGTTCAGGCGATGCAATTTCTCAGCCCAACGGCTCAGGATAGCAGGCATGCCGCGAGATAGTATCCGATCCGTCATCTCAAACAGAAAAACCTCGCAGGCCATCGCTCGAGCGGCGGCAGCAACCTCTAACCCAATGAACCCGCCGCCGATCACAGCAATTCGACGCGATTCCCGAAGCACGGATTTCAAGCGAACCGCGTCTTCAAGCGTTCGCAGATAGAGAATTTTCGAGCTTTGCCCGACGCTATCCGGCAATTTTCTCGCCCGCGATCCGGTCGCGAGGAGTAGCCGATCGTAAGCATAAGCATTTCCGCAAGCGGTTAGAATTTCGGAGCGGTTTCGATCGATCTGCGTCGCGGTTTGTCCGGGATGATACGAAATACCGTTCTCATGATAGGTCTCCGCGTTTGCCAGATAGCGCGGTGCGCCCTCGCCAAGGACTTCTTTGGACAGCGGCGGGCGATCATACGGCAGGCCGAGTTCGTCTCCGAGAATATCGATCTTGGCTTGTGGCGCCAACTCGCGAAGATGCACGGCGGCTGTGTGCCCCGCGAGGCCTGCTCCGACAATCACAAAACGCATTTTAGCGCTCCCTGTAGGGGAAGGGCACATTCGGCGCGCCCGTCCTCCTTATCCGCCGTTGACAGGCGCCGAGCACTCTCACATTCAATACCTTCAGCCGAAGGCTAGTTGGCAGATTCTGCTGATATTCATCTGCGACGCACTTGCTAGACGCTGTAGAAATCGAGCGCAGTGGCCATTTGATCGTTCGTAAGGGAAATCTTTTTGAATCCGATCAGCCAAGCCTCTCCAAGACGGCGCAGCCGAAATTCAAGGCGTCCGAAGTTGGTATGGCTTTTACAAGCGCGCGGATCGTACGTATGAACCGTGAAGCAGGCATTTCCCTCGATCGAATCCGTCGAGGCCGCATCGACCATGATGTTCGTATAGGAATGAACCGTGCGCGGAAGCGGCATCGCCGTGATGGACTTTCGCGACTGTATCCTGTCAATTCGGTCACTCAGCCCATATGAGTTCTCATGATATATCATTGAAAGCTCGCGGTTCGGATTGGACGTCGTCTCGTACTCGTCCTTCCAGGCCGGCACCCAGAAAATCGCATCGTCAGCGTAGAGCTTGACCCAATCGCGGAATTTCTTCTGATCCAGAAGTCTTGCCTCCGTGAAGAGAACGCGAGTAGCAATCTTCAGGTAATCATCCTCTGACATGTCGCTAACCTAGCCTTCCGAGGGATCACGAGTCATAAGGCGCAGCCATTCCCGGTAACCGGAATGAAAGCATGTCTCATCGCCGAACAGGGGCGCTCCATAGGTCCACCGATCAGGTGAAACCTGCAATTCGGAAGAGTAGTTGAGTGCCTCGCCGGACTTCGGCCTCAAGCCTCGCGCATACCCCTGCGTAGGACCAGCGAAACGAGCTCCGTAGCCGGTCTGGCAAAGCTCGTACATGACGTTGTCGTCGGACGTCGCAAGACCGCTCGGATTGAAGAAATCCTCATACAGACGGATGCGAACGCGGCGCGCCTCGTCACTTTCACCAACTGGGGCAAGACAGTGAGACGTAATCTCCGTCTTGTCCGGAGCCAATGGCCGCCACGTCCGCAACTGCAGCGTGCCGATATCAACGATCTGCAGGTTAGGATAAATCGTGAGATTGCGCTGACGAAACATCCACTTGAGCTTGTCTTCCCGAGTCTGCCCCTGAACCGTCGACAGAAGTTTGCCATCCTGATTGAGAGGGCGGAGCTTATAAACCCTTGACGCATGAATGGACCACATCATCGCGTGCCCCCTCGCCAGGCTGAAGCTTCCTTGCGCGTCGGGGTCGGTCTCTGTCGGATTCCACGGCTTTACTTCTAGCGGTCCTCTCCGCACTTCACGCTTCTTGAGAACGTCGATATACGAACTGTGCGTTGAAGCGAAGTGGTAATAATCAAGCCCGTTCTCGAACTGAAGCTTCCAATTGGCGTCGAACGTGTAGCTTACGTTTCCGTCAACGAACTCCAGCCCTTCGATGCCCTGATCGACAACGAGATCGATAAACGCGCGCGCGTCACCAAGATGCTCCTCTAGCGTCGGCACGTCGGGCGACACGCTTGCAAACAGAAGCCCTCGATAGCTTGCAATCTTGGGAACAGGCTTGAGGCCATGATCATCCGCAAGAAAGGACGGCGGATACTGGCCATCCTTCTCATCGGTCATCGAAACATTCTTGCCGGCACTATCGTACGACCACCCATGATAGCGACAAACATGGAATTTCTGATTGCCCTTCTTAAAGGGGCAAACGATCGCCCCGCGGTGGCGACAGGTGTTAAAGAAGCATCGAATTTCTCCAGTCCCGTCCTTTGTAATCAGGACGGGGTGGCGCCCGATGTACGTCGTCACGAAGTCATTCGGCTTGCGTAACTGACTTTCCAGCCCGACGAAAACCCAAGTCCCCTCGAAAACGTGAGTAAGTTCGCGCTCAAAAATATCCTGGTCGGTGAACACCGTCCGATCTACCCGAAATATTCCGTCATCGGGTCGATCGTCCAGCAGCTTCGAAACCATTTCGGGTGTGATTGGCCCACCTCTGACACCACCGTCGCTCGGCCTCACAGGGCTGGGTACTTCCGACCTGAAGCTGGTCAATTCGACCTCCTCTATTTTTCTTGTAGCAAAGCGGAGCGGCTATTTCGGACGAGATGGGGGCGTCACACAAAATGGCGACATCGTCGCCCCCCTTGCCGTTAAGTTAGGTTGACGCGTCGGGATTAGACGGTGCCGAGGTGACATCGATTTCCACAGCATCACCGGCGACACGAACAGGATAGGTTGCCAGGGCCGTTTCTGCTGGTGAGGTCAACGCCGCGCCCGTTCGAACATCGAAGCGGGCGCCATGAAGCGGGCACTCGATCTCGTAACCATCGAGCCAACCGTCGGACAGAAGTGCATAGGCATGAGTACAAACGTCAGACGTGGCAAAATACTCTTCGCCGCAGCGGTAGAGCGCAACTTTGCATCCGTTGATATTGAGCTGCTGAATGCTGTCATCCGACACATCTTTCGTAAGAGCGGCTTTTACCCAGTTAGTCATTCGAGTCGACGCTCGCTTTTGGATTGTTGCGAACTTCAGTTCTTTCCGAACATATTCTTCCAGGCCTCGGTGCCCGGCTTCGCTTCCCATTGTTTGCTGTCGGACAACGTATTTATGCCCGCCCTAACCCCCGGACGGTCTTTGATCGCCTGGTACCATCGATCAATGTTCGGGTACTCCGACAAGTCACGTCGATGCAGCTTTCGCGTGCGAACCCAAGGGAATGTGCTGATGTCAGCGATGGAATACTCGCCGGCGAGATATTCAAATTCGCCAAGGCGCTTCTCGAGAATGTTGTATATTCGACCAACTTCCCGATCATAACGTTCGATCGCGTAATCGATCTTCTCAGTCGCATACACCATGAAGTGGTGCGCTTGGCCCAGCATTGGACCCATCGTCGTATTCTGAAATACAAGCCACTTTAGCGTATCGTAGCGCTTTTCAGGATCCTGAGAGAGAAATCTACCGGACTTTTCCGCGAGATAGATAAGAACGACCGCGGATTCAAAAACTGCATATGGCTTGTTGTGCGGGCCATCGTGATCCACGATGGCCGGCACTTTGTTATTTGGATTGATCTTCAGAAATTCCGGATGAAACTGCTCACCTGCCGTTATATCAACCGGAACTACACGATACTCCAAGTCCAACTCTGCCAGCATTATGGCTGCTTTATACCCGTTCGGGGTTGGCCAGAAGTATAGATCAATCATCGCAGAGGACTCCTATCCGACGATCTTGAGCCCTGCTGGCTTGTCAACGATCAGCCCAGGGTTCAACATCCACTTCGGGTCCAGTTCGGTCTTGGCGGCTGCCAGCACACGGCGGAACAACGGATCGACTTCCTTGTCGTACCAAGGACGGAACGATTTTCCGACAGCATGGTGGTGCGTGATGGTTGCGCCGAGTTCGATTAGCGCGTCCGACGCAACGTCGTGGAGCATCTTATAGGCTTCAAGGCTGTTGGCGTGCGTCGAAGGAGCCATGATCGAATAGTAAGGAGCCGGGCCGTCCGGATACAGGAAGGAGAACCTGCGGCAGACGATGCCGCCGCCAAGATTTTCCTTCTGGGCCTTCCGGATGCGACGCATGATCTCGGTATCGACTTCTTCGAACCGATCCCAAGTGTAGGCAGTTTCGAACGTGAAGCTGACGATTCCCATCGCTGCGCGCGTATGCATCAACCGGGGCAGATATCTGAACTGGTGCCGCCAGTTACCCTGCGGCCCGCTACGGCTGGTCTCCAGCGCGTTGTCCGCAGTTCCCGCCTGTTGCTTCACGACGCCACCGAAGTCCTTGCAGATTTCGAGACTACGCTCCAGCCACGCGTCCACCGGATGGTCGGCGGATTCGAAGCCCAGCAACAGGACCGAATCGGTGCCGTCTCCAGCGCCGTAGAATTTGGCGTCCTGCTCGTCCAGATAGCGACAGTTCGCCGGGAACAGTCCTGCTTGGGTGATCTGACGGACGGCCTTGGCACCCTGATAGAACGTCTTGAAGGAGATCGACGCATTCGCACGGAATTTCACACGCCCCTGTAGACGCATCCATGCATCGGTGATGATGCCCAGCGAGCCCTCAGACCCGATGAACAGCCGATCCGGATTGGGTCCCGCACCCGAGCCTGGCAGGCGGCGGTTCTGGATCGTTCCCGCCGGGGTGACCACGCGCAGGCTTTCCACCATGTCGTCAATATGCGTGAGATGGGTCGCATAGTGACCGGACGAGCGGGTTGCGATCCAACCGCCCAGCGATGAGAATTCCCACGATTGCGGAATATGGCGCAAGGTGAGGCCATGCGGCTTCAGTTGTTCTTCCAGAGCCGGACCGAGAATGCCCGCCTGGATCCGCGCGCAGCGCGACACGGGGTCGACTTCGAGAATCTTGTTGAGGTTGCCCAAGTCGATTACGACGACCCCGGGAAAGGCGTCGCGCTCGGGACCCCAGAAGCCGCCGGTGACGCTCGATCCGCCGCCATACGGGATGCATGCATAACTATTTTCCCCGCACCAGTCGAAGATGGCAGCGATGTCTTCTTCGTCGCGCGGATAGGCCACGACGTCCGGAGCCTTCTTGAAATCGCGCCGGTAGATAAGGGTCATGTCCTTGAAACCCTTACCGTACGTATGAACAATTCTGTCCCATTTTTCCGAGGTACAGAAATCCTCCAGCGTTCGCGGGATCTTTATGCGCGACGCATAAAGTTCAATCTCGTCCAGAGTCGGGTCTGACAGAATTTCGATGTCTTTAATTCCAAGCCGCTGCTCCACGCGGTCTCGCATGGTTCGGATTTCGTCCTTGGAATTAGCTTCACCTTCATATCCCCACGACCAGAACTTCCTTCGCTGGCCGTAGTAGCCACTCTTTTCCTTCGCCACAGCGCTTCTCCTTCGAGATTTTCGACGTAAATCAACCATCCAGGTGCGCATGCGTTTTGGTAGACATCGCGATCTGGTTCGACCAAATTGGCATATCCAATTCGGTCGGTCAATGGTTCTCGGAGTAGATAAGCACCCCGGAGCTACGCCACCGCGACAACATTCGCCTTGACACCGCCGCCAAGAGCACGCTTGAATGGTATGACCAGATTGGATGTGCCAGATTGCAACTGATCTGCAAATAGAGAACTCACCTCATTTTTTGATGAGCGGGCGTTCAGCGGCCTTTTTCACATAGAGAGGGACAAGAGCGTGGTGCTGTCGGACCAAGCCAATCTGCATGGTGAGCGCGCCCTCCAATGGACCGCGTCATGCTGAGATATCTAATTCGTCGCCTTGTCGCCCTTGTGCCGACGTTCCTGTTAGCGAGCGTTATTGTGTTCTCGGCCATTCGCCTGATACCGGGAAACACGATCGACATGATGATGTCGCAGAACGACATCTCGGCCAGCGTCCAGACCCGCGAAGATCTTATCAAGGCACTCGGGCTCGATCAGCCGGTCCTTGTACAATATTGGCACTGGATCAGCTCGATTGTGTTCCACGGAGATTTCGGTCGCTCGCTTTGGACGGGAGATAGCGTCACCCGCCTCGTCGCCGAGCGCATGCCGATTACTCTGTATCTAGGCGTGCTGGCCATGATATTCGCGCTCTTGATCGCGCTGCCCGTCGGGATCATCTCGGCGATCCGGCAAAACAAGCCGGTCGATTATCTCGGCCGTGTCTTTGCCATCACGGCCCTGTCCGTCCCGCCTTTTTGGCTCGGGACATTAGTGGTGGTCGTGCCGGCGATGCTCTGGGGGATCGCTCCGACCGTGCAATATGTTCGGCTGACCGACGATCCCCTCCTTAGCCTCCGCCAGATGGTGCCGCCCGCCATCGTCCTCGGCATCGCCTTGTCGGGAGTGACGATGCGGATGACCCGCACCATGGTCCTCGAAGTCATGCGCCAGGATTATGTCCGTACAGCTTGGAGCAAGGGTCTCGACGAGCGGACGGTCGTCCTGCGCCATGTCCTCAAAAACGCGCTTCTGCCGGTCATAACCATCGTCGGGTTGCAGTTGCCCCTGCTGATCGGTGGCGCGGTCGTGATTGAGCAGATCTTCGTGATCTCCGGTATGGGCCAACTACTCCTGATGGCGGTGTCGCAGCGGGACTATCCGGTCATTACGGGCATCTTTCTTCTCGTGGGCGTCGGCGTAATGACGATCAACCTGCTCGTCGACATCAGCTACGCCCTCCTAGATCCCAAGATTCGTCAGGGCTGAACGCATGACTATCGAGTCACCTCTGAAGATCGAAACAGGTCCCGGGCGAGGCGCTTGGGCAGCACCCGTCAGGACTTTCTTCAGTCGCCTTTTTAAGCAGGATATCCTCGGAACGGTTTGCGCCGGCCTTCTCGCCGCGATCGTGGTCTGCGCACTCTTGGCACCTTGGATCGCACCGTACGACTTCGACGCGATCGACCTTACATCGCTGATGCAAGGGCCGTCCTGGTCGCACCACCTCGGCACAGACGAACTCGGACGCGACATCCTCAGCCGCATCATCTATGGAGCCCGTACTTCCGTTATCGTCTGTATCACCGCCGCGCTGCTATCGCTCGCCCTATCGGTCACGCTCGGGGTTCTGTCCGGGTATTTCGGCGGACGTCTCGATGCCCTGGTTCAGCGGTTCGTCGATACCTGGCAGAGCTTTCCCGACCTAATCGTGCTGATCGCGGGCGTCGCGGTTCTCGGCCCCGGGATCGTGCAGATCATCGCCCTCCTCGGCATCCTCTACGGCGTTGCCGGTTCGCGCATCGTACGCGGCGCGGTCCTGTCGGCGCGCGAGCAACTGTACGTGCAGGCGGGCCATTCCTTCGGCGCCGGTAACTGGCACATTATTCTCCGGCACATCCTGCCGACGATCGCCGCGCCCCTCATCGTGCTTTACACCACGCGCCTCGGCGGCGTGATCCTGGCCGAATCGAGTCTCAGCTTCCTTGGTCTTGGTGTGCCACCGCCCGCACCCGCGTGGGGCCGTATGCTGAGCGATGCCCGCCCTTACATGTTCGAGAACGTCTGGATGGTCGCGGCCCCTGGCCTCGCGATAACTCTGATCGTTTTTTGCGTGAACATCTTCGGAGACTCTCTCCGCGATCTTCTCGATCCACGCGGAATAGTGCGCAATTGAGCGAAAAACCATAACACTAAGGAGGAGCAAGGAATGGTAGGCCGACATCTCGGAACTATGGCGGTTATCGCGCTCGGGACTGTGATTGCGACCCAAGCCGTGAGCGCCCAGGAACCCAAATACGGTGGCACGCTGACCATCGTTCCTTACTCCCCGGGGATTGCGGCGTTGTCGTGGGATCCCGCCGACTGGAACTGGAAGGTCTCTATCGATGCTGGGCCCTACATGGAGCAGTTGATGGTGGGCGATCTAAGCAAAGGCGTACGTGGCGGCGGGAAGAACAACTTTTTCAGCGAGGCCTGGCTCAGCGACGACGTGCTGCGCGGCGAACTCGCAGAGAGCTGGGAGGTCGTCGACAAACCGCTCTCGATCGTTATCAACCTGCGCAAGAACGTGAAATGGCAGGCCTGCAAAGGCATCATGGAAGCGCGCGACTTTACCGCCAAAGACGTCGTGTTCGCGTATAACCGTCTCGTCGCTAGTCCGAAGGCGAACAAAGTCTATTTTTCCTTCATCGACAGGGCCGAGGAGACGGGACCGCACCAGGTGACCTTCTTCCTGAAGGAGTACAACTCGGAGTGGAAGTACCGCCTCGGCTACGGCTATTACGCCGGCATCTATCCCAAAGAGATCACGGAGGCCCCTAACGGCGGTGCTGGCAACTGGCAGAATGCCTGCGGCACGGGTCCCTTCCGGTTGACGCGGTATGAGGCCGGGGCCTTCGGGGATTATCAGGCTAACAAGGAGTACTGGGACCGCGAGACGATCGACGGCAAACCTTACAAGATCCCATTCGTCGATAACCTTGTGATGCGGACGATCGGGGATTCACAGACACGCCTAGCCGCCTTCCGCACCGGCAAGATCGATGTCATGGCGAATATCAACTGGGACGAACTCAAGTCACTGGCGCCGATCCAAGATAAAATCAAAGTCATCGAACACCCCGACTATGCGGGTGAGGCACTGGCAATGCGGGTCGATGCACCACCCTTCGACAACCCGAAGGTGCGTCTCGCCTTGAATCTCGCGGTCGACCGGGCCGCCATCTCGAAGCAGATCTATGGCGGCCACGCCGACTTTCCGCACCTGCCGATGGACGAAACTTGGGAAGGCTATTTCACGCCGCCCGAAAAGATGCCGAACGATGCCCGGGAGGTTCTCCAGTACGATCCGGCCAAGGCCAAGAAGCTCCTCGCCGAAGCGGGTCTTGCGAATGGTTTCGAGTTCAAGGCACAGGTTCCGAGCTTCCCTGAGCAGCTAAAGAAAGCGCAGATTGTAGCCGGATATCTGTCGGCAATCGGCGTAAAGATGACCATCGAGCCAAAGGAGTATGGAGCGTTTCTCAGTCTGATGACCACCGGCAAGCACGGCCCCGGCTATTGGCATTTCGCAGGCATGAGCAATCCGACGGCCTCAATCGAGAAACTGTACCGGTCCTCTTCCCTCTGGAATTCGGCCCGCGTCAACGACCCGAAGGTCGATGCGGCACTCGACACCATCCAGCAGGAGAGGGACCCGGACAAGGTCAAGAAGGGCGTCGCCGCGCTCACCAATGAGATGACCGCGCGAGCGCCATTCCTGTTTCTGCCCAGGCCGCGCTCGTTCACGGTATGGTGGCCGTGGGTCAAGAATTACTATGGTGAGATTTCGGTCTCCGCTCGGCGTGATGCGCCGGTCTGGGCGCGCGCTTGGATCGATCAGGATCTAAAGAAGTCGATGGGCTTCTGATCGATGCACGGAACTTTGGAAATGTCGGGGCCCCCGATACTGGATGTACGCGGGCTCTGCGTGGGCATCTGGTCGGGCAAGACGGAGCTGAGTGCTGTCGCAGACGTTTCGTTCCGGGCCTATTCAGGCCAGGTCGTGGCGCTCGTAGGCGAAAGCGGCGCGGGCAAGAGCATCACCGCGATGTCGCTCACCCATCTACTGCCAATGCCACCGATCAAGATCACGGCCGGCGAAATACGCCTCTCCGGCCGTGATATGCAGACGCAGTCACCAAAACAGATCAGGGACATCCGAGGCAACGAGGTCGGCATCGTTTTCCAGGAGCCGATGACAGCGCTGAACCCAAGCCTGCGCATCTGGCGCCAGATCGCCGAGCCGCTGGTGCGTCATCGCCGGATGTCCTGGAGCGCCGCCAAAGCGCAGGCGATCTACCTTCTCAAGAAGGTCCGCATCCCGGATGCAGAGACCAAAGCCGAGGCCTATCCTCACCAGCTCAGTGGGGGTATGCGCCAGCGTGTCATGGTTGCTATCGCGATCTCCTGCGAGCCAAGACTCATCATCGCGGACGAGCCGACGACAGCACTCGACGTCACCGTGCAGGCGCAGATTTTGACGCTTCTCACTGACCTTACCCGCGGATTGGGCGGGGCGCTGCTTCTCATCACGCACGATCTCGGCGTCGTGGCGCGCTACGCCGACTGGGTCAACGTGATGTATGCCGGCCGCATCGTCGAGACAGCGGCGGCCGACGACCTCTATCGCGATGGGCGCCATCCTTATACGCACGCCCTCCTCGCCTCCGTGCCCAAGATCGTCGGTCCGATCGCTCATCGGCTCGAGTCGATCGCTGGGCAGCCACCCGCCCCCTCCGACGGAACCGGGGGCTGCGCCTTCGCACCGCGCTGCCCACGTCGGACCGAACGGTGCGACGAACGCCCTCCGCTTAGCGGCGACGAACGCACACGGAACGGCCATCTGTTCGCGTGCTGGAATCCGCTATGAACGACGTAGCAACGAATATTCTCGAGGTCTCGGACCTGTGCGTCGACTATGCAAGCACAACCTCTTTCGGCGTAACGGGCGCCCCCTCCGTTCGAGCTGTCAAGGGCATATCCCTCACACTCCAGCGCGGCGAAACTCTCTCGCTCGTCGGCGAAAGCGGTTGCGGCAAATCCACCACGGCCATGGCCATACTACAACTGACGCCGCCGAGCGGCGGCCGGGTCGTGTTCGACGGACGCGATATCACGGGCTTCAGTCATCGCCAGATGCGACCGCTAAGGCGTGAGATGCAGATCATCTACCAGGATCCGTTCGGGTCGCTAAATCCCCGCATGACAATCGCCGACCTGATCGCCGAACCGATGGCGATTCAGGGCGTCGGCAGATCGGGCCACGAGCGCCGCGCGAAGGCTGCCGAACTCCTAGATACGGTCGGAATGGGTACTCGCTTCCTCGACCGCTATCCGCACCAACTCAGCGGCGGCCAGCGTCAGCGGGTCGCCATCGCGCGCGCCCTGTCACTGCGTCCGAAACTGCTCATCTGTGATGAGCCGGTCTCAGCTCTCGACGTCTCAGTGCAGGCCCAGGTTCTGAACTTGTTTTCCGACCTCAAGGAGCAGTTCGGCTTGTCCTATCTGTTCATCTCGCACGACCTCGGCGTCGTCCGACACATGAGCGATCGGGTCGCAGTGATGTATCTCGGACGCATCGTCGAGATCGCGACGCGCGACGACCTCTACGGCGAACCGCTCCATCCCTACACGCGCATTCTTCTCGATGCGGTAGCGGTGCCGGACCCGCAAATCGAGCGCGCCCGCGATCACGTGCTCCTTCAGGGCGAGGTGCCGAGCGTCGCCACCCCCCCGCCCGGCTGTCCATTTCACCCTCGCTGTCAGTCCGCCATGCCGGTCTGCAGCCGCGAAATTCCGCCGCTGCGGTTGCACGGCAATCGGCAGATCGCCTGCCATCTGTATGATGAGACAGCAGCCAATAAGGCAATCGAAGCCGCGATGGACGGAAATGGCAATCCAAACTAGGACGTCAGAGCGGTCGCTTGTCCGCACCTAGCCCAAGCACCCCTTTAGGACGTCAGGCAACGGGCCGCCCATCGCCCAATCGACCAACTCCACCGTGTGGACGACTGGAATGCGTGTTCCAGCACCAATCTGCGTTATGCAGCCGAGATTTCCACTCGCAATGATTTGCGGTTTGACCTTCTCAATGTTGGTGACCTTTCGTGCGCGCAGTCGATTGGCGATCTCAGGCTGCAGTACGTTGTATGTTCCGGCGGAGCCGCAACATATGTGGCCTTCCGGTACTTCTCTCACTACAAACCCCATTCGCCTCAAAAGTGACTTCGGCTGATC
Source organism: Bradyrhizobium sp. WYCCWR 12699 (assembly GCF_032144035.1). Taxonomy (NCBI): domain Bacteria; kingdom Pseudomonadati; phylum Pseudomonadota; class Alphaproteobacteria; order Hyphomicrobiales; family Nitrobacteraceae; genus Bradyrhizobium; species Bradyrhizobium sp. WYCCWR 12699. The sequence goes on from NZ_JAVTJN010000032.1 coordinate 584,558, forward strand.
TCTAACCTGCTGTCCATGCTGCATCGAGCATGCCGAATGGTAAGCCACGACCTGGCCGGTAGTCCGAACACCGTCTTGAAGCGGTAATTCATGCAAGAATTCTGTGATGTCCCGCGCTAGAGCCGAGATCCGTACGGCTTTCTGAGCGTAGGCGTTATCGTTGCGAAGTAGGAAGCCATAATCTTTAATGACCGTTCCGCAACCGGACGTCGTAACCACGATGGCGTCGAGGCCGCCGTTCTCGATTTCGCGTGTCCATACATCCACGTTGTGTCGAGCCGCATCCAGCGCCCGACTTTCGTATCCCAAGTGCTGCACGAGAGCTCCGCAGCACCCTTCGTCGATCGGTTGAACTACTTCGATACCGTGACGCGTCAACAACCGGATTGCAGCCTCGTTGATGTTCTGGCCGAGGACCTGCTGGGCACATCCGCTCAGAAGCGCAACCCGACCGCGCGGCCTATCGACGGTCGCGCCCGGTAACCTTCGGGTCGGCCTTCTTCGCTTGAATGACGACGAAAGTTCAATCATCGCGGCGAGTTGCGCGCCGCCGGGAAGATTGGCGAGCCACTTTCTGATCGGCCTGCTCACGGTAGCCACGCGTAAAGCCAACCTAAGTCGGCCCGGAAACGGCAGCACCTTCGCCAACATGCCTCGAAGCAACCGATCAGGCAGAGGACGCGTATAGGTTCGGGCGATATGGGCTCGCGCGTGATCGACCAGGTGCATGTAGTGCACGCCGGACGGACAGGTCGTCATGCAGGAAAGACACGTCAGACATCGATCGATATGCTCGACGACCTGAGGGGTCGCCGGCTTTTCCTCCTCCAACATGTCCTTGATCAGATAGATGCGCCCGCGCGGACTGTCCGCTTCGTCACCAAGAAGCAGATATGTCGGGCATGTCGCAGTACAAAAGCCGCAATGCACACAGGCACGGAGGATTTTTTCTGACTCGCTTACATGTGCATCGGCCAAGGCCGTCAGCGAGAAGTTTGTTTGCATACCAGTCCGCCTCGCCTCAGATACCGGCGTACATCCTGCCGAAATTTAGAACGCGGTCAGGATCGAAAGATTTCTTGATTTCCTGCGTCAACTTGAGCACCGCAGGAGGAAGCGGCTCGAACACATCGATCCTGCGGCGAATCTCCGATGAAGCCCGTACGAGTGTGGCGTGCCCACCGGTATTGACCATAGCTTCCCGAACGACCGACGCTCCCGCATCGTCAGCGCCCACGACCGCGAGCCACACGAGACCACCGCCCCAGTCGTAGAAATACCGCACGCCGAGTTTTCGCCGGATGTCAGCAAGAGCACGCGGCGCTTTGGAGGGGGCCAAGGACAACCGCCAAATGGAACGATCCATTGGCTGAGCCAGCCAGTGCGCGTCGCGGATGCGCAACCAAAAGTTTGCGCTTTCATCCCCTTCGATCAGGTCGGGCAGCCCAAAGGAGCACCAGAGCCTGGCAAGTTCGCGGGATCCGTAGGCTACCGAGCCCTCGGACCCCTCTAGTCGAACGATCGTAGTCGAGTCCGACCCAATACTCGCCGGGATATGCGCCGCCGCCGAGACCGCGAAAGTCGACCCGAGCGCTGCGGTTAGCGCCGAAATCGCTGTCATGTCGTCCAAGCCGCGCAATCCCAGCGATAGGGAACGCGCCGGCTTCGGCAACACCTTGAAGATGGCTTCGCTCAAAACGCCGAGCGTGCCCCACGCACCGCAGGTCAGCTTGACCAAATCGAGCCCGGTGACATTCTTCATCACGCGCCCGCCGGATTTCACGATGTCTCCGCGGCCCGTGACCAAGCGAACGCCGATCAGGCTGTCGCGACAAGCTCCGACCGCGACACGACGCGGACCCGAAACATTCCCGGCGACAATACCTCCGATTGTCGGCTCTGCGCTCGTCCCGAACAACACACGATGATCCATCGGCTCGAACGGAAGCATCTGGTTGTGCTTGGCGAGCATCCGATCGATTTCGGAAACCGGCGTTCCAGGCAAAGCACCGATGACGAGCTCTGTCGGCTCATAAAGTGAAACTCCGCGCATGCGCTCGGTCGTTAGAGGCATAGCGTATCCACCCAGCGGTCGGCCCATCGCCGACTTGGAGCCGGCGCCGCGCACGACGAGAGGCATCTTTGCTGTAGCCGCATCCTTGATGGCAGACGACAGTCCGCACTCGTCGCGCGGCTTATAGCAATCGGTCATCACACTCCCGTCACCCTAACCTTGACATCGAAAATCGAGGGGAAACACCTTATCCGTATTGAGCAGCCATCGCGGATCGAACGCGGCGCGCACCCGAATCTGTTGAGCCAGATCGGCATCGTCAAACTGGCAGCGCATTAGATCACGCTTCTCGATACCGACACCGTGCTCGCCCGTCAGGCACCCACCAACTTCAACGCAGAGCCTGAGAATGTCATCTCCCGCTGCTTCCGCCTTCGACTGCTGCGACGGATCGTTCGCGTTGTAGAGGATGAGCGGATGCATGTTGCCGTCACCGGCATGGAAAACATTCGCGACACGCAATCCGTGTCGCTGTACGATCTTGGAGATCTCCGCCAAAACGTACGACAGCTTGCCGGTCGGCACCGTGCCGTCCATGCACAAATAGTCAGCGACTCGCCCGGTCGCACCGAAAGCCGACTTCCGCCCCTTCCAGATTGCCGCCGTCTCAATTGCCGACCTGCTCTCGCGCACTGTCGTCGCACCATTCGCACGAGCGATGGCGGTGATGTCCGCCAGCGTCGCGTCCATCTCGGCGTCGGACCCTTCGACCTCTACAATCAGAAGGGCCTCGACATCGAGCGGATAGCCGGCCTTGGCGAAGGCCTCGCAGATCTCGATGGCGGCCTTGTCCATGTATTCGATGGCTACGGGAATGATACCGGCGGCAATGACGTCCGCAACCGCCTTGCCCGCTCCCTCGCAAGACGGGAAACCGAACAGAACCGGGCGCGCTCCCTCGGCCGATTTCAGAATTCGGAGGGTCGCTTCGGTCACTATCCCGAGCTGCCCCTCGGAGCCGACGACCAGGCCCAGCAGATCGAGTCCAGCGCTATCGAGATAGTCACCGCCGAGATCGATGATCGATCCATCGATCAGTACCATCCTTACGCCGAGGAGGTTATTGGTCGTGACTCCATACTTCAGGCAATGCGCGCCTCCGGAGTTGTTGGCAATGTTGCCTCCGATCGTGCAGGCAAGTTGAGAGGAAGGGTCTGGCGCATAGAAGAAGCCGTTCTCCGCCACCACCGCCGTTACGCTCAAATTTGTGACTCCCGCTTCGACGCGGATGAAGCGGTCATCGTAGTTGACCGCGAGCACCCGATTCATCTTTGAAAGTCCGAGAACGACGGCGTCTTCACTCGGAATTGCCCCGCCGGCGAGAGACGTACCTGCGCCGCGCGGCACGACCTTGACGCCGGTGTCGTGACAGTATTTCAAAACGGCACTCACCTCTTCGGTCGTCTTCGGTAGGACGACGGCGAGCGGCATCTTGCGATAGGCCGTCAACGCATCTGTCTCATAAGCCCGACACTCGTCCGTCGACGTTATTAGCCCAGCGGGGTCAACAAGGCGGGTTAGATCGTTTATGATTGAATCTCGGCGCGCGAGGATTTCTCGATTTGGTTCGGTGAACCTAATTTTGCTCATCGTATCCTCGTCATCGGATATTTTTCCGATGGGTCAGTCGCGGCCTGATGCAATCGACATAAGCCCGACGCATCCACCATCGAGCTTCTATTGCACTAACGCCACGACCCTCTCAGGGTGGCCCGACCAGCGCCAACCAAGCGTCGGCCGCGATAGCCCTAGCATCATTCCGCCAAGGGCCGGAGGATGAAGCCAGAGTTGCTCCGGATCTCGACCGCTCCGCTTCTCCTCGCGCGGATCCAGCGTGTGTCCCACGTCGTCCGCCTTCGCCGATCTTTCGATGCGACCGATCTCTCGGCTTTCGGCATACGCCATATAGAAAGACGAGCCTTGGCGGGCGTGATACCTGCCGAGCGTCTTGGTGAAGTCCGTCGGCGTGATGACTTCAAATCGGTCGAGGCGATCAGGCGCGAAGAGAGTGAGGACGCCCGTATAGCCAAAGAGCTCCGAGGTAATCGTCACGAAATTCCGTGTATCAAGACGAAAGACTTCGGCGAAGCGCGTTACCGCGGCTGCCTGGTCGGCCGCGAGCAAAGTCACCTCATAAAGGAAATCAATCCCGCCGGTCGGCTCCACCGTACGCGGGGGAGAGATTACGAAATGGACCGGCTTCCCCTCGATTTCGAACCGGAGAAAATCCTGGCCATTTTCGTGCTGATGCTCAACTCCGACCGACGTGGCATGATGCACCAGTGCACGCGGGTCGAGTGAGGTCGCGCCGGCGCCGAATAGATGAGATCGCCCGCGTCTTGCCAGTTCGTCCGCGACAACGCCGTTGCCTTCCGGCTCCAACAACTCAATCTCGCCGGTCCCGGCACGCAATGTCACTCGTTTGGCGCCCAATCCCCGGACCCGATCCGCAGAGACTTGTTCCGCCCCCAATCGGCGACGCCACATCTCCGCGGCACTTTTGGCATCCGGCGTCGCGATCTGAACGCGGTCGATGGTCAACAACACTTCGCTAACTCGCTTTAGGCGTTGGATCTTTGGGCCCTAGAGTCTGGCGCGGCGAAGGACCGTCGCGAGGTTTGACCTGCGCGACGCATGCTCCGCGACGGCGTATCAGCATTGCCGATCGCGCATGCTAACCGTGCATCTGGGTCAGGAACTTAGTGTTGAGATACGCGTCCATCGCTTCTGTACCACCTTCCGAACCGTATCCGGAGTCCTTGATTCCTCCGAAGGGAGTCTCCGGTAAGGCAAGGCCTTGGTGGTTGATCGACACCATTCCACTCTCCACGATCGAGCCGAGCGCGCCGATCGTCGCCGCTGACTTCGTATACGCATATGCAGCAAGGCCATAAGGGAGCCGATTCGCTTCGACCATGGCATCCTCGAATGTCGAGAACGACGCGATTGGCACAACAGGGCCGAATGGCTCCTCGTTCATAATGCGCGAGTCCAGAGGCACGTCCGTCAGAACCGTCGGTTGAAAGAAGAAGCCATCGTTGCGCAGGCGCCTTCCACCTGTCCGGATGCGCGCGCCGCGCTGAACGGCGTCCGAGACCAGCGCGTCCATCGCCTCGACTCGACGGAGATTAGCTAGTGGTCCCATTTGGGTCGCTTCGTCGAGGCCGTCCCCGACGACGAGAGCTTTGGCAGCAGCGGTGAATTGTTCAACGAAGTCGTCGTAGACCCGTTCATGGACCATGAACCGGGTCGGAGAAACACAAACCTGGCCGGCATTCCTGAACTTTGCCGCGGACAGCAATTTTGCCGCTTGTTTGACATCTGCGTCCTCGAAGACTAGCGCAGGCGCATGTCCACCTAGCTCCATCGTAACGCGCTTCATGTGACTTCCAGCGAGAGCCGCAAGCCGCTTCCCGACTGGCGTCGAACCCGTGAACGAAATCTTGCGAATGACAGGGTGGGCAATCAAGTATTCCGATATGTCGGACGGCACACCGAAAACGAGATTGAGGACACCGGAGGGCAAGCCGGCATCGACATAAGCATTGACCAGAGCTGCACAACTTGCCGGCGTTTCTTCGGGTCCCTTCAGAATCACGGAGCACCCGGCCGCCATCGCAGCTGATATCTTTCTGACGGCTTGGTTGATCGGAAAATTCCACGGCGTGAAGGCGGCGACAGGCCCAACTGGCTCGCGGATCACGACCTGCTGTACGGCGCCGGAACGTGACGGAATGGTCCGACCGTAGGATCGACGCGCCTCCTCCGCGAACCAGTCGATGATGTCTGCGCCGAGCAACACCTCCATCTTCGCCTCGCCCAGCGGCTTGCCTTGCTCGAGCGTCATGATACGCGCGATTGAGGCGGCTCGCTCGCGGAGCTTTTCGGCAGCCCCACGCATCAATTTGTATCGCTCGAAGGAAGACGTCCTCCGCCACAATTCGAACCCGCGCACGGCCGATTCAAGTGCGTCGTCGAGATCGGGGATAGACGCGTGCGCAACTGTTCCGATCAATTTTCCCGTCGCCGGATTCAGGATGGGCTCGACCTTTCCGCTCGTTCCATCGCGCCAGGATCCATCGATGAACAACTTTGTATCGGGGTACATCTGCTCGCGACTTGTCACCATTTCCGTCCGTCCGGTCTATAATTCGTTAAACTGAGGTAGCCGCTGACAGCGACTCCTCGGCGCGCTTTTTCAAGTCGTGCTTTCTAATCTTCCCGTTCGGGGCTACCGGAAGTTGCGGCAAGACAATGATCTGCTGCGGCTTCTTGTATGGTGCGAGCTGCCGCTCCACGAGCGCGAGCAGTTCGGCCACTTCGATGGTGCTTCCAGGGGTCGGCTCAACGAAAGCGATGATTTCCTCGTTGCCCTCGATTGATCGCCCGACTACCGCGGAATTGAGAACCGCCGGATGAGAATTGAGGACAGCCTCGATTTCGGGCGGATAGACGTTGAAGCCGGACCTGATAATTAGCTCCTTCGACCGGCCTTGGACCACCAGTTCGCCGCCCGGCGACCGGCTGACGATATCTCCGGTTTTCAAATATCCTTCGCGATCGATCGCCTCCGCGGTCATGTCCGGCTGACCATAATACCCCAACATCACGTTGGGCCCGCGAACGAGCAGTTCGCCCGCTTCGCCATCGGGTACTTCCCGCCCATCAGGTCCGACGATCTTGGTTTCGATTCCCGGGATTGGCGGTCCGATGTTGATTTCGTTGCTTCCCATGGCATACAGCGTCCGACTGATGGTCGGAGACGTCTCGGTCAGCCCGTAACCATTATGAAGCACCACGCCGAACACTCGCTCGACGCTCTGTCGCAGAGACAGATCGAGCGGTGCCGTTCCGGTATAGACATAACGAAGGTTATTGGGCGTGAGCTTGATATTGTTCTGATCGACGTAAGCGATGATCCGCGACAACATCGCAGGGACGGCATTGAAGGCGGTCAACGAACCATTCACGACGGCGTCGATTGCTTGCGTGAGAGAGAACCTCGGCATGATCCGCAGGTGTGCGCCGACAAACAACATACCTTGCAGCAACGTCAACCCGTACGAATGAGAGATCGGCATAACGCAAAGCGTGACGTCCTCGGGAAAGAGCGTGTTGGTTCTTTTGCCCCGGCCCGCCACGTAAGCGAGGTTGCGATGACTGAGCATCACTCCCTTCGGGCGACCGGTAGTCCCCGTCGTGTAGATGAGAACTGCAACCTGACGGGCGGGATCCTCATAGACCTCCTCGGGAACGGCGCTCGCCTCCAACTTACCGACCTTGATCGCTCCAATCCCCGTGAACGCTTCGGCTTCCGCGCCGCGCCGGCACGCCGCAGCATCTGCTTCCGCCGATATTCCATGCGTATAGAATACGCGTCTGGGCTTGCAATCACCCTCAATGGCGTCCAGTTCGTGCGGGCCGAGCCGTGCGCTCGTCATCACTGCCCATGCATCAAGCCGGCTCGCCGCATACATCAGGACGATGGCGCCGATTGAGTTCTCGCCCACCACCATGACCCGATCACCGGGACGGATCCCTAGACGCGCCAAGTCACCTGCAACGGCCTCGATCGTATCGATCAGTCTCCGATAGGACCAAACGATGCCCCGCTCGTCAGTAAGAGCCGGCCGGGATGCTCCTGCTTTGGCCCCCTCATCCACAATGAGGTGGATGCGTCGCGGCAGGCTAGTCAAATAATCCACTTCCATGGTGGGCCCAATCTTCTTCGCCAGAACTTCCGCATCCAGCTCCTCGACTACAAGCGGCTGCGGATGGCGAGGTTAGTCTGTTGCTGGATTTTCACCGATACTGGTAGGACCAGTTTGGTATGATCACAATCGTATTGTCAAGTGCGTTTTGAGCGGCGCCGCATAACGCGCGCGCCAACGGCCTGAATTTGCACAATCGATCGAAATTGAGCTTTCTAAGCCGCCGCGTCGCGCACGTAACGTGCAGTGCGGGTACGCATAGTCACCAGTTCCTCGGCGGAGGTCGGGTGCAGCGCCATAGTGGCGTCGAAGTCCGCCTTGGTAGCCTTCATCTTTACGGCAATGGCGATGACCTGAACCAATTCGGCCGCGTCCGATCCAACGATATGGCAACCCACGACGCGGTCGCTCCCCGCGTCAACCACCAGTTTCATCAACACCCGCGACTCGCTGCCGGACAGCGTCGCCTTCAACGGGCGGAACGCCGCCTTGTAGACATCAACGATAGCGAACTGCGCCCGCGCCTGCGCCTCGGTGAGGCCCACGGTGCCGACCTGGGGCTGCGTGAACACGGCGGTCGGAATATCGATGTGATCGACCTTGACCGCCCGCTTGCCGAAAACCGTATCGGCGAAAGCGTGGCCCTCACGGATCGCTACCGGCGTCAGATTGAAGCGATGGGTGACGTCGCCGACCGCATAGATATGTGGCACCGAGCTCTGCGAGGCTTCGTTGACGACGATGCCTCCGTTATCCGGGTTGATGGCGACGCCGGCTTTCTCCAGCCCGAGATTTGCGACGGCGGGGTGACGGCCGATGGCGAACATCACCTTGTCGGACGCGATGCTGGAGCCATTCGACAGGTGCGACGTGTACCAATCGTCGTGCTTCTCAATCCCGTCGACCGTGCAACCGGTCAGGATGGTAATGCCGTTCTTCTCCATCTCATCGCGGACATGGGCGCGGACGTCGTCGTCGAAGCCACGCAGGATGTTGTCGCCGCGATAGACCACAGTCACGAGGGAACCCAGGCCCGAGAAGATGCACGCAAACTCCAGCGCGATATAGCCACCGCCCTGGATCAGGATACGCTTCGGCAATTCGGGTAGATGAAATGCTTCGTTCGATGAGATGACATGCTCGATGCCGGGAATGGCCTTGCCGTGGTTCGGTGCGCCGCCCGTGGCGATCAGGATATACTTCGAGCGCACCCTCCTGCCGCCGTCGAGCACCAGCGTATGCGGGTCCTCGAACACGGCGCGCGACTTGATCACCTGCACGCCAGATTTCTCCACGTTGGTGGTGTAGGCCGCTTCCAGCCGGGCGATCTCCTTGTCTTTGTTGGCGATCAGGGTGGCCCAGTCGAACGTCGCCGGCGGAACGGTCCAGCCGAAGCCCGCGGCATCCGCGATGTCGTGGCTGAAATGCGAGGCGTAGGCGAATAGCTTCTTCGGTACGCACCCGCGAATGACGCAAGTGCCGCCCATCCGATATTCCTCGGCGATCATGACGCGGGCGCCATGGCCAGCGGCGATCCGCGCGGCGCGCACGCCGCCCGAGCCGCCACCTATGACAAACAGATCCGTCTCAAAGCTATCCATGCTGGGAAATCAATTCTTTAGGTGGATTTGGCGCGTTTCAGATGCTTCAATTTCCTCAACCTGATATCTACTGAAGCAGGGCGGATTCGACCGAGATCCTCAAGGTTCCTCCAAAGTACTGGTCGACCAATTTGGTCGGCCATGATTAGCTACCGAGGAAATCGAAATCAAGTGGTCGGCAGGACCAGGCAGGATATTTTAGATGACTGAGCGAAATCGAACCGACAAGCTTGAGGCTCCTTCGAACGCCATCGGAAAGATCCTTTCCTTCATCCGTGAGCGCCGCTATCAGCCCTCCGAACGGTTGCCATCAGAACGCGACTTTGCGGAAAAGTTCGACACCAGTCGCGGCGCGGTTCGAGAGGCTCTGGCCGCACTTGAAACCATGCGAGTGATAGAACGGCGCCCAAATTCTGGAATCTATCTGCGAAAGATCGAAGAGAGCAGCATCGATGCTCTAGTGCTTTATGCTGAATCCGGAGTTCCATTCGAGGCCAAGGAAATCGCCGACGTCATGGAGGTCCGGCGCATGCTCGAAGGGCAGGCGGTCAGGTTGGCCTGCACACGCAGGACCGCGGACAACATTCGCGAGATCACCGCCATACTTGAAGAGACCAACAAGCGCCTATCCAAAAAGCAAAGCATAGAGCGCGAGGACGAGGCGTTCCATCTTGCGATTTTTGCTGCAACCAAGAACGACATTTTGCTGCGCGTGGCGAGATCGTTCTACGAACTGTCCAGGCATCGACGGAAGGTCTACTTTGCCGACCAAAATCGAGGTCGACAATCTTATGAGGACCATTGCACCATCTTGGAAGCGATCGAAGAGCGGCGGGTAGGCCTAGCCGAACAACAGATGAACGCTCACCTCTCGCGAACAGTGGAGGCATGGCAATCGCTTCTAGGGGAAACCAAAGTCACAAAACGTTAGTCTTGCCGGGCACCCCGTCCGCCATCTCTACGCGAAATACCCACGGTCTAGCGCGAAGCACGAGGACGTGCTTCGCTCGAACAGTGCCTAACCTTTGAGCGCACCCGCCGTCAGCCCTGCGACGAAATATCGATAGCAGAACATAAAGATAACGAACAACGGCAGAGCAATAAGGGTTGCGCCGGCGAGTATCTCACCCCAACGCAGATCTTGCGCGCCAAGCATTGATGCCAAGCCCACGGGCAATGTCTTGCGATCATCACTCATGATGAGGATGAGCGCGAATACGTAGTCCGCCCAGGACAGCAAAAACGAGAAGATGCCGACCGTAATCAAGCCGGGGGCCGAAAGCGGAAGGACCACCTTGATGAAGGCGCCGAATTGGGAACAGCCGTCCACCATTGCCGCTTCCTCCAGATCGAACGGCATCGATTTGAAAAAGCCCCATAGCAGCCACACCGCCAGCGGCAGCGAAATCGCCAGGTGAGCGATTAGCAGGCCCCACAAGCTATCGGCTAAGCCAGCTATTCGGAACAAGGCGGACATCGGAATAACCAACATCAATGGCGGAAACATGTAGGCGAACAGCATGGACGCGACCAACGTCGTTTTGCCCCGAAACCGTAAACGCGTCGCTCCATAAGCAATGAATGATGACAGCGTCGTCGCCACGGCAATCGTAGCCATAGCCATCATGACGCTATTAACGAAATTCGCCGGATAGTTCGTAAGCTGCAAGAGTGACTTGTAAGAGCTTAGATCGGGTGGCCAGAAAACCAAGGATGAATCCAGAAATAGCTTTTCGGGCGACCTCAGACTGGAGAGGATCATCCAGTAGATCGGGAAGAAGGAATAGATGCAGATTAGCGCAACCGCGGCATACAAACCGACGCGGCCGGCAATCTGCTTCAGCGACTTGCCGTAATACCGCGTCGTTTTCCCGTGCGAGACTGAAGGTGTGGAGTCTGAGATTTCTCTTCCTGAGCCGCTAGAGCTATGCAACATCCGCACCGCTCGTGAACCAACGACGACAGCGGCAGCAGAGCGGGCTTGATTTTGAGTCGACATCGTCATCGTCCCTGCTTGGCCTCGTCGATCGGAAAAACCCTGAGGTAAATCAAGATAATGCTCGCCAACATCAAGAACGAGATGGTGGCGACAGCGGCCCCCCCTCCCAAGTCGAACTCGAGAAACGCTTTTCGGTAGGCCAACGTGGGAAGCGTCTCGGTTTCGTTGAGCGGTCCGCCCTTCGTTAGAAGCCAGATCACGTCGAACTTGTTGAACATCCAGATCCCTCTCAGGAGGATGACCACGATCAACACTGACCTCAATCCTGGCAGCGTGACATGCCAGAATTGCTTCATAACCCCTGCTCCATCGACCCGGGCCGCTTCATACAGTTGAGCCGGAATGGATTGAAGGCCGGCAAGAACACAGGTCACGACAAACGGCGTCCAGATCCAAACGCTAACAAGGACAATAGTCGCCTTCGCGCTCGTTGAATTACCTCCCCAATCGAACATCCCATATCCGAATGACGCGAAGACACTCTTGAGAAGGCCGTAGTTGGGATCAAGAATCCACTGCGTGATGAGGCAGGCGACGACCGTCGGAAGAAAATACGGCACGATTGACAGCGCCCGCACGACAGTCTGCCCCACAAACTGCCTATTGAGGACGAGCGCAATGGTGACGCCGAGAACGACTTGCAGCACGATCGCCGAGATGGCGATCGTGACACCGTTTAACAGCGAGCCCCAGAACAGCGGCTCACTAAGAACCTTCACGTAATTGCCAAGTCCCACCCACTGCGGCGGGTCGATGAACGACGCCGCTGTGTAGAAGGAGAGCTTTATCGAATAGAGGAGAGGTCCGCCAACAATTGTACCGAGTACCAGTACACCCCCGATGAACAAACCGATGATTCGCCAGTCCTGTCGCATAGCCTCGGGCCTCTATTCACCAGTTCCGATGCTCAGCCAATTTTTCGGATTCGATCGGCGGCGGCTTTCACGCAGTCGCTTGACGACATGTTCTTAAGAACCCGATTTTGCAGCATCTCCGGCATAATGTTCGCATCAAAGACCTTGCACGGTCGCAGATCAAACGACGGACCCGTCATATCTATTGAGTTAAGAACCGTCTTGCTGTCTTCATCAATGAACGACTTCATCTGCTCCATCGTCGCCCAATGCTTCTGAATCATCGGATGATTTTTCCACCGTGGATCTTCGTAAATGTCCAATCGCGCCGGTTGGAAATTCATCCAGGCGGAGTGCAGCCAGCGAATATAGTGCGCGTCAATAAACCATTGTAGAAACTTAAAGGCCGCCTCAGTCTGCTTAGTCTTGTAAAGAATAAAGCCATCGAAGGCGAAGGACAGTGCGTTCTGCTTACCAGCACTGTCTGGAGAAGCGAAAATACCATACTTGTTTGCGAGGTCCGGATTGCGAGCTTCCAGCGCCTCGACTACGCGGCCCGAATAGACGGTATGCGCAACCTTTCCCGTCGCGAAAAGACTCATCAGCTCAGCATAGCTGACCGTGTTCATGCCAGCCGGCATCGTTTTATAAAGATCGGCATATAGATCGAGAAAACGGCCGGTCGGTCCGGCATTCCCCGGCGCATCGAGAACGACGTTCCACTTGTCGTCATAAAACTTCGGCGCGTCTGCAAACAAGTTGCCGAAGCTCGCCCAGTTGGTGGCACTGTCACTCGCGAGCGGTATGACGCACCCCCCTCGCTCTATGTTGCCATCCTTCGCGACAGTCAGCGCCCGGCAATTCTCAAGGAACTCGGCCCATGTGTTGGGAACCTTCAGGCCCTTCTCCTGATACAGATCTTTTCTGTAGAAAACCGTCACCAAATTGTAGTCATAGGGATAGAACCAATTTTCTCCCTTATATGACCAGGTTCCCTGCTTCCCCCACGAATATTTTTTGACAAGATCCGTCAACGGCACGATGTGACCCGCCATCGCGTATTGCAAGATGTGCGCAATGTATCCCGCCGTGGCGATATCGTAAGGAGCGCCAGCATTGATGGCCGCCATCGACTTCGCATAACCACCACTAATCGGCGTCGAGTCGACGACGATTTTTACGCCGAACTTGCTCTCGTATTCATTGCACGCATCGCGCAAGGCCGATTGGCTCGCAGCAGTCGTTTCAGCGTTCAAAATGCGAAGCGTTACCCCGGACTGTGCGTTGACATAGGGCGCGGAAAGTGAGCCCGCGATGCCAGCCGCTGCACCAGCCGTCGTTTTGAGAAAACGCCGCCGATCGATGTCGCTCACGTTAGCCTTGGAACTCGGCGCGCCTAAGCTGAGCTTGTCCATGAAGTTCTCTCCCGTTGCCATTTTCGCCTTTCGTCGAGGTCCGCCTCAGTGTCTTGCCGCTCTCGCGCGAGAACAGGTGCAACTTCTCTTGAGACAAATTCACAAAAATTCGGTCGCCCGCCCTCAGCGCATCGTCCCGAGCAAATACCGCGCGGATTTTGTTGCCATCGATCTTACCCAGCACATAGGTTTGCGCGCCGATTTGCTCGACCAAGCCGACTACCAGCTCAAAAGCCGTGGAGGTTTCCGCGCGCTCGATGTGCTCGGGCCTAATGCCAAGCGTGACATCCCTTTCCGCTTCGGAGAATGACTGGGCAGGCAAGTTGACGCTCAAACCGCCGGAGCGCATTACGAGCGCGCCCCCGTCGCGCATCAACCCGCCATCAATCAGGTTCATCTCTGGAGACCCGATGAAAGTCGCCACGAAGGCGTTCGCGGGCCGATCATAAAGGTCAAGCGGACTGCCCGCCTGTTGGATGAATCCGTCACGCATGATCACGATACGATCGCCGAGCGTCATGGCCTCGACCTGATCGTGGGTAACAAATATCATCGTCGCGCCCAATCGGGCGTGTAGCGTCGCAATCTCTTCTCGCGTCCGGACCCGCAGCTTCGCATCAAGGTTCGAGAGGGGTTCGTCGAGGAGGAATACGTCGGGATCTCTGACTAACGCGCGACCAAGCGCTACGCGCTGCATCTGACCACCCGACAATTGGCGTGGCTTGCGCTCCAGCAGGGCCTCCAATCCGAGACTTGATGCCGCGCTGCGCACCCGACGATCGATCTCCTGCTGTGGCGTCCTACGGACCCGAAGGCCGAAGGCCATGTTTTCGAAGACCGTCTTCTGTGGATAGAGAGCGTAGTTCTGAAAAACCATCGCAATGTTGCGATCTTTCGGCGGAAGCGCGGTGACGTCCCTTCCGTCGATCAGAATCTTGCCGAATGTGACGTCATCTAGACCGGCGAGCATTCGCAACGTCGTGGACTTGCCGCAGCCGGACGGGCCGACGAACACGACCAGTTCGCCATCGGCAATATCCAACGAAAAGTCCTGAACGGCCCATGGCCCTCGATCTCCTCCAAAGGATTTCGCGACATTCTGGAGAGTTACTCGCGCCATACAGCCAGACCTTCACGTTCTTCCCGGTATTTTCATTAATTGGTTAAACCAATTTGGCAGGACCGTATGTCGCGTGATGCGCGGTGTCAAGCAGCATTTGGTTTGACCAATCTGGTCGCTCCACATATAGTTAGTGCGGCCTCGCACGGCGCGCGGCTATTTGACCCGCAGACTTCAAGGAAGCGTGATGGCTGGACCGTTGGCAGGTTATCGAGTGCTGGATCTTTCGAGAATCCTCGCGGGGCCTTGGTTAGCGCAGTTGCTGTCTGATCTAGGAGCCGAGGTTTGGAAGATCGAACGCCCTGGCACCGGCGACGATACGCGGCAGTGGGGCCCGCCCTTTCTGCGGAAAGACGGTGGAATTGATACGACCGAAAGCGCGTATTTCCTGAGCGCCAATCGCGGCAAGCATTCGATATGCGTCGATATATCGACTGACGAGGGTAGCGCCATTGTGCGCGCACTTGCCCAGCAAGCCGATCTCGTGATCGAGAACTACAAGGTCGGCGACATGGCGCGTTACGGCCTCGACTACGAGGCGCTTAAAAGGGTCAAGCCTGACATCATTTACTGTTCCATCACCGGCTATGGCCAGACCGGCCCGATGAAGGACGTCGCAGGATACGATATGGCCATTCAGGCCATCGGCGGCCTGATGAGCATTACCGGAGAGAGTGATGACAAGCCAGGCGGGGGTCCGCAGAAGGTCGGGGTTCCGATCGTCGATATTCTCACTGGCATGTATAGCGCCGCCGGCGTCATCTCCGCATTACTGCATCGCGAACGCACCGGAGAAGGACAGCATATCGACATGGCACTGCTGGACGTCCAGGTCGCGGTTCTCGCCAACCAAAATTTGAATTTCCTCACGACCGGCACGCCGCCGAAACGGTTCGGCAACGCGCATCCAAACATCGTTCCATATCAGGTCTTCAGAACCAGCGACGGTTCCTTCGTGCTCGCCGTTGGTAATGATCAGCAATTCCGGAAGTTCTGTGCAGCTACTGGTTTAAGCGGCCTGGCAACCGATAGCCGTTTCGTCACTAACACCGACCGGCTTAAGAATCGTGATCAACTCATCCCCCTACTCGATGCGCATCTGATACAGCAGACGACCCAGCATTGGATTTCCATTCTGGAGCCCGTGGGCGTGCCTTGCGCACCGATCAACCGGCTGGATCAGGTGTTCGCTCACCCTCAGGTTATCCATCGGGAGATGCAGGTCAATCTTCCTCATTCTTCCGGAACAACAGCCCCTCTCGTCGCCAATCCGATAAAGTTTTCCGGAACGAAGATCGAATATGCCAAAGGACCGCCGCGGCGAGGCGAGGATACTGCAAACATCCTCAAGTCGATACTGAAGTACGACTCGGCGGCCATCCAAGATCTAAGTGAGCGACGGATCATCGATATCGGACGTCCCGAAGTCGGCTAGGGGCCAAGAGCCCATATCACTCGTCGAATCGTCTCTTGGTCCGGCTGGATGGCAGGTTTGGCAGGAGCGAGCAGCAAAACGGCGAGCCCTGCGCCGAGGAGCAGGAACGCGGCCACGATCCTCCGGTATTGAAACATGAGACGAGCTCTCCGTTGACTACCAGGCCTTCGTCGCTATAATTGGATCGACCTGATTGGTAGGACCAATTATAGTTTGGCGATGGCTTTTGCAAGTCGGGAAGGCCTGACCTTGGCGAAACTGGTCGCAAAAACGAACCGATCGTCGGCTTTTGAAATAGGGGACGGAGGATGAAGCTCTCGAAATACGATTATATCGTTGTCGGCGCAGGATCGGCAGGATGCGTGCTCGCCGCTCGATTGAGCGAAGATCCCAACGTCAAGGTGTTGCTGCTCGAGGCCGGACGTCCCTCTTCTTCAATCTTCGTTCACATGCCGGCGGGCATTCGCGTGCTCTACACGAGTCCGAAGCATAACTGGCAATTTTGGACCGAACCGCAGACCGAACTCAACAATCGCAAGATCTATATTCCCCGTGGCAAGGTGGTGGGAGGGTCGTCCGCCATCAACTCCATGATTGCGATCCGGGGAAATCCTCAGGATTACGACTCATGGGAAGCGCAAGGCTGTCGTGGGTGGGGGTACGAAAACCTCCGCCCCTACCTTAGAAAAATCGAGGACGCCGCCCAGGTAACGTCCCAGCCCGATCAGGACCGAGGTTATTCGGGTCCGATCCGACTTTCTTATGGCGTGTTGCAGCATCCAATCTCGAAGGCATTTATTGAGAGCGCCAAGTCGGCAGGCCTCCCCGAGAACAACGGCTTCAATGGTCCGTCTCAGATGGGCGCAGGCTTCTACGAACTTACGATTTCAGACGGCAAGCGTTCAGGTGCTTTCAAGTTTCTCGACCAGGGGAAAGGACGAAGCAATCTGACCATCATGGCCAACACTCAGGTTCGGCGCCTCGCGGTCGAAGGCACGCGCGTTCGGGGTGTTGTCATTGACCACAACGGGCGTGAGGTCACCGTTTCGGCCGAACGAGAAGTCTTGCTGACTTCCGGGGCCATTGGTTCGCCGCAATTACTGATGCTGTCAGGAATTGGACCGGCCGATCACCTCCGTTCACTCGGCATCAAGCCGGTGCTCGATTCCGCCGGCGTTGGAAGCAATCTGCAAGATCATTTGGATTGCGCAATTCGATTGGAGGCGTCGCAGCCGATCACACTGACGCCGTACATCGGATTGTTCAGAGGTGCCTTGGCCGGCGCACAATATATGCTCCGAGGCACGGGGCCCGGCACCTCACAGGGGGTCGAAGCCGGAGCCTTCTGGGGGCCCGATAAAACCTCATCGTGGCCTGAGTGGCAGGCTCATCTCATCGTCGCGCTGCGAAACCCGCCGCAGGGCGAGCGCGTCCCGCACGGCTTTGCCATTCGCGTATGCCAGCTTCGTCCGAAGAGTCGTGGAACGCTGCGCCTGCGGTCGGCCGATCCCTTCGTCGCGCCGGCGATCGACCCCCGCTTTCTATCCGATGAAAGTGATTTCGTCAGCATGCAAGAAGGCGTTCGGCAGATGTGCGAGATCATCGATCAGCCGGCGCTCCGAAAACACATTAAGCGCAAACTCGATATCGATCCGTTTACCAGCACGGAATCCCGCAAAAAGTGGATACGAGCCCGCGCAGAAACGATCTACCACCCGGTCGGAACATGTCGCATGGGTGAGGATCGCGACGCCGTGGTCGATAGCAAGCTTCGGGTTCGGGGCATCGACAATCTACGCGTTATCGACGGTTCACTTATGCCGACCGTGATCAGCGGAAACACCAATCTGCCGATCATGGCTATGGCGGAGAAAGCTGCAGAGTTGATTGCCGGGAAGTGACCCAATGTTCTCTCCCTCAATGGCAGGAACAATCTGAAACCCTGCCTTTCATCGCACAGGCCATCGCTTGATTTCCCGTGGTCCCGCTCGTTGTCGGCGGTCTGACGCGAAGGTGTCAGTAAATGGCAGCAAGCGCCTGAGGGCGTCCTCCCTAGACTGCCCGGGGTCCGATGACGGGTCCCGGGCTTCTTTTATGGATTTGAGTACCCTTTTGGACATCACCCGCAATCGTCAACGATGTCCGTGCTGCTCTGACCGTTCGATAAGGAAGGTTTAACCGGGACAGCCGTGCCGGAGATCAAGTACCGACGCCACCTAACCTAGCTCGACATGCATCGCATATTTCAAGACTTCATTGATCATCTTTCGAGCGCTGAAGATCAAGCAGAGCTTTCGGGAGCCATGGCCGTCACAGCCGCGGCTCTCGACCTGTCTTGCTTTGCGTACCTCGCGCTACCGCAAAAGCTCGATGGGACACCCCGTCTTATGTCGACATACCCAAAGGAGTGGACTTCACACTACCTAAGGAGCCACTACGAACGGATCGATCCGGTTATCATGCAGGCGCTACGGGACACCGAGCCGTTTCGCTGGGGAATCGGATCGACCGAACGATATCTTTCGCCGGCACAGAAGCGGTTGCTGGACGAAGCCTCCCAATATGGCATTCGGCTAGGATTCACCGTTCCTATCCATGACGGACACGGCCCCGTTGCCGCCGTCACCTTTGCCGGCAACCAACGGGAAGCTCAATTCGAACGCTTCGTCACGTCGAACCCTCGAATGCTTCAGTTGATGGCGATGTTCTTCCACTCACACGTTCGCCGCAAACTCGCGAGCGATCTTCGTGTTGATGGAGCAGCTTTGTCCGCCCGCGAGTTCGAATGTCTGGAGTGGGCCGCCCGCGGCAAGAGCGCTTGGGACATCGGACGCATTCTGGGAATATCGCATCACACTGCTATCTCTTACCTGAACAACGCGAAAGCAAAATTGGGAGTGCGAACCGTTGTTCAAGCGGCACTACGCGTGGCCGCTGCCAAACGAGAACAGCAAAACTAAGGCGAACTCCTCCCACAACTAGGGGTGATGCTTCTTAGCGTAACTTCGCCTCAAAGAATCATGGCAACCTTGGAGGATGTCATGATTCAGCTCATCACGGAGCCTTGGTACGGCGAATTCTCCCATACGCTCTTTGCAATACACCAACTACGACATCGCGTCTTCAAGGTCCGGATGGACTGGGACGTTCAAATTAGCGGCGACATGGAAGTTGACAAGTTCGACTCGTTGCATCCGGCATACCTCGCCCAACTCTCGGACGACGGCCGGGTACAAGGCTGCGTCCGCCTGCTTCCAACCAAGGGACCGACGATGCTCCGCGACACATTTCCCGCGCTTCTGAATGGTCAGCCGATGCCCATGAGTCCGCAGATATGGGAAAGCAGCCGCTTTGCGATCGACGCTAGACTCGACACACCAAAAGGAGAACACGGAATAGCTTGTGCCACCTACGAGTTGTTTGCTGGCATGGTGGAATTTGGGCTTTCGCGGCATCTGAGCGATATTGTTACCGTTACCGACGCCCGAATGGAAAGGATCCTGCGGCGCGCTGGGTGGCCGCTACGTCGAATCGGCGCTCCCTCTAAGATTGGGAACACTCTCGCCGTCGCTGGATATCTGGATATCTCCAGTGCGGCGCTCGCGAAACTCCGTGGGGCAGGCGGACTTTCCGGGCCAGTGCTCTGGGCGCCTGTATTGCGCGTCGCCTAGAACGGTCGCACAGCGGACCCCTGGGACGCAGTTTCGCCTACTGACGGGCTACAGGCATGATGGAAATCAACAACATTGACAACCAGCAGCGCACGACCGGAATGCCCGTCATCGGCCTGCGCCTGCTTCGGTTTGCAGTCGTTGCCAACGACTGTGGAAGTCTTCGGCAAGCCGCTGAATTACTTTCCATTCCACATTCTGTCGTGAGCCGCTCCATTGGCCAACTCGAGCGCCTAGTCGGGACCAGCTTGTTTGAGCGGTCGACCGCGGGAGTCCAGCCAACACTTGCTGGTAAAGTAGTCGTGCGGATCGCAAGAATGGTGCTGGAGCAGGTTGATACACTCGTTGCAACCGGCAGATCAATTGGTCGTGGCGAAACTGGCCACCTTTCGGTCGGCTTCTGCACGTCGATTTCAGCAGGCAATCTGCGGACTACCCTCCTCGACTTTAGAACGAGATTTCCTCGGATCGAACTCGCTATAGCCGAACGGCCGCGCACTTTGCTTATGAACGCGCTCCGGAGCGGAACACTCGACGTTCTCATCGTTACGAGCGACACGCCATCATCGGACAACAAGACGCTCAGGGTCTGGAGCGAACGCGTCCTCGTTGCATTGCCTGAGGATCACCCTTTGGCGGCGCGCGACGCGGTTTATTGGACCGATCTTCGCGACGAAACCGTACTACTAAGCCATCACGATTCCAGCCGCGAGTTTGAAGATCTCATCATATCGAAATTTGTATCTACGGACGATCGGCCCAAGATCGACCGACACGACGTCAGCCGAAGCATGATCAAGGGTCTCGTCAGTATGAAACTAGGCATTAGCCTCGTCATGGAGTCCGATATGGGCGCGAGTTTCGCCGGACTGAAATATCGCGAACTACGGGACGGGACAGGATCAAGCCATATCGGCTTTTCTGCACACTGGTGCGCTGACAACGAGAATCCAGCCCTCAACCGCTTTCTCGAAATGCTGGCGGAGCGCTATTCCTCCCCATCTCTCGGCGATTGACACGCGCGTCGTAGACGGGCGAATCCTCGGTCAGCCGCCATGAACCGCGCCAGCATCGGCGCGATCAATTTTGTTGGATCGGCGCGCTGACCCGTTTCACGCGCGATTGCCTCCGCGTACGCAGCAAGGTCCCGGTGGACGGATGCAGGCAACTCCGCGGTCACCTTCACCGGCTTGTCGTCTGGGACGGCGGCGATCTTCAGCTTCGTCATTGAGGTTGTCATCCTGTGTAAGGCTCGAGGCGGAGATCCCGGTTGACGATGACACGAACCGGAAAACCCGGGCGGATCGTCAGGGTCGGCTGGATGTTGAGACTGCGCCGAACCACCTGTTGTCCGGTTTGATTCAGTGAGTCCGAGGCGCCGTGTCGCAAGGCCTGGATAATTGCGCTGTCGTTGCTGTTGGTGTCCGAGCCGGCACCCAGTTCGGTCCCGACCGCCAGAAACGTCGATAGGGCCGCAGCCTTGAACAGCTCACCCCAGTGATTGTCGACCTGGTCTTCGAGGCCTGCATACCCGGCAGCGTCAACGCCAGGCTGCCGCTCGAGAACGATAGAACGTCCGTTCGGCATGATCAGCCGGGTCCAGACGAGCAGGACGCGGGACTGGCCGAAAGTGACCTGGCTATCGTAGATGCCGATCAGACGCGCTCCCTGAGGCACAAGCAGAAAGCGGCCGGTCGGGGTATCAAAAACATTTTCGGTTACCTGCGCTGTAACCTGGCCCGGAAGGTCTGATCGGATCCCGGTGATCAGGGCACCCGGAATGACCGTCCCAGCCTGCACGACATACGGTGAGGCCGGCCTGGTGATGCGGTCAGGGCTTACCGTGCGACGGTCCACAGAGGCGTTGACGAAGGCAAGCTTCCGGTCCTGACCGTTTTGCACAGATCCATCGTCGCCGGTGCTCGTTGCGTTCGGTGGCACGACCCGCTCGCTTCCAACAGCCGCAGTCGCGGACGGACGCACTTCTCGTCCATTGGTCGAAGCGAACAGATGACTGATGCGGGCTGCTTCGGTCTCCTGATCCCGGCGCTGCTGGTCCGGATCAGCGCCGCTCGTCGGCGACTGGCCTTGAGCGGCAAGGATCGGTCGACCGAGGTCACCGGGGAGCGGCGGACCAAGCTGCGGGATTGGCTGGCGCGGAACGCCAGCATAGTCCTTCGGCAGGGTCGTAATGCCGTCGGCAACATTGTGATGGTCGGTGCTGTAAAGCTCATCGGCCGCCTGATTTCGAGCACGATTGCTCTGAAGTGACCACAACACTGCTCCGCCGATAACAAGCAGGGCAACCGCGCTCCCGCCAGCCAAGACCTTCCGCGACAACCGCGTCACGCGCGGATGCTCCGCTCTCAAGCGGAAACTTTCGGACTGCTCCGCTTGTGTCTCCGGCGGAACTGCTTGCTCGTGATCGTTTTCATTCCGGGTGTTCATGACGACGGTCTCCCGTCGGTCCTGACAATCCTGACCTTCTGCTGGTGCTCACCGCCGAGCCGGAGTTCGGCGGCCGCAAACAGCCGATCGACGATCAACACATTGCCGTAGGCGCGATAGTTGACGAGTTCTGTCTTGCCGTCTGGGCCGATGACAAAGAGCGGAGGCATTTCGCCCTGCACGATGCCGAGCGGGAATTCGACGTAGACCTTGCGGCCATCGTCATATGCGGCTAGCGGCCGCCAGGGAGGACTGTCGCCTTCGATGGAATAGCGGGAGATACGCTGCGCTGGGTCCGGAAGAACGGGCTTCAGAGCAGCTGAACGCGACCGTTCGCGTACCGTCTCAGGATAGTACCAAGCAACGGATGGCATGTACGGCCGCTCGCGAGAGCGGAGCTCAATCAGGTAGGTGCGCCGGTCAGTATTGACCACCAGGTTGGTCTCGATCGAGGCTCGGGTCGGCTTGACCAGGATATGGACGCGCCGTGTGTCGCCGCTCCCGCTCTCGGTATCGCCCACGACCCAGCGTACGGTATCTCCGGCCGCGATCGGCCCTGATCCCGTCAAAAGTTCTCCTTCCTCGAGCGCGATATCCGTGATCTGCCCCGGCGCGGCGTAAATCTGATAGAGCGCCCCAGGACTGTAGGCGTAGATTTGCGCTGCGTTGAAATACCCTCGCTTGCGCGGTTCGACCCGGGCCGCGCTATTTGCTGTCTCAACCCGGCTCACAGGTTCAGCGTCTTCCTTCCCTCCCGACTTGCCGCCGAGAGCCGGCTTCCAGAGGGGTGGAATGTGAAGCGGTCGCGATCTGTCGTCGAGAGCCACCGGCGTAGCCGGTAACGGAGGCACTTCGGCGTCATAGCTGATCTCCGGAGGAATGTAGGTCGCGCACCCACCGAGCGCCGAGGAACCAAGCAGGAGAGCAAACAAAACTGCTCGCTTCGCGGTCAAGAACGCGGGCCAAGTGGGACCGATCCCGCAGTCCGGGGCGGGGCGCTTCGAATAAACGTCAAACGGCGTCTTGGTCACTGACTCAACTCCTTTGACCAGTTGATGGCGCGGACGTAAACGCCAAGGGGATTCTTGCGCAGGCGTTCGGCATCGCGGGGCATCTCGATCACGATGGTGAGAATTGCGGTCCAGCGTTCGGTCGAGCTCAGCGAACCGTTGTCATAGGTGCGCTGGGTCCATGCGACCCGAAAGCTTTCCGACGACGCGCGAATGACGCTCGAGACGTCGACGGAGATTTGCGCCTTACCGAGCTTGGCAAAGGGGTCATTGTTCCGCGCGTAGTCGTTGAGCGCAGCGGCGCCGCGATCGGTCGTAAAATCATAGGCCCGGAGCCAGTTTTGGCGTAGAACGATGCCGTCGGCCGGCAGACCTCTGACATCCTCGATAAAGCGCGCCAGATGGTAGGCGATCTGCGCATCAGTCGGTTGATAGTCGAAGTTGGCCGGCGCAACCCTCTGGGCTTGGCCAAGATGGTCGACTTCGACCACCCAGGGCGTGATCGACCCATGGCTTGATTGCCAGACCAACCCACCAGCGAGACCGGCTGACAGTATGAGACAACCGAACGCCATCAGCCGCCAGTTTTTGGCTTGCACGCGGGCGGATCCAATGCGTTCGTCCCAAACTTGGGCTGCTTTTTGATAAGGCGTGATCGGTTCGGGCATGCGCCCGTAGTGAACTAATGGTCGTTTGATCATTGATGATTGCCCCTGAGATCAAGTGATCGGCTTTGAGCCGTGTAGTGTCTGGGTTTGAGGCGCTGCCGCGTGGCGGGTGGCGAAAGTGCGGTGATGCGTCTCAGCGCTCTCCTTCGGACAAATCGACGGAGGAGCCGCTGCCACCATGATCGCCCGAGCGGACGTGACCAGCAGCCGAGGCACCATGCCGAATAGTCTCGGCGCGCTTCATGCGGCGCGCCCAATCGGGCAGCCCTTCGGCCGAAGCGCTTGCGGCCTGCTCGCCAGCTTGCTCGCCCCCGAAGGCAGCCGCTGCACGACGCAATGGACTCATGGCAGCCGAGCTGCCCGCCTCAGCGACGCCAGCAAGGCCGCCGCTTCGATAGGCGGCTGACGCTCCCCTTATGACAGCGCCACCACCGCGCGCGGCGCCCGCAATCGCGCCGCCAGCGAGACCAACACCGCCGGCGGCAAGACCCGCGCCCGCCGCAACAATGCCACCGGCAGCAAGGCCTGTTCCAACCGCGGCACCGGCACCGAGCTGAGGCCCACCCGACACCAGGCCGTTGGCGATTCCAGGACCGAAGATGCCCAGGCCAAGCAAGGAGAGCGCCGCAAGGACCAGGGTCATCGCGTCTTCTATGGTCGGCTGATTGCCACCAAAGCCAGCGGTGAACTGCGAGAACAAAGTCGAGCCGATGCCGACGATGGCGGCCAGGACCAAGACCTTGATCCCTGAAGAGATGACGTTGCCCAAGACCCGCTCTGCCGCGAAGGCTGTCTTGCCAAACAACCCAAAGGGAATGAGCACGAAGCCGGCCAGCGTCGTGAGTTTGAACTCGATCAGGGTGACGAAGAGTTGGATCGCCAGAATGAAGAAGGCGAGCAGCACCACGATCCAGGCAAACAGGAGAACGACGATCTGGACGAAATTCTCGAAGAAACTGATGTAGCCCATCAGATTGGAGATCGAATCGAGCAGCGGTCGGCCAGCGTCAAGTCCGACTTGAGCGATCTTTCCCGGCCGAAGGAAGTCCGACGCGGAGAGACTTGCGCCTGATGCTTTTAGCCCAAGGCCGGCAAAGCTCTCGAAAACGATGCGTGCCAGACTGTTCCAATTACCGATTAGATAGGCAAAGACGCCTACAAAGAGCGTCTTCTTGACGAGGCGCGCGACGATGTCTTCGTCCGGCCCCCAACTCCAGAACAACGCAGCAAGCGTGATGTCGATCGCGGCAAGGGTCGTTGCGAGATAGCCGACGTCGCTACCGAGCAGGCCGAAGCCGTTGTCGATATATCGCGTGAACGTTTCCAGGAATTGGTCGATAATCCCCGTACCCGTCATGGCTTGCTCGCCTCAGGTGTCGCCGGTAGCAGATATCCCTGCGGGATCCGGCTCTGATCCTTTGGGGCCGGCGCCAACGCAGCGGCGGGTTCTTCTTGGCCACGAACCGCGGCACCAGATTTCTTGGCCAAGAAGCGTCGCCGGTTTTCGGCCCAGACCTGCCTGCAATGCTGATAACCTGCCGTTTCCTCCGCAGTGACGCTGCGGCAGCGTGCGAGGTCAGAGCTGGTTGCATCTGTCGTCTGCGCGGCCTTCGGCAGCGCGGGCTGCTCGTCACCACCGCGAAGCTGAATCGTGCAGGCAGTGACGACCAACACGCCGATTGTCGTAAGCAGCGACAACGCCTTGAATGCCCTTATGTCCGTCATCAGTGGAACATCTGTACGTTGGATGACTGATAGCCCTGTCCCGGAGTCAGGAACCGACGAAGCTGTTCTCGTCCCTGATCCTGGGCCGAGGCGCGCTGAGCCGCTTCAAGGCTCTGCGCCCGACCTTGCGCCGTCACGACGGCGGTGAGGTCGGCGAGCTGCTGCGCGTTCAGCGCGAGAATCTGATTGCCAGCCTGCGTTGCCTGCAGCGCGCCGCTGGCACCCTGGCTTGACGTTACGAGCGCGGATGTCTGGATGCGATTGGTGTCGAGGTTGCCAACAATGCCCGCCTGGACGCGAAGCGCGTCTTGCGTTGCGGCATAGGAATTCTGCCAACGTGACTGAGCGTTGGAGATCAGCAACTGGTTCGATTGGCTGCTGGTCGCTGGCGCGTAACTTGTCGAGAAGGCATGATCAATCTGCTGAACGTCGTAGGCGATCCGCTGGGCCTGGGCCAGCAATTGCTGGGTCCGCTGGATCGATGATTGCAGTTGCTGCAGCGATGAATACGGCAGGCTTGCCAAATTCCTTGCCTGATTGATCAGCATCTGTGCCTCGTTCTGCAACGAGGTGATCTGATTATTAACCTGCTGGAGCTCCCGCGCGGCCGTCAGGACATTCTGGACGTAGTTGGTGGGGTCAAAGACGATCAGCGCCCGTGCAGGCACCGTGACGCCAAGCAGCAGCGCGAAGGCGGCCGTGGTCGCCAATAGGCCAAGAGGTCTCATTGCGATTTCTCCAGATTGACGAGGTTGGGGATCAGGTCGAGGGCCCAGGCGACGCCGCGGTGCTGGAGCCAGGCGGGCACGAAGCCGTCAGGTCCATGTTCGGCAAGGAGCTGCGCGATGGCTGCCTGGTCTGTCTTGGAAGAGGCTGCGGTGAAGGCGAGCGCAACCTCACCAAGGCCAAGTTCGAACATCCGGTTGCCGCGACGAGACTGGCAATAGTAGTCGCGCTTTGGCGTTGCCCGGCTCAGAAGTTCGATCTGGCGATCGTTGAGTCCGAAGCGGCGGTAGATGGCGGTGATCTGCGGTTCGATCGCCCGTTCGTTCGGCAGCAACAGGCGCGTCGGGCAGCTTTCGATGATCGCCGGTGCTATCGCGGAGCCATCAATGTCAGAAAGCGACTGTGTGGCGAAGATGACGGACGCGTTCTTCTTCCGAAGCGTCTTCAGCCATTCCCGGAGTTGCCCCGCAAAATCCTCGTCATCGAGGGCAAGCCAACCTTCATCGACAATAAGGAGTGTAGGCCGGCCGTCGAGACGGCCCCCGATGCGATGGAAGAGGTACGACAGCACGGCCGGCGCAGCACCCGTTCCAATCAAACCTTCGGTCTCAAACGCCTGGACCGAGGCTTCGCCAAGGCGCTCGAATTCGGCGTCGAGCAAGCGCCCGGAAGGTCCGCCGAGGCAATAAGGTTGCAAGGCGCGTTTCAGAGAGTTCGATTGGAGCAGGACTGACAAGCCCGTCAGGGTCCGCTCCTCCCTCGGCGCCGAAGCGAGAGATGTCAGTGCCGACCACAGATGATCCTTGACCTCCGGGGTGATCTCGACCTTTTCCCGTGCCAGGATCGCGCCGATCCATTCCGTCGCCCATCCGCGCTCGGAAGGATCCTCAATCCAGGCCAGCGGCTGCAGGGCGACGGGGTTTTCGTCCCCGTCTGACAATGCACCGCCGAGATCATGCCAGTCGCCACCCATGGCGAGCGCAGCCGCCCGAATTGAACCGCCGAAGTCGAACGCAAAGACCTGAGAGTTCGGATAACGGCGGAATTGCAACGCCATCAGAGCCAGCAAAACGGATTTTCCGGCGCCGGTCGGGCCCACCACGAGGGTGTGGCCGACGTCGCCGACGTGGAGAGAGAATCGGAAGGGCGTCGATCCCTCAGTCTTGCCAAACAGGAGTGCCGGCGCCTTGAAGTGCAGATCCCTCGCCTCACCGGCCCACACGGCTGACATCGGAATCATATGGGCGAGGTTGAGCGTCGAGACCGGTGGCTGCCGCACATTCGCATAGACATGTCCCGGCAGGCTACCGAGCCAGGCTTCGACAGCGTTCACCGTCTCGATCATGCAGGTGAAATCGCGGCCCTGAATGACCTTCTCGACCAGCCTCAGCTTTTCATCGGCAGCGTTGGGATCTCGGTCCCACACAGTGAGGGTGGCCGTAACAAAGGCTTGTCCGATCTGATCCGACCCCAGTTCCTGCAACGCCGCGTCGGCGTCGATCGCCTTGTTGTGGGCGTCGGTATCGAGCAGCGTCGACGCCTCGTTGGTCATGACCTCCTTGAGAATGGCGCCAATGGATTTTCGCTTGGCGAACCACTGCCGCCGAATCTTGGTCAGCAGCTTGGTGGCATCGGTCTTGTCGAGCATGATTGCGCGCGTCGACCAACGATACGAGAATGCCAGGCGATTCAGGTCGTCCAGGACCCCCGGGGTCGTCGCGCCCGGAAAGCCGACAATCGTCAAGACCCGCACGTTCGCTGAACCCAGCATCGGCTCAAGCCCGCCGGTCAGTGGCTGGTCGGCCAAAAGCGCATCGATGTACATGGGAATTTCGGGCACGCGAACGCGGTGACGCTTAGTCGAGATCGTCGAGTGCAGATAGGTCAGCGTGGCCTGATCATCGAGCCAGGCGCAATCCGGCATGAACCCTTCGACGAGTTGCAGCACGCGGTTGGTTTGATCGATAAAGCCGCGCAACACCTCCCGGGCATCTGCTCCAACGGTGCGGTCGCGACCTTCATAGAGCAATCGCTCCGCCTTAGCCGCTCCCTCCTCCGGCGGCAGATAGAGGAAGGTCAGGAAATAACTGGACTCGTAGTGGGCACCTGCCTCCTCGAATTGCGCTCTGCGTTCGGCATCGACCAGCGCAGACGCGACATCCGGAAAGGTGTTTGGAGGATAAGCGCCCGCAGAATGACGCTGCGCCTCAACGAACACGGCCCAGCCGGATCCGAGGCGGCGCAAGGCGTTGTTCAGACGACCGGCGACGGCAACGAGTTCGGCCGGCACCGCGCTGTCGAGGTCAGGTCCCCGGAACTTTGCTGTCCGTTGGAAAGAACCATCCTTGTTCAGGATGATTCCCTCGTCGACGAGAGCTGCCCAGGGCAGGAAGTCGGCGAGACGCGCGTTGGAATGACGATATTCGGCAAGGTTCATCATGGCGGAGCGCTCAGGTGTTGAGGTGGCTGGGAATGCGCAGATGTCGGCGCACGACATCGACAAATGCGGGATCGCGCTTGGCGGCCCAGACGGCGGCCATGTGGCCGATGAACCAGAGGATGAGACCCGCGATCCAGAGCCGCAATCCAAGTCCAAGGGCCGCAGCAAGCGTGCCGTTCACGATCGCGACGGACCGCGGCGCGCCGCCCATCAGAATCGGCTCAGTGAGTGCGCGGTGAACGGGCACGACAAAACCTGTGACCGGTTCATCCATCAAACCACCACGCCGCCGCCGAAGGAGAAGAACGATAGGAAGAAGCTCGAGGCGGCAAATGCGATCGACAGGCCGAACACGATCTGGATCAGCCGGCGGAAACCACCCGACGAATCCCCGAACGCGAGCGTGAGCCCGGTCACGACGATGATGATGACCGCGATGATCTTGGCAACCGGACCTTCAACCGATTGCAGGATCTGATTGAGCGGCTGCTCCCATGGCATATTCGAACCAGCGGCCCATGCCGGCGCCGCCGCCAAAAGCACCGTGCCGAAGGCGGCCACCGATGCACCTCGAAGAAAACGAATTTGCTGACGCATGTCAGTCTCCTGCTGTTGAAAGGCTGTAGTCGCCGGCAGCTCCAAGCCCCCGGACGAGCGCGAGCTCAACGAGGCGACGATCAGCGCCACGCCCCGCCAGCACGGCGATAACGTTGATGGTCTCGGCGATCAGGGCACGCGGAACCGTGATGACGGCTTCCTGAATGAGTTGCTCAAGCCGCCGCAGGGCACCGAGCGCGGTACCAGCATGAATGGTCCCGATGCCACCGGGATGCCCGGTACCCCAGGCCTTGAGCAGATCGAGGGCTTCGGCACCGCGGACCTCGCCGACCGGAATACGGTCAGGACGCAGTCGCAGCGAGGAGCGAACGAGGTCCGATAGCGTCGCCACGCCATCGTTGGTACGCAAAGCGACAAGGTTGGGCGCTGTGCACTGCAGTTCGCGCGTATCTTCGATCAGCACGACCCGATCGGCAGTCTTTGCCACTTCGGCCAGGAGCGCATTTGTCAGAGTCGTCTTGCCGGTCGACGTTCCCCCGGCGACGAGGATGTTCTTCCGTGCGGCGACCGCGCTCTTCAGGATCTCGGCCTGCTCCGAGGTCATGATTTCCTTGGCGACGTAATCGTCGAGGGTAAACACCGCGACCGCTGGCTTGCGGATAGCAAAGGCCGGGGCGGCAACGACCGGAGGCAAAAGGCCTTCGAAGCGCTCACCAGTTCCAGGCAGTTCTGCCGAAACCCGTGGCGCCCCGGCATGCACCTCCGCACCTACGTGGTGCGCTACCAGGCGAACAATGCGCTCGCCATCCGCTGCGGAGAGAGTTTTGCCTGTGTCGATCAAGCCACTCGACAGCCTGTCGATCCACAACCGCCCATCCGGATTGAGCATCACCTCGATGATCGCTTCATCTTCGAGGTAGCCGGCAATCGCTGTGCCAAGCGCACTACGAAGCATGCGCGCGCCGCGCGAATTCGCTTCCGATTGAATGGAATGGCTTGGCACCGTCGTCCCCACCCAGTGAGAGCGTCCGCAAAGGGCCCTCAGATGGGATGATTAGAAAAAGCACCTATGGAGTTGGCGCAACAAGCGCTTTCGGTGATCGTAGACTGGCGTAGAAAAAGGAAGACTGAGAACTGATATTGGACTCCTGCTCAATCGTACCAGTCCGCTAAGAGCTATCGCTCACCACTCCGCGCCGTCGTCCGCGGGTATCAGGATGGGCGAATTCTCGTACAAGCCGACCGACTTGACACCATTGGAAACAGAGGCTGGCGTGGAGCGGGAAGTTAAACTCATCCATGAAGCGCAGACTCTACGCCAAGGCAGCGCGAACCAGACCAAGGCTGCGATCTGCAGCGCTACGTTGAGGCCGAACGCGACCTGATAGGCCTGGACGGACCTATGGCCATCGATCGTGTGCCATTGCTCCAGGATCAGGCCTGTCGCGTATTGTGCCAGAAATGCCCAACCAAAGTGCAGGACGTTCAAGACGCCGTTGGCACGACCAGCAAGCTCCGGCGGAAAGTAATCCGCTATTACCGCGAAGCTGACCACGGTTGCCGTTCCGGCAATTGCGACAACCGACCAGGGCAGGATGGACGGCAGGGGCGCTCGCAAGATCAAGGCTGAATCGGCTGCGATGAACAGCACTGCAACCACCACTAATATAGCCTCCGCTCCGATTCCTTTGCGTTTGATGTAATGGACGGCCATACCGAACAACCAGGCACCGCCGCTTAGTACGACGGACATTGTAAACAGCTGTCTGACGAGACTTGTGCGATCAAGCCTCTCCACGTCGATCAGCCACGGTGATGCCCACAGCCCCTGCAGAGACCAGGCTGATCCGACGCAAGTCGCCGACAACGGGGCCATTCGCCAGAAGCGCCGATCGCTGAAAACGGAGCTAAGAGTGGCGCAGGCTGCTGATGGGACAATGCCCCGCTCGGGAACCACGACATAGATGAAAATGGCCGTCGCGCCGGTCGCCGCCGCTAGGATCTCAAAGAGCTGCCGCCAGCTCATCCAAGCGAGTAGGTATTCTACGGGAACCGTAGCGGTCACCGCTCCTAGCGATCCCAGCATGATCATGTAGCCGTTAAGCAAGGCAACTCGTTCTCTGGGGAACCAAAGGACGATCGACTTCAGTCCTGCGGTCAACGCCGCCGCCACGCCAAGCCCGATCATTGCACGCGCGATCAAAAGCGACAGGAAACCGGTCGATATCGCGAAGAGTCCGGCGCCCGCTGCGGCTAGCAAGAGCAGAACACTCTGGACGCGACGCGGACCAAAGCGATCCAACAATATACCGACAGGGATCTGAGCCGCCGCGAATATCAGGAAATAGACTGACGTAAGCAACCCGAGGTCGGCAGTCCCGAGCGCGGTATCCGAGCTGAGATGACTGGCGATCAAAGCGTTGATCGTTCGATACAGATACGAAAGATAGTATCCAGCAGCAAACGGGAGAAAAACGCGCGAGATGAGACGCCATGTCCCGGAAATTTGCATGCTGGCCCTCTTGCTGTCAGCTCGTGCGAGCCGATAGCGCGACCAGCTTTTCGTCAGTTCGGGTAAATCCCTGCGGTCGTAGGGTGGCGTAGAATAAGAAGGATCCGCGAAATGGTCTGTCTACGTGGCTCTCTCAAGTTTCTTCGGCCGGTTCCTGACGACCGATGTCTTCTGGAATCTCCCGGAGAAAGCTTTGCCCCTTTTGCAAACGGCGCCCGAGTGCTTCGACAAATCCTTCAAAACGATCCCTGCCCTTTGCCTGCGCGGCAGCCTGTGCGTCGTTGGGTAGCGGCGGCGTGATCGTCAGCCAAAAGCGGATGAAGAGCGCCAAGCTTTCGGCCGTCAAGCCCACGTCGCGTTCCAGCCGCTGCATCTGGCGCGACAGCCGATCGAGGCGCCGGGTAAACGCCGCTTCTCGCCTGTCCGCTCCATCCGGGGACAGAAACGAAACAACTGCCGCTTCCACGATCGCCGACCGAGAAAGTCTTTTGCGATCGGCGAGCTCTGAGATCTGTTTCAGCAGTTCTGGCGGGAAGTAGACGTTCATCCGGTCGCGCATAATGCCTCAGAGCTCCATACCGTCATTCGGGTCCATGGCGACCTGACGCGCAAC
The DNA here is from genome assembly GCF_032144035.1 of Bradyrhizobium sp. WYCCWR 12699. NCBI lineage: Bacteria > Pseudomonadati > Pseudomonadota > Alphaproteobacteria > Hyphomicrobiales > Nitrobacteraceae > Bradyrhizobium > Bradyrhizobium sp. WYCCWR 12699. The sequence continues at coordinate 617,138 of NZ_JAVTJN010000032.1, forward strand.
GCCGCGCATCTGCTGGCGTATGAGCCGGGACTGGCGGACCCCATCCTCGTCATCGTCAAGAACGGCGGCAAATTCTTCTGCCGGCGTCGGTTCGGTCGTCTCCTTGGCGATCGCGACGTGATCGGGGAGTTCGGGCTCGCGACGGAGTCCGCTGTTCGCCGTGTCTTCCTCGACCTCCGCGGCTTTGTCAGTTGGACCCGCCGTCGGCTTCAATGGTCCTAGCGCTGACCAACCGTCCGTTCTCGATGATCGGCCGGCGCTCGCCGGATTTGGCGGCGGCAGAACCCGCTCGGTGAACCGCCTATCCTCGTAGTAGCGAACTTTCTTCGCCCGGATCGGCGGCGTACCCGCCACCATGACGATCTCGTCCATCGGTGGAAGCTGCATGACCTCGCCCGGGGTCAAGAGAGGTCTGGCCGTCTCCTGCCGCGAGACCATCAAGTGCCCCAACCACGGGTTCAATCTATGGCCGGCATAGTTTTTCATGGCCCGCATCTCGGTCGCGGTCCCGAGCGCGTCCGATACCCGCTTGGCGGTCCGCTCGTCGTTGGTCGCGAAGCTGACGCGGACGTGACAGTTGTCGAGGATGGCGTTGTTAGGCCCGTAGGCCTTCTCGATCTGGTTGAGCGACTGCGCGATCAAGAAGCTCTTGATGCCGTACCCCGCCATGAAGGCGAGCGCAGACTCGAAGAAATCCAGCCGCCCCAGCGCCGGGAACTCGTCGAGCATCATTAGCACTCGATGCCGACGGTCGCGGGCGTGTAGATCCTCGGTCAGGCGCCGGCCGATCTGGTTCAGCACCAGACGGATCAGCGGCTTGGTCCGAGAAATATCCGACGGCGGCACCACGAGGTAAAGCGTCGTCGGGCGACCATCTGCGATCAGATCGGCAATCCGCCAGTCGCAGCGACAGGTCACCTGGGCCACGACGGGATCGCGGTAGAGCCCGAGGAACGACATCGCGGTGGATAGGACGCCGGAGCGTTCGTTTTCGGATTTGTTGAGGAGTTCGCGCGCGGTCGAGGCGACGACGGGATGGGCGCCCTGCTCGCCAAGGTGCGGTGTAGTCATCATCGCCCTCAGCGTGGTCTCGATCGGCTGCTTCGGATCGGACAGGAAGGCGGCGACGCCGGCCAAGGTCTTGTCCGCCTCGGCATAGAGAACGTGGAGTATGGCGCCGACCAGGAGCGAATGACTGGTCTTCTCCCAGTGGTTCCGCTTGTCGAGGGAGCCTTCGGGGTCGACCAGGACGTCGGCCACGTTCTGGACGTCGCGAACCTCCCATTCCCCGCGCCGGACCTCGAGCAGCGGATTGTAGGCTGAGGACTTTGGGTTGGTGGGATCGAACAACAGGACGCGGCCGTGTCGCGAGCGGAAGCCCGCGGTCAGTTGCCAATTCTCGCCCTTGATGTCGTGAACGATGGCCGAGCCGGGCCAAGCCAGGAGCGAGGGGACGACAAGACCGACACCCTTGCCGGATCGGGTGGGTGCAAAACACAACACGTGCTCCGGCCCGTCGTGGCGAAGGTAGTCGCGGTCGAGCTTGCCGAGCACCACACCATCCGGACCGAGAAGTCCCGCCGCTCGAACCTCGTCCGCACCAGCCCAGCGCGCCGACCCATAGGTCGCGACATTCTTGGCTTCGCGCGCCCGCCAAACCGACATGCCGATCGCCACCGCGATCGAAACGAAGGTCCCCGACGCCGCAATGAAGGCTCCTTCGACAAAGACCCGTGGCGCATAGGCGTCGTAGACGAACCACCACCAGAAGAAGACGGGCGGGTAATAGACCTTGAAGCCCAACAGTTCGAACCAGGGCCGCCCAAGCTCCGGTTGCCAGGCGAGCCGCCAGGCCGTCCACTCGGTTGCTCCCCAGATGGCCAGCAAAACGATCAGGCCGACCACGATCACCTGCCCCCAAAGGATTTTGGTTCCGGACATCCCGAACGCCCTTCCGCAGCTGGATTGGTGCGATTGTTAGAGACCGAGGTCGCGCTTGCGACCAAAGCCCCATTCGATTCCACCGCCGTCCTTCACGACGCCGGTGACGTGTTGGCCGAGCCTCCTTTCGAGTTCGCGCGACCAGGGCACGAGTTGGAAGCCGAGCCCATTGTCGATCATGGCGAAGCGTCCCGAGGCGAGCGTCAGACGCTGGCGATATGTCCCCGCCACATGCTCCCCGGATTCGGACTTCACGTAAGGGAGGCTGGTGTCGGCCGAGACTTTTGCGGCCACCTGGTCCAGTTCAAGCTGGCGCAACGTGTTCAGGAGGTTGCGCTGCAAGATGATGCGTTGGCCCTGCCGCCGCGCTAGGCCCTCCCGGATCAGATGCTCGGTACGGGCTTCCATGGCTTGGCGCGTCTCTCGGCCGAATCCGCCCATGGCAAGCGGCATGGAGTCGCGTTCGACCAGCCTGTGGTCAAGCCAGGTCGCGCCTTTTGCGGTGACCTGCTCGGCAAGATCGAGATCGGAGCGGATGGCGAGCACCACGGTCGGCCGTGGATCGCCGGCTTGACCGAAGCGTCGGACTTCGACGATTCCCCCAACGGGCGGAGCATGTTCGAAGGCCTCGATACCTCGAAAGCGCACGTGGTGCGCGCGTCCGTCGGTCCCGTCGATCAGGGCGTAGGCCTCGCCAGTCAGTTCGTCATGCAATCCACGCTCGACCAGTCGTCCCATAAGCTGAGACGTCGGCTGTCCACCCTCGATGACGAAGTCGGCGACGCCGCGCGCTTCCCCGCGCTCGGTAAAGGCGCGGTGCATGGTCTTGATGATGTCGCCGCGCATGCCGAGGTCGCGCAAGCTGCGCTCGGCCTCGAGTCCGACCATCCACTCCCCTGGTGCGGCGGATGCGGCAAGGCCCATCTTCTCGAGGTGCTGAAGACGGCCAACCATCAGGCGGCGGATCTCAGGATCCGCGCTGCCGGGATTCTTGGGTCGAAGATCGATATACCCGGTCTCTTCCGCCGCCAGTCGGACCTCCCGGTCGAGCCGCGTCCATCGTTCCGCCGAGACTTCCCTCTCCAGCGAATTGCGGATCTCGTGCTCCGGTTTTGGACCCAGTTCGATCGCGACCAATTCCTCGGCGCGTGAACGCAGGCCCCGGCTGATGTAGTCGCGGGAGATCACGAGATCAGCGCCCTCTTCGTCGACCCCCCGAACGAGAAGATGGACGTGAGGATTGTCGGTATTCCAATGATCGACAGCCACCCAATCCAGTCGCGTGCCAAAGTCGGCTTCCATCTGCTTGGCGAGGTCGCGGGTGAAGGCCTTCAGGTCGGTCATATCGCCGGCGTCCTCCGGCGAGACAATGAACCTGAAATGGTGACGGTCGTCCTTGCAGCGTTCGGCAAACGCCGCGCTATCGGCGCCGTCGCCGCGGGCATCAAACATCTCGGCCCGCTCACCACTCCGGGTCACGCCATCGCGCTTCAGATACGAGAGATGGGCCGTCAGCGGCGCTGAGCGGAAGGCTCGTCCTTTGTGGCGAACCACGCGCGCCTTCACCACAACGCGCCGCGTCGGGCTGAACAATCTCGCCCGGCTAAAGGCGAGGCGCCCGCGGCCAAACGTCGAACGCCCATGGGCCGCGGAACGCCTGCCGGCCGGGGTCTGACCCGAGGTGTGTCCGGTTTTCTTCGCCGCGCGTAGCACCTGATTGATGAAGCTTTTCGGCTTCGGCGCGCGGGTACTGCGGATGCGCCCGGGCCGGATACGCAGATCGCTGTCGCCCGTGGTCATGACTGCGCCTCGAAGGACGCCAAAACGCGTAGAGTGCCGAAAATGTAGTTGATCTCATTCTTAAAAATCCAAGGCGCGGCACGCGCCCCGACCGACCGGCACGCCGGAACCCAAGCCATGTCAATGGCTTGCGGTTCGAGCGGCGAGCCCCTTTTATCTCGCCGTCCTGCCGTCGTGGTCTCCGGGTCGCCGGTTCCCGAAAGAGCCACCGCGACCTGGCCGCCAACTCGCGAAGCCCCCACTGCTTCCGAGCGCTTGCGATAGCGATCGTTACCCGAAGGGCCGAGACACCCGAAGGGTGGCTCGGTGAGGAGCGAAGCGACGAGTAGAGCGCGGGCCGAAGGCATCGCCCATACACCATCAGCTTGCGAACCCGCACACCTGGTCATCGCGATACTCCCGAATCCGATCGAGGGACGAACATGCCAATTGGCCGGGGGACCATGGGCGAAACATCGGGCGCCGAGAACGCGGTCGTGACACCGCTAGACGGCATGAGCGCCAACAACCGATCACGCGTCTTCATGAGATCGGATCGCGTGACGAATAGCGTCGCAGCTGCTGATGACTGTCCGCCGGACGTCCACCTCGGCGGCAGTTCGACGGCAAGCAGATTTGCAAGCTTTGCGACGTATGCTCGCGTCTCGTCTGGCAGAGAGCCGCCCGCAAGATGCTCTTCATAGCGAGATGGTCCCGCATTGTACGCCGCAAACACGCCAGGCGAGCCATACCGATCGAGCAGTTCGCGCAAGTACGCCGTACCGGCCAGAATGTTGTCGTGCGGGTCGTAGGGGTCGTTCCCGAGATTGTAGCGCACACGAAGTTCCGCCCAAGTCGCTGGCATGATTTGCATCAGGCCCATTGCGCCTTTTGGCGATCTGGCGTGCACGTCACCAGCACTCTCGATGCGTTGGACTGATCGGATCCAGTTCGGCGCAATCGCAAAGCGTTGTGCGGCTTCATTGATGAAGCCGGCAAATGAGTGAGCGGTCTGACTGATCGCCGGCTGGGCGGTTGATCCGCTCTGGGCCAAAGCAGCACCGTCGAACGCGGTCAGAAGAAGCATCACGGGCACGACTGCACAAACGCGCGTGCCCAACCGACCCAAGCACGCGGTCGGGCTCGCGCCAGCCTTGCAGACATCGATCGAGACGGAGGAATGATCCCGCAATCGATCGAACAAGGGCATGGCGAGGAGAACACGTCGAATACGCACGATCACCCCTCCCACGTCCACACCGGCATCGCACGGCCGATCACGCTGGATGCCGGAAGAAATCCAAAATACCGGCCATCAAGAGAGTCGTCCGACTGCCAGTTCATCAGAAACAGATCGCCGTCGCCGACGACGCGGCAGCCCTGCCATTTCGGCAGCGGCCGGCCGCGTCCGTCGCGGTCCTTCGCCTCGCCCACCGCGACCTCGTCGACCGAAATCGTGAGGCCGGTTCTGCAAACACTCTGCCCCGGAAGGGCGAGCACGCGCTTCAGCATGGGCACGCCAATGGGCAAATAGCCGTTCAAATCGAGGAAGGTCGCGAGCGGCTCCGGCGGCTGCACGGCGACCAATTCAGTAACTTGGAATTGGTCCGCCGGTCGGAGGCGGTAGAGACCGATCGGCACGCTCGCGGATGCGTTCCAGATGTATAGCGGAATCGGCTCCAGGACGATCGTCGCGATGAGCGCAGCAGCGACCCCAATCGTCACGGCCAGCATCGGTAGGCGGCCCGTCATCGCATCACCCTTTGGCGATGGAGCCAGGCCTGATGGCGCGCTTTCGTATACGGGCGCGGGTTTTCATTAACGGACAGACGGTTGTGAACGTGATGCCAATGGTCGGGAGCGACATCAGCCGGATCGACGCCGAGCGCCTCAACGGCATCGATCATCTGCAGCACGCGCTCGACCTTCGGCCAGCCGGACAGGCGCAGCAGAATCTCACCGCCGGGCGTCACATAAGGAACGGTCGAGCAGCGCTGTCCCAGTGCGACCGCGCGCAAGATGTCGATGCGCGAAATGATCGTGCCAAAGTCGTTGGAGGTCCACCGGACGAAGGCAAAGATGCTGCCTGGCGCGAATGACAGGACACGCCGATGGCGATCAAGCTTCCGTTCCCCGACAATGCGACCGAACCGAATGCGGTTTTCGATGCGCTTCTCGAGCCACAACACTTCCACTTCCGTGAGATCGCTCATGCGGCGGCTCCCGGACGCTGGGGCTGGCAGCCGTGAGCTTGGGGCTCGGTCGAGAGTGTGTATCGCCTGCAAAGGCAGGCTGGCCTGTCGGACTGCCGTTGCCGAGCGCCATCGACGCCGCTTTCGGCCTGCTCCGTTAGAAGAAATCCGAAGGATTTCCGGTTAGTAAAGTTAGAGCGGCTGGAAAGCGCGGAGAAACAAGCTCTTAAGCTCGATTCCGGTCCCCGATAGCACGAGGATCGGGTCCCCGATAGCACGAGGGTTGCGGTCCCCGATAGCACGAGCTGATTCACAGGTTGTCCTCCGAATTTGGAATGAGACCGCGCCGGCGCAAGCGGGCCGTTAAGGGATCAACAGGCGTGGGTGCAAAGTTCAGTCGCTCGGTGCCATCAGGGTCGCGCGTGAGCACGAGCTGATAACCGGGCAATGTCTGGCGCTGGACGATCTGGCGCACGTCGTAAGCAAAGTGCTTGAGGGGCGAGAGGATGCCGGACTTGGCATGGAGGTGCACCAGATCAAAACTCCAGCCGCCGTCCTGGCGTCCGCCGTGCTTGCGCACAAGACGATAAAGCCACCTCTCAAGTCCGCCCGTCAGCTCGAAATAGGCGCGATCAATCGTCAGCACGAGCGCGTCATCGATGACGCCAGCGTAGAACCAATCCGGCAGGATCAGCTCGATCCCAAATGGGCGGCCATTTGCATCGGCCGTCTCTTTCCACTCGTTGATCCAGGAGAAGCGATGCCGTCGCCGCTCTGCCGGCTGACGGATCGACGTCAGCACGGTCGTTGACTGAAGTCTGTCGAGACCCGCCTTCAGCCGATCATAGTCGCGTGCGCCGGTGCCGCGGCCGACGAACGTCAGAATTTCATACGGCGTTGCAGCCATCAGGCGCGACGTCTTCAGGCCGGCATCACGGGCTTCGACAATCTGGGACGCGGCCCAGATCAGAACGTCTGCATCCCAGATCGTCGCCATGCCGTGTTCCGGCACGGCTTCGACACGAATTGCGATCGCACCGGCACGGAAGTCGATCGGCACGATCCGCTTAGTCTTTGCGAGGGAGAAGAACGGATACGCCATCAGATCCTGCGCGTCGCGCGGCGCAAGATCGCCGGGCAACGCCCGAAAGAGCTCAAGCTGGTCGCGCTCCGAATGGTGTTTGCGCCGCATGGTCACTACTCTCACGCGGCAATCAGCGACGTTCCTGGCCCGCATACGGGCGCAGCGCGGGCTGCTTCTTGGCCGGCAGTACCGTCCCCTTCCCGGGATCGGACGTCGACGTCTTGGCGCCGCGGTCAGCCCACGCTTTCAGGTCATCGACGGCGTAGACAACACGTCCGCCGATCTTCCGATACGTCGGTCCAGTACCGTACGTGCGGTGCTTCTCGAGCGTGCGACCGGACAGGCCAAGATAGCGCGCGGCCTCAGGTGTACGCAGGAATCGCGGTGGTAGACCGGCCATCGGATCGGGCATTTGAGGACTCCAGGAGGACATCGCACTACGCCTGGCTAGGCCGGCGTGTGTGCGGTCATCATGGAGAAGCAAGATCTCGGAGGGGGATGCCGAATATGGAGGGGGCCGCTTTCGATACCCCCCAACCGGAAGGGCTATTCGTCCCTGCGCCCGGACCGCAGAAGTTTGCGGTAACCACCGCGCATCAACGCAAGGCCGCCTTGCACCAAGCGGATTGTTCGATTGCGCAGATCATGGGTCTTCCAGGCACGGTCGGGGATTCGCTTTTTGCCGAAGAGCGCTTCGGCGATAACGCGATAGCTTCCGCCGGCGCTGCGAGCATCAAGCGCACGGATCGCGGCGCTCAAGCGTTCGCGCCGCTGTTTAGATAGTTGGTGAAAGGCAGGACCTGGTGCGCGTCCATTCATCGCGCGCCACAGCCGGCGGGCTGCATACGCACGCGCGCCGAAATCGCCGTCAAATGGCAGTTCGGCTGCATATGACGCGCCAAGCACCGGTGGATCCTTGGACCAGACACGGTGATCCACTGCACCGATGCGCAGCACGGCGTGCCAGCCGTCGGCGGCGCGGCGCATCTGGCCTGCTGCAAGGTCAAGCAGCGGTTGAGGCGCTGAACTGCGATCGGCGGCCGAGGCAACCTTGACCGGAACGACCGCCGCTAGAACCTCAGGCGCCCAAAAGATCGTCTGCTCATCGAACGACCGCCGCGGGTCATGGGCGAAAGCAGAGGCCCCACCTCCTCCTGAATTCGTCAGTCACTTCGCCGTTCGGGCTGTTGGCAATCATCACCTCGTACTCACGCCGGTAACCGGCGTTGCGGCGGAGACATTCCCAGGCGATGTCGGTGATTTCGGCGTCTTGTAGGCTCTTGTAGGATTCCGGCGACCGCCAGTCGAATTCAGGCATTGCTTCCGCCCCATTGCACGCTGCTAACAACGATTGCGCCGCAATAGGTATGAACGAGGCGGTTGTAGGAAGCCCCTAGTTTGGCACCACGTGGTGCACCGGAATGACCACCGATCAGCAAAAGAAAATAGTTCTGCCTGCAAGTCGCCGGCCGGCGGTTTTCTTCTATTTTGAGCCGGTGCCGCGCAAGAGGCGTCCCTGCTCGGTCACCCATTTGGCGCGCGCGAGATGACTCTGATATGCGCTTCGCGCACGGTCCGGCTCCCGCACCGGATCGATATGCAGCACCACTCGAGCGACTTCCATCCAGTCAGCCCCTTGGCTTTCGGCCTGCAGAAGGCGCATGTAGGTCACGACATGCTGCTCATCGTAGGCAGTGAGAATTTGATCTGCAGGCGCAGCGTCGGCGACGCCTGGGTCGAGCGGCGGCTTCCTCATAAGACTCCACGCCTTAGTTTAGACAATTTCTAACACGCGGGCAGGAAGGAGCAGAAGCGCCAAAATTGTCGCGGAAGCCGTCCGGATCGCGTTTTGTCGAAAATACTCCGTGGTGAAATACTCTTCAAGGACATGCCCTCTCGCGTATGGATATACGCGAGATACTTGCAATCAATTTGCGGAAGCTCCGGCAGGCCCGTGGTTTGTCACAGGAGGAATTGGCTCATCGTGCTGAAATTGACCGCACTTATATCAGCGCACTCGAGCGAAGCGTTTATGCGGCGGGTATCGACGTTGTCGATCGGCTCGCTCGCAGCCTGGGTGTCGAGGCCGCCGACCTGCTCACTCGCCCGCCCACAAGCACCAAGAAAAGGACTCGGGGGCAGGCCGAGTGATTGAGCCGACCCGCTCGATCCGGCGGCCGGTTCGCGCTCACTGACGCCTGGAAGGATGGGAAGCCCCGCCCGGCAGACCGGACGGGGCTTGATGAAGTGGCCTACTCGCCGGTCTTGCGCGGCCGCGACCAGAGCAGGGTGTAGCCTTCACCGCCTTCGTCGTCGAACAGGTTCGCGTAGATCGGCGCGTTGAAGGAAGGATCGTCGAGCTTGAGCGAGAGGTAGTCGCGGCCTTCCTCGGAACGCTTCGACCAGGCTGCGCCGATCTCCGCCCGGCCCACATAGATGCGGTGGCTGGGGGCGTTGTCATTGGAGCGGTTGGTCTCGGCGACGATGCGGACGCCCTTGGCCTTCAGGCTCAGGGTGACGATCTCGCCCTGGAATTCGTTACCGACCTTCTTGAAAGAACCGATGTTAGCCATGTCACTTCTCCTGTTGTGTTTCGAGCCCGCGACCACCGCGGCCTCGATGGCGATCTAGGGCCGAGGACGATCGGCGACGCACCCGCTCGGGCCGGAGCGCAGCGGAGGACGTCGTTGTGGCGACTTTCTTGCCTCGCGAGGAATGGGCGAAGCCCAGGGGAAGAAAGTCGCATCAACGGCGTTGCGGCTCAGACGATCGAGGCGAAGCCGGTCTTCGGCCAGATCAAGCCATCAACGAGGCCACGTGCGTCCGCGTGCTGAACCACGATATCTGGAGAAGCGTGGCTATCTCGGTTTTGATGAACAAGAGGCGTGAACGATTCAGCGGGGAAAGAGAAACAATCTCCTGCAAAAGGCGGTATCGTCTCCCAAGAACGGATCGAGATAAGATCGTTCTGCCGCGGCTGCGTGGGCCAGACCGAATGTCGGCAGCTTGATCGATGAATTCCGAGCAGGACGAGATCTCCGCGCTCAAGTTCGATCATCCCGTTCACCGCGCCGATCTACGCGAAACGAAGCTATTCGACATGGCAGCGGTAAGCGATCGCCCCTGGGGCCATGCGGCCGTAAGAATTGGCTAGGACGGTTTCTCCACCACCACATCGGGCTCGAACGGGCGGGTCTTCGCCAAAACCACCAAGCGCGTCATCGCCGTGCCGCCAACGCAAACCGCGCCCAAGGAAGCGAAGACTTCACGCCAAGCCAGCGAGGGCACCCCGATATTGGACACGGCGAACACCACATGATAGCCGGCGACGGCGGCGGGAACAGCGAATGCTGTTGCGATCGCGATGCGCAAGGCCGAGGACCGAGTAACAGCAAAGGCGACCTGGCCGAGGACCAGCGTCAGCGCACCGCCGGCCGTCGCGATAAGCATGGCGCCAATGAGGCCGGCGTCGCTGTGAAACGTCATCATCCCGATAATGAGTGCGACAAAAAACGGCAGGGCATACACGGCAAGCGCAATGATCGCCCAGCAGAACAGACCGATGCCGAGTGTGTTGAGAACAAGCCCAATAGCGAGCATGGTGGTGGCTCCATGTGCATAGATCTACCAGTCGCGCCTTCCACCACCACCACGGCGCAACTCTGGATATGAGACTGAAACGAGGCGGAGTTGCGGCGGGAGCAATTTCGCCTCAAAGACTTCAGTTGAGCAGACGGCGCTCATGCGCCGCCGAACATCCAGACCGGGATGCCGAGCCGTTTCGCCTTGTCGGCGAGGTTGTCCTGGATGCCCGTGCCCGGGAAGTGCATGACGCCGATCGGCAGGAGTTCGAGCATGGCATCGTTGCGCTTGAACGGTGCTGCCTTGGCGTGCCTCGTCCAGTCGGGCTTGAAGGCGATCTGGGCCACTTTGCGGTTGCTCGCCCATTTCGAGGCGATCAGTTCGGCCCCCCTCGGGGAGCCGCCATGCAGCAGGACCATGTCGGGATGCTTGGCATGAACCTTGTCGAGACGATCCCAGATGAGGTGGTGGTCGTTGAAGTCGAGCCCTCCGGTGAGCGCGATCTTTGGCCCTGAGGGCAGCAGGATCTCGGTCTCGGCGCGGCGCTTGGCTGCGATGAAGTCGCGGGAGTCGATCATCGCCGCGGTCAGGGTGCGGTGGTTCACCAGCGATCCCGATCGGGGGCGCCATAATGTGCCGGTGTGAGTCTCGAAGCGTTCGATGGCTTGGTCACGGAAGAGCTCCAGGCAGTTGCGTCGCTCGATCAACGTGGTGCCTTCCGCCGTGATGCGTTCGAGTTCGACGGATCGAACTTCGGAACCGTCCTGCTCGCGCTGACTCTTCCGTTGCGCCTGTTCGTTGTCGTCGAGTTGGCGACCGATGCGGTCGACGGCTCGGTGGAACAGGTTGACGGTCGACCAGAGCAGATCGTCGAGGTCCGGCTCGAGCCGCGTGTCGCTCAACGTCGCGACCAGGGCATCGAAGATATCGACGACGGCACCGGTAATGATCCTGCCGTCGGGAAGCGGCCGTGGATCGGGCTGGTCGTCGAAGGGGCGGTAACCGAAGAGCTGCAATTCGGCAAGAACGTGTTCGGTCGGAGATGCGTCGTGCGGTGGTTCGATGTCATCGTGGTCGGTCATGGAGGCGATCCTTTGCCGGATCGGCCGCGACCATCGCGGCCTTCGTGGCGATCACTCAGACGGCAGGCGGAACGGGCCAGAACCCGGAGCAGAGCGGAGGGCCGAAGCGCAGCGGAGGATGGCGGAGGCCGGGCTATTTTGCTTCGCGATGCAAAGCGCGCTCGCCAGATGGCTAATGTGTCTTCTCGTCGCCGGCGCGCGGCGGAAAATAGCCGGACGCAGCCATTGCCGGTCCGAGCCGCTTGCCGTCCGATCGCCCTCTAGAAGGCCGTGGTCGCGTGCTCTCCCGGCAGTGGCCGCACCGCGACCGACCTGTCGATGCCCATCGAATTGCCGGGGCTATTCCGCGGTTGCCAACGACGAATGCAGCAAACGGACGACGTCCTCTGGTACGAGCTGAAGCCGCAACGATGCGCGGAGGGCTTCGAGGCCAAAGATGTGCAGATCTTCGTTGAAATCGCCCACCCGAGGCGACAGCGGAATCGCTTCAACGCCGGCCTCTACCGCGCGCTGCGTGAGAATCGCCTGTACGGTATCTCCGGCAGCATCGTCATCGCGGGCGATATAGAGCCGACGCAGGCCAGATGGCAGCATCATCGCTGCGAGATGATTAGCCGAAAGCGCGGCCGCCATGGGCAGGGCCGGCAGTGCGTAACGCAGTGACAGCATGGTCTCGATTCCCTCGCCGGCAGCGAGCACATCATCGACCACGCCGAAGCGAACGGCGTTGCCGAGCAGGTCACCCATGGCGCGTCGTGGTGTGTCGATCGGAGCCTTGCCGAGCCGCACGCGATCAAAACCGTGTGGATCTAGCCAGGTGCGGTGCACGCCGGTGATCCGTCCATCGAGGTCGGTGACACAGGCTATCATCGCCGGCCAGGTTTCGGTCGACGAATGCTCATCCGGTCGATAGTAGCAACGAGGATGGAAGCGCAAGCTGCCACCATGGTTGATGCAACTAATTCCGCGACGCTGCAAGTACGCCTCGGCTAATGTCCCTTCAATCGGGTTGGATATCGCAAAGAGCCGACGAGCGGCTTCCTGCGATCCGGCCGGCGCGACTGGACGAACGGGCCTCGGGAGTGATTGCTCCTCGGAACGAGGCAGCTTCAGAAAGCGCCTCGCCTCCTCGGCGACCTCGCGAAAGTCTCGCAAGGCCAGACTTTCGCGGATGATGTCGAGGAGATCACCATGTTCTCCGGTCGCGGCGTCGGTCCATTTCCCAGCGGGTCCCTTCGGTGATTCGTGCAGCCGCACGAACAACGAGCGGCCCGGCGTATTGTAGACGTCGCCGACCAGCCAGTACCGCCCCGCCCGCCTGCCATTAGAGAGATAGTGTCGGCACACCGCCTCAGCCTCGCACGAGAGGCGGCGTGCCAGTTCGGAAGCATCGCCGGCCATCACGCGGCCTCCCGCTCACTGACGCCCGTAACCGGATAGGTGTCGAGCACCCTGGACAGGACCTCGATGCCGCTCGCGTCCGTGGGTACGAACATGCGCAGCTTCCAGGAGATGATCTCCCCAAAGAGGCCGTAAGCACGGAGGCGATCGCGTATCGTGTCGTTGAATCCGGACAGCTCGATGCGATAGGCGCCCATCACCCGGACGCGGCGAAGTTGGAGTTCCTCCGCGAGGTCGAGGACGGTGCGTCCCTCCATCAGCGCGGCAAAGGCAGCGTCCGGCGTCAGCGCGGGCGCGTCCCTCGAAAGGACGTTTGCGACCCATGTGGCCGAAAACTTGCGTCCGATGATGCGTTCGCCCGCATCGGTCTGGAGCCGATAGACGCGGGTTGATTCGTTCGGCAGCCGCTTCCAGATAGGGAGCAGCAAGCCCGCCACAACGTGGATCGTGCTTTCCGTGAACTGGGGCACCTCGGCAAGCTCCGCCACCCAGGCCGCAGCGAAGCGCCCACGGTCCGCTTCGATCCAGTGGCTCTCCGCCATCATGCTCAAGGGGACCGTGTGCTGATCCATCGGCCGGATCAGACGGACGCGCCGCTCGATCTCGCCGTCATCGAGCATGACGCTCGCCGCGGGGACCTGCACGGCGGCTCGTCCCGAGCGCTCATTGACCAGCAGGACGGCCTGACGATCGGAAAGACGAGCAAGAGCGTCATCCAGACTCACCGGATGATTGCGCTGGCGCTGTGTGACAGTGAGCAGCCGGGTCTCGGCGCCGGTCCCCCGCTGGTCATAGATCGTCCGCCGGTCGGTGACGACAAGGCTCTCGGCACGGAGTGTTTCCAACCCGACGTCGTAGGTGCCGGATGCAACCGCGCCTTCGATCCGAGCGGTCAAGAGCTGCTCGAAGGCGGTGAACAGCACATTCTGGAGGTCGATGGTGAGCGCCAATAACCTGTTCAGAAAGGTCGTGATCGGCGGCAGGTCATTCCTGAGCCCATTGGCATCCATGAGCTTCAGACCGGTTGCATCCTCGAACCTCCCAAGCGAGCAACCGTCGACCTTGCCTCGCGCGAGCAGCGTGTAGAGCTGACGCAACGCATCACGTCCATACTGGCTTTCGAGATTGTCCTCGGGCCGGAACAGGCCCTGTCCTCCGGTCTGACGTTGGCCGCGCGTAATGGCTCCCAACGTATCGAGCCGGCGGGCAATGGTGCTGAGAAAGCGCTTCTCGGCCTTCACGTCTGTCGCAATCGGACGAAACAGCGGCGGCTGCGCCTGGTTGGTCCGGTTGGTGCGGCCAAGGCCTTGGATCGCGGCGTCGGCCTTCCAGCCGGGCTCGAGCAGGTAATGGACGCGCAACCGGCGATTCCGCGCCGACAGTTCGGCATGGTAACTCCGCCCCGTGCCGCCGGCGTCGGAGAACACGAGGATGCGCTTGACGTCATCCATGAAGGCCGAGGTCTCGGCGAGATTGGCCGAGCCTGCGCGGTTTTCGACCACCAGCCGGTCGCCCTTGCGGATGACGCGGCGCGAGCGGCCCGTCACCTCGGCGACCAGTTCGGTGCCGAAGCGCTGGATGACCTGATCCAGTGCCCCAGGTACCGGCGGCAGCGAGGCAAGCTTCTCGATGAGGCGGTCACGGCGTGCGACGGCTTCCCGGCTCTCGACCGGCTGGCCGTCGCGATAGACAGGCCGGGAGCAGAGGTTACCTTCCGAGTCGGTGAAGGGTTCGTAGAGCTGGACCGGGAAGGAGTGGGCGAGGTAGTCGAGGACATACTCGCGCGGGGTGATGTCGACCTGGACGTCGCCCCATTCTTCAGTTGGAATCTCCGCGAGCCGGCGCTCCATCAGCGCTTCGCCCGTCGACACGATCTGGATGACCGCGGCGTGCCCAGCCTCAAGATCGTTCTCGATCGCACGGATCAGTGACGGGGTCTTCATCGAGGTCAGGAGGTGACCGAAGAAGCGCTGCTTCGCGCTTTCGAAGGCGGAGCGTGCCGCAGATTTGGCCTGCCCGTTCAGCGTTCCCGTTGCGCCGGTGATGTTGGCGGCCCGCATCGCCGCGTCCAGGTTATTATGGATGACGCTGAACGCACCGGCATAGGCGTCGTAAATGCGGACCTGCTCCGGCGTCAGTTGGTGCTCAACAAGCTCGTACTCGACGCCCTCGTAAGAGAGCGAGCGGGCTGCGTAGAGGCCGAGCGCCTTGAGGTCGCGCGCCAGCACCTCCATGGCCGCGACCCCACCCTCCTCGATCGCTTCGACGAACTCGGCACGGGTGGCGAACGGAAAGTCGGCGCCGCCCCAAAGGCCGAGGCGTTGGGCATAAGCGAGATTGTGGACCGTGGTTGCGCCCGTCGCCGACACATAGACCACGCGGGCATTCGGCAGCGCGTGCTGGAGCCTCAAGCCCGCGCGCCCCTGCTGAGAGGCCGCTTGGTCACCACGCTCGCCCTTGCCCCCGATCGCATTCTGCATGGCGTGGCTCTCGTCGAAGACGATCACTCCGTCGAAGTCCGAGCCCAACCATTCGACGATCTGCCTGACGCGCGAAAGCTTCTCGCCACGCTCGTCGGTCCGTAGCGTGGCGTAGGTGGTAAATAGGACGCCTTCCGCAAGCCGGATCCGGGTGCCCTGGCGAAACCGGGACAAGGGCGTAACGAGCAGGCGCTCCATCCCGAGCGCGGACCAATCGCGCTGCGCGTCCTCGATCAGCTTGTCGGATTTGCTGACCCAGACGGCACGTCGGCGGCCCTTGAGCCAGTTGTCGAGCAGAATCCCGGCGACCTGCCGGCCCTTGCCCGCGCCGGTGCCATCGCCCAAGAACCAGCCGCGGCGAAAGCGGACGGCATTCTCTGCGTCATCGCGCGCGGCGGCGATAACATCAAAGGTCGCATCGACCGTCCAGGAGCCCACGAGAAACTCAGAATGCGCCTCGCCGGCATAGATGACGCTCTCAAGTTGGGCGTCCGACAGAACTCCATCTGCCACCAGACTCGAAGGCAGGTGCGGACGATAGGATGGTTTCGGTGACGCAACGGACGCCATCGCCGCGGACTGCACGAGCTTGGTCGGGTGTGCGCACGATCCGGGAATACGGATCGATTGCAATCCGTATTCCTCGTAAAGGGCATCGGTGAGCCGGGTGCCTTCCGGCGGCGACCATTCGACCGTTTCGTATGTAAGTTCGACGCCTTCTGGCGCGGCGTCTCTCGAAGAAGACGATGAGCGTGGTGCAACGGCGCCCAGCGATCGCGACATAGCCGGCCGCTCGATAGCGACGATCTCCGGTGATATGGCGACGGGCAGCCTTGGAGGCACATGCTGGTTCACCCAGTCGAGCAAGGTAGCGACGTCGGCCGCCATGCCTGGCGAAGCCGGAAAAGCCGTCGGATCGGCAGCGGGCAGCTTGTCGATCACAAGCAGCCGTGTGTCGATTTGTGTTCCGTGCTTCGCGTAGATGGCGCCGTCGATCGCCGCAGAAAACGCTACCTGCCCGCGTTCCTGGAGCCGCACAAAGGCTTCTCGCCATGCCGGGTTATCCGGTGCGAAGCTGGCGCCAGTGATGGCGACAAGGCGTCCACCGTCGCCAAGACGCGCGAGCGCTGAAGCGATGTGACGGAGAGCCGCATCCGTCATCCGTCGGTCTACGTTCGTCAATGCCGAGAACGGCGGGTTCATCAGAACGACGCTCGGCACGACACTCGCGTCGAGGTGGTCGTCGATCTGTGCAGCATCGAACCGCGAGACCTTAACGCCTGCGAAGAGATGATCGAGCAGCGCCGCGCGGGCCTCGGCCAACTCGTTCAAGACCAGAACGCCGCCGGCGAGCTCGGCAAAGACGGCGAGCAAACCGGTCCCAGCAGAAGGCTCAAGAACGCGATCGGCCGGCGTAATGCCAGCCGCGGCGCATGCGGCCAGCCCAAGCGGGATCGGCGTCGAGAATTGCTGAAGCGCCTGGCTGTCCTCGGAACGCCGCGTGTGGGTCGGCAGACAGCTAGCGATCTTCGTGAGCATCGGCAGCATTGCTGCCGTCGACCCAGCCTTGGCACGCATCGCGGGGCCGAACTTGCGAAGGAACAGAACGGCTGCCGCCTCGCAGACGTCATAGGCGGTCTTCCAATTCCAAACGCCGGCCGTGTCCGAGGCGCCAAAGGCAGACTCCATGGCGCTACGCAGAACAGCGGCATCGATGCGACGGCCGCGTTCGAGCTCGGTCAGGACCTGTCGCGCGGCCCTGACAGCGGCAGAGGTGAGATTTGCAGCGGCACGCATGGAGAGCGGCGTGGCGATGCCGCCGGCAAGAGATTCGGTCATGGCAGGAATTCTTTCGGAGAGCAGGAATGGGTCGAACCATCAGGCGCTCTCCTTTGCCCCCGACGGCTCAAACCCTTCCCGGCCCGACTCTCACTCTCCGCCGTTCCCAATAAGAATGGGGACCAGCGCTACACACCGGTCCCCAAGCAACCGCGGGACGGCCAAAGCCGCCCCGCTCTGTGATGATCACTCAGCCGCGTCGAGATGTTGCGGATCTTCGTCGGCGGCGGTCTCCTGATCCTCCTCGTCGGCGAGGAATTCGGGCAGCCGGCCCGCCTCGCTCTCCTGCTCTGACGCCGCATCGGGATCGAGGAGACGCAACGGCTCCGGCAACCAACCCGAGCCATCCAGAAGTCGTTCAGCCTCCTTGGCCATGTCGGCCTTCTTCAGATGGTCGATCAGTTGCGCCGACGACTCGCCCTTGGCCTGCCGCACGGCATCCAGAATACGCGGCTTGGTAACCCGGCCGAGATAGTTGTCGACGGTCGGTCGCCAGCCGGCCTGCACCATGTCGAGCCCGACCGCGCGCGCCAGCACATCGGCCTGGTCGAGACGCGTGCGAACGCCATGGGCGGAGACGCGACCCTGATTGTAGCGATTGGCTGGCTCATGGACGGCGTTGACCGCAAACGACGCACAGTGGGCGAACAGCGACGCCTGTGCACCACCATCGAGAGCCGTCAGCGCATCCCAGAGATCGTTCTCGCTCTTTGGCAACCGTGCCTTCCAGACCTCATGTCGCGCCTCGACTGCTTTGGCCGAGACGCTTTCCCTCAGCCCCGGAGCTTGGGCGGGAAAGTTCGGCGTGCGAAGGCTGATCTCAAGACAGCTCCCGGACGATGCGAACCGGTAAAAGGCCGTCAGCACGAAGTTATGCAGAACTGCCTGGAACGCGACCGCTGGATTTCCCGCCAACGCATCACGCAATGTCAGTGTACGATGCGCCGTCAACTCGATGATGAGACGATCCGGCAAAGGTTTGGTCGCGTCCTCATCATCCTCCTCGGCATCAGCAGCGCCGCCTGCGACCGCGATGACCGTGCGCTGGACGGAAGGGCCCACTTCAAGACCTTCGGTCGACGACGCATCGGCGCCCTGCCCGACATCAGGATCAGTTGCCGGCACCTCGTCCTCCGGCCGGACGTAACCCCGGTCCACGGCGAGGCGTCCTTCGGAGTCGATGCTGATGAAGACACCAGCTCGGGCGATCTCCGCCGGTTCGTAAAGCATCGGCCGGTCTTCGAATGCAGCCAGGGCCGACTCGATTTCGCCGAGACGCTGATCGACCTCGTCGGGCAACTCGTCGGCATCCCGGTAGTCGACTTCCAGCTTGGCTTGCTCGGCGTTCAGCGCATCGATGGTGGCCTGCTCCTCAGGCGAGAGATCGACGGGCTTGCCTTCGATTTGTCGTAGGCCTTGAGTGTGACCGTAGGGGAAATCTACGGCGACCGAGATCCACTTCCAGCCTTCGGCAGCAATCGTCTCAGCTTCGGCCTTGAGCTTCTCGGTTACGAGGCGGTCGAGCAAGACGACGTCCTGAAGCCAGCCGCCGTCGTCGTGCTCGAACAGATCCCGCAGAACGCCGCCACCCGCGCTCTGATAGGCATCGAGGCCCACAAATTGGGCCCGGGGATCGGAACCGCGCACGGTGTTCTCCGTGAGCAGCCGGCGGATCTGGTATGGCTCGTCATAACCGGAGCGGCTGACATTCTCCCAGACTTGCTCCTGGCGGGCGTGATCGGCCGTGACCGAGAACGCCATGAGCTGCTCGAGGGTCATGCCGTCTTCGGCATAGACCTCATGCAGCTTTGGCGAGACCGACGCCAGGCGCAGGCGCTGCTTGACGATTGCAGGGTTCACGAAATGACGCGCGGCAATGTCTTCCTCGCTCATGCCGAGATCGCGGAGTGTCTGGAAGGCCCTAAACTGATCAAGCGGATGCAGGCCGACCCGCTCATCGTTCTCCGCCACCGAATCGTCCTCGGCGATGCCCCCTTCACGCACAACGCACGGCACCGCCTGCGTCTTTGACATCCGCTTCTGTTTTACCAGGAGCTCGAGAGCGCGATAGCGCCTGCCGCCCGCTGGCACCTCGAACATGCCGGTCTCGTTGCCATCTGCATCGACGACGGCCCGGACACTCAGACCTTGCAGAAGCGTACGCTGCGCGATGCTCTCGGCTAGCTGCTCGATCGAGACACCGGCCTTGACGCGGCGAACGTTCGACTGGCCGAGCACGAGCTTGTTGAAGGGAATGTCCCGAGAAGGGGACAGCGTGATCTTTTGTACGGCTTTCGTCATTTTGGCTCTCCACGACGGGTGGCCGTGAGACTCTCTCTCGGCTTCCAACCCGTCGCGAACAGCCTCCCCTCCTCTCACTCTCGCGCGAGGCCAGGCATCACGCCGTCTCGTGATCGGCGACAGCCGAATCCAGCGATGCGGGCTCAATGGACCCGGGAACGAAACCGAGCAAATAGTCCGCGGCCTTGCTCGCCTGCGAGGCGGCCCGCACGATGGCGCGATTGTCTTCACGCAGGACTTCGAGCCAGGAGCCGATATAGTCGGCATGGCGCACGGTGGGGACGATCCCTAGCGACGCGCAGCTGAACGCGGAACTCAATTCGGCGACCAGCTCTTCGAAGGCATATTTCTTGGTACCGTAGGATCCGCTCTGGTCGCGATTGAGACGCGACGGGTGCCCAGTCGCATGACCGAGTTCATGCAAGGCCGTACGGTGCCAGTTGATGGGTTCGAAATAGGCCTGCGGCGGCGGGACCTGAACATAGTCTTCGGCTGTTGCATAGAATGCGCGATCTCCACCGATCCGAAATGGAATTCCGCTGGCCGTGATCAGGGCATCGACCGTCGGTTCGATGAGGCCGGCCGGCGGCGGCGGCGCAGCGGTGGCAATGTCGTCGGGCAGTTGCTCGCACTGATCGGTGTTGAAAACGGTAAATCGCTTGAGGAACGGGATCGCCTGCGCGTCTTCGCCGGTCTCGGCGGCGCGGCGCTTTTCATCATTCGGCACGAAACGATCCGCGTAGACGACGGTAGTCCCGCGCTCTCCCTTGCGAACGTGGCCGCCAAGAGAGAGTGCCTGGCGGAAAGTGAGCCAACTTTGACCGGTAAATCCGCGTTCGATCACGACTCCCCAGAGGATGAGGATGTTCACACCACTGTATTGCCGGTTGGTCGACGCATTTTTCGGCATGGCCAGCGGCGCTTTCGCCGCGGCAGTACCCCAGGGCTGAACCCAGGGGACGCGTCCGGCCTCAAGCTCGGCGATGATCTTGTCGGTGATTTCGTTGTAGAGGTTCGCCCGGTCCTGGCCGGCGCGCGCGCAAGCATTAGGGTTTGACATCGCGGGTCTCCGCGACGGGCACCGCGAGCCTCTCTCGCAGATTGTAACCCGTCACGGAAAACCAGCCTGCACTCTTACTCTCAGCTTCTTGCCTTAGGCCGCAGGCCTGATCCGGCGTGCGCCAGGGGCGCATCGCCCCAAGAGAAATGGCACCCGCAGGAGCGTGAGCATAGCGACGCCGAAGGCGGCACGCGGGACCGAGTGCAGCGACGAGACCGGTTAAAAGGGCACCCGGGAACGGGGCAGTGATAACGATCGCCGCAGGCGAGCCCCTTTTCCGAGTGCCCCCGGCGAGGAGCACCAAAGCTCTGGCGCGAGGGATCGAAGCCGCAGGCCGAGACGCGGCGCGGCTCGGTTCACGAGAGCCCGGTGCGGCCCTGGCCGCACGCGCACAACCACTAAAAGACTTGAGCGAAAGTGATGCTGGCAATCCTGCGAGAACAGCCTGGCAATTTCACAGTGGTCTCAGAACGGGCGAAAACCTTGTCCTCTGCTGACTGAGAATCCCAGCCTTGTGTTAGCAGCCGGAACAAACGGCGGACCACTAGATTCGTGTATTCGGAGTTATTCAATGCTGATGACCAGTGAGCGAAGGCCGGCGATACGGACACTGCAGGGTTGGGCGATCCACGTGCTCCAGGAAGCGGGCGCCATCCGCGAATGCGAAGAGCATGGTTGGATGCAGGACCGCGCCGATCCGCATGCACGAGAGCGAGCCTTCGATATTGCCCGTCGAGACCCGCCAGCAGACGTCTCCCGTCAAGCCGCGGAGGCCGCGCTTCACGACGTGCTCGACTCGATTGGCGATACCTGCCCAGAATGCCCCCCTGACGAGGAGGACCCGCGCTAAGCACCGACGCCGACCCGTCTGCTACTCAGCGGCCTAGCCGTTTCTCCACCCGCTTGCGCGCGTTGCCGACCTTTTTGACGGCCTTTTTCACCGCCGGCGCCGACTTTCCGGTCTTCTTCGCCTCGTACTGCACTTCGTAGTCCTGCCCGCCTGCCACCCGCGCCCGGTCCTGCTTTCGTCCGCGCGCCGTTTTGCTCTTCTTCGCTGCCGCCATCGGTGCCTCCTGTTGGGACATCGAAGCAACGCGACAGGGATTCGCAGGTTCCGGAACGATTCGAACTGTGCCAATTTGAATCGGCTGTAGCGTGGAGTTCTTCAGTGGCGTTTCAGCGTAACAAGCCGGCGGCTATCGGCGTCAAGGCGCCTTTCCCCGCCTTCATCGAACCGGCCCTGGCATCCTCGACAGAGAAAGTGCCGTCGGGAGAGCGCTGGATCCACGAAATCAAGTTCGACGGCTACCGTGTTCAGGTCCATCTGGCCAACGAGACGGCGAAGATCTCCACCCGGCGCGGCCACGATTGGACGCACCGCTTCAAGAAGGTCGCTCATGACGCCTGGCGGATCAAGGCGAACTCTGCGGTGGTGGACGGCGAGATCGTGGTGCCAGCTGCCGATGGCACGACCGACTTCTCGGTCCTGCAGAACGAGCTCAAGGGTAAGTCGAGGAGCATCGTGCTCGTGGCGTTCGATCTGCTCTATCTGAACGGCCGAGATATCCGGAAGCTACCGCTTTTTCAGCGCAAGGCCGAACTCAAGAAGATCCTGACCGGCACCGACATCCAGTTCAGCGAAAGCTTCGCGATAGACGGCCGCGAGATGTTTGCGCACGCCTGCAAGCTTGGCCTCGAAGGTGTCGTCTCGAAGGTCCGGGACGGCGCCTATCCGGCCGGACGCACGAATGACTGGGTCAAGAAGACCTGCGTGCAGCGTGAGACCCTGACTATTGCGGGTTTCGCGCTCGATGGAACGAAGTGGGACGGCATCTACGTCGGCCGGCGTAAGGGCGACGATCTAATATACGCCGGGAAGGTGGACCATGGATTCGACAAGGCATCAGCCGCCGACCTTCAGAAGCGTCTGAAGCCGCTGATCCGCAAGACGCAGCCTTATGCAAAGCGGATTGCGCACAAAGGAATCTGGGTCGAGCCCAAGCTGCTGGCCGAGATAGAGTACCGTGCAAAATCAGCGGAGGGAAAAGTCCGTCATCCCTTCTTCAGGGGGCTTCGGGAGGATCTGTAATGGATGCCTTTGACCGCTTCTGGGAGTGGGCGGAAAAGCCGCTCGATAGTCCGCTGACGATCCCTGCGGAGCTCCATCGAGCGGTTATGGAGCTGTCTCCGGAGGACAGGCGGGACCGCGCAAAGGTCAATGAGGCCGCAGGGCGGGCGGTTTCCGACCGATAGTTACCAGCGAGCGCCCAGTCTGAGCGCGCCCGCTCGAGACCCACCATTCAAGATTGACCTGCTTGAATTGGACAGTGTCCGAATTCGCGAAACGGAGTATGATCTGGTCATCACCGGCAAAGGCACTCTGCCCGCGGGCACCGGTGACTGAGAGACCAATCGCGCTCCCGCCTGCAGCAGGAGCCACCAATGTCTCATTAT
The DNA here is from genome assembly GCF_032144035.1 of Bradyrhizobium sp. WYCCWR 12699. Classification (NCBI taxonomy): domain Bacteria; kingdom Pseudomonadati; phylum Pseudomonadota; class Alphaproteobacteria; order Hyphomicrobiales; family Nitrobacteraceae; genus Bradyrhizobium; species Bradyrhizobium sp. WYCCWR 12699. The sequence goes on from NZ_JAVTJN010000032.1 coordinate 640,333, forward strand.
TCCGAACGTGTCATCCTTGCCCGTCACCATGTTGCCAAAGGACGTCAGATCGTCGAAAGGCAGCAACGGATGGTCCGCAAGGGTGGCGCAAACATCGCAGAAGCTCTGAAGCTCCTGGCTCTCTTTGAAGCAACGCAAAATATCTTCGAGGATGATCTGGAGCGCATCTTGCGGGAAGAGCGCAACTGCTAAGGCTCGCGACTTGGCAGTTTAGAGTCTGGCAATTTCCGGTCTCGGCGGCAAATCAGGCGTCAACGCTAAGACACGAGATGGTCGCACTTTGAGACCTAGCCTCGCGCGCGTCGTAACGCGACTTCCAACCGGGCCTTCTCCTTTTCCCAACGCGCTTCCTCGTCCCGCGCGCTTTCCTCAAGAACTTCGAGCTGTTGTTGAATGTCAGCGGCCTTTTCTTCGTGCTTGCGACGGGCCGCGTCCAAGGCACTTTGCGCCTTGTCGACGGCGTGCTGCCGTCGCTCACGCTCCTTCTGCCGGACGGCCTCCTCCTTGGCACGTTCGCGCTCCCGTTGCATCTGCTCCTTCTCTAAAGCAAGTGCAGCCTTCCGGTCGGCCGCATCGTCGTGGGCCCGCTTAGAAGGCTTCCGCGGTTGACGGCGGCCTGTCTTCTTTGAGCTGCCGCTGGCAAGGTCGGTAGGTAGCTCGGCATGCTCCCTGAATGGCCCGTTGGAGCCGACGGGTCTCTTCAGAACGATGCCCGGCGCAGCCATAGTCGCCTCGATGACGTCCGGATCGTCGCTTTCCTTCGCCGCGCCCTGGTGGAAGAGATTGCTGTCAGCGCCCCAGGCTTCGAGGGCCGCTTTCATGGAGGGAGCGGCGATCGCCAGATCGAAGAAGCCCAGCGAGGTCTGATAGGTCTTCAGTTTTCTGGCCATCGGTCTGATCCGCCCTCGTCGATCGTCAACGTCTCGCACGCCACCATGCCTGCGGAACACGACGCGGCCCCGAAGCGTTCCCCAATCCTTGAAGGACGTCCATGCATTTCGCAACGCGCTCTTAAGGATTGGCCTTGAATGAGCCGGATGTCGACCCTGCCCAAGCGCCTGCAGCCGATGCTTGCTACGCTTACCGAGGCGCCGTTCGACGACCCCAGCTGGGTTTTCGAGGACAAGTACGACGGCTTCCGGATGATCGCGGAAATCCGGCGGGGCAAAGTTGCGCTCTACAGCCGCAACGGCAAGATAATCAGCCGCAGCTATATTGAGGTCGCCAAAGCGCTGGAGGGCGTGAAGGGCGACGCCGTGATCGATGGTGAGCTTGTCGCGATCGGTAAGGATGGCGTCTCACATTTCCAGTTGCTTCAAAACGCGCTGCGCCATGAGGCGAAGCTGCTGTACTGCGCCTTCGATCTCATGTTTGAGAACGCAGCGGACTTGCGCAACCACCCCCTCCTCGAGCGGAAGAAGCGGTTGAAGGCAATACTGCCGCGCGACAAGTTGATCGCCTTCAGCCATCACCGCAAAGCGAACGGCATGAAATTCTTCGCCGAGGCCGAGCGGAAGGGTCTGGAAGGCGTCATGGCGAAGCGCGCCGACAGCGCGTATGCGTCCGGAAGCCGGACGGCGGATTGGCTGAAGATCAAGACAGCAAAGCGGCAGGAAGTGGTGATCGCGGGCTTCACGGCGCCGAGGCGTACAAGACCATACTTCGGCGCCCTGGTCCTCGCCGTGCGGGAAGACGACACATGGCGCTATATCGGACATGTTGGCACTGGCTTCAGCCACAAGGTCCTGGAAGACCTCCACGCCAAGCTCGTGAAGCTGACGATCCCGAAATCACCCTTCCCTGCCAAAGTGAAGGACGAGGCCGCCACGACCTGGGTCAAGCCCTCGTTGGTCGCCGAGGTCAAATTTGCGCAGTGGACGAGCAAGGGCGAACTGCGCCAGCCCGTCTACCTCGGGCTCAGGTCCGACAAGCGGGCGAAGGATGTCGTGCGTGAGCGAGAACGTCCGCGCAAGTAGCTTCCCTTCGGCGAAAGCCGGCAAAAAGGATTGATGCACTCTCCGCCGACACTCACTCGCCTCCAAGGTCGTGGATTTCCGGTCGCATGCCGTCAGGCGTGAGTTCGAGCGTCGCAAACGTGATCGGCAGCTTGAAACGCCGAGGTCCCGCGCTGCCGGGATTCAGGTAGAGAATGCCACCGACCGTGTCGATCTTCGGTACGTGGGAATGCCCGGAGACGATGACGTCGAAGCCGGCGCCGAGATCGGTCTTCAGCGTCTTCAGGTCGTGCAGAACGTAGATCGACTTACCTGCCAGACGGACGAGTTTCGTGTCGGGGTAGTCGCGAGCCCACTTGCCACTGTCCACGTTTCCACGAACGGCCGTGACGGGTGCGATCCGGCGAAGCGCGTCGACGATCTCGGGGCGTCCCATGTCGCCGGCATGAATGATGTGATCGACGCCCGTCAGGCCTCGCTCCGCCTCGGACCTCAACAGGCCGTGCGTGTCCGAAATGACTCCAATCCTGAACATCATTTCCCGACGCTCTCAGCCGAGATCGCCAAAAGACGATCGAGAAACTCTACCTGAGCGGACAGCATCTTGGTCCGCGCTAACTCGATATCAAACCATTCCGCGCGGTCGACTTCGGGAAAGCTCTGCCGTCGACCGCTTCGAGGCGGCCATTCGACATCGAAGGTATTGCTGGTCAGTGCTGCCGGATCAAAGTGTCCCTCGCCGCCGAATGCGATGACGCGCTTGCCTCCTCGCTGTCGGACCTCCCCCAGCGCCTGGAGTGGACCAATCGAAGCGCTCGGGCCGAGTTCTTCGGCAAATTCTCGTTGAGCAACGTTCTCCGGAACATCATTGGCATCGATTTCGCCCTTTGGAATGGACCAGGCGCCATCATCCTTCTCACGCCAGAACGGACCGCCGGGATGAACGAGCAGAACCTCGAGCCCCCGAGCTCCTCCCTTGCGGTATGCGAGAATGCCCGCGCTCAAGGTCGATCTCCTGGAAGTCTTTTTCACCGCAGCCATATGGCTCCTACTTTGCAGAGCAATCGAGAGCCGGCGAGCCGTCGTCCCGCCATACGGGACCGCGTTCGCCAAGCGCCTGCTTAGCTTCGTCCGCGGTCCTATGCACCGTTACTTCGGCCTCGCGCTCGGCCGCCTTCCTGGCGCACGCACCTACCCGCCGGGTCGCCATTAGACGGCGACGAGATGATCTCGCGTGACCTCGTTGAGACGGATTTGCCATTCGCCAGAGCCTGCCACGGACGACGAAGGAGTGCCGTCCGGCGTCACCGGATGCTTCACGACACCTAAGCCGACTTCCGCTGCGGCTTGGCCGCCGGCTTTTTCGCCGCGGCCTCCTTCGCCGGCTTCTTGCCTGCGATCGGCATCAGCATTTCCTTCTGCCCGGCCGCCGCCTTGCGCGGCTTTTTTCCTGATTTCTTGGGTGCCTCTGTCGCTGAGGCGCCCTCTCTTCCGATGCTCTTTCGCAGCGCGTCGATCAGGTCCACCACGTTCTCGCCGCGGGGACGCGCTTTCGCGGTGATGGGTTTGCCGGCGCGCTTCTGATTGATCAGTTCGATGAGGGCGGTTTCGTATTGGTCTTCGAACTTGTCCGGCTCGAAATGGCCCGCCTTCTGATTGACGATGTGCTTGGCGAGATCAAGCATGTCCTTGGTGACTTTGACATCCTGAATGTCGTCGAAATACTCATCAGCTGAACGGACTTCGTAAGGATAGCGCAGTAGCGTTCCCATCAGGCCCTTGTCCAACGGCTCCAGCGCGATGATGTGCTCGCGATTGGTCAGCACCACACGGCCGATCGCGACCTTGTTCATCTCGCGGATGGTTTCCCGAATAACGGCGAAAGCATCGTGCCCGACTTTACCGTCGGGACGCAGATAGTAGGGGCGAATGAGATATCGCGGATCGATCTCGCTGCGGTCGACGAACTCGTCGATTTCGATCGTTCGCGTTGATTCCAGTGCGACGTTCTCTAGCTCCTCCTTCGTCACCTCGATGAAGGTGTCCGTGTCGACCTTGTAGCCTTTGACGATGTCCTCGTTGTCGACCTCCTCGCCGGTATCGGCATCCACCTTAGCGTACTTGATCCGATGGCCGGTCTTTCGATTCAGCTGGTTGAACGAGACCTTTTCGGATTCCGACGTGGCCGGATAGAGCGCAACCGGACAGGTGACGAGGGAAAGACGCAGGAAGCCTTTCCAGTTGGCGCGGGGGGCCATCGCGGGGAACTCCATTACTGATGCCGGATTAAAGACGAACGACCGGGCTTGGTTCCGACATCGCGACCCGCCCCACAGCGGGATTTTTCTCATCGGCCTGCCTGGCCGGACTCGACATTTGTTCTTGTTATGTTCTAATTCGGGCATGACCGACCGACCCGCGAGCTGGCGCATGCCGACCCCGAAACAGATGGAAAAATTGGCCGCTGAAGCCGACCGCAGACGAGCGCCGCCCGCTGCGGGTCCAGATGCCCCCCTCCCGGCCGAATATTGGGAATCGGTCCTGAAAGACGCACGCGCCGGCACGACCGGGGCTCAGATGCGGCAGCGACGTCTTTCCGAGATTCAGCGTCACGTGCTGCGCGTCTCCTGCCGCCGCTGCGAGCGGACCGTGGAAATCCAGACCGCTGATGCCGTTCGACTGTATGGCGCCAACGCGCTCTGGAAGGACGTCGCGCAGCGGCTGCTCGACAATACCTGCCGGCAGCGCACCGGCAGGCATGAAGAAGACGGGTGCTGGCCAGCGTTCGAGACGCCGTAGCCGCTCTGGATTTGCCGATCCGATCTCTTTGCGCCTGGATGTCTGGATGGCCCCGAAGTATCACCCTACGCCCTTGTCGGGCGGCGATCGCAAGGCTCTGGCGAAAGAGCTCGGCAAGGCACGCGCGATGGCCAGCATGCTGGCGACCCAATCGGCGGAGATGCGGGCCAAAGGCGGGGCGATGATCCAGCAAGCCGACAGGCTGCTTTGCGAAAGCTGGAACGAGCGGATGTGGAGTGACGGCGAACCGATCGATCCGTCGCCGACCATCGATCAGGCCGTAAATGGAGGCTTCCCCTGGCTGGAGATCAGGTGCGCGCGCTGCAAGACGCCGAGCGATGTCGACCTGGCCGCGATGAAGCACCCGCCGACCACCTTCGTGCACGATCTCGCCAGCCGGCTGCGCTGTCGCAAATGTGCCAAGGCCGGCCGGCGTCCATCCGCGACTCTGCTACAGTTGACCTGGCAGCCGCGCCACCCTCGAGCCGAATCCTGACCGATGTGCAATCTTTATTCGATCACGACCAATCAAGCCGCGATCAACGCGCTGTTCCGCGTTGTCAACCGATACGTTGGAAATCTGGCGCCGATGCCGGGGGATTTTCCCGACTACAAGGCACCGATCGTGCGCAACGGAGTGGAGGGCCGCGAGCTCGCTACGGCGCGATGGGGAATGCCGTCGTCATCAAAGGCGCTGATGGACGCCACGAAGAAGCGAGCCGAGAAGCTGCAGGCCAAGGGCAAGGCAGTGGATTTCAAGGAATTGCTGCGAATGGAGCCGGACGGCGGCACGACCAACATCCGCAATGTGAAGAGCAAGCACTGGACGCGATGGCTGGGGACTGAAAATCGCTGCGTGGTGCCGTTCAACTCGTTCAGCGAGTTCAACAAGGCCGAGGGCGGTGATATCTGGTTCGCGCTCGATGAGACACGTCCCCTCGCCTGCTTCGCCGGTATCTGGACCAACTGGACGTCCGTCCGGAAGGTCAAGGAAGGCGAGACGACCAACGACCTCTACGCGTTCCTCACGACGGAGCCCAACGCCGAGGTCGGCGCCATCCACCCCAAGGCGATGCCGGTGATCCTGACAACGCCAGATGAAGTCGAGACCTGGATGACGGCCCCTGCGGACGAAGTACTGAAATTGCAAAGGCCGCTTCCGGACGGAAGCCTCCGGGTCGTCGCTCGCGGCGTCAAGGAAGACCCAATAGGGCCGACGACGTGACGGACGAGACCGACTACCAAACGGGGCCAGCACCGCATCAGCGCAAGATCATTCTGTCGATATAGACATCTTCTACGCATCAGTGGAGCAGCGGGACAATCCGGACTTGCGTGGCAAGCCAGTCGCTGTGGGCGGGATCGAAAGAGCGCGGTGTCGTAGCTGCAGCGAGCTATGAGGCGCGAAAGTTTGGAGTTAGGTCGGCATTGCCGTCAGTGACAGCCAAACGGCAATGCAAAGAGCTAATTTTCGTAAAGCCGCCGCGCTTCGAAGTCTACAAGGAGGTCTCTCGACACGTCCGGACAATCTTCGCGGAGCATTCTGACGTCATTGAGCCCCTGTCGTTAGATGAGGCCTACCTAGATGTCACCGAGAACATCCAAGGCCTCCCAATCGCGACAGAGATCGCGACCTTGATTAGAGTCAAGATCCTGAGCGAGACAGGCCTGACCGCGTCTGCCGGCATCTCTTACAATAAGTTCCTGGCAAAACTTGCGTCCGACCAACGGAAGCCCAACGGACAGTTCGTGATCACGCCAAAGATGAGGCCGAGCTTCGTTCAGGATCTCCCAGTCGGCAAATTCCATTGAATCGGACCGGCGACCAGTGCGAAGATGCATGGCCTTGGCATCTTCACCGGCATGAATATGCGCAATCAGTCGCTCGAGTTCATGAACGCCAATTTTGGGAAAGCTGGGGCGTATTATTACTGGATCTCGCGGGGGATTGACGAGCGTCCTGTCCGTGCCAACCGAATCCGAAGGTCCGTCGGCGCCGAAAGCACGTTTCGCGGGACTTGGCAGACCACGAAGCGCTGACCATCGAACTGCGCCCACTGGTCGACAAGGTCCGGCAACACTGCGAGGCGACGGGCGCGCGAGGCCAAACGGCGATCCTTTTCAGATTTCGAGCTGATCACTCGCAGCACGTCCGTACGCATGAACGACACCGCGGACGATCTCTCTAGCCTGGCTCTTGAACTATTAGCGCAACTTATGCCGCCAAAGAGGCCGATCCGGTTAATCGGTATCTCTGTTTCGGGGGTTTGTTGGGTCAGGGCTCGATGATGATCAATTGCCACTCATGCTGGCTTGATTTGGCGGGTCCAACCGCATCTCGTTGCTGCTTGCAATAGGTGCCATCCACTCCCCCAATTTACACAGAGCATGCTTGGGAAAACGCGCAAAATATCGCTTTGCAGTCGATAACTCTGACCCAAAGCATATACTGCGCTATCATATACGAATCACCGCATTTGTACTGTTTCAAGGATGGATTACGGCGCTATGGCGCGAGCTACCATGCAAGGCAAAGCGACGCTCGACGCACGATTCAAGTTTGCTGATACCGCGTTTTCGAGCGGCACCGAAGGTTGGAATTCTCAACTTCGTTTTGCCACCGGCATCGCCGACGGCGAGGACTATCTTCTTCGTCTGTTCAAGAAGACCGGAACCCCGCTGGACGAGGACCTGAAGCGGCTCATCACGCACGGCCTCAGGCGTGTCCGGCGTGTTCTGTCGTCACGCCGTGCGCGCCAGTTATTGGTCGAGGTTCTTGAGATCGTCGAGGACCAGGAAGAGATCGGTATCTTAATGGTTGATCCTGGCAGTCCGATCTGCGGGTCATTGCACAGGGTTCGAGCGCGAGAAGGCCGGCTGCTTACGACGACCGGCCGCAAGATGTTTTGGCGCAATATCTTGCGCGTAGCTGAAGGACTTGCACTTTGTCATGATGCGGGCATCGTGCACGGCGCTGTCAGCGAACATACGATCTTTTCGCATAGCGATGAAAAAGAGGATTTCCGACTCGGCGGCTACGAAGCGTGCGTACACATTGCCGACGGCGATGTGGGCGGCGCGGGACATCTGCTGCGGCCCTCCGGCACCGTCTCGTTTCGCCGGGACTGGAGTGATCTTGGGCAGGCAGCGTCGCGGATCCTCGGCCTGACCGAGGACGGCGGCGGTCCTTCCCTGCTGTCGATCGAGCGACGCATGCTTAATCGTCTTGCCGATCCGCCACGCTACCAGCTTTTCGACGGAAGTATCGTGCTAAACGAGATCGCCGAGGTCGTGGCCGATCTTGACCGGTCGGGGTCAAGCGGCGAAGGCGAGCTAATTCTCTACCCTTCCACCCAGGTTACCCAAAGCGACCTTGCATCGCTTACATCGGGCACCATCCCGGCTGACGATAGGGATGCGGTCCTCCGTTTTGTCGAAGAGGATCTCAGCGGACCAACGGTACGCACTGTTGTCGTAGATGAGGCCTTCGTGCGTATCGTCACCGACCTTGCCGCGTATGGCGTGAAAGTCATCGATGACTATGTCGGCATGATCGAGAACGCCAACAAGAGGCGGCCTGACGACTACATCTATGATGCCGTCGAGGTTCGCCACCGGATTCATCTTGCGCGAACTCGGAGAAGCGCCGAAGAGCGAGTACGCAGGCTTGGCCCTGGCGCCAAACCGTGGATTGACGCGAGTGTCACAACAGGAGTGAGCCGATCAGTCGAAGAGATTCCCACTTGGTACGCCCTCATTCTTCTCGAAGCCTTTACTTGGCTGCGGGAGCAATTCCGAATCTATCCCGTCGAAGTGCTTCACCCGCCGTCCGGCGGGGATTCAGATTTGGCCTGGATCGCCTCCCGCGAAGATCCCGACCGGGACATGCGACGCAAGCTGATGGGACTGCGCCCGGCATACGACGCCTTGGCGCGCGAATTGAAGTACGACGACGGCAAACCAAATTGGACTCTTTCACGCAGCGACGCGCTCGCCGGCGATCGGGAGCGATTTCCGGAACTCAGTTATGAGGGAACGGGCGGTGTCGTCGACGGCCGCCTACCGTTCACGTTCGCGACAAGCGAAGCTGTTGTACCGGGGCAGCTTCTTTTTCTTCGTCCTCGAAGAGATGGTGGATTTGAACGCGCAATTCGCCGCCGCCTTCAAAATATTGTGGCGGCCCGGACGAATATTGAACTCTTGAGAGCGATTGACGATCCGGCGCAGGTCGCGCTGGACGAAGTATTACGTGATATTGCGACCCCGAATGCGGTGCCGCCGGACGAGATGGACGGTTCGAAAAAGGTGGCATGGGACGCAATCGTATCAGGCAAGTCCATCAATGTCGTTGTTGGCCCTCCTGGCGTCGGCAAGACGTTCCTAATTTCGAATCTTGTCAAAAGCATTCTGGACAAAACACCGGACGCAAGGCTTCTAGTGTCGGCGCAAAACCACGAGACCTTGATTCAAATGGAGGACGAACTCAAGGCGACACTGGCGAGCGGCACGAAGATCGTCGTTCGTGTCGAGCGGACACGATCGACCGATGAAGTCAGCTCCTTGCGTGCGAGCTCCGTTGATCTTCTTAGGTCCGTTTCGACGGTCGACCACGCCGCTGAAAGCATGATGGTCAACCAACGCTATCAAATCAAGCAGGCGCTCCGGCCCGTTGATGCGTCGGAAGCGACGGTTGCGGAACGCGTATTTCGCGATACCGACAATCTGCTGCTGCGCTCTTCCGATGTCACGCTTGCCACGACATCGTCGCACATCATCGAGGAGATGATTGCCGATGGCGATCAATTCGACTGGGTCATCGTCGAAGAAGCGGCCCGCGCCAACGGTGCGGAACTGATCGGCGCGCTATTGCTGGGCAACAGAAGAATCATGGTTGGCGATCACAACCAACTCTCTCCATTCGATGCCGCCCAGCGGCAACAATTCTACGATCCCGAGCGCGCAGTTGATCTGCTGCGGGACGCGAAGGAGCGGCTTGAAACCATCTCCGATCTACCGCCGGAAGTTACTGAGGCGCTTGATACAGTTAAGTCGAGCGAACATCTGATGAGGGAGGCTCTCGCAACAGCGGCGCGTCTTGAAGAACCGTTTCGATCAATAGCTGAGCGCGAAATTGAGCGCGAAAAGGACACGGGGCGTCCGAGCACGATCGTCAACACGCTGCTGGAACAGAGCCGCATGCACCCCGCCATCGGCGATCTCGTCTCGAATACTTTTTATGACAGAAAGCTCGCTCCCTCCGACCGCGTCAAGCGTCGCACGCTAACGGTCACGTCCACGGTCGCGTACCTCACCTCTCCAATCGTTCTTCTCGATTTTCCGCCCCTCAGCATGTCAAAACGGCGACATTTCGAACACAAAGTGGAGCGATCATTCCGCAACGAGCTTGAGGCGCAGGCCTTGATAGCGGCCTTGAAAGGGTTGCGGCCGATAGTTGGCGCGGACGGCCGCCGACCGACCCTCGTGATCATCTCGCCCTACGCGGCGCAGGTGAGATGGTTCAAGCGCTTACTGCGCGGCCAAGTCAGGAAAGACAAGACCTTGTTCGGCTTCGCGAGCCCGCGCAGTAATGGTGAGTTCGTCTTTACCAGCGATAGCTTCCAAGGTGGCGAAGCCGATGTCGTGGCCGCCAGCCTTACGCGCAACAATGTCATGGTGGGATCGCGCGCGCTCGGATTCGTCAAAAGCCCACAGCGCATGAATGTGCTGCTCAGCCGCGCCAAGCAAAAGCTGATTCTTGCCACAAGCCAGCGCTTCATTCGCGAAGTGGTCGAAGGAATCGATCCGGATGCAAAAAAGGACGATCTTGAATTCCTACGAAAGATGCTGAAGGAGCTCGCGACCCTCGCCGGGACCGATTACGAGCTCGTCAGGAAGGATGCTCCTAGCATTAAGGTGAAAGGCGCATCCATCGTCGCGATCGACGAGAACGGGAGGCTTCCGGCGTGAAAATCTACCTTCCCGCTTGGCACTATCGCGCGCGCGCCATCGTTCAACGCACATGGGGATGGAGTCCAATCGAAGAAATGATCCTGCTCGCGCTCGATCGCACCCCAGAAACGATCGAAGAGGTGGCAACGTCGCTCGGGATTCCAAGCCAGGTCGCGGGCTCGACCATCGCGCGGTTGATGCAGTTCGGCCTGGTCGAGCTTCGCCTGGCTCCTGTCCCTCAATTGGCGACAAGCGGCGTCGGTCAAGACTTCATCCGGTTGGGTGGCGCCTTGCCGGAGCGAACTGAAGATCGGGAGATTCACATCAGTCTAGTGCTGGAGAAGGTCGGACACTCGGTCTTTCGCAACCGCGACGTCGAGACCGCTCCACTCTATCGGATGACCCATACAGATCACAAGGTCAACTTTCCTCCGGGCCCAGATGAGACCGATGACACAATGGCGGTCCGCGTAACGCAGCTCGTCGCCGGCATGCTCCGTCCCGGCGAATGGCTGCGCGGCGTTCAAACGATCAACTCCGTTCTCGAAAGAAAATATCTCGCGATCGAACTGAACGACGTCAAGAACGGATTGCTCCCTGAGGGGGCCAGCCAGGACTTGATCGGCGCTCTTCAAGCAACAATCAGGACTGGTATTCTGCCGGAAGCTAGCGATCCGCAGCCAAGCCGGTCAGTGACCGTCGATACGATGATTGGCACCGATCAATTGATCGTCGGCGGCGAACAGCATCTCGAATGCTTCGAACGCATCGTGGGTCAGGCCGAGGAAGACGTTTTCGTACTTTCGACTTTTGTGACGCCTCACGGCGAAAAATACACGGAGCAACATGAACGCATTCGAAAAGCTCTTGAACAGGCTGCGCAGCGTGGCGTGCGCTGCCACTTGTTCTACGGTACTGCGCTAGACACCGACAGAAAGAACGCGATCGCGATGCAGGAGCTCAATATGCGGCTCTCGTCGGTCCGTCGCGCGCGTGGCTTTGTGTTCACGCAGCGCGATTCTGTTCGAAGCCATGTGAAATGCCTTGCCGCGGATGACGGCCACGGCGGCGCTGTCGTCGTGCTCGGCTCCTCCAATTGGCTGTCGTCGCCCTTTTCTGCCTTGGAGGTGTCTGTCGAGCTGACAGAGAACCGCGCGGCCGCGGCGGGCCTGGATCTTTTGCGTTCTATCGTGTCACCTCTTTCAAGCGCCAGCCGTTCGATTGAGACGCTCCAATTCATAGCATCGGATTTAAGGCGCTCGCGGAGCGCCTTAACATCTAGCGCCGATGCTGGAGGGAGTATTCCAGTTCGGATGAGCATTCTCCAGGCTGACGATCATGAGCGATTGATTCGGAGGGTTGCTCACGAAGCCGAAGAGCGATTTGTCTGCTGTACCAACAAGGTCGGAGCTCCCATGGTGCCGGCGATCTTTAACCCCGCCGAAATCGCAGGACGCCGACTCGACGACGTCCGTGTTTACTACTCGCGCCAGACCGGGCCGATCAAACGGCGGCACGTCAAGGCCCACCGCGAACGGCTACATGGTGTAGTCGATCTGATCGCCGTGGAGGATCCGCAAGTCCATGCAAAGTTTCTTTTGTGGGACAGAGATCACGTCGTGGTGAGCACGATGAATTGGGGCTCTCAGTCGGGTTCACCGGATAATCCTCTCGACGAGATCGGCCTCCATTTGGAAGGGCCTGGCATAGCCGAGTTCCTCCTAATGAAGTTCGAGAGTCAACTCGACGATTAGTATCTGACACGTATTTTGGGCTGCGTCCAAATTGTCAACGCGCTGCGCGCCAATTGCGCTGAAATTGCTGAGTTCTTTGTTCAAGGTGGAAAGAGAACCTTTCGCCATCTATCATCAGGCGCAGCCAAAACGCCTGATAAATACAAAGCAGACCGAGCTCGCCGATTTTCCTACAGACTACGACGAAGATCGGTATGACCCCCAAAAATCTGCCGTCGTGAAAGCCACGCCGTCATAACGCAACCCGTTTGCAGTGCTTAGCCGGGTGGGCAGCCCCGATCGGGAGCGTCCAAAAGACCGCCTCACGAATTTTACCGTGGCGTTCTAGTCGTGACCCACCGAATGACGCCATCCGTCATGTAAACCACGGCGCCCCGAGGTGCTCCTGTGGCACGAAGATAGTCGCTCAGCTGAGCGGCATGATCGCGCCTATCCTGCTCGCTGGGCGCGACATCGCTCTTCCAATCCAGGACAACGGCAGGCTGACCATCTTGAACAGCGATGGCATCTATCCGCCCAGCCAGCGCAGTCGCCGCGGGTGAAGCCGAGAGCATCGCATAAATTGGCCACTCCGGAGCGAGGCTTGGCCTGAGTGCGGCGATTTCGGGCAGTGCAAGGGTGCGCGCGACGGTCACCGCTATTTCCTCTGGGTCCGGAAGCTTCGCTCCGTTGTCAGCATCAATTATAAGCTGCGTCATCAGCACTCGCGCACGTGCAGCGACGACCGGCATCTCCTCGGCCAGTTCGCCGGTAAGCATCTCCTCCATCAGCTTGTGGAGAATAAGGCCCCGCACGCGGCCGGCGCCGACCGGCAATTCGGTTTCTGGGGCTTCGCCAGGCTCCATCGCGATCGCCTCACCTCTTGGCGCTCGATCAGGATCGTGATCGCTTGGCCGCAGCCACTGGAGCGGCATCGCCGCGGCGGCGATCGCGGCACGCTCTGCCCCGAACAGCTCCGGCGTCTGCGTATTCGGAGGCGCGACGTCGGTCACGCGGGCGACCGGCGTCAAGTGCGACAGGACAAGCTGCGGCAAGTCCCGATGCGCAAGATCAACGATCCGTGCCCAGGACCGCTGCTCAGCCTGAGGCAATTCCGGAACGATCAGAAGTTCGCGGGCGCGCGTGCAGGCGACATACCAGAGGCGCTCCCGCTCGCGGGCCAAGCTATCGTCTTCAGACTCGAGTGCGCGAAGCAGTTCCGGCGGAACCACGTCGCCAATCAGCCAATGCAGTGTTTCGTCGTCGGCGCGGTAGACGAATGCCTCGCGCGAGCGCAGCAAGGTGCCGGTGTTGATCGGAATTACCACCGGCCATTCGAGACCCTTAGCGCTGTGGATCGTGATGATTTCGATCGCATCGCCTTCCGCATCAACTCGTCCCTCATTGTGGGGCACGCCGTCGCGCCATTCCCGGGCGAGATCCCGAACGAACTTCCTGAGGCCTCGCACACCGTAAGGCCGCGCACGTTCCAGGAACGCTTCGAGATTGGCGGCCGCGCGCGCACTACGATCACCCTCGCGCGCGGCGAGGGTTGCACGGACCGCGAGGCGTTCGATCGCTTCGGCCAAGAGCAGCGCAGGCGTGGTCGCCCGCACGCGTTTTCTGAGGTCTTGTAGGATCGCGAGCGTGCGACGTGCCAGAGGATGGGCGACATGATCGACATCGGTCAGCACCGAGAAGCGCTGGGGCGCTTCGGCGCGATCGAGATGCGGCGGAAGACCCACGGTGATGTCGAGTAGCTCCTCCTCAGTAAGCCCGACCAGTGGGCCACGCAGCAGCGCGCCGAAGGCCAATGTGTCGCCAGCGTCGGCGAGTACGCGAGCTAGCGCGAGCAGGTCCTGCACTTCTTGCCGGCGGAACAAACTCTTGCCGGCCTGCGAGGCGATCGGCAGCCCGCGCTGCTCGAGCGCGCGCTCATAACGCCAAAGCTCGGCGCCAGTTGGCGCAAGCAGGGCGATGCCGCCGGCAGTGAGCGGTACGATTGCGCCGTCCTCGTCGCGGATAGGGAGATTGCCGATAAGGCGGGTGCAGAGATCGGCAACGGCTTCGGCCTCCGCGTCGCGGATTTGAGCGGGCCGAGAATCAGGCGGCACATCCACTGTGATTCGCGCCGCGCAGGGCAGATCATGATCGGGGTCGCCGAGCGTCGACGTGAGCGGCACGTAACCGGGCTGGCCTTCTCCCGACAACGGGCGCGCGAAGCAGCGGTTGATGTGCCTAAGGATGTCGGGACGCGAACGAAAATTGGCGGTGACCTGAACGATATTTTCCGGCAATTGCCGCTCAACAGCGGCGCGCGCCTGCGAGTATGAGCCGATATCGGCGCCTCGGAAGCGATAGATTGCCTGCTTCGGGTCACCGACCATGAATAAAGCCCCGGCACGCAGCACGCTGTCCTGCCAGCGTCCGGCGCGATCCTTCCCCGCGATCCCGAAGAGGATCTCTGTCTGAACAGGGTCGGTGTCCTGAAATTCGTCGACGAAGATGTGGCGATAGCGTTCTCCAAGCGCGCGGCGCACGTCGTCATGCTGGCGCACCAGCGCACGCGCCTTCTCGAGCAAGTCGTCGAAGTCCAAGACTGCAGCGGCCCGTTTGAAGGCGGCGTAGTCATCGAGTACTTCGTCGAGCTCGGCCGCAAGCTGGGCGACAAGCGCGGTCGCGAACCGACCAAGAACGGTCCGGTAGCAGCGATTGACCCGCTCAAAGCATGCGGTCGCCTCTTCATTGAGGAGCGCGCCTCGCTCTTTGCCCGCGACACGCTCCCAAGCTGATTTCCGTCTCGGCGTGAGAAGATCGAAACTGTGTCGGCGCATGCACGCGAGCTGTGGCGGATGGGCGAGACGCCAGAGCGTGGCAAAATCCGGTGGAGGGTCGAAACTACCGGCGTAGAAGTTGGCGAGCGTCTCAAGCTCTCCGACCAATTCTAGGGTCTTGGGCTCGACCGGCTGCGACGAAATCCAGCGTCGGAAGTCCGCGACGGCGTCGACCAGGTCGATGTCGGGCCGACCGCCGAGCTCGGCGGGCAGAGCGCGTGCGCCGCGATATCTGAGACGGAAGCGTGCGAGTTCCTGAAGAGTATCGACGATGCGACGCGGATCATCGCGCGAGAGTGTCGCGATGGCATCGCCTGGCCGCTCGGGCGCATTCAATCGCCGTTTCAGCCACTGCTCGAAGACGGAATCGAAGGCCGCCGCCGCCTGAACGGCGTCAAGAATGCGCGCGCCCGGATCAATGTCGGCCTCAACCGCATAGCTGGAGATGATCGTCTGGCAAAATGCGTGAATGGTGGCGGTTGTCAGTTCGTCGAGCTTCGCCGCTGCACCGGAAAGTGCGCGTCGTTGGTCCACGTTTAGTCCGTTGGGCAGAGCAAGCCGCAAAGGTTGAGGCACACGTCCCGCAAGCAGCTCCTCGACATAGCGTTGCACGCGCGTCGCCAGCCCGCTCGCGGCAAGCTCTGTGAAAGTGATCGCGGCGATCGCGCCGGGCTCGGTGCCACGCGCGAGCAGCATGGTCAGGCGTCCGGCCATTAGCGCCGTTTTGCCGGTGCCGGCGGCGGCCTCGACGAGCAACGTGGCGTCGAGATCAGTCAGGATGCGAAGCCGTGCGGGATCGTCGGCGAGTGTCATCGGCAGCCCCACACTCGTGCAAACCCTCCGAAAGCGCGCATGAACGCGCCGTTCTTGAGCTGAAGATAGGCTGCTGGCGACGACGGCAGGGCTATGCGGAAGTCATTGTGCTCTTCCTGAGCGTCGGGGCCAGGCAGGGCATGGCCACCGCGCAGGAGGGTGATGGCCGCCGTGACATGCCCGCCGAGTTCGGCGATCGCCTGGTCGACGTCCGGTAGGCGATAGGGCCTCGGCTCTTTGTTGCCGAGAAAGACGAGGCGCGCGATCACGCGCGGATTGTCGGGGAGCAACTGACTGGCCGCGACCGAATAGATGACGCGCTGAAGCTCCGCACCGCGGCCAAGCACGATCTCCTCCGCTCGGCGCGGTTCTACGCCGGTCTTATAGTCCGACACGCGCACGCCGCGACGGTCGCCGGTGAGATCGAGCCGATCGATATTGCCTCGGATGCGCACCTGGGTACCGGGAATCGTAACAAGGGAATCGGGGCGCCAGGGTAGATCGTGTGCCATCGCACCATCGCCAGCTTGACTGAAAGCAAGCTCCGTCCAGCTTCGCGTACCGGGTTGGAACGTCTCGTCAAGCGTCAGTGCCTTGAGGGCGAGCTGAGCTGCGGCAGCGAGCGTGTGTTTCCAGAGCAACGCGGGCGGCGCCGATCGCTTGAGTGGCCAATGCGTGCGGACCGTCTCCGTCGAGGTCGCGAGCGCAGCTTCGATTTCCTCCCGGGACGCACGCGCATAGCCCGGCACAGGTTCGAGCGCATCAACCGTGCGCTTCAGCAACTCATGGACCAGCTCACCATAAGAGCGTGCGTCCAGCGTGAGGGGCTGATCGTCTTCTGGGACCGCGCGCCAGCCCAGCGCGTAGCGCCAGACGAAGGCGAGCGGATCGCGCAACATCAGCCGCAAGGAGGTGGCGGACTGGACATCACCGATTGCGCGGACGATTTGGGGATGGTCTGCGCGAACCTGGCCATCGTGGGCGGTGACGATCGGGCGCCGCCAGTTGCGCCAGCAGAGATTGGCTGCGGTGAGCGCCGGCGATGTCGCCGCTTCGTCCGGCCGTGCAAGAAGACGATCGGCCTCGCTGAATGCATGCTGCGGAATGCGCGCCCGCTTCAGGATCTGCAAAGATGCGCTCTGCGGGATCAGCGGGCTGGCGGACAACTGCCCACCTTGAGCGTTACGCCGGCTTCGCGAGAGAACGCAGCCGCGCGCCGCCTGACTGGTGATGACGGCAAAGGCGCGTCGATCTTGCTCGGCGACGGGATCAGGGTCAAGCACAGAGCGCGGCAGGATGTGGGCCGGTATCAGTGGGTCCTCGGCCGTGCGGCGCGGCCAAGAGCGCGATGTCATGCCGAGCAGGCGCACCCAGGGACGCGGCGCACCTGCAAGGTGGCTCGCCGGGCACCAGACAGCGCTCGCGCCTGGATCGCGTCCATCGGGCAGCCGCAAGTCCTCTAGTGAGAATTCGAGCCCTTCGGCCGGCGCGCGTCGAAGCGCCTCGGTCCAGAGCGCACGGGCCGCTGTGCCCAATAGCATCGCGCCGGCCTGCGCAGCCGCCTCGGGGCCACTCGCAAGCAGCCGCAGAATGGGCATCACGACCGGTCTTGGATCGCCTGCGTCGGCGCGGCGGCCGGTCGCCTCGTCAAGCGCGCGCTGCCACTGATCAATCTCGAACAGCGCCGCACCAGGCTGGAGGCCGAGCGACCAGTCCGCAGGCAAGTCGGCCAAGGCACGGCTTCGACCCGCGGCATGGCCGAACAGTCGCCGGAGGCGATCCTGGCCAAGCCCGTTGAGCAGGACGTCGGCAAGTGCGGCGCACGCTTGTCCCTCGCGCGATGCGAGGACCGGCACGCCGTGCGAGAAATGGAGTGGGAGATCCGCGTCCGCGACGAGAACCAGGAAGTGCTCGTCCCAGTCCTCGGTGGCCGTGGCACAGATCGCGATCTCATCGGGTCGCGCGCGGCCAGAGGCAATGAGTTCACGCATCCAACGTAGCGCTTCGACTGCTTCGGCGCGCGGGTTCGCGCAGGAAACTAAGGATATGTCCGCAGCCATCTCGCGGTCGCTGGTAATTAACTGGCCCGGAAACCAGTTCGCATCGGAGGTTCCAGGATTGCGCCAAGCGAGTGGGACCGTCTTCGCGAGCGTCGCAAGAAGCGGACGCCAGACCGATGCAATCTCACTGAGCTGATCGATATCGATTGACCCGAGCGCTGCAGCCGCATGGGCCGCGTGCGCAATTGCGGCATCGCGCAAGTCGCGCGGTGTCAGAACCCCTGCTGGGAGGTTGGCGCGAACGCGGCGCTCGACCTCCGCAAGCTCGGCAAGCCGAGCATTGTGGCTAGCGAGCCCCTCAAGATCGAGGTCGGCTTGCCAAACCTTTGCGAGCGTGCGGGCGATTGACCGTGTCGTGCCCGGAAGCTGACGGATACCTTCGAGCTCCGTCAAGCCGCCGGCGGCGAGTGCAGCGCGAATGGCTGGGTCGAGGTCCTGGGATCGCGCCGGTCGGTTAAAGCCTCCGGCGAGACGTGCAGCAAGCAGTGGAAGTGTGAAAATCTGCAGCCCAGAATCCGCTCGCTGTGCGGCAGCGATCCGCGCTGTACGGAATGCAAGCGGCCCTTCGACAACTATCGATCGTCGACTCATTTCCCCTCAGCCGCGACGCTATCATCGCCATGTTCGAAAGTTGCCGGCGTAATGCGAACCTGAGCCGCTCGCCCCTCCTCATGGAACCACAAATCTCTAATTCTCGCGTCATCGCTTGCAGGCAAAGGATTTGCGTCGCGCACGCGAAAGGTCGTGGGAAGGTTCACGGAGGTGCCGAAGACCAGCGCATGCTGCTTCGGAAGCGACGGGAGCCGCTTCAGGACCGCCTCGGAGATGAACGGGGTCATCTGCCGTATATGAGCAAGGTCGTCGGGATTCTGGATTCGATGGATGACGAAATTCGAGCACTGCGAAAGAATGGTCTTCGAGAGTTCACTGGGCCTCTGCGAAGCGGCGAGAATGAACAGCCCGTACTTTCGCCCTTCCTTGGCAATCCGCTCGTAAACTCTGCTGGCGTCTATGGCATAGCGGGATGGCTTCTCCGCGATGTATCGATGCGCTTCCTCAAGAAGCAGATGGATCGGAAACCGATTGCGTGGATCTGCTTGTCGGAGCAGCCGAAAGGCCATTCTAGCGAGCACTGACGCTACGAGCTCGACAACCTCATCCTCCACCGCATTCATGTCGATGATGACGATCTGGTTGCGTTTGACCCAACCCGCTCCGTCGCGTGCCAAACCGAGGAGCTGCTCAAGGAAGTTTTCGAGCGACGGCCCAGCTTGGCTTCCTTGAAGGTCGTAGCGCAGGAACGCATATTCAGGTCGCTCCTCGAGCGACTTAAAACGCGTCAGCATCTGCGAGCAGTAATCTCGGATCTGACGGTTACCGTGAGCCTCCTCGTATAGGATCGCCAGATCGAGCGCCTCTCCCAACGCGGAAAACTCAAAGGGAAGGTTGGCATATGCCGGGAATTTCAAACCTTCGATGATAAATCCGCCGCCATTGGCGTTTCCCAACAAATAGGTTGTTAAACCGGCAGGGTTGGCCATCTGGCCGAAGCCGATTTTGATGAATGGCGCGATCTTTTGATTGTTGATCTCCGGCGTGTTGAATCTTTGCAGCAGACCGACCATGCGATCGTGTTTTGACGGACTGCCTGTGTCGTCACGAAGAATTTGGCTCAGGCAGGTTGCCAGAATGTGGTTCTTGATCCCCTTCAGCTCCGCCGCGCTGCCCGCTGAGAACAATGTTGCCAGCCCGAGCGCCATGCGCAGTATCGGTAGTTGGGTGCGCTCGCTGGCCTGCAGAAGCAGCTCCCACTCTGACTGCTCCAGAAACCAATGGGGCAGACGAAAACGCTCCGTGCGTGCGGTGCCGTCCAGAATGACATGGTCCACGCCGATCTGCTTGCGCTTTGCGAGCGGCGACAGCGCCTTCGCATATTCTCCATTGACGTCGAATACGACGAACGTGGCACCGCGAGCATGGTGTTCTTCCGCCTTTTCGAACAAGGATTGGAGGACCGATGCGACCGTGCAGGACTTCCCGCTCCCTGTGTTTCCCAGGACGGCAGTGTGTCCGCCGAAGAAATCATCGATCCTGACCTTAACGTCGTAACCCTCGAATATGACGGACCGGCCGATCGTCAATGCGCGATAGCGGGTGGCATCAGGTGGCGTGGGTGGAACATTGTCGATCGGGGGTGTAGGCTCCGAAGGATGATCGGTTTCGAAGACTCGATCCAGTTCAGCGTCCAGCGCATACAGTGCGTCGCCGTAGAGTGACGGGAACACGGAGACGCCGAAGCGAAACCTTTCGCGCCGATCTTGAGGCAGCATCCCGACGGGAACGACATCGAGGTACTTCGCCGAAGAAGCCTTATCCAGCTCCCCTTCACTGCGACTAACATGACCAACGTCGCGCTCACGCAGGCCGACGACCTCGACAACCACGTACTCGGTTTGCACCGCGACCATCAGGAACGATCCGAGCCTGGCGACATAGTGAACGTCGTCGAATCCGACGACGGTGAAGTTGTCGGTGCCCGCATGCATCTCGATCACGAAACGGTCGGCCGCGACCGAGACCACCTTGCCGATTGCGCGCTTCCGATCGTCACGACTCATCGTCATCCTCCCCCTTCTGGGGAGCCGCGGCCTCCTTCTTCGGGGCCATCGCCTCGATCACCTTCCGAACGGCGTCATCAATGCGCTCGCTCGGGCGTTGCGGCATGAACTCTTCGATAATGGTGTCGAAGTAATGGGCTTTGCGTCCGGCGCTGCGTCCGGCACCCCCAATGATCCAAATTCGTGGATCATTTAGCGCGCGAAGCTTCGCAATCTCCCCGTCCAAATCTGGATCTACAAAGATCACGAGCCGGAACGTGGGAATCGTCAGGGCCTGATAGATGATATTGTTGATGTGCTCGTCGCCGAAGGCATACCCCATCGTAAATAGCACGCTCTGTTCGCGAACAATGCGTGACTGGAATTCCCGAAACAGATCGGCATAGGGAGACCCAAGGCTCGAATTCTGCTTGGCAGGCGTCGGATAGATCATCACCTTGCCCGGTTCTTTGGAGACGGCCGTTTCTCGGATCGGGAAAAGTCCGTGATCGTCCTCTGTCCAACTAATGGACCCATGAATCTTACACAGATAGACAAAGCCATCGACCGCAGACCACTTGCGGCTGGTGACATCGAGCTGTTCAGCGAGGGCGTACCGAAACGTCGCTGGATTGAACCGCCGTTCGACAACGCCGGAGAAGCCGTTCGTGTATGGCAGGCCGAGCCTATCCATTGCGGTCTCGTTGAAGAGATCGTAGTTCGTGGTGAACACCCAAGGACGCGGAAGAGATCGGTCGCGCAGCACAAGCTTGCGATAGAAGGATTCATAAAGGCCAACGACGGTATGGTCGCCATTCGCGAAGGCGCCGTTCGTGCATTTGGCCCAAAGAAATGTTTGAACCTTCTTGATGATCGATTCGACAGTCTTGAGTCTTGTGGCGGCATCACTCAGCGAACTGCGCACTAAGACGAAGCGCAGGCTGAAAAGAAGCTCCATCAGCCGCTCTAGGTTGCGCGCATACTCCGCGGCACCGAGGTCGATTCCAAACTGCTTCAACAGAGCATCACGTTCGTCGGCTGTCGGGAACGATTGATCCCCTTCCTTCGGTGCCGCCGTGAATTCCTTCGCGAGGGGCGCCATCGTTGGGATGCCGACCTCCTTGTCATTAGCCCACGACGAAGAACAGCCAGCTCCCAGGAGGAACGCCACATTTTTGGCATTCAGTGACTCAGCCAACGCCTTTCTGACAATATCCGCCCCATCAGGCCAATCATAATCAGCCTTCTCACCCTCGACGCCGCGAATAAACTTGAATGTGAGCTTCGATGGCTCCGTCTTGTCTGCATCCGCCACCGCATTCCCCCCAAATCTCTATTTCGCCGCCTCGTTTGCCCGGCGCGCGACATCTGCACTCCGCGCCATGAGGACCTCGAAGGTTTCAGCATCTTCCAACAGCAGACCGTCCTCGACCATGCGACCATAATCTTCTTCCAGCGCCTTCGCGGCATCACCGCCAGGCACGAGCTGCAAACCGCCATTCACGGCAGCCGCATAATCGATCGGACTTCGATCGGCCGCCCTCTCAACGAAGAACATGCCCTTGTGGCGCGCGACCGCGTTCGCCAGCTCCCTATCGGCGAAAGCCGCATCCGCCAGGCCGGCGTCATCCAGACGCGCTATGTCATGCCAGTGGCGTGCGAAGCGATCACCGCGCAGCCGCTGCTGGAGGCAGAAGACGTGGACAGCCGTCGCCTTCTCCCAGAAGGTCCGCTCGGCGTGCATCACGCGCGGCCGCGCTGTTGGGAACGTTACGCCTTCAACCAGGCCGGATGCATCGCATTTGATGTCGCGGAGGCTCGCCGGCTCGCCCGTTGATCGCGCCCCGAACTCCAGCATCACACTCGGTGCGACGTAGCCCGAGCCAGCGGTGGTCGCCTCGTAGTCGACAAACAGCTTCTCGCCTTCCACGCGGACGGCAGCCGCCAACGTCGCGGCAGCCAACGCGTCCGCGACGACCGGCTGCGCGGTGCCCGCCACCCAATCCGGCAAGCGCTTGCGCACCTCGCTCGACCAGCGCTTCTCCTCGCTACGTGTTTTCGGCAACGCCTCGCCGTTGCCGTCCACCAGGTCGGGCGCGATCGCCCGGATGTCGTAGGTCAGGTCGACGTCCTCGGAAAACCGCCGGATGACCCCATAGGCCTTCGACAGTGACGTGCCGCCCTTGAACACCAGATGCTCGCCGAGCGCCGACCCGTAGAGCGTGGCGAGCGCCCAAACCACCCACACATCCTTCTCGAGAAGGTGCGCCGGTCGTCCCGACTGATCGGCCGCGACGCTTAGCGCCTCGCGGCGGTCAGCGACCGGAAGGTGGAGAAAGGCGTCAGCCATGCGCCGCCTTTCCTACGCTGCGCGCGAGCCAGGTCGGAAGCTGCGGCGCTGCCGCGACCAGTTCGCTGAAAGTGGACGGCGAGAGCTTCCGCTTCAACGTTTTCAAGGCGGCTTCCGCTTTCTCCGGCCCAAGCCAGGCCAACGCCCGCACCGCCTCGCCAGCCGGCTTATGAGCCAGGGCGAGTTGCCAGCGCGGAGCATGACGAAGTTCGACAACCTGTTTGCCGAGATTCATCGTTCGGCTGCGGCCGGAGGTTAGATAGACCGACCGAACCGGCACCTGGGTCGTCAGGCCGAGAGTGTTGGCCGCCGCCGCCCCGCTCGGGACGATGACTTCGCCGCGCTGGTTGGCGAGCGCCTCGACCGCTTGCTGGACGGAGGGGGCCCTCGTTCCGAACCGGCTCGTGATGGGACGGAGATAGACGCCGCGACCGGCCCGGATCAGTTGGCCCCGCTCAGTCAGACGCGACAAAGCCTGATCCACCGCGGCGCGATTACCGAGGTGAAGCAAGCTCTTAGCCGCCACGGGCGTACCTTCCGGCAACCCTTCGGCATGCGCGAGAATCTGTTCGGTTAACCGTTGCATGGCCGTTCTCCTGTCAGAAATATACGCGGTTTTCTGACAGTTTTCAAGCCAGCGGACTTGCTGGGGAGCCGTCTATTTCGGCTAGATCAAGGGCGAACCCCTGTCGAGTAGACCATCCAGGAAATCCTCCCGCGAGCTGATCGGCCCCGCGAGCGTCGCAAGGATCAACGCCTCGACGATCTGGCGGGCCAACGACCGCGCCATCACCCGCTCTTTCGTCGAGATGGCGGTCATGGCTCGGCCGTGCAGGAATGCGCTTCGCACGTTGAAGAGCTGCTCATACTGATCGGCGAAGCGTCGATCGCCCAGCAGGCCGGCCACCCGTCCCCGAATTCTATTCGTGGCGCGCATCCCTTTGTGGCGGTCAGGCGCGATGCGAAAATTCTTCTGATAGTCCGCGCGCAAGCCGAGCGCCGCCTCGATCGTCGTGATGTGCGCAAGGAATTCATCCACGCCCTCGGCCAGGAACGCGCGGACGAGGAAGTGAGGGATCGGCGTCTCAAACAAAACCGATTGCTTCGCCTGCTCGACGGTCGTCCATCGGCTCTGGTCCCACACCGTCAGCTCGGTCTTTGCATCCTCTTCTAGGTGCAGCTCGACCGGGCGCTCTTCCTCGTATGTCCCGCCATAGCCATCGTCGTAGACCCGGTCCTCCCAGCTCAACGTGTCGGGGGACGGCGGCGAACTGGGACGAACGAAGATGTCGCTGTCGATCGTGTAGACCCATGGCACACGGAAGCCCCGCCAATCGACTTCCTGCATGGTCGACCAGCTCTCCCAGGGGGCCAGCAGGAGGAAGAACAGCGCTTCTTCCAAGGCAGTCGGGAACCGCCCTTGATGCGGTTCGACCCGCCCCAGATCTAGGCTCAGGTCCATGAACAGGACCGGGACCGCGCGTTCCTCCGGCTCCTGCTCGAGCACCACGACCTCCTCAACGATCAGCCAGTGGAATTCGGCGAAGCGCTCGGCATCGAAGTCCTGACGCGGATAAAGCCGCCTCAGCCGGCGCGCATCGATCACGCCGCGCAGCTCGTCGGCGCTCAACCGGCACACCCTGGCCGGACCGAATGCGTGCGGCGGCAGGTCGGCGGCAAGATCGAGCGGCGCAAGGTGAATGCGCCTGGCCCGGGTAGCGCGCAGCGCCGCGTCCAATCCCTTCGCCGCTTCCTCCACAGGCATGGCAAGATGGGCCGTGTCCTTCTGCAGGTGACATGGAAGGCCCAACGCCCGCAATGCCGTCGAGAGCGCGAAGTTCGGCCCCTTCTTGCCGGCGTTTGGGTAGTCGTCGCGGCAGATCTCACGCAGCCGCATGAAGGCCGGGTGCGCAAGAATATTGTCGGGCCCGGGCGGTCGTATGCGCCACAGGTCCGTCATCGCCATCAGCATCGCCATTCTCGGACCCGTCTCGCTCATCAGGAGATCCGGAGCCGCCGCAAAAGCTTGCCGAGGACCGCCTCGTACTCCTCGGGCTTGGAGAAATCGGCGTAGAGCTTGCCTTTCAAGAACTCTGGCAGCTCACATTCCTCGTAGAGCAGCGGCAGCACGACCACCTCGCCGCTCGCGATCTCGCGGTTCATCGCCACGTCGAGCTCCTTCTTCACCCAAGGAGCGCCGATCGACTTTTTCGACAGGACGACGGCGATGTAGCGGCTGAGCTTCATCCCCTCTTCGATCTTGGCGATCAGCGAGTCCCCGATGTCGATTTCGGCCTCGTCCAGCCACACATGCTCTACGCCATGAGCGAGCAGATCCTTGCGAAGCTGGCGCACGAAGGGTTTGTCGACGCCAGTATGGCTCAGGAAGATGCCGTGATACTTCTCATGCGCCGGATCGGCCTTCTCCAACGCGAGGCTGTCGCGAACGAGCTGGTTCTGGGCTTCCTGCGACGTCGGCGGCGTCAGCAGCCAGCCCGTCGGGGTGCCGAGCATCAGCTGACCGCCGAGGCTGTAGCCCTCCGGCGTCGCGGCGATCGACCCATAGCCTTCGCCGGGATCGGATAGGCACAGCGTCCAGCCGCCGGTCCGCGACAGAACCTCGAAATAGCGCGCGAAGGGGCTGTCGAGATCGACCGGCCCCATCCTGCGCCCCTTCTTAATGAGAAGCTCCGAACGCTTTACGAAACTCGCCACTTTCGGCGCCACATATCCAAGATGGGTTTCGCGATAGCCGAAGAAGTTCACCCGCTTCGGCTCGGACAGGCACCAAACGACCGTCGCGCCACCCGCAATCGCGGCCTCCATCTCCTTGCGTCGGTCCTCGCCATCGAAGGCGGAGTCGAGGTCGTAGCGGTCATTCTGCCCCTTCAGCTTGCCCAGCTCGTAAAGTTCGTTCGAAAACTCTCCGGCCTTACCGAACAGAAAATGCGTGTAGCTCTCCGGATTGATGATGATCGTGTCGTATTCGTAGAGCGGATAGGCCGCCCGCTCTCGATCGACATCGGGCTGGCAGAGCCCGAGATTTTCGATCTCCACGCCATCGATCTTGTCGCCGGTGTAAGTCAGCCCGACAGTCAGCACCCGTTTCACGTGTCGTTCCTTTCCGCCGCCTGCTTGGCCGCCTCTCTAGCTTTCACTTCCAAAACCTCGCCGCGGCTGCCGACGAGCGCGATCTCGATGCCGGCCAAGGCGCACCGCGGCGCGAGCCGCTCGGCCAGGCGCAAGGTGCCGTCCGTCAGCGGAACCACGGCCACCTGACGCCCCTGCGATGGCGTGGCCATCAGCAGGCCTACGGTCTCGCAAAGACCCCGGTAGAGCCGCGACAACTGGCCTGGATGCCGCGCGTTGATAATGCCGCCCTTGCATTCGGCCGAGATGACGTGGTCGCCGATATTCGCGACGACATCACCGAGCCCGGACTTCGGGTTGACGGTGATCGTCTGGCCCGCCGGATTTCGATAGACTCCGCCATAGGCGGTGCTACCGACGCCGGAGACCTTGGTGAACGCTCGCCGCCCCAGCCAGCCCGCGAAATCGAACTGCTTTCCGTGCTCGCCGTCGGGATGGACACGGACGTCCCGTGCGCCCTGCGTGCGGAGCAAGTGCATCGCGTAGGCGACCATCACCGCGCCCTCATACAGATGATGTTCGTGGGCGCCGTCCGATTTTCCGGCGCGGTTCGGCGGCGGCTCGAGCGCCGTCACGAGATCCTCGAAATCCAATCCAGCCTCCCCGCGATATCTGCGGACGCGCAGCGCGCACCATTGACAGGAGCTTATAACCGGCCATATTTGCCCGGTAAAGGAAGGCCTGTCATGTTTACCTATAGCCCCGAAAAATTTGCGTCGCTCTACGCCTCCGAACTTGGCCAGCGCATCTGGGCCTTTCTCACGCGGCCCGAAAACGTCGCCCGCCTGGAGACCGCGTCCGAACTCGGCAAGCCCGCGGTCGAAGGCATCGAGGAGCAGCTCCTGGCGGAATTCCGCGAGGAGGTCTTGGCCGACCGCGTGAAGCAGATGGTCGGCCATATGGTGCGGCAGATCCTGGAGCAGCGAGATTGGGTGCTCGACCAGACCGATGTGAAAGTTCAGTCGGTGCCCTTCAGCAAGGCGGCACGCTATCGCCGGCCTGACTGGTTCACCTTTCACGCCTTCCGCAACAGCAGTGATCCGCGCGACGTCGTTATCACCGATCGCCGGCAAAATCCGACGCTGCCGAACGGCGCGCGCTGGACCTTCTACGCTACCTTCGCCAGCCCGCTAAAAGCGGCGGTGGCGTTCGGCGTCAACGACATCAAGCAGCTTCGTCAGCAGGTCCATTCGCACGGCTTCCACCGTGTTCGCATCGAGC
The DNA here is from genome assembly GCF_032144035.1 of Bradyrhizobium sp. WYCCWR 12699. Taxonomy (NCBI): domain Bacteria; kingdom Pseudomonadati; phylum Pseudomonadota; class Alphaproteobacteria; order Hyphomicrobiales; family Nitrobacteraceae; genus Bradyrhizobium; species Bradyrhizobium sp. WYCCWR 12699. The sequence continues at coordinate 667,794 of NZ_JAVTJN010000032.1, forward strand.
GGATGCTGCGCCGGGCATGAGACGAGCAGATGATGACTGATCTATTCGATGTCGACGGCGCCAATCTCGATCGCGGGTTTGAAAACCTGAAAGCCGCCGAGCTTCCGATCGAGCAGCAGCTTCACGCCATGCTGCAAGAGATGTGGGGGCGTTACGAGCCTTATGCCGACCCCGACTTTCGGCAGGGTTTCGCACGCGATGTCGATGGCCGATTTTGGGAGATGTATCTGGGCTGCACGCTGCTCGAGGCGGGCCGCACCCTGCTTCCCGTCGTCGAGCGCCAGCGCGAAGGCGGTCAGCCGGACCTCTGCGTCCTGGAAGATGGCCGCCGAATCTGGATCGAGGCCATTACCCCAGATGAAGGCGCACCGGGTCCTGACCAGATCGTGCGTCCGGTCCCCCTCAACGAGGGCGGCGGCCTCTTCGCCGCACCGATCCGTCAGGCGCAGTTGCGCACGTCCGGGGCGTTCTGGACCAAGGCGCAGAGGATCGCGCGCTATCTCGAACAGGGTGTGATCGGCCCGGAAGACACGAGGATCATCGCGATCAGTGCGAGCCGCTTCGGCGTCTATGTCGCCGACCAGCCGTTGCCGCTGATCATGACCACGTTATTTCCGATCGGAGATGCCTACATCACCATCGATCGCGAGACCGGCAACGTCGTTGACGAAGGATTTCACCCGGCCCCCTTCATCGACCGCGAACGCAATCCGATCCCGCGCACGGCGTTTCTCGACGAGCGTTTCGCTGACATCTCAGGTGTGATCTGGTCGCGCGTTGGCCTCGGCAACCTCTCGCGTCGAAGCCGCCCGCTGACCTATGTCCACAACCCCTTGGCGCAGGTTCCGCTGGCGACAAGCTGGGGCGTCTGGGATCGCGAGTTCGTCATCACGCCGCGCGGCGACGAGTGGGAGGCCAACGACATTCTGGCGCAAGCCGCAGCGGAGGCATCATGACGATGCGCCCGAGTGCCCGCGTCTGGCGCCTTCCGTTCCGTGAGGTTGATCATGGCCGTCGGCGATGAGCAGCGACTGATCACGCCGATCAGCCAGCGGCAGTTTGAGCTCTATGCGCTGTCGCTCGAACGTGGGCCCAATTTTGATCCCGCGCAGATCTTCGGGAGCTATCAAGCCGGACACGGCAGCGCGAGCGGCTGCATCCTCCTCGATCCGGAGCGCGGGACCTTCACCGCCCTGGCCTTGCGCAGGCGTGTCGATCATCGCTGGGTCCGCGTCGATGAAGGCGGCCCCTATCCCACTCCCGAAGCCGCGCTGGATCAGCTCACCATCAGCATGCGCGCTGGCGAGCCGCCCGAGCCATTGCCGCCGGGCGCACGGCGACGGCCGCTTCTGCTGAAGACCGGATCGCGAGGCACATCGCCGGAGTTCGACCTGCTGACGAGCACGATCAGCCATTTCCCGGCGCTGATGGCGGTCGGCGAATGCTACCTCGCGCTTCCCAATCCGGATGCCAATTTCGTCCCCGATCTGCAGACCAGCAATTTCGCGTCCCGCCTCTTCGAACTCTATCTTCTTGCCTGCTTCCGCGAGCAAGGCCTGATCGTCCGGCAGAAGCATGTCTCACCGGACTTCCTGATCGAGAACGATGGCGCCGCCTGCTGGATCGAAGCCGTGACCGCGAATTCCGAGACGCCCCGCTCCGGCGGGATCGGGGACTGGGTGCATGCTCCGGTCGATCGAAATGAACGCTTAACCGGCGCGCCAGCTGAGCGCTTCGCCAAGACGCTGCGCGGCAAGCTTCAGCGCAACTATCATGAGCTGGATCATGTAAAGGGGATACCCTTCGCTCTGGCGATCGCTGACTTCTATGAATCCGGCTCGATGGTTTGGAGCCGCGAGGCTTTGCCGACCTATCTCTACGGCCTGCGGGCAGATGTCGAAGGCGAAGGCGCCGGGCGACGTGCGATCGGCACGCCGATCAACAATCTTACGGGCAGGCACGGCATTCCGGCCGGGCTATTCCGCGATCCCGACTTCGCTCACCTCTCTGCCGTCATCTTCAGCAACGCGGCGACGCTCGCCAAATTCAACCGCATGGGCTTTCTCGCTGGATGGCGGCCGCCGGGCCTCACGATGACCCGCCGCGGCATTCTCTTCGACCGAACGCCGGGCGCGCTGGAGCCCATTGATTTCGATCTGTCGGTCGACAGCGCCGAATACCAAGCGCTCTGGCCTTGGGGCGAAGCCTGGTGTCAGGAACTGGAGGTCTTTCACAACCCACAGGCGACGCACCCCATTCCCTTCGATCTCATACCCGGCGCGACCCATTGGTTCGAGCGCGGCGGCGACGTCGAGTGCAACACCATGTGGGCGAACTCGGTCATTTCATCGATCACTCATCTGCGCATGGCCGGCGCGCAAGGCGAAAGCGAGCGGCCATGATCTGCCCGCCATGCATGCGTCGCCGTCCTCGCCCATCAAAGGAGCATCGTTGAACATGGAAACGGAACCATCCGACCGGACCATCGTCCTCCATCTCCTGCGCGGGGCTGTACCCGAGCGCGCCGACGAGATCAGCGGCCTATGGAGCCAGTATGGTCATGGTGTGGAAGTCGCGCCGAGCACCAAGGGCGTGACGATGAAGGCCGATGACAAGCGCATCCAGTTCGACACCAAGACGATCGACTTTTTCTGGCTGCTCGGCTTCAGCGCATGGCGTGCCATCGAGGTGTATTCGCCGGCCCTGCTGGTGGCGACATGGACCGGAATGCCGCTTGATCAGGCCCTCAAGATCGATGCCGAACGGGGGCAATACGAATTCGATTACAAGCAGCGCGTCAGCACCGCTCAATCGCTCATCGCGGCCGAACAGACCGCACAGATTTCCTGGCCTGCGGACATCCCCGAGCCGACCGCTGACCGCGACAGCTTGGGAGATGTCCAGCACAAGACGATGTTCGACCTCGTCGCGTTTGCCCTGGCCTTCGCGCTGCTGCACGAATTCCGGCACGTCATGTATTGCGCCGACAAGAGCGCACCGTCGACACTGCCCGAGGAGGAAATCGGCTGCGATAACTGGGCCCGCGAGTTCATGACCAGCGGCCTCGCCGCCTATGCGAAGGAGCATAGGACAACTACGCTCAAGTCCAGCAGAAGCGCGCGATGGGAATAGCGCTCGCCGCCGTGATCATCCATGCGATGACGCCGACCCACGCGCATTGGGGCAATCGGCAGTATCCACCGATCGCCGAGCGGCTGACGGCGATGATCGGAGGCTACAATCTGCCGCCCGGCTCGTCCTTCTGGCCCTTCACGGCCTGCCTTTTGATCACGCTGATGAGGCAGGAGGGCCGGCCGCTCGACATCATCGCGTACTCAAATCAGGAAATGGTCGAGGCCCTGCTCGACCGGCTCCGTTGACGCTGCGGGGAGCGCGACGTGCCGGTCTATTTCATTGGCGAAGATGAAAACGGATGCTCCCCGATCAAGATCGGCGTGGCGAAGAACATCGAGGCGCGCCAGCGCAACCTCCACACGGGGAATCCTTTGGAGCTGCGACTGCTCGGGTGGATCGAAGCGACCGACGCCTTCCAGCTTGAACGAGAGCTGCACAAGCATTTTGGATCGACCCATGTGCGTGGAGAATGGTTCGACATCGAGCCGGGTGACATCCTGGCCATTCTCAAGCGCGCCGGCCGCGCTGGATTTGTCGCCAAGAACGCCGATGCTTTCCAGATCGTCGGTTATGATCGCGACGCCATTCCCGAATACCTCGGCGTGTGGGAATGGGCCGATCTGGAAATCGACGAATGCTGCCCGTTCTGCGGATGTCTATGCGGCATGCATTTTCAGGAAGCCTCGCAGATGTACTATTGCATCCGATGCGACACGCTGACCGACTTTTCCGAGCTCGATCCGCGTGAGTATCCGCCGGACGAGTGATGTCCTGAAAGGCGGAAAGATGCCAATCCTGAGAAGCTGAAACCCGGCTTTGCGCTTCTGAGGGGAACGCCATCCCCTGCGGCCGGCCTTCGTCTCAGCCGCCCCCTTTTGCGGGGAGCCCCCGCAACGCCCCCTTCAGAGTGAGAGTGCGGACCGGCTTCGCCGTGACGGGTTGAGGGCTGAAAGAGGGGCCCCGGCGCCGGTCGCGGAGATCGGTGATGTCCAGAAAGACCTGACAAGCTCGGGCTGGCCAGGACCGGGCGAGCTATACGATGAACTTACCGACAATATCATCGCAGAACTTGAGGCCGGGCGCGTGCCTGGGTCCAACCTTGGAGGACGGCGGCTGCGAAGGCGCCACTTGCCAAACGCCGCGACCGGGCGGAATTATTCCGGGATCAACGTGCTGATCCTTTGGAGCGCCGCGGCACGGCTTTTCGGGCCAGAGCGGGCCCACCTTCCGCCAGGCGCTCGCGCTCGGCGGCAATGTCCGCAACGGCGAGCGCGGCACGTCCGTCGTGTACGCCGACCGATTCGTACCCGACGACGAGAAGCGGCGCGCCCGAGCAGGCGCGAGCGGCGATTGATTGCTGCGCAATCTTGCTATGCTCGGACCCTTCCCTCCTAGTGATTCGCGCCTGCCATGAGCATTTTATCAAGCGATCCGATTACTCAGCTCGCATTCTCGATGTTCGAGAGCAAGGGTGTCTATGCTTTGCTTCTCGGCTCTGGTCTCTCTCGTGCAGCCGGGATTCCAACTGGATGGGAAATCACTTTGGACCTAGTTCGACGAGTCGCGCTCGCGCAAGGCGTCAAGAATCAGTCCGATTGGGCGACGTGGTATCGCAAAACGTATGGTGCGGAACCCGATTATTCAGCGATTCTAGCAGGACTGGCGGCCTCGCCTGCCGAACGGCGATCCATCTTACATTCGTACATCGAGCCTGACGAAGACGATCGTGCAGAGGGTAAGAAACTTCCGACAGCCGCGCACCATGCAATCGCGGGCCTGGTTCGCGACGGGTATGTCCGAGTGATACTAACGACCAATTTCGATCGGCTATTAGAAAATGCACTGCGAGAAGTTGGCGTTGAGCCAACTGTCGTCACCTCCGTCGACAGCTTGTCAGGAGCCGAGCCGCTCACACATAGCCCGTGCTACGTGCTGAAGCTTCATGGTGACTACAAGGATGCACGCATCCTGAATACCGACGAAGAGTTAGGCGTGTATCCGCCGCAATACGATGCGCTGCTCGACCGCATTTTGGATGAGCACGGTCTTATAGTTTGCGGTTGGTCAGGCGAGTGGGATGACGCGCTACGGGCAGCATTGTTGCGCGCTCCTAACAGGCGTTACCCTACTTTCTGGAGCATACGGGGGAAAGTTGGGAGCGGCGCAGAGCCCATCATCAGTCAGCGTAAGGCTGTGACCATTCCGGTTGCCGACGCCGATAGCTTTTTTCTGAAGTTGGCCGAGCTGGTGAAAACACTCGCCGAGACTCGGAAGCAGAGTCCGCTGACGATTGATATCCTCGTCGGCTCTATCAAGCGGTACGTTGCGAGGCCGGAATTTCGCATTCGACTCGATGAAGTCATCACACAGGAAGTTAACAAGCTTTTCGACCGCCTCGACGCGAAGGAGCTCTCTCCGCAGGGTGTGTGGTCCGTTGAGGAATTCCGCCGACGCCTTAAACTCTATGAGGCCACTACCGAGCCGCTCGCGAAAGCCTTTGGTGTTCTCGGACGATGGGGGGATGACGCCGAGCTTGCACTCATTGCCGATACGATCCGCGGCGTCGTTGCCAGGGCGAACAAGGTGGGCAGCGGCCTGAATATATGGCTTGATCTAAGGACGTATCCGGCCGTTCTGCTCATGACTGCATATGGGCTCGGACTTGCGAGAGCAGAGCGTTGGAAGACCTTGCATGACCTGTTTTCTCTCTCGATGCCTAGGGACGAGCGGGACCCAAAACGTCTCGTGAATTCGCTCTTCCTGTGGGACTGGAGGGGGTCAGACGACAATCTCTGGAATAACGTTGAAGGTTTCACGACAGGCAACAACCGCCGAAAAACACCACTCAGCGACCATCTATTCGACGTATCCTTCGAGTGGGGCACGGCGTTTTTGGGCGTCCCCACAGACAATGCTCTGCTGTTCGATCGTTTTGAGGCGCTGGGGGCGTTGGTCCACCTTGAAGAGAACAGTGAAAGGGCACTGAAGGATCAACTGGAGAACGGCGACAGGAAGGCTAGGATGTCTGTCGGTCGCATCGGCTGGCGAAGCGAGGGGCGACGCTCAATAGAACACGAGCTGAAATCAACTCCTACCAGGCAACAACTGCTTAAAGCAGGGTTCGCATTGGGCAGTGAAGCATACCTCGATCTATTCTTGGAAAACCTATCACGGGTAGCACGATGGATGGAGTGGCGCTGACACTCCACCTGGCGATACCGGCCAGGGAGCAGCCGGACGATGTCTATACGCCTGAGAGAACTGTTTGCCTGTACGGAGCAAGGCGGCGCTTTCGTCGCCGAATCTGCCGATGGTCGACTCCTGCATATTGGCGAGGTGCCCTCCGGGCTCGCCTGCAACTGCGTCTGTCCCGGCTGCGGAAGGCGGATGGTTGCGAAAAAGGGAGATGTGCAGGCCCACCATTTTGCGCACAATGCTCAGCAAGATGGCCGGTCATGCGCGTCCGCCGGCGAGACGGCCCTGCATAAGTTTGCGAAACTCATTTTGGATGAGCGCCTGGAAATTACTTTGCCAGCGCAGGTCGTGGAGGAGCAGAAGGATCGCGAAGTTGTTGTCCGGGCGGCGAAGCGTACTTTCGATCGAGCGATCCTAGAAACCAAAGATGGGCAGATCGTTCCCGACGTCGTGCTGCTCTTACGCGATCGCAGGCTCATCGTAGAATTCAAGGTCACTCATCCGTGCGACTCAATAAAAATCGCCCGGATCCAAGCGATGGATGTCGGCGCAATCGAGATCGACCTCTCCCAGTACCGCGACCACAAGCTCAGCGAGATCGGAGACCGGATACTTTACGACGCGCCGCGAACATGGCTGCACAATCCGCGGGAACGTGAAGCGCGCGCACGCCTCGAAGTGAGAGCGCTACAGCGAGCAGAGGAGAGGCGGACGCAAATCGAAAATTACCGCGGCTCCTATCGCCATCGTTCACCGTCAGAATCCCCGGGAAGCGGGGCATGCGAATCTTCGGCCCGGAAAAACGGCCTCGCCGACCTCATCAATCTGCCGGTATATGGGGCTGGTTGCTTCACAGTGGCCGTTGCGGAATGGCAAGCGGCTATTCTGGAAGCATTGCTCGCTCCAACGAAAACGCCTTTCCGAACTCGAAATGGGCTCGCGGCACTCCGAAGCAGACGATGGCTCGACTCATCGTTTGCTGACATTTCGGACGAAATCGTATGTGGGGTGCGAGCGGCCGGGATTCCGTTCAACTCCCCCTTCCAGGCCGTCGAAGCATATCTAACGCAACTCGAGCGCCTTGGCTTCGTTCATTCGGATCCGACTGAGATTTGGCGGCCCTCACATACGCTACAGGCACGGATCGATAAGGCGCGCGAGCTCCGCGCGCGACCGGTCAAGCGTACGCGCGAGCTCCGTCAATTAGTTGAGGAGCTGATTGCCACTCTTCCAGCGGATGAGACCGCTGCTTTCGTATTTGAACAATGGTGGAGTTCAATGCTCCCGGAACGCGGCCATTCACCTCGTGATGCGATCGACTTCGATGAAACGAAGTGGCGATCGCTCACGAACGACCTGGATAATATCGCGACGCAAATCCGGTTCTCGCCGCGAGAACGCTTAGACCTTTTTGGGCTTCCCTACCACGGCGCCCTGGCGCGCGCACTTGAGCGCAAGCATGCAGAAGAAGCCGAACGTCAACGCGCCAATCAAGCGAAAATCGAGGCAGATAAAGCTGCCCGCGTCGCCGATCTGCAGCATCGCGCGCTTCGACAGATCGGGAGAGAAGCGGAACTCTGGCTCGTGACGACAAACTCTAACACTGGGGGACGCCCTCCCATCGAGGTCGCTTTGGATAGCGAAGCTGGTCACGAGGATGCGGTCCGCGCGCTCCATTACCGAGCAAGAGAGATTGAGGTTCAGCATCGAGCAAGCGAGCGGAAGGCAAAAGCCGTGGCGGAGCTCGCCGCGCTCGCCCAATCCCGGTATTACGACGACGAGCGAGCTAATTTATGGATGCGAGGCAGGAGGCGGGAATTAGGTGGTAAATCGCCGGAGGAGTTCACGGTTGATGATGCTACCCGGCAGCGGTGTAGTGAGCTGCTACCTACGAAACGTTCGCGTCGATAGGAACTCGGATGTTCTGTGTCAATACACCGCATAGAGACAATGAACCGGCCTTCTAAAAAGCACCACTTCGTACCACAGGCGCAGCTTCGAAATTTCTCTGCGGACGCGGAGCGCCGTTTTCTCTATGTGCTCGACAAACAAACGGATCGATCATTCCGAACTTCGATCCTCAACGCTGGCTCAGAGAACGACTTCAACACCATCAGTCTCGGCGCCAGCAAGTGGAACTTCGAAGATCTGTTCCAGGAAGTCGACACCCGGTCGGCTTTGCTTATTGCGGAGATCCTCTCGCGCAAATCGCTAGCCTGGCTATCCGAGGATGATCGGCTTGCTTTGGCCGACTTGTTCGCCACCCAGATGCTTCGCACGCATTTCAGTCGAACCACGCGGGCGCACCTCGCTGATCGTCTTCGGGAGATCACACGGCAGCTCGGCTACGATCCGGATCAGAATCCGACCATGGCGACGCCCCCCGATGCAGCACTGCGCCTCGGCGCAGTACGGACATTCCTTGATCGCAGCGAGCAGGTCGTCGCGCTTCTGCGCCTGTATCCCGCCTTATACCGAGCAAACGGGGACCATCGGTTCATAATCTCTGATCATCCCACCGCAGTGATGAATGCTTTTCCCTATGGGGAACTCGGACTTACTTCGCACGGCATACTAGTCGTCCTGCCGATCTCACCAGAGATTATGATTGCCTTGCACTGCCCGACAATTGTGAAGCGCTATGAGTTCGCTGAACAAGCGAGTCTCGAGGCAGATCAAAAGGAGCGAGTGTTCCGATACAGAGACGGCCTCAGGTCCGGCAATCCGATCGATATTGATGAAGATGCGGTCCTGTTCCTCAATCATCAGCAAACGGTTCATAGTGCGCGGTACCTCTACGCGGCCACCGACACATTCGATCGCGCGCGTGAAGCGTTGGAACAGCAACCTCACCTTCGGTCCGTCACGACACACCTTACGTTCGGCGAAATGGGACGGCCGTCTAAACGACATTCAGAGATGCAATCGGGAATACACCTCGTAGTACGCGGTCCTGCCGATCACGGGATCCTCACAATCGAGGAAATCGATCCTTCCGGAGAAGGGATCACCGCTCGGACCGGCCAGATCACATTGTTAGCCCAAATGGCATCGGATCAGGGCATGCTCCGTGTCGAACTCTACGTCGATGGACGCCCCATGCGCACCTTGGGCGCTGCCATGGTGGAGCCTCTTGGAAACACAGCCGATGGCTGGTTCCGCGTAGTTCACCGCGATGCCAGTTTGAGAGAGTTAGGCAAGCGTCTCGATCGCAACCGCTTGTAGCCTTCCATTTCCGGCGAGCAGGTCCCCGATATCAAACTTCGAGCAGTTGGCAGCACAGGCCTGTTCCACAGCATGCAGCGCAACCTCTCACGTCAAAAGCACTAGGTGACAATACAAGCGTCCGCGAGCCGCGCTTCCTCGTCCATCCGATTTGCACGCTACAGCACTCTGGACTTGGGGGCGGCATCAGGGGACCCTTTGTTTGGCATCGTAGACAATTTAGATCGATGCATGGCAATTGGGTTACGCGTAGATGGCGCCGAAACGGGTCAGCAGGAATCTCGTCAGCCACCACAACGGTAGGTCTTCTGGCGAGCCCGCACCGACAGCGTCGCGCCATGGATATGCGCATCTCACTCAGCGCGGTTTTGATCTTATCGGGGGATCATCGAAGCGCTTGCAGGGACTCATGGTTGAGAGTGATAACAACAAGCGGCGCCGGCTCGTCGAGTTCAAGGATGGTTGCCGCTATGGCAAATTTGGAAGAACTAAAGCTTATGAGCTGATCGCCCACGAGAGGATCAGGGCCTACAAGATGGGGGGCAAGACCATGATTGATCTCAACAGCATAGATGAATATCATGCTTCGCTGCCGAGGGTCGAAACGAGAGCAAGCTAGGCCGCCGATCTGCGCAGCCGCTAAGTCCTCACACTGCTGCCATGACCGAAAACACCGATAATGCTCCGTTCGACCCCGCGCTGGGGGCCATCGAACCGCACGCCGGAACGCTGACCGCACCGCCGGACGGGCAACAGCTTTACAAAATCATGACGATTGAGAACCTGCTCCGGTCGGTGAGCGGCGGATACCTCTATTTCAACCGGGTCGATAGCTACAAGGACTTCCGGAATGCCGACGGGCATGACGGTGAGCAGTTGCAACAAGATCGCGCCGCCAATGAGGCCGCCAAGTTCGAAAGGGCACCCGATTTCTCTGGGGCGGACTATTATGACCGCTGCCGAAACCGGACCTATGCGTGCTGCTTCTCGCTGGAGAACTCCGACTACATCTGGCACGAGTACGGGAACGGCAGCGCACATGGTAAAGTCGGCATCGCTTTCGATTTCGCGAAGCTGCGTGCCGTCATCAATGAGATCATGAGCGTCAGGAATGGACTGCTGTACCGGGGAAACGCCTGCAAGCAGATATTCTCCGTAAACTACGGAATCGTCGATTATTTGTCGTGGGAAGAGGTGCGGGAAAATATCGATCGGATGCCCAATCCGATCCGCTACACCTACGTCAAGGACAAGAGCTATGCTGATGAGCGCGAGTTGCGTATTTCGCTTTCGGCGATTGGCATGGGACATTTTGTCTTGGCCGATGGCACGAAAATGGAATTTGCCCCCGGACTCGAACTCGGCTTTGATTATCGAAAGGCCATGACAGATGGCACGATCACGGAGGTTTTTCCCGGCCCCGGCTGCGACCTCGATTTCCTCCGCGATGAACTCGGCAAGCTCGGCATCAAAGCGGTAGACGGCGCGGCCTAAAGGCTAGGCAGATAATCCAGCGGCACTTCGCCGCCGCTGTGCGTCCCAATCTATAGGTCTTGTTCGGGCGCCGGCTTCTTTAAACCGCGCGGCTCCAGTAATTCGGCGGGGGTTTCTTGCAGGCCACAGAATGCGCTTATCCGGTGATTACCGTCGAGGATGCTCAAGCCATCGGGAAGCCTTATCGCAACTAGCGGCTTTTCGAAGACGCCATTCTTCATCAGGTAATCGGCCCCCCTCTTGAATCGCCTCCCGGTCTCCTCATCAATGGTGCCGCTTGCTTTCTCCATCAATATCTGCGCCACAATGACCTTCGTACCCTGGCAGAGATTTGCAAAGCCACAGTCAGTCGTTTCGCGCTTCCAGCTAACCTCTCGCCACCATGAAAGGGGCCTGTATCCAAGGATGGCTGCCCATGCGTGATTGCCGAGCGGCTCCGGCGGCGGCCAACCCGTATCGCCAGCGCTGCGGTTTGCGAGGTAGAACAGCCACAGTTCAATGACTGCATCGGGCCAATGCGGAAGATAGCGCTTTATATCGGCTAGAGATACCTCCGGCGGTCGCCACTTCTTCTTCAGAATCTCGGCGAGTTCTATAGCTTCGAGCAGCGTTAAGCTCCACAATTCCTCGACGAGCTTCGGCACATCAGCCATGGCATGATCCTGCGGTCATGATTTCATTACCACTATCACGCAAACGCCAAACGGAGGCGCACGGCGGCTTTCTGCTTTCCGGTTGCCGACGTGCCCTCATCGTTAAGCAGGGTCGAGGCGATCGAGCGGAAGCCGCGGGCGTAGTGGTCGCTGCCGGCGCTTTCAGTGTTGGTCTGGCCAGGCGCAACCGACTCGCCCCGAAGTCGTTCAACACGAGGTACGTATCTCGCTCGGCATCGTGGGGCAAAGTGTAAAGACTACGCATGACAAGGCGCTCCCTTGACCTCGCGATATCAAGTTTGGGCGATCCTATCGGGATTCGAGTCGGAGCCGGGTTCGATTCCGGTCGTGGCGCTTGTGGAGACCAGAACGGCATGGGGCGCGCCTGCTGCCGGGGAGCCTGCTGGCTTATTTTTTGCCAGCGAGTACCGCGCGTCTCAGCTTGCTGGTATTTCTGCTGGTATCGGCAGCAATCCGTGACTAAAATCGCCATAAATTCGGATAGTTAAGGAAATAGGTGACTGCCGGCCAGGGGCACCACGCTTCGCCCTTCGGGCTACGCGTGGCGCAGCCACGCTGGAGGTGAAGGGCGAAGCGTGTCCGGCGTAGCCTCTTGGCGAAGACGGACTGTCTCGACACAGCTCCCCTTCCCATCGTCACATCCCACCTGTATAAACCGGTAGCTTCTTCCGTTACTCGAAGGAGCTCATATGAACGACCTGCACGCGTGGCTTTTGCAACAGCACCACGGTTTGCGGACTTTTCAGACCTTCCAGCACAAGCTCGAGACGCTCGGCCGGCGCAATCCCGCGCAGCGCGGCCTGTGCCGCCTGCTCAGCGGCATCGTCGGCAGCTATGTCGAGGCCTTTGACGAGGCGCCGCTCCCGGTCGAGGTCGCCGACGGCGCCTATCGTCGCCTGCTGACGCTGGTCGAAAGCCTCGATCTGCACGGAGATGCCGCGCGGCGCCTCGCCGACATCAACCGCGTGGCGACCTGCGACTTGTGGCGCTGATCGGCAGAAGCAGCGGACGGGCCTGATCGCGAAACGCCCCTTGTCCATGGGCCAGGATGAACGCGACATTCGATATTTCCGAATTTCGGTCAGGCAGAATTTTTCGATCCTGCGACGGCGCGTTCGGGCTGGCCGCGCTCCGGCCGAGAACCATGTTCTTGGCCCGCGTGCCTCCACATCTTCATTGCGAGCGCAGCGAAGCAATCCAGGAATGCGTCGGCGGAGACAGTCTGGTTTGCTTCGCCGCAAGGGCTCCTCGCAATGACGAGGAGGAGAGATTACGCTCTTCCGAGGCTTCGACTTCGCCACGCCAATCCCTATATCCTGTAGCAACCGACCCGATGCCGCGGACAGTTTGATGGCCAGGACACGCACGACGGACGCCGACGACCTTCCCCGCTATTTCGTCTGGGTCCGGGGTCTCGAAGGCCCCGAGCCGCAGAAATGGAGGGCGATGGATTTCGGCATCGGAGACTGGAAGCGGCCGCTCGTGCTGGCCTATCTGGAGCTGCCGGAGGACGAACGGCGTCTGTCGCTATCTATGCTGGCGCGCCGCTATCCGCCGCCGCGGGTCGATCTGTCGTGAGCCGGCCGGGGTGTGAATCCACGGCTTCGCAAGATTGGGCGGTCAGCCCAATCGCGCCGCGACCGCCTCGCCAGCGTCGTCTTTTCTCCACTGGTCGGATGCGGCCTTCTTGTCCACGCTGGGCGGCTGCCCGTACATGCGGGTGTATTCGCGGCTGAACTGCGAGGGGCTGACGTAGCCCACCTTGAAGGCCACCTGGCTCAAGGTCTTCCCCTCCAAAATCAAGCGTCTCGCCTCGATCAACCTGAGATGTTTCTGAAACTGCAGCGGCGACAGCGACGTGATGGCACGAAAATGCTGGTAAAACGCCGAGCGGCTCATGCCAGCCGCCGCCGCCAGGCGCTCGACCTGCACGGGCCGGGCGTGGTCGGCACGTAGCATCGCCACGGCGCGTGCGATGCGTTGCGCGTGGCTGTCGGACAGACCCAGGTTGCGGATGGCGGCGCCCTGGCGGCCAAGCAGCAGCCAATAGTGAATTTCCCGGATCAGACCATCCTTCAGCGTCGCGAGTGGTTGTGGCCGATCCAACAGCAGCACCAGCCGACGAAAGGCATCGCGCAGCTCCTCGCTTGTCTCAGGCGCGGCTCGCGATGAATGGAATTCGGGTGCTCTCGTGATCAGATCCGTGATCACGGTGGGATCGAGGTCCAGCGCGATCGCCAGGTAGGGAACGGCGGGACTCGCCTTGCTGATTCGAGTCGCCTCCGGCCGGCTGCTCGTGACGATCATCGTCGACCCCGCAGCATAGGATGACACGCCCCTGCCCGTGGTCACTCGCTTGCAACCCTGCAGGACCAGGCACACCAATGGGTGCGCCAAGGTGTGCTCCAATTCGCTCGGTGCCGTGTGCCTGACCAGGTACAGGCCGTGGACAGGCGTGACGGTGACGCCCTCCGCTCGCTTGTGCTCTCCGGTGTAGCGCAGGATGGCCTGCTTCAGATCGTGCGACATGGCAACAATTCTGGCCATGACGACCCGCGAAGTAAAGCTGACCTGAAAGCCGACCTGGACGATTAGGCAAGGAATGCCGACGTTCCGGCACCTCTCGCGGCAGGCGATATCCTACAGAGGGCGCATCAACACTAGGAACCGCGCCCATGACCCAATTGCCCTCATCGCAGACCTCGACCGGCTCGCCCGCTCCCCACAAGGGCGTGCAGGTGCTGGGAGAGCAAGGCCCTGAAGGCCGCAAGGCGTTCTTCATTCAGATCGAAGCCCGCCCTGGCCAGGAGGAGGCCGTCGTGCAGATGTTGCGCGACATTCGCGCATGCGTCGAAGACGAACCCGCAACCGGACCATGGTTCGCCGTTCGCTTTTCACAGACGAGCTTTGGCATCTTCGAAGCGTTTCCCGATCTGGCGGGACGCCAGGCCCACGTGGAGGGCGGCGGCGGCGACATCTTTCGCGACGTGACGCGAATGAACGCCATCCTGGCCGAAGCGGCCAGCGTGCACCGTGTCGATGTCCTCCTGAGCAAGGATACGTTCTCTCATTTCGACCCGCGCTGACCCGGGGACCGTCGCTCCCGCCCCCATGATTATGGGTGTCACGGCATCCCCTCACCGGCTAAACTTGTCCTTGCGCCGCGGGGGACACGCGGGTGCGGGACCATGATCATGACTGAACAGGGCGAGACGGGTGAAATCATCACCATCCTCCTCGTCGAGGACGACGCACCGACCTGCTGGCGGCTCCAGGACGCGCTGGTCAAGGCCGGCTACGAGGTGCGCAGCGCCGGCACGCTCGGCGAAGCCCGTGCCGCGCTCGCCGGCGGCGCGCCCCGCGTGCTGCTGACCGATCTGCGGCTGCCCGACGGCCACGGCATCGAGCTGATCCGCGAGATGAGGCAGCGCTTCCCCGACACCGAGATCATGGTGATCTCGGCGCTCGGAGACGAGGAAAGCGTGATCTCCGCGATCACCGTCGGCGCCACCGGCTATCTGCTCAAGGACGCCTTCCCAACCGACATCGCCACCACCGTGCGCGATCTGGTCGCCGGCCATTCGCCGATCTCGGCCTCGATCGCCCGCTTCATCGTGCGCAGAACGCAAGGCGCCGCGCAGAACTCGGCAGAGCCGCCGCCCGGGCCCGTGCTCAACACCGCGAAGCTGACGCCGCGCGAGATCGACATCCTCTGGGGCATCGCAAAAGGCTTCAGCTATGCGGAAATCGCGAGCCATCTCGGCCTGTCCAAGCAGACCGTGCCCGGCCATATCAAGAACATCTACCGCAAGCTCGAGGTGCACACGCGCAGCGAAGCGGTGTTCGAGGCGGTGCAGCAGGGCCTGATCAAGCTGTGAGCGAGATCCCGGCCAAGGCAATTACAAAGGCAACTACCAAGGCAACGACGACGGCACCGACGCGACCGCGGCGCCAGCTGATCGCCTCGCGCCTCGTGCCCTATCTGCTGCTCCAGGTCCTGATCGTGATCGTCACCATCCTCGGGCTGCGGCTGCTGCAGCCGAGCGACCCTGACGATTTCGCGGTGAGCGATTTTTCGGCGCGCGAAGACGGCCTGACCCGCCCCGTGACGCTGCCGCATTTCACGTCGTCGCGCTACTCCCTGGCTGACCCGCCGTTCTACGCCGGCGCCTTCTCTTTCCGGCGCGACGATGCAGCCGCGGGCTGGTCGGTGTACCTGCCACGCTTCAGCAACGCGGTGGAGGTTGCCGTCAACGGCGTCGTCGTGCTCGACTCCCGGCGCGATGCCAATGCCAACCGGCCCGACCGCAACACGCCTGAGATCGCAGCCATCCCCGCCTCGCTGCTGCGCGATGGCAGCAACGAGATCACGGTGCGGCTGTTCGTGTGGGGACCGCTCAAGGGCTTTCTCGACACCGTCTATGTCGGGCCGGATGTCGCCTTGCGCCCGGCCTATGAGACGCGCACCCTGCTGTTCGTCACCCTGCCGGTGGTATTCTCGGCATGGCAGTCGATCCTGGCCGTCATCCTCGCGATCATGTGGCTGATGCGGCGCCGCGAGCCGGTTTATGGCGTGCTGGCGACCGCGATGGTGCTCGGCGTGGTGCAGGCGTTCGCGCCTCCGCCAGTGCCGCCGGCCGCCACGTCGCGGCTCGCCGCCGTGCTGCTGGCGTCCGCGCCGATCGAGAGCGCGCTGGTCGTGATGTTCGGCGTGCTGTTCTTCGGCTGGCGCTGGCCTCGCTACGGCACGCTGGTGTTCGTGCCGGGAATCGTGGTGTTCGTGGTCGGGCTGATCGGCGGCCCGCCGCTGCCGCGCATCCTGTTTCTGGTGCTCGGCATCCCAACGGTCGGGCTTTGCCTTTTCGTGATGGCTTGCGTCACCGCGACCGCCGTGGTGCGGCGGCAGGATGCGGCAAGCTTCATGATCGGGTGCGCCGTGACCATCGTGCTGGTCTGCTGGATCAAGGACATGCTCACGGTGTTCGAGATCGTGAGCAACGAACGCATCTTCGTCTCGCGCCTGTCCTATTCGGCGATGCTGGTCGCGATCGGCGCCGGGCTGACCTGGCGCTTCGCCCGCGCCTTGAACCAGGTCGACAGCTTTGCCGGCCAGCTCGTGACGCGCGTGCGGGAGGCCGAGGAGCGGCTGAAGGCGAGCTTTGCCCGCGAGGAGGAGCGCGCACGCGCCGCCGCCCTTGCCAACGAGCGTACACGCCTGATGCGCGACCTGCATGACGGCCTCGGCGGCCAGCTCGTCAGCATCGTCGCGCTCTCCGAGCGTGGCCATGAGGGCGCGACCATCACCGACGCTGCCCGTGCCGCGTTGAAGGATCTGCGTCTCGTCATCGATTCCATGGACGACATCGGCGGCGACCTGATGCTCGCCCTCGGCTCCTGGCGCGAACGCGCGAGCGCGCAATTGCGGCCGCACGACATCGCGCTGGACTGGCGCGTGGCGACGCCGCAGGGACTGCCGCTGCATCCGGAACTGCGGCCATGGCACGTCATCCAGATCGTACGCATCCTCGACGAGGCCGTGACCAATGCGGTCAAGCACGCGCAGGCTCGCCGCATCGCGGTCACCATCGACACGCTCGACGCAGGCCAGGGGCCGTACGGCGTAATCAGCGTGACCGACGACGGCCAGGGCTTTGCACCGAACGAAAATAACGAGGCCGGACGCAACGGCCAGACCGCGCGCGGCCTGCGCAACATGAGAAGCCGCGCCGCGCGCTGCGGTGCGGCGCTCGATCTGAGTTCGGATGCCTCCGGCACGCGCGTGCGGCTGCAATTGCCGCAGCGTTTCCCCGACAGCGACGCAGCAACGGTCTGAAAAGCCCCCTCCCCGAACGTGTGGGGCGCACGGAGAGAGGGGACGGGCCGGGTAAATACGCCTGCGGAGGACGGGGGGTGTTCATCCGCAGGCCCCGTTGGCCCGAAGCAATGCAATCAATCCAATGGAAATATCAGCGCCTGCCAACGCGGTTGACCGGGCCGCCGCGATTCATCGGCGTTCCCGCGCGGACACCGACACCGGGCGCGCCGACGCCGGGCGTTGCGACCGCCGCCGCGGCAACCGGCGCTCCCGGGGCGACCACCACCGCCGCCGTCGGCCGCACCACGCAACCCTTGGGCACGCCGACGGTCTTGCAATAGACCACCGCATGCGCCGGGCTCGTGCCCAGCAACACCATCCCCGCGCCCGCGAGCGCCGTGACCGTCAGTGCCAGGACCGTCAGCCTTGCGCTCAGCGCTCCAGCTCTCTTCGACATTCTTGCTCTCCTGCTTCCCGTTCGGCGTCCCGATGCAATCACCGGATTTCGCAGCCGAGGTGCAGCCTGAATGACAAAAGACGGGGCGCGGATACATGCCATGAAGATGGGGGTACCGCGGCCGCAAGGACCGGCCGGTGCCATGAACATGGCATGGACCGGCGCCCGGCCTTTGCGGGATCGTCCGGCCGCTTGATCCCAGGCGGGACCAACGACAATCCCAAAGAGGTGCTTTATGAAGATTTCGGTTCTTGCCGCGCTGCTGCTCGCCACTGCCGCCCTGCCCGCGTCCGCGCAATCCGGGCCATCGGTTCAGGAGCAAATGGCCTGCCGCGGCGATGCCAGCAAGTTCTGCGCCGAACATATCGGCAAGCCGCCGCAGATGAATGCCTGCCTGCGCGAGAACAAGTCGAAGCTCTCGGAGAGCTGCCGCAAGGTCGTCGAATCGCGCGGCGGCTAGGCCGTCGTCGTTCTGCCTTGAAGAATATGAGGGCGGCGCACCGCCGCCCTCACGATTCCGGCGCCGCTATTCCTGCATCATCTCGCCGCTGCCGCCGAACTCGGCCGGAAAATCCTTCAGCTTGGGCAGGCCGTCGCGCATCGGCAGCACGGTCTCGGCATAGTTGACGTGAACGCCGGGCGCGAAAGCGAGCGTCGGGATGGTGGCGGTGAAAACGTCGATGAGGCCGAGCGGCGGGTGGTTGGTCATGAGATGACCGCCGCACTTCTTGCAAAATTGGCGCTGGCTCAACGGAGTCTTGGCAAAGGTCTCGACATTCTCGGCACCTTCGCTGACGCGGACCGCCTCGGGCTTCCACAGGCTGAAGGCGTTGACCGGGCCACCCGACCACGACCGGCAGGAGCGGCAATGGCAATAGCCCATCGCCTCCGGGGCACCCGTGACCTCGATCGTCACGGCGCCACAAAAGCAGTTTCCGACATGTTTCATTGGGTCGTCTCCGTTTGATGAAGGGGAGAAATCCTCTCCCCGCCCCTGTTCCACGATAGCTCGGGAAGACGGGATGCGGGGAGAGGGTGTCGGGGTGAAGGGGGAGATCACCCCGGGGGACTTTGAGGGGACGGACGCGTGCGAGGCTTGCGTAACTCACACGACGCGACTGGACGTCCTCCGTTCGGGGGACGCGCGGCGCCGCGCTTGCGTTAGTGTGACCGGCGCCAGGGAATAAGCATCGCCACCCGTTGTTTGTACTGCCGGTACTCGTCGCCGAAGACCGCGACGAGGTCGTGCTCCTCCAGAGCAATGCCGACGAAGATGTAGAGCGTGGTGACGGCCGCGAACAGCAGATGGCCCGCGGTCATGGTCGGCGCCGCCCAGAACGCAATGATGAAACCGAGATAGATCGGATGGCGGACGAAATTGTAGAGCAGTGGCGTCTTGAAGCGCGGCGGCGGCGTCTCCTTGCCGATCAGGTGGTTGGTCACCTGATGCAATCCGAACAATTCGAAATGATTGATCAGGTAGGTGCTGGTGAACACCAGGACCCAACCCGCGAAGGACAGCGTGACCAGAGTCACGGCAAGATTCTGGTTCTCGACGTTCCATATGACCGCAGGCAACGGACGCCACTGCCAGAACAGGAGAAGCAATGACAGGCTCGCCAGCAGCACATAGGTGCTTCGCTCGACCGGCTTGGGGACGAACTGCGTCCACCACGCCTTGAATTGCTGCCGCGCCATCACGCTGTGCTGAACGGCGAAGATCGACATCAGGAGCAGGTTGATGATGACGGCCTCGGTCGTCGAACTCTGGGTTCCAGTGTCGATGGACTTGTCGATCGTCTTGGGCACCACCAGACCCGTGACGAAGCCGATGGCGTAGAGAATGGTGACGAAAAAAACGAGATACGCCGCAATTCCGTACAAAAAGGCGATGATTTTGAAACTACGCAAGCCCGCAACCCCCGGGCCAATCGAATGAACCTGATGATCGAGTTGGGTCATGAAACAGCTCCGTTGTGCCAGAACGCCGGCACTTCGTTGGTTGCTTCACCATGCACCCCGGACGGGCCTGGGGCTTTCGCGGACCATTGATTTTCGCCTGAGACGACTTTGATTTTTGCTTGAGATGATGAAGCCGTGCGATTTCGCTTTGAAAACAACGTGCTCGACGCCGACCTGCGGGAGCTCACCTGCGGCGGGGCGGCCGTGCCGTTGCAGCCACAAGTATTCGATCTCTTGCTCTATCTCGTCGCACAACGTGCGCGTGTCGTCAGCAAGGATGACCTGATCAGCCAGATCTGGAGCGACCGGATCATCTCCGATTCGGCGCTGAACAGCCGGATCAACGCCGCACGCAAGGCGATCAGCGACGACGGCGCGACACAGCGGCTGATCAAGACCATTCCGCGCAAGGGCTTTCGCTTCGTCGGCGAAGTCCGGGAAGAAGCGGCAGCCTCGATCGTGCCGGCTGAAGCCAAGCTCGCTCTGCCGCGCGCGGCGGATCGCCCGGCGGTCGCGGTGCTCGCCTTCGAGAACATGAGCGGCGATCCCGCACAGGATTATTTCGGCGACGGCATCAGCGAGGACATCCTCACCGCGCTGTCGAAGCAGCGCTGGTTCATGGTGATCGCGCGCAACTCGTCCTTCACCTACAAGGGACGCGCAGTCCACATCCGGCAGATCGCGGAGGAGCTCGGCGTCCGCTACGTGGTCGAAGGCAGCGTGCGCAAGGTGGGCAGCCGTGTCCGCATCACCGCGCAGCTCAACGATGCCAATTCGGGCAGCCATCTGTGGGCCGAGCGCTATGACCGCGAGCTGGTCGACGTCTTCGCCGTCCAGGACGAGATCACAAACGCGATTGCCGCGGCGATCGAGCCGCAGATTCACGCGGCCGAGAGTTTTCGCGCCCACTGCAAGGGGCCCGCGAGCCTGGACGCGTGGGATCTCCTGATGCGGGCGCTGTCGCATTTTTGGAAGGTGACGAGGTGCGATCACGAGGCCGCGCGGACGCTGCTCGAACGCGCGATCGCGATCGATCCGAACTACGGGCAGGCGCTGTCGCTGCTGGCGGCCAATGACATGTTCGGAGCGCATCTCGGCTGGTCCGAGCTCACAGCGGTGGCCCCAGTGGCGGAAGCCGCCGCACTGGCCGCGGTGCGCTGCGACCATGAGGATGCCTGGGCGCATGTCGCGCTCGGCAGCGTCTATTTCTCGACGCGCAGGCTTACGGACGCGCTGTCCGAATTCGAGCGGGCGCTCGCGCTCAATCCGAACTTCTCGCTGGCCCAAGGCTATTACGCGCTGGCGCTGTCCTATGCCGGACGGCCGAGGGAGGCGTTCGAGGCCGCGCAGAGGGCGATCCGGCTGTCGCCGCGCGATCCCTCGCTGGCGATTTATCAGGGCGTCGCCGGCTATGCGCGCTTCACCGAACGCCATTACGACGAGGCCATCGCGCTCGCGCGCGAGGCGATCCGCCATCGCGGCGATCTCACCGGCGCCTACCGCGTGCTCGCGGTCTCGGCCGGCATGACGGGCGACGGCATGCTCGCGGAGACGGCGCTGGGCGAGCTGCGCCGCGCCCAGCCGGGCATCTCGCTGCACTGGATCGCGACGCAGCTGCCCTGGGCCAACGACGCCGATCGCGCGCACTATCTCGAAGGATTCAGGCGCGCCGGGTTGCGGTGAAGTGTGGCGCTACGTCCGCTTGCGGCGCAGATGGACGATGACGTCGAGCCGGGCGATCTCGTGGCCGGGAAGCGCCTCGGGCATCCCAGTGAAGGCGAGGCCTTCGGCAACGTCGACCAGCATGTCCTCGCCTTCGAGATAAAAGTGCGGATGCACCGAGGTGTCGGTATCGAAGAACGACTTGAAGCCGTCGGCGGCGATCCGGCGGAGCAGGCCGGCCTCGGTGAACTGGTTCAGCGTGTTGTAGACGGTCGCCAGCGACAGATAGGCGTTCGCCGCCATCGCCTCTTCATAGAGGCTCTCGGCGGTGACATGACGATGGCCGTTCAGGAACAGCAATTGGCCGAGCGCGAGACGCTGGCGCGTCGGGCGCAGGCCGGCATTGCCGAGCAATTGCAGGCAGTGCTGCACGCCCGCATCCGGCGGTGGCTCGAGGCCGGCGACATCAGGTCCGTTGTCGTCAACCGCCGGGATATTCGTGGCCTGCATGTCCATCGATCGTCTCACCGGCTCGAGGGAACGCGACGCGGAGTGCCGGGCCCCGCCAGTTGCCATTGGATCGCAAAAGCGGCGGCCTCACTTTGATCCGGATCAAATCCGCATGCCGCCTCTGACCTATCGCAAGGCGGCCCGTTCTATTCCCGGCCAGAATCGACCGGTATCAACGAGGCTCACATGTCCAGACCGGTTCCCGACAAGGCAGAGGTCGCGCTCGAATATCCCGACAAATTCTATGTCGGCACTTTCGAGCATTCGTCGCGGTTCGAGGCGCGGCTCGACGGCAGCGGCGTTGCGCTGGTGCTGCAGCATCCGGGAGCAGCCGACGAACGCAAATCGGTGCACCTGCACATCAATTTCGGCCTGCTCGCCGGCATCCTGCGTGAGCTCGCCGGAAGCGTGGCCGGCATCCCCAAGGACGACATCGCGCACCGCGAGCAGCTCGCAGAGGCGCTCGACGAATTGCGACGGGCGCTTGGCGCAAAATGACAGTCTGACGCTTTTGGTCGCAGGCGCGGACTTGTGCACCGCCTCGGCATGCTCTCGACACGACCGAGCGCCCCGATCGCTCGGAGCGGGCCCATCTGCCGTGCGATTGCACGGCGAAGAAACAGGACGCGCTGTACATTTTTTGTGCTGATACTGTCGCGACTTTCATCTTGCGGCGCTGAACGAGACTATGTGAGCCTCGCTATCGGATGGGGACTGGGATGGGCTGGCCACAGCTTTGCGCGCGAGGACGTTGCGAAGCGTTTTCGGCTGGCCGCGCTTGAGAAAGATACGACATGCCGAAACGAGTGTTGCTTGGTCTCCTCCTGGCTTGCGGCCTTGCGGCCCCGGCATTTGAGCCAGTTCTTGCGCAAGAGCCGAAAACGGGGGGAACGGTCAATGCCGTGATCCAGCCCGAGCCGCCCGGCCTCATGCTGGCACTGGTGCAGAACGGCCCGACCCAGATGGTGTCGGGCAACATCTTCGAGGGGCTGCTGCGCTACAGCCCCAAGCTCGAACCCCAGCCGGAGCTCGCCGAGAGCTGGAGCGTCAGCGAGGACGCCAAGACCTACACCTTCAAGCTCAGGAAGGGCGTGACCTGGCACGACGGCAAGCCTTTCACCGCTGCGGACGTCTTGTTCTCCATCGAGATGCTGAAGCAGACCCATGCGCGCGCCCGCAACAACCTCGCCCAGGTCGACAAGGTCGAAGCACCCGACGATTACACCGTGGTGTTCACGCTGAAGCAGCCGTTCGGCCCGTTCCTCGGCATCTTCGAGGTCGGCTCGATGCCGATGGTGCCGAAGCATCTCTATGAAGGCACCGACTGGAAGACCAATCCCTACAACAACGCCCCTGTGGGCACCGGCCCCTTCATGTTCAAGGAATGGCAGAAGGGCTCGTTCATCCGCCTGGCGAAAAACCCGAACTATTACGAGAAGGGCAAGCCCTATCTCGACGAGATCTACTGGCAGATCATTCCCGACGCCGCGGCGCGCTCGGTGGCGTATGAAACCGGCAAGGTCGACGTGCTGCCCGGCGGCTCGGTCGAGAATTTCGACGTACCGCGGCTGTCCAAGCTGAAGGACACCTGCGTCACCGGCGCCGGCTGGGAGTTCTTCTCGCCGCTGGCCTGGCTGTGGCTCAACAACCGCCAGGGTCCGCTCGCCGACAAGCGGGTGCGGCAGGCGATCATGTACGCGATCGACCGCGACTTCGCCAGGGACGTGATCTGGAACGGGCTCGGCAAGGTCGCGACCGGGCCGTCCGCCTCGACCATCAAATATTACACCGACGACGTGAAGAAATATCCGTACGACCCGGCCAAGGCCAAGGCGCTGCTGAAGGAAGCCGGCTACAAGGGCGAGAAGATCCGTCTGTTGCCGCTCGCCTATGGCGAGACCTGGCAGCGCTGGGGTGAAGCCGTGAAGCAGAACCTCCAGGACGTCGGCATGGCCATCGAGACCATCGCCACCGACGTTGCCGGCGGCAACCAGAAGATCGGCGATTGGGACTACGACATCGCCTTCACCTATCTCTACCAGTACGGCGATCCCGCGCTCGGGGTGGGACGCAACTACGTCTCCAGCGCCATCGCCAAGGGTCAGGTGTTCAACAACGTCGAGGGCTACTCGAACCCGGAGATCGACAAGCTGTTCGCCGACGGCGCGGTCGCCACACCGGACTCCAAGCGCAAGGAGATCTACAAGCAGGCGCAGAAGATCCTGGTCGAGGACGTGCCGGTGGCCTGGATGCTCGAGCTGCAATTTCCGACCATCACGCGCTGCAAGGTCAAGAACCTGATCACCACGGGGATCGGGGTCAATGACGGCTTCAAGGACGCATGGCTCGACAAGTGAGGGCCTCTTCCTTCAGCTCTCCCCGCTCGCGGGGAGAGGTCGAATGTGCGCATGGCGCACATTCGGGTGAGGGGGAGTCCGCGCGAATCCAACTGCTGATACGCTCGCGGAGAGTCCCCCTCCCCCCGACCCTCTCCCCGCAAGAGCGGGGCGAGGGAGCGCACCGTCTCCGTGGCTAAAGGTCACCTTACCAAGATGACTGTCTAAAATGCTCTCCTTCATCTCCCAACGGATCGTGAAGGGCGTGATCGTCCTGCTCGCGATCGTCGTCCTCAACTTCTTCCTGATCCGGCTTGCGCCCGGCGATCCTGCGGTGGTGATGGCGGGCGAGGCCGGCGCCAGCGATCAGGTCTTCGTCCAGCAGCTCCGGGAAAAGTTCGGCCTCGACAAGCCGCTGCCGGAGCAGCTCTTCATCTACGTCAAGGGCGTGGTCACCCTCGACCTCGGCTTCTCCTTCCGCCAGCAGGCACCGGTCGCCAAGCTGATCGGCGAACGGCTGCCGGCAACGCTGCTGCTGACGCTGACCGCGTTCGCGATCTCGCTGATGCTCGGCATTCTCTTCGGCACCTTCGCCGCGCGCTTCGCCGGGACCTTTCTCGACACCGCCATCACGGTCTTTGCGCTGATCTTCTACGCCATGCCGCTGTTCTGGGTGGCGTTGATGGGCATTTTGCTGTTCTCGGTCACCATGGATTGGCTGCCGAGCTTCGGCTACGAGACGGTCGGCGCCAACCTTACCGGCCTTTCCCACGTCGTCGACGTCGCAAAGCACCTGATCATGCCGGCGATGACGCTCGGCCTGTTTTTCATGGCGACCTACACCCGCATGACGCGCGCCTCGATGCTGGAGGTGAAGCGGCTCGACTTCGTCAAGACCGCGCGCGCAAAGGGCCTCTCCGACGCCGTGATCCAGCGCCGCCACGTGCTGCGCAACGCGCTGCTGCCGGTCGTGACTCTGGCCGGCGTGCATTCCGGCACACTGATCGGCGGCGCCGTCATCACCGAGACCGTGTTCGCCTGGCCCGGCATCGGACGGCTGATGTACGACGCGCTCTTGCAGCGCGACTACAATCTGCTGCTCGGCGTCTTCGTGATCTGCTCCGCCATGGTGCTGATCTTCAATCTCATCACCGACCTCGTCTATCGCCTGGTCGATCCGCGCATCGAATTCGCCTCATGAAACAGTTCTGGACATCGATGCTCAAGAGCCCGAGCGGCGTCATCGGGCTCATTATCCTGCTGCTTGCCATCTCGGTCGCGGTATTCGGACCGATGCTGTTCCCGAACTCGCCCTGGCGCATGGTGCAGCGGCCGTTCCTGCCACCGTTCACACTGTCGACCGTGCCGCTCGGCACCGACGCGCTCGGCCGCGACGTGTTCGCCGGCATGATCTTCGGCGCCCGCGTCTCGCTCCTGGTCGGCCTCGTCTCGACACTGGTCGCACTTGTCGTCGGCATCCCCATTGGCGCCATGGCCGGCTATTTCGGCGGCAGGGTCGACGATGCCCTGATGCGCTTCACGGAATTCTTCCAGACCATCCCGAGCTTCGCGCTCGCGATCGTTCTGGTCGCGATCCTGCAGCCCTCGATCTATTCGATCGTGACGTCGATCGCGCTGGTGAGCTGGCCGCCGGTCGCCCGCCTCGTGCGCGGCGAGGTGCTGTCGCTGCGCACGCGCGAATACGTCCAGGCCGCAATCGTCACTGGGCAAAGCAACAGCTGGATCATCCTGCGCGAGATCCTGCCCAACGCGCTGTCGCCGGTGATCGTGCTGGCCTCGCTGATGGTGGCGACCGCGATCCTGCTGGAATCCTCGCTGTCCTTCCTCGGCCTCGGCGATCCCAATCTGATCTCCTGGGGCTACATGGTCGGCGCCGGCCGCACCGTGATCCGCCAGGCCTGGTGGATCACGGTGTTTCCAGGCGTCGCCATCCTGATCTCCGTGCTCGGGCTGAACCTGATCGGCGAAGGCCTCAACGACGCGCTCAATCCGCGCCTGTCGCGGGAGGGCCGCTAGATGACGACCGCCCCGCCCGCCGTCTCCATCAAGAACCTCAGGATCGCGCTGCCCAAGGGTGCCGAACGTCCCTTCGCCGTCGACGGCGTCTCGCTGGACTTGCATCCCGGCAAGATCGTTTGCGTCGTCGGCGAGTCCGGCTCCGGCAAGTCGATGTGCGCCCATGCGCTGATGGGCCTGTTGCCCGATACGGTGGCTGTCGCCTCCGGCGAGATCCCGTTCGAAGGCCGCGACCTGCTCAAGCTCGATGACGACGGCTGGCGCGATCTGCGCGGCCGCCGGCTCGCGATGATTTTTCAGGAGCCGATGACCGCGCTCAATCCGTTGATGCGGATCGGCGACCAGATGGCGGAGATGTTCGAGGCGCACGGCCTGTTGACGCCGAAGGAGCGGCGCGCCAAGGCGCTGGCGCTGGCACGGGAGGTCGGCCTGCCCGACCCTGAAAGGATCGTGCGCGCCTATCCGCACCAGCTCTCCGGCGGCCAGCGCCAGCGCGCCATGATCGCGATGGCGCTCGCGCTCGAGCCCGCGGTGCTGGTTGCGGACGAGCCGACCACCGCGCTCGACGTCACCACGCAGGCGCAGATCCTCAAGCTGATCCGCAACCTCCAGCGTAACCGCAACATGGCGGTGATGTTCATCACCCATGATTTTGGCGTGGTCGCCGACATCGCCGACCAGGTCGTGGTGCTCCGCCACGGCAAAGTGGTGGAGGAAGGCCCGGCCGCGACCGTGTTCAGCGAGCCGCAGCACGACTACACCAAGGCGCTGCTCGCAGCTGTCCCCTCGATGGATCCGCCGGCGCGCAGCCCCCTCGACAACCAGGCCAGGGCGGTCGAGGTGATCGGGCTGGACAAAACCTATGTGACATCGGGCGGCTGGTTTCGCGAGGACCGCCGCGTCGATGCCGCGCGCGCGGTCAATTTCAGCATCCTCAAGGGCGAGACGCTCGGCCTTGTCGGCGAATCCGGCTCCGGGAAATCATCGGTGGCACGCCTCGTGATGCGGCTGATCGAGGCCGACCGCGGCACGGTGCGGATCGGCGAGACCGATCTCACCTCGCTCGCTGGCAAGGCGTTGCGCGCCGAGCGCCATCGCATCCAGATGATCTTCCAGGATCCGTTCGCCTCGCTCAATCCGCGCCGCAAGATCGGTCACATCATCGCCGCCGGCCCGATCGCGGCCGGTGTCGATCCGAAGGTCGCCTTCGATCGTGCCCGTGATCTCCTCAAGATGGTCGGCCTCGATGCCGGTTCACTCGAACGCTATCCGCACGAATTCTCCGGCGGCCAGCGCCAGCGGATCGGCATTGCGCGCGCGCTGGCGCTCGAGCCGGAGATCATCGTCGCGGACGAAGCCGTCTCCGCGCTCGACGTCTCCGTGCAGGCGCAGGTCTTGCGGCTGCTCGAAGACCTCAAGGCACGCCTCGGCCTCTCGATGCTGTTCATCACCCACGACTTGCGCGTCGCCGCGCAAATCTGCGATCGGATCGCGGTGATGCAGCGCGGCGCTATTGTCGAATTGAAGCCGACGGCACAGCTCTTTGCCGCGCCGGAGCACGCCTATACGCGCGAGCTGCTGGCCGCCGTGCCGGGACGAAAGGAGCGCGCGCCGGCGGCGTGAGCCGGCGCCCGCGTCGATCACCGAACTTCGCGATGGTTCCAAAAACTTGGATGCCCCAAGACGTGAAACATATTCGGTTCAGCGGCATTTGCTTTCCGGAATGATCCTTGCTGATGACGGCATGGAGTAAAGCTGACACCAGCGTTCGTCGCCCGGCTCCGCGCCTTGCAACGAATATGAAGTGGTGAGCGGCTTCTCAACTCGACACACGAGGGCGTCGGATAAGTTGAGACGTCCGGGTGCGCTCACGCGTTTTTTATAGTGACGTGATCGGTCACCCCGTTTCAAGAGCGGGGTGGCGGTCATAAGTCATGATGGAATGATCCACGTCATCTGATGACTGATGCCAATGATACGGAGCCAACATGGGCGAAATCATTCGATTTGTCTCGAAGTCCGAGCGCGAGCGGATGCGTCTCATCCAGGAAGCGCGCGCCATCTACGACAGCATCTTTCCTTCGGCTGATCCCTCCGGCGAAGGTCAGGATAAGACGCCGCTTGGCCGGGCGTTCGTCGGCGACGGGAGCACCCGGTCGTGATCAAGATCATCGCGGTGCTTTGCAGTCTCGCCTCTCCGACCAATTGTCACGAGCAGATCGTCACCACCTCGGATTTCGCCGAGGTCTCGGTGCAGTCCTGCCTGATGGGCGCGCCGCAGCTCGCCGACTGGATGAGCCAGCATCCGGCCGAGCGACTGGCAGCCTGGCGCTGCGTGATCGGAAACCAGGCTCGCAGGGGAATCTAACTATCGCGCCTTATATCGCGCCTTGCCGGCACACACTGGCCGGCATCGCCCTAGCGGGTGGTGTTGCTCCAGGTCGGAACGGAATTGGTCACGCCGACCGAGGGCCAATTGTATGATCCGACCGAGGGCGCCGTGACCGTGCCAACTGACGGCCCCGACGAGCCATAGGACGCCCTCGGCTGCGCCGCCGGCGATGCCGCGCCGCCATAGTTCGGGGCAACCACGCCGGCGCTGGAATGTCGGCTCGATCGCTGCTTCTTCGCCTCAGCCGTGAAGGGCGTGAGGAGCAGTCCGGCAGAGATGAGTGCGGCGATGGTGAATCTGATGCCTGTCATGGCTGATCCCTTCCGAATCTGGCGCCCTTGTCGCCATGTGTTCATTCGGCGGGCGATGTCCAGAGGCGCCCGTTCATAACTCCGTGCGCGGACGAAGGTGCCGCAGCGCGAACGGCCCGCCTTCGGATGGACCCGAATCAGCGCTAGTGCATTGCCTCATCGACTTCGCGCATTGAGGCGACATGACTGGTCCCGAACTGAAGCAGCTCCGTGTCGACCTCTCCGATGCCCTCGAGCGACAGCTCACCGCGGCCGACATGGCAAAGCTCTGCGGATTGCCGGAGAAGGGCGGCGCCGACACCATCCGGCGCTGGGAAGTCAGCGGCCCCTCGCCATCCGCGACCAAGGTGCTGCGCGTGCTCGCGATGGCGAGCGAGCGCTATCCGATCCTCGAGAAGTTCGACATCTTCGATCGCCATGACGTGCGCGAGGAAGACCGTCCCGCAAAGCGCGCGGCGTTCCGCGCGCAGATGCGGGATGAGGCGCGCCGGCGTCTTGGTTAACGAAGGACGCACGCAGCTTATCGGAACGCTGTGAATTTAAGCCTTCCTTCAGCATTTCTTAAGCTGGCATTAAGCACGAAAACCAACTGCAGCCCAATAAGTTAGGTTGGGCCTCGCTGTGCCATGCATGTGACAGCATTTTCGTCAAAAGCGAGCTATCTGCAAAACCAACGCGGCGCGGAAAGCGCGCCTGCCGGGGACATTGAGTGCTGGAGTTCAAGACGATGAAGAAGATTCTGTTTGCGACGGTTGCGCTGCTCGTGGTGGGCGTGGCTGCACCGGCCGTCGGTGCCGATCTCGGCAACCGCAACTATTACAAGGCGCCCGCGCCGGCCTATGCCGCGCCGATCTACAACTGGACCGGTTTCTACATCGGTGGCCATGTCGGCGGCGCGTTCTCCAGCGACAACAATTTCAACGGCCTCTCCACCGGCAACAACGGCAACGGCCGTTTCCTCGGCGGCGTGCAGGTCGGCGGGGACTGGCAGTTCCATCCGAACTTCCTGGTCGGCGTCGAGGGCCAGTATTCCTGGCTCTCCGGCAGCGTCGGCGCGGTGTTTCCGGGCGGAATCGCCTACACCAACGACCAGCGCGGTCTCGGCTCGATCACCGGCCGCGTCGGCTACACCTGGGGTCCCGGCCTCGTCTACGTGAAGGGCGGTTACGCCTATTCCGACAACAACGAGAAGGTGACCGTCGGCGGCGTGCCGACCGCCTTCGTCATCACGGGCGATCACCGCAACGGCTACACCGTCGGTGCCGGCCTCGAATACATGTTCGCCCCGAACTGGTCGGCCAAGGCCGAGTACCAGTACTACAATTTCGGCGACGCGAGCTTCACCGGCGGTCCGCTGGTGGGCACCGGCAAGTTCACCACCGACGACCACACCATCAAGGCGGGCGTCAACTACCGCTTCAATTGGGCCAGCACTGGCGGCGCGCGCTACTGATCGGTTACCGCAACTTTACCATGACACAGGGCCGGCGATCTCGCCGGCCCTTCTTTTTTCGCTCTGCGGAACGCGCACAACCGTTTGCGGAGATTGCGATTTTTTAACCGGCCGCGCCGATACTGCCGGCC
Organism: Bradyrhizobium sp. WYCCWR 12699; assembly: GCF_032144035.1. Lineage (NCBI taxonomy): Bacteria > Pseudomonadati > Pseudomonadota > Alphaproteobacteria > Hyphomicrobiales > Nitrobacteraceae > Bradyrhizobium > Bradyrhizobium sp. WYCCWR 12699. The sequence continues at coordinate 698,583 of NZ_JAVTJN010000032.1, forward strand.
ACAAAGAGAAGCAAGAATGCTGGGGGAATTTTCGATGGCTATCCGTCTGGGCGTTGGCCGTTTGCTTGGCCGATTCAAGCCGCGATTCAAAATGCCGACATGGGGCGTGCGCGGCAGCCTGTTTACCGCCTTCGCGGTGATCGCGGGCATGGGCCTCGTGATCGCAGCCGGCGCTGGCCTTGCGCTGCAGAATCTTGGAACTCGCATGACGGAGCTGAGCGGACGGGACATTCCGCGCCTTGCCGCCAGCCTGCAATTGTCGGCGCTGAGCGCGAGCCTCGCGGCCCAGGGACCGGCGCTGCTCGCGGCGCAAAGCGAGGACGCGCTCAACGAGCGTACCAAGAAGCTCAAGGAGCTGCAGGAGCAGACGCAGCAGAAGCTCACCGAGATCATCCAGCTCGGCGGCGACAAGACCGTCGTGTCCGGCCTCAGCGAGACGATGAAGAGCATCAACGAGGCGGCGCAGAGCCTGGCCAAGGCCGCCCGCGAACGGCTGGACATCGCCGCCCTGCATGACAAGCAATATGACGCGCTGCGCACCGCGCAGGGCGCCTTCGTCGGCGCGGCCAGCCCGGCAATGCTCGACGCTCAGACCCGGGTCAACGCCATTCTCGGTTCGGCCGACCTGTCCGCCGCGGATGCTTCCGACGCCGCGCAGACCGTCGGTCAGCTCGGCAACGTCGTCGCCAGCGGCAATCTCGCTGCCGCCAACATGAGCGCGGCGCTGTCGGCCAACACCAGCGACAAGCTCGACGACATCCAGAAGGAATTCAAGACGGCCCAGGGCCGCCTGCGATCCAACCTCGATCTGTTGCCGGACAATCAGGGCAACAAGATGCTGCGCGACACCGCGGAGAAGCTGCTGGCGCTCGGCACCGGCAAGACCGGCGTGTTCAATCTGCGCGAGAAGGAGCTCGACGCCGCCGATTACGGCCAGACCATCCTGGACGAGACCCGCAAGCTCAATGTCGGCCTCGGCATCAGCGTGCAGCAGCTCGTCGACGGCGTGCAGAAGGAGACCAACGCCTCGACCTCTCAGGCGCAGCAGGAGACCTCGCTCGCGACGACCGTGATGCTGGCGCTCGGCGCCTTGATGCTGGTCGGCTCGGCGCTGTTCGTCTGGCTCTATGTCGGCCGCAACATCCTGCGCCGCATCCGCGAGCTTCAGCGTGCCATGCAGCTGCTGTCGGCCGGCGACCTCGACACCGAGATCGTGCGTTCCCGCCAGAACGACGAGATCGGCGTGATGAAGGAAACGCTGACCGTGTTCCGTGACAGCATGATCGAAGCCCGGGCGCTCGCCGGCGAGCAGGAAAAGGACCGTATCGCCAAGGCCGAGCGTGCCGCGCGCATGGAAGCGAAGATCGCCGAGTTCGAGAACACGGTACGCTCCGCGCTCGACAATCTGGCGCAGTCGGCCAATTCGATGCAGTCGACCGCACAGAGCATGTCGACCACCGCCGACCAGTCCAACGCGCTGGTCAACGCGGTCGCCTCCGCCGCCGAGGAGACCTCGGTCAATGTGCAGACCGTGTCGTCGGGCACCGAGCAGCTGTCGTCCTCGATCGAGGAGATCAGCAAGCAGGTCGTGACCTCGGCCGCGATCGCCAAGAAGGCGGTCGACGAAGCCGGCGCGACCGACGCCACGGTGCAGAGCCTCGCCGACAGCGCGAGCCGCATCAGCGTCGTGGTCGATCTGATCCAGACCATCGCCTCCCAGACCAATCTGCTCGCGCTCAACGCCACCATCGAGGCGGCGCGCGCGGGCGAGGCCGGCCGCGGCTTCGCGGTGGTTGCCTCCGAGGTGAAGAGCCTCGCGAGCCAGACCGCCAAGGCGACGGAGGAAATCCGCAGCCAGATCGCCAGCATGCAGAACATCACGACGTCGGCGGTCGGCGCCATCCAGGGCATCGGCCGGATCATCGGTGAGATCGACAACGTGACCACGACGATCGCGGCCGCCGTGGAGGAGCAGGGCGCGGCCACGCGCGAGATCGCCCGCAACATCCAGCATGCGGCCGGCGGCACCAGCGAGGTCTCCAGCAACATCGTCGGCGTCTCCACCGCCTCGGCCGAGGCCGGCGCCGCGGCGAACGAGGTGCTGGGCGCCTCCGATGCGCTGCGCCGCGAGGCCGACATGCTGCGCGGAGAGATCGACGCGTTCCTCAACAACATGCGGGCGGCGTAAGCCGCCGGCATTTCCGTAGCCCGGATGGCGCTGCGCTCCGTCCGGGCTACGGAAAAATGCTCCGGTATGACCGCCATGCGGAGACCACGGCCCGCCCTTTTTCGGCTGGCGCGGCGCTCGCGGCGGGTTTAAGCCGGTAGCATGAACGCAAAAACCGACATTGCGCAGTCCTCGGCACAGTCCTCGGCCGAGGCCCTGCGCTATCCCTGGGACCAGCACCCCGGCCACGACGAGATCGTCGAGGTCCGGCCCGGCGTGTTGTGGGCGCGGCTCAAGCTGCCGTTCCGCCTCAACCACGTGAACATCTACCTGCTCGCCGACGGCGACGGCTATGCGATGATCGACGCCGGCTTCGGCAACGAGGAGACCATCGAGGCCTGGACCAAGCTGTTCGAGGGGCCGCTGAAGGGCGTCACCATCACGCGCCTGATCGTCACCCACTCGCATCCCGATCATGTCGGCCTCGCCGGCTGGATCGTCGAGCGGTTCAACTGCCCGCTGGTGATGTCACAGGTCGAATATCTGCAATCGGTCTATCACCAGAACCGCGGCACCGAGGAGCGGCGCGAGGCGCAGCGGCTGTTCTTCCGCCGCCACGGGATGGACGAGTCGCTCACCGAAAAGTTGCTGGGCCGCGGCCAGGATTATCTCAAGCGCGTCTCGGTGCTGCCGCCCTCCTACCGCCGCATCTCCCATGGCGAGGACGTCGTGATCGGCACGCGCCGCTTCAGGGTGATCACCGGCGGCGGCCACGCGCTCGACCAGGTGATGCTGTATTGCGCCGACGACAAGCTGTTCCTCTCCGCCGACCAGGTGTTGAGCAAGATCTCGCCCAATGTCAGCGTCTGGGCGGTCGAGCCCGACCAGAACTCGCTCGGCGAATACCTGGCCTCGCTCGCCAGCCTCACCACGACGCTGCCCTATGACGTGCTGGTGCTGCCCGGCCACGGCGTGCCGTTCTACGGATTGAAGACCCGCATCAAGCAGCTCGCCGACCACCATGAGGAGCGCTGCCGCCTGATCGCGGAAGCCTGCCGCGAAGTGCCGCAGACTTCGCGCGCCCTGGTACCCGTGGTGTTCAACAAGCACGTGCTCGACGAACACCAGATGGGCTTTGCCGCCGGCGAGCTCGTCGCCCACGTCAATTACATGATCGTCGAGGGCCGGCTGACGGCCGAGACGAAGGACGGCGTGCTGCAATTCCGGACGACGTGAGCACTGTCTTCACCGCGCCCCGCTTGCGGGCGCGACCGGCTCGGCCGTCATGGACGGAGCGCGGTCCATGGACAAAATGTCCAAGCCGGACGCAACGGTCCCGTACTGTCCCGGGAGCCCTGGTCCGCGCCGGCGGGCGACTGTTAGGCGTTTGATCCACATCAACTATCGCCCGCCAGACGGCGCTATCAATATACCCGCGCGCCTCGCACCAAATGTGTGCTGGCGCATAGACATGAGAGCTGGATAAGCTCTAAAAACGAGTGGCCGCCGTGGCCGGGTTCCGTTGCAGGTTTTGCCGATGGATTACAATCAGTTCTTCGATTCCGCTCTCGATCGTCTCCACGCCGAGCGGCGTTACCGCGTGTTCGCAGACCTCGAGCGCACGGCCGGCCGATTCCCGCACGCGGTCTGGCACTCGCCCAAGGGCAAGCGCGACGTCGTGATCTGGTGCTCCAACGACTATCTTGGCATGGGCCAGCACCCCAAGGTGGTCGGTGCCATGGTCGAGACCGCGACGCGCGTCGGCACCGGTGCCGGCGGCACCCGCAACATCGCCGGCACGCATCATCCGCTGGTCCAGCTCGAGGCCGAGCTCGCCGATCTCCACGGCAAGGAAGCCGCGCTGCTGTTCACCTCGGGCTATGTCTCGAACCAGACCGGCATCCCGACCATCGCAAAGCTCATTCCGAACTGTCTCATCCTCTCGGACGAGCTCAACCACAATTCCATGATCGAGGGCATCCGCCAGTCGGGCTGCGAGCGGGTCGTGTTCCGCCACAACGATCTGGCGCATCTTGAGGAGCTGCTGAAGGCGGCCGATCCGAACCGGCCGAAGCTGATCGTCTGCGAGAGCCTCTATTCCATGGACGGCGACGTCGCCCCGCTCGCCAAGATCTGCGATCTCGCCGAGAAGTACAATGCGATGACCTATGTCGACGAGGTCCACGCGGTCGGCATGTACGGCCCGCGCGGCGGCGGCATCGCCGAGCGTGACGGCGTCATGCACCGCATCGACGTTCTCGAAGGCACCCTCGCCAAGGCGTTCGGCTGCCTCGGCGGCTACATCGCCGCCAACGGCCAGATCATCGATGCCGTGCGCTCCTATGCGCCGGGCTTCATCTTCACCACCGCGCTGCCGCCGGCGATCTGCTCGGCCGCGACCGCCGCGATCAAGCATCTGAAGACCTCGAACTGGGAGCGCGAGCGCCACCAGGACCGCGCCGCCCGCGTCAAGGCGATCCTCAACGCCGCCGGCCTGCCGGTGATGTCGAGCGACACCCACATCGTGCCGCTGTTCGTCGGCGATCCCGAGAAGTGCAAGCAGGCGTCCGACCTGCTGCTCGAGGAGCACGGCATCTACATCCAGCCGATCAACTATCCGACCGTTGCTAAGGGCAGCGAGCGGCTGCGCATCACGCCCTCGCCCTATCACGACGACGGCCTGATCGATCAGCTCGCCGAGGCCCTGCTGCAGGTGTGGGACCGTCTCGGCCTGCCGCTGCGCGCGAAATCTCTGGCGGCGGAGTAGGCTCTTTCTTACCCTCCCCTGGAGGTCCGGGACGAGCGTAGCTCGCCCGTGGGTCGGCTCACATTGAGCGCAGCGAAAATGTGAGACGGGGTGGGGTGACGGTGTTTCCTCATCCAACAGTGCCCGAGTGGATAGATCACCCACCCCGCTCGCGCTTCGCGCGATCGACCCTCCCCCTCCAGGGGAGGGCAAGTCCCGGCGTCCGCGCTCCGGACCTTAACGACGTCCCCAGTTCCCGCCCTCACCCGGCATTTCGCTGTCGCCTCGCCCCGCCCAACGCGCTAGATTTACAGGGAAAATGAGCTTGGGCGCCGCCGGTGCCCTTTCGAGAAGCGCGTTTCCCATGCTGCACGACTGGGGCGTGATCGCCGCCGCCTTCGGCTATATCGGCTTTCTGTTTCTGGTAGCGAGCCATGGCGACCGCCGCTCGCCGGCCGGGCCCGGCCGTGCCTCCGGGTGGATCTATCCGCTGTCGCTGGCGATTTACTGCACCTCCTGGACCTTCTTCGGCTCGGTCGGCTTTGCCACCCGCACCTCGACCGACTTCCTCGCCATCTATGTCGGCCCGATCCTGATGATCGGCCTCGGCGCAGGCGTCCTGCGCCGCGTGATCCAGCTCGCGAAGGCCCACAACATCACCTCGATCGCCGACTTCATCGGCGCGCGCTACGGCAAGAGCCAGGCGGTGGCCGCGACCGTCGCGCTGATCGCGATCATCGGCTCGGTGCCCTACATCGCGCTTCAGCTCAAGGCGGTGGCGTCCTCGCTGCAGACGATCCTGAGCGAAGACCAGGCCTTCTCCCACATCCCGATCGTCGGCGACATGGCGCTGATGGTGACGCTGGCAATGGCAGCCTTTGCCGTGCTGTTCGGCACCCGGCAGACCGACGCGACCGAGCATCAGCACGGCCTGATGCTGGCGGTCGCCACCGAATCCACCATCAAGCTGGTCGCCTTCCTCACCGTCGGCATCTTCGTCACCTTCTGGATGTTCTCGCCGCACGAATTGATCGAGCGTGCGATGAAGACGCCGGAGGCGGTGCGCGCCATCGATTACACCCCGTCGATCGGCAACTTCCTGACCATGACGCTGTTGTCGCTGTGCGCGATCATGCTGCTGCCGCGCCAGTTCCACGTCAGCGTGGTCGAGAATTCCTCGGATGCCGAGGTCAGCCGCGCGCGCTGGCTGTTCCCGCTCTACCTCGTCGCCATCAATCTGTTCGTGATCCCGATTGCGCTCGCCGGTCTCGTCAGCTTCCCCTTTGGCGCGGTCGATCCGGACATGTACGTGCTGGCGCTGCCGATGGAGGGCGGAGCGGGCCTGCTCAGCGTTGCTGTCTTCGTCGGCGGCCTCTCGGCGGCCACCGCGATGGTGATCGTGGAATGCGTCGCGCTGTCCATCATGGTCTCGAACGACCTCGTGGTGCCCCTGGTGCTGCAGCGGCGGCCCGAGGGGCGCACCGGCGGCGCCGATTTCAGCGACTTCCTGCTGCGCTCGCGGCGGCTCGCGATCTTCGCCATCATGGTGATGGCCTATTTCTACTATCGCGCGCTCGGCAATACCCAGCTCGCCGCGATCGGCCTGCTCTCCTTTGCGGCCATCGCCCAGCTGGCCCCGAGCTTCTTCGGCGGACTGCTCTGGCGGCGCGCCACCGCACGCGGCGCGATCGGCGGCATGCTGGTCGGCTTCGCGGTGTGGCTCTACACGCTGTTCATGCCGAGCTTCATGGATTCCTCGACGTCGGGCATCCTGCTGCTCCAGCACGGCCCGTTCGGCATCGAGGCGCTGCGGCCGCAAGCGCTGTTCGGCGCCGATCTACCCCCGCTGATGCACGGCGTGATCTGGTCGCTGTCGCTCAACATCCTGACCTATGTGCTGCTGTCGCTGGCGCGAACGCCCTCGTCGATTGAGCTGTTGCAGGCCGATCTGTTCGTCCCCAACACGCTCGCGCCGATCTCCCCGGGTTTCCGCCGCTGGCGCACCACCGTCACCGTGCAGGACATCCAGACTACGGTGGCGCAATATCTCGGTCCCGACCGCGCGCGGCACTCCTTCGAGGCCTTCTCCGCGCGGCGCAACGTCCGGCTGGAGCCCGGCGCCCCCGCTGATTTCGAACTGTTGCAGCACGCCGAGCACCTGATCGCCTCCTCGATTGGAGCGGCCTCCTCCCGCCTCGTGATGTCGCTGCTGCTGCGCAAGCGAACGGTGTCGGCAAAAGCCGCGCTAAAACTGCTCGACGATTCGCACGCGGCGCTGCATTTCAACCGCGAGATCCTCCAGACCGCGCTCAACCACGTGCGCCAGGGCATCGCGGTGTTCGATGCCGATTTGCAGCTGATCTGCTCCAACCGGCAGTTCGGCGATCTCCTCAACGTGCCCCCGCACATCGTCCAGTTCGGCACGCCCTTGCGCGAGATCCTGGAATTCATGGGGGTGAGCGATCCGGACCATCAGGCCGACCGTGAGGCGATGATCGAGCAGCGGCTCATCGCCTACACCACCGACAGCGAGCCGTATCTCGAACGCCTGCCGGAACGCCACATGGTGATCGAGGTGCTCACCAACCGCATGCCCGGCGGCGGCTTCGTCATCACCTTCACCGACGTCACGCCCAGCTTCGAAGCGGCGGAAGCGCTGGAGCGCGCCAACGCGACGCTGGAAAAACGCGTGCGCGACCGCACCGAGGAGCTGACGCGGCTAAACTCCGAGCTGGCCCTGGCCAAGAGCACGGCGGAGGACGCCAGCATCTCCAAGACCCGCTTCCTCGCCGCCGCCAGCCACGACATTCTGCAGCCGCTGAACGCCGCGCGGCTCTATGTCACGAGCCTGGTCGAGCGCCAGCACAGCGGCGAGGAGACGCGGCTGGTTGAGAACATCGACGAATCGCTGCAGGCGATCGAAGAGATCCTCGGCGCGCTCTTGGACATCTCGCGGCTGGACGCCGGCGCGATGACGACCTCGATCTCGAGCTTCAAGATGGCCGATCTGATGCGCTCGCTGGAGATCGAGTTCGCGCCGATCGCGCGCGCCAAGGGCCTGGAGCTCGCCTTCGTGCCCTGCTCGCTGCCGGTCGAGTCGGATCGGCTGCTGCTGCGCCGCCTGCTGCAGAATTTGATCTCGAACGCGATCAAATACACCCCGCGCGGCCGCGTGCTGGTCGGCTGTCGCCGCCAGGGCCCGTCGCTCAAGATCTGCGTCTACGACACCGGCGTCGGCATCCCCCAGGTCAAGCGCGGCGAGATCTTCAAGGAATTCCATCGTCTCGAGCAGGGCGCGCGGATCGCGCGCGGACTGGGGCTCGGCCTCTCCATCGTCGAACGGCTCGCGCGGGTGCTCAAGCACGGCATCGCCATCGACGGCAACAAAAGCGGCGGCTCGGTGTTCTCCGTGACCGTGCCGACCGCCAAGGCGATCACCCACACCGCCGCCGTGACCAGCGCGACGCCGCTGGCGCGCACACCGATCTCGGGCACCCTGATCGTCTGCATCGAGAATGACGCGGCGATCCTCGACGGCATGCGCACGCTGCTGAAAGCATGGGATGCCGAGGTGATCGCGGTCGCCGATCCCGAAGGCGCGATCGCCGCGATCGAGACCGCCGGCCGCCGCGTCACCGGCCTTTTGGTCGATTATCATCTCGACCGCGGCAACGGCATTGCCGCGATCCGCGAGATCCGCCGGCGTTTCGGCGACGGCATTCCCGCGATCCTGATCACCGCCGACCGCAGCCCCGCCGTGCAGGTCGCGGCGCGGGACGAAAATGTCGCGGTGCTGAACAAGCCGGTCAAGCCGGCCTCGCTGCGCGCGCTCCTTGGCCAGTGGCGCACGCAGCAGATGGTGGCGGCGGAGTGAGGGGCGCGGCCTGTCAATAGCGGTAACTGCATCGAATGAGGCCCGCTGCCTCGCGACGACGTACGATCGCCCCTTCGTCTGCTTCAGCTTCCGGGAAGTCGCCTGGCCGCCACGTCAATTCGTCGTGGTCTTGCCGCCGCGCATGGACACGAGTTTTTCCTCACGAAATCGGAGAATGAGCCATGCGGTTTCATCGAAACCGTCTGCGAGCTTTCCGGCATGAGAATACACCATCCGGGCAGCGTCCGACTTCGACGGCGGTCCCAACGCCCTGACCACCTCCAAACGCGACATCCCCAAATGCAGCTTGCCGTCGAAGACGAGCGGCCCGAACTTTTCCGGGACGATGGCGCAATCGGTCGAAGCCTCGGTGTCCTTCTCGGCGAGCTCTTCGACAATCTCCGTGACGCGATGGTCCGGGCCGCCCATCTCTCCGCTGGACACGACCCATAATCGATGCTGCGCGCGCCGATAACACAGCCAATAGATGCTGTCTCCAGCATCGCCTCGATGTTGGATGGTCCCTTCGCCCACGGTGTCGCGGACCGCGCCGAGCGGCGTTTCCTCGAAGCGGCCGGCGAACGCGCCTAACGAAAAGCGGGTCGCCAATCTCTTCTTGATCGTCGGCGACACGCGCTCCAACGCATGTCCGTCGACTGGCGGCGGTGGTGCCTGCGCGAAGCAGTCGTCCGCGGGGATCGCGAAAAGGAGAAGCAGCAGGAGGAGCGTCTTTCGACCATCAGCTCCGAATCGTCTCACATTGGAGATTGAGCGCTTCCGCATGGCTCAATTGCTCATCATTCTGTGCTCAAGGCTTTCTTCGCTCGCCCGATCGCTTCCGGTGCGTCGGGATCCCGCGGATCAAGTTTGGAAGCTGCGTCATGATCCGCCAGCGCTTTTTGGAGAAACACTCTTCCGACCCTTGGTCGGGGTCAGAATTCAAATGGTTCATACACCTTCGGTCAGCTTCCCCGGGTCAAAACCGGCAAAGCTCCGAGCGCCGAATGATTCCGCTTGCGCTCCCGCCGGCAGAGGCCCGCATCAGGGCGCCAGCCGCGTGAAGACGTAATCGCGGCTCTTGGCGCGGGCTTCGTGGCAGCCCCAGCAGGTACGATGCTGGGCTTCGTCAACCGGCTTGCCGTTGACGAAGCGGCCAAAGCCCCAGCCGCCGGTCGCGGCGTACTTCCTGGAATCCTTGACCATCACCTGGACCGTGGTGGCGGCGCCGGGAATCGTCGCTGATGCAAACTCGGGCGACTGTTTCCGTTTCCAGGCGCGCTTGACCAGGATGCTGCCGTCCGGGAACGGAAGCTTACCGGCCTGATAGGCGCTGACTGCGGTCTGGTTGCCGACGACGGCGCGAAGCTCGTCGAGCGGGACGGCCTCCTCGGCCGGAGCGATCAACTCCCATTGCCTGTAGCCGGGCGGAATGGTGACGCCGAAGATCGGCGAGGCTTCCGCCGATCTCTGCGCGGGCGCCTCGGCAAGGGCGATTGAAATCAGGTAAGGCACAAAGGTCAGGAGAAGGACGAGAACAAGCGCCGCCAGCGTGATCGCCGTGGCATAGGAGCGCTTCTGCGTTTCAGGTTCGCTGGACGTCATGTCATTTCTGCAGGTTGGGGGCGGCACATCCTCGGTCCAGCCGTGCTGGACCGAGGATCGCATCAATGATCAGATGCCGTCGGCGTCGATGACGGCCTTGGCGAAGTCTTCTGGCGCTTCCTGCGGCAGATTGTGGCCGACGCCGCCGGTGATCAGGCGAAACTCGTACCGGCCCGAGAACTTCTTGGCATAGGCGCTGGGATCGGGATGCGGTGCGCCATTGGCGTCGCCTTCCATGGTGATGGTCGGCACCTCGATGACGGGAGCAGCCGCCAGCTTCTTTTCGAGGTGCTCGTATTTCGCTTCGCCCTGGGCCAGTCCGAGCCGCCAGCGGTAATTGTGGATCGTGATCGCGACATGATCCTTGTTGTCCAGCGCCGCCGCGCTGCGGGCGAAGGTGGCGTCGTCGAACTTCCACTGCGGCGAGGCGAGCTTCCAGATCAGCTTGGCGAAATCGTGCGTGTACTTCTCGTATCCGGCGCGGCCGCGCTCCGTCGCGAAATAGAACTGGTACCACCATTGCAGCTCGGCCTGCGGCGGCAGCGGCATGTTGCCGGCAGCCTGGCTGGAGATCAGATAGCCGCTGACCGACACCAGCGCGCGACAACGCTCCGGCCACAACGCGGCGATGATGTCGGCGGTGCGAGCGCCCCAGTCGAAGCCGGCAACGACAGCCTTCTTGATATCGAGCTTGTCCATCAGTGCGATGATGTCGGCGGCCATCGCCGCGGGCTCACCGTTGCGCGGCGTCTCGCCTGAGAGGAAGTGTGTTGTGCCGTAGCCGCGCAGATGAGGGATGATCACGCGATAGCCGGCCTTCACCAGGATCGGCGCGACGTCGATAAAGGCGTGAATGTCGTAAGGCCAGCCATGCAGCAGGATCGCCACGGGACCGTTCGAAGGTCCGGCCTCGGCATACCCGACATTGAGGACGCCGGCATCGATCTGCTTGATCGCGCCGAAGGACGCGGTCGATCCGGATGATCGCGGCGCTTCCGTTTCGGCGCGTGCGAGGTCCATCACGCCGAGGCCGACGGCGACGGTTCCGGCGGCCAAGCCGAAAAACTTGCGGCGATGCTGGTCGATGATTGGTAGCTTCATGGTCGTACCTCGTGGTGCTTGGTGATCGTTGCGTCAGATCAGCGTGACCGTGACGTCGATGTTGCCGCGAACCGCCCTGGAATAGGGACAGGTCTGATGCGCATCATCGACGATGCCGCGCGCGATCTCGGGGTCGAGGCCCGGCAGGCTGACATTGAGGCGTGCCCGGAGCGAATAGGCGCCGTCGTCGAGTACGAGATCGATCTCCGCATCGACAGCGCATTTCCTGGGAAGCTCGAGCTTGCGCTTGCGGGCGGCGATCTCCATCGCGCCCTCGAAGCAGGCCGACCAGCCGGCGGCGAACAATTGCTCGGGATTGGTACCGATGCCGGTGCCATCAGGCGGCGACAGCTTGACGTCCAGGCGGCCATCAGAGCTGCGCGATATGCCGTCGTGCCGCCCGCCGCTGGTGTGGGTCCTGGCCGTGTAGAGTAACTTCGCCGCCTGCGTCATCATGGTCTCCTCGTCGTCACGCCACTGACTAGCAGCGGCAGCGACGGCACACCCGTTTGGACTTGTGAGAAGTTGTGAGGTCTCGCCTGGCGCCTCACAAAGGCCTGCATCCGCGGTCTGATGCCGATGCAGGAGCGGCCTTGCCGGATCGCGATCATCTGGCTATCGGGTCCTTCCGAAGGGACCAAGATTTCGCCATGACAGAGCCGGCCGTCACCGCGACGGGAACATTGTCGTTCGGGCCATTTTCCGTGACGCCGCATGAAAGGCTCGTGATGCGCGACGGTGTCGCGTTGCCGCTCGGCGCGAAAGCCTTCGACACGCTGATGGCGCTGATGTCGCGGCCGAATGAAGTCGTCAGCAAATGGGACCTGATGGCGCTGGTGTGGCCCGGCATCACCGTCGAGGAGACCAATCTGCGCTTTCACGTCGCAGCGCTTCGCAAGGCGCTCGGCGACGGCAAGGATGGCGCCCGCTACATCACGACGCTCTCCGGCCGCGGCTATTGCTTCGTGGCGCCGATCTCGCAGACAAATATCGCCCCGGTGCAGCGCCTCGCGCCGCGGCTGGAATTGCCGCCCGTGAAACTGCCGAACCGGCTGCAGCGGATGGTCGGGCGCGACGATGCGATCGCCGCCGTCTCCGGCAAGCTCCTCGCCTCGCGCTTCGTCACGATCGTCGGCCCCGGCGGCGTCGGCAAGACCGCGGTCGCCGTGGCGATCGCGCACGACCTGCTCGAATCATTCTCCGATGCCGCGCACTTCGTGGACCTTGCCTCGCTCAGCGATCCCGATCTCGTGATCACCTCGATCCTGCTGATGCTTGGCCTGCCGGCGGAGACCGACGATCCCCTGCCCGCGCTGCTCGCGCATATCAGGGACAAGCGGATGCTGCTGATCCTCGACAATTGCGAGCACGTCATCGCAGCGGCCGCACCGCTGGCCGCGGAGATCTTCCATGCGGCGCCGCACGTCCATATACTCGCGACCAGCCGCGAAGCCCTGCGCGTCGAGGGCGAGCAGGTCTATCGATTGGCGCCGTTCGCCGTCCCGCCCGACAATTCCGGGCTGACCGCCGCCGCAGCACAGACCTATCCCGCACTTCAACTATTCCTCGAACGTGCCGCAGCCGGTGGCGCGCAGATCACACTCGACGATGCAAATGCCGCAGTCATCGCGAGGATCTGCCGCAAGCTCGACGGCATGGCACTGGCGATCGAGCTCGCCGCGGGCCGGGTCGAAGCCTATGGCCTCGCGCAAACGGCCGCACTGCTCGACGAGCGTCTCAACCTGCTCTGGCAAGGCCAGCGGACGGCGCCACCCCGGCAGAAGACATTGCAGGCCACGATCGACTGGAGCTACGGGCTATTGTCGGATCGCGAACGCCTGGTGCTGCGCAGGCTCGCGGTCTTCGCCGGCCATTTCACCCTCGACGCAGCGCTCGAGGTCGTGCCGGACGAGCGCGTCGACCACGCTCATTTGTTCGATGCCGTCGACAGTCTCGTTGCCAAATCGATGGTCGCCCCGCGCCCGATCGGCGCCATGATGCGCTATCGCCTGCTCGACACCACGCGCGCCTATCTGCGCGAGATCGAGCCTGATGACGCGGCGCTCGCCGTCCGCCACGCGACCTACTACCGGCGATGGCTGGAACAGGCCGGCATGAGCTGGGCCAATGTGCCGAGCGCGGACGAACGGGCCGCTCACTTCTCCGCGCTTCACAACGTGCGCGCCGCGCTCGAATGGTGCTTCGGCGTGGGCGGCGATCTCGGCGCCGGTATCGCGCTCGCCGCCGCCGCCGCGCCGATCTTCCTGGCGATGTCCCTGTTGATCGAATGCCGACGCTGGTCGGAACGCGCGCTGCTGGCGATGGTCCCCTCCGCGCGCGGCAGCGCCGAGGAAATGCACATCCAAGCCGCGCTCGGACTGACCTTGATGTTCACCCGCGGCGGCAGCGAAGCGGCGCGCAGCGCCCTGAGCCGGAGCCTTGCGATCGCCGAGGCGCGCGGCGACCAAATCAACCAGCTCCAGCTGCTCGGCCGGATGCATATCTTTCACGAGCGGATGGGAGAGTTCGACGCCGCGCTCGGCTACGCGCAGCAGAGCCTCGCCGTCGCAAGGTCGCTGGGCGATGCGGCCTCGATCGCCCTCGCCCATTCCCTCCTCGGCGTCTCGCTGCATCTGGCAGGCAGGCATCGCGACGCGCTGAAGATGCTGGAGATGGCCTGGCGGGGACCGGGCACGGAACGAATCAGCACGGTCTACGGCTTCGATCATCGCAACCGGGCCGGCATCACGCTGGCCCGGGAACTCTGGCTGCAGGGCCGGCCCGCGGATGCGCTGCAACTGGCGCGGCAGACAGTCACCGAGGCTGCGCAGATGGATCATCCGATCACGCTCTGCATCGCGCTGATCTGGGCGGTCGCGATCGAGCTCTGGAGCGGCGACCTCGACGGCGCGGAGGAGGACATCGACCGCTTCATCGCGCACGCCAATTCGCGCTCGATGGGGCCTTATCTTGCGGTCGGCCGCGGCGTCAAAGGCGAGCTGGCGATCCGGCGCGGCGATGCCGCCGGTGGCGTCGAGACGATCGGGACTTGCCTGCGCGAGCTCCACGATGCCGGCTACGAGCTGCTGACCACGACCTTCAACATCGCGCTGGTCCAGGGCTTGCTGGCGCTCGGACGGTTCGAGCAGAGCGCGCACCTCATTGACGATGCGATCCGCCTGGTCGAGCGGAGCGGCGACCACCTCTACATGCCCGAGCTGCTGCGGATGAAAGGCAAGGTCCTGTCACACCAGCCGGCGCCGCGGATGCAGGACGCCGAGGCCTGCCTGATGCAGGCGCTGGACCTCAGCCGCGCCCAAGGCGCGAAAGCCTGGGAACTGCGGGCCGCGGTCGATCTCGCCGGGCTCATCGGCGAACGCGGCCGGCGCGAGGAAGCGAAGGGATTGCTGCAATCGTCGCTTGAAGGCTTTGCCGAAGGTTCGGAGACGGCGGATATCCGGGCTGCCGATGCGCTTCTGAAGATATTGTAGCGAGGCTCACCCCGTCGGGGTGCCCTGCTTCCACTGGCCGCCGGCGATCTTGGCGGCGGCGATCACCGCCTGGGTGCGGCTCTCGACGCCGAGCTTTTGCAGGATCGCCGAGACATGCGCCTTGATGGTGGCCTCGGAGACCCCGAGCTCATAGGCGATCTGCTTGTTGAGCAGTCCCTCCGACAACATCATCAGGACCCGGACCTGCTGCGGCGTCAGCGTCACCAGGCGGTCGCGCAGGCGCGTCATGTCGGGATCGCTGGCTGCGGACAGGTCGGTGTCGGCGGGAACCCAGACGTCGCCCTCCATCACCTTGAGAATCGCGTCGCGCAAGGTCTCGACGCCGAACCGCTTCGGAATGAAGCCGGAGGCGCCGAAATCGAGCGAGCGGCGGATCGTGGCACCGTCGTCGGACGCCGAGACGATCACCACCGGGATCGCCGGATATTGCGCCCGCAGATAGATCAGGCCGGAAAAGCCCGAGATCCCGGGCATAGAGAGGTCGAGCAGAATCAGATCGACGTCCGAGGTCTGTTCCAGGAGCTTGGTCAGATCCTCGAACGACCCGGCCTCGTCGATTTGGGCCGAGGTCAGGACGCCGGCCACCGCCTGTCGCAGCGCGTCGCGGAACAGGGGATGGTCATCGGCAATGACGAGATGGGTCGAGGGAGCGTTCATCGTTCTCTTGCTGTCGTTCGCGGGCCGGCAGACCGATCCCGGATGAACCAATTCTTCCCCGAGCGGACGTGGCATGCAAGTGCACATTATCCCTTTGCTGCAAAGGGGTTAATCTTGGAATCTCCGTGGCGGCATGCCGTTGCCCGATACCGGACGTCAGCTGCGCGTCAGTGCGCAAGGCCGAAAGTCGTATTGGGGCGGCTTTCACGCCGATGTTACCTTGCGGGCAAGACCTGGGTTGATCCGGCATGTCCGGACATCCGGGGCGCGAGGAAACGCATTTCGGGGAGCGATTCAATATGTCGACGATGGCTGTGTCTCAAGCACGCGCGGGAGGGATGACAAAGGACGAACGGTTCGTCATCCTCGCTTCCTCGCTCGGTACCGTCTTCGAGTGGTACGACTTCTACCTCTACGGTTCACTTGCCGGCATCATCGGCGCGCAGTTCTTCTCGGCCTATCCGCCGGCAACCCGCGACATCTTCGCGCTGCTGGCGTTCGCAGCCGGCTTCCTGGTCCGCCCGTTCGGCGCGATCGTGTTCGGCCGCGTCGGCGACATCGTCGGCCGCAAATACACCTTCCTCGTCACCATCCTGATCATGGGTCTGTCGACCTTCATCGTCGGCCTGCTGCCGAACGCGGCGACCATCGGCATCGCGGCCCCGATCATCCTGATCGCGCTCCGCCTCGCCCAGGGCCTGGCGCTCGGCGGTGAGTATGGCGGTGCGGCGACCTATGTCGCGGAGCACGCTCCGAACGGCAAGCGCGGCTATTACACCTCCTTCATTCAGACCACCGCGACCCTCGGCCTGTTCCTGTCGCTGCTGGTGATCCTGTTCACCCGCAGCGCCCTCGGCGAACCCGACTTCGCCGCCTGGGGCTGGCGCATCCCGTTCCTGGTCTCGGTGCTGCTGCTCGGCGTCTCGGTCTGGATCCGGCTCCGCCTCAATGAATCCCCGATCTTCCAGAAGATGAAGGACGAGGGGAAGAGCTCGAAGGCGCCGCTGACGGAAGCCTTCGGCAATTGGCAGAATGGCAAGCTCGTGCTGCTCGCGCTGCTCGGCGGCGTGATGGGCCAGGGCGTGGTCTGGTACACCGGCCAGTTCTACGCGCTGTTCTTCCTGCAATCGATCCTGAAGGTCGACGGTTACACCGCCAACCTGCTGATCGCCTGGTCGCTGCTGCTCGGCACCGGCTTCTTTATCGTGTTCGGCATGCTGTCCGACAAGATCGGCCGCAAGCCGATCATCCTCGGCGGCTGCCTGATCGCGGCACTGACCTTCTTCCCGATCTTCAAGATGATCACCACCAACGCCAACCCGGCGCTGGAGAAGGCCATCGAGCAGACCAAGGTCGAGGTTGTGGCCGATCCCGCGGGCTGCGGCGACCTGTTCAACCCGGTCGGCACCCGCGTCTTCACGGCACCTTGCGACACCGCGCGCGCCTTCCTGTCGCAGTCGTCGGTCAAGTACTCGACCGCGCCGGGAGCAGCCGGCTCGGGCGTGAAGGTGATGGTCAACGGCAAGGAAGTCGCCTACGCCAACGCCAAGGACGGCAACCCGGCAGTTCTCGCCGCCGTGCAGGCAGCCGGCTATCCGAAGGCCGGCGATGCCGGCATCGTGAAGATGGCGCATCCGTTCGACATCTTCCGTCCGCAGGTGGCCGCGATCATCGGGCTGCTGTTCGTCCTGGTGCTGTTCGTCACCATGGTGTACGGCCCGATCGCCGCGATGCTGGTCGAACTGTTCCCGACCCGCATCCGCTACACCTCGATGTCGCTGCCCTACCACATTGGTAACGGCTGGTTCGGCGGCCTGTTGCCGGCGACCGCCTTTGCCATCGTGGCCTCGACCGGCGACATCTATGCCGGCCTCTGGTACCCGATCATCTTCGCTTCGATTACCGTCGTGATCGGCTTGCTCTTCCTGCCCGAGACCAAGGACGTCGACATCAAGGCGACCTGATCGAAAGCACCGATCTCAATCAACACCAACCGGCCGCGGTTTCCGCGGCCGGTTTTGTTTTATGGGATTGCTGAGCCGACGAATTGCAGCACCACCTCGCGCCGGTGCGGGCGCCTGCGATGCTCGATCAGATAGATCGCCTGCCAGGTGCCGAGTGCGAGCCTGCCGTTCAGCACCGGCACCTGAAGCGAGGCCCCGGTCAACATCGTCTTGATGTGTGCCGGCATGTCGTCCGGGCCTTCGGTGTCGTGGGTCCACCCGGCATTCTCCGGCGCGAGCCGGGACAGCGCGGTCGTGAGGTCGACGAGCACGGAAGGATCAGCGTTCTCCTGGATCGTCAGCGAGGCCGAGGTGTGGCGGATGAACAGCGTCAACGCACCGTCGCGCGCGCGAACCTCGTTGATGAATTTTGCAGCTTCGCCGGTGAGATCGGTGAAGCCATGGCCCGATGTCTGCACCGTGAGCAGTGACGATGAGACGGTGGCGGCCTGCACCGTCGATGGCGCCGAGCGGGTGACGGATTTGGGAGATGTCATGGAAGGTCTCTCAACTCGGAAAGCCGCCGTGCCCAAGATCTTTCCCGATCATTGGAATTGGCGGGCACGCTTTGCTTTGCCGACCCTACGGCATCTCGCTATGAGCTAGATCTTTCCCGACACGTCCTTTTGCACCCGGTTGGCCATGTCGATCAGCCGCCGCCAGGCCTTTTCCAGGAACGACATCACGCGATCGACGTCCTGGTCGCTCGGCAGCGGGATCTCGATCTTGCGCTCGCCCTCTCCGCTCCTCGGCTCGGCTTTCTTCAGCGGGTCGGATTTCGGCAGCGCCTCGTCGACCTTGCCCGACACCGTCGGCCCCGCCGCGAGCTGTCCCTTCAGCTTCTCGACCTCGGCCTGCAGCCGGCCGATCTCGGCATCGAGCGCGGTCCGTTCGTCGGGCACGACATAGCAGGCCCAGCCGGCGCCGTTCTTGCTGCAGGTCGAGACCGTGCCGGTGCGGGTGTCGAGCCGCAGCACACCCTCGGGAATGGGCGTCATGCTGTAGCGACCGTTTTCGCTGTCGGGTGCCGCTGGCGCAGCCTTGAGGCCGCCGCCGATCGCCATCGCCGCGGCAAACGCCGCCGCCGCAAGCCAGGATGTGGTGCAGGATCTTGTGCAGGATGTTGTGGATGATTTCACGGGTCTCATCGCGCTCTCCGCCACGACGTGGAGGTGGCAATCCGGCAAATTCTACACCCCGGCGTGGCGATCCGCCGCCCAAAACGCATACCGGTATCAACGATCCCGGCGGCGTCTTTGATCCCGGCGGCGCGGCGAAAGGCCGGTCGCGTCCGCCGATCCCGAGGCGAGCTGCTGCGGTGCGGCGTCACGCTGTGTGCAGCGCTGCCGTGCACGCCAATATCCCCAAATAAATCAGATACATAAGCGAAAGCGACGCAATCGTGACTTGGCTTGACTTGATTATAGGCCATCAGTATGGTCCGCGCGGCTTTTGAGGGTGGCGGGCGCAATTTCCATTCAGCCGCGGCGTTTCGGGTCTTCGTTGCATGACACAGGGCACGGGACACGGCGAGAATGGGGATCGCGATAAATCGTCCGAGGAAGCTGCGCTTTCCGAACGGCTCGGAAGTCTTGATCAGAGGTTGTCCGAATTTCGCGACCGCCGGATCAAGACCGAGCAACCCGCAGGTGACGGTGGAGACGGAGCGGCCAGAGCCTCGGCGATGGCGCTAGGTTTCCGACTATCCTCGGAGTTGATCGCCGGCGTCGTGGTCGGAGCGGGGATTGGCTGGGGTTTCGACCGCTTGCTGTCGACCTCGCCTTTCGGGTTTATCGTGTTCCTGTTGCTGGGCTTCGTCGCCGGCGTAGTGAATGTGGTGAGAACGGCAGGCGCGGGTCAGAACAGGCGCGGTGGATCATAGCCGATCCGCACCATGAGATTGATCGTGCCGGTCTTGCCGGTACGGGCCGGCCCGGCCGGCAGACCGAGACCCGCCGGCATAGCCCGGCAGACCAAGAGATGCCGCGCTGATGAAAATCGATCCGATCCACCAGTTCAACATCGAGCCTCTCTTCACCCTGGGCCATATCGGCAATCACACGATCGCCTTCACCAATTCGTCGCTCTATATGCTGGTGGCGGTGGCGATCATCTCGATCCTGATGCTTGCCAGCGGCACGCAGCTGGTTCCCGGGCGCCTTCAGTCGGTCGCCGAGATCTCCTACGAATTCGTAGCCAGCACCATCCGTTCGACGGCCGGCGCGGAAGGCATGAAGTTCTTCCCGCTGATCTTCTCGCTGTTCATGTTCATCTGCGTCTCGAACCTGGTCGGCATCATCCCCTACACCTTCACGATCTCGAGCCATCTGATCGTGACGGCAGCGCTCGCGCTTCTGGTGTTCTTCACCGTGCTGATCTACGGCGTCGCCAAGAACGGCCTGAAATTCTTCTCGATCTTCGTGCCCCACGGCGTCCCCGGCTACATCCTGCCGCTGGTGATGTTCATCGAGATCCTGTCGTTCTTCCTGCGGCCGGTCTCCCACAGCGTCCGTCTGTTCGCCAACATGCTGGCCGGCCACATCGCGCTGAAGGTGTTCGCGGGCTTCGTCGCCATGCTTGGCTTCTCGCTCGGCGCACTCGGCTGGGTCGGCGGCGTGCTGCCGCTGGCGCTCACGGTCGCGCTGTACGCCCTCGAGATCCTGGTCGCGTTCCTGCAGGCCTATGTGTTTGCGATCCTGACCTGCATCTACCTCAACGACGCCATTCATCCGGGACACTGAGCGGTCCGGGGAATTTCCACCCACAACCCAATCTTTCTTCCAAGGAGTCTAAAATGGATCCGGCAGCAGCAAAACTTATCGGCGCGGGCATCGCATGCATCGGCATGGGCGGCGCGGGCGTCGGCGTCGGCGTGATCTTCGGCAACTACCTCGCCGCGGCGGTTCGCAACCCGTCGGCCGCTCAGGGCCAGTTCGGCAACCTGATCTTCGGCTTCGCCGTGACCGAAGCGCTCGGCATTTTCTCGCTGCTGATCGCGCTGCTGCTGCTGTTCGTTCCGCTCTGAGGACGACGTTCTTCGCGCCGCTTCAACCGAAGCGGCGCGCTTGACAGCAACAGGAGTACTCCATGGCTGAGAGTCATGGCGGGGCGAAGGGTCCGGCGGCGGGCGCACACACCGAGGCTGACGGTGGTCACCACGGTGGCGGCTTTCCGCCGTTCGAGAGCAGCAACTATGCTTCGCAGCTGGTGTCGCTCGCGATCTTCTTCGTCGTGCTTTATGTGATCGTGTCCAAGCTCGCTCTGCCCAAGGTCGGCGGGGCGATCGAGGCGCGTCAGAACAAGATCGAGGGCGACCTCGCCGAAGCGCAGAAGCTGAAGGACCAGTCCGACGCGGCGCTGAAGGCCTATGAAAGCGAGCTCGCCTCGGCGCGTTCGCGGGCGCAGGCGATCGGCAACGAATCCCGCGACAAGGCGAATGCGCAGGCGGACGCCGAGCGCAAGGCCGTGGAAGAGCAACTGGCGGCCAAGCTCGCCGGGGCGGAAAAGACCATCGCCTCGACCCGCGCCGCCGCCATGAGCAACGTCCGCGGCATCGCGGCCGATGCGGCAGGTCAGATCGTGCAGCAGCTCACCGGCGTCGTCCCCGATGCCGCGTCAGTCAATGCCGCGGTCGATGCGTCGCTGAAAGGTTAGCCACAGATGTTCTTCGATCCTGAAACCTGGGTCGCCATCGCCTTCGTGATCCTGATGGTCGTGTTCGGCTATCTCGGGGTCTTCAAGTCGGCGATGACCGCGCTCGATCATCGTGCCGAGCGCATCAAGGCCGAGCTCGACGACGCCCAGCGCCTCAAGCAGGAAGCCGCCAAGGTGCTCGCCGACTACAAGGCGCGCACCGCCTCGGCCGAACGCGAGGCCGCCGAGATCATCGCCAACGCCAGAAGCGAAGCCGAGCGCATCGCGACCGAGGCCAAGGCGAAGATGGAAGACTTCGTCGCCCGCCGTACCAAGACCGCCGAGAGCAAGATCGCGCTCGCCGAGGCCCAGGCGGTGGCCGATGTCCGCGCCGCCGCCGCGGAGGCCGCCGTCCAGGCCGCCTCGACGATCCTGTCGCAGTCGGTCAAGGGCCAGGTCGCCGACGATCTGCTCGCCAAGGGCATCAACGAAGTCCGGCAGAAGCTGAACTGAGGGACTTGCCTTCACCAATCAAAAGCCGGCGCGATGAGCGCCGGCTTTTTTGTTGGCTGAAGGGTTTCGTGTCCCGGACGCGGCGCGGCATGCAATGACGCGACGCAGAGCCGGGACCAGCATGTCGCAGCATGGGCGCCGGCTCTGCAGCGCACCGCTGAAGAAGCGCTGCGCTGCGTCCGGGGCACTACCCGCCCTACTTCTTCTTCCGCCCCTTCGGCTCGGGCGAGAGCGCCTGCGGGTCGAAGCCGACATAGAAAATGTAGTTATCGGCGACCGCGGGTGCCGGCACCGGATAGGTCATGTCCTCGATCACGAAGGTAAAGGGCACGCTGCCGCCCTCGGTCATGTCGACCGTGGTGCGGTAGGCCTTCGAGGCGATCACCTTCTCGCCGACGCCGCCCTGCACGACGGCGATGCGCAAGGGCACCTCGACGGAGGCAGGCGCGCCGGCGGGACCGGCGATCACGCGGCCCTGGATACCGATCCGGGCCGTGATGCCGCCGCTGCTGCGGGCACATTCGCGCGCCATCTTGGTGATCGAGGCCTGGAAGCGAATCTCATTGCCGACAGCCGGCTTGCCGCTGGCGCCGACCGCGTAGGTCGAGGCCCCCGCACGCACCGTCACCTGGGGGCAATCGAGGTCGTCCTCGGCCGGCTGGCCGGGCGCCGGCGGCGGCTTGGGCTGGGCCGGCTCGTCGGACTTGCCGCCGAACAGGCTCTTGAAACGGTCGGTCAGTGACTGGGCCGCCACCGGCGAGACAGCAGCGAGCGAGGCCGACACAACAAGCGCGATCGCAGGCACCTGCCGCAGGACATTCCGCGACGACCGAAGCTGCTTCCCCATCAAAGCCCCTACTCCATGACAAAACCCGGCCGATCGCCGGCAGGCCCCGCGGGTTATATCGCCAAAATCGGCGAACCCAAGGCAGCAAAATGGGGGATTTGACCACGCGAATCAGGCGGCTCAGCCGCGGAAATCCTCATGCAGCAGGCCGAACAGCAGATGATCCTGCCAGACCCCGTTGATGCAGAGGTAGCGGCGGGCGAGCCCCTCGCGTGAAAAACCGCACTTTTCCAGCACCCGGATCGACGGCGCATTGGTGGGGATGCAGGCCGCCTCGACCCGGTGCAAATTGAGCTCGCCGAACAGTGTCGGCAGCAGCACCCGCAGCGCCGCCGTCATGTAGCCGCGATGGGCATGGGGCTGCCCGACCCAATAGCCGATGGTGCCGGCCTGCACGATGCCGCGGCGGACATTGGCCAGCGTGATGCCGCCGACCATGGCGCCGTCGAGCTCGCGGAAGATCAGAAAGGGATAGGAGCGGTCCGCCGCGATGTCCTCGGAATAGCGGCGCAGACGGCGGCGGAAGCCTGAGCGGGTGAGATCGTCCGACGGCCAGATCGGCTCCCAAGGCGTCAGGTAGTCGCGGCTGGACTCGCGCAGGTGAGCCCATTGCAGGAAGTCCGACATCTGCGGCGCGCGCAGCAACAGCCCGTTGCCGCGCGGCGCGAGGGCGGCGGGTCCACTGGAGGGCAGGCGAAAGAGGGCCATGGTGATGCTTCCCGGGGCAGATCGACCCGCGCGCGGCTCTTAATGCAGCCGCGCCTTGGCACGTGCCCGGGTCAATCCTTCCGCAAAAGACACCGCCGTGTCCAGACCCCTGCCACTGCCCAATGCGACAACGGCCGGCCGGCTCCGCGACAACAGCGCCCGCGCCGCGTCCCGGGTCGATTCGACGCTGACGGCGTCGATCCGGGCCACCAGCTCCTCCACCGTCTGCGGCCGCCCATAGGCAAGGACATGGCGGGCAAGCTGCTCGGCGCGGGACGAGCAGCTCTCCAGCGCCATCAGGAGGCCCGCCTTCATCTGCGCCTTGGCCCGCGCGATCTCGGCCTCGGTCAGCGTCTCCACCGAATCATTCATGATGTCGACCACGACCTCCATCATCTCCGGCGCGTCGGCCGGATCGGTACCGGTGTAGAGGCCGAAGAAACCGGTGTCGGTATAGGGCGCGTGGAACGAGTAGATCGAATAGCAGAGGCCGCGCTTCTCGCGCACCTCCTGGAACAGACGCGAGGACATTCCCCCGCCGAGGATGTTGGTGAAGACCTGGAGCGAGAACAGCGACAGATCGCTCTGCGGCACGCCTTCCAGTGCCAGCGTCAGATGCGCCTGCTCCAGCTCGCGATGCACCACCTTGGCGCCGCCTTTGCCGAACTGGGCGGTTTGCGGCTTCGGACCCGGCGTCCCCTGGAAAGTCGCGAAGCGCTTCTCGGCCTCGGCGACCACTTGGCTGTGATCGACCGCGCCGGCCGCCGCCACCACCATGTCGGGTCCGCGATAATGCGTCGAAAGATAGCCGCGCAGCATGTCGCGGTTGAAGGCGCGCAGCGTCTTGGCCGTGCCGAGCAGCGAGCGGCCCATCGGCTGGTCCGGATAGCAGAGCTCGTTGAGATGCTCGAAGACGACGTCGTCGGGCGTATCCTGCGCGGCACCGATCTCCTGCACGATGACGTTCTTCTCGCGCTCCAGCTCGTCGGGCTCGAAGGCGGGATTGGCGAGGATGTCGGCGAGCACGTCGAGCGCGAGCGGCACGTCGGCCTTCAGCACCCGCGCGTAATAGGACGTGGTCTCGGTCGAGGTGCCGGCATTAAGGTCGCCGCCGACCGCCTCGATCTCCTCGACGATCTCGCGCGAGGAGCGCTTGGTGGTGCCCTTGAACGCCATGTGTTCGAGCAGATGCGAAATGCCGTGCTCGTTCGGCTTCTCGTCGCGGCCGCCGACGCCGGCCCAGACGCCGAGCGCTGCGGTCTCGAGATGGGGCATCTTGTCCGTGACGACGGTCAGGCCGGAGGCAAGCTTGGAAATCTCGACACTCATCCGGCAACTCCCTGCTTTGCGGCGCGGCTGACCGCCAGCACGAACCGCTCGACCTCGGCCTGATCGTTCTTCATCACCTTCATGTGTTCGGATTTGGTCATCAATCCGTCGAGCCAGGCCGGCAGTTGCGGCCGCTGGCCGCAGGCCGCTTCGACGGCGTCGGGGAATTTGGCCGGATGGGCGGTGGAGAGCACGATGCTCGGCACCCCAGTGTCGGTGGTGTCGCGATCGGCGACGGCGAGCGCCACTGCCGTATGGGGATCGACCAGTTCGCCTGCCTCGCGCCAGCCGGCACGGATCGCAGCCGCGGTCTCGGTCTCGTCGGCGCGACCGGCGTCGAACTCCTCGCGGATGGCAGCCAGCGTCGCATCGGGCAGCACGAAACGTCCGGACTGCTTCAGCGAATCCATCAGACGACGAACACCCGCCGCATCGCGCCGGCCGGCCTCGAACAGCAGCCGCTCGAAATTTGACGAGATCTGGATGTCCATCGACGGCGACGCGGTCGCGTGCACCTCACGCACTTCGTAGATCCCTGTCTTCAGCGTTCGCGCGAGAATGTCGTTGACGTTGGCGGCGATGCGCAGGGTCCGTACCGGCAATCCCATGCGCTTGGCGACGTAACCGGCAAAGATGTCGCCGAAATTGCCGGTCGGCACGACGAAATCCACCGCGCGCGCCGGCGCACCGACGGCAACGGCGGACGTGAAGTAGTAGACCACCTGGGCGACGATGCGCGCCCAGTTGATGGAATTGACGCCGGAGAGCGAGGTCGCATCGCGGAAGCGATGGTTGTTGAACATCCCCTTCACGAGCGCCTGGCAGTCGTCGAAATTGCCCTCGATGGCGAGCGCATGGACATTGGCCGCGCCCGTCGTCGTCATCATCCGCCGCTGCACCTCGGAGATGCGGCCGTGCGGAAACAGCACGATCAGATCCACATTCTCGAGGCCGGCGAAAGCCTCCACCGCGGCACCGCCGGTATCGCCCGACGTCGCGACCACGATGGTGGTGCGCTGGCCGCGCTTGGCGAGCACATGGTCCATCAGCCGCGAGATGAGCTGCATCGCCACGTCCTTGAAGGCGAGCGTCGGACCGTGGAACAGCTCCAGCACGAATTGGTGCGGCGCCATCTGGCGCAGCGGCACCACCGCCGGATGGCGGAAGGTCGCGTAGGCCTCGTTCGCCATGCGGCCGAGCTCGGCATCGGTGATCTCGCCGCCGGTGAAGGGACGAATCACATCGACCGCCACCTCCCAATAGGGACGGCCGAAGAAACCGGCGATGGTCTCGCTGGAGAGCTGCGGCCAGATGGTTGGCACATACAGGCCGCCGTCGCGGGCAAGCCCGGTCAGCATCACGTCGCAGAAGCCGAGTTCGGGGGCATCGCCCCGGGTCGAGATATAACGAGTCAAACTGCCCTCCAAAGGCCGAGCGGCCTGCGCCGCTCGTTAAGCCTTTGATTTCACGAAATTACTTGTTAGCGGCCAGAGGCTCTGGGCCACCATAAAGTGTTTTGCGGCATCGGGAAACCGCTTCCCGCCTCTCCCCCGCCCAACGAAAAGGGGCTGCGGCGATGCCGCAGCCCCTCTCTTGGAAGGTCTGTCGTTGATGTGTGCAGACCGGTTTGCCCCTCGGGGTCGTCGCCCCCTCAAAACTATTCGCGCAACTCTTTCGTCGCCTGTCACGAAACCGTCAAGGGCGAAAACGATGAGGGCAAGAAAATGTTCCTATTTTTCCCGATCGAGATCCGGCCCTGGCAAACGCAACCAGGCAGCATCACGTCGCGCATTGCCGCTCTTTCCCGAATTATGGGATTCCTTGGGAACGAACCCTGCCTCCGCCCATTGGGGTCGGCGGATGGGTGTCGGCGGTGTCCATGCATTGCCCGGCTGCGCGCTGACAGCGATCCGTCCCGCCGAACCGGCTGCATTCTGGAGCGGCCGGTTCGGTGCTTCCGGACCGATAGTGTCCGGGCCGCCAGTGCCCGGGCCGCGAGCACCCGGGAGGTCAATTCATCCCGATTTCCACTGCGATCCTGATCAGGTCGGAGTGGTTCTTGGCCCCCAACTTCTGCTTGAGCAGGGACGTGGTGTTGGCGACCGTCTTGTAGGAGATGCCGAGCGCTTCCGCGACTTCCACGATCTTGTCGCCGCGTCCGAGCAGGCGGAGAATCTCGAGCTCCCGCGGCGTCATCTGCGAGGCTGGGTTGGCCTTGATCGCCGCGCCGGAAAACGTCACGGCTTCCGCGAGTTGCGGTGAGATGAAATTGTCGCCGGCGACCACCTTGCGCACCGCTTTCAGCAGGATCCTGGGATCGTCGCCCTTGGAAACATAACCCTGCGCCCCAAGCTCGACTGCCCGCACCACGAAGGCCGGATCGTCGTTCATGCTGAACATGATGATCTTGGCGTCGGGATCGTCCTTGCGGATCCGTCGCATCAGCTCGAAGCCGGAGACGTCGGGCAGGCTGATGTCGATCACGGCGACGTCGGGCCGCTTGCTGACATAGGCGCGATGCCCGGATTTGGCGTCCGTCGCCTCCTCGATACGGATCGAATGGTCGGACGCGAACAGGGTGCGGCAACCGGACAGCACCACGGGATGGTCGTCGACGATCAGGACCCGGGTCCCCGGCTTGGCAGTATCTTGCATCGCGCGCTCTCTTGTTTTCTTGACTCATAGACCGCCGGGAACAAATGGAAAGAGCAAATCCCGCCGATGCGCGTTAGAATTGACCTAATGTGGCACCAACTCTCGTTCAGAACACAACTGTTTCTTCCGCTCGGCGCGAGTTTTCTCGCCGCGCTGATCCTGGGCGGCATATTGCTGCAGATATTTGCAACCGGGCAGCTTGCCGATGAGAACGAGCCGGCCCGGCGCTCGACCAGGATTCTTGCCACCGCGCTCAACAACACGCTGCGCGCCTCGGACAATCCGCAGAAGACGCTGGATGCCTTCGTCCAGTCGCTGGACACCTCCTCCGATATTCAATTCCGTCGGGTCGAAGAGGGTCCTTCTCCCTCCCCGAGAGATGACACGCGCAACCTGAAGCTGGTTCCAGGGTGGTTCATCAATCTTCTGACCATACCGGACATGGATACCGCGTCTGCTGTGGTCATTGATGGCAAGCACATCGGCGATATCGTGTTTTTGCCGGATCTGTCAGCCGACCTGTTCGAGAAGTGGATCGGCTTTCTCGCTTTGGCCAGTCTCGTCGCCATGCTGATGGTGCTCACTGGAATCATCGCCTACGCCTTCACTGGATCGGCTCTGCGCCCCCTGCAGCATCTCGGCAAAGGCCTGACGCGGATGCGGCGTGGCGATTACGCGACGCCGATCCCGGTCGGAGGGCCGCCCGAGATTCGGCAGAGCTGTGCGGAGGCAAACGCGCTGGCTGCAACGCTCGCGCAATTGAGCCAGGACAATCGCAATCTGATGCATCGTCTGGTATCGCTCCAGGACGACGAGCGGCGCGATCTCGCCCGCGAATTGCACGACGAACTCGGACCGCTGCTGTTCAGCATCCGCGCCGGCACGATCGCACTGATCGACGCCTCGCCCCAGGCGGGAAATCTCGGCAACTCGGCGGAAGAGGTGCTGCAATCGGTCGAAGCGCTGCAGCAGACCAACCGGCGCATCCTCGATCGGCTGCGGCCGCTCTACATCGAGGAGCTGGGACTTGCGACCAGCGTGCAGACGCTGCTCCGAAACTTTCGCAAGCAGGCGCCTCATATCATCCTGACGGATACGATCGATCCGGATCTCGACGTGATCGACGGGCCGTTGGCGCGGACCGTCTATCGCGTGATCCAGGAGTCACTGACCAACGTGCTGCGCCACGCCAAGGCCGGCAGCGCCCATGTCCAGGCGACCATCGCCGGCGAAACACTGATCGTCGAGATCTCCGACGACGGCGGCGGCTTCCCCGCCGACAATGCCTTCGGCCGCGGCCTGACCGGCATGCATGAGCGCGTGCGCGCGCTCAGCGGATCGCTGTCACTGCTGCGCGTGGACGAGCGAACCTATGTCCGTTGCCGCCTTCCGGCCGAGACGACACGCGAGGCGCCGGCCGGCGGCTAAAGCGCGGCGCGATGAGGAAGAATCGTCATCGCGCTCTAGGTTGTTCTTCAAGCATGATCTCTTCGGAAAACCGCTGCGCACTTTTCCGATCATGCTTCAGCAGGCGCAACAGCCGTCATGCGCGTTCTGCCCCGCCGGCTCGCACAGCGTGCTGCGGATCTTGCCTTCCGGACTGAAGCGAAAGGAGGCGTGAATGCGCAGCGCGCCGGCGACGGAATATTCGAGATCGACGCCATGGGGCGCCGGGCGGATTTCCTCCAACCCGAAGCCCGCCAGCGAGAACGCGCTGAGCCGCGGCTGCCAATAGGCCTCGAGCTCGCTCCGGCCGCGATAGCGCCGCGCGCCGTTGCACGTGCATTCGACCTGGGCGTCGTCCGCATAGAGGTCGAGCAACGTCGTGAGGTCGCCCTTCCGGCAGGCGTCCAGCCAGTCGACGACAATTCCCATCTGATCGAAATCGCTCACGCCGCAATCCTGTCTGCCGCGGAAAACCACTGGCGGCTTAGGACCACACTCGTGAATGTGCGCTGAATAATAAACCCCGGGCGATACCGGGTTCCCGCGCGGAGACCTTCGGCGGCTCAGCTCTGCCGCCGGCCTCTGGCCCACACCGCAAAGGCGATCAGCACGGCGCCCGCGAGCAAGAACCAGGTGACGGCATATTGCAGGTGGTCATCCTTCAGATGCACGTCGAGCGGCCCCGGACGGGGAATGCCGTTCTCGGGCGCCGGCTGCTCGAGATCCACATAGAACGGCGCCACCGCCCCCCAGCCGAGCGCGCTTGCGATGGCCGGATGATCGCGCACGAACCAGAGCCGCTTGTCGCGGTTCTCCGTCGGCGTCAGCCAGCCGGCCGCCTCGGGAAAGCGCAGATACCCGGTGAACGCGACCGGCTGCCCGGTCAGGAGCTTCTTCACCGCGCGATCCTCGACGCCGCGGTCCTGCATGGTGTTCTCGACGAAGCCCGCGTCGACCACGACCGTCTCGCCGCTCGGAAGCCGCGCCGGCAGGAACGCCCAAGTGCCGGGGCCGGAGGCATCCTTGCGCACCGCCGAGCCGGAGGAATAGACCATCGCATCGGGCAGGGCCGCATAGGTCGCCGTGAAGCTGACGCGGCGGAATTCGTCGCGTGCGGGATTGAGCGCAGCCCATTGGGCCGGTGACGGCAGCGCGATGGGTGCCGCGGCCAGACGCTCGGTGAGCGCCGCAATCAGCTCGTGCTTGGCGGTCCGCCGCTGCAATTGCCAAAGACCGAGCGCCAGCAGAACAGCCGTCAGGAACAGCGTGAACAGCGCGAAGCCGGCCACGCGAGGCTTGCGCGCAGGCTGGTTCATTTCGTGCGGTCGACCAGTCGGCCCGGCGCCGCCTTGTGGTGGAATTGCAGCGCGATCAGCAGCGACTTCATCGCACGCAGCGGCAACAGCGTGGTGGCCAGGATCAGTGGCAACCACAGCACCGCATGCAGCCAGTACGGCGGCTGGTATTTGACCTCGACGATGAGCGCTGCCGCAACGACGATCCCGCCGGCCAGCATGATGATGAAGATCGCGGGACCGTCGCCGGTATCGATGAAGGCGTAGTCGAGACCGCAGCGCTCGCAGGCGGGCGCGAGGTTGAGGAAGCCCGCATAGAGCTTGCCCTGGCCGCAACGCGGACATCTGCAGGCAAGCCCGCGCAGCGCGCTCTGCAGGACGGTGGTCTCGGGCTCGGATTTGCCGGCGGTGTCGTTCATGATGGCGGACTCTATCACACTTCTCGCCGAAACTTGCGGCGTCCCAAATGCGAAAGGGCGGCCATGCGGCCGCCCTTTGTGATCATCTTCCTCGCGGCTCAGTGCGCGCCGTGGGCCATGGTCTCGGCGCCGTGTCCCCAGACGTAGATGCAGAGGAACAGGAACAGCCAGACCACGTCGACGAAGTGCCAGTACCAGGCGGCGAACTCGAAGCCGAGGTGCTGCTTCGGCGTGAAGTGGCCGGCATAGGCGCGGAACAGGCACACGAGCAGGAAGATGGTGCCGACCAGCACGTGGAAGCCGTGGAAGCCGGTCGCCATGAAGAAGGTCGCGCCGTAGACGTTGCCGCCGAACGAGAACGCCGCATGGCCGTACTCATAGGCCTGCACGCAGGTGAAGAGCGCGCCGAGCACGACGGTGAGGATCAGGCCGTATTTCAGGCCCTGGCGGTCGTTCTCGAGCAGCGCGTGGTGCGCCCAGGTCACGGTGGTGCCGGAGGTCAGCAGGATCAGCGTGTTCAGGAGCGGCAGGTGCCAGGGATCGAAAGTCTCGATGCCCTTCGGCGGCCAGGTACCGGGGACCGCGCAGGCGCCGGCCTGGGTGCCGAGGCCGCAGCCGAACACGGCGTCGCGGGTGGCGTGGACCGCGTCGGCCGGAAACAGCGCCGCGTTGAAATAAGCCCAGAACCAGGCGACGAAGAACATCACCTCGGAGGCGATGAACAGGATCATGCCGTAGCGGTGATGCAGCTGCACGACGCGGGTGTGGTCGCCCTTGTACTGGGCTTCCTTGATCACGTCGCCCCACCAGCTCACCATCGTGTAGAGCACGCCCACGGTGCCGACGCCGAACACGATCGGCGCGGCCGAGTACATGTGATGCATCCAGGAGATCGCGCCGACCGCCATGATGAAGGCCGAGAGCGAACCGACGGCCGGCCACGGAGAGGGATCGACCAGGTGATAGTCGTGATGCTTGGTGTGCGCCGTTGCCATTTGCGGTCTCTCTCCTCAATCCCGTGCCTGTCAGGCACTTATCCCCATGGTTCCGACCTTGCGAGCGCGAGCCCGGCGGTCAGAGATTTCCCTTGCGCTTGTCGCCTTCGCCCGATGCCAGCGGCTTCACCACGGGATCCTTCACCGGATAGAAGGTGTAGGACAGCGTGATCGTGTTGAGCCCGTCGTTCTCGTGATCCTCAGTGATCGACGGGTCGACGTAGAACACAACGGGCATCTCCCGCTTCTCGCCGGGCGCCATGGTCTGCTCGGTGAAGCAGAAGCAGTTGATCTTCTGGAAGTAGGATCCGACCGTCAGCGGCGCGACATTGTAGGCGGCCTGGGCGGCCGTGGTGCGCGCGGCCTGGTTGGTCACGGTGTAGAAGACGGTCACGACCTCTCCGATCTTGATCTCGATCTCGTTCTGCTCCGGCTCGAACTTCCAGGGCAGGCCGGGCGCGACGTTGGAATCGAAACGCACGGAGATCTTCCGCGCGATCGGCCCCGTGGCCGGCGCGGAGGTCGCGACTTGCGTCGTTCCGTTGAAACCGGTGGCGCGGCAGAACCAGTTGTAGAACGGCACCGCCGCGTAGGACGCACCGACCATCAGCGCGACCACGCCGCCGCAGATGGAAGCAACCACCGCATCGCGGCCCAGCCCACGGCGCTTGGCCGGCTTACGATCGCCCGGCTTGGCGCTGACATCCTGCGATATGGTCGGCTCGTGATTCATTTGTCCTACATCGGCCGCACGAGAACGGCCGGTCCCTTGACCATGGTGACGGCGAAGAACAGCACCACCAGCACGCCGAGCGCGAGTGCGATCGCGATCGAGCGCTGACGACGGCTCTTCTTCTGCGCCTCGGTGAGGACGATTCCGTCTGTCTCGGGTTTGTCGGCCATCGCGGTGATCATGCGCCCCCAACCATCGGAGCCAGTGCCCGGAACACGACCTCGGCCAGCAGGGTCGCGAACAGCACGAACAGATAGAGGATCGAGAAGGCAAACAGCTTGCGGGTCGCGCGCAGCGACGCAGCCCGCTCGCGGCGCATATAGACGTTGATCGCGAGCACCAGCATGCCGGCCCCCAGGATCAGCGAAACGATGCCGTAGACGGCGTCGAAATAGCCGAGCGCCCAGGGCGCCGCGGCGACCGCGATCAGCACGATGGTGTAGAGCAGGATCTGCAGGCGCGTAGCGTCGGGACCGGCGACGTTGGGCAGCATCGGAATGCCGGCGCGCGCGTAGTCGTCGGAGCGGAACAGCGCCAGCGCCCAGAAATGCGGCGGGGTCCAGAAGAAGATGATGGCGAACAGCAGCAGCGGCTCGACGTCGACCGTGCCCGTGACGGCAGCCCAGGCCACCACCGGCGGCAGCGCACCGGCGGCGCCGCCGATCACGATGTTCTGCGCGGTCCAGCGCTTCAGGCCCATCGTGTAGATCACGACGTAGAAGAAGATGGTGAAGGCGAGCAGGCTGCCCGCGATCCAGTTGACGAGGATGCCGAGCGTCATCACCGAGAAGAAGGACAGCGTCAGGCCGAACGCCATCGCCTCGGGGCGGGTGATGCGGCCGCGCGGGATCGGCCGGTTCGCCGTGCGCGACATCTTGGAGTCGATGTCGCCTTCGAGCGCCATGTTGAGCGCGCCGGAGGCGCCGGCACCGACGGCGATGCAGAGCAGCGAGGTGAACGCGAGCACGGGGTGGAAGTGTCCGGGCGCCATCGCCATCCCGACCAGCGCGGTGAAGATCACCAGCGACATCACCCGCGGCTTCAACAGCGCGATGTAGTCGCCGACCTCCGCCTCGGAGATGCGGGGATTGATGTCGATGGCGTTCTGGTCGAGGACGGACACGAATTCAACTCGCTTCGTTAGAAGAGCCGCGGCGCCCGTGACGGGCGCCGCGGGAGATCGTTACTGAACGCGGGGCAGCACTTCGAACTGGTGGAAGGGCGGCGGCGAGGGCAGCGTCCATTCCAGCGTGGTCGCACCGGCACCCCACGGATTGTCGCCCGCCGGCACCTTCTTCATGAAGGCGTCGAACACGCAGTAGAGGAAGATCAGCACGCCGAAGCCGGAGATGTAGGAGCCGACCGACGAGACCAGATTCCAGCCCGCGAACGCATCGGGATAGTCGACATAGCGGCGCGGCATGCCCGACAGGCCGAGGAAGTGCTGCGGGAAGAACACCAGGTTGACGCCGATGAAGGTGACCCAGAAGTGCGCCTTCGCGAGCGTCTCGTTGTACATGTAGCCCGACATCTTCGGGAACCAGTAGTACCAGCCGGCGAAGATTCCGAACACCGCACCCAGCGACAGCACGTAGTGGAAGTGCGCGACGACGTAGTAGGTCTCCTGCAGCACGCGGTCGACGCCGGCATTCGCCAGCACGACGCCGGTGACGCCACCGACGGTGAACAGGAAGATGAAGCCCACCGCCCAGATCATCGGCGCCCGGAATTCGATCGAACCGCCCCACATGGTGGCGATCCAGGAGAAGATCTTCACGCCGGTCGGAACCGCGATGACCATGGTCGCGGCGACGAAATAAGCCTGTGTCGCCGAGGACATGCCGACCGTGTACATGTGGTGCGCCCACACCACGAAGCCGATGCCGCCGATCGCGACCATGGCGTAGGCCATGCCGAGATAGCCGAACACGGGCTTGCGCGAGAAGGTCGAGACGATCTGGCTGATCATGCCGAAGGCGGGCAGGATCAGGATGTACACTTCGGGGTGGCCGAAGAACCAGAACAGATGCTGGAACAGCACGGGGTCGCCGCCGCCTTCGGGGTTGAAGAACGTCGTGTGGAAGTTGCGGTCGGTGAGCAGCATGGTGATCGCACCGGCAAGCACCGGCAGCGACAGCAGCAGCAGGAACACCGTCACCAGGATCGACCACACGAACAGCGGCATCTTGTGAAGGGTCATGCCCGGCGCGCGCATGTTGAAGATCGTGGTGATGAAGTTGATGGCGCCGAGGATCGACGAAGCGCCTGCCAGATGGAGCGACAGGATCGCGAAGTCGACGGCCGGACCCGGATGGCCGGAGGCCGACAGCGGCACGTACATGGTCCAGCCCGCGCCGACGCCGTTGGCGCCCGGCTCGCCCTCGACGAAGGTCGACATCAACAGCAGCGCGAACGAGGCCGGCAGCAGCCAGAAGGAGATGTTGTTCATGCGCGGGAACGCCATGTCCGGCGCGCCGATCATCAACGGGACGAACCAGTTGCCGAAGCCGCCGATCATCGCGGGCATGACCATGAAGAAGATCATGATCAGACCGTGAGAGGTCACGAACACGTTATAGGTGTGCGTCTCGTGGAAGATCTGCACGCCCGGATACATCAGCTCGGCACGGATCGCGATCGACATCGCGGCGCCGATGACGCCGGCGATGACCGCGAAGATCAGGTACATCGTGCCGATGTCCTTGTGGTTGGTCGAATAGACGTAACGGCGCCATCCGGTCGGATGGGCGTGCTCGTCATGTCCGTGGGCGTGATCGCCGTGTGCCGCTGCGCTCGTTGCCATTTTCAAATCCTGCCTTGCGTCCCGTTCGGACCTCCAGGAGGTCCCGCCCTTCTATCGCTTTCAGTCCCTCACGCCGTCACCCGACGCTTACTGCGTCGGGCCGGCCGCGGAGGCGTAGGTGCTGGTGCCGCCGCTCGCAAATTTCTTCTTCGCGGTCTCGACCCAGGAGGCGAATTCCTGGTCCTCCACGACGCGAATCGCGATCGGCATGAAGGCGTGGTCCTTGCCGCACAGCTCCGAGCACTGGCCGTAGAACATGCCGGTCTTGGTGGCCTTGAACCAGGTCTCGTTCAAGCGACCCGGAATGGCGTCGATCTTGACGCCGAAAGCCGGCAGCGCAAAGGCATGGATGACGTCCGCGCCGGTGACCTGGACGCGAATCACCTTGTTGACCGGAACCACCATCTCGTTGTCGACGCCGAGCAGACGGGGCTGCTTGTCCTGCGCCATCAGCGAGTCGAACTCGAACTTGCCGTTATCCGGATAGGCGTAGGACCAGTACCACTGCTTGCCGGTCGCCTTGATGGTCAGATCCGCCTTCGGCACGTCGAGCTCGAGGAACAGAAGCCGGAACGACGGCACCGAAATGCCGACCAGGATCAGCACCGGAACGAGCGTCCAGGCGACCTCGATCAGCGTGTTGTGGGTGGTCCGCGACGGCACCGGATTAGCCCGCGCGTTGAACTTGATGACCACGACCACCAGCAGCGCCAGAACGAACAGCGTGATCAGCGTGATCAGCACGAACAGAAAATTGTGGAACCAGACGATGTTGTCCATCACCGGGGAACCGGACTCCTGAAGCGTCCATTCCCAGGGCTTCGGCTGTCCGAGCTCGGCAAATGCCGCACCGCCTGTCGCCAGCGTCAGACCCGCCACGGCCAATCCCAGCAAGTGCCGGCCTATCCGGCCCATCGACATCCTCATGCCGTTCGCGCTCCCCTTACGAAGTCACCCCAAGTGCGCTCCCCTGTGTCCGGGAAACGCTTATTCGATCCGCCCGCCTGACAAACCGCCGCGCAAGAATACCTCTAAGAGGAATTGGGGCCAGATCGCTAGAACGCCGAAATCAAGCCTCTCAAACCATAGTTTTTGATCTATCGCAATGCAGTCTTGAGCCCTGTCTGCCAGCGATCACCCGCAAGATATTTCCTAGTAAGATCAGACAAAAATACCGTTCGCCGGGATGCTGCCGCTTGACAGCGGAATTGCCCGCGTTAGGCACTGGCGGATGGCCGCGCAGGAACCTGATTCGTGCGGGCGGCGGCGGCGTGAGGCGGCGTGGAATTTGCTTGGGAATTGCCTTCAAGACGCCGTCATTCCCGTATCAGTCCGCCAGATTAGTCCGCCAAGCGCGAGCGAGGAAGGCGAGCAGAGGGACCGAGCCGATGGGGCTTTCGAAAGCGATGGCTAGGCCGGCGACAAGGCAGCTTAACCACCTCCCGGCGCTGGCCGCCATGCTGGTTACGCTCGCCCTGCTGGCACTTCCCGGCCTCGCCCATGCGCAGGGCGCAGTACGCTCCGTCCATGGCGACTGGCAGATTCGCTGCGACACGCCGCCGGGCGCCCAGACCGAGCAATGCGCCCTGATCCAGAGCGTGGTCGCGGAAGACCGTTCCAATGCCGGCCTGACCGTCATCGTGCTGAAGACCGCCGACCAGAAGAGCCGCCTGATGCGCGTGGTGGCGCCGCTGGGCGTCCTGCTGCCCTCCGGCCTCGGCCTCAAGCTCGACAACCAGGACGTCGGCCGCGCCGGCTTCGTCCGCTGCCTGCCCAATGGCTGCGTCGCCGAGGTCGTCATGGACGACAAGCTGCTCGGCCAGCTCCGCACCGCCAAGACCGCCACCTTCATCATCTTCGAGACCCCGGAAGAAGGCATCGGCTTCCCGCTCAGCCTGAACGGCCTCGGCGAAGGCTACGACAAGCTGCCATAGGGCGGCACGCGATCGCCCGCTCTCCAATCCCGTCGTCCTGAGGCGCGAGTTCGGCAGCGCGATCGCGGTGCCGTGCTAGCCTCGAAGGACGACGGGGATGGACCAATGCTTGCGGCACGTTTTGGCGAACGTCCTGCCACACCTATCGTTTCGGTAATGTGACGCCCCGCCCCCTCGCGGAACCGGTCCGAAACCATTATCTTGCCCCAGATCTTCCGCTAATGGACGGACGCATGACAAATCCTGCCACGACCTCCCTGCTCGACCGCGCCAATCTCGACCGCGACCAGGTTCGCCACGAGGTCGCGCGCGGGCTTTCCGGCGCCGACGACGGCGAGCTGTTCCTGGAGTACAGCCAGACCGAAGCGCTGATGTTCGACAATGGGCGGCTGAAGCAGGCGACCTACGACACCTCGCAGGGTTTTGGCCTGCGCGCGGTCAAGGATGATGCCGTGGGCTATGCCCACTCCTCCGACGTCTCGCTGCCGGCGCTGATGCGCGCGGCGGACGCGGTCGCGGCCGTGCGCGGCGGCTATTCCGGCAGCTTTGCCGCGCCGCCTCCCCGCACCAATGTGCGGCTCTATGGCGACGACAACCCGCTCGACGCGCCCGGCTTCGAGACCAAGGTCAAGCTGCTCGCCGAGATCGACGCTTATTTGCGCGACAAGGATCCGCGGGTGCGGCAGGTCAGCGTCAGCCTGGGCGCGACCTGGCAGGTGGTCGAGATCCTGCGCCCGGACGGCGAGAGCTATCGCGACATCCGCCCGCTCGTGCGCGTCAACGTCTCCGTCGTCGCCGGCCAGGGTGACCGCCAGGAGAGCGGCAGCAAAGGTTATGGCGGCCGCGCCGGCTATGCCGAATTCATCGAGAGCCGGAGCTGGCGCGAGGCCGCCGATGGCGCGCTGCGCGAGGCCTTGGTCAATCTGGAATCGATCCCCGCCCCCGCCGGCGAGATGGACGTCGTGCTCGGGGCCGGCTGGCCCGGCGTGATGCTGCATGAAGCGGTCGGCCATGGACTCGAAGGCGATTTCAACCGCAAGAAGACGTCTGCTTTTGCGGGCCTGATGGGCCAGCAGGTCGCGGCCAAGGGCGTCACCGTGGTCGACGACGGCACCATTGCCTCGCGTCGCGGCTCGCTGTCGATCGACGACGAGGGCACGCCGACCAATCGCACCGTGCTGATCGAGGACGGCATCCTGGTCGGCTACATGCAGGACCGCCAGAACGCGCGGTTGATGAACATGAAGCCGACCGGCAACGGCCGCCGCCAGGGCTATGCCCACGTGCCGATGCCGCGCATGACCAATACCTACATGCTCGCGGGCGACCGCGACCCGGCCGAGATCCTCGCCTCGGTGAAGAACGGCGTCTTTGCCGCGAATTTCGGCGGCGGCCAGGTGGACATCACTTCGGGCAAGTACGTGTTCCAGTGCACCGAGGCCTACAAGATCGAGAACGGCAAGCTGGGCGCGCCGCTCAAGGGCGCCATGCTGATCGGCAACGGGCCGACCGACCTGCATCGCATCCGCATGATCGGCAACGATCTCGCGCTCGATACCGGCATCGGCACCTGCGGCAAGAACGGTCAGGGCGTGCCTGTCGGCGTCGGCCAGCCGTCGCTGCTGATGGAACGCATTACGGTGGGTGGAACGGGCGCATGAGCGTTGAAAAAGTAACTGTCGCCTCCAAGCGGAAGAGCAGCGGCTGGGGCGGGCAGATCGTTCAGCTCGCCGGCATCGTCGTCGCCGTGTTCATCGCCAAGGGCGCGCTCGCCGAACCGTTCTACGTGCCGTCGGGCTCGATGGAGCCGACGCTGCTGATCGGAGACGCGCTGCTCGCCTCGAAATTCCCCTATGGCTACGGCAGCTCCTCCCTGCCGATCCAGATCAGCCTGCCCGAGACCGGCCGCGTGTTCGCGGAGACGCCGAAGCAAGGCGACGTCGTGGTGTTTCGCTGGCCGGGCGATCGTTCGCAGGCCTGGGTCAAGCGCGTGGTGGGTCTGCCCGGTGATCGCATCCAGATGCGGCAGGGCCAGCTCTTCATCAACGACCGCCCCGCCGAGCTCAAGCCGGACGGCGTCGGAGCTGCCGAGGACGACAATGGCGGCAGCGAGCCCGCCTACCGCTATGTCGAGACGCTGCCGAACGGCGTCTCGCACCTGATCTTCAAGATGCGCGACAACGGTCGGCTCGACAACACGCCGGAGGTGACGGTGCCGGCCGGTCATCTTTTCGTGCTCGGCGACAACCGCGACAACTCCTCCGACAGCCGCGTGTCGGTGCGCTCCGGCGGCGTCGGCCTGTTGCCGATCGACAATCTGATCGGCCGCGCGGATGCGGTGCTCGGCTCCTGGGATCTCGGCATGCGCAGCCAGCCGGTATGGACCTGGCTGTCCGGCTTCCGGCCCGCACGGTTCTTTACCGCCGTGCATTGACCTTCCTCATCTCACGATGAACCGCGACGAATTCCTCGCGCTCGCGCTGAGAAATCCCGTCAACGTCGCGATCATCGATGAACTGCACCGCCTCGCCCTGCCGGACGCGTGGCTCGTCTCTGGTTGCCTGGTGCAGACAGTGTGGAACGCGCTCACGGGCCGCGCGGTCGATCACGGCATTGCCGATTACGACGTGTTCTATTTCGATCCCGATATTTCGTGGGAGGCGGAGGACGCTGTGATCCGCAAGCTAGATGCGCGGCTCACGCATCTCGGCGCCAAGATCGAGATCCGCAACCAGGCGCGTGTGCATCTATGGTACCCCGACAAGCACGGCCTGCCCTATCCGCCGTTGAGGCGTTCGACCGACGGCATCGACCGCTTCCTCACGCAGAATACGCAGGTCGGCGTTAGGCGCGCAGGAGATGGCTACGAGGTCTACGCGCCGCACGGCTTTGACGACGTTGGGGGATTGATCGCGCGGCCCAATCCAGGACCAAATTTTTCCGCGGCGAACTACGCGGTGAAGACCGCGCGATGGAAGACCCTGTGGCCGGACCTCACAGTGATTGCAGCGGACTGAGAATCTCGTAGGGGGCAAAGCGAAGCGTCCCCACGGATCCGTCGCCGTATTGGAAAGTTCGTGGGCACGGCGCAGGGGCGCCTTTCCCCAACCAACGGCACCTGCGCCTGCAGTGAGACCGGCCCCTACCGAACCACGCCCGACGTGAATCCCGCCTTGCGGCGCGGCGGCTTGATTTCCTTTTTCAGGAAGCAGCGCGCCTCGCGCCCGGTGTAGCCGGGGCGGGCATAGGTGAAGGCGCGGCACTTGTTGTCGGCGGTGCACGCGGCCTTGCAGGCCTCCACGCTCTCGCCGTCCTTCAGCTCGAAATTGCGCAGGTCCCCGCCGGGGCGATCGATTGACGTCTCCACGCCCTCGACCCGCGGCTCGATCACGCCGGCGCCGCGCACGCCGGAGATACAGCAGCTTCCCGGCACGCGCGCCGGCACGGTGTTCTTGAGCCAGCACACCGCCGAGCCGCCTTCGACGTCGGGATAGCTGAAGCTCCAGGAGCGGCAGCGGCGGTCGCGCTCGCACAGCAGCGCGCAATCCTCCGGATCGCCCGACGCGACCGGCGAGCTGAAATAGTCGCCGCCGGGCCGGTCGAACGCCGTCTGGGCGCGCGCCGGCACGCTCGCAAATGCGAGCAACAGCAGCGCGGCACAGGCCACGACGCTTGCCAAGACCTTTGCCAAGACCTTTGCCAAGACCTTTGCCATGACGGCGCCGGACAGGCGGCCCTTCCCCATCGGAACAGCTTTCGAGTTATTGAGGACGCTCAGGTTTTTTCAGCCGGTCATTTGATCGCCGCAAACCTGTATGGGCGATGAACGGCTGAACTCCCGATCGGGTCCCTAGAACGCGTATTCCGCGTAGGCCGGTTCCACCGAGCCCTTCCAGGGACCGTTGAACTTGTCCAACATTTCCTCGGCCGGGGTCCGGCCGGAATCGATGATGCGGTCGAGCGGCTCCAGATGCCGGGTTTCGTCGCGGCCGAGCTGGTCGATCCGGCCGCGACGGCGCAGGCCGGCATGGGCCAGAACGAGGCATTCCTTGGCGATCTCGAACAGATAACGGTTCTTGATCCGCGCCTTGAAGCCGAAGCGCGGCACGTCGTCGCGCAGGGCCTGACGCTCGGGCGCGGTCCAGTGCTTGACGATCTCCCAGGCCGCATCGAGCGCGACATCGTCATAGAGCAGCCCGACCCAGAACGCCGGCAGCGCCGGCAAGCGGCCCCATGGACCGCCGTCGGAACCGCGCATCTCGAGATAGCGCTTGAGCCGCACTTCCGGGAAGATGGTCGACAGATGATTGGCCCAGTCCGACAGCGTCGGACGCTCGCCGGGAAGGTTGTTGTTGCGGCCCTCGAAGAACGCGCGGAACGAGGAGCCCGACACGTCGATGTAGTCCTCGTCGCGCTTGACGAAATACATGGGCACGTCGAGCGCGTAGTCGACATAGCGCTCGAAGCCCATGCCGTCCTCGAACGCCCACGGCATCATGCCCGACCGCGCGTTGTCGGTGTCGCGCCAGATCTCGGAGCGGAAGGAGAGGAAGCCGTTCGGCTTGCCTTCGGTGAACGGCGAGTTGGCGAACAGGGCGGTTGCGACCGGCTGCAGTGCGAGCGACACGCGCAGCTTCTTGACCATGTCGGCTTCGGAGGAGAAGTCGAGATTGGTCTGCACCGTGCAGGTCCGGTACATCATGTCGAGGCCGTACTGGCCGACCTTCGGCATGTAGTTGGTCATGATCTTGTAGCGGCCCTTGGGCATCATCGGGATGTCGGCGCGCGACCAGGATGGCGTCATGCCGAGGCCAAGGAAGCCGATGCCGAGCGGCGTTGCGATCTCGCGCACCTGCGCCAGATGCGCCATCAACTCGCTCTGGGTCTGATGCACGTTCTCGACCGGGGCGCCGGAGAGCTCGAACTGTCCGCCGGGCTCGAGCGAGATCGCGCCGCCGCCGGTGACGTCGTAGAGGCCGATGATGTTGCCCTTCTCCATGATCGGCTCCCAGCCGAGCAGGAGCTTCATGCCTTCGAGCAGCGCGCCGATGCCCCGCGCGCCCTCATAGGGCACCGGACGGTGGCCTTCGAGCGTGAACGGCGTCTTCTCGTGCTCGGTGCCCATGCGCCACTCGGACGCCGGCTTGCAGCCGGCCTCGAACCACGCCACGAGCTCGTCGCGCGATTGCAGCGGCGTCATATCGATCTGGTCTCGCGCCATATCAAACTCTAATCAAAGGCGCTTCGACCGAATGCGCGCGGGTGACGGGGATG
Organism: Bradyrhizobium sp. WYCCWR 12699; assembly: GCF_032144035.1. NCBI lineage: Bacteria > Pseudomonadati > Pseudomonadota > Alphaproteobacteria > Hyphomicrobiales > Nitrobacteraceae > Bradyrhizobium > Bradyrhizobium sp. WYCCWR 12699. The sequence goes on from NZ_JAVTJN010000032.1 coordinate 740,829, forward strand.
GTCCGCGAACCCACCGGGCGCACGGACGAGCTGGTGTGCCGCGCGATCATCGCGACGGCGCGGTTTCGTTGACGTTGGCGACGGGCGGCAGCTTCATCTCGCCGCAGGAGCAGCCCAGCCGGTCGAGCAGACCGCTGAGCTTGACGGCATCGGCATCGGACAGTTTCGAACCGACATATTTCTCGATCGCCGCCGAATAGGCGCCCCACATCCGCTTCTGCAGCTCGCGGCCGGCTTCGGTGATCTCGACGAACTGGCCGCGCTTGTCGATCTTGCATTCGCGCCGTGAGGCGAGGCCCTCGTCGACCAGGCGGTCGATCAGGCGCGAGGTGGAATATTGCGGAATCAGCATCTGCCGTTCGAGCTCCACCGGCCGCAGCTCGCCGCTCGGCGCCCGTGACAATTCGAGCAGCGCATCGTACCAGGCGAGCGGCGGGAAGCCGGCCTTCTTCAAATCCTGCTCGACGCAATCGAGCACGCGGCTCTGCACCCGCATCAGGCGGATCCAGGCGGAAGTCGCCTCGGTCGATGGTTTGCGTTTCATGGTCCCGCTCAAGCTCGTCGCCCGTCTCTTACCTCATTTGATGCAGCTGCATCAATCTTGACTATTCCAAGCAACTGCATGTAATCGTTCTTTCGGCCGAACCAAGCATCAGGAGAAGGAAATTCCATGAAACTGTATTATTCGCCCGGTGCCTGTTCGCTGTCCCCCCACATCGCGCTCCTGGAAGCCGGCCTGCACTATGAGCTGGTCAAGGTCGATATCCGGGCCAAGAAGCTCGAAAATGGTGAGGATTATCTGAAGCTGAACCCCAAGGGCCAGGTCCCTGCGCTGGGCCTCGACAGCGGCGAGATCGTGACCGAAGGCCCGGTCATTGTCCAGATGATCGCCGATCAGGCAGCGGCCAAGGCGCTGGCGCCGGCCCACGGCAGTTCCGAGCGCTACAAGCTGCTGGAGTGGCTGAACTTCCTCACCTCCGAGGTGCACAAGAGCTTCGGCCCGCTGTTCGCGCCGGCGCTGAACGACGAGGCCAAGGCCTTCTTCAAGGACCGCGTCATGGGCAAGCTGAAATATATCGACAGCCAGCTCGCCGGCCGCGACTACCTGATGGGCAAGCAGTTCACGGTGGCCGACGGCTATCTGTTCACGATGCTGGTTTGGGCCGACCGGATGAAGTTCGACCTCACGGCGATGCCGAACCTGGCCGCCTACAAGGCCCGCGTCGCGGCGCGGCCGCAGGTCCAGGAAGCGCTGAAGAAGGAAGGCCTCGCGCAGGCGAAGTAAGGCAGAGCCTTCCCGAAATAGTGAAAAGGCCGGATCGATGGATCCGGCCTTTTTTGATTCTGCGCAGCTACAGGCTTCTCGTCAGGCCGCCGCCTTCTTCGGCGCGAAGCGGCCGTAGAAGGTTTCGCCCTTCGCCGCCATCTCCTCGAGCAATTTCGGCGGGGTGAAGCGCGAGCCGTACTTCGCCTCGAGCTTGTGGCAGAGCTCGACGAACTTCTTCGTGCCCATGAAGTCGATGTAGGACAGCGTGCCGCCGGTGAACGGCGCGAAGCCGAATCCGAGGATCGAGCCGACATCCGCCTCGCGCGGATCGGTGATGACGTGATCCTCGACCGTGCGCGCGGCTTCCACCGCCTGCACCACCAGGAAGCGCTGCTTCAGCTCCTCGATGTCGAGCGTGTCGGGGTCGAGCTGCTTCGGCTGCAAGGCCGAGAGGCCCGGCCACAGGCTCTTCGAGCCCTTGCCCTTCTCGGGATAATCATAGAAGCCCTTGCTGTTCTTGCGGCCGAGACGGCCCTGCTTCTCGACCATCTCCACCATCAGCTTCTTCTGATCGGGATTGATGGCGTTGGGGCCGAGATCGGCCTCCGTCGCCTTCATGATCTTCAGGCCGAGGTCGAGCGCGACTTCGTCCGAGAGCGAGAGCGGACCGACCGGCATGCCGGCCATCTTGGCGCAGTTCTCGATCATCGCAGGCGGCACGCCCTCGAGGAACATCTCGTTACCCTCGGCGACGTAGCGGCCGACGCAGCGGTTGGCGAAGAAGCCTCTGGAGTCGTTGACGACGATCGGCGTCTTGCCGATCTGCCGGACGTAGTCGAGCGCGGTCGCGAGCGCGAGATCGCCGGTGTTCTTGCCCTTGATGATCTCGACCAGCATCATCTTCTCGACCGGCGAGAAGAAATGGATGCCGACGAACTTGCCCTGGTCCTTGAAGCTCTCGGCCAGCGAGGTGATCGGCAGCGTCGAGGTGTTGGACGCGAAGATCACGTCCGGCTTCATGTGCTCCTGCGCCTTGGCGAAGGTATCGGCCTTGACCTTGCGATCCTCGAACACGGCCTCGATGACGAGGTCGACGTCCTTCAGCGCGGCGTAGTCCGCGGTCGGCGTGATCCGCGCGAGCAGCGCTTCGGCGTCCGCAGGCTTGGCGCGGCCCTTCTTGATCTGGTCCTCGATCACCTTCTGCGCATGCGCCTTGCCCTTGTCGGCGCTTTCCTGGTCGCGGTCGATCAGGACGACGTCGAGGCCGGCACGGGCCGAGACGTAGCCGACGCTCGCGCCCATGAAGCCGGCGCCGATCACGGCGATCTTCTTGACCTTAGTGGCGGGCACGTCCTTCGGACGGCGGGCGCCCTTGTTGAGCTCCTGCATCGACAGGAACAGGCTGCGGATCATCGCGGCCGCTTCCTTGGAGCGCAGCACCGAGGTGAAGTAGCGCGACTCCACGCGAAGAGCTGCGTCGATCGGCAGCTGCAGGCCTTCATAGACGCAGCTCATGATGGCGCGCGCGGCCGGATAATTGTCGTAGGTCTCGCGGCGATAGATCGCATTGCCGGCCGGGAACATCATCATGCCGGCCTTGGAGAACACCGGGCCGCCGGGCAGCTTGAAGCCCTTCTCGTCCCACGGCGCGACCGCCTTGCCGCCGCCCTTGATCCAGTCCTTCGCCGCCTTGACGAGGTCGGCCGCCGGAACGATGGCGTGAATCAAATTCAGCGCCTTGGCCTTCTCGACCGTCACAGGATCGCCCTTGAGCAGGATCGTCATGGCGTCCTGCGGCGGCACCAGGCGCGGCACGCGCTGCGTGCCGCCGGCGCCGGGGAACAGGCCGACCTTGACCTCGGGCAGGCCGAGGCGGGTCTTGGGATTCTCCGCCGCCACGCGATAGTGGCAGCACAGCGTGATCTCGAAACCACCGCCGAGCGCGAGGCCGTTGATCGCGGCCGCCCACGGCTTGCCCGAGGTCTCGATCGAACGCAGCACCAGCGAGAAGCGCCGGCTCTGGTCGAACAGCATCTGGTTCGCGGCGGTCTCGCCCTGCTCCTTGAAGACCTTAGCATAGGCCTGGTTCATGCCTTCGAGCATGGAGAGGTCGGCGCCGGCGCAGAATGCTTCTTTCGCCGAGGTGATGACGACGCCCTTCACCGCGGCATCGGCCGTGGTCGCCTTGACGATGGCGTCGAGCTCGTTGGTCGAGGTCTCGTCAAGCACATTCATCGAACGGCCCGGAATGTCCCAGGTGACGAGCGCGATGCCGTCGGAATCGGTCTCAACCCTGAAGTTCTTGTAAGCCATGTTGGTTGCTCCCTACCCTTAGACGCGCTCGATGATGGTCGCGGTGCCCATGCCGCCGCCGATGCACAGCGTGACGAGGGCGGTGGACTTGTTCGTGCGCTCGAGCTCGTCGAGCACGGTGCCCAAAATCATCGCGCCGGTCGCGCCGAGCGGATGGCCGAGCGCGATGGCGCCGCCATTGACGTTGATCTTGGCATTGTCGATGTCGAAGGCCTGGATGTAGCGCAGCACGACCGAAGCAAAGGCCTCGTTGAGCTCGAACAGGTCGATATCCGACTTCTTCATGCCGGAGCGCGCGAACAGTTTTTCGGTGACGTCGACCGGACCGGTCAGCATCATCGCCGGTTCCGAGCCGATATTGGCGAAGGCGCGAATCTTCGCACGCGGCTTCATCCCGTACTTTGCACCCGCCTCCTTGCTGCCGAGCAGCACGGCGCCGGCACCGTCGACGATACCGGAGGAATTGCCGGCATGGTGCACGTAGTTGACGCGCTCGATCTCCGGGTGCGACTGGATCGCGACACCGTCGAAGCCGCCCATCTGCGCCATCATCGTGAACGAGGGCTGCAGCTGCGCCAGCGACTGCATCGTCGTCGAGGGACGCATGTGCTCGTCCTTGGCGAGGATGGTGAGGCCGTTGATGTCCTTCACCGGCACGATCGACTTGTCGAAGCGGCCCTCTTCCCAGGACTTCGCCGCGCGCTGCTGGCTCTGCACCGCATAGGCATCGACGTCGTCGCGGGAGAAACCGTATTTGGTGGCGATCAGATCGGCCGAAACGCCCTGCGGCATGAAATAGGCCGGCACCGCCATCGACGGATCCATCGGCCAGGCACCGCCGGAGGCACCGATGCCGACGCGGCTCATCGACTCGGCACCGCCGCCGATCACGAGTTCATGCTGGCCGCTCATGATCTGGGCTGCGGCAAAATTCACGGCATCGAGGCCGGAGGCGCAGAAGCGGCTGATCTGCACGCCGGGGACGGCTTCGCCGAGGCCGGCCTTGAGCGCGGCGAAGCGCGCGATGTCGCTGCCGGCTTCGCCGACCGGATCGACCACGCCGAGCACGACGTCGTCGACGGAATCCTCAGGCAGATTGTTGCGGTCCTTCAGCGCCTTCAGCGGCACGGTCGCAAGCGCGAGCGCGGTGACTTCGTGCAATGCGCCGTCGGCCTTGCCGCGGCCGCGGGGGGTGCGGACGTGATCGTAGATATAGGCATCTGCCATGGGGAGCCTCCTGATTGCAGTTATTGTTGCGGCGACCGCTGCGCGGTCGCGATCTCCAGTGAAGCGGAAAGCGTCAGAACGCTTCCGCCGGCAATTCCATGATGGTGGCGCAGCCGGCCTGGATGCGCGCGAGATTGGCGGCCGTCTCCGGCAGCATCCGTTCCATGAAGAAACGGCCGGTGACCAGCTTGGTCGAGAGATAGGGCGTCGCCCCGCTCTCGGCAATCTTGGCATTCGTCACCTTCGCCATCTTCGCCCACATATAGCCGAGCGCGACGAAGCCGAAGAGATGCAGGTAATCGGTTGCGGCAGCACCGGCATTGTCGGGCTTTGCCATCGCGTTCTGCATCAGCCAGGTGGTGGCCTGCTGCAGATGGCCGAGCGAGGCCGACAGCGGGGCGATGAATGGCTTCAGCGCCTCGTCGCCGCCGTTCTCCTTGGCGAAGGCCATGACCTCGCCGAAGAACGCCATGATGGCGCGGCCGCCGTCGCGCGGCAGCTTGCGGCCGACGAGGTCGAGCGCCTGGATGCCGTTGGCGCCTTCGTAGATCATGGCGATGCGTGCATCGCGCACGAACTGCTCCATGCCCTGCTCGGCGATGTAGCCATGACCGCCATACATCTGCTGCGCCTGCACCGCGTTGGCAAAGCCGTAATCGGTGAGGAAGCCCTTCAGCACCGGCGTCATCAGGCCCATGTGGTCGTCGGCGGCCTGGCGGTCCTTCGGGTCCTCCGAGCGATGCGCGACGTCGCTCTTCAGCGCGGTCCACATCACGAAGGCGCGGGCGGCCTCGTTGAACGCGCGGATCGAGAGCAGCGTGCGGCGCACGTCGGGGTGCACGATGATCGGGTCGGCCTGCTTGTCCGGCGCCTTGGCGCCGGTCAGCGATCGGCCCTGGATGCGCTCGCGGGCATAGGCGACCGCGTTCTGATAGGCGACTTCCGACTGCGCGAGGCCCTGCACGGCGACGCCGAGGCGGGCCTCGTTCATCATCACGAACATGCCCTGCATGCCCTTGTTCTCTTCGCCGATCAGCCAGCCGGTGGCGTTGTCGTAGTTCATCACGCAGGTCGAGTTGCCGTGGATGCCCATCTTGTGCTCGATCGAGCCGCAGACGACGCCGTTGCGCTGCCCCACCGAACCGTCGGCATTGACCAGGAATTTCGGCACCACGAACAGCGACACGCCCTTGATGCCGGCGGGTGCGCCCTCGATGCGGGCCAGCACGAGGTGGATGATGTTGGAGGCCAGATCATGCTCGCCGGCCGAGATGAAGATCTTGGTGCCCGTGATCTTGAAGCTGCCGTCCGCCTGGCGCACCGCCTTGGTGCGGAGCATGCCGAGATCGGTGCCGCAATGCGGCTCGGTCAGGTTCATGGTGCCGGTCCATTCGCCCGCCACCATCTTCGGCACATAGGTCTGCTTCTGCTCGGGCGAGCCGTGAACGATCAGCGCCGCAGTCGCGCCCATGGTGAGGCCGCCATACATCGAGAACGCCATGTTGGCGGAGATCTGGAATTCGTTGACGGCTTGCGAGAGCGTCACCGGCAGGCCCTGGCCGCCGAACTCGGTCGGCGCCGACAGGCCGAGCCAGCCGCCTTCGGCGACCTGCTTGAAGGCGTCCTTGAAGCCCTTCGGCGTGGTGACGCTGCCGTCATCGGCGCGCTTGCAGCCTTCGACATCGCCGACGCGATTGAGCGGCTGCAGCACCTCTTCGGCGAGCTTGGCAGCTTCGCCCAAAATGGCTTCGCGCACGTCGCTCGACGCATCGGAGAAGCCGGCGAGATTGTCGTAGCGGTCGATCTGGAAGACGTCGTTGAGCAGGAAGTTCACGTCTTCGACGGGGGCTTTGTAGATCGGCATGGGGGTCTCCCGGCAATGGGCCTTCGAAAGTGGTGATGTCAGTCGTTCCTGCGGCGCAGCCTGGCCCGCGAGCTTAGCGGGTTCTGCAACCTCAGGGCAGGGTCATGATTGGGCGGCCAGCCGCTCCGCCATCAGGCGGTGCAGCATGTTGATCGCCTTGAGCGGACGCACCATCACTTTGAAATGCGTGATGCGTCCCTCGGCATCGAAGCTGATGATGTCGACGCCGTTGATCTCGATGCCGTCGATCTCGGTCTTGAATTCGAGCACGGCGCCGTTGTCGCTGCGCCATTCGCCGACATAGGTGAAGGTCGGGCCGCCGAGCACCTGCTCGGCGCTGGAGAGGTATTTGAAGGTGATGTCGCGCCCGCGCTGCGGCGTGTGGACGACGGGGCTTTCGAACACGGCGTCGGGATGCAGGAGGTCCCAGAGCGCGGCGCGGTCATGGGACTTCATGTAGGCGTACCAGGAATCGAGGCCGGTCATTCTCAGCTGCCTCCCTAAAGGCCTGGACTAAAAAGTGCGAAAACAACCCCATGCACAGTAGCGTGGCGATTGATTTCGTTGGGCTTTTCGGGTCGGATCTTTCGCCCGGCCCGAGATACCGCGATATGCACATTGACGCATATGCGCCAATGCGCATAAAGTCAAGCACGATGGTCGAGGTTGAAACAAGGAGGCCGGGCATGGCCCTGGGCGAAGCGATCCTCGCATGTCTGACGGAACGTCCGATGACGGGCTACGAGCTCGCCAAGACGTTCGACTCCTCGATCGGCTTCTTCTGGAAGGCCGACCATCAGCAGATCTACCGCGAGCTCTCCAAGCTGCGCGACCGCGGCCACATCCAGGGCCGCGAGGTCGTGCAGACGGGCAAGCCCAACAAGCTGGTTTATACGCTCACTCCCGAGGGGCGAACAGCGCTGCGGCACTGGGCCGCGCGGCCAAGCACGCCGGCCTCGACCAAGGACGATTTGCTGGTCCGCCTCCACGCGCTCGACAGCATCGACATCGAGCCGCTGCGTGCCGACCTGATGGCCCGCCTGGAGCACCACCGCGACCGCCACGCCAATTACGAGCGCATCCTGAAGAAGCGCTTTCCCGACGGCACCGCGGAGGGCCGGCTCGACCTCGGCAATCTGCTGCTGCTCCGCCTGGGGGCCCGTCACGAGCAGATGGTGGCCGACTTCTGCGAGGAGACCCTCGCCGCGCTGTCGGCGATGAGCGGCAAGGCCACGGTGGTGCCGCTGGACGAGGGCAAGCGGGAGAAGGGCTGAGAGCTCGATCAGCGACGGCGGTGCCAAAACCTCTCCCGCTTGCGGGAGAGGTCGCGCCGAAGGCGCGGGTGAGGGCTTTCTCCTCTTGGGGGCTGTCCCATCGCGGAGGCACTGTCCCCAGCCCTCCCCCGCAAGCGGGGGAGGGAGCGCACCGGTTCCGGGGCTGGTGTTCCCCCCGCCCAACTTTAAGACAGCGGCAAGGCATTCCTTAACCCGTTATTTACCGTAACGGACAAAAGTCGGTTTTCGAGGCAGACGACCCGCGCCAAATTCGATTGTCTTTGCAACCGGCACGCGTGGGGAGACTGGAGGCGCCGGGTGGGGCGCCGGAGTCGGAACCGGACAGAGTCATGAATTCGCGCGTATCGTGGAGTGTTGACGGCATCGACCCATCCGTCAGGGAGCGGGCCGAAGCTGCTGCGCGCAGAGCCGGCATGTCCCTCAACGATTGGCTGAACTCCACGCTCGGCGAAACTGCCCCGCCAAACTTTCGCGGATCTTACGACCAGCGTCCGCAAGCCGCGCACGTTCCGAGCCAAGGAACGAGCCAGGGACCGAATCAAAGCCAGGAAAGCCGCGAAGTCGCCGACATTCATCAGCGGCTCGACGCGATCACCCAGCAGATCGAAAGAATTTCAAAGCCCGCGCCGCGCCAGGATTCCTCAAGGGAGGTCTCGCGCGAGCAGGGCGTCGCGCGCCAGCTCAACGATGCGATCTCGCGGCTCGATGCGCGGCTGTCGCAGATTTCCAAGCCGCAGCAGCCCCAGTCGCCGCAAGCGCCGCGCCCGGCGCCTGCGCCCTCGCCCGTTGAAACACGCCAGCGCCAGGCCGACATGGTCGAGCGCGCGGCCGCGCAGGCCTATCGCAACTCCCCTCCCCTGAGCCCCGCGTCGTTCGACGTCGCCGTGGCCGAGATCACCGCGCGGCAGAGCGAGCTCGACGGCTTTACGCCGCGGCAGATGCCGCCGCGCGCCGCGCCATCGATTGCGCCTTCGGCTGCTCCTTACGCGTCTCCCATGACACCGATGGCGGCGCCGCCCGCGCCTGCCTATGCTCCGCCGCTGCCGCAAGCAGGGCCGGATTTCTCCTCGCTCGAGCGCCATCTGCTCAAGATCACGAGCCAGATCGAATCGCTGCAGCGGCCGGACAATACCGAGCAGGCGATCAACGCCTTCCGCAGCGAGCTTGCCGAGATCCGCACGGCCATCACCGAGGCGATGCCGCGGCGCGCGATCGAATCGATCGAGAACGAGATCCGCTCGCTGCATCGGCGCATCGACGAGACGCGGTCCAACGGCACCGACGGCCAGGTGCTGTCCGGCATCGAGCACGCCCTGTCCGACATCAAGCAGGTGCTGCGCACGCTGACGCCGGCCGAGCAGCTCACCGGCTATGACGAGGCGATCCGCAATCTCGGCGCCAAGCTCGATTTGATCCTGCGCGCCAATGACGATCCGTCGACCGTGCATCAGCTCGAAAGCGCGATCTCGGCGCTGCGCGGCATCGTCTCCAACGTCGCCTCCAACGAAGCGCTGGCGCGCCTGTCCGAAGACGTGCAGCTGCTGTCGTCCAAGGTCGACCAGGTCACCCGCGCCTCCGGTCAGGGCGACAGCTTTGCGGTGCTGGAGCAGCGCATTGCCGCGCTCACCGCGGCGCTGGAAACCCGCGAGCGGCCGCAGCCGTCCGAAAGCACCGAGCATCTCGAATCCGCGATCCGCGCGCTGTCGGACCGCTTCGACCGCATGCAGGTCGGCAACGATTCCGCCTCGACCTTCGCCCATCTCGAACAGCGCGTCTCGTACCTGCTGGAGCGGATCGAAGCCGCCTCCGACCCGCGCAACGGCAATTTGAGCCGCGTCGAGGACGGGCTGCACGACATCCTCCGGCACCTGGAGCGGCAGCAGGCGACCTATTCCGCGCTGGCCGAGAGCCGCAGTTCGGCACCTGCCGATTCCGGCGTTGTCGATCTCGTCAAGCGCGAGCTGTCCGACATCCGCTTCAGCCAGGCCGAGACCAACCGCAGCACGCAGGACTCGCTCGACGCCGTCCACAGCGCGCTCGGCCATGTCGTCGATCGCCTGTCCATGATCGAGGGCGACCTGCGCGCGGTGCGCACGGCGCCGCCGGCCGCCGCGCCGCAGCCGATGCCGATGGCGGCTCCCATGGCTGCTCCCATGGAGCCCGCGCCTGTCGCGCGCGAGCCGCGGCCGCAGGCCCAGCAGCCGAAATACGATCCGAAGCCCGAGCTTCCCAATCCCGCCGCGCAGCAGCAGGCACACGCCGCCTTCGCCGCCGCGCCGCGTGAATTCCATGCCGCTGCTCCCGCCGCGCCGCCGCCGGTGCCGTCGGCACCGCCGATTCCGCCGCGCGCGATCAGCGAGATCCTGGAGCCGCATACGGCGCCCGCCCGCGCAGCGCTCGCACCCGAACTGCCGCCGGATCATCCGCTCGAGCCAGGCACACGGCCGGGTGGACGCGCAGCCACGCCGTCGGAGCGCATCGCCGCCTCCGAGAGCGCGATCAGCGACATTCCCGCTGCTGCGAAAGAGCCGGTCTCGTCGTCGAGCTTCATCGCGGCCGCCCGCCGCGCCGCACAGGCAGCCGCCGCGCAGCCGGAAAAGCCGGCGCGTGGCGCCAAGGGTGGTGCTAAGGCCAGCGCCGATCGCGGCAAGGACAAGGGCAAGGACGGCGCTTCGACCATCACCTCGAAGATCCGCTCGCTGCTGGTCGGCGCAAGCGTGGTCGTGATCGTGCTCGGCACCTTCAAGATGGCGATGAACCTGCTCGAAGGCAGCCCGTCGCCGGCGCCGCAGGCGATGGACACGTCCAGCCAGCCCGCGACGCAGGCCCCTCCGCCGCCGCCGGTGATCGAGAACAAGCCCGCCACGCCCGAGCAGGTCACGCCATCGATGACCTCGCCGACGCCGATCGGACGGCAATCCCAGAACAATTCCGCGCCGGCTCCCGCCGGCAACTCGGCCTCGGTTGAGATTCCGGCGGCGCCGGCCACGGTGCCGCCCGCAGTTGCGCCGAGCAGCGACGTCACCGGCGCGCTGTCGGGCACGAGCCGCGCCAAGCTCGGCTTCATCCAGGTGCCGCCGAGCGAAAAGCTGCCTGACGGTATCGGCGGCCCCGGCCTGCGCAGCGCCGCGATGAAGGGCGATGCGACCGCGGCCTACGAGATCGGTCTGCGCTTTGCCGAGGGCAAGGGCGTTGCGACGAATTACGACGAAGCCGCCAAATGGTACGACCGCGCCTCACAGGCCGGCGTGATCCCCGCGACCTTCCGCCTCGGCACGCTCTATGAGAAGGGCCTGGGGGTGAAGAAGGACGCCGACATCGCGCGCCGCTACTACACCCAGGCCGCCGAGCGCGGCAACGCCAAGGCGATGCACAATCTCGCGGTGCTCGACGCCGATGGCGGCGGACGCGGCGCGAATTACAAGAGCGCGGCGCAATGGTTCCGCAAGGCCGCAGATCGCGGCGTCGCCGACAGCCAGTTCAACCTCGGCATCCTCTATGCCCGCGGCATCGGCGTCGAGCAGAACCTCGCCGAATCCTACAAGTGGTTCAGCCTCGCCGCTGCCCAGGGCGACGCGGATGCGTCCGGCAAGCGCGACGACGTCGCCAAGCGCCTCGACCCGCAATCGCTCGCCGCCGCCAAGCTCGCGATCCAGACTTTTGCGGCCGAGCCGCAGCCGGATGATGCGGTCAATGTCGCAGCCCCCGCCGGTGGCTGGGACAGCGCCCCGCAGGCGAGCGCCAAGCCCGCACCGAAGCCGGTCGCGGCGAAGAAGTCGGCCTCGGCCGCGCATTAAAGGCGAACAGATTTAGACGGACAGTACGAGCCACGCGCTCGGTGTGCACCTCTCCCGCTTGCGGGGGAGGTCGACGCGCGAAGCGCGGCGGGTGGGGGTTCTCTCCTCTTGGGGAGTCCCACCGCCGAGGTACCCTCTCCCCAACCCTCCCCCGCAAGCGGGGGAGGGAGCGCACCTTGGTTGTGGCACGATCACGGACATCATCGTGCATCAATCGCGTCATTCACCACGCCAGAATTTCTAGGGTCCCTCCCGCCAGCAAATTCCGCTATTGAGGGGCGCGGCAATCGTTCCGACCGTCCGGCGGGCATTCCGCGATAGTCGATCCGTCTCGCCGGAGCGTGGTCCTTCGATGCAGCTCTATCTTCCGATCGCCGATCTTCCCGTCAACGTCTTCCTGGTGCTGGCGATGGGCGCTGCGGTCGGCTTCGTCTCGGGCATGTTCGGGATCGGCGGCGGCTTCCTGATGACGCCGCTGCTGATCTTCATCGGCATCACGCCCGCGGTCGCGGTCGCCTCGGTCACCAGCCACATCGCAGCGTCCTCGTTTTCCGGCGCGCTGTCCTATTGGCGGCGGCGCGCGATCGATCCGGCGTTGGCGAGCGTCCTGTTATGCGGCGGCGTGACGGGCACGGCCCTCGGCGTGTGGACCTTCACGCAGCTTCGCGCGCTCGGCCAGCTCGATCTGATGATCGCGCTCTCTTACGTCGTGCTGCTCACCACCGTCGGCAGCCTGATGTTCTCGGAAGGCCTGCGCGCGCTGATGCGGACCCGCCGCGGCGCGCTGCCGCCGCGTCGCACGCACAACTGGATCCACGGCCTGCCGCTGAAGATGCGGTTCAAGCGCTCGAAGATCTATCTCTCGGTGATCCCCGTGGTGGTCGTCGGCATCATGATCGGTTTCATCGGCGCCATCATGGGCATCGGCGGCGGCTTCATCCTGGTGCCGATCATGATCTATCTCTTGCGGGTGCCGACCTCGACGGTGATCGGGACCTCGATGGTCCTCACCCTCGTCACCATGCTGTTCGCGACCCTGCTGCATGCGGTGACCAATCACCTCGTCGACGCCGTGCTGGCACTGATCCTGATGGTTGGCGGCGTCACCGGCGCGCAGTTCGGCGTCCGCGCCGGCCAGAAGATCCGCGGTGAGCAGCTGCGGCTGCTGCTCGGCCTGCTCATCCTCTCGGTCGGAATCCGCTTCGCGATCGAGCTGGTGATCCAGCCTGCGGACCTCTTCACCATCCGTGACCTCGGAGCGAGCGGATGAGGCACACGGCGCTCGCACTCCTGCTCGTCCTGCTGCTCGGCTCGGTCGCCCGCGCCGAGCGGCTGATCGTGTCGGTCTCCAACCACCGCGTCACGGTGACGCCGAACTATTCCGGCGAGGAGCTGGTGCTGTTCGGCTCGGTGGAGAAGGACGCCACCACACCCGCCGATCGCACGTCCTACGATCTCGTCGTCACCGTGATGGGCCCGCGCGCCGACATGGTGACGCGTCGCAAGGAACGCACCTTCGGCATCTGGATCAACACCGACTATCGGCAGTTCCTGCAGGTGCCGAGCTATCTCGCGCTGTTCGCCAACCGCCCCTTCGACGCCATCACCTCGCCCGAGATCGCGCGGCGGCAGCAGATCGGGCTCAACAACGTGCTGCTGACGCAGCGGGTCGGCGGCGATTATGCCGACGTGGTGCCGAACGACGCGTTCCGTTCGGCCTTCATCCGCCTGCGCACCCAGCACGGGCTCTATCGCGAGGATGGGAGCGCCGTCACGTTCCTGACGCCGACCCTGTTCCGCACCGGCATCCCGCTGCCGGCGGAAGTGCCGATCGGCACTTATGAAGTCGAGATCAAGCTGTTCGCGAACGGCGCGTTCATCGGCAAGACCGAGACCGCGTTCGAGATCGTCAAGGTCGGCTTCGAGCAGTTCGTCGCCACCACCGCCCGGCAGAACGGGTTGATCTACGGCCTCGTCACGGCGGCGATGGCGCTGATGACGGGCTGGATGGCGTCGATCGTGTTCAGGAAGGATTGACGATCGCTGTCATTCCGGGGCGCGCGTAGCGCGAGCCCGGAATCCATTCATCAGCGGAGACGGTCGGACGATGGATTCCGGGCTCGACGCTTCGCGTCGCCCCGGAATGACGACCTTCATCACGGCGCTTCCACCACCGTCGGCACGCCCGGCTCCAGCAGGCGCAGCCGTGGTCCGAAACCGAGCGCGTCGAACGTCTTGCGCAGATCCTCGCTGTTCTGGCGGAAATGCGCCCAACCTTCGGTGTGCACCGGCACGATCATCGCATTAGGAAAGGCGCGCGCGGTCTCGATGGTGTCGTTGGTATCCATGGTGAGATGGAACGGCCCGCGCGTCTGCGCGGCGCCGGCGAAGGGCAGCACCACGCCGCATTTGAAGCGGCGCGCGACTTCGGCGACGCCGTCGAACCAGGTGGTGTCGCCGCTGATATAGACCGAAGTCGTGTCCTTGCGGCTAGAGGACACCACGAAGCCGATCACGTCGCCCGACAGCGGCTCGATGCCGGCGGGGCCATGGCGCGCCGGCGTTGCGGTGATGGTCAGCGTGTTGCCGTCGCGATCCTTCAGATGCGAAGTCGCCCAGGGCGCTAGGCCCTCGACATGGCCGCCGAGGCGCTTTGCGCCCGCTTCCGTCGTCAGCACGCGCTTGACCTTATGGAGATAGTCGCGGCCCGAATTGTCGAGATTGTCCGAATGCTGGTCATGGCTGAGCAGCACGGCATCGACCGGTCCGATCGCTTCGGGCTTCAAGGCGGGGCCGATGGTCTTCTCCAGCTTCACATGCGGCAGCTGGTAGGCGCCGGGCGCATCGAAGGTCGGATCGGTCAGCAGGCGAAAGCCGTCGATCTCGATCAGCGCAGTGGGGCCGCCGATCAGGGTGATGGAAATGGGCATGGGACAAACTCTTCTTATGCGACGGTCTTCGCCGGCCGCGTCACCAGATAGATGCCGAGCGCGACCGGAATGATGCCGAGCAGATCGCGCGCCTCGACATGCTCACCAAGGACGAGATACGCGAACAGCATGCCGAGCGGCGGCATCAGGAAATGATAGGCGCTGGCGGCGGTCGCGCCGCACACTTTCAGGAGATGGAACCAGAGCCAGTAAGCGAGGATCGAGCCGCCGAGCACGAGGAATGCGAAGGCCCCGATCAGGCTTGGTGTGACATCGATCGCGTGGACATCGGCGAAGGTGAGAGCGACCGGCGTCAGCACGAGGCCGGCGACGAGGTTCTGCACGCCGTTGCCGATCCACAGGGACCCCTTCGGCGCCAGCAGCTTGAACAGGATGGTGCCCGCGACGATCGAGGCGAGCGAGGCCAGCGTGAACACGATGCCGTGCAGGGAATCCGTGCCGACCGACAGGCGATGCCAGACAATCAGCGTCACGCCGGCGATGCCGAGCAGCAGGCCACTTGCCTTGCGCCAGGTCATGCCTTCGCCGAGCAGCAGGGCTGCGAGCGCCGCGGTGAAGACCGGATTGGCCGAGACGATCAGGCCGCCGAGGCCGGCGGACACCGATTGCAGGCCGGTGTAGCCGAGGCCGAGATAGAGCGCGTTGTTGGCGATGCCGAGCACGGCGAAGATCGCCGCATCGCGCCAGGACAGCGACCAGGCCTCGCCGCGGATCAGCGTTGCACCCAGGATCAAGATGCCGGCGAGCGAGAAGCGCGCGGCGAGCAGGATCAGCGGCGGGCAATGGGTGACGCCGATCTTGCCGGCGACGAAGGCATAGCTCCAGAGCAGGCAGAACAGGCCGATGGCGAGCGGCAGCGTGTTGAAGCGGCTGTGAGGGACGGAAATCGAGGGGGCGAGCGACATGAGGGGCATTCTCCTGAACCCTCGATCTAGGGAGGCCGCTTGTCATTTGGAAATTAAATGATTAACTGCCGATAAGTGGATTTTCGAATGGAGGCGGTGATGCTCGATCTCGAGCTGCTGCGCAGCTTCGTCTCGGTGGTCGAGGCCGGCGGCTTCACCCGCGCCAGTGCGCGCGTCCACCGCACGCAGTCGACGGTCAGCCAGCAGATCAAGCGGCTGGAGGACGATCTCGGCCAGGTGCTGCTGCATCGCGACGGCAAGAACGTGCGCCCGACCGAGGCCGGCGAGCGGCTGCTGTCCTATGCGCGCCGGCTGCTCTCGCTGGCCGAGGAGGCGCGCGACGTGCTGCGCCAGCCGGAGGGCGAAGGCGCGATCCGGCTCGGCATCCCCGAGGATTTCGCGGCGTACCGGCTGACCAAGCTCCTCGGCGCGTTCGCGCGCTCGCATCCGGGCCTGCGGCTCGACGTGCGCGCCGACCAGAGCAAGCACCTCGCGCGCGATCTCGAGCGCGGCGAGCTCGACCTTGCGCTGTTCAAGCGCGCCGCGGGCGAGAAGGGCGCTATCGCGGTGTGGCCGGAGCGGGTGCACTGGGTGACCAGTAAGAGCCATCCGGTCGACGTCCACGCCGCATCCGTGCCTCTGATCGGTTTCCCGGCCGGCTGCCTCTACCGTGCCGGCGCCATCCACGCGCTGGAAAGCATCGGCCGCGCCTGGCACATGGCCTATTCCTCCTCGAGCCTGTCAGGCATCCAGGCCGCGGTCGCCGCCGGCATGGGCCTCAGCATCCTCTCGGAGATGTCGATCCAATCCGACCACCGCGTGCTGACGGTGAAGGAAGGTTTTGCGCCGATCGACAAGACCGAGGTCGCACTGATGGCTTCGCCCGATGCGAGCCCGGCCACGCTGCGGCTTGCGGATCGTCTTGCCGAATTTTGCGATGCGGTGCAGGCCAAGGCGGCTTGAAGGCGGCCTGAGCCGCGACGATTGCCGCCCGGCTCTCAATTCACCGCGGACATCAGCCTGTCGCCGCACGCATTCGCATAAAACTTGCCGCCGCATTGACGCTTGATGGCGGCGCAGCGCGCCGCGGGCGAGGCATTCTGCGGGATGGTGAAGCCGCAGCTCAGGCCATCCGCGCTGCGGCCGGGCTTGCCGGCGGCAAATGCGGCACTGGAGGCGCTGATGCAGATGACGAGCAGGGCCGCGGCGGCGATTTCAATCAGCAGTCGCTTCAGCAGTTTCATGGGAATGTTTCTCCACACTGATGGCTGAATTGATCGGCAATCTAGCACGGAAACTTAGGTTTCTCCGTGCTCGTCCGGGTTCCCAAATCGGCCCGTTCCTTGCATAATTTTACCTCCGTGCAGGACACGGCCGCGCCAGCGATGGTTCCGATGCAGGAGCAGGGTGCGTAGAGTGACTAGCGCTTCGTCGACCAGGAAATGACAGCTTTGCAAGATTCATCGTTCCAGCCCAGTTCTTCCGCTGCCACGCAGCCCATCGACGAGCTCGCGCTGGCCGAGATCAAGGGCGTGATCCTGGCGAAGCTGCGGCTTGCCATCGGCAAGGATGCCGGTATGGCGACCAAGCACGACTGGTACCAGGCCGCGGCGCTCGCGCTGCGCGACCGCATCGTGCATCGCTGGCTCACCGCGGAGAAGCACAGCTACGACGCCGGCCGCAAGCGCGTCTATTATCTCTCGCTGGAATTTTTGATCGGCCGGCTGTTCAGCGACGCGCTCAACAACATGGGCCTCCTCAAGATCTTCGAAGTCGCGCTCGGCGATCTCGGCGTCTCGCTGCCCGAGCTGCGCAAATGCGAGCCCGACGCCGCGCTCGGCAATGGCGGCCTCGGGCGGCTCGCCGCCTGCTTCATGGAGAGCATGGCGACGCTGTCGATCCCCGCGATCGGCTACGGCATCCGCTACGATTACGGCCTGTTCCGCCAGATCATCAATCAGGGCTGGCAGCAGGAATATCCGGACGAATGGCTGAGCTTCGGCAACCCCTGGGAATTGCAGCGGCCCGAGGTGATCTACGACATCAATTTCGGCGGCGCCGTCGAGCATGTCAACGACAAGGGCCGCGACCGCGCGATCTGGCATCCCGGCGAGACGGTGCAGGCGATTGCCTATGACACGCCGATCGTCGGCTGGCGTGGTCAGCACGTCAATGCGCTGCGGCTATGGTCGGCGCGCTCGCCCGATCCGCTGAAGCTCGATGCCTTCAACAAAGGCGATTATGTCAGCGCCAGCGCCGAGCAGTCGCGCGCGGAGGCGATCTGCAAATTCCTCTATCCGAACGACGAGAGCCCGGCGGGCCGCGAGCTGCGGCTGCGCCAGGAATATTTCTTCGTCTCGGCTTCGCTGCAGGACCTGGTGAAGCGGCACCTCGCCTCCGACGGCCAGCTCCGCAGCCTGTCGTCCAAGGTCGCGGTGCAGCTCAACGACACCCATCCGAGCCTTGCCGTCACCGAGCTGATGCGCATCCTCGTGGACCTCCACAATTTCCGCTGGGACGAGGCCTGGAAGATCACGGTCGCCACGCTGTCCTACACCAACCACACGCTGCTGCCCGAGGCGCTGGAGACCTGGCCGGTCGAGCTGTTCGAGCGGCTGCTGCCGCGGCATCTCGAGATCATCTACCGCATCAATGTGCAGCATCTGGCGCTCGCCGAGGCGCGCTGCCCCGGCGACATCGACTTCCGCGCCTCGGTCTCGCTGATCGACGAGAAGAGCGGGCGCCGCGTGCGCATGGGCCAGCTCGCCTTCGTCGGCTCGCACCGCATCAACGGCGTCTCGGGGATGCATTCGGACCTGATGCGCGAGACCGTGTTCCACGACCTCAACCATCTCTATCCCGGCCGCATCACCAACAAGACCAACGGCATCACCTTCCGCCGCTGGCTGATGCTGGCGAACCCGAAGCTGACGGACCTGTTGCGCGAGACCTGCGGCGAGGCCGTGCTCGACGATCCCTCGCAGCTCTCGCTGATCGAGGCCCGCGCCAGCGACGTCGAATTCCAGAAGAAGTTCCGCACCGTCAAGCTGCACAACAAGACCGCGCTGGCGCGCCTGATCGGCGAGCGGCTCGGCATCAAGGTCGACCCGACCGCTCTGTTCGACGTGCAGATCAAGCGCATCCACGAATACAAGCGCCAGTTGCTCAACGTCATCGAGACGGTCGCGCTTTACCAGGCGATCAAGGACAATCCCGACGGCAATTGGGTGCCGCGGGTGAAGATCTTCGCCGGCAAGGCGGCGGCGAGCTACCGCTACGCCAAGCTGATCATCAAGCTGATCAACGACGTCGCGGAGGTCGTCAACAACGATCCCGCGATCGGCGGCAAGCTCAAGGTCGTGTTCCTGCCCGACTACAATGTCAGCCTCGCCGAGGTGATCATTCCGGCGGCCGATCTCTCCGAGCAGATCTCGACCGCGGGCATGGAAGCCTCCGGCACCGGCAACATGAAACTGGCGCTCAACGGCGCCATCACCATCGGCACGCTCGACGGCGCCAATATCGAGATCCGCGACCATGTCGGAGCTGAGAACATCGCGATCTTCGGCATGGAGGCCGGCGACGTGATGATCCGGCGCAAGCAGGGGCTCGACGCCTCCGACGTGATCCTCAATTCGCCGAAGCTGCAGCGCGCCATCAACGCGATCGGCACCGGCGAATTCTCGCCCGGCGATCCCGGCCGCTTCGAATCCATCGCGCATGCGCTGCGCTATCTCGACCATTACATGGTCAGCGCCGATTTCGATTCCTATTACGAAGCGCAGCGCGCGGTCGACGCACGCTGGCAGGTGACGCCGGCCTGGACCCGCGCCTCCATCCTCAACGTCGCGCGCATGGCGTGGTTCTCCTCGGACCGCACCATCCGCGAATACGCCGAGGAGATCTGGAACGTGCCGGTCAATCCGACCACGCCGCTGCTGCCTGATCTGCGTGACGTCGCGGGCTGATTTTCCGCAGGATGGAAGCGGCTAACCCCAGAGGTAATTGCATCAGCCGGCGTCGGACGTGATATGACGTTCGACATTGAAAGCCGGATCAAACAATGCACGCCAAACTCCCGCATCCCTTCGACGACGCCACCCGCATCACCGCGGGTGACAGCAGCTGGCAGGGGCACACCAGCGACGATTACTGGGCCTTTGTCGGCCCGTTCGGCGGCGCCACCGCCGCGACGATCCTCCGCGCGCTGATCGAGCATCAGCAAGCCGCCGGCGATCCGTTGGCGCTCACCGTCAATTACTGCGCGCCGATCGCCAAGGGCCCGTTCGATCTCGACGTGCGCCTGGTGAAGGCCAACCGCTCCAGCCAGCACTGGAGCGTCGAGCTCAGCCAAGGCGGCGGCGAAGTCGCAACGCTCGCGACCGCCGTGTTCGCCGAGCGCCGGCCGTCCTGGGAGCATCGGGTGGCGCAATATCCTGAAACAAAGCCGTTCGAAGAGACGATGCCGTTCCCGAAGATCGCGGCGTCCTGGGCCAACCAGTACGAATTCCGCTTCGTCGAGGGCGAGATGCGGATCGGCCCGCCCCAAGCCGAGCTTGCCAGCACCTATTCGAAGATCTGGATCAGCGACCGCACGCCGCGCAAGCTCGACATGCTGTCGCTGATGTCGATGTCGGACGCCTTCTTCGGCCGCATCTTCCACGCGCGGCGCGAGCTGGTGCCGTTCGGCACGGTGTCGCTGACGACCTATTTTCACACGGACAGCGAAGAGCTCGCGGCCGAGGACATCACGCGCGTGCTGGCGACGGCGGATTCGAAGATCATGCACAAGAGCTACGCCGACCAGAATGCCGAGCTGTGGTCGCCGAACGGGCGGCTGCTCGCGACGAGCACGCAGATCGCGTATTTCAAGGCGTAGCTGCTTCTTTCCCTCTCCCCTTGTGGGAGAAGGAAAGAACCTGCAAACAAAAAGCGCGGCCTCGCGGCCGCCCTTTTGCATTGATGACGATGCGAGCGGTTACTCCGCCGCCAGCTTCACGTCCGGCGCGGCGGCGCGGACGTCGGCGTCGACCTGGGCTTCGAACTTGGCGAAGTTCTTCTGGAACATGCCGACCAGCGCGCGGGCGGTCTTGTCGAACTCGTCCTTGTCCTTCCAGGTGTTGACCGGGTTGAGGATCTCGGCCGGGACGCCCGGCAGCGCGGTCGGGACCGCGAAGCCGAAATATTTGTCGGTGCGGAATTCGACGTTGCGCAAGCTGCCGTCGAGCGCCGCGGTGAGCAGCGCGCGCGTCACCTTGATCGGCATGCGCGAGCCGACGCCGTACTTGCCGCCGGTCCACCCGGTGTTGACCAGCCAGCAATCGACATTGTGCTGGGCGATGAGGTCGCGCAGCATGTTGCCGTAAACGCTGGGGTCGAGCGGCAGGAAGGGCGAGCCGAAGCAGGTCGAGAATTCCGGCTGCGGCTCGTTGCCGAGGCCGCGCTCGGTACCCGCAACCTTCGCGGTGTAGCCGGACAGGAAGTGATACATCGCCTGCGCGGGCGAGAGCTTTGCGATCGGCGGCAGCACGCCGAACGCGTCGGCGGCGAGCATCACCACGTTCTTCGGCTGCGGCGCGCGGCCGGTTCGCGAAGCGTTCGGGATGAAGTCGAGCGGATAGGCCGAACGCGTGTTCTCGGTCTTGGAGCCGTCGTCGAAATCCACCACGCGGGTGTCTTCGTCGAGCACGCAATTCTCCAGCACCGCGCCGAAGCGGGTCGAGGCCGCGAAGATCTCGGGCTCGGCTTCCTGCGACAGCTTGATGCACTTGGCGTAGCAGCCGCCTTCGAAATTGAAGACGCCGTTCGGGCCCCAGCCGTGCTCGTCGTCACCGATCAGCGTGCGGTTCGGATCGGCCGACAGCGTGGTCTTGCCGGTGCCTGACAGCCCGAAGAAGATCGCGGTGTCGCCCTTGGCGCCGACATTGGCCGAGCAGTGCATCGGCATCACGCCGCGCTCGGGCAGGTAATAGTTCAGCGTGGTGAAGACCGACTTCTTCATCTCGCCGGCATAATAAGACCCGCCGATCAGGACGATCTTGCGGGCGAAATCGATCGCGACGACGTTCTCCGAGCGGCAGCCGTGACGTTTGGGATCGGCGCGGAAGCTCGGCATGTCGATGATGGTGAGCTCCGGCACGAAGGTCGACAGCTCGATCGCCTCGGGGCGGATCAGAAGCGTGCGGATGAACAGCGAGTGCCAGGCGAGTTCGGTGAAGACGCGCGTCTTGATCCGGTAGGCCGGGTCGGCGCCGCCATAGAGGTCCTGCGCGAACAGCTTCTTGCCTTCGGCGTGCTTGAGGAAGTCCTGGTAGAGCGTCTCGAACTGCTCTGCGGTGATCGACTGGTTGCCGGCCCACCACATCTTCTTGTCGGTGGTGGCGTCACGCACCGTGAACTTGTCCTTCGGGCTGCGCCCGGTGAACTCGCCGGTGTCGGCGCAGAGCGCACCGTCAGCGGACAGCACCGCCTCGCCCGCCGCGAGCGAATATTGATAGAGTTGCGGCGCACCCAGGTTCCAGTGAACCTGCTTGAGATTCTTTAAGCCGAATTTGTCGGCGCCGAAGGCACCGTTGCGCACGCCCGTCTCTTGCACGAAAAAATCCTCCTAGAACCCGCGACATTTAGCGGACCAAGCCTGGCGCCGTCGCAGTCACCGTGATGAATGGGCCATTCGGCCTCGGCTGAACGACCTAATAATCATGAACGCTGGCGTTGCCAAGCCGATCCCGCAGGATTTGGTTTATTCAAGGACCGCGCCAAACGTCGCGCATGTCAGCTCTGAACCGGCGCGACGAGAAAACGCAAATGATCGCGCAACCAAACGCGTGTTTGCGCGTTACATCAGGTTATTGCGACGCACAATCCCCGTGTCGTCTTCTTATCTTACCTCACCTTCGCCGATCAGCGCGAACGGACCCCACATCGCTGGGTAGGCGTTGCGTGGCGACGAGGCGTCGTCAACAAACGTTAACATCGCGCGGCGCAGGGCTTCGGCACGACCGATCTTTGGCTCGTTCTTGAGCAGCTCGAACGTCGATGTGGTCAAGCGGGTGGCGGCTTCCGAATCCACGGCCCAATGCGAGACCAGGAGCGCACGGGCCCCTGCGTAGAAGAACGAGCGCGCGAGCCCCGACAGCGCCTCGGCGCCGGGCTTGTCGCCGGCCATGGTGTTGCAGGCCGACAGCACCACCCAATCTGCGTTGAGCTTGAGCTGCGCCACTTCGCTCGCGGTCAGAAGACCGTCGTCGAGCTCCGACGGCTGATCGGGAATGGACAACGCGAGCGAGGGCTCACCCAGTCCCTTGACGTCACCGGCAACGAGACCATGGGTGGCAAAGTAGATGATGCCGTATTGAGCAAGCGCTGCACGCTTCAGCGTCGTTTCGCTGGCATCGCGCCCGAGATGGATGTCGGCGTCAGTGGCGCCGACGTCCCTCGCCACGGCGTTCAGCTCGTCGGCGGTGTCGGGCAGTTGCGGCAGCGCCTGTGCCAGCCGCGCGCGGTCGACGCCGGCGCCGCGCCAGAAATCGGTATAGGCGATCGTCGCGATGCTGCGCGCGGCGACCTTGCCGCTTGCAGCCCGTCGGTCGGCCGGTCCTTCGGCTGCGGGATTGAAGACAGGATCGCCGAATCCGGTCATCGGCTTTGCGCCCTGATCCCTGCGCGCGAAGGCACGCAGCGATTTCAGGGAGATCACCGACGGCAGCACCGAGACGGCCTGACGCCGCAGCAGCCAGGCAGCATTGCGATAACCTTCGATCTTGTCCGGGATCGCAGCCCGCGGCGTCTCCGTCACCAGGAGATGAAACGGCAATGCCGTCAGCGCCGCCGATGGCACCACCAGCAAATTGCGCTTGTCCTTCGTCAACGCCTCGACCGGGCCGAGCAGCGCGACATAGAGCTCGTTCGCGAGCGCGAGGTCGAACAGTCCCGATTTGCCGGAGGCATCGCGCGCCTTGCCGACATCCAGTCCCTTGCGGAAAGCCGCCACCTTCCGCGCCATCGCATCCGCGCCGAGCGGGATCTCCTTCCACTCAGCGCCATCGCGCGTGATCGCGACGACATAGCTCTGCTTGTCGACGACGGAATAGATCACCATCGCTTCGTCCGCCGACAGCAGCGGCTGGATGTCCTTCACCGCCAGCGGCAGCGGGTTGGAGAGCGAGGCGTAGTCGGGAAATTCGCGCGCGAGCGTCTTCTGCAAGCCCGCTCGCTCGCTCGCAATCGCAGCGATCCGCGCGCGGCTGCGCTGCTCGGCGGTGGCATCCCGCTGCGCCGACTGCTTCGACACCGCGGCGATGATCGCCTTGTCGAGCGCCTCGGCCTCGGCGGCAAGATCCTGGTCCCGGCGCACCAGCTCGGCGAGCCGGTCGCTGCCGGCGGCCATCCGCACCGCGAGCTTGTTCACGGCGGAGGCGGCGGACGATTGCGTACCGCGCTGGATCGCGGCGAGCGCGTCATCGAGCGCCTTGTCGCTCGCCAGCAGCGCCTGCTGCCGCGCCGCGAACAGAACAGGCAGCACGACTCGCAGCTGCGCGCGATTGCCGGCAAGCGTCTTCTCCGCGAACGGCAAGGCGTCGACGGTCCGGCCCGACATCTGAAGGAAGTTGGCGAGATTGCTGGTCGAGGTCGCGGCATCGGGATGGTCGGGGCCGAGCGCACGCTCGCGGATCGACAGCGCGCGGCGATAGAGCGGCTCGGCCTCGGCATAGCGCTGCTGGTGCTCGTAGAGCCCGGCGAGATTGTTCAGCGAACGCGCCACGTCGGGATGATCAGGTCCCAGCACTTTTTCGCGGATTGCGAGCGAGCGCTTGATCGGCGCCTCGGCATCGGCGTCGCGGTTGAGGTCGCGATCGACCTGGCCGATATTGTTGAGGACGGTGGCGACCGCGGGATGCTCGGGCCCGGCGAGCTTCTGATAGATCGCCAACGCCCGCTGGAACAGCGGCTCGGCGTCGGCAAAGTGCTCCTGCTTCACGTAGAGCGTGGCGAGGTTGTTCAGGGCACGGCCGACATCGGGATGCTCGCGCGACAGGCTCTTTTCGCTGACGGCCAGCGCCCGCTTGAAGAGCGGCTCGGCCTCGGCGAAGCGGCCCTGCCGCTGATAGAGCGCCGCCAGATTGTTCAGGAGCGGCGCGATCTCGACGGTGCCCTGACCGGTGCCTCTCTCCATCAGCGCGATGGCGCGCTTGTAGAGCGGCTCGGCCTGATCGTCGTGGCCCTGGTCGGCGTGGATCTGCCCGAGATTGTTGAGCGCGGCGGCGAGATCGCGGTTGTTGCTGGTGTTCTCGAGAGAGGCCACCATGGCCTGCGCCAGCGGCAGCGCCTCCGCATATTTGCCGGCGCTGCGGAGCGCATTGATGCGCGCGCTTTGTGCTGACAGATCGCCCTTCTGGGCAAGGCCGGGCGTGGCAAGCGACGTGGTGATCGCGAGTGCCAGACCCGCAGCCAATGCCAAACGACGACGCGTCATAAACCCTCTCGCTGCGAGCCTTACAGACCTATCGTCTTGGGTCGCAGCGACGGGTCGCTACGTTCAAACGTCGCGTTCCAGGGGGTACTCATAATCCGGCGCTGGGTTTGAGCGCTCTCGGGTGTCCGCTTCCCCCTCAACAGCGGTATAAAGCCGGCCATCGCCGGACGTCGCTGATGGGCCACAAGGCGACATTTGCACGGTTGAGAAGCCCCCCTCTCTTTGACGCTCGCAACACCGCTGTCCTTTGAGCAAGGCGGGTAGCTGAGCTACGATCGGCCAGTGACCCGATAGACTCGCGCCTCGCCCTCGACGCCACGCAGCGGGGCGTCGAACTCTTCGACACCGTACCCCGTCAGGAGCTGGCGAA
The DNA here is from genome assembly GCF_032144035.1 of Bradyrhizobium sp. WYCCWR 12699. NCBI lineage: Bacteria > Pseudomonadati > Pseudomonadota > Alphaproteobacteria > Hyphomicrobiales > Nitrobacteraceae > Bradyrhizobium > Bradyrhizobium sp. WYCCWR 12699. The sequence goes on from NZ_JAVTJN010000032.1 coordinate 766,293, forward strand.
CGGCGGGGGCCGTATGGAGCGCTTCCGTGAGACAGATTTCGCCGGCACCGGCGAATGATTGCACCCGAGCTGCGATATTCACGGTCTGGCCGAAATAGTCGAGGTTCTCATTGAGGGTCACGGCGATAGACGGCCCGCAATGGGCGCCCATCTTGAGAATGATCGCCGGCTGGCCATGATCCCGGTTGAACCGTTCGATGTCCTGCAGAATTTGGAGCGCCGCCGCCACGGCATCCGCCGGTTGGAAGAACGCAGCCATGACGGCGTCGCCGATGGTCTTCACAATGGCACCGGCATGCTGATGAGCGATTGCATCTAGGAGAGCGAAA
>NZ_JAVTJN010000032.1:766791-850093 GCF_032144035.1 Bradyrhizobium sp. WYCCWR 12699
GCTTCATCGACGCGCTCCGAACGGAAGAGCTTGCGGAACGTCTGGCGCGTCAGCAGCATGCCACCCGAGACGTAGGGATCGAATTGGAGCGTCGGCTTTTCAGGCATCGCTAGGATTTCAGGCGGCCAGTTGATCAGGAGCAGCGAACCGCGCCTGGGACCGGTGTTGCTGATCTCGAAGAGCACGGGGCCCGAAGGGAGGGCCGAAACAGCTGGCGTGAACCGTTGCCCGTCATAGGCGATGCGAACGACCGTTTGAGTCTTCGGAACCTGCTCGGCAGAGGGAGCGAGCACGACCGGAAGCATGAAGCCCGCCTGCGTCTGGACGTTGACGCCGGAGAGTGCGCCCGGCTCGATCTCGGCCTGCAGCGTCGTCGTCAGGCCGGATGGCAGATAAGTCATTCCGCGGAGGAGGCCGCGCAGGAAATCGACAAATCGGGTTTGTCCGCCAGGCAGACGCCCGCTGTTGGCGAACATGAGCTTCCAGTGCAGATCTTCAATCGAAAGATTATCGATGTCATACAAAGCGAGGGGTCGGACTTGCGGCGAGACGGAGAAGGAAACCTCGATGAAGTCGTCCAGCTCCGTCTCGCCCTCGATATCGCACAGCCCGCAGACAAAATGGCTCCGAAGCGCACGGAGCCTCCCAAAACTCTCCAGCACCAGGCCCGAGTGGGGGCAGAGAATGTCCCAATGCATGTCGACCAGCCCGACACGAGCGGCGTGAAGAAATAGATCGATCGACTCCGGCTCAGCCACGCTGCGATCGCGGGCGAACGCCAGCGGATTGGCACGGTACAGGCTGACCTCGTCACCGCTACGGATCAGCGTTTCGAACTTGGAGATGACCCGCGGGCTCCAACTGCGGGCCTGCTCGATCTGGGTCATCTTGCTTTCGAGAAGCCGTTCGTCAATCAATGTCATTGATCGGCTCCTGGTGATGCAATCTGCGCCGGGCCGTCCTGAGCAACCGCTGCCCACGGGACATTGTATGGCAAGACTTTCAATCCTTCCATGTCGCTTATGGGTCAGAATGCGAAGAACTCAGGTTGAGCAAATCTAGTCCGCCGAGCACCAATGAGCGGACCTCCATTAGATGAGGCGCGACTTCGCTGATGGGCCACCTTCGGACGTGGCGCGGCGGAGGCGCTAATATCGGTCTTGATCGTCTCGGCTTCTGAGCACAACAAGCGTAAATCTCGCTGACATGCCTTGGAGTCCAAGTAGACATGGAGAGTGCCAGGTAGAAAAGGGTAGCTGGCCTCATGAAATCGGCATAACCTTTCAGTTCGCTCTGTTGGAATTCGAATGCTGCCATGGAGCTGGATCATGAAAAACAAATCATTCGCGGTTGCCGCCATAGCGGCGGCTGGACTTTCGCTCCCGCAACCAGCAATGGGACAATCGGACGACAAGCTCGGTACGGTGAATTTCGAAACATCGTGCAAACCGGAAGCGCAGAAGCTTTTTAGCCAGGGAATGTTGTACCAGCACTCGTTCTGGTACCGCGCCTCGCAAAAGGTTTTCGAAGATGCACTTAAGGCCGATCCCGAATGCGGCATTGCCTATTGGGGCATCGCGCTCAGCCTGTTGTGGAATCCGCATGTGCCGACGCCTGCGAAGAACCTCGCCGAGGGCGGGGCCATAATCGCGAAAGGAAAGAGTGTCGGCGCCAAGACTCAGCGCGAGCGCGACTACCTCGATGCGCTGGGCGTTATGTATGCCGACTACGACAAGGTCGATCACCGTACGCGCATGCAAGCTTACGCCAAGGCCATGGAGCAATTAGCACAGCGCTACCCCAATGATGACGAAGTGCAGATCTACTATGCGCTTGCCCTAAACACCTCGGCTTCGCCGGCCGACAAAACCTACGCCAACCAGCTCAAGGGCGCGGCAATCCTAGAGCCGATCGCAATACGCCAGCCGCAACATCCTGGCGTGGCGCATTACTTGATTCACCTTTACGATTATCCGCCGATCGCCGAGAAAGGCCTTGATGCCGCCCGACGCTACGCCAAGGTCGCGCCAGCGTCAGCTCATGCCCAGCACATGCCATCACACATCTTTACGCGCGTCGGTTACTGGAAGGAGTCGATTGCCTCCAACGTCGAATCATCGCGTGTCGCCAGCGCGGACAACGAGGGCCATGATCAGCTGCACGCTATGGATTATTTGGTCTACGCCTATCTACAACTTGGGCAGGATGAGAAAGCCGCAGCCATTATCGACGACATGAACGCGGTCACCGGCTTCACCGAGACTTTCATCGCCGGGCCATACGCGCTGGCAGCTTCGCCGGCACGCTACGCAGTGGAGCGCGGCGATTGGAAGGCTGCGGCGGCGCTTCAGGTTCGCCCTAGTCCGCTGGCTCACGTCCAGGCGATCACTCATTTCGCGCGAGCGCTAGGCGCAGCCCGGTCGGGCAATCCTGAAGCCGCCAAGGCTGACATCGCAAAGCTCGCTGAGCTGCGCGATAAGTTGCGCGATGCCAAGGACGCATATTGGTCGCAACAAGTCGACATTCAGCGGCAGGTCGCCACCGCCTGGCTGCTCTACGCCGAAGGCAACCGCGACGATGCGCTGAAGGCGATGAGTGCCGCTGCTGATGCCGAGGACAAGACCGAGAAGCATCCAGTGACGCCAGGCGTGCTCAGACCGGCGCGCGAACTCTATGGAGCCATGCTGCTCGAGAGCGGCAATGCCAATGAAGCACTTGCCGCCTTTGAGGCAACCCTGAGGAAGGAGCCAAACCGACTCGGCGCCTATGTGGGCGCGGCCAAGGCCGCAGAAAAGTCCGGTGACTCCGCCAAGGCCCGGGACTACTACGGCCAGGTCGTTGCGATCGCCGATGCTGCCGATAGCACCCGGATCGAGCTTGCCGAGGCGCGTGCGTTCCTGACGAAGCGCTGAGAAGCCGGCGAAAGCCATGAAACACACCGTGAGAGCAGCCCTTCTGCCGATCGTTCTGGGCATCCTTGCGAGCCCGGCCAGCGCTCAATCGCTTCAGGTCGTAGGATATTCTGGCCATTTGGGCGAGTGGGAGTTGACCGCCACCGTCACCGAAACGGTTTCCGGCCACACGAAGGAATACTCCGGGCCATTAACGATGAAGCACATCGGGGTGTGCACTCAGGATGGCCCGGAGGAGAAGACCGGTGAAATGCGTTTTCAGGTATCGGACTCATCATCCCAATTGAACGCGACATTCTCGGTTGCCGGCGTCGAATGCACCTACAGTGGACGACTGTCAGGCTCCTATACGGGCACCATGAAATGCCCCGATCGTCAGGCGGTTCCGCTCAAGCTGTGGCTGAGATAATTGCCTGCCAAGAAACATTCTCCTGGATAACAAGCGCCGAGAGCTGCGGACCATAAGCGAGCCAAACGAGATCTTGTGGGCGCCGGGTCCGTTCAGTCCGCATCAGCGGATACGCGCTAACGTTGGCACGTCAGTTTGCCGCCTGTCGCAGACAATTGCAGCGCGGCTCCGGCGGAGCGGATGACAGGAACGGTCGCGCGTTTAACGGCGCTCTCGCGCAGTCCCGTCCACATGGCGAATGACGGCGTCACATGTTGCGAGCGCTGCGACTTCCGGTCCGGGTCATCAGCAGTACTGCTCCACCCAATCAGAAAACTTCCGCTCGGCGCTCAGAGCCGACCTCGATTTCGGGAGTACACGCCCTAGTCGCCCACCTTGCCGCGCGCTTCGCCAGCGAGACGCACCAGCATCTTGCGCAGCGAGGTGCCGTCCGTGACCCGCTCCGGAAAGTCGAGCCGCAGCGCGATCTGGCCGTCCTGCATGTCGAGACCATCAGGATCGCAGCCGGTGCAGCGCCAGTCGCCCGCGGCCGCGCCCAGCAGCTTGGTCGCGTAGAGGCCCATGGCCTCGCGATGGTCGGCATTCATGTGGTCGACAGCGCCCTCCTCCGCCGCCAGCAGATCCTCGGCGCCGGTGAGGTCCGTGAGGAATCGCTCGGGCTTGAGGTCGACGATCCTGCCGAAACCGGCGACCAGATGGGTTCCCGTGGGGCGGATCCGGAAAAAGGAGAAATCCTTAAAAGAAACAAAGCCTTCCGCAGACGGATGGGCATTGAGATACCGCCGCTGCAGCAGTTTCCTTTCTGAATCCGCCTGCTCCGCCCGGCCGGACAGCATGATTCGCGCGCCTTCCAGCGGATCGCCTGCCGCTCGCTCGTCCAGCATCAGCGAGACCCGGCTGTCCGCCAGGATGTTCCTGGTGTGCACGGCAAGGCCCGAGATCAGCAAAATGGGCGAGCCGTCGGGGTGGCTGGCCAGATTGACCAGGGAACAATAGGGGTCGCCGCTGCCGGCCATCAGGGTTGCCAGCGCCCCCTGCCGCGATCGCCGCAGCAGGGATTTGGCGAGCTTTGAGGGGTCGAAATCAGGGGTCGGTTGCATCGGCTTTCTCGGCTCAGGTGGTTGCAAGGGGGGCCTTTTTTCGGGTAAACGGGGGCCTGGTTATGGGTCGACATGCGGCGAATCTGCTGCATTTCGTGGAACTTGGTCACACTTCAGCCCAGCTTGCATTGCTCGGTGACAAGGTTCGAACGCCGACTTCGGCACCCATGTATGCGGCGCATCAGTGGATTGCTCGCCGTTTCAAGCCACGACCCAAACGGACAGCAGAAAGCAGAGGCTCATGCCCACAATCGCTTTGGTCGACGACGACCGCAACATTCTCACATCCGTCTCGATCGCGCTGGAAGCCGAAGGCTACCGCATCATGACCTACACCGACGGCGCCAGCGCGCTTGACGGTTTCCGTACCACCCAGCCCGACCTCGCCATCCTCGACATCAAGATGCCGCGCATGGACGGCATGGAGACGCTGCGCCGCCTCAGGCAGAAGTCCGACCTGCCGGTGATCTTCCTGACCTCCAAGGACGAGGAGATCGACGAGCTGTTCGGCCTCAAGATGGGCGCCGACGACTTCATCCGCAAACCGTTCTCGCAGCGCCTTTTGGTCGAGCGCGTCAAGGCGGTGCTGCGCCGCTCGGCACCGAAGGACCCGACCGTCGCGCCGAAGGAGAACGACGCCAAGGCGCTCGACCGCGGCCTGCTGCGCATGGATCCGGAACGGCATACCTGCACCTGGAAGAACGAGCCGGTGACGCTGACCGTCACCGAATTCCTGATCCTGCAGGCGCTGGCGACCCGTCCCGGCGTGGTGAAGAGCCGCAACGCGCTGATGGACGCCGCCTATGACGACCAGGTCTATGTCGACGACCGCACCATCGACAGCCACATCAAGCGGCTGCGCAAGAAGTTCAAGGTGGTCGACAACGAGTTCGAGATGATCGAGACGCTCTACGGCGTCGGCTACCGTTTCAAGGAAGCCTGAGGCGGCGGGCGCCTTCGCAAAACACTTACGAGCATCTCCGGTTCTCGTTCCATCGGGACCGGGATTGCTCCAAGCGCGATGAGATCATCGCACGTTGGATTATTTCTTGAGCATGATCCTTCGGAAAACCGCTGCACACTTTTCCGGATCATGCTCTAGGATGCAGGGACCCTCAAAGAGCTGTCCTAACGCAGGCGTAAGCATTGCTGGACCGAACGCAGCCTGATCCAAACCGGAGCGCCGGGGATGTCACATCCGACGGCGTTCAGCAGCAATTTGCCGAAGACAAGCCGCAGGGCTTCCGGCCGCTGAACTGGCTGAAGCGCGCCGGTCAGTTCTTCTTCGCGCTGTCCTTCTCCAGCCTGACCCGCCGTATCGTCTCGCTCAACCTTGCCGGCCTCGTCGCGCTGGTCGCCAGCATCCTCTATCTGTCGCAATTCCGCGCCGGCCTGATCGACGCGCGGGCGCAGAGCCTGTTGGTACAGGCCGAGATCATCGCCGGCGCGATCGCGGCCTCGGCCACGGTGCAGACCAACGCCATCACCATCGATCCCGACCGGCTGCTCGACCTCAAGCCGGGCGAGACCTATGGCGGCTCGGACGAATATTCGCCGCTGGACTTCCCGATCAATCCGGAGCGGGTCGCGCCGGTGCTGCGCACGCTGATCTCGCCGACCAAGACGCGGGCCCGCATCTACGATCCGAACGGCAGCCTGCTGGTCGACAGCCGCAACCTCGAAAACGTACTGCGCTACAATCTGCCGCCGCCGGCCGAAAAGCCCGGCATCGTCGAACGCGGCATGGTCGCGGTGCGCACCTGGCTGAACCGCGGCGACCTGCCGCTCTATCGCGAGCTCGGGCCCGAGAACGGCAACGGCTATGCGGAGGTGAGCGATGCGCTGCAGGGCCAGAAGCGCTCGATGGTGCGGGTCAATGTGCGCGGCGAGGTGATCGTCTCGGTCGCGGTCCCCGTGCTGCGCTCGCGCGCGATCCATGGCGCCTTGATGCTGTCGACGCAAGGCGACGACATCGACCAGATGGTCACCGCCGAGCGCCTCGCCATCCTGAAGGTCGGCGGCGTCGCCGCCACCGTCATGATCATGCTGTCGCTGCTGCTCGCGAGCACGATCGCCGGGCCCGTGCGCCGGCTCGCCGACAGCGCCGAGCGCGTCCGCCGCCGCATCAAGGCCCGCATCGAGATTCCCGATTTCACCCGCCGCCGCGACGAGATCGGCCATCTCTCGGGCGCATTGCGCGACATGACGAGCGCGCTCTACAGCCGCATCGAGGCGATCGAGATGTTCGCCGCCGACGTTGCGCATGAGCTGAAGAACCCGCTGACCTCGCTGCGCTCGGCGGTCGAGACGCTGCCGCTGGCCCGCAACGAAAACAGCCGCGCCCGCCTGCTCGAGGTTATCGAGCACGACGTCAAGCGGCTCGACCGCCTGATCTCCGACATCTCCGACGCCAGCCGCCTCGATGCCGAATTGCAGCGCCAGGATGCGATCCCGGTCGATCTGCGCCGCCTGCTGACGACACTGGTGTCCGTTGCCAATGAAACCAAGCTCGGCCACGACGTCGCGGTCGAGACCCGCTTCGAAGGCCGCAGCCCGACCGACACCTTCGCCGTGACCGGCCACGATTCACGGCTTGGGCAGGTGGTCTCCAACCTGCTCTCCAACGCGCAGTCGTTTTCCGAGCGCGGCAACAAGGTGCGCCTCACCTGCCGCCGTGTGCGCGGAGAGATCGAGATCGTGGTCGACGACGACGGCCCCGGCATTCGCGACGACGCGCTGGAGCGCATCTTCGAGCGCTTCTACACCGATCGTCCGCATCAGGGCTTTGGCCAGAACTCCGGCCTCGGCCTCTCGATCTCCAAGCAGATCATCGACGCCCATGGCGGACGGATCTGGGCCGAGAATCGCGCCGGCCCGCCGGATGACGAGGGCGTGCCCACAGTTGCCGGCGCGCGCTTCGTGGTGAGACTGCCGGCGCTATGAGCCAAGGTAGCTTGAACGAAGGCAGCTTGAACGATGGCGCGCCCAGCGTGCACGCCACCGCGGTCAAGGTCGGGCCTCTGGCGGTGCTGATCCGCGGGCCCTCGGGCTCCGGCAAGTCGCGCCTTGCCTTTGATTTGATCATGGCGGGACGTTCGGGCGTGGTCGACAGGGCCGTTCTGGTCGGGGATGACCGTGTCCATCTGGCGACAGTCGGCGATGAAATTGAGGTCCGCCCCGCGCCCCGTCTTGAGGGCCTGATCGAGATCCGGGGTCTCGGGATCCGCCGCTGCGACTTCGTGGAGCATGCGACCGTCGGTCTCGTGGTCGATCTCGACGCCGCGGACGCCGAGCGCCTGCCGCCGCCGGAATCCCTAAAAATCAGCATTTCCGGTGTCGAAATACCGCGAATCCCTGTCGGCCGCGACACTTCACCCCTCCCCCTGGTTGTTGCGGCCTTGACCACTACCAAGAGTTCATCTTCCGTTAACCCTTCAGGCGATTGTTTGAAGGGAAATGGTAACCATATGAACCCCACTATCGCGACCGAATAGACCGGCGCAGCTCCCCTCATCCATCCGTCTAGATTCAGGGAGATACGCAACATCCCCTCTTGCGCAGGGGCTCTGGATGGTCAAAGTGGCGCGTTCGTGCGGTGCACCAAAAGCGCCCGCGAGGAGTTTTCCGATGATTGGTCTAGTACTTGTGACCCACGGGCGCCTTGCCGACGAATTCAAGGCAGCGCTTGAACATGTCATGGGCCCACAAAAGCAAATCGAAGCGATCACGATCGGCGCCGAAGATGATTCCGATCTCTGTCGAAGCGACATCATCGAGGCGGTTAACCGCGTCGATTCCGGCGATGGCGTTGCGATCCTCACCGACATGTTCGGCGGCACACCGTCGAACCTTGCAATATCCTGCATGAGCCGGCCCAAGGTCGAAGTGCTCGCAGGCATCAACCTTCCCATGCTGGTGAAGCTCGCCAAGGTCCGCGAGGAGCGTCCCCTGCCGGACGCGATCGCGATGGCCCAGGAAGCGGGCCGCAAATACGTCACCATCGCCAGCCGGGTGCTCGCCGGCAAATGAGCGACGACGCGCCACAAGCGGGGACAGGCGTGCCCGCGGGCGCGATCTCCAAGGATCTCCTGATCATCAACAAGCGCGGCCTGCATGCGCGCGCCTCGGCGAAGTTCGTCCAGGCCGTCGAGCGCTTCGACGCGCAAGTCTGGGTGACGCGCGGCGGCGAGACCGTGGGCGGCACCTCGATCATGGGCTTGATGATGCTCGCCGCGGGACCTGGCACCACCATCACCGTCGCCGCCGCCGGCACCGACGCCGAGGCCGCGCTCGCGGCGATCACCGAGCTCGTTGAAAGCAAGTTCAACGAGGAAGGGATTTAGCTGCCCGTTGTCATTCCGGGTCGATGCGCAGCATCGAACCCGTTCACGCTTGGCGTGCCCCGGAACGACGACAACCTCACTTCCCCGGCGGCGCGATGTAGATGTTCCAGCTCATCGACGGGCCGGCTTTGCCGTGGGTAAAGCGGCGGGTCGTCATCACGATGCGCTCGGCGTTGGGCGCGGTCTCCGACACCCATTTCTCGAATGCAGGCAGACGGCCGTCGGTCGGATCGAACACGCCGATGAAGCCGTACTTCTTGGCATCGTCGCGCGAGGTCAATCCGGAATCCCAGGCCTCCAGCGGCAGCAATGCCGACGGATGATCAGGACTGTAGAAGACCAGCGGCTGGATCTGCTCCATCGTGCCGGCAACGACGGCCCAGCGCGAGGCGAAGCGGCTGTGCCAGGCTTGCGTCAATTGGCGCGCGAGCTCCGAGCGCGCGCCGTAGATCTGCGCGTTGCCGGCATTGGCCGCCATCTCGCGCGCGGCGATCCAGGGCGAGGCGGCGAGCGTCGCGACGCTGAGCACGAGCCAGATCGCGGTGATGTTGAACAACACTGCGCTCTGCACCCGCAGCGCCGGAATCGCGACCAGTGCCAAGGGCACCAGGAAAAACAGCGAGATGCCCCAATCCGTCTTCATGTAGATGCTGAAGGCGAGTGCACCGAGCGGCGGGCCGACCGCAACGATGACCTGCACGATCCAGACATTCAGCGCCTGCGAAAGGTTGACGCCCGGATTGGCGCCGCGCGCCCAGGCGCGCGTGACGATGCGCGAGGGCGCGCGCAGCAGCAGCTTGAACCACGGCGGCACCCACGCCATCGCCAGCGCGGCGAGCGCCACCGGCAACGCCAGCAGCGCAATGTTATGCAGGGCATAGCCGGCCACGAGCTGATGCAGAAGACGGTCGTCATGGAGACTGTAGGTGTCGCCGGCATAGGTCAGCGGCACGAAATGCGCCTCCGCCAGCCAGACGATGTGCGGGATCATCGCCGCGACCATCGTCGCGATCGCCACCCACGGCGCCGGCGAGGCGAGGAATTTCAGCCGCTCCGGATGGATCAGCGCGGCAAGGCCGATGGCGCCGATCATGGTCAGCACCCAATATTTGGTCATCAGCGCCAGCGCGCCGGCAAGGCCGAGCCAGAGGCCCGATTGCCAGCTGCGCTTCTCGAACGCGTTGAGATAGGCGAGCACGAGCAGCGGCAGCGTGACGAGCTGCAGCAGGTCCGGATTGTACTTGAAGCCCTTGAAGTTGAAGATCGGATAGAGCGCGACCATCACCACGGCCAGGAACGCGCGCCGCGCATCCACGACGCGCAAGGCCACCAGCCAGCAGATCACCATGCCGAGGCCGACGGTCGCCATCGCCAGCGCGTAGGTCGCCCAATCCGTCGCCGGGAACGCCGTGAACCAGAGGCCGGCGACCCAGCCCGACAGCGGCGGATGCTTGCCGTAACCCCAGAGGAATTTCTGGCCCCAGCCCCAGGCTTCCGCGACGTCCATGTGAACGTCCTGCGCGGCCTTGAGATTGATCAGGATGAAGGTCCAGAGCACCGCATGCAGGATGGCGAGCTCAATCACCAGCCACAATCTCGCCTCGGGGCGGATTGCGCAGGCGACCAGCCAGGCCCGGAAGCGGTCGAAGCTCAGGCGGGTTTTCGCGCGTGCCTTGGGACGTGCCTTGGCGGTGGGGAGAGACGTGGTCGACATAGGCCGTTGCCTAGCGCGTTTTGGGCGATGGTGGAATCAGCTTGGCGTGAACAAAGGCCCTGAAATTACAGCAATATGGTTGCCGCACGGGGATGTGAGTGGTATCCCGCGCCCATGACGACCGTCCCCATTTCGAACATCCGCAATTTCTCCATCGTCGCCCATATCGACCATGGCAAATCGACGCTGGCCGACCGCCTGATCCAGATGACCGGCGGCCTCTCCGACCGCGAAATGGCGGGCAAGGAGCAGGTGCTCGATTCCATGGACATCGAGCGCGAGCGCGGCATCACGATCAAGGCGCAGACGGTGCGCCTCGCCTACCGCGCCAAGGACGGCAAGGACTACATCTTCAACCTGATGGACACGCCCGGCCATGTCGACTTCGCCTACGAAGTCTCGCGGTCGCTGGCGGCCTGCGAGGGTTCCCTGCTGGTGGTCGACGCCAGCCAGGGCGTCGAGGCGCAGACGCTCGCCAACGTCTACCAGGCGCTCGACAACAATCACGAGATCGTCCCGGTCCTGAACAAGGTCGACCTGCCCGCGGCCGAGCCCGAGAAGATCAGGCAGCAGATCGAGGACGTCATCGGTATCGACGCTTCCGACGCGGTGATGATCTCGGCCAAGACCGGTCTCGGCATCCCAGACGTGCTGGAAGCCATCGTCACCCGCCTGCCGCCGCCGAAGGGCGACCGCGACGCGACCTTGAAGGCGCTGCTGGTCGACAGCTGGTATGACGTCTATCTCGGCGTCGTCGTTCTCATCCGCGTCGTCGACGGCGTCATGAAGAAGGGCAGCCGCGTGCGCATGATGGGCACCGGCGCTGCCTACGACGTCGAGCGCGTCGGCTTCTTCACGCCGAAGATGCAGCAAGTCGACGAGCTCGGCCCCGGCGAGATCGGCTTCATCACCGCCGCAATCAAGGAAGTCGCCGACACCCGCGTCGGCGACACCATCACCGACGACAGGAAGCCGGTCACCGAGATGCTGCCGGGCTTCAAGCCGGCGATCCCCGTCGTGTTCTGCGGCCTGTTCCCGGTCGACGCCGACGACTTCGAGACGCTGCGCGCGGCGATGGGCAAGCTGCGGCTCAACGACGCCAGCTTCTCCTTCGAGATGGAAACGTCGGCCGCGCTCGGCTTCGGCTTCCGCTGCGGCTTCCTCGGACTTCTGCACCTCGAGATCATCCAGGAGCGGCTGTCGCGCGAGTTCGACCTCAATTTGATCGCGACCGCGCCGAGCGTCATCTACAAGATGAAGCTCACCGACGGCACCGAGCTCGAGATCCACAATCCCGTCGACATGCCCGACGTGGTCAAGATCGAGGAGATCCAGGAGCCCTGGATCGAGGCGACGATCATGACGCCGGACGAATATCTCGGCAGCGTGTTGAAGCTGTGCCAGGACCGCCGCGGCTCGCAGAAGGAGCTCACTTATGTCGGCTCCCGCGCAATGGTGAAATACGATCTGCCGCTCAACGAGGTCGTGTTCGACTTCTACGACCGCCTGAAGTCGGTCTCCAAGGGCTATGCCTCGTTCGACTATCATCTGACCGACTACAAGCCGGCCGATCTCGTCAAGATGCAGATCCTCGTCAATGCCGAGCCGGTCGATGCGCTCTCCATGCTCGTGCATCGCACCCGCGCGGAAGGGCGCGGCCGCGCCATGGTCGAGAAGATGAAGGAGCTGATCCCGCCGCACATGTTCCAGATCCCGATCCAGGCGGCGATCGGCGGCAAGGTGATCGCGCGCGAGACGGTGCGCGCGCTGCGCAAGGACGTCACCGCGAAATGCTACGGCGGCGACATCACGCGCAAGCGCAAGCTTCTGGAGAAGCAGAAGGAAGGCAAGAAGAAGATGCGGCAGTTCGGCAAGGTCGACATCCCGCAGGAAGCTTTCATTGCCGCGCTGAAGGTGGATAGCTGAGGCGGGGCTGGCGACGCGCCGGCCCGACCTCAGTACCCGGCCAAACAAAAAACACGAAAACAACCCCATGCACAGTAGCCGCCCCCTTGGCGGCATTGGGTTTTTTCGATTGCTTTACGAAGCCGGATTGCCCCGTCGGGCAAAACAGGGGCATGATGCGACCATCGAATAGCGTTGGATAGGGACCGCCTAATCTTCACCCCTCTGCGCGATCCTGACCCCATCGCTGATCCGGTCGCTCGGATGCAGCACGACCCTGGCACCGGCGGCGAGGCCAGAGACGATCTCGGCGACGCGGTTGTTGCGGTGGCCGATCTTAACGAGAGTCGTCTTGGCGCGACCGTTTTCGTCGACAAAGACAGCCCATTGGTCGCCTTTCCGGAACAAGGCGCTCACCGGCACGGTCAAGGCGTCTTGTGCACTCCAGGTGGTGACGTGAACGACCACACGATAGTCGTGTCCGAGTGAGGCCCACGCTTCGGGCGGATCGCTGAAGTCGATGGTCACGCGGACCCGCTGCTCCTCGATGCCGAGCGCGGAGACTTTCAGGAAGCCGGCGGGGTCCACGCGTACCACCTTGCCCTTGATGGGCTGTCCGCCCCAGCCGTCGATCCGGACCGGCGCGCCAACCTTGATTTGGACGGCGTCCGTCGAGAGCAAGTCGGCGACGACCTCGAGATCGGTGGGATGCCCGATGTCGATCAGCGGCGCCCCGGGCGCAACGGTGGCCTCGCTGTCCTGAATGATCCTGAGCACCCGTCCGCTCGCCGGCGCAAGCACCCGGACGCAGCATGTCGGCTCCGCCGACGAGGCGGCGTTGGCGGGGTCCATCAGACGCGCGGCCAGACTGGTGCGCACCGCGCGACGCATGTCGATCTGAGCCTTCGCGCTCGCCAAGGCGGCCTCGTTGGTGGCGACTTCGAACTTCGCCTTATCGAACGCCTGAGCGGAAACGGATTGCGTACGCAGCAACGTCTGCGCCCTCTGGAATTCGGTCCGAGCAAAGTCCAGCGCGGCTTCGATCCGCTTCACCTCGGCTTCCTGTTGCTGGATGGCAGCATCCGCAGCCAGGACTTCGGCCTGGAGCTGGTCGCGCGAGCGAACGTCGATGAAGCCCGGCAGCGTCGGCTGCATCAGGGCGATGACGGTCTGGTTGGCTGCGACCTCGTCGCCGACGTGGAGCGAGGGCCCGTGCTCGCCGAGCGGATGCGAAATCCTCAGCACTTTGCCGGCGATCGGCGCCGACACGGTGTAGACGTGGCGAACGTGGGTCTTGCCGTCGTCGTCGGCCGTGACTTCTATCGGCCCCTTCGCGATCGTTGCGAGATCCACCAGGACCGGCCGCGGCCAGGCGAACCAGGCCAGTCCTGCCGCGATCGCCCCCAAGGCCGCGGCACCGATGATACGTTTGGTCCAGTTTCCCGGCATGGCTAATCCCGCGTCTTGAGGACCGCGACGAGGTCCAGTCTGTCGATTCGCTCGCGAATGACGAAAGCTGAGGCGATGGCGGCCAGAACCACCACGGCGGTGGCAACCACGTAGGTCGAATGTTCGACGACGAGGCGAACGCGCATCAGTTCGCCGGCGAGGTTCGTCTTCATGACCCACGCCAGCCCATATCCCATCAGCCAACCGGGCGGCTGCGCGATCAGCGTCAGGATGGCGAGCTCCAGCAGCAATATCCGCAGGACTTCGCCGCGCGTGAAGCCAAGCACCCGCAGGCTGGCCAGTTCGCGCGCGCGTTCGGAGAGCGAAATCCTGGCGTTGTTGTAAACGACGCCGAACGCAATCACGGCGGCGAGCCCGGTGTAGATGCTCGCCATTGTGGTGACGATCAGCGCCACGGTCTTGCGGAAATTTGCCAACGACACGCGCTGCAGCGCCACGCCGCCGACCGTCGGCATGGACTTCACTGCGGCGTAGAAGTCCTCCTTGCGGGTCTGGTCGAGGCTGAGATTCACGCTGTTCACGACGGGCGCCTCGCGCATCAGCTTCCGAAGCGCCTCGATGTCCATCATTCCCCGGATGCCGAAGTAGTCCTCGACGGTGGCCACGATCGGCATCGTCACGGTGCGCCGGGCTCCCTCGAGCAGATCGAGCTCGACGGTGTCGCCGGCTCCCACCCCGAGAATCTGACCGAGCATGCTGGAGATCGCGAGGCCCGTCTCCGGAAGCACGACGGGCCGGAGGTCGGCGTCGATGATGCGCCGGAGATCGGCACCCGCGGGCCGGCCGCTGATCGCAATGCGCCGTTCGACGTTGCCATGGCGGATCCGGACAGGCACCTCGCGGAATGGCTCGGCCGCAAGAACGCCCGGCAGCCGATTCACTTGCTGCACCACGTTCTCGATCCGCTTTTCGGCGAAGCCAATGGTCGCGTCCTGCCGGTCCGCGAGGAAGTAGGTTACGTCGATCAGGTGCTCCATCGAGTCTCGCGTGAACAACGAGACGACCAGGATGGCGGTCGCCAGCGCCATCCCAAGCGCCGTAAACGCGGCGCGGACCGGGTGCCGCGCGATGTTGCGGATCATCATCAGCGTCGGCTGCGACACGATCTGGTCGAGCTCGATGCTCGCCGGCAGCAGCCGCCGGTAGACCGGCGGGGCCGGCGGTTGCATGGCGACGGCCGGCGGTAGCTTTACCACTTCGCGCAGCGCCCGGAACGCGCCGACGGACGCAGCGGCCGCGCTAAGCGCGCCCGCGGTGACGTACAGATCCGGAGCCTTCGCGAACACCAGGAACGGGAAGTGGAAGAAGTCCCCGAACAGCGCGGTGACGCGCAAGCCGAGCCAGGTGCCGGCGATGCCCCCGATGATGATGCCGAGCGCGACGATCAGGGCGACGAACTTGAAATAGTGCAGCACGATGCTGCCTTCCGCATAGCCCAACGCCTTCAGGAGACCGATCTGCTCGCGTTCGAGCGCGACCAGGCGGGTCAGGGTGAGATTGACCAGGAATGCGGCCACCAGCAGGAAAATCGGCGGCAGCGTGCGGCTCATGTTGTTGAGCATGTCGAGCTCATGATCGAGCCAGGCGTGCGAGGTCTGATCCTTGCGGCCGTGGGCCGCCTGCCCGCCAAAGGGATCGAGCAAGGCGTCGAGCCGAGCGATCACCTCGCGCTCGGAAGCGCCCGGCTGCAGCTTGACCGACACGGCCGAGAATGCGCCGTCGAGATCGTAGACACCGGCGAGCGCCTTTTCCGACATCCAGACGATGGCGTAGCGGCGATCATCCGGCATCAGGTCGCCGGGGGCGACGGTGTAGACGAACTCGGGCGACAGCGCCGTACCGACGATGACCAGCTCGCGCTTCTTGCCGTTCAGAATGGCCGAGAACCGCGCACCTTCCGCAAAGCCGTGGGCGCGGGCGAACGGCTCGTTGACGATCACTTCCTCCGTCCGCCCCGGCTCGGGAAGTCGCCCTGATCGCACATAGAGCCGATTGAGGTGCGGCTCGCCGTTGTCGGGCAGCGATACGAAATGGGCGCTGGCCGGCTCGGAGAAGCCGGGAATGTCGAGCAGCGCCGGCTTGGCGATGCGGGTATCGACCGCAGCGACGCCGGGTATTTCGCCGATCCTGCCGGCGAGCGCCTTGGGTGCCCGCTTCGCTTGGGCGAAGACGTCGGCAAAGCCGTAGCGTTCGTAATACGCGATCCTGGTCTCCTCCAGCGATCGGTGCGAGCCGACCGCGAGCACGAGCGTCGCGACGCCGCCACCGACCACCAGCGCGACGGCGAGCACCTGCGCCCAGAGCCGCCTGACGTCCCGGAACAGCTTGATGTCGAGCGCTGTCATGCCGTCACCAAGTGAGCTCGGCGGCTTGCCGCCGGCTTTCGTTGTTGCGGATGCGGGAGATCCGGCCGTCGGCAAAGAACAGCACGCGATCGGCGACCTCTTGGATGCCGGCGTTGTGCGTGATGATCACGGTGGTCGTGCCGAGCTGACGGTTGACGCCAAGCAACGCCTCGATGACGCGAATGCCGGTCTTCGAGTCCAATGCTCCCGTCGGCTCGTCGCACAGCAGCACCGCCGGGCGCTTGGCGATCGCGCGCGCGATGGCGACGCGCTGTTGCTCGCCGCCCGACAGTTGCGCAGGAAAGTGATGCATCCGCTCTTCGAGCCCGACGAGTGCAAGGGCCTCGGCCGGCCGCATCGGGTTCTTCGCGACCTCGGTGACCAGCGCGACGTTTTCGAAAGCCGTGAGGCTCGGCACCAGATTGTAGAACTGGAAGACGAAGCCGACATGGTCGCGTCGGTACTTCGTCAGCTCACGATCTCCGAGATTGGTCAGATCGAGATCTCGGAACAACAGCCTGCCGCTGGACGGCCGGTCGAGACCGCCCATGATGTTGAGCAACGTCGTCTTGCCGCTGCCGGAAGGGCCGAGCAACACGACGACCTCCTTCTCGGCGATGTCGAGATCGACCTCGTTGAGGGCATGCACCACCACCTCGCCGGAGACGTAGGTCTTGGTCAATCCCTTCGCGGTGAATACGGCATCTCTCATGGAATTTGCCTGCGCATTCGCGTTCAAAATTACAACGGCCGAAGGTTAGGAAGCACGCCGCGATCGATAGCGGCGAGCAATATCGCTATCGCGCTCAGCAGGCCGAGGCCCACGAGCGTGATCACCGTCTGCGATGCCATTCCGCTCCAGCCCAGGCTGAGCACCGCATGAGCCGCAAAGGACAGCAAGACACCGATACAATAGGTCGCAAGCGAGTATTCGCCGCATCTGATCAGCGGAAGCAGTGCTCTGGTCTTCAAAATGGCGGCATTGCTCGGCAGAAGGCGCCAACAGAGCAGTGCAAGCGCGACAAAATGCAACAGCCGCAAGACGTCGAGATTGGTCTTGTCGATCGGATAGATCAGCCGCGACAACCATCCCGGCACGTAATCTTCAATGGCGTGGATCTGCCAGCCCAAGGTGATCACGAACGAGAACAGGACGAAGCTCGCCGCCAGCACGGCAAGCGCCCGGGATTTGAGAATAGCAAGCTGCCAATCGCCGCGGTTCGCACCCCACCAGACGCCGATGACGAACAGCAACTGCCAGTTCAGCGGATTGAAATAGAGTTGCCCTTTTGGATAGGCCGGAATGTACCAGTCAAACAGATGGGCGAGAACGTAGATAGCAACGGATCCGGTCAACGCCAGCGGCCAGGCGCCTATCGCGAGCGGCAGGATCAGGACGAGCGCGAAGTGCAGGATGACCATCAACAACAGAGGGTCCAGGTTGACCGGAGAATAGCGCAGCATGGCCGCCTGAAGTAGTGTTTCTCCGGGCTGTTGCAGCAGGATGGCCAGGTTGGCGTGATCGAACATGTCGGGCTGCCATGTCGCGATGTAGGACACTTCCGCCAGCAACAGGACGACCGTCAGGATTTGCGCGATATAGATCTCGCACGAACGCCTCAGCATGCGTAAGCTCGCAACCCCAAAGCCGGAGCGGCGAAACAGGTCGCCGTAGACGATACCGGACGCCAAGCCCGACAAGAACACGAGAATCTCTGCCGCGTCGCTGAAGCCGAAATTCTTGGGCGTGAACCTGTTCAGATAGCTTTCTGGGATGTGATTGATGAAGATCCACCACAGGGAAAACCCACGGAACAGGTCGATCCGGAGATCGCGCTTCATCAAAGCGGGCGGTATGGTCGCAATCGGTTTCACTCTTGCGCGCTGTCTCTCCTGATGGGTGCACCTCCTTGCATTGGCAAAGTGCTTCACGGACCGACTCCTGTGAGCTGATCGTCCGGAATCAGCCGCGACGATAGATGCCGGCCGAGCCCTGTCGGAGGATTCGGCTCAGGCGCGGTATGAAACCGGGGACATCAGCAGCGTACTTCGCATAGGCCTCGCCGAATTCCACCCTGGCATCCCTCTGCTCGTCCCTGGCGAGCTTCACGTACATGACGGTCAAGACCGGAAACATCGCCAGCGTGAGGATAGTGGGCCATTGCAACACGAAGCCGAGCATCACCAGGATGAAGCCGACATATTGCGGATGCCGGACGTAGCTGTAAGGCCCGGTGGTTGCGAGGCTGCGGATCTGCTGCGCGTCGTACCACACCCTCCAGGCCGCTGAGATCAGGATGAACCCTGCACCGATGAAGATGAAGCTCAGAATGTGGAACGGACCCCCGTGCGGATTGGTCTTCCAGCCGAACATCATCTCGAGCAGGTGGCCGGCGTCGTGCGAGAACCAGTCGATGTTCGGGTAGCGTGACTGCAGCCAGCCGGACAGGAAGTAGATGGTCAGCGGGAAGCCGTACATCTCCACGAACAGCGCTACCAGAAAGGCGCTGAAGGCGCCGAACGAACGCCAGTCGCGCGACGTCTGCGGCTTGAAGAAGCTGTAGGCGAACAGGATGAACACCGCCGAGTTGACGATGACGAGGCTCCACAGACCATAGGCGGCCGCCGTGTCGTGCATCACACGCTCCCGGGATCGTTCGGCCGGCCGCCGCCGTGGTGGTGGTGACCGTGTCCGTGCATAAAGAAGTGCATCAGGGGACAGGCCAAGAGCGGCAGCCAGACAAACAGTCCGAGAACATGAGCCCTGTGCTCGGTGAACAAAAGTATGCCGGCGATGACGAGGAAGCCGGCCAGAACCAGGCCAGCCTTGGCTTTGGTCGACATATCCGACTGCAGGCGCTCTCCATCCCGGGCATCGTGCGCTACGGACATCGGCACGCTCCTATGATCGTTGCAGCATAGGAGGGCCGCTGCCATCGCTGTTGAGGTAGATCAACGACTCTCTGGCCGCGCGGCGGAGCCTCTTGACATGTATCAAAGCCGGCATGGGGCGGACGGCTGAGATCAAACTTCCGCAAGGTCCGGAGATTTGAACATGACCACCAAAATGCTCCTCGCCACCATCGGCGTCGTGTCCCTGCTGGCCGCTCCCGCGATGGCCCAATCGACCGACAAAGAGCAGAACGGCCATCACTACAGCGGCGGCCCGAAGACCGAGGTCCCGCACCACATGGGCAAGAAAGAGACGACCGGCCGCTCAACGAAAGCTGCGTCGGGCGGACATCATTACACCGGCGGACCCAACTCGTCCGCGCCGCACCACATGGGTGACAAGACCAAGTGAAGCGCGACGTCCGCCGGCCAAGGCGTCCGGCGGATCATCATTGTGCGAGCTGTTGAAGCACGGCGAGCCACAGCGCAAGCGGCGCCTTGAGGGTTGTTGGTCGCGATCCCTGATCGATCACGCCTTCTTCGCCGCGACGTACCGTGCGAAATTGTCGAGGATCGCCTGCCAGCCGCCGCGCTGCTGCTCCTCCGAGTGCGTGGTTTCGCCATCGAACGCGACGCGGACGACAACGCCGTTCGGACCGGGCACGAACTCCACCTCGGCCTTGCGATCGCCGAAAGCGTATTCGATCCGCTTGTGCTCGACGATCTTGGTGTAGGTGCCGGCGAAGTCGAAGCCCATGCTGCCGTCCTTGGCTTCCATCCGCGACGAGAAGGCGCCGCCTTCGCGCAAATCGACCGTCGCCCTGGTCGTGTGCCAATCGTCGGACGCCGCATTCCACTTCACGATATCGGCAGGCGTCGTATAGGCCTGCCAGACCTGGTCGATTGGGGCGGCGACGCTGGTTTCGACGGTGATCCTCATGGGCATTGCTCCAGTTCATTCCTGCAGTCGAGGTGCGACATCACATCCCGCGTGCCGGGCCATCCGAGGCAGTTTCCGGGATCTGTGACCCAAGGACGATCGCCCCCCGTCCGAGCCGACATGGTCCTCGCAAATATTTTACGGCGACGTCAGGCCCTCATTGTCCGAGCTGCTGAAGCACGGCGAACCACAATGCGAGCGGCTCCCTGAGGGCGCCCGGCTCGGACGGCTTCTGGCGAACGGCGGTGTGCACCATGACGAGCTTGGAGGCTGGATCGACGAGGATGACCTGACCGCGGATGCCGAGCAGCGCAAATCTGCGCGGCTCACCGGGCAGCAGCCAGACCTGATAGCCGTAGCCGAAATAGGATGTGGCGACGCCCGGCGCGAGATGGCCATCGCCTGGTCTGACGGTCGTGGCATCGAGCAGCCATTGCCGGGGGATCAATTGGCGGCCTTCCCAGGCGCCGTCATGTGCGAGCAACCGGGCCAGGCGCGCATAATCGCGCAAGGTCGCGTTGAAGCAGCAAAAGGCAATCTCCTGCCCGCTGCCGTCGATCGCCCAAGACGCATCGGCCTCTGCGCCGATGGGGTCCCAGATCCGGTCGTGAAGATAGTCGGCAACCGGCGTGCCCGTGGCGGCGCGCAGGACCATGCCGAGGATCTCGGTTTCAACGCTTGCATAGTGCCATTTGGTGCCCGGCGGCGCGCTTCGGGTGTTGAATTGCGCGACGATTGCCGCGGGGTCCTTCGGCTCATCGACGAACAGCGCCCGCCCAAGCCGGGCGATGTCGTCGTTGCCATCGTAGACTTCCGAGAATTCGACGCCCGACGACATGTTCAGCAAGGCGCGGATGGACGTGTTTCCATATTCCGTCCCTGCAAGACCGGGGACGTAGGTCGAGACGAGGTCGTCGATCGACTTGATCCGTCCCTCCGAGACCGCGATGCCGACCAGCATGGCCACCAGCGTCTTCGCCATGGATTGCGAGACAAAGCGATCGCGGTCGGTCCGCGCATATTGATAGTGCTCGTACAGGATGGTGTCGTCCCTGGCGATCAGAAGTCCCGTCGCCGGGTTGCGCTTGAGGTAGTCCGCGATGCTCAGTCGCTCGTTACCGAAACTGTAGGCAATCGACGGCTCCGGCGCGCGCTTGAATTGCCATGGCGCCGCCGCGCGACCGATCGCGCGCGAGCGGTATAGCTCGTCGAAATGGCTGTAGACCCCGACCAGCTTGTCGATCTGGGGGGCGCCGCCCCGCGTGCCGACCGGGTAACCCTGAGCCGCGCCATAGAGTTCGGCATCGGGGCCGCTCTCGGAAAAGACCGGCCCCGGATCGCCGGAGGAGCTTTTGCCGTCCTGTGCGTATGCTGGCGGTGCCGCGACCGCGGCAGCAAAAATGATGGACAAGACAAGCCAGCGGCAACCGCGCGGCCTGCAGAGTGCTCCCCATGTCATTGAACTTGCCTCCTCACACGTTCCTGTGTGTGCGCTTGCGAACGCGGGCCAGTGACGAGCGTCATGCTATCATGACGGGCAGACGGTGTCAGCGTGCGGTCGCAGCCTGCCTTGCCCTTCACCGCCCAATGGGCCACCATCGCCGCGCGCAGCATCAACAAAACCAAGAGCGCCGAGGAAACGCAATGAGCAAGCCATCACGCTTCGACTATGGCTGGGTCGTCGTCGCAGCGGGAGCGCTGATGACCTGTGTCGGGTTCGGCACGATGCTGTCGCTGGCGGTGTTCCTGCAGCCGATCTCGGATGCGATGGGCTGGTCGCGCGCCGGCGTGTCGGCGGCGGCGACACTGGATTTCCTCTGCATGGGATTTGCCGCGTTCCTCTGGGGCGCGCTGTCGGACCGGTTCGGCACCCGCATCGTGGTGCTCGCGGGAAGCCTCTTGCTGGGCCTCGGCCTGGTCACCGCGAGCCAGGCGACGAGCCTGTGGCAATTCCAGCTTTGCTTCGGCGTGCTGATCGGCATTGCCGCCGGCAGTTTCTACGCACCGATGATGGCGCTGGCGAGCGCGTGGATCGAAAAGAACCGCAGCCTCGCGGTGGCGCTGGTCTCGGCCGGCATGGGCGTCTCGCCGGTGACGATCGCGCCGACCGCGAGCTGGCTGATCACCGCCTATGACTGGCGCACCGCGATGCTGGTGATCGGCTGTGCTGCCTGGGTGCTCCTGATACCCGCCTGCTTCCTGGTGCGCCCGGCGCCGGCGGCGGCAGGCGCCACGAATGCAGACGCTCCGCCTGATGTCGAGCTGACCGCGGCGCAGGCGTTGCGCACGCCGCAATTCGTCGCGCTGGCGGCCGCGCATTTCGCCTGCTGCGCCGCGCATTCCGGCCCGATCTTCCACATGGTGTCCTATGCCATGGTGTGCGGCATCGCCCCGCTCACGGCGGTGACGGTCTACAGCGTCGCCGGCGTTTCGGGCCTCGGCGGCCGCCTGCTGCTGGGTGCGCTCGCCGACCGTATCGGTGCAAAGCCCGTGCTGGTCGGCGGCCTCTTCGTGCAGGCAATGTGCATCGCGACCTATCTTGCGGTCGCCCAGCTCGGCGAGTTCTACGCGCTCTCGGTGGTGTTCGGCCTCGCCTATGGCGGCGTGATGCCGCTCTATGCGGTGCTGGTCCGCGAGTTCTTCGGCGCGCGCATCATGGGCACCGTGTTCGGCGCGGTGTCGGCCTTCGCCAGCCTCGGCATGGCACTCGGGCCGTGGGCCGGCGGGCTCGTGTTCGACAATTTCCAGCAATACACCTGGCTGCATGCCGGATCCTTCGCGATCGGCCTCGCCGCCGTCGCGGTGGCATTGAGCTTTCCGACCAAACGACGCGAGCCCATGGATCTCGGCCGCGGCGCGGCCGTCGCACGGTGAGATTTCCGTGGCTAAGTCCAGGGCTCCAGTTGCAGGTCGGTCTCCAGCGGAACGTTCTTGCCTGAAGCGACCTCGGTGTTCACGACCGGTTTGCCGTTGCGATCGAACACGCGAACCTTGAGCTGCGATTTCGTCCTGTCGATCTCGAGGCGCGCGAAATTGTCGTCCTGGGTAAAGCCCCATGATTTGTAGTGCATGCGCGTCTTGCCGTCCTTGAGCGGAAACGCGTCCCATTGCTCGGGCAAGCGGGAATCGTGCACATACCCGTTCGGGTCTCCATCGGCGAACGGAAACGGCCAATAGAACGCCGATGACGTGACCGCGAATGCCCTGAGAGGCAGGACTCTCTTCCTCTGGCCCTGATCCCGCTCGAAGGAGATTTCGGCGACGTTCGAGCAGTGAATGTCGCCGGAGAGGAAGACGACATTCTGAATGGCTTCGTCGACGATGTGGTCGAGCAGTTCCTTGCGCGTCTGCGGAAATGCCGGCCAGCTGTCGCTGTCGTCGCGATTGTTTCCGTTGACGTCGAACAGCAGGGTATCGAGACCTTTCTTCGTCCGGTCGTCGATCCGTTCGTCCATCGCATTCGGAACGAACACGCTGGATGAGACGATGAACTTCGGGACGTTGTTGCGATCCTTCTGCATCTGCGAAAGCCAGTCTTTCAGCCTGCGCATTTGTCCGGGATGATGCTCGTCGATGGTGGGATAGCCGAGCATGTAATTGTCGCGCAGTCCGTTATCCAACGCGCGGTCGTTGTTGTTCTTGTAACGCTGCGTGCGGGTGTCGAGAACGAAGAACGGATAGCCGCCGCAATCGAACGTATAGTATAGCAGACGCCCCCAGGTGCGCGGACTGTGGCTCCATTGGTAGTTCATGTAAGCGGTGACCGCGTAGTTGAACACCATGTGCTTGCCGGGATCGCCCCTCAGCCGGTCCTGGGTCCAGTTATCCTCGATCTCGTGGTCGTCGAGGATCATGTAGGTGCTCGATCGCTGCAGCAGATTGCGCAGGTTCTGCGCCGAATAGGCCGTCGTATAGCGCTCCTGAAATTCGTCGTACCGCTCGGCTCGCAGGATCGGAACGAAGCGATTGAGCATGTCGGCGTAGATCTGATCGCCGCACATCATGGTGAAGGAAGCCGCCGGGCCGATCGGGCTATCCTTGAAGTGCTGGGACATCGGCCCGAAGATCTGGTCGGCCTCCTTGATCTTCCAAAGCAGCCCCGGATAGCGGCACGACCCGAGCAGGAATGCGAGAGTGTCGGCGATCTGCCCCGCAGGCGGGAAGGTGCGGAACGTCGCTTCGCATTTCGACCGGTCGAGCCTCAATAGATCGTTCTTGATGATGTCGATATCAGGCAGGATCGCGATGAGATTCAGATCCGACGTCCGGGACGTGTTCGGCGTGGGATCGTCGACCGTAAGCACGCCGACCAGAACGGTGTATGCCGTATTCGGCGTGAGCGGCTTTGCCGGCACGTTTTTGTTCAGGTTTACCGCGACTGCGACTTCTTCCACGCTGTCGAGGTCGATCGAGTCATAGTATCCGAGCTGGACGTCCGAGCCGAGGACGAAGGTCCCCGTGCGGTCAAATTCCCGGTTGAGCCGGAAGTACCAAGCGAAATTGATCTTGCCGTCTTCCAGGATCCCGATCACGCCAATGGTGCGGCGATTTTCGTCGAGCTGCGCCCTGTCATCCGCGGGATCCGAGGCGCGGACCCAAATCCTGGCCGTCGTATCAGTGGTGTGACCGACAATCGGTCCCAGTCCCGGCTCGCGCAAACTGACCATGAAAATCTCCCCGTGCTGAAAACGGTCAGTAAAGTTCAGGACGGATAATAATGCAACCGGAAGGTGTTTGCGACGGTGAGGCCGGATGCCGCGATGGCGCTAGCATCCTGCACGCGGCTGATTTTCGCCGCGGGCGCGGAATTCTTGATCGGACCCGACGAATGGGTCACCATCCGCCCGCCCACCGAACAGCAATCAAGAGGGGCACGGGAAGAGACATGACAAAGGCCTCGACCATCGACCTCGTCGAACGGGCCCGCGCCATTGCGCCGCTGATTGCGCGCGAGGCGGACGAGATCGAGCGGACGCGGCGGTTGACGCCGGCGGTCGTCGCCGCGCTGATCGAGAACGGGCTCTATCGCGCCCTCCTCCCGCAAAGTCTCGGCGGCACCGAGGCCCCGATCGAGATCTTCATGCAGATGCTGGAGGAGATCGCGAAGGCTGACGCCTCGACCGCCTGGTGTCTCGGCCAGTGCAGCGTCTGCGCGATGATCGCGGCGTCGCTCGACCCCGACACCGCGCAGGAGATCTTCAATACACCGCCCGGCATCCTGGCCTGGGGTGCGATCGCGCATGAGGCGCGCAGTGTCGAGGGCGGCTATCGCGTCACGGCGCGGTGGGATTTCGCCTCGGGCTCGCGGCAGGCGAGCTGGCTCGGGGCCCATGTGCGCATCCTCGGGGCCGACGGCAGCCCGCGGAAGAATGCCGATGGCTCGCCGGAGATGCGCACCATCCTGTTCCCCGCCGCGAGCGCGGTGTTGCACGACGTGTGGCAGGCGATCGGCCTTGCCGGCACCGGCACGGATTCCTACGAGGTGGCCGACCTCTTCATCCCCGAGCGCTTCACGGCCTTTCGCGACGTGGCCTCGGCGCTGCGCGAGACGGGCCCGCTCCACAAAATCGGCACCGGCTCTGCCTTCAGCCTCGGCTTTGCCGCGGTCTCGCTCGGCATCGCACGCGCCACGCTGGATGCCGCCATCGCGCTGGCGCGCGCAAAGCACCCCTCACTGGCAGGCGGCGCCATGCGCGACAATCAGGCTGTCCAGGGGCTGATCGGCCGCACCGAAGGCGATTTGCGCGCGGCCCGCGCCTATCTCTATGCCACCGCGCATGCGATGTGGCACGATCTCTGCGTCGCGGGCGAATTCAGCGCGGCCCATCGCAGCGCGGTCCGCCTGGCGGCGACCTGGACCATCCATCAATCGGGACGCGTGGTCGACGCCGCCTATCACATGGCGGGCGCGACCGCGGTGTTCCGAAAGCATCCGTTCGAGCGACGGTTTCGCGACATGCACGCCATCGCGCAGCAGATCCAGGCGCGGGACAGCCATTATGAGGATGTGGGCAAGGCGATCCTGGCGGAGGGCTCCGGCGCCAAGGGCTGAATTCGCCTACGCCTTGCGAGCACCGAGCAGCCGGCCGCGCCAGCCCATGACGATAACCAGGGCAATCATCAGCAGGAGGGCCACAGCGGCGGCGGAGTCGACGATGTGGTCGCTTCCGTTGCAAACGTCCTGGTAGAGGCACGCGCGCGACAGGACGCCGGCGCGGACCAGGACCGCGAGCACACCGAGATAGAGGAAGACACCGAGCGCCAGATATACCATTGTCACGAGCGCACGCCGCAGGCGCGAGGGCATGGTTGGATCGTCCTCGCGCCGCTCCGTGACGAACTGGCCGGGCTTCGCCTTGGCGGGATCGCGGATCTGGACGGTCGAATGCGTCAGCAGATCGTGCACCGCCTGGTTACGGCGCGTGGCAGCCAGGATCACGAACGAATACCAGCCCAGAATGCTCTTGACGGCAAAGCGCGCCAACGCCTTGGCGAAGCTCAGAATGCCGCCGTGGTCGTCGACGACGCGCAAATTGGTCCAGATATGCCCGAGCGTGCCGCCGGCGCGCCAGACCAGCACCGGCTCGTAGAGCAGCAGGATGACGACGACCGCGACGCCGAGACTGCGGCTGAGTCCATCGCTCGCGACATTGCTGGCAACCGCCAGGGCGCCGAACAGCAGGGCCGTCGCCACCATCCAGTCCAGCAGGACGGCCTTGAACCGGCGCGAGAAGCGGGCATAGCGCGGGCCAGGCAGCGGCAGCGGAGGCGCATCAGAGATCATGGGGCCGCATCCGTTCGATCGATCCAATCATGAGACGCCGGCAGCGCGCGGCAGGTTCGATTGCCCCGCGGCAGCGCCTACGCCACCAGCGCGGCCTCGCCGCCGTCGATGCCGCGCTGGGCGGCGAGCAGGCTGACGATCTCGATATTGGGCCGGGCCTTGCTGAACAGAAAGCCCTGGCCTTCGTCGCAGCCTTCGGCCCTGAGGCAGCTCAGCTCGGCTTCGGTCTCGACGCCTTCGGCGGTGATGGTGACCCCCAAGCCCTTGCCGAGGCTGACGATGGAGCGAATGATCGCCTGCGCCTCGCGGTTGGCGCCGAGATCGCGGACGAAGGACTGGTCGATCTTGATCTTGTCGAAGGGGAAGCTGCGCAAATAGCTGAGGCTGGAATAGCCGGTGCCGAAATCGTCCATCGAGATGCGCACACCCAGCGCGCGCAAGGCATGCAGCGTCGCCAGCACCTGCGCGCTCTTCTCCAGCAGCAGCGTCTCGGTGATCTCTAGCTCGAGCCGGCGCGGCGGCAGGCCGGAAGCTTTAAGCGCCTCCGTCACCATCGAGAGCAGATTGCCGCTGCGAAACTGCAGCGGCGACAAATTGACGGCGACGCGGACGTCGTCCGGCCAGGTCGCGGCATCGAGGCAGGCCCGGCGCAGCATCAGCCGGCCGAGCGGATTGATCAGGCCGGTGTCCTCGGCCACCGGAATGAACTCGGCCGGCGAGACCATGCCGCGCTCGGCGTGCGGCCAGCGCACCAGCGCCTCGAAGCCGGTAATGCGGCCGCTCTGGAGATCGATCAGCGGCTGGTAATACGGGCGCAGCACGTCGTGCTGGATCGCATCGCGCAGCTCGACCTCGATCTTGCGGCGGCTCTGCGCCCTGGCGTCGAGCGCGGCCTCGAAGAACGCGAAGCTGCCGCGCGCATCCTGCTTGGCGCGCGACAACGCCATGTCGGCGCTCTTGAGCAGCTTCTCGGACTCATCGCCGTCGCCCGGCGCCATGGCGATGCCGATCGAGGCGCCGATCACCACGGAATGACCGTCGAGCAGATAGGGATCGGCGATGGCCTCGAGCAGGCGTTTTGCCAGGCCCACCGCGTCCTCGGGCCGCGTCAAGCCGCTCTGCAAGATCGCGAATTCGTCGGAATTGAGCCGCGCCAGCGCGTCTTCCTCGCGCAGCGTCGAGCGCAGCCGCTTGGCGACGCCGCGCAGCAGCTTGTCGCCGACCGCGTGCCCCAGCGTGTCGTTGACCGCCTTGAAATTGTCGAGCCCCAGCATCAAGAGCGCGACCTTCTCGGCGCTGCGCCGCGTGTGCAGCAGCATCTCGTCCATCTGCTGGCGCAGCAGGGTGCGGTTGGGCAGGCCGGTCAGGGCGTCATGCTGGGCCATGAAGGCGAGCCGCGCCTCGGCGCGCTTGCGCTCGGTGATGTCCATCAGCGCAAGCAGCACCGCCGGCCGCTCGGCATAGGTCAGTTCGCGGAAATAGATCGCAAGGTCGATCAGCGCGCCGTCGGCCTTGACGTGCTTCCAGGTGCGGCCGGCCTGCTCCTCGCTCGAACGGTCGGCGATCCAGGGCGGCTCGCTGTCGAAGGCCTGCAGGGCGCGGATCGTCAGCCGCTCGAACTCGGCGCGGCTGTAACCGTAATGTGCGACCGCGGCATCGTTGACGCCGAGGATGCGCTCGTCTTCCAGCGCGCAGACGATCATGGGGACGGGATTGCCGTCGAACAGCAGGCGGAACGAGGCCTCGCGCTGCTTCAACTCGGTGATGTCGACGCGGAGGCCAACCACGCCGCCGTCATCGGTCAGGCGCTCGTCGATCAGGATGACGCGGCCGTCCGACAGCTTCTGCTCGTGGCGCGCGCCGGGCTGATAGAGCCGTCGCAGACGCGCGGCGATCCACTCGTCCTCGTGGCCCGCCGCCTCCGGGTAGTCGCCGCGGGCAACACCGATGCGCAGCGTGTCTTCGAGGCGCGCGCCCTCTTCGAACAGATCGGCGGTCTTGCTGTAGATCTCGGCGTATTTCTTGTTCCAGAGCACGTAGCGGCCTTCGGCATCGAGAAACACGATGCCCTGCGGCAGGATGTCGACGGCCTGGCGCAGGCGCTCATGGGATTTGCGCGCGTCCGCGATCGCGGCTTCCGCCTCGGCGCGGCTGCGCAGGACTTCGTCGCGTCCGGAAAGGGCCTGCTGCCTGCGCGCGAAGCGCAGCTTGCGCGGCGATTGGCCGGTCCGGACACGCACGCCTCTGTTTCGCTTTGTTGCTTTTCGAGACTTCAAACCCAACTTCACTCGTCCCAATCGCGCCCCGCGGCGCAAGTCTTGAGGCAAGTGTCTGAAAGAAAAGTAATCTTGGGCGGCCGCGGTCCGCGCCCGGCGGAGCTTGCTGCCTGTTTGCGTGGCGCCGTTGCGGCGGCCGGCGCCGTCAGACTGGGCCCAGCGCCGCAATCGATGATCGATTTGCCGCAAAATTGCGCGCACGCTTGAATCAGTTCCGAAATCTCGTGCGATTGCATGCGACCCGCGGATTTTTCTCACCCCGCGCACGAATTTTGGTCAATGCAGGATACGGTTATTGCCCCCTTAAGAAACGCCGTTCGAGACACGATTTGGCGAGCCGCGTGAGCCGGTGGCCGGGCCCAGGCCTCATTCTTAACCCTGATGTAGCATTGGGCTATAAGGACATCTTCATGAGTCGCCGCTGCATTGTCCTCCTCCTGCTTGTCATGACGTTCCTGTCCGCCGGCGACGCGCCGGCCCAGGACAAGGGCAGCGTGAATCCGAAGCCGCTGCCGCCGCTCGTCAACCCGAACGACCCGGACCTCGCCGCGAAGGAACTATTCGCGCGAAAGCTGCTGCCGTCGAAGGGACCGGCGCATGTCATCGGCTCCTACACCAAGGGCTGCATCGGCGGCGCGGATCAGATGCCGGTCAACGGCGATCATTGGCAGGTGATGCGGCTGTCGCGCAACCGCAGCTATGGCCACCCCGAGATGATCGCGCTGATCAAGCGGCTCGCGGCCAGGGCGCACAAGGACGCGGGATGGCCGGGCATCCTGGTCGGAGACATCGCCCAGCCGCGCGGCGGCCCGGCGCTGTCGGGCCATGCCAGCCACCAGATCGGTCTCGATGCCGACATCTGGCTGACGCCGATGCCGGACCGCCGCCTTTCGCGCGAGGAGCGCGAAGACATGTCGGCGGTGATGATGGTGCGCCAGGACCGGCTCGACATCGACCCCCGCGTGTTCACGCCCGGCCATGTGCTGGTGCTGCGCGATGCGGCGCGGGAGCCGGCGGTGCAGCGCATCTTCGTCAACGCCGCGATCAAGAAGGCGCTTTGCCGCGAGGCCAAGGGCGACCGCGCCTGGCTCTCGAAGATCCGCCCCTGGTGGGGCCACGACTACCATTTTCACATCCGCATGCGCTGCCCGGCCGGTGCCGGCGAGTGCGAGGGCCAGCCGTCGCAGTCCGAGGACGAAGGCTGCAAGCCCGCCGATCTCGCCTATTGGTTCTCCGACGCGGTGCTGCACCCCAAGCCGCCGCCGGAGCCGCCTAAGCCGAAGCCGCCCATGACGCTGGCGCAGATGCCGGCGGCCTGCAAGGCCGTGCTGCATGCGGTGGATGCGAAGCCGTAAGCCTTGGTCAGCACGCCGCCCTTTGACCTCCGGCGTCAGCCTGCTATCTTCGCAATTGCGATATCCCAGCCGGCCGTAAGCCGCCGCCGGGTCCCGTGGAGCAGCGCTTCCACCCGTCGCTAACGACCCCACCAACGCCAGTCCTGTGCGCGCATCCTGCGCGCGCGGATTCGCAGGGAGCGCTGCCCATGTTACGCATTTCAGGACTTTTCGCCGCCTTCGTGATCCTCGCGGGCGCAAGCCTTTCGCCGGCCGCCGCCGAGGACAAGACCATCACCGTGTTCGCCGCCGCCTCGATGAAGAACGCGCTCGACGAGGTCGACGCGGCCTACACCGCCAAGACCGGCATCGGGTTCTCGGTCAGCTATGCCGCGAGCTCCGTGCTGGCGAGGCAGATCGAGCAGGGCGCGCCGGCCGACGTGTTCGTCTCGGCCGACACCGACTGGATGGACTATGCGATCGCCAAGAAGACCATCTACGAGGCGTCCAGGGTCAACCTGCTCGGCAACAGCATCGTGCTGATCGCGCCGAAGGATTCCAAGGTCGACAACGTCACCATCGCGCAAGGTTTTGACCTCGCCAAGCTCGCCGGCGACGGCAGGATCGCGACGGGCGACGTCAAGTCGGTCCCCGTCGGCAAATACGCCAAGGCGGCGCTGGAGAAGCTCGGCGCCTGGCAGGCAGCGGAGCCGAAATTCGCCATGGCCGAGAGCGTGCGCGCCGCGCTGACGCTGGTCGCCCGCGGCGAGGCCGCGCTCGGCATCGTCTATTCCACCGACGCCAAGGTCGATCCCTCCGTCAAGATCGTCGGCACCTTCCCGGCGGACTCGCATCCCGCGATCATCTATCCGGTTGCGGCGACTACGACCGCCAAGGCCGGGACCAGCGACTATCTCGCCTTCCTGCGCTCCTCGGCCGCCAAGACCATCTTTGAAAAATACGGCTTCAAGTTCCTGGTCAGCCCGACAATCTGATATTGACGACTTGATGTTCGATATCTCTCCCGCCGAATGGACGGCGATCCTGCTCTCGCTCAGGGTCGCGATCATCGCAACGCTGGTGGCGACGCCGTTCGGCATCGCGCTGGCTTGGCTGCTGGCGCGGCGCGATTTCTGGGGCAAGTCGGTGCTGGATGCCGTCGTGCATCTGCCGCTGGTGCTGCCGCCGGTCGTCACCGGCTATCTGCTGCTCCTCAGCTTCGGCCGGCGCGGCCTCGTCGGAGGATTTCTCGCCGATTATCTCGGCATCGTGTTCTCGTTCCGCTGGACCGGCGCGGCGCTCGCCTGCGGGGTGATGGCGTTTCCGCTCCTGGTGCGGCCGATGCGGCTGTCGATCGAGGCGATCGACCGCCGGCTCGAGCAGGCCGCCGAGACGCTTGGCGCGGCACCGTGGAAAGTGTTCTTCACGGTGACGCTGCCGCTGGCGCTGCCCGGCGTGCTCGCCGGCATGGTGCTGGGCTTTGCCAAGGCGATCGGCGAGTTCGGCGCCACCATCACCTTCGTCTCCAACATTCCCGGCGAGACCCAGACGATTTCGTCGGCGATCTATTCGTTGATCCAGACACCGGATGGCGATGCCGCAGCCGGCCGGCTCGTGATCGTCTCGATCGTGCTGGCGCTGGGCGCGCTGATCGCTGCCGAATGGTTCGCCCGCCGCGCCACGCAGCGCCTGCACGGGAACTGACCATGCTGCGGGTCGACATCGAAAAGCAGCTCGGCGAGTTCTCGCTGTCCGCGTCCTTCGCCAGCGAGGGTCGCGTCATCGGCCTGTTCGGCGCGTCGGGCGCCGGCAAGACGTCGCTGGTCAACATGATCGCAGGCCTGTTGCAGCCCGACCGGGGCACCATCGTGATCGATGGTGAGACCGTCGACGACATTGCGGCCGGCATTCACGTGCCGACGTATCGCCGCCGCATCGGCTATGTGTTCCAGGACGCGCGACTGTTCCCGCATTTCAATGTCGCGCAGAACCTGGACTATGGACGGCGGATGAACAGCCTTGCGCCCGATCCGGCGCAACACAAGCGCGTCATCGATCTGCTCGATATCGGCGCCCTGCTCGACCGCCGACCCGGAAAGCTCTCCGGCGGCGAGCGTCAGCGCGTCGCGCTCGGACGCGCGCTGCTGTCACGGCCGCGCCTGTTGCTGCTCGACGAGCCGCTCGGCGCGCTCGACGAGGGCCGCAAGCTCGAGATCCTGCCCTATCTGGTGCGGCTGCGCGACGAAGCCAATGTCCCCATGGTCTATGTCAGCCACGACGCTGCCGAGCTGCGCCAGCTCGCCACGCAGATCGTGATGCTGAAGCAGGGCCGCGTGACGAGTTTTGGTGGGGTGAAGGTGCTGGCGTGAGGGACCCGCACAGCTCTCTCCGCGGTCATTGCGAGCGTAGCGAAGCAATCCAGACTGCCTCCGCAGTGGCAATCTGGATAGCTTCGTCGCAAGAGCTCCTCGCAATGATGAGGAAGCACTAAACCCCCGCCACCGAGGCCCACACATCCGAAAACTTCTTGCGCAGCGCCTGGGCGCGCGTCAGCGGCGGCGGCGTCTCGTCGTCTTCCGGCAGGCGCAGGCCGACGACGTTGACGCGTCCGCCGGAGATGCTGCGCGCGACCAGCACGATCTCGTCGAGGGCGAGCTCGGCGCCCTCCTTCGGCGCGCGGTCGAGATGGACGTCGAAATAATCGGCGAGCGTCAGCTTGCTCTCGTCCTCGCCGACCTTCACGCCGTAGATCTCGGCGAGCTCGGCGAGCGTGTGCTCGCCGGAGACCATGAAATCGCCGAGCAGATGCGGATCCGGCGCCGAGCTCGGCTGCATGTCGACGAAGAAGCGGTCGAGCGATTCGGCCTTTTCCGGCGGCGCCAGCAGATAGATGTAGTCGCCGGGCGCGATCGGATCGGCCTCCAGCGGCGTCAGGATGTTCTCGTTGCGGATCACCAGCGTCGGCTTGGACCAGGACGGGATCAGCCCGCGGCGAAAATAAAGGCTCTTGGGCCGCACCGGATAGCCGACCAGCTGCTGCTCGAGCTGGCCGGGCAGATCCAGCTCGACACGCCGCGGACCACGCTCGGCGCGCGGCAGCGCCACATGCAGTTTTCGCGCGGCCGGCGCCAGGGTCCACCCCTGCAGCAGCAACGAGATGATGACGACGACGAAGGCGACATCGAAATAGAGATAGGCCTTGGACAGACCGACCAGCATCGGGATCGACGCCAGGAAGATCGCGACCGCGCCGCGCAGGCCGGTCCAGGCGATGAAGATCTTCTCACGCCAGTTGAAGCGGAACGGCGCCAGGCACACGAAGACGGCGATCGGCCGTGCCACCAGCATCAGCACGAAGGCAACGCCGACCGCCGGCAGCACGCTGGTGCCGAGCCGGCTCGGCGAGACCAGGAGGCCGAGCAGCACGAACATCACGATCTGCGCCAGCCAGGTCGCGGCATCGAGGAAGGCCACCACCTGGTTATGCGCGCGCGTCGGCCGGTTGCCGATGATGATGCCGGCGAGATAGACCGCGAGGAAGCCGGAGGCGTGCATCATCTGCGAGCCGCCGAAGATCACCAGCGCGGCCGTGGTCACGAACGGCGCGTGCAGGCCCTGCGGCAGCGCCACCTTGTTGAGCGCCATGACGACGAGACGTCCGCCGATGACGCCGACGATGGCGCCCAGCACCGATTCCTGCACGAACTCCATCAGCACGTGGCCGGGCGAGCTCGAGCCGATCGAGATGTACTCGACCAGCATCAAGGTGAGGAAGATCGCGAAGGGGTCGTTGGTGCCGGATTCCGCCTCCAGCGTCGCGCCGACGCGCGGGCGCAGGCGCAGGCCCTGGGTGTGCACCAAGAGGAACACGGCGGCCGCATCGGTCGAGGCCACCACGGCGCCGACCAGCAGCGATTCCGTCCAATTGAGGTCGAGCGCATATTTGGCGAACGGCGCCGTGATCAGCGCGGTCAAGAGCACGCCGGCGGTGGCCAGCACCACGGACGGCGCAAGCACGGTGCGGATGCTGGCAAAGCGTGTCCTGAGGCCGCCATCGAACAGGATCAGGGCCAGCGCCACCGAGCCGACCAGATAGGTGGTGCGGACGTCGTCGAACTGGAGCTGGCCGGGACCGGAATCGCCGGCGAGCATGCCGACCGCAAGGAAGACGAGCAGCAAGGGCGCACCGAAGCGGAGCGCAAGCAGGCTCGACAGGATGCCGGCCATGACGAGGACGGCGCCGAGCAATATGGCGAGGCTGACGGAGTCGAGAGAGGCCATCCACCTTCCGGGTCAAAGCAGCGGGAAAGGCATCCTTATCGTCGGCAGACTCGCGCGCCAACC
This sequence comes from Bradyrhizobium sp. WYCCWR 12699, assembly GCF_032144035.1. Taxonomy (NCBI): domain Bacteria; kingdom Pseudomonadati; phylum Pseudomonadota; class Alphaproteobacteria; order Hyphomicrobiales; family Nitrobacteraceae; genus Bradyrhizobium; species Bradyrhizobium sp. WYCCWR 12699. The sequence continues at coordinate 801,560 of NZ_JAVTJN010000032.1, forward strand.
CATTTTCGCCTCTCGCGGCAATCTGCCCGTATTATACGGCCTTAACCTCCATCACTTAGCGGTGTATCGATGGCCCGGCCGCGTCCCTTGTGGGATTCTGCGGCTCCCTCGAATCAATTCCTCCCCGCTTGCCGACGAGACCGATGGACATGGACCTCAAGGACTTCATGGAGTTCGTGCAGACCACCGCGCGCAGCGTCGGGGCGGAAATCTCCTCGCCCTGGTTCTACCTGCAATTCGGCCTCATTCTGGCCGCGGCCGGCATCGCCTATGCGGCGGAGGCCGCCGTCCGCAACCGGGTCGACATGACCTCGCTGGCGATGCGCTGGCCGCTGCCGCTCCGGCACTTCGCCCGGGTGATGGTCTCCAGCGCCTCGACGGCGGTGTTCACGCTGTCCGTGATCCTCTCGCGCGTCGTGATGTACCACGCGACCTGGCCGAGCCGCTCCTACCTGCTGATGGTCGCCGCCAAGCTCGGGCTGGCCTGGCTCGCGATCCGGCTCGTGACCTCGGTGCTGCGTAATGCCTTCATCGTCAAGCTGGTGTCGATCACGGCGTGGTTCGTCGCCGCGCTGTCCATTCTCGGCCAGCTCGACGCGACCGTCGACCTGCTCGATGCCTACGCGATCGTGCTCGGCGGCCTCCGCCTGACCCCGCTGCTGGCGCTCAAGGCCGGTGCGCTCCTCCTCATCGCGCTCTGGGCGACCAACATCGCCAGCAATTTTGCCGAGAGCCGGATCAATGCCACCAGCGACCTGACGCCGTCGGTGCAGGTGCTGCTGGTCAAGATCATCCGCATCGGGCTTCTCGCGGTCGCCATCGTGATCGCGCTCGGCGCGGTCGGCATCGACCTGTCGGCGCTCGCGGTGTTCTCCGGCGCGGTCGGCGTCGGCATCGGTATCGGCCTGCAGAAGATCGTCGCCAATTTCATCTCGGGCATCATCCTGCTCGCCGACAAGTCGGTGAAGCCCGGCGACCTCGTCACCATCGGCGACAATACCGGCCGCATCAGCGCGATGAAGACGCGTTATATTTCCGTCGCCGCCGGCGACGGCCGCGAGTTCCTGGTGCCGAACGAGGATCTGGTGACGCAGAAGGTCGTCAACTGGACCTATACCGACAAGAACACGCTGGTGAAGATCGCCTTCGGCACCAATTACGACGCCGACCCGAAACTGGTCTGCAAGCTCGCGGCCGAGACCGCGGAAGCCCATCCGCGCGCGCAGAAGGGCAAGCCGCCGACCTGCATCCTGACCGAGTTCGCCGAAGCCGGCATGAAGTTCTCGCTGACCTTCTGGATCGCCGACCCTGATGGCATGGACAAGGTCAAGAGCGACGTGATGCTGGCGCTGTGGGACGCCTTCAAGCGGGAGGGCATCCGGGTTCCCTACCCCGTCCGCGAAATCCGCATCCGCGGCGGCGCGCTGCCGGTGGAAACCACCGTAGAAGTCCCGAATTAGGCCGCTTTCGGACACGAGGGCGGAAGGCTCGGCTTGCATGAATGCCGGCAATCATTAAATTAGGGCCTGAAATCAAGCCTTTCCGCCGACAATCGCGATCAGCCCGAAAAGACCGCACAAGCATGAGCTACGTCGAAGCCACCGATACCTCGCTGCGCAAGACCGGACAGATCAAGCTGCATGGGCCGGCCGCCTTCGCCGGCATGCGCAAGGCGGGCGCGCTGGTGGCGAAGTGCCTGGACGAGCTCACCGACATCGTCGGACCGGGCGTTCCGACCGAGCGCATCGACCAGTTCGTCCGCGACTTCGCCTTCAGCCATGGCGCCTATCCGGCGACGCTGATGTATCGCGGCTATCGCTACTCGACCTGCACCTCGCTCAACCACGTGGTCTGCCACGGCATGCCCGGCGACCGTCCGCTCAAGGAAGGCGACATCGTCAATATCGACGTCACCTTCATCGTCGACGGCTGGTACGGCGATTCCAGCCGGATGTATGCGATCGGCCCGATCGCCCGCAAGGCCGAGCGGCTGATCGAGGTGACGTATGAAGCGATGATGCGCGGCATCGCCGCGGTGAAGCCCGGCGCCACCACCGGCGACATCGGTCATGCCATCCAGAGCTTCGTCGAGCCGCAGGGCATGAGCGTGGTGCGCGATTTCTGCGGCCATGGTCTCGGCCGCATGTTCCACGACGAGCCGAACATCATCCATATCGGCCGCCCCGGCGAAGGCGTGCAGCTCAAGCCCGGCATGTTCTTCACCATCGAGCCGATGATCAATCTCGGCAAGCCGCACGTGAAGATCCTCTCCGACGGCTGGACCGCCGTCACCCGCGACCGCTCGCTCTCGGCACAATTCGAGCACTCCGTCGGCGTCACCGCCACGGGTGTCGAGATCTTCACGCTGTCGGAACGGCACGGCGAGAAGCAGGTCGGGGCCTGATCTACGACCGTTGGGCGGTCCCCAAAGATGCCTGAACTGACGGTCGGCGTTCCCTGTTCCGCGACGAGCGGAGCTCAGCGTCCTCCCGAGACGCCACTTTCACGATTGCGCATCGCAGGACCATAGGACGTTCGCGGCGGGGCAGTGTAGGACGGGCCCCCGCCGCCCCCACTGCTGCCCGCGATGGCTCCCGCGACGCCAATCGCAGCACCCAAGAGTTCGGCGGCATTGATCGAGCTGGTCGGACTGGCGTGTCCAGAGCCACCCGACGAGCGGGTAGGAACGCCGGTAATGTCGTGCGCATGGACTTGTCTGCTGCCGCATGCGGCACAACAATCGGAGCATGACGCCCTGTTGTGCATCCCGACGCCCCATTGATCCGTCGAACTCAAGGACCACGCTCCCACACAGATCGTTTCGCCCGGCCGGCAAGACAGTCGATACTTCCTGACCGTTCGCTCGACCCCATAGGCCTTGCTGCCGCCGGGCCAGGCCCGGTCGGCGCCTTGTGCATAAAACGAGGCCTGCACCTCGTAGGGGAAGCTGTTCCTCAGCGCGAAAACCACCACGTCGGGCCCGAACTCGCTACGCGCCCGCTCGGCTTCTTCGCGCCGTTGCCGCGCGCTTTCCTTCTCGAGCCGATCTGCCTCTTCCTTCTTGCGCTTCTGCTCGTTCCACTGGCCCTCCAGCCGATCGAGTTCACTGCTCAATCGCGCGATCTTGGCGTCGTAATCCCGGGCCTTCGCTGAACTCCCACCATCGTCGCTGAGGCGGTTGCCGTCACGCGTGTCCAACATCATCGAGATGCATCGTTCGATGTCCGGAGGGTTCGCGCGGTCACAATATTCCTTCATGCGCTCGAACCATTTCTGCCGGCCTTCAACGACATTCTTCCGGTCCTCCGGCGTCAGCGACGCCAGGATTGGTAGCATTCTCCCGTCGAGCAGATCGAGACGCGCCTTCAGCCGCGCATTGGAGCAGATCGCGTTCTCGACCGTGCCGTTGGCCTGACCGCAATCGAAGGGACGGTAGCCAGCCGCCAATGCCATGCCGAGATGGTCCTCGGCCGCGGAAGCGGGGGTGAATTGCGCCGCGCCAAGAGCGACAGCAGCGGCCAGAAACCACCGCGACATAACCCTCTGCCCTGGACACCGGAGAGCCCAAGAAGGTGCCAGCATGGATTACTCCTCGCAGTATTTGGATTTGGCATCACACCGGATATTTGCGAGAGCCTCTTCGTAGCTGTCGTAAATCCGGCAGGACGTTGCCGACTGGAGGCGATGCTCGCGCACCACGCGGAGCAGGTCCTCATTCATCCAGATCATTCGATCGCGGCGGGAATAGCCGGTCAATTCGCAACTGTTCCTCGAGCGGATCATGAATTGGAGGGACGCTGAGCGTATTTGAACGCCCTTATAGTAGATGGTTTCTTCGCGCAGGAGACTCACCGTGTTGCCGTCGGTTCGGCAAGTCAGCGTCGCGACGCCGTCTGTCGCGCTCTTGTCGAAATGGGGGGCATATGTCTTGCCGTTCTTCTTGCAGTCCAGATTGTCGAAGCGATAACCGCCCCTGAGGATGGAGACTAGCGCAAAATGGTCCGCGCACCGTTCCGTGGGCGAGGACTCCGACAGCGTCAGCAACGAACATCTGACCATCTTGAGCAAGATCGCCTTCCCGGCCATGTCGTTTGACGCATTTGCGGATCGCGCATCGTCTTTCGGAGACGATTGATCGGCGCTGTCGGACGGATTTCGGCTGTCGCTCTTCGCAATGACGGCAACATTTCCCTTGGCGAGGGTCGTCAGATAGGACTGACGCTCCTCGAACTTGCGGCGGATGCACTTGTCAACTTCATCAGACAGTGATCGCTCGCAATCGGTTCGCAACCGGCTGCGCCATTCCTTTCTTGCCGCAACGGATTGGGTTTGGGCTTGCTTATCCAGTCTTTCAGCGATCTTCACCCACTGATCTTCGAGCTTCTGATCCATGTCCCTCAGCTTCGGCAGCGTGCAGAGCATGGTTTCAGCAGCGCCGGAAACCTTCTTGCAATCCGGGGAAGGCCCGTACGCAACCAGCTCGGCAATCCCATACGGATCTCCGCCGAAACATGGGCTGCCCGCTGACAGCACAAATGAGACAGCGATCACGAGCGCTTTGGACAGTCGCATGGAAAGTCGGCCCCTCAACCTGGCATTCGAACATGGCAAATCAGCCGACAGGAACCATGACCCAAATGAGCTATGCGGCAACCCCATCCTAGCTCGCCCAGCGGCCGCGGACGGGCGCAATCTTCTCCACGCAGCGGGGGAGCAGCACGATTTTGGGTTGCAAAATTCCGCTCGCACGGCACATTTGAGCCGATGCCCGAGAAGACAGCCCCCAAGGACGGCTCCGCTGCCGAAACGCCGCACTATCACGGCCACCGCGAACGGCTGCGCGAGCGCTTCTACAATGCCGGAGCGGATGCGCTGAGCGACTACGAACTCTTGGAGATGGCGCTGTTTCCGGCGCTGCCGCGACGCGACACGAAACCTCTCGCAAAGACGCTGATCAAGATTTTCGGCTCGTTCGCCGAGGTCGTGCATGCGCCGGTGGCGCGGCTGCGCGAGGTCGACGGCATCGGCGAAGCCGCGATCAACCAGCTCAAGCTGATCGCGGCCGCCGCGAGCCGCGTGACCAGGGGCGAGGTCAACAGCCGCAACGCGCTGTCGTCCTGGAACGAGGTGATCGACTATTGCCGCTCCAGCATGGCGTTCGCCGACAAGGAGCAATTTCGCCTGCTCTTCCTGGACAAGCGCAACCAGCTCATCGCCGACGAGGTGCAGCAGACCGGCACGGTCGACCACACCCCGGTCTATCCGCGCGAGGTGATCAAGCGCGCGCTGGAATTATCGGCGACCGCGTTGATCCTGGTGCACAACCACCCCTCCGGCGATCCCTCGCCCTCGCAGGCCGACATCCAGATGACGAAGGCTATCATCGACATCGCAAAACCGCTCGGGATTGCGGTGCACGACCACATCATCGTTGGCAAAGGCGGACATGCGAGCCTGCGCGGGATGCGGTTGATTTAGGGGCCACGACCTCTCTCACGGCTCCACCCAGCGCTGCACCGCTTCGGCGGTGTCGGCGGGCGTGGTGTTGAAGCAGATCGCTGCATCCGGCGCCAGGCGGTGGACGAGGTTGAGCACTTTCTCGAACAGCAGCAGGCGCTCCTTCGGCTCGCGCAGGCCAGCGCCGATCACGATGCAGTCGAAGTGCTCGTCGCGGAAGGCCGCGGTGACGGCGGCCTCGGCCGTCGCATCGAGATCGATCAGGCAGCTCGTGACCTCGAAGCCGAGGCCGCGCAGACGCAGCAGCTGGGCCTCGATGTAGCTGCGGACATGTTCGGGCGTGAGCTGCGGGAACGCGCTGTAATCGGCATTGCCGGGCTCGATGCCGATCGCGAGGATGCGTTTGGCCATGCCGGACCTCCAGAATCACCTCATCCGTCAACGGAATGCCCTGTCGGCGGGTTCCGCCTGGGAGCGTCGCCGTTCGGCAGCGGTGACTGCGCGGATGCCTATTGACGCAGCATGATCAGGGGATCGGCGGTGTCGGGGACGCGCCGCCATTGCGCGTTATCGTCGGCCTCGAACTGCCAGGCCGCGCCCGATTTCGACATCAGGACGATCTGGCCGCGTTCGAGCCGCCATTGCGTCGGGTTGAACTGCGCGATGGTCGCGTCGCATTTCGGCTTGAGGAAGACCTGGAAATTGTCGGGGCTCGCCTCGGTGTTGGTCAGCGTCAGCGCGCACACCGGCTGGCCGTTGCCGCGCACCATCGACCAGTCGCCGATCATCTGGTCCATCGACTTCGCCATCGAACGGGCGGCGGCGAGATCCTGCAGGATATAGACGCCCTCACCCTGGCGAAGGCCTTCGAAGATGCCGGCCTCGACCTCGGTGAAGTCGATCACGGCTTCACCGGTCGCGTCCTGCAGGCGAACGATATCGAGGCCCCTGACGCTCCAGGCGACGATATCCTTGGTGAAGGGCAGCGCCGTCTTGCAGGCCGGCTCCAGCTCCAGCTTGAAAGCCTGGCCTGCGGCGTCGGCCTTCATCGTGACGACGCAGGTCTTGCTGCGCTCGGTGGTCGAGAGCTCCCACTGGCCGGGCATCGACTTCTTCAGGCTCGTTGCATCCTGCGCATGCGCAGCGCCGATCGCGGCCAGCGAGGCCGCGACGGCGAATGCAACGACCTGAAGGCTTCTCATCAGCGCCCCCTAAACGGCGTTTCGGCAACCGGCGTCAACGGCGCCTTGCCTGAGAACCATGATTTGAGGTTGTCGACGACGAGCTGGTCCATCGCGTTGCGCGTCACCACCGAGGCCGAGCCGATATGCGGCAGCAGCACGACGTTCTGCATGGTCTTGAGCTCGTCCGGCACCGTCGGCTCGGCCGCGAACACGTCGAGGCCGGCGGCGAGGATCGTGCCGGATTTCAGCGCCTGCACCAGCGCCGGCTCGTCGACTACCGAGCCGCGCGCCACGTTGATCAAAACGCCGCGGGGACCGAGGGCCTTGAAGACCTCGGCATTGATCATCTTGTTGGTCGAGGCACCGCCGGGCACGATCACCATCAGCGTGTCCACCGCCTTCGCCATCTCGATCAGGTCAGGATAGTGCTTGTAGGAGACGTCCTTGGACGGATTGCGCGAGTGATAGACCACCGGCACCAGCGAGGCATCGAGCCGGCGTGCGATGGCCTGGCCGATCCGGCCCATGCCGACGATGCCGACCTTGCGGTCGCGCAGCGAGCCGACGCTGAGCGGATAGTTCTGGGTCTGCCAGAGCCCGGAGCGCACATAGCGATCGGCCTTGATGAACTCGCGCAGCGTGGAGATCAGAAGGCCCATCGCGACGTCGGCGACCTCCTCGGTCAGCACGTCGGGCGTGTTGGTGACGATGATGTTGTGCTCGGCGGCATATTTGGCGTCGATATGGTCGTAGCCGACGCCGAAGCTCGCCACCATCTCGATCTTGGGCAGTTGCGACAGCGAGTCCTTGTCGGCGCGCACCGTGTGATAGGTCACGGCGACGCCGCGAATCTTCTCGCGGATCGCCGGCGTCAGCCGCTCGAGGTCGCCGCGCGTCTCGGCCTTGTGCACGACGAAATGATCGGAAAACCCGTTCTCGAGGATCGGCCGCACCGGCCCATAGATCAGAAGGTCGATCTTTTCGGACGAAATCGAACCGGCAGCCATCAGTTTTCCTTTCCAAGCGCGCTCTCGTGCCAGCGCCGTAAAACGAGGTGCGAAACTAGCGCCAGCACCCCATAGATGACAATCCCGGCGAGCGACAACAAAAGCAGCGCTGCGAACATGCGGGGTATGTTCAATCGATAGCCTGATTCCGCGATCCTGTAGGCGAGCCCGGAGCCGGCGCCCGCCGTTCCCGCAGCGATCTCGGCCACGACCGCGCCGATCAGCGACAGGCCGCCGGCGATGCGCAGGCCGCCGAGAATATAGGGCAGTGCGGCGGGCAGCTTCAAAAACCGCAGGGTCTGGGGCTTTGATGCGCCATAGAGCTGGAACAGGCCGGTGAGGTTGCGATCGACCGAATTGAGCCCGAGCGTGGTGTTGGACAGCACCGGGAAAAAGGCGACGATGAAGGCACAGACCACGACCGCCGTCTGCTGTTCCAAATAGATCAGCAGGAGCGGCGCAATTGCGATCACCGGGGTGACCTGGAGGACGATCGCGTAGGGAAACAGCGAGTATTCCACCCATTTCGACTGGTTGAACAACAGCGCCAGCGCGATGCCGCCGATGCTGGCCGCGATAAAACCTTCGAGTGTGGTCAGGAGCGTGGTGACAAGCGATTGCGACAGCACGGCCCAGTCCTTGATCAGCGTCAGGACGATGATCGAGGGCGCCGGCAGCACGTAAGGCGGGATCTCCTTGACGCGGACCACCAGTTCCCAGGCGATGAGACCGGCGGCGAACACGATGACGGGCAACACCAGGCGCAGCGCGCCTTGCGGCTTCGCGGTGACGGGGGCTTGCGCGCTCATAGCAGCGACTGCCCCGAATAGGACGGCGCCAGCGCGCCCGAGACCTTGCGGCAGTAGTCGCCGTAAGCAGTCGACGTGCGAAACTCTTCGCCCCGCGGCTCGACCGTCTCGATGCGGATGTCGGCCTGGATGCGGCCCGGCCGCGCCGTCATCACCACCACGCGCTGCGACAGGTAGACGGATTCGAACACCGAATGGGTGACGAAGATGACGGTCTTGCCGAGGGCTCGCCACAGCGCGAGCAGGTCGTTGTTGAGGCGGAAGCGCGTGATCTCGTCGAGCGCGGCGAACGGCTCGTCCATCAGCAGGATGTCGGGATCGGTGACGAGCGCGCGCGCCAGCGACACCCGCATCTTCATGCCGCCGGAGAGCTCGCGCGGAAAGCTATCTGCGAAATCGGCGAGCCCGACGCTGGCCAGCGCAGCGTCCGCACGCGCGCGTCCCTCGGACTTCGGCACACCGCCAAGCCTCAGCGGCAGCCGCACGTTCTCGCGCACGCTGGCCCAGGGCATCAGGGTCGGCTCCTGAAACACGAAGCCGATGCCGTGCCCCGGCTGCGCCTCGCCCTCGTGGCGCGCCACCCGCACGATCCCGGAGGACGGCGCGCTGAGCTCCGCGATCAGCCGCAGCACCGTCGACTTGCCGCAACCGGACGGGCCCAGCAGCGAGATGAACTCGCCCTTGCGGACCGTGAGGTCGAACGGGCCGAGCGCCGTGATGCCGTTGTCATAGGTCTTCGTCACGCCGCGCAGGCTGACGGCGAGATGCGACAGGCCGGTCTCGACGGCGGACGAGGTCTTGACTGAAGACATCGACCTTGCGCTACGGCTTGTTCGGACGCAGCTCGACGCCGACGCCCTTGTTGACGAAGCGCAGCGTGTAGGACTTGCGGAAGTCGAGATCCGCCTTCACGACGCCGGCCTTGACCATCTTGTTGAAGAAGGAGGAGTAGCGCTCGTCGCTCATCGCACCGATGCCGTTCTTCAAGCTGTCGCCGGAATCGACGATGCCGTGCTCCTTCATCTTGGCGACGGAATAGGCCAGCAGATCGTCGGTCATCTCCGGATTGAGCTTCTTGATCATGGCGTTGCCGGCGGAATTGTCGCGATAGATGTAGTTGTACCAGCCGACCATGGAGGCATCGACGAAGCGCTGGACGAGATCGGGCTTCTTCTCGACGATGTCGCGGCGCGTCTCGATCAGGGTCGAATAGGTGTTGAAGCCATAGTCGGCCAGCAGCAGCACGTTGGGCTTGAAGCCCGCCGCTTTTTCCACCGCGAACGGCTCGGAGGTGACATAGCCCTGCATGCCGCTCTTGGGATTGGCGATGAAGGGCTGCGGATTGAAATTATAGGGGCGGACGTTCTTCTCGCTGAAGCCGTATTCGGACTTCAGCCACTGGAAATAGCTGCCCATGCCCTCCTTGGAGACGAACAGCGTCAGCGGCTTGAGGTCCTCGAGCTTCGCAACCTTGGCATCCGGCTGCGTCAGCATCACCTGCGGATCCTTCTGGAAGATCGCGGCGATGGTCACGACGGGAACGTTGTTGGCGACCGCGTCGAACGACATCAGCGTGTTCGCGGCCATGAAGAAATCGATCTTGCCGGCGATCAGCAGCATCCGGTTGTTCTCGTTGGGGCCGCCGGGAACGATGGTGACGTCGAGCCCGTATTTCTTGTAGGTGCCGTCGGCCACCGCCTGGAAGAAGCCGCCGTGCTCGGCCTCGGCGACCCAATTGGTGCCGAAGGTGACCTTGTCCAGCGTCTCCGCGCGCGCCGGGATGCTGCAGACGAAAGCGGCCAAGAGGCCCGCAATGAGCGTTCGCCGCATGTGAATGGGGGGCATAATGGCACTCCGTCGATCGCTTAAAACCCAATCGCATCTGGCTCATATGAACGCAACGCGATAGAACCGCATGACATCAGGGGACGCGAACCAGCCGGGTCCGCATCCCCTGATAGCGCAAATTACGTGACAAATTCGGGCAAAGAAACCTTGATGACGCCGTCCCGCGACTGGACCGCAATCCGCTGGGCCGATGCGCCCGCCGCGGAGACGGCACGCTGGATCGCGGTGCTGCCGCTGGCGGCGACCGAACAGCATGGCCCCCATCTGCCGCTCACGACGGACGTGCTGATCGCTGACGCCTATCTGGCGCGCGTGCGCGAGCTGTTGCCGGGAAGCGTTCCAGCGACGTTCCTGCCGGTTGAACCGGTCGGGATCTCCACCGAGCATATCGACTATCCGGGCACGCAGACGCTGCCGACCGAAGCGGCGCTGAAGCGATGGACCGGGATCGGCGAGGACATCGCGCGGCGCGGCGTGAAGAAGCTCGTCATCATCACCAGCCATGGCGGCAACAGCGCGGCGATGATGCTGGTCGCGCAGGATCTGCGCGCGCATCACAAGCTGTTCGTGGTGACGACATCGTGGTCACGGCTGTCGGGCGCGGATCAATTGTTCCCGGCCGAGGAAGTGCGTCACGGCATTCACGGCGGCGCGATCGAGACCTCGATCATGCTGGCGCGCTATCCCGATCAGGTGCGGAAAGATGCGATCGCGGATTTTCCCGCGAGCAGCGTCGCGATGGCGAAGCAATATCGCTGGCTGTCGACGCAACGGCCCGCGCCCTTTGCCTGGCAGGCGCAGGATCTCAACGCCAGCGGCGCAATCGGCAACGCGACATTGGCTGAGCCTGCGAAAGGCGAGCGGTTGCTCGACCAGGGCGCGACGGCCTTTTGCGAATTGCTGAGCGAGGTCGATAACTTCGACGTGAACAGGCTCGCCAAGGGGCCTCTCGGCTAGCCCATATCCTGCTGGAATCATTCGAGAAAGTTCACAGATCCGGCAGCGGATTTGCCGCATTCGAACCGGACGCGAGGAGCCTCCGTCAAACTGGGCACGCGGGCCACAACGGACCGCCTCAACCTCGGATGGAGTTTCACATGTCGATCAAGACCAAGATTGCCGCCGTCGCTCTCGCTGCCCTCGCCGTCACCGGCAGCATCGTGTCCACCACCTCCTCGGCCGAAGCCAAGCAGCCCGGTTGGGTCTGGGGTGTCGGTGCCGGCATCGCCACTGCCGCCGTCGTCGGCTCCGCGATCGCCGCCAGCAACGACCCCTATTACTACGGCTATCACCGCTGCGGCTGGGTCGCCCAGTACAACGCCTTCGGCCAGTACGTCGGCCGCGTTCGTACCTGCTACTGATTTGAGTACCTGAGGCCGATCTCTCGTGGATCCTGCGTCCGACACGGGCGCCTCATCCACCCCGTGTCGTGCCCCCGACCCCGCCCGGCTGTCCCCCCGGGCGGGGTCATTCATTTGTGGCACTTGCCGGAATCGTTGCAGCCCCGTCACACAGCGGTGCGAACCATCCTCTGCGGCAATGCGCACCAGTTGCTATTGCGAATTAATCGCAATAAGATCTCGGTCAAGCTGAGGGGCTGGGAAGAACCCGCGTCGAGCCGAGATCATCTCGGCGGTGCGCAGGCACTTTAAGTCCTGATGACAGAGGCGCCGCGAATCGGCAGGGATATCGCGGCGGATGGGATTCATTCGCGTTTGGGGGCGTGCGTTTTGGCGTTGAGAGATCACAGACACCGTTGCTTGCGAACGGCCGCGGCGATTGCCGCGGGCGTGCTGGCTTTTCCCGCCGCCGGCCGCGCGGCCGATCTGCCGCTGAAAGCTCCGGCCCTGAAAGCGGTCTACGACTGGACCGGCCTCTATATCGGTGCGCATGCCGGCTATGGCCGCGGCTCGTCGCACTTTGCGCTCAACGACGGCACGGCGATCAACGACAGCGGCGTCTTCAGCGGCATGATCGGCGGCGTGCAGGCCGGCTACAATTACCGGCTCAACTCGGGCTGGCTGGTCGGTGTCGAAGGCGATTTCACGTTTCCCAACTACATCACCTCGAACTCGATCGTCTCGTTCCTGACGACACCCGGCAACACCGTCACGCAGCAATGGGACTACACCGCGAGCCTGCGCGGCCGCGTCGGCTACGCCAGCGGGCCATGGCTGCTCTACGCCACCGGCGGCTTTGCCTGGATGGGCGAGCGCTATTTCGACGCGCCGGCCTCGGGCGCTGAAATCCCGAAAATCCTGAACACGCGGCCCGGCTGGATCGCAGGCGCCGGCGTCGAGTACGGCTTCGCGCCGCATTGGAGCGCGCGGCTCGAATATCTCTACAGCCGGTTCGACGGCGCCAACGTCGCTTTCTCGACGGGGGCCCAATACACCTCCTCGTCGCTCGACTTCCAGCAGGTCAGGCTCGGCCTCAACCGCAAGGTCGATTGGCCGGGGATGCCGAGCTATGATCCGAAGAGCTCGCTGATCGACACGGAATCGGATCGCTGGGAGATCCACGGCCAGAGCACCTATCTGCCGCAAGGTTATCCGTCGTTCCCCGCGCTCTACACCGGGCCGAACTCGCTCACGCCGTCGCGGCAAGCCAAGGCGACGTGGAGCAACAGCCTGTTCCTGAACGCACGGCTGTGGGACGGCGGCGAGGTCTATTACAATCCCGAACTGCTGCAGGGCTTTGGACTGAGCGACACGGTGGGCGCGGCCGGCTTCCCGAACGGCGAAGCGCAGAAGTCGAACTTCCCCTATCCGCATTACAACACCTCGCGCCTGTTCGTGCGCCAGACCTTCGGCTTCGGCGGCGAGCAGGAAGAGCTCGCGAGCGGTCAGCTGCAGCTGGGGCAGAAGGTCGACGTCTCCCGCCTCACCGTGCAGGCCGGCAAGTTCGCGGTGGTCGACGTGTTCGACGGCAATGCCTATGCCAAGGACACCCGCAAGGACTTCATGAACTGGTCGCTGTGGGCACCGGGCGCCTTCGACTATTCCGCCGACAAGGTCGGCCTCACCTACGGCGTCACCGCCGAGCTCAATCAGAAGCAATGGGCGCTGCGCGGCGGCTATTTCCTGATGGTTTCCGAGCCCAATGCAAACCATTTCGACACCAGGGTCGGGGAGCGGGGCCAATACGTGCTCGAGCTCGAGACGCGCTTCTCGCTGTTTGGCCAGCCCGGCAAGCTCAGGACCATGGGCTGGCTCGACAGCGCCAACATGGGCAGCTTCCGCGAGACGTTGAACAATCCCGCGCTCAATCTCGACATCGCGCAGACCCGACGCGGCCGCATCAAGGTCGGCTATGTCGTCAATCTCGAACAGGCGATCACCGAGGATGTCGGACTGTTCGGCCGCTGGAGCTGGAACGACGGCAAGAGCGAGACGCTCGCCTTCACCGACATCAACCGCAGCCTGTCGGGCGGACTTTCGATCAAGGGCACGAAATGGGGCCGGCCCGACGACGTGATCGGCGTCGGCGGCGCGATCAACGCGATCTCGCAGGACTACCGCGACTTCCTCGCCGCCGGCGGTCTCGGCGTGCTGATCGGCGACGGTGCGCTCAACTACCGCAAGGAGCGCATCCTCGAAACCTACTACGCCTATGCGCTGAACAAGAATCTCACGCTCACCGCCGACTACCAGCTGATCGTCAACCCCGCCTACAATGCCGACCGCGGCCCGGTGTCGGTATTCTCAGGACGGCTGCACGGCGAGTTCTGAGCAGCGGCGCAAGTGCGATGAAATCAGGTGGCCGTTTCACCTCTCCCGCTTGCGGGAGAGGAAGCGCACCTCCGTTGTAGCAGCGGTCTCCGATCCCACCACGCCGTCTACGCCGCGCGGATCGCGTCGAGGAATTTGCCGACCTCCACCTTGAGACGTGTGCTTTCGCCGGACAGCGATCTCGCGGAATTGAGCACGTTGGCGGACGCCGAGCCGGTCTGGCTGGCGCCGCGCTGGACGTCGACGATGCTGGCAGAGACCTGCTGGGTGCCGCGCGCGGCCTGCTGCACGTTGCGGGAAATCTCCCGCGTGGCCGCGCCCTGCTCCTCGACCGCCGAGGCGATCGCGGACGCGATCTCCGACATGCGGGTGATGGTGTCGCCGATCGCCTTGATGGCGCCGACGGATTCGTCCGTCGCGGCCTGAATTCCCGAGATCTGCTGGCTGATCTCGCCGGTGGCCTTGGCGGTCTGCTCGGCGAGCGCCTTGACCTCGGAGGCGACGACCGCGAAGCCGCGCCCGGCCTCGCCGGCGCGCGCCGCCTCGATGGTGGCGTTGAGGGCGAGAAGATTGGTCTGGCCTGCGATCTGGCTGATGAGCTCGACGACGTCCCCGATCCGCCCCGCGGCCCTGGCGAGCTCGCCGACATGGTCGTTGGTCCGCCCGGCCTGCTGCACCGCCTCACCGGCGATGCGCGCGGAGTCCTGCACTTGGCGGCTGATCTCGTCGACCGAGGAGGCCATCTCCTCGGCCGCCGCGGCCACGGTCTGCACATTGGTGGAGGCCTGTTCGGAGGCGGCCGCGACGGTTGCGGTGACCTTCTCCGATTGATCGGCCGTGCTGGTCAGCGTGCCCGCGGATACTTCCAGCTCGGACGAGGCCGACGACACCGTGTTGATGACGTCGCCGATCATGGCTTCGAATTCGCGCGCGATCTGGTCCATGCGCTGGCTGCGCCGCAGCTTCGCCTCGGCCTCGACCGCGGCCGCCTCGTCGGCTTGCTTCTTGGCGAGCAAGGAATTCTTGAAGTGCTGCAGCGAGCCCGCCACCTGGCCGATCTCGTCATTGCGGCCCGTCGCGGGAATCTCGACGTCGTGCTGTCCGGCGGCGAGCGTTCCGATCACGTCCGCGATCCGGCCGAGCGGCGTCACCACGCGGCTGCGCAGCATCATGGTCACGCCACCGAGCGTTCCGAGCAGGGCAAGCACGGCAACGCCGGCTAGCGCCAGCATCGCCAGGGCGCCATTACGCGCAGCAATGGCACGCTCGGCCGCTTCGGCCAGCGCGGCGTCGCGCACGCCGTAGAACATCTGGATGGCGGGGACGATGACGGTCGCCAACTCCTCGGCGTTGGTGCCATACTTGCCATCGCCTCTTGCCGCGGGCATCTCCTTGTCCACGATCGGAGCTGCTTTGCCAAAATAGGATTCCGTCGCAGCCTTCAGCGCGGAGGCGATGCGGGGCGGATTGCCGAGCTGCTGCATGCCGGCTTCGATGCGCTCGCGATCGGCTTCGACACGCCCCTGCATGCGGTCCATCAGCGAGAATTCGGCCGCCACGAGCGGACGACGCGCGGACAGCGCCGGCGACAGTGTGGCGGCGCGGCTGCCGGCCGAGACACGCAGATCCTGCGCGGTCCGCGCCAGGCTCAAGAGCGCCGCGAGCAAGGAATCGGCGTTGACGACCTGCCCTTCGAGCCGGTTCATGATGGGCTCGATGTTGCTGATGACCTCGGCAACGGCGGGCAGGAAGCCCTTGACCACGGCACCGTCGCGTGCCGGCAGGGGAACGCTCATCGCGCGGTCTGCCGCAGTATAGATATCCTTCAGCCGTCGGGCGGTGCGATCCAGGGTTTCGATCATCGCTGCGCTGTCATCGAGCACCAGGATGGCGCGCCTTGCGGCCTCGAATCCGGCATCGGCCGCCTTCGCAGCCTTTCCGGCCGCTTCGCTCTGCGCCTGCGTCGCAACGCCTTCCTGGAAAATCGGCGAGATGTAGGGGGCACGAAGTCCGGCGACGTGCTGGCTGACCGTCAGCATCGCACCAAAGGCATCGACCGTCTTGATGGCGTCGGAGCGGTTCGTGAAGATGCGCGTCTGGGGTATCAGCACCTCGGCGCCGAGGATGACCGCAAAAACCGTCACCGTCAGCATCGACAGCGCGAAAAGCTTCCCGATCCGCATCTTTGGGTCCCCCAATACATTTCTGCAATCTCGAAAACCTAGCGGCGTGCCACTAAGGGGCCGTTAAGCATCGCTCCGTAGTTCCGCGGAGTGTCAGGTGGTCGCGGGCCCCCGGGACCATTGTCGCGCGTGGGTTCCCTGGGCGTTCGGATGCGGCAAAATTGACGGCATTTCCTTGCCGAATACCTATATCAAGGCGTGTGCCGTTGATCCGGCCACACTCCCTTACCTCGGAACCCCGATGCTCTCCGTCGAACTCGTCATCGTCGTCGTCCTGATCGTCATCAACGGCCTCCTGTCCATGTCCGAACTGGCCGTGGTCTCGTCCCGTCCGGCCCGGCTGTCGCTGCTCGCGGCCAAGGGCGTGCGCGGCGCCGAGCGGGCGCTGACGCTGGCGGCCGACCCCGGCAAGTTCCTCTCGACGGTGCAGATCGGCATCACGCTGGTCGGGGTGCTCTCCGGCGCGTTCTCGGGCGCGACGCTCGGGCAGCGGCTGACGCAATGGCTGCTCGAGCTCGGCCTGTCCCCCGGCGTTGCCGACATCGTGGGCGTCGGCCTCGTCGTCACGCTCATCACCTACGCCACCCTGATCGTCGGCGAGCTCGTGCCGAAGCAGGTGGCGCTACGCGACCCCGAAAGCATCGCGGTGAAGGTTGCGCCGGCGATGCACATTCTCGCGAAGGTCTCGCTGCCGCTCGTCTTCCTGCTCGACCTCTCCGGCAAGCTGATCCTCACTTTGCTCGGCCGCGGCGGCAAGTCCGAGGAGAAGGTGTCGGAGGACGAGATCCATCACCTCGTCAGCGAGGCCGAGAGCGCAGGCGTGCTCGAGCCCGGCGAGAAGGAGATGATCGCCGGCGTGATGCGGCTCGGCGACCGGCCGGTGGGCGCCGTCATGACGCCGCGCACGGAGGTCGACGAGATCGACCTGAACGACGAGTTTGCCGCCATCCAGGCGATCATCGCCAAGAGCCCGCACTCGCGCTTTCCGGTCTCCGACGGCGACCGCGACAAGCCGATCGGCGTGCTCCAGGCCAAGGACCTCCTGGTCGCCTTTATGAACGAACGCGAGCCCGATCTGCGCGCGCTGGTGCGCGAGGCGCCCGGCATCCCGGCGTCGGCAGACGCGCGCGACGTGCTGACCATTCTGAAGACCGCTCCGGTTCATGTCGGCTTCGTCTACGACGAATATGGTGGCTTCGAAGGCATGGTGACGGCCGCCGACATCCTCGAGTCGATCGTCGGCGCCTTCCATTCGGAAGCGGGACCGCCGGAGCCGGCCTATGTCAGGCGCGCAGACGATTCATTCCTGATCTCCGGCTGGATGCCGGTCGACGAATTCGGCGAGCTGCTCGGCGTCGAATTGCCGCCGCACCGCTACAACACCGTGGCGGGCCTCGTGCTGCAACAATTCAGCGCGCTGCCCGACACCGGCGATGCCTTCGACTTCGGCGGCTGGCATATCGAGGTGATCGATCTCGACGGACGACGGATCGACAAGATCTTGGCGAGCCGGTTGAGCGAGGTCGAGACGGGATGAGGCGAGCGGCGTCGCGAATTGCGCTCCAACTCCCCCTCACCCGAACCGCACGCCGATCCGCTTCTCCTTGCGCCAGACCACGGTGCAGGACAGATGGGCTCCGTCGGCCGGGACAAACAGCGTGAAATGTTCGGGGATGCCGACCGGGCTGGTGACGTCGAGCGCAGCGCCGGTGTCGGACAGGTTACGGACGGTGCAGTCGATCGCGCCGCCGCCGAACTCGATCGTTCCGGCCTTCAGCACACGATGCCTTGCCTTGTCGCGTCGTTCGTCCATGGGCACAATTTACACCCAAAGTTGAACCAACCGTTAAAAGCCCGCCCCGCTCTCGGCGTGATTGTGCGGACCGGTATCGCGGTGGGGCGAAGCGGTGCCGCTACAGCACCGGCTGGAACGTGTCCGCCCGTGCCATCCGCCAGGCATCGCTGAAGCGCGGGTCCTCGGTGCCGTCGATCAGCTCGCCCGGACGCAGTGCCGGATAGAGCTGGGCGAAGGATTGCACCTGCGTCGTCGACGTCCGTTGGCTGAAATGGATCGGACGCAGCTGCTGCGGATGCTCGAGGCCCGCGGCGGCGATCAGCTCGGTCAGCGAATGCAGCGTCGCGTGGTGATAATTGTGCACGCGATCGATCTTGAGCGGCACGTAGAGCGCGCGCGCCCGCGTCGGATCCTGCGTCGCCACCCCGGTCGGACAGCGATCGGTGTGGCAGCTCAGCGACTGGATGCAGCCGAGCGAGAACATGAAGCCGCGCGCCGAGTTGCAATAGTCCGCGCCGATCGCCATCGCCCGCGCCATGTCGAAAGCGGTGGCGATCTTGCCGGACGCGCCGATCCTAATGCGGTCGCGCGCATTGATGCCGATCAGCGCGTTGTGGACGAAATTCACGCCCTCGCGCATCGGCATGCCCAGATGATCCATGAATTCCAGCGGCGCCGCGCCGGTGCCGCCTTCATTGCCGTCCACGACGATGAAATCAGGATAGATGCCGGTCTCGAGCATCGCCTTGCAGATCGCCAGGAATTCCCAGGGATGACCGATGCAGAGCTTGAAGCCGGCCGGCTTGCCGCCCGAGAGGCGGCGCATCTCGGCGATGAACTGCATCATGCCTGTCGGCGTGGAGAACGCGCGGTGCGAGGCCGGCGAGATGCAGTCCTCGCCCATCGCGACGCCGCGGATCTTGGAAATCTCCTCCGAGACTTTTGCCGCCGGCAGCACGCCGCCATGGCCGGGCTTGGCGCCCTGGCTGACCTTGAGCTCGACCATCTTGATCTGGTCGTCGCCGGCAACGCGCGCGAACGCCTCGGGGTCGAAGGCGCCGTCCAGACGTCGGCAGCCGAAATAACCGGAGCCGATTTCCCAGATGATGTCGCCGCCCATCTCGCGATGATAGGGGCTAACGCCGCCCTCGCCGGTGTCATGCGCGAAGCCGCCTTTCTTCGCGCCGGCATTGAGCGCCCGCACTGCATTGGGGCTGAGCGCGCCGAAGCTCATCGCTGAGATGTTGAACACCGAGGCCGAATACGGCTTCTTGCAGTCGGGGCCGCCGATGGTGATGCGGAATTTCTCCTGGGCGTGCGTCTTCGGCGCGACCGAGTGATGCATCCACTCATAACCCTCGCGGTAGACGTCCTCCTGGGTGCCGAACGGACGCTTGTCGAGCTCCATCTTGGCACGCTGATAGACCACCGCTCGGGTGTCGCGCGAGAACGGCATGCCGTCCTTCTCGCTCTCGAAGAAATATTGCCGCATCTCGGGGCGGATCTCTTCGAGCAGGAAGCGGATATGCGCCGAAATCGGATAGTTGCGCAGCACCGCGTGGCTCTTCTGCAGAAGATCGCGGACACCGAGCAGCGTCAGCGCGCCGAAAATCAGGATCGGCACCAAGAGGATGTCGAAGATCTTGCGGTCGGCGATGCCGATGCCGATCAACAGCGCGGTGACGACCGCGCAGATCGTCAGCACGATGAAGCGCGGCGAGAATGGCAGCAGCAGGGTTTCCATGATCCCCTCTTCCGCCAGCGGCAGGCGCTTGGGGGATGCGTGCGGGGGGGCTGAGTGTTGGGAGGATTCCTGCGTCTTGGTGTCGTTGGCCACGATTCCGATCCTCTCGCCAGCATGAGGCGGTACGATACGCCCTCGCCTGTCATACGGATATGACGCGGCCCTTGTTTCAGGCTAGCGAATTTGGCCGAGACAAATCAATCAGCCCGATGGGCGGGGTGCGGTGCAGCAAAGGGGGATGTTCGGACGGCGGGGCCGGTACAGCGGCGTAATGGAAAGTAAGCCCGCGGCAGCCGCCACAAACGCCGGCGTCGTCCCGGGCAGCGCCAGCGCAGACTCGGGACGGCAGCTGAATTGATGGCTGCGAGCGGCGCTTATCGCTCGACGAACGCCTTCTCGATCACGAAATGGCCAGGCTTGTTGCCGCTTCCTTCGATGAAGTCGCGGCCTTCGAACATCACCTTCAGCTCTTCCAGCATCGCCGGGCTGCCGCACATCATGATGCGGTCGGTTTCGATGTCGAGGGGCGACTGCCCGATGTCGGTGAAGATCTGCCCGGAGTTGATGAGGTCGGTAATGCGGCCGCGGTTCTTGAACGGCTCGCGGGTCACGGTCGGATAGTACACGAGCTTGTCGGCGAGCAGCTCGCCGAACAGCTCATCCTCGCGCAAATTCGCGACCAGCTTCTCGCCATAAGCGAGCTCGGAGACCTGACGGCAGCCGTGCACCAGCACGATGGACTCGAACTGCTCGTAGACGTCGGGGTCCTTGATCAGGCTCGCGAACGGCGCGAGGCCCGTGCCGGTCGAGAGCAGCATCAGCCGCTTGCCGGGGATGAGGTTGTCGGTGATCAGCGTGCCGGTCGCCTTGCGGCCGACCAGGATGGTGTCGCCTTCCTTGATCTTCTGCAGGCGCGAGGTCAGCGGACCGTCCTGAACCTTGATCGAGAAGAACTCGAGCTCTTCCTCGTGGTTGGCGCTCGCCATGCTGTAGGCGCGCAGCAGCGGACGGCCGTCGACTTCGAGGCCGATCATGGCGAACTGGCCGTTCTGGAAGCGGAAACCGGTATCGCGCGTGGCGCGGAAGCTGAACAACGTGTCGGTCCAGTGCTGAACGGACAGAACCTTCTCTCGGTAAAACGCGCTCATGATTTTCGATATTCCGAATAATTGCGGTTTTAGGGCAAAAGCGTTGCCCGGCCCTGAAACGGGGCGGACACCATTGCCATGGCGGAGGATTTCGCGTGTGTGATCTACGCCATTGAGACCAATAATCAACCTCGTTTCGGGTGCAATTGATGCCGATCAAACCGGCATTTGCGGCTGAATTGGTCGCAGGATTAATGAATCTCCTGCCCGGCTTGCAGGAAGGGCAATTTCTTTTCCCTCCAGGGCTCGATTGCAGCACTTAATTTCCGTCGCGCTCGCGAGAATTTCATTAAGAATAGCTCTGATTTCCACCCCGCTTGGCGCCGATTCCCGCGTTTTTGCGGCTTTTCGCGCCAGGACTGATCGAAACGAACGGCTGAGGCAGATGGCAGGCGGCGAGCGAATCTTCGTTCAGGCAATCCGGCGCTATTGTGCCGGCCACGGCATCGCCGTCGATGTCCGCGCCGGCGGCTGGCTGATCGCGATGCGCCGGGGCAACGAGCGGCGCTTCGCCTTCGGCTACGACATCGGCCTCAACAGCGCCATCGCGCATCGTCTCGCCAATGACAAATCGGCGACATCAGAGGTGCTGGCACTCACGGGCGTGCCCTGCATCGCGCATCACCTCTTCCTCAATCCGAAGCTGGGCGGGAACGTCGTTGGCGCCGGCTGGCGGGACACGATGCTGGTTCTGCTGCGCGATCATCCGCAAGGCGTGGTGATGAAGCCGAACGAGGGAACATCGGGGCGCTCGGTGTTCAAGGTGACGAATGAGGCGGAGCTCGACCACGCGACGGGCGAGGTTTTCTCGATGTGCACCGGGCTCGTGATCTCGCCCTATGTCGCGATCGAGGACGAGGTCCGTGTGGTGCTGCTCGATGATGTGCCCCTTGTCGTCTACAGCAAGCAGCGTGGCACGGATTGGCGGCACAATCTCGATGCCGGCGCAAAGCCGGTGCTGCTGGCGGATGGCGAGACTCGTACGGCCTGCGTGAAGCTCGCGACCGAGGCCGCGCGCGCCATCGGCATTGTGTTTGCGTCGATCGACGTGGTGCGCGTCGACGGCGAATGGCGCGTGCTCGAGATCAATTCCGGCGTGATGATGGAGGCGTTAGGCAAGCTACATCCGGAGCTGGTGCAGGCGACATATGACGCGGCGCTGGATCGGGTGTTTGGTGAAAATTAGCAGAGAACTCGCTGCCCCCTCTCTCCTTCTTGTAGGAGAGGGTGGCTCACCGCGAAGCGGTGAGACGGGTGAGGGGTTCTCTCCGCGAGTCCAATTCTCATCCGAATGAGCGGAAAGATACCCCTCATCCGGGCGCTTCGCGCCACCTTCTCCCACAAGGGGAGAAGGGAAGGCAGCGAGATCGCGGCGCGAGCGTGGACTAATTATTCGCGCTCGCCGAATCGTCCATCGCCTTGAACGCCTCTTCCAGCTGCAACGAGATCGGCACGTTCAGGCGTTCGCCGGTCGGAAGCCGCGCGGTGAACCATTTGTTGTAGAGCGGGACGAGGTCGCGGTTGGAGCCGAGCTTGCGGAAGGCGCGCTCGACGACGGCGGACAATTGCGGCTCGCCTTTCCTGAACATGATGCCGTAGGGATCGTAGGACAGGTAGTCGCCGGTGACGCGGAATTTGTCCTGCGCCTTGTGGCGCGCGATCAGGCCGAAGAGCAGGATGTCGTCGGTCGCGAACGCGTCGGCCTTGCCGTCGGCGAGCATCTGGTAGGACTGCTCGTGATCGGTGCCGGCGACGATATTCAGCCCCAATGCGGACTTCTTGTCCGCCGCCTGGATCGCCTGCTCGTTGGTGGTGCCCCTGGTCACCACGATGGTCTTGCCCTTCAGATCAACCAGCGACTGCACGGTGGATGCCTTCGCCACCATCAGCTTGGTGCCGGCGACGAACATCAGCGGCGAGAAGGCGACGCGCTTGCCGCGCTCGGCATTGGCCGTGGTCGAGCCGCATTCCAGGTCGATCTTGTTCTGCAGCACGGCATCGATGCGGTCGTCCGAGGTGACCTTGACGTAGTCGATCTTGAGATTGGGGTCGTCGACCTCGACGCCGATCTCCTCGACGATCGCTTCGCAGAGCTCGAGGCTGTAGCCGATCGGGCGGCCCGACTGGTCGAGGAAGGAGAACGGCGGCGAGCTCTCGCGATAGCCGAGCCGCACGGTGTGCGCCGTCTTGATGGCCGACAGCGTCGGGCTCAGCCCTTCGCCGGTCTGCGCGAGCGCCGGGGTCGCGAACAACGACGCGGCCAACAAGGAGGTCGCGAGCAACGATGCCGCGAGCCTCAGGCGGCCTGAGGTCAACGACCTCGCCAGGAACTGGCCCATGGTTCGCTCCTACCCATGGCCGGCCATCGCGGGCACCTCGCCGGGAATCATGTCATCAGGCACGGCATCGCCGGGTCCCATCGCGTGCTCAGGCCCAAGCTCGCCTTCCCATTTGGCCACGACCGAGGTCGCCAGCGTGTTGCCGATCACGTTGGTGGCGCTGCGGCCCATGTCGAGGAAGGTGTCGATGCCCATGATCATCAACAGGCCCGCCTCGGGGATGTTGAACTGCGCCAGGGTCGAGGCGATCACGACGAGCGAGGCGCGCGGCACGCCGGCGACGCCTTTGGAGGTGATCATCAGCGTCGCCAGCATCGCGAGCTGGGTGCCGAGCGACATGTCGATGTGATAGCTCTGCGCGATGAAGACGGCCGCGAAGGTGCAGTACATCATCGTGCCGTCGAGATTGAAGGAATAGCCGAGCGGCAGCACGAAGCTGGAGATGCGCGAGGAGGCGCCGAAGCGGTTGAGCGCCTCGAGCGTCTTCGGATAGGCCGCCTCCGAGCTCGCGGTCGAGAACGCGATCATCAGCGGCTCGCGAACCAGCTTCAACAGATGACTGTAGCGCGGCCCGATCACGATGAAGCCGACCACGACCAGGATCGCCCACAGGATCATCAGCGAGAGATAGAAGCCGCCCATGAAGACGATGAGCTTCCAGAGCACGGCGAGGCCGTTCTTGGCGACTGTCGCTGTGATGGCGGCCCACACCGCGAGCGGCGCGAACAGCATCACGTAGCTCGTGACCTTGAGCATGATATGGCCGACGTCGTCGATCATCGCGAGGATCGGCTTCGAACGTTCGGGCATGGAGCCCATCGCAACCGAGAAGAACACCGCGAAGATCACGATCTGCAGGATCTCGTTCTGCGCCATCGCATCCGCGATCGAGGTCGGGATCAGATGGGTGAGGAATTTCTCGATCGAGAAGGCCGACACCGGCAGGCCGGTCGATTGCCCGGCCTGGGGCAGCGTGCCCGGGAAGTTGGCGCCGGGCTGCAGCAGATTGACCATGATCAGGCCGAGCAGCAGCGAGATGAAGGAGGCGCTGATGAACCAGCCCATGGTCTTGGCGAAGATGCGGCCGAGCTTGGAGCCCGATCCCATATGGGCGATGCCGCCGACCAGGGTCGCGAACACCAGGGGCGCGATGATCATCTTGATCAGGCGCAGGAACATCATGGCGATCAGGTTGATGGCGGAGGCCCACTCGGCGCGCGTGTCGGGCAGGAAGTTGTAGATCGCTGCCCCCATGACGATGCCGAGCACCATCGCGGCCAGAATGTATTGCGTGAACCTGTTCGACATCGCTTACCCCCACGTACACCGGCGCTTCATGATGTCGCAGATATTTGAGCGACGCAACACGCTTTGCGTGTGATCGCGTTTTCACGATGTTCCCGTTGTGAAATCGCACGCCGCGATCTAGCCTTCACGCAGCGCACAACGCATGCGGCCTGCTCGTTTTGTTTGCGGCGGCTGCATCAATAATCGTCAAGACGATCAAAGAGGGAAACGCCATGAGCGGCAGCACCAATCGCCAAATTCTGCTGGTCGAAAAACCCAGCGGCAAGCTCGGCCCAGAGCATTTCAAGATGGTGGACGGTGCAGTGCCGGAACCGAAAGACGGCGAGGCGTTGCTGCGCGTGCGATACATTTCACTCGACGCCGCAAACCGTGCCTGGATGCACGGCGCGACCTACCGCTCCGCGGTCGAGGCCAACAGCGTGATGGCCGGCGGCGCCATAGCCGAGGTGATCAGCTCGAAGGCTGAGGGCCTGGCTGCCGGCGACATCGTGTTCGGCGATACCGGCTGGCAGGAATTTGCCGCGGTGCCGGCGAAGCACCTCACCAAGATGCCGAAGCTCGAACCGATGACACATCTGCTCAGCGTATTCGGCATCGCCGGCCTCACCGCCTATTTCGGCCTGCTCGAGATCGGCAAGCCCAGGGAGGGCGAGACCGTCGTGGTTTCCGCGGCCGCAGGCTCGGTCGGCTCGATCGTCGGACAGATCGCCAAGATCAGGGGATGCCGCGTGGTCGGCATCGCCGGCGGCGCGGACAAGTGCAACTGGCTGACCTCCGAGCTCGGCTTCGACGCCGCCGTGGACTACAAGGACGGCGCGGTGTTCAAGGCGCTACGCGCGGCGGCGCCCAAGGGCATCGACGTCTATTTCGACAATGTCGGTGGCGACATTCTGGAAGCCTGCCTGCCCCAGATGAACAATTACGGCCGCATCGCCTGCTGCGGCGCGATCTCGCAATATGACGGCGCGCCCGCAGCGCACGGCCCGCGCGGCGTGCCGGGCCTGATCGTGGTGAAGCGGCTGGTCATGCAGGGCTTCATCGTGATGGACTACATGAAGGAGAGCCCCCGCGCGCTCGCCGATCTCCAGGGCTGGGTCAAATCCGGCAAGCTGAAGGTGCAGGAAGACATCATCGACGGATTGCAGAACACGCCGAAGGCGCTGATCGGACTGCTCGCGGGCGAGAACCGCGGCAAGCGCATGGTCAGACTCTGACGACGTCGGCTCATCGCATTCGCGCCGGCACAATCTACTTGCGGTAGAGGCCGAAGCGGCCAATGATATCGTTCGCGAGGCATCACTCGCGACGATTGCGATTGCGCGACTTTGATTAAGCGTCGAACGATATCGACAGGGCAGGAATTCATCCCAATGTTCAACATGTTGAAACATGTCTCAACGCGCACGGCGTTGCTGGCGGCGGCACTGTTCGCAACTGCAGCAGGCGCATTCGCGCAGGCGCCGACCGAGGCCCAGAAGAGCGCCATCCGGTCCGCGTGCCGCTCCGACTTCATGGCGCACTGTTCGAGCGTGACGCCGGGCGGCACCGAAGCGTTTCAATGTCTGCAGAAGAACATGTCGAGCCTCTCGGGTGGATGCCAGACCGCGGTTCGCGCGATCTCGCCGCCCGCGGCTGCGAAGCCCGAAGCCGCTCCCGCCGCTGCGCCGAAGACCGAAGCGGCTCCCAAAGCGGAGCCGGCGCCGACACCTGCCGCGCCGAAGGCTGAATCGGCGCCCGCTGCAAAGCCGGCCGCTGCACCGCCGGCGCCGAAGACCGCTGCACCCAAGCAGCCGAGCAGCGCGCAACTTGCTGCGATCAAGAGCTCATGCCGCGGCGATTATCCCAAGGTCTGCGCCAGCGTGCCGCCGGGCGGCGCGCCAGCGCTCGAATGCCTGGAGAAGAACAAGGCCAAGGTCTCGCCGGCCTGCGAGAAGGCCGTGAGCGCCACAACCGGCGGCGGCGCGGCGACCACCGCTGCGCCGGCGGCGGGTGCGGCGGCAGCGCCTGCCGCAGCCCCCACCGTGCTGGTGCTGCGCCCGATGCGGCCGCGCGAAGAACTGTTCGTGGCTCGATCGGCCTGTGGCGCAGACATCCGCACGATTTGCGCCGGCGTCGAGGTCGGCGCCGGTCGCATCATGCAATGCCTCGCCAGCAATGCCGCATCGCTTTCGCCGGCGTGCAGGGACGTGCTGGCACCCTTCGCCGCGCGATAAAGCGGCACGCAACGATCAGCGGCGTGCGGCGGATGAATTCGCCGCACGCCTGCAACGACAAATCTTTTTCAGACGTCCGATTTCGATCACGACAAGACCGGGAGGACAACATGCGTACATTGCTGCTCGTTGCTTCTGCGCTGCTCGCCTTCGGAGCGACCATGACCTTTGATGCCACCGACGCCAATGCGGTGGTGTGCGCCCGCGGGGTCTATCGCGCCGGCTGCGCCGGGCCGAACGCGGCCGTCGTGGTGCGCAAGCCGGTTCCGGTGGTCCGCTGCACCAGGGTGCTGGTGAACGGGGTCTATGTGAAGCGCTGCGTCTGATGCGCGAATAGCCAAGCCGGCGCGGTTTGGCTATGATTCCGGCCTGACGGTTCGATGCACGCAAAACGTGTGTCCGAACGATGAGCCTCGGCGCGCCGGCGCCGGCGGATAATTCCGCTGGCGCCGGACGCCGGAGCACATTAGTCTACCCCTAGATAGTAAGTATACTGTCAATTAGGGAGGCAGACGTTGCGGATCGCCGTGATTGGCGGGGGGCCCGGTGGGCTCTACTTCGCCTATCTCTGGAAGAAGCGCCACCCCGAGGATCAAGTCGACCTGTTCGAACAGAACCCGGCCGACGCGACCTGGGGCTTTGGCGTCGTTTTCTCCGACCAGGCGCTGGAATTCCTGCGCGCCGACGACCCCGAGACGGTCGACGCGATCGCGCCGCATATGGAGAGCTGGGAGAACATCACGCTGAACCTCGGCGGCGACAGCGTCGCCATCGACGGCGTCGGCTTCTCCTCGATCGGACGGCTGGAACTGCTGCGATTCCTGCAGCAGCGCGCGCTCGGCGTCGGCGTCACGCCGCGCTTCGACACGCAGATCCACAGCATCGACCAGCTCAATGGCCACGATTTGATCGTCGCCGCCGACGGCTTGAACTCACTGGTGCGCCGCGCCTTCGAAGGCGATTTCGGCACCTCGCTGTCCTATTCCTCCAACAAGTTCGTCTGGTACGGCACCTCGAAGCGCTTCGACACGCTGTCGCAGACCTTCGTGAAGACCGACCGCGGCGCCTTCAACGCCCATCACTACCGCTACTCGCCGACCATGAGCACCTTCCTGGTCGAGTGCGATCACGCGACGTGGCAGGCCTATGGCTTCGCCTACAAGGACGTCGAGCAGTCCAAGGGCGTCTGCGAGGAAGTGTTCGCCGACACGCTCGGCGGCCGCTCGCTGGTCTCCAACAAATCGGTCTGGCGCAACTTCCCCTGGGTCTGGAACGAGCACTGGTCGTTCAAGAACATGGTTCTGCTCGGCGATGCCCTGCACTCCGCGCATTTCTCGATCGGCTCGGGCACGCGGCTCGCCATCGAGGACGCCATTGCTCTGGTCAAGGCGCTGGAATCGGACGCGCACCTGTCGACCGCGTTGCATCGTTATCAGGCCGCGCGAAAACCGGTGGTGCAGAAGCTCGTCAACGCCGCGCGCACCAGCGCCTTCTGGTACGAGCATTTTGCCCAGCACATGCAGCTCGACCTGATGGACTTCGCCTACAGCTACATCACGCGCTCCGGCCGCATCGACGATGCACGCCTGCGCCACATGTCCCCGGCCTTCATGGCCCGCTACGAGGCCGCTAAGAACGGCGGAGACGAGGCATGAGCAACGAGATTTTCGACCAGGTGCCCGCCGACAGCGCGGGGGCACGCGAGATCGGCTTTGCCGTTCCGGAACTTTACAACGCCAGCCGCGTCCTGTTCGACAATCTCGGCAAGGGCCGTGGCGACAAGCTCGCGCTGTTGGGCCCCGCGGGCACGCGGACCTATGGCGAGCTCTGCGCGGACGCCTGCCTCTGGGGCAACGGCCTGGCTTCGCTCGGCATGAAGCGCGGCGACCGCGTGCTGCTGTTCCTCGACGACACCCCGGCCTATCCGGCCGCGTTCTTCGGCGCGGTGCGCGCCGGCTTCGTGCCGCTTCTGATCAACACGCTGACGCCGCCGGACCTCTTGCAATTCTATCTCGCCGATTCCGGGGCTGAAGTTGCGGTGGCGGAGTCCGAGTTCTGCTCGCGCTTCAATGCGGAGGCTTGCAAGGACACGAAGCTGGATACGCTGATCGTCGTCAATGGCGAGGTGCGCGACCATGCGGCGCCGAAAGCGGTAGCGGCGGCAGACTGGCTCGCACAATTCCCGGCCGAGTTGGCCGAAGCCCCCACGCATCGCGACGAGATGGCGTTCTGGATGTATTCCTCGGGGTCCACCGGACGGCCCAAGGGCATCGTGCATCTCCAGCACGACATGGCCTATAGCGAGGCCGCCTTCGCGCAGAGCGTGCTGAAGCTGACGCCTGACGACATCTGCTTCTCCGTGCCGAAAATCTTCTTCGCTTATGGCTTCGGCAACTCCGTCACCTTCCCGTTCTCGGCGGGCGCGGCGACGCTGCTGCTGCCGGGCCAGCCGAAGCCCGCGTCGATCTTCGCGGCGATCGCGCAGTACAGGCCGACGGTCTTCTTCGGCCTGCCGACACTCTATACGTCGCTGACCAAGTCTGACGGCGCGGACAAGACCGACTTCTCGTCATTGCGCATGGCGCTGTCCGCCGCCGAGGTGCTCTCGGCCGAGGTCTTCAACGGCTGGAAGACGCTCACCGGCCTCGAGATCGTCGAAGGCCTCGGCTCCACCGAGGTGCTGCACATCTATCTCTCCAACCGGCCCGAGCAGAAGAAGCTCGGTGCCGCAGGCCTGCGCGTGCCCGGCTACGAGGTCGCGCTGCGCGACAAGGACGGCCGCGACGTCGCCGACAACGAGGAAGGCATTTTGTGGGTGCGCGGCGATTCCAACACGCCGCTGTACTGGAACCGGCCGGACAAATCCGCCGAGACCATCCGCGAGGGTGGCTGGATCTACACCGGCGATCGTTTCGTCAGGGATGCCGACGGCTTCCACTTCTTCCGCGGCCGCGCCGATGATCTCATCAAGATCTCCGGCCAATGGGTCTATCCGCTCGAGGTCGAGCTGTGTCTCGCCGACCACCCCGAGATCCGCGAATGCGCGGTGTTCGCCGCCGAGCTGCCGGACCGCCGGATGACGCTGAAGGCCGTGGTGGTGATGAACAACCGCACGGTCAACCAGGGCGACGCGACGCGGCGGCTGCAGGACTATGTGAAGGGCAAGCTGCTGCCCTACAAATATCCGCGCGAAGTGATCTTCACCGACGAGCTGCCGAAGACCGGCACGGGGAAGATCGATCGGCAGGCGCTGTTGAGGATGTAGCCACTGCTATATCCACATTCTCGGTGTCGTCCCCGCCTAGTGCGCAATTGCGCACGGGGGCGGGGACCCATACGCCGCAGCACTCGTTGTTGCGCGAGACGGTCATTGCCTGTCTTCGCCAAACTTTTGCTGCGGCGTATGGGTTTCGGATCTGCGCTTCGCTTGTCCGGGACGACACTGAATACGGGGCACGAACATCGCCTCACTCACATCCCCTCACCCCGCCTTGCCCAGATGCTCCAGCGCATCTTCCGCCCGCAACGGCACGCGCGAGGCCTCGTTGTTGAGATCGACGAGCTGCAACATCAACGCCATCAGCGTCTTGCGGTCGGCTGGCTTGAGCGGCTCCAGCATGCGCGCCTGGGCACGCTCGACGGCGGGAATGATCTCGCGCAGGATCGCGGCGCCTGATTTGGTCAGGTAGAGCAGCTTGATCCGCTTGTCCTCGGGCGCCGGCTTGCGCTCGACAAAATCCTTAGCCTGCAGCCGCTCGATCACGCTGCCGAGCGTGGAGCGGTCGAAGGCGATCACCGCCGACAGCCGTGTGGCGTCGATGCCGGGATGGGTGTAGATCGCGATCAGCGCGGCATATTGCACCGGGGTCAGGTCGAACGCCTTGCACTCCTCCATGAAGATCGAAACCGCGATCTGCTGCATGCGCCGGAACAGATAGCCCGGCGCGGCATAGACCGCATCGATCGTGATCGGAGGAGGCGGCTTACTCGGCATCGGGCTGCTTCTCCGGTGCGGCCTCGGCGAACGCCGCCAGCGCCTTGGCGGCAGCCTCCGCTTTGAGCAGGCGCGGATAGGCCGAGACATCGACGCCGAAGCGGCGCGCATTGGCGAGCTGCGGCACCAGGCAGAGATCGGCCAGCGTCGGCGCATTGCCGAAGCAGAACGGCCCCGGCTCGTCCTTGATCAGCGTCTCGCAGGCCGACAGTCCTTCGCGGTTGACCCAGGCGGCCCACTCCTGGACCTTCTCTTCGGCCAGACCGAGTTCGCGCAGCCGCGCCAGCACTTTCAGGTTCTGCACCGGATGGGTGTCGCAGGCGATCGCCAGGGCGAACGCCCGCACCTTGGCGCGCTGCAGTGCATCTTTCGGCAGCAGCGGCGGATTGGGGTGCGTCTCGTCGAGCCATTCGATGATCGCGACCGATTGTGTCAGCACAGCACCGCCATCGTTCTCCAGCGCCGGCACGAGGCCTTGCGGGTTGATGGCGAGATAAGCGGGCGCACATTGCTCGCCCTTGCGCAAATGATGCGGCAAGTGCGCGGCCTTGAGGCCCTTGAGGTTCAACGCGATCCGCACCCGGTAGGCGGCGCTGGAGCGGAAATAGCCGTGCAGCTTCATTAGGACCTCCCTCTATCCTCTGTCATTTTAGGGCCTTGTACGCCGTCCCTCGCATTGACGCTACCTAGATCGTCAGTATACTGTCAATCAACAAAACGAACGGGAGCGCCGCCATGGAAGCCGTGACCAAGACGCCGGAGCGCGAGGCCTTCTACAAGAAGATCGACGGCGAGAACCTCACCGCGCTGTGGACGGTGATGAGCGATCTGATCACGCCGGAGCCGAAGAGCGCCTGCCGGCCGCATCTCTGGCAATTCGACGTCATCCGCGACTACATGATCGAAGCCGGCAAGCTGATCACCGCCAAGGAAGCCGAGCGCCGCGTGCTGGTGCTGGAGAATCCCGGCCTGCGCGGCCAGTCCAAGATCACGACCTCGCTCTATGCCGGCGTGCAGATGGTGGTGCCCGGCGACGTCGCACCGGCGCACCGGCACAGCCAGTCGGCGCTGCGCTTCGTGCTCGAAGGCAGGGGCGCCCACACCGCGGTCGACGGTGAGCGCACCGCGATGGAGCCGGGCGATTTCATCATCACGCCGTCGATGACCTGGCACGATCATTCCAACGAAACCAACGAGCCGATGTTCTGGCTCGACGGCCTCGACATTCCGCTGGTGCAGTTCTTCGACTGCTCCTTCGCCGAGGGATCGAAAGAGGACCAGCAGAAGATCACAAAACCCGCGGGCGACAGCTTTGCGCGCTACGGCCACAATCTGCTGCCGGTCGATGTGAAGCGGAGCTCGAAGACCTCGCCGATCTTCAGCTATCCCTATGCCTACACGCGTGAGGCACTGGAGAAAGCTCGAACGAGCCAGGAGTGGGACGCCTGCCACGGGCTGAAGCTGAAGTTCAGCAACCCCGAGACCGGCGATTTCGCGATGCCGACCATCGGCACCTTCATCCAGCTGCTGCCGAAGGGCTTCAAGACCGCGCGCTATCGTTCGACGGATGCGACGGTGTTCTGCCCGATCGAGGGTAAGGGCCGCAGCCGCATCGGCGACACTGTCTTCGAATGGGGCCCGCGCGATCTGTTCGTGGTGCCGAGCTGGCACTGGGTCACGCATGAGGCGGATGAGGATGCCGTGCTGTTCAGCTTCTCGGACCGGCCGGTGCAGCAGAAGCTGGATCTGTTCAGGGAAGATCGCGGCAATTCGTGAGACTCTCGTAGGGTGGATTAGCCGAAGGCGTAATCCACCCTCTTCGTTCGGCACACGCGGAAACAGAAGAGGTGGCAGCGCGGATTGCCGCTACCGCCAGTGCAGCAACCGCACCTCCAGCCAGCCGATCAGCTTGCCGACCGCGAGCCCGAACACCGACAGGATCACGACGCCCGCGAGCAGTTGATCGGTCTGCATCAGATTGCCGGCCTGCAGCACGAAGGCGCCGATGCCGTATTGGGCGCCGATCATCTCGGCGCTGACGACGAGGAGCAGCGCGACAGAGGCCGTGATGCGGAAGCCGGCGAGGATCGCGGGCAGCGCGCCCGGCCAGATCACCTTGCGCACGATGGTCGCGAAGGGGACGTTGAAGCTCTGCGCCATGCGGATGAGATTTCGCGGCACCGCATCGACGCCGCTATAGACCGAGATCGCGGTCGAGAAGAACACCCCGAGCGCAATCGTCGCGATCTTCGGCTCTTCGCCGATGCCGAGCCAGAGAATGAGCAGCGGCAGCAGCGCGATCTTCGGGATCGGGAACAGCGCCGAGATGAAGGTGATGCCGACGCTGCGCGCCAGCCTGGACAGGCCGATGGCGAAGCCGACGGCGACGCCCGCCGCCGTGCCGAGCAGCCAGCCGACGCCGATGCGCAGCAGCGAGGCCGACAGATGCTGCCAGAGCGCGCCGGAGATCGCGAGCTGATAGATCGCACGGACAATTGCGGCGGGTGTCGGCAGAAACAGCGCATTGACGAGGCCGGCACTGCCCGCGGCCTGCCAGATCGCGATGACGATCGCGAGCGCGATCCAGCCGCCGTAGCGGCTCGAGGCCGGCACGAAGCCGGCGCCGCGGAAGCGGACGCGCCGGGTTGCAGCGTCTTTCGCAATTTCGGCCGGCGCGCGATCAAGCATGCTGGACCTCGCGCTCGGCATCGATCGCCTCGTTGCGGATCAGCGACCAGATCTGGTTCTGCAGCGCCAGCAGTTTTTCGCGCGCTTCAGCCTCCCCGCGCGCCGCGCGCGTCATCGGCACGGTCACGACCTCGCGGATGCGGCCGGGCCTGCGCGACAGCACCACGATGCGGTCGGCGAGCCGCGCCGCCTCTTCGAGATTGTGGGTGACGTAAACCGCGCCCATGCCGCCATCGGCGAGCAGGCGGACGAAGTCTTCCATCAAGAGCTCGCGGGTCTGCGAATCCAGCGCCGACAGCGGCTCGTCCATCAGCAGAATGGCCGGCTTGACCGCGAGCGCGCGCGAAATGCCGACGCGCTGGCGCATGCCGCCGGAAAGCTGTTTCGGATAGGCTTTGCGGAAATCAGTCAGCGTCGTGCGGCGCAAGGCGTCCTCGACCAGCGCGCGTCGCTGCACGGCCGAAAGCTGGGTGTGCAGCAGCGGGAATTCGACATTCTCCTCGACCGTCGCCCAGGGCAGCAGCGCAAAGTCCTGGAACACGAATGTCAGCGGATTGAGGCTGTCCGCTGGCGGCGAGCCCCGGAGCTCGGGCGCGCCGGAGGTCGGCTGCAACAGTCCGCCGAGGATCGACAGCAGCGTGCTCTTGCCGCAGCCGGAAGGCCCCACGATCGCCACCACCTCGCCGGCGCCGACGGTGAAGGAGACATCGTCGAGCACGGCGAGATCGCCGAAGCGGTGGGTGATGTGGCTGGCGATCAGGTCCATGAACTGGTTTCTGCTCTCAATCCGCCTTCACATAGTCCTTGGCGATGATCGCCTCCGCGTCAAAACCCTTGTCGGCAAAACCCTGCTCCTGCAGCCATTTGATCTGGTTGTCGACGTTCTTCACATCCAGCTTGCCGTCGGGGTCGATATAGGCGCAATTGCCGACCACCTGCTCGACCGGCAGGTTGGTGTACTTGGCGATGATCTCCAGGAGCGGTTTCGTCTTGTCGTTGATGGGCGCGACGCCGTCCTTCATCGCGGCGAGGATGACGTCGTGATATTCACGGTCGGCCTTGGCGAGCGCGCCGAGCAGCTTGGTCACCAGCGCCTTGTTGGTCAGCGTTTTCGGCGAGGCGAACACCGCGCCCAGCTGCCACGGCGTCTCGTCGCCGACCCAGCCCAAAAATTTCGCGCCGCCCTCGTCCATCAGCTTGCGCGCGGTGGAGATCGGCAGCAGCGCGGCATCGACGGTCTCGCCCTTCAGCGCGGCGGCCGCATTCGACAGCGATTGCAGCGGCACGATCTTCACGTCCGCGAGCTTGAAGCCGTATTTGTCGGCGAGCAGGCCGAGCGAATAGTGAAAGCTCGATCCGACCTGCGTCATCGCCACGCGTTTTCCCGCGAGGTCCTTCGGCGTCTTCAGCCCGGCGGCGTAAGCGTTGTTGCTGGCGAAATAGCCGATCAGGGGATAGCCGGCTTTCTCGCGGCTCATGCCGCCGATCACCTTCAGCGTGCCCTTGCCGGCGAGATTATAGAGACCCGCGGTGAAGGCGGTGATGCCGAAATCGACGTCGCCCGAGGTCGTCGCGACCGCGATCGGCTGGGCCGCATCGAAGAATTTCAGCTCGACGTCGAGGCCGGCCTCGCGAAAATAGCCCTTGTCCTGCGCGATGAAGACCGGCGCGGAAGAGGACAGGCGCAGCACGCCGATCCTGGCCTTCAACGCGTCCTCGGCCCGCGCCGTGCCAATCGCCGTGATCGCCAGAAGGCCCGCAAGCGCGAGCCGCACCATCCCGATCATCCCATTTCCTCCGCCGTCGTTGTCTTGGTCGTTCTATTGCAAGCCCGTCACAAACCTTCAGGCACCGCCTGGTCCCGGCCGATGAACGCGCCCTGTTGTTTCAACGTTTCCTGCAACTTTTCAATGGGGATTTCGCGTGGGATCCGGTTTCCGGAGAGCGCCAGCGCGGCGGCGGAACCGGCAGCCTCCCCCATCACGAAACAGGCACCGGAGACTCGCGCCGCCGACTGGCCCTCATGGGTCATGGAGGCGCAGCGGCCGGCGACCAGCAGATTGTCGACGCCCTCGGGGACCAGCATCCGGTAGGGCAACTCGTTATAGCCACGCGATTCCGGGATCGGGGGGAAGGTGAAGACGACATCGCCGGGAACATGGGCCTCGATCGGCCAGCCATTGACGCCGATGGAATCCGTAAACGAGGCACAGCCGAGCACGTCCTCGCCGTTGAGCTGGTAGCCGCCCGTGATGCGGCGAGTCTCGCGGATGCCGAGCTGCGGCGGCAAATCGACGATGTAGGACTTTTCAAAGCCCGGGACGGTGCTGCGCAAAAACTCGTAGGCGGCGAGCGCCTGCTTGCGGCCCTCGATCTCGCCGCGGGTGAGATCGTCGGGCTCGACGCCGTTGATGGCGTAACCGTCCTCGCGCGCCACTTGCGTGAAATTCACCCGCCATTCGATGCCGGATTTCTGCGGCCGCACGATCGCGCTTTTCCGAGGAAATTTGTGGGTGCCGGCCGCGGTCGCCTTCTCCATCAATTGCGGGATGGTACGCCAGGCATCGCCCGCCCTTTCGGGATCGATGCCGTTGAGACGCAGCATCATCGAGGGATAGAGCGGATGACCGTCCGCGTCGCCGATCTCGAACGGCGCGCCGGCCCACACCGCGAGGTCGCCGTCGCCGGAGCAATCGATGAAGATCTCAGATCGCACCGCTTGGCGGCCGGCCTTGGTCTCGACCATCAGCGCGTCGATACGGCTGTCATCGCTCATCACGACACCGGCGCCGAGCGCATGGAAGAGGATGTGCACCTTGTGGCTGGCGAGCAGCTCGTCGGCCGCGATCTTGTAGGCGGCGGTGTCGTAGGCCTGGGCGAACACCTTGCCGAGAATCAGATGCGGCGTGTTGAGGCCACCCAGCCGATCGATCCGCGCCAGCAGCTCGGACGCCATGCCCTGCACCAGCCGCCGGTGCTCGCCATGGACATTGCCATGCAAGCCGCAGAAATTGGTGACGCCGGCCGCCGTTCCCATGCCGCCGAGAAAGCCGTAGCGCTCGATCAGCAGCGTCTTCCGTCCGGCCCGCGCAGCTGAGGCCGCCGCGACGATGCCGGCGGGACCGCCGCCGAGCACGACGACTTCATATTCGCCATAGAGCGGCACCTGGCGTGCCGGTTCTTGGATCGTCGTGGCCCGCATGGCGCGTCCCTTCCCGAATTTCCTTTGCTTGGGGCGACTATGAATTAACGCGCGGCGAGCTACAATCCACCAAAATACGCGATCAGCTTACGCGAATCGAGAAAGGTCGAGATGGACATCCTCGTGAACCTGCAGGCCTTCCTCGCCACTGCGGATGCCGCCGGCTTCTCCGCCGCCGCGCGAAAGCTGGGGGTCTCGACCTCGGTGGTCGCAAAGCGCGTCACGCAGCTGGAGGCGCGGATCGGCACGCCGCTGTTTCACCGCTCGACCCGGCAATTGCGGCTGACCGAAGCCGGACAGCGCTACGTCCATCGCGCGCGGGGCGTCGTCACAGATGCGACCGACCTGCTCTCGCGCATGGGCGAGAAGGGCCACGATCTCGTCGATCACCTCCGCATCAAGGCGCCGACCTCGCTGACGGTGGCGCGCCTCGCCGATGCCTTCAGCGCGTTCCAGACCCAGAACCCGAAGCTCAAGCTCGATATCGTGCTGATCGATCGCCCGGTCGATCCGGTCACCGAAGGCTTCGACATCGCCATCGGCGCCTTCCCGCATTCCTTTGGCGGCGTGGTCGATGAGCCGCTATGCGCGCTGAAGCGGCTGCTCTGCGCCTCGCCGGCCTATCTGAAGAAACACGGCACGCCGAAGCATCCGCGCGATCTGGTCGAGCATCGCTGCCTCAGCTTCCTGCCGACCGGCCCGGAATGGGTCTTCGACGGACCGCGCGGCCGCATCAGCATCCAGGTCAGCCCGCTGCTCTCCTCCAACGAGGGACACGTGCTGGCGCGCAGTGCCGTCGCCGGCAACGGCATCGCGCTGCTCTCGCATTATCTCGTCGCCGACGCCCTGCGCGACGGGACGTTGAAGCCGGTGCTGCGCGATTTTCCGATTCCGGAATTGTGGGTGAAGGCGGCGATCCCCGAGCGTCGGCGCAATGCCGCCGCGGTGCAGGCGCTGCTGACACTGC
Organism: Bradyrhizobium sp. WYCCWR 12699; assembly: GCF_032144035.1. Taxonomy (NCBI): domain Bacteria; kingdom Pseudomonadati; phylum Pseudomonadota; class Alphaproteobacteria; order Hyphomicrobiales; family Nitrobacteraceae; genus Bradyrhizobium; species Bradyrhizobium sp. WYCCWR 12699. Next base: position 839,177 of record NZ_JAVTJN010000032.1, read on the forward strand.
TGAAAACGTCACTCACGCGGTCGTTGTAGATGGCGGTGCCGTAGCCCGCATGCAGCGCAGCGGAATGCGGGGACCTGGTCCCGGATTGCGCTTCGCTCCATCCGGGCTACAGGCCTGCCACAAGACGGGTTGCTCTTACCCGGCGGACCTGAGAGAAGGCCGCCATGGATTCGACATTCGTGAAACTCGCCCTGCTCATCCTGGCGATCTCCGCCCCTCCCGCGGCGGCCATCGAACAGAACTGCCGCTTCATCCAGGCCAAGCTCGAGCGTGAGGCCTGCTACAAGCGGCAGGAGGACGAGCTCGCGGCCAAGCGCAAGCCCGCGCCCGCGAACGACGAGAGCAAGACGCTCGAAACGCTGCGCCAGATGCGACAGGACGACGACGCCGTCTATCGCAGTATCAACAACATCTGCCGCGGCTGCTGACGTTCAGCCCTTCCCGCCGCCCCAATTCCCGGCCCGCTTCTCGGCGAACGATGCCAACCCTTCCGCGGCCTCCGCGCTCTGGCGCTTGAGCGAGTGCAGCTGCACGAGCCGCTTGTAAGCCGCATCGTCCACCGCCATTCCGCCGAACGAGCTCTCCAGCGCAAGCCGCTTGGTCTCGGCCATCGCTTCAGGCCCGTTGGCGAGCAATTGCTCGACCACCTTGCTGCCGGCAGATTCGAGCTCGGCGAGCGGCACCACCTCGTGCACGAGGCCGATGCGGCGGGCGTCCTCGGCGCCAAAACGTTCGCCGGTCAGCGCGTAGCGGCGGACCTGCCGCACGCCGATGGCATCGCAGAGCTGCGGGATGATGATCGCGGCCGTCAAGCCCCAGCGCACCTCGGTGACCGAGAACAGCGCATTGTCCGCGGCGATCACGACGTCGCAAGCCGCAATCACGCCGGTGCCGCCGCCGAAGCAGCCGCCCTGCACCAGGGCGACCGTCGGAATCGGCAGCGTGTTGAGCCGCTGCACGGCCTCGAACGTCGCACGGGATGCCGCTTCGTTCGCCTCCGCCGATTGCGGCCGCACGCCGTTGATCCATTTCAAATCGGCGCCGGCCTGGAAGTGCTTGCCGTTACCCCTCAGCAGGACGACACGCAAATTAGGCTTCTTGCCGAGCTCGTCCATGGCCGCGAGCACGCCCGCGATCAGCGCGCCGTCATAGGCATTGTTGACCTCCGGCCGGTTCAACGTGACGGTCGCAACCCCACGCTCATCAAGGGTCCACAGGACGGGGCTGGCAGTCATCGGCGATCCTCCGCATCTTTGATTGGCCTGCACTATGGCCGAGCTGGCGCATCCCGATCCATATCTTTCCAGCGTGGGGCGGTCGCGCCCATCGCATGGCGGCTTGTGTCATGCTGCCGCCTGACGGCACCAAGGGACAGGACGGAATCATCATGCGCATCTGCATTTTCGGCGCGGGCGCCGTCGGCAGCCATATCGCGGTCCGGCTGGCGCGGGCCGGCCATGAGGTTTCATGCGTGATGCGCGGTGCGCACCTGGAGGCGGCGCGCGCGGCCGGCCTCAAGCTGCGGGTCGGCGATTCCGAGGTCTCCGCCAAGGTGAACGCGTCAGGCGATGCGGCCCAGCTCGGGCCGCAGGATGTCGTGATCTCCACACTGAAGGCGACCGCGCTGCCGGGGCTGGTCGCCAGCATCAAGCCGTTGCTGCAGGACGATACCGCCATCGTGTTCGCGCAGAACGGCATTCCTTGGTGGTACGGGATCGGCCTGCCGCCGCGGCATCCGACCCCGCCGGACATATCCTTCCTCGACCCCGGCGGGCGCCTGCGCGCCTGCATACCGAAGGAGCGGATCATCGGCGGTGTCGTCTTCTCCTCCAACGAGGTGATCGCGCCCGGCGTGGTGCATAACCTCACCCCGGACCGCAACCGTCTCCTGATCGGCGAATGCGACGACCGCAATTGCGAGCGGATCACGAAACTTCGCAACGCCTTCAACGACGCGCGGCTGGAATCGCCGCCGGTGGCCGAGATCCGCGAGGCGATCTGGTCAAAGCTGCTGACCAACATGTCGCTGTCGGTGCTGTGCCTGCTCACCGGCCAGACCGCACGCGGCGTGCGCGACGATCCTGCTTTCACCGAGGTCATTCCGCGCATGCTGAACGAGGCCAACGACATCGCCCAGCATTTCATCCCCGAGGTCAAGCGCGTGACGCGCAGCGGCCCCGCCCCCAACCACAAGCCTTCGCTGCTGCAGGACTACGAGCTCGGCCGCGCCATGGAGATCGACGTGCTGGTCAGGGCGCCTGCCGCGTTCGCGCGCGCCGCCGGCCTGTCGACCCCGACGCTCGATTTGATCGCGGCGCTGGCAATCCAGAACGCGCGGGACAAGGGGCTCTATTCCGCCTGAACTTCAGGCGAGACTGTCGATCCAGGCCGCCAGCGTGTCCAGCACTTCGCTCATCGCCTGATCATTGGTCCGGCCGGACTTCTTCAGCACCGCGAAGGAATGATCGCCGCCTTCGACCTCATGTAGCGTCGCCTTCGCCCCGAGCGATGCGATGACAGGCCTGAGATGACCGAGGTCGGCCAGCTCATCGCGGGTGCCTTGCAGGAACAGCATGGGGATGGCGATACCGGCGAGGTGCTCGGCGCGCTCGGACGACGGCTTCTTGGCGGCGTGCAGGGGAAAGCCCAGAAAGGCGAGCCCCTTCACTTCGGGCAACGGCGCCTTGGATTGCGCCTGCGAGGTCATGCGCCCGCCGAACGATTTTCCGCCCGCGATGAGCGACACGCCGGGGCAGAGCTTTGCTGCCTCCGCCACCGCCGCGCGGATGGCCGCGTGCGCAACGGCCGGCTGGTCGGGACGTCCCTTCTTCTCTTCCATGTAGGGGAAATTGAAGCGGAATGTCGCGATGCCGCGGTCAGCGAGTCCTTGGGCGGTCTTCGCCATGAAGGAATGCCGCATATCCGCACCTGCCCCATGTGCCAGCACATAGCAGGCGCGCGCCTTGTCAGGCTGCGTCAGGATCGCCGAGACCGTGCCGACGCGCTCGATGTCGAGCTTGAGCTCTTTTGTTTTGACAGCCACAATCAACCATCCCGACAGACGCTGTTACGGCCGCCTTGGTAGCGTCCCCGGCGCAGCCTGAAAACACAATAATTGCCGCCGCCCGCTGGCCTACCTAGCAGGCAAGCCGCACCAACCGAGGGTATCATGGCCTATCGCTCCTCCTGGATGACCGAAGAGCTCGACGTCTTCCGCGACCAGTTCCGGAAATATCTCGCCAAGGATCTGGCGCCGCATGCCGAAAAATGGCGCGAGCAGAAGATGGTCGACCGCTTCGCCTGGCGCGGGCTCGGCGAGATGGGCGCGCTGCTGGCCAGCGTGCCGGAGGAATATGGCGGCTTGGGCGCCACCTTCGCCTATGACGCCGCGGTGCTGGACGACCTCGAAAGCACCGTGCCGGAGCTGACGACCGGCGTCTCCGTGCACAGCGCCATCGTCGCGCATTACATCCTCAATTACGGCTCGGAGGAGCAGAAAAAGCGCTGGCTGCCGAAGATGGCCTCCGGCGAGATGGTCGGCGCCATCGCCATGACCGAGCCCGGCACCGGCTCGGATTTGCAGGCCGTCAAGACCACGGCGAAGAAGCAGGGCAATTCCTACGTCATCAACGGCCAGAAGACTTTCATCACCAACGGCCAGGCCGCAGATCTCGTCATCGTCGTCGCGCGCACGGGCGAAGCGGGCGCCAAAGGCATCTCGCTGATCGTGGTCGAGACCGCGGGCGCCGACGGCTACAAGCGCGGGCGCAACCTCGACAAGATCGGCCTGCACGCCTCCGACACGTCGGAGCTTTTCTTCGACAATGTGACGGTGCCGCCGGAAAACCTGCTCGGCAAGGAGGAGGGCCAGGGCTTCGTTCAGCTGATGCAGCAATTGCCGCAGGAGCGCCTCGCGCTCGCGGTCGGCGCCGTCGCCGCGATGGAGCGCGCGGTCAAGCTCACCGTCGATTACACCAAGGAGCGGAAAGCCTTCGGCAAGCCGCTGATGGATTTCCAGAACACCGCCTTCAAGCTGGCCGAGCGCAAGACCGAGGCGATGATCGCGCGCGTCTTCGTCGATTGGTGCATCGAGCGCCTGGTCGCCGGGGATCTCGACACGGTCACGGCGTCGATGGCGAAATACTGGTGCTCGGAGAAACAGGTCGAGACCGCCGACGAATGCCTGCAGCTGTTCGGCGGCTACGGCTACATGCAGGAATACCCGATCTCGCGCATCTTCATCGATTCCCGCATCCAGAAGATCTATGGCGGGACCAACGAGATCATGAAGCTGCTGATCGCCAGGGCGCTGTGATCGCGTCAGGTCGCTGCAATCAGGTCGCCGTGAGCGGCTACTTCATCCGCTGGTCGGCCACGACGAAGTCGATGAAGGTCCGTACCTTCGCGGAGAGATATTTGCGGCTCGGATAAACCGCGAACAGCTTTCCTTCGAAGATGACCTGCCCGGGCATGACGTGCTCGAGGCGGCCAGCGGCGATGTCCTCGGCGACCAGCCATTTCGGCAGGAAGGCGAGACCCATGCCTTCCAGCGCGGCCATGTGCAGCAGCGTTTCGTTGCCGCTGCGCAGCACCGGATTGAGCTTGACGGTGTCGGTGCCGTGCTCGCCCGCAAAGGAGAAGCTTTCACCCGGGTACAGCGCGTAGTGCAGCAACGCCTGGCCGGCGAGATCGGCCAATTTGGTCGGGCGCCCCGCACGATCGAGATAAGCGGGCGCGCCGACCATATGGAACGCGACCTTGGTGATGGGACGTGCGATCAGCGCCTCCTCGGGCGCGCCGGTCGCGCGCAGGGCGAGATCGAATCCCTCTTCGACCAGATTGACCATCCGTCCGCTGAGATCGACGTCGAGGCGGACCTCCGGATAGCGCGCCTGGTAATCCGCCAGCACGCCCGCGAAGATCGTGTTCGCCATCCACACCGGCGCGGTCAGCCGCAGCGTGCCGCGCGGAACGACCGTCGCGTTGCTGACGGCGGCTTCGACCTCGTCGAGCGAGTCCAGCATCTGCCGCGCCTGCTCGAAATAGAGCGCGCCGCTTTCGCTCAGGCTGACGCGCCGGCTGGTGCGGTTGAGCAGCCGCGTGCCCAGCCGCTTCTCGAGCTGCATCACGTGCTTGCTCGCCATCGCGGGCGAGATGCGCAGGCGCTGCGCCGCGGTCGCGAAGCTCTTCAGCTCGGCGACCAGGCAAAACACCCTCATGCTGATAAGAGAATCCATGAGATCATCAACACCTGAGAAATGAACTAATCCCAGTACACGTAATGATCAAATATCAGGAAACTATCAAATGGTGGCGACCCTCACGTTTTGGAGAACCACCGTGTCCGCTACCACCTATGAGACCACCACACCCGGCCGCGCCCTGCGTATCGGCCTTTGGGCCGCACAGGGCCTGATCTTCTTCGCTTTCACCGCGGCCGGGCTGGTCAAGCTGCTGACGCCGATCCCCGACCTTGCCGCGATGATGCCCTGGGCCGGCCAGTATTCCGCGACGTTCGTCCGTTTCATCGGACTGGTCGAACTCGCCGGCGGGATCGGCATTCTGCTGCCGGCACTGACGCGGATCCTGCCGCGGCTGACGGTGCTGGCCGCACTCGGCTGTTCCGTGTTGCAGGTGTTCGCGCTCGTCTTCCACATCTCGCGCGGCGAAGCGCCTGTGACGCCGCTCAATGTCGTCCTGCTCGCGCTCAGCCTGTTCATGCTGTGGGGACGCGGCCGCAAGGCGCCGATTGCTGCTCGGCAATCTTGAGCAGCTGGACGCCGCAGCCATGATCCCAGCCAACGGATGGTCCCGCAGGGGCCTGCTCGCAGGCGCGTCGATCCTCACGGCCGGCGGCACCGCCGCGGCCAAGGAGGATCGCCTCACCGAGGGCGTCGTGATCCTGATCGACAGCAACGAGCCCTATGTCATGGGTAATGCGATCAGCTACTCTGCCAACCTCTCCAGGCATTTTGCCGACAGGGGTGCGAGATTGCTGATCGAGGTGGTCGCCAACGGCAAGGGAATCGACGTGTTCCGGGCGGACAAGAGTCCGCTCGTCGAGCCGCTCGCGACGCTGCGGCAGTCGCTGCCCAACCTCGCCTACAGCATGTGCGCGTCGTCAAAAGCGATCGCGGAAACCAAGGAGCAGATCTCCATTCCGCTGATATCGGGCGCGAGCCTCGTCCCGTTCGGAATCGGACGCGTGGTCGATCTGCAACTCAAGGGCTGGGCCTATATCCATGCGTGAGAGGCCTCGCGTGCCCGGCACGGCGCCGTCCAGACGATCGCTCCTGATGGCCGCGCCCGCGCTCATTGCCTCGCTGCGCGCGGGCCGTGCGCGAGGCGGCGACCCGTCCTGGCCGCCGGTGTTCGAGACCGGCCGCAACCAGTTCACGGTCGTGCGGCCTCGTGCGCCGATGGCTCCGCTCCGGCTTCAGGACCTCAATGGCAGGGACATCGTTGCGACGGCAAAGCCGGGACGCATCACGCTGGTCAATTTCTGGGCGACGTGGTGCGCGGCCTGCGGGCTCGATCTGCCCGCGCTCGCAAGCCTGGTGAGATCGCGGCCGGACCGGCTCGACGTCCTCGCGATCTGCACCGATACGAAGGACTTGCGAAAGATTCGCGCATTCCTTGGCGGTCTGGCCGTGCCAAACCTTGCCTGCTACGTCGACGCGTACGACGCAATTGCGGAATCTTCGGTCGGGAATTTCAGGCTTGTCGGCATGCCCGTCACCTATCTGGTCGGAACGAGCAATCACGTCGAGGGCTATATCGCGGGCGCACCCGACTGGCTCTCGCCCGCCGGCGCGCGGCTGCTGCAATTCTATCGCGAGCAGGCCTAGGACGAAGCGGTCTGCCGTCACGCCGCCGGTTCCGACGGCCCTTGCCCGATCGCAAAGGAATGAGATTCTACGACACAACCCGTCATTGCAAGGTGCGCCGACAGACCATACGCTGCCCGTCATCGGCAGCCGGCGTCGGTCTCGTTTGCATCGGGAGATTTGCGAATGGTTCACGTCTCGCGACGGAAACTGCTTCAGCTTGCGGTTGTTGCACCATCGGCGCTTACTGCCGCTTGGACGTCGGTTGCATCCGCCGCGACCGGAAAGAAAATCCTGACTGCGGTGATGCAATCGGACCTTCGCGTCACCGATCCCGGCTTCACGACGGCCATCATCACCCGCGACCATGGCTACATGGTCTACGATACGCTGCTGGGCATCGATTCCAGCTTCAAGGTGCGGCCGCAGATGGCCGACTGGACGGTGTCCGCGGACAAGCTGGCCTACACCTTCACCCTGCGCGACGGCCTGAAGTGGCATGACGGCGCGCCGGTGACGGCGGAGGACTGCGTCGCCTCGCTGAAGCGCTGGTTCACGAGCGTCGACGGCATGGCGCGCAAGCTGATGGACTTCACTTCGGGTATCGAGGCAACGGACGCCAAGACCATCGTGCTCAAGCTGAAGGAGCCCTATGGCCTGGTGCTGGAGACGATCGCCAAGCCGTCGGCCGTTGTCGCCTTCATGATGCCGAAGCGGTTGGCCGAGACCCCGATCACCAAGCAGATTCCGGAGCAGATCGGCTCCGGCCCATTCAAGTTCGTCGCGAGCGAATTCCAGCCTGGCGTGAAAGCCATCTACGAAAAGAACACCGACTATGTGCCGCGCAAGGAGCCGGCCGAATGGACATCGGGCGGCAAGGTGGTCAAGGTCGACCGTGTCGAGTGGATCACGATGCCGGACTCGCAGACCGCGCTCAACGCGCTGCAATCCGGCGATGTCGATTTCGTTGAAACGCCGCCGTTCGACATGCTGCCCGCGCTCGAGTCCAATCCGGACATCACTGTTTCCATCTTGAACAAGTTCGGCTTCCAGTCGTTCGGCCGGATGAACTTCCTGCATCCGCCGTTCGACAATGTGAAGATCCGCCGCGCCGCGCTGCTCGCGATCAACCAGAAGGACGTGCTCGACGCCCAGATCGGCAATCCCAAATACTACAAGTTCTGCGGCGCATTCTTCATCTGCGATACGCCGCTGGCCAGCGATGCCGGCGGCGAGACCCTGATGAAGGGAAACGGAATGGCGGACGCGAAGAAGGCGTTGGCAGCGTCCGGCTATGACGGCACGCCCGTGGTGATCTTGGCGCCAGGCGACCAGATCCTGCTGAAGGCACAGCCGATCGTGGTTGCGCAGCTGCTGCGCGAGGCCGGATTCAAGGTCGACCTTCAGGCCATGGACTGGCAGACCTTGGTCACCCGCCGCGCCAGCCAGAAGTCGCCGAAGGAAGGCGGCTGGAACATGTTCTTCACCTACCAGGGCGCCGCCGACTCCTTGAACCCGCTGGTCAACGTCCCGATGGGCGGCAAGGGCACGAGTGGCGGCTGGTACGGCTGGTCCGAGGACCCCAAGCTCGAGGAGATGCGCGACGCCTTTGCCCGCGCCACTTCACCTGAAGAGCAGAAGAAGATCGCCCTCGACGTGCAGAAGGAAGCCTACGATCAGGTGATCTACATCCCGCTCGGCCAGTTCCAGGCGCCGAGCGCATGGCGCAAATCACTGACCGGCGTGATCGACGGCCCGGCGACGCCGATGTTCTGGAATGTGGAAAAGAACGAGTAGGCTCGCGGCCTCACCAAGCTCTAGTTCGGATGCCACCAGCGGCCGCCGATGACGACGCCTTCGGACACGATTTTGCGATCACCGATCAGGTGCTCGCCGACCACGTCCTCGTAGTCGAACTGGCCTTGGCGCACGGAGATCAGCGTGGCGTCGCCGGCGCTGCCGGGCTTGAGGCTGCCGAGCTCCGGGCGCCGCAGCGCCATCGCCGCGTTCACCGTCGAGGCCGCGATCACGTCGGACAGCTCCATGCCCATGCACAGGAATTTCGACAGGGTCGTGACCTGGTCGAAGGCCGGGCCGTCGATGCAGAGCTGATGGATGTCGGACGAGATGGTGTCGGGATAGAAGCCGTTGGCGAGCATGGCGCGCGCGGTCTTGAAGGCGAACGAGCCCTTGCCGTGGCCGATGTCGAACAGCACGCCGCGCTCGCGCGCATCCAGCACCGCCTTCTTCACCGTGCCCTGCGCGGTTGCCGGCGTGTTCGGGAACGGGCGGAACGCGTGGGTCAGCACGTCGCCGGGACGCAGACGTGCCAGCACATCCTCATAGCTCGGCGGCGGATGATCGATATGCGCCATCAAGGGCATGCCGACCTCGTCGGCGACCTGGAGCGCAATGTCGAGCGGCACAGCGCCTGACGTGCCCGACGAATGCAGTCCGACGCGCACCTTGATGCCGACGATGAGGTCGCGGTTGGCATCGGCGACCTTCGCGGCCTCGATCGGATTCATCAATCGCAGCTCCTCGCTCTCGCCGACCATGATCCGGTGCGAGAAGCCGAAGATGCCGGCATGCGAAACATGCAAATAGGCGAGGATGCGGACCTGGCTCGGCTCGATCACGTGCTTGCGGAAGCCGGCGAAATTGCCCGGCCCGGCGCTGCCGGTATCCACCGCCGTGGTGACGCCGGAGAGCCGGCAGAACTCCTCGGCGTCGATGCCGAGCGAGGTGCCGCCCCAATAGACATGGGTGTGCAGATCGATCAGCCCAGGCGTGACGATGAACTGCGAGACGTCGCGTACCTCGGTCGCCGGATCGGCCTTCAGCGCGCTGCCGACCGCCGCCACCTTGCCGCCGGCAAAGGCGACATCGGTCACGGCATCGAGTTTCTGCGAGGGGTCGATCACGCGGCCCCCGCGCAGGATCAGGTCAAAGGGCATCGTCGTCTCCGGATGAGGCAGCGCGGTGCTGCGGCATGGCAGCCCCGCCAGCGAGGAAGGAAGCCATTCGTTTCTAGCAATTTTCGCGCCGAATGGCGCGGCAAACCATAACTCTTGCCTATGAAAAATGGGATCCGGAAGGCTCGAACTTCCGACATGCGTTCTAGAAAGCCGTTGGCGGAGGGATTATCACCCGCCGTCCAACTCTAGTCATGCCTATGTCGGGGGATCCCCCAAGAGATCCCCCGACACAGCTATTAAGTATTAGTTTGTGTGGCCGACCCGTCCCCTACGCGAAGTGGAAGTCGTGGCTGTTCAGCTTGTCGAGCTGCGCGTTCTTCAGCGTGAGGGTGTCGCTCCCCGTCGCGATGACGACGTCGTGGCCTGACTGGGCCGCATGGGAGAGAACGCTCGCAAAGCTGTCGAACACGCTTTTGCTGAACTCGATCGTGTCGTGACTAGGTCCGCGGGCAGCGAAGTCCTTGATAACGTCCTGGCCGAAGTTCGACGCAAACTGGAACGTATCCGCCCCCGCTTTGCCAACCATGACATCGTTGCCGGTGGTGCCAGTCAGCGTGTCGCTGCGGCCCGAGCCGATCATCGCCCCGCCCGAGCTGGTTCCGACCACGTGGCCTGCGGTGTCGACCTGCTCCGCGGTAAAGGCGTGGGACTTACCCGACAGGTCGGAGGTCTGGAAGCTCCACTTGCCGTCGGCGTCCGTCGTGGACGAACCGACCGAGGTCGTGCCGTCATACAGCTTGATCTCGCTGTTGGGATCGGCCGTGCCCTTGATCGTCGCGGTGTGATCCGAGTGCTGGCGTACATTGGTGACTTCCACCGTCGAAGTGCCGCCACCGCTGTGCGAGCCGATCGGCGGATCGATCGGCTGCGACAAGGCGCTGGTGTTGCCGGCTGCGTCGGTCGCTGTCGCGGTGAAGGTGTGTGACCCGTGCTTGAGATTCGGGGTCGTCACGCTCCAGTCACCGTCACTTGCAACGGTCGTCGTGCCAAGCAGGGTCGCGCCCTCGTAGAGCTTGATCAAGCTGCCGGCTTCCGCCGTCCCGGAGACCGTGGCGCGGTTATGCGTGGTCGGATCGCTCAACAGCACCGGGGCATCGGGGGCAGCGGTATCC
>NZ_JAVTJN010000032.1:850273-1037610 GCF_032144035.1 Bradyrhizobium sp. WYCCWR 12699
CGCATCCGCCGTGGCCGTGCCGAGCTGGGTGGCGCCGTCGAGCACCTTGACCGTGCTGTTGGCAACCGCAGTCCCGGCCAGGGTCAGCGTCTTGTCGCTCGTGATGTGATCACCGGCAGTGCCGGTATCGTTTGAGAACGAGGCGATTTTCGGCGCGGCGGGCGCTGTGGTGCCCGTGCCCGACGTGCCCGAGCCGGTGGAGCCCGTCGTCCCAGAACCAATGATCGCATCCACGGCCGTCGACGCAGCACTGACGTTGCCGGCAACGTCGGTCGCCTTCGCCGTCAGGGCGTGCGAACCGGCCGACAATGCAGACGTCGTGACGCTCCACGCACCGCTCGAGTTGGTTGTCGCCGTCCCGACCTGGGTCGTTCCGTCAAACACCTTGATCGCGCTGTTCGCTTCGGCAGCCCCCGACAGAACGACTTGGTTGGCAGCGTTGACGGTGTCGCTCGCGATCGTCGGTGCAGCTGGCGCCTTGGTGTCGACGGTGACCGCCACCGCAGCCGATGCCGCGCTGGTTTGACCCGACGAGTTGGTCGCGGTCGCCGTCAGCGTGTGCTTAGCATCGGTCAAGACCTTGGTGATATAGTCCCAGCTTCCGGCCGCAGTCGCGGTCGCCGTACCGATCTGCGTCGAACCGTCATAGACTTTCACGGTGCTGCCAGCCGTGGCGGTGCCATGCAGAGTGATCTGATTGGCGTCCGTGATGCCGTCGCCCGTCTTGCCCGTATCGGGTGACCAGGATGCGATGGTCGGCGCTGCCGGGACTTCGGGCGTTGAGGGGGGCGTCGTCGGAGACGACGTCTGCCATCCCGTGCCGAGTTCGTCGTTGTTCGTCAGGACGGGCGTGTTGTCCCTGAAGTAATAGTAACCCCACTTGCCCTGCCCGAGCTCGTTGTTGGTGAACGAGACGCCGGAAATCTTGTCGGTGCTGCTGAAGCTGCCATCGGAGTAAAGGGTATAGCCGCCCCCCGCAAGATAGTTGCCGTCCACCTGAATGTTGGAAACCGGACCGAAGTCATTATTGATCATCACGGCCGAGACGTAGCTGTTCTCGTTGATGACCGTGTTGTGCCGAATGACGACGTCCGAAACGCCGCCGTCGATCTCAATGCCATCGTAGTGCGGACCGCCCAAGGACGTGCCGAGACGGACATCCGGCGCATTCATATCATGGATATAATTGTCTTGGACGAGGCTCGAACCGGTGACGATAATACCGTTCTCCACGTCATGGATGTCGTTGCGCAGGAATGTGCCGGACCCGACGATGCCGTTCGCGCCATCTGGGCTACTTCCAACGTTTAAAATCTCGCTGTCCTTGACGACAGTTCCTGTAATGCCATCCTTGATCCAGATTCCGGTCCAATCGCTGGACGTGATGCGAGTATTCTGAATCGTGACGTTATCGGCCAGGACCGTAATGGTGCCTTTGACATCGAGAGCGTCGATTACGGTACCTGGTTGAGTGATAGTTACGTCGCCCGATGGAGTCAGGATAACGCCATCAGGAAGACCGGTGCTATTCGCGTCTGGAAATCCAGCAATTGCCATGTTTGTTCATCCCCTGAGCAATGCAGCGCAGACTGAGTTTCATGCGCATACTGATCGATACGTCGCGGCTCAGTCCAACTTGAGTTGGTCCTTTGCCGCCCCATCAGCCGCGTGTTCGAATTCGCACGCGCCTTTTTTGGGACGATTCATTGACCCGAGCATGGAGTTTTTTAATCTCGCAGCCGCAATTCCTGCCGCCGCCCAAATTAATATTATCGCCGAACTGAAAACTAATGATCAGGATTAAATTCTCGATCGAGCGCGTTATTTAAATGAGCGGCGACCTGTTGTGATGTCTGTCCATACTAATATTTGTTGCGACCTCACGTCGCCGGCCCTCGCTTCGCCAATCATCAGCGGCGTACTGCGCGCACCAGTCGGGGCCACCGCCCGGGGGTCGTTAGCCACACGGCCATGACGTCGCGGGCCCGACTCAATTGCAGCCGCGACCAAATGCCTGCAATTGCGTCGCCCATCCGGTGCCGGCAGGGCGAATCCGCTTCATTCTGATAGCTAATGGCCGGCAAGGGACGAGAAAGAATGGCGATCCCGGGAAGACTCGAACTTCCGACCTACGGTTTAGGAAACCGTCGCTCTATCCGGCTGAGCTACGGGACCGCGGAACCCGCATCAGGCGGGTTGCCTGGGGGTGTACATATCAAAGCGGCGACAGGATCGGAAGCCCTCGCCGCGCCCAATGCGCAAGGACCGCCGCCGGCCACCTACGCCCTGATATTATTATCCTTCACCACCTTGCCCCAAGTGGCGACCTGCTTGTCGAAGAAGGTCTTGAAGGCGGCGCCGTCCTGCAGCAGCAGCGTCATGTGCTGCGTCTCCTTCAGCTGGGCGGCGGTCGCAGGCTCGCTCAGGATCTCCTTGGACGCTGCCGCGAAGGCTGCGACGATGTCAGGCGGCGTGCCCGCGGGCGCGAAGATGCCCCACCAGGCCAGTGTCTCGAAATCGGGAAAGCCGGCTTCGATCGCGGTCTGCGTATCAGGCAGGGCGGGCAGCCGCTCGCGGCCGAGCTGCAGGATCGGACGCAGCATGTTGGTGCCGAGCTGGGCGGCGACCAGCGCCGCCGATCCCGCGATGAGATCGACATGGCCGCCGAGCACGTCGTTCATCGCCGGGCCGCCGCCGCGATAAGGCACGTGCATGATCTCCACGCCGGCCTTGCTGCCGAGCACGGTCATGGCGAGATGGCCGAGCGTGCCGATGCCGACCGATGCATATTTCACCGCGCCCGGGCTCGCCTTGCAGGCCGCCACCACGTCGGCGAAGCTCTTGTAGGGGCGGTCGGCACCCGCCGCGATCACATAAGGCGCGGTGCCGATGAGCAGTACCGGCATCAGCTCGCGCTCGACGTCCACCGGCGGCTTGTCGAGGATGGACGGAATCACCGCGTGGGAATCGAACGTGACCAGGAACGAGGTGCCGTCCGCCGGGCTCTTGGCGACCTGCGCCGCACCGAGCGCGCCGGCGGCGCCCGATTTGTTCTCGACCACGACGATGCGGCCAAGCTTGGTTTGCAGACTGGCCTGCAGCAGCCGCGCCATCGCGTCGGTCGAGCCGCCCGGCGGAAACGGCACCACCAGGGTGATCTTGCCGGCCTGCGCCATGGCCGGCGTGATTGCGAGAATGGCCGGCGCAGCGAGCAGCGCCCGTCGTGTGATCGTCATGGTCCCCTCCCGTTTTTGGTTCGCGCCTGGCATTTTGCTCTTTGGCGCTTCTTACGTGGTCCCGAAGCCCGACCCCGCTTTCTTGTATTCTGGACGAGGCGGACTGAAGATGTCCAGCACGCGGGCGCCATCAGGACCGGCCCGCATGGTGTGCGGCACGTTGCCGGGCGTGCGCCAGAAATCGCCCTTCTTCACGGCAATCTCCTCATCGCCCTGGACGCGGATGGCGGAGCCGTCGAGCAGCACGCCCCATTGCTCCTCGGGATGATGATGCAGCGTGCCCTGCGCATGCGGCGCCAGCGTCACCACCGACAGCATCGCCTGCTCGCCGGAGAAGATGCGCGTGGTCACTCCCGCGGCGAGCTCGCGGAACAGGCCGTCATCGGGATTGTCGATGTTGTGGAATTCGTCCTTCTGGCTCACGCTGCCCTCCCCTTTCTTTTTCCTTGATCAGGATTTCCCATACGAGCCCTGATAGCGGCCCTCGCGGATCGCCTTCAATGTCTCCTCCTCGCGCGCCACCTGTGCCCGCACGGCCTCCAATAGCGCTGCGGCACCTGCGGCGGGAAACGACACCACGCCGTCCTCGTCGCCGACCACGATGTCGCCGGGCGAGATCACGCTGCCGCCGATCGTGACAGGCACGTTGATCTCGCCGGGGCCGTTCTTGTAGGGACCGCGATGGATCACCGCGCGCGCGTAGCAGGGGAAGTCGTCGGCCGCGAACGCGGCGACGTCGCGGATCGCGCCGTCGATGACGTAGCCCTCGGCTTTGCGCCATTGCGCGATGTTCTTCATGATCTCGCCGACCAGCGCCCGCGTCTCGTCGCCGCCGCCATCGACTACGATGACGTCACCGGGGCCAACCAGTTCCAGTGCGCGGTGGATGGCGAGATTGTCACCGGGACGGGTGCGCACGGTGAAGGCCGTGCCCACCAGTGCGCCGCCGCGATGATAGGGCTTGAGACCCACTGCGCCGGGCAGCCGGGCGAGATTGTCCGAAATGACCGAGGTCGGCGCACCGCGAAAACCCTCGATGATCTCGGCCGGCGGCTTCGGCACGCTGTTCGCTGCGATGGTGATCGTCATGTCGGTCCTTCCGCGTTTGTCTTACTCGGCGTGCGCCCGCGCCTTCGCCGGCCAGATCCGGAAGGCGCGCCCCTCTTTCAACCACGCCGCGCGCTCATCGCGCAACAGGGTGCGGCGGACTTTGCCGGAATCATCGCGCGGCGGTGCGCTGACGATCTCGAAGCTCTCGGGGTGCTTGTAGCGGCTGAGCCGCTGTTTGAGGAAGTCCGCCATGCCGTCGGCGATGGCCTGACCGTCGGCGCCGTCGTCCGCCTCGATGATGGCATGCACGCGCTGACCCAATTCCGGATCGGGCAATCCCACCACCACGCAGGAGCGCACGCCGGGCGCTTCGGAGACGGCGGCCTCGACCTCGGCCGGATAGATGTTGGCACCGCCGCGCAGCACCATGTCGGCGAGGCGATCGCCGAGATAGAGATAGCCGTCCGCATCCAGCCTGCCGATATCGCCGAGCGATTCCCAGCCGTCGCTGCGCCGCTTCGGCTCGGCGCCGAGATAGTGATAGGTCGCGTCCGCACCATCATTGTTGAGGAAATAGATCTCGCCGGTTTCGCCCGGCGCGACGTCGTTGCCGTCCTCGCCGATGATGCGCAAGCGCGCCATGTCGCCGATCTTGCCGACCGAGCCCTTGTGCGTCAGCCATTCCGTGCCCGAGATGATGCAGGCGCCCTGCCGCTCGGTGCCGCCATAAAGCTCCCAGATCCGCTCCGGGCCGAGCCAGGCGATCCAGTTCTCCTTCAGCCAGGGCGGCATAGGAGCTGCCATGTGGAAGACGGTCTTGAGGCTCGACAAATCGTAGGCGCTCCGCACGTGTTCCGGCAGCGCCCAGATCCGGTGCATCATGGTCGGCACGAAATTGACCCATTGCACGCGCTCGCGCTCGATCTGCCGCAGCGTCTCCTCGGCGTCGAACTTGACGAGGCCGGTGAGCTGGCCGCCGGTGAACAGCGCGTAATGCGACACGATGAACGGCGCATTGTGATAGAGCGGCCCCGGATTGAGCAGCGAGACTCCGAAAGGAATGTTGAGCGGCGGCACGGCGACGGTGTCGGTCACCGCCGGATGATGATCGAGGATCACCTTGGGACGGCCGGTCGAGCCGCCTGAGGTCATGGCTTTCCAATAGCGTGCCACCGGGGGATTGAGCGGCTCATCCGAAAATCCGTCCGGCACGAAATCCGCCGGCAGACGGTTTGGCGCGTTCCAGTCGGCTTCGCCGCCGACCACCAGCGCGGGCTTGAGAATGTCGAGCACGGCGGCGGCTTCGCCGCGCGGCAACCGCCATGACAGCGAGGTCGGCGTCGCCCCGCACTTCCACACCGCGAACGAGGTCTCGAAGAACGCGTTGCCGTTCGGCAATCCGATCGCGACGAAATCGCCGGGCTTGACGCCCTTGGCCGCGAACGCCCGCGCGCGCCGGTTGGCGCCGCGCTCGAGCTCGTCCCATGTCAGCGTGTCCTGCCCATGACGGACGGCGATCGTGCCATGTGGCTTGCGTTCAGCGTACCAGCGCGGCACGTCGGACAGGGGCAGCAGCATCGGGCGTTTCCATTTCGTTTCTTGGTTCTTGTTCTTATTTCGTGTTCTTCGTATTCTGGCATCGCCTCAGGTGCGGCGCCTGCGAGGCGAAGTGTAGCAGCCCGGCGACACGACGCTGTGACTCCTGCGCCACGTCAAGCTTAAAATGTCAGCATCCCAGACATGAAATTCCCGGGTTCCACGGGTGACAAGCCGGCGATAAAGAGGCAAAAATCTGGCTCGACTCAGTTCGAGTTGAGTTTGCCAGGGAATGCTCTCGTAGAATGTCGTCCGTGATTGCATTGCGTCGTGCGGCGCTGTTTCCCACTGCCGCAGCAGGAGTTCTTCTGCTGACGCTGCCGCATGCCCAGGCGCAATGGTGGAAGCGCGCGCCGGTCGACTTCGAGGAATGCGCCGACGCCGCAGAGAGGGCCGCGACCAAGGCCGAGAAGACCTCCGCGCTCGCCAATTGCAACGCCAAGTTCGCCGGCCGCCGCAAGCCGGGCGGCGGTTATTCCTATTACGACTTCCTGCAGGATCGCACCTTCGACATCGCCGGGCCCAACCCGACGCCGGAGGAACAGAAGAAGATCGACGAAGCCTACACCGCCTATCTCGCCAGGGAGCGTCGCAACAACGAAGCCGCCCAGGCGACCGCGCGCCAACAGCGCGAGCAGCAGGAGCAACAGGCGCGGCAACTCCAGCAGGTGGCGCTGCAGACCGAAACCGAACGCGTCCGCGTGCCGGTCCCGGTCGAGCGGCCGAAGGTGCAGCAGAACGTCGGCCAGCGAAAGGGCGCGCCCTGCACCAAGGGCTCCTTCTCCTGCGAATGGCCGCGGCTGTCGGAAAGCTTGAACGACCTGAAGAAGCTGTTCAACCCGGCGCCGAGCAAGCCGGCGAAGAAGAGCTGAGCTCCTCCGCTTCATTCCGCTGCCGCCGCAAACTCGGCTGTTGTCCCGGAAAGGCGTCAGCGCAGGTCCGGGACCACAGTGGAGTCTGTGGCCTCAGTTCGTGTGCTTCTTCTTGCTGCGCTTCGGCTTGACCACCGGCGCCGTCGCTGTCGGCGGACCACCCAATTGCGACCTGCTCTCCTGCAGGCGCCTGTCATAGCCGGGCGAGGTCACGACCGTCGGGGGCCTCGCATGAGCAAGCGTCGAGATGCCGCAGAGCGCGGCGAGCGCGAACCCGATCTTCAGACAATGCCTCATGGCATGCTCCATCACCGTCAAGCTCTACCCGCGGATCTGCTGCGGCGTCAGACGCGGCGGTCCGTTGCCGGCCGTCTCGGCTTCCCTGATCAGCGCAACAATACGGCGCATCAGCGGCACCTCGACATGGTTCTGCTCGGCGAGCGCGATCACGGCGCCCTGGAGATAGTCGATCTCGGTCTTGCGGCCGTGTTTCAGGTCCTGCCACATCGAGGAGCGCGCCTCGGGATCGATCTTCATGGTCCGCCCCAGGATCGCTTTGAAGATCGCATCGGGCAGCCGCAGCAAGGCCGGAGACCAGTTCATCGGGATCGGCGTCGCCGAGACCGGCGTGATGCGCGCGGCCTTCAGCGCGGCAAGCCCCTCCGCCATCTGGTCGGCGAACAATCTTCGCCAGTCGCGGCTCGCCAGTTGAGCGGCGAGCGGCATATCCGACAGCGCGCTGAGCGCGTTGTTCAGATTGATGATCAGCTTGCCCCATTGCACGCCGGTGATGTCACGGCTCGCACGCACGCTGAGGCCCGGCACCGAAAGCGCAGCTGCCGTGTTCTCGGCGTCCTCGCCGATATGGATGTCGCCGGAGGTCGAGCGATGGAAACGGCCCTCGCCCATTGCGATCACGTTGAACGGCACCATCCCGGCGAGCACGCGACGGCCACCGAGGCGCTCGCGCAGCACCGCGACATTGCCGACACCGTTCTGAAGCGAGACGATGACGGCATCCTCGGGCGCATGCCGCGCGATCTGATCCGCGACATCGGCGCTGTCGGCGCTCTTGACGGTGACCAGCACGATGCCGGCGCTGTGCAGGATCGCGGGATCCTCCGACAGCGCGAGCTGGCCTGCGCCGAGCTTCTTCTCGGAGCCGTCGAAATCGGTCAGAAGCAGGCCGAACCGCTCGATCTCGGTCTTCACCCGCGGCCGCGCCAGCAGCGCGACACGGCGGCCGCCGGCCGCCAGCATGCCGCCGACGAAACAGCCGATGGCGCCGGCGCCGGCCACCACGATCGGTCGATCCGCAACCACTTAGCTTGCTCCCTGAACGAGACGGCCTTCGATAGCAGAGGCGAGGCCGGCAACCAATCGCGTCGCATCCGACTTGTAACGGTCATGACGGCCCCATATGTTTTCGCCCCGGGGGCAGTCAGCGGCGCGATCGCCGAACGAGACGCCAAAGGAGAGCACCATGGGTCTACTCGACGTCCTCAACGGCATGCAGAACGGCCCGCGGGGCCCCTCCACGCCGAGCTCCGAAAAGTCCTCCGGCGGCATGTCGCCGATGACCATGGCGCTGCTCGGCCTGCTCGCCTGGAAGGCGTTCAAGCACATGACCGCAAACCAGTCCGGTACGGCGCCGCAACCCTCTCCGACGCCGGCCCCTCCGCCGGTCACCGCCGATAACGGCGGTCTTGGCGGTCTCGGAGGCTTGCTCAAGGGCGGCCTCGGCGGCCTGCTCGCAGGCGGCGCGGCCGGCACCGTGCTCAGCGGCGGCCTCGGCGACCTCCTCAACCAGTTGCAGCAGGGCGGCCACGGCGACGCCGCGAATTCCTGGGTCGGCAAGGGTCAGAACAAGCCGATCGCGCCGGGCGATCTCGCCAGCGCACTCGGCGCCGACCAGATCGAGAGCCTGTCCGCCCAGAGCGGCCTGTCGCGCGAGGAGCTGCTCAACGGCCTCAGCCAGTATCTTCCGCAGGTGATCGACCATCTGACACCGGACGGGCGGCTGCCGACCGAGAACGAGCTCTCGGGCAGACTTTAATCCAAACTCGATCGACGCGTTCTCGGGAAGGGGAGCACACTCATGAGCATGGGCGGCCTGTTGTGGATCATCGTCGTCGGCTTCATTGCCGGCCTCATCGCGCGCTGGCTGGCGCCCGGGCCGAACAATCCGAGCGGCTTCATCCTCACCACCATCCTCGGCATCGCCGGCGCGTTCCTGGCGACCTTCGTCGGCCAGGCCATCGGCCATTACAGCCCCGACCAGGGCGCCGGCTTCATCATGGCCACGATCGGCGCGGTGGTGGTGCTGTTCATCTGGCACCGGCTGGTGGCAAGCGGGGTGATCAAGGGGTAGCTTGTCGTCATTCCGGGGCGCGCGACGCGCGAGCCCGGAATGACGTTGCTTCACCTCACGTAATCAAATGCATCCCCGCATCCATGCGCACGACCTCGCCGGTCATGTTGCTGGACGCCGGCATCGCCAGGAAGCAGACGAGCTGCGCGATATCCTCCGCTGACGAGGCGACCTTGAGCGGCACCTTCGCCACGACGCTGTCGCGCACCTGCTTGGCGCCGGCCTCGCCGCGGCCCTTGGTGAACCAGGGCGTATCGATATAGCCGGGACACACCGTGTTGACACGGATCAGCGGCGCCAGCGCGCGTGACAGCGACAACGTCATGGTGTTGAGCGCGCCCTTGCTCGCGGCATAGGCGATCGACGAGCCGACGCCGCTGATGCCGGCGACCGAGGACACGTTGACCACGGCGGAGGGCCGCTCCGAGGCCTTCGCGCCGGCCTCGAGCAGGCTGCGCGCCGCGCGCACCATCTGGAACGGGCCGATGGTATTGACGCCATAAACCCGCTGGAAATCTTCGGCCGATAATCCGTCGAGGTCGGCATGCGCCACGTGTTTGGTGGTGCCGGCATTGTTGACGAGGATATCGAGGCGGCCCCATCCGCTGGCGGCCGCGACGATCCTGCGGCAATCCTCGTCCTTCGAGACGTCGCCCTGGGCGACCAGCACCTCCGCCGCGCCGGCCTTGCGGCAGAGCTCAGCCGTGGCCTCGGCCTCGGTCTTGCTCGACGAGTAATTGATGACGAGCCGCGCGCCGCTGCGCGCGAGAATTTCGGCGGTCGCCGCGCCAAGGCCGGAGGCCGACCCCGTCACGATTGCGCACAGATTGTCCTTGGCCATCTTGATGTCCTTCCCCGTGGCTCTGATCTTTCGCGTCCTGTTTAGCGAGTTTGCGGCGCCCTGCAAATCGAGCAAACTCCGCTAAGCGGAATTAGCTTGGTGCCCATGCCCGCGCCGCAGGTTGACCTGCGATCAACGCTTGTCAGGGCCATGGCTTTTTCGGATCATCGGGCGCAAGAAGACCTGCGCGGGTCGCTCGATCAGGCGGACGCGCCAACGGCAAAACACGGGGAACGCTGTGGCGGAGAGTGACAACATCGTCGTCGAGACCGCGGAGAAGATCTTCGCCGATCTCGCCGATCCGCAAACCATCAACAACGACAAGAAGAATTCGTGGCAGGCGCCGCTGTGGCAGGCGCTGAGTGAAGCCGGCCTGCCCTTGTCCTGGGTGCCCGATGATCTCGGCGGCTCCGGCGCAAGCCTGGCCGACGGTTTTGCGCTGCTGAACGCCGCCGGGCGCTTCGCGGTCGCAGTTCCCCTCGCCGAGACCATGCTGGCGGGCTGGCTGCTGGCGCAGGCGAAGATCGCCTCACCCGAGGGTGAGATGACGGTGCTGCCGGCCTCCCCTCGGGATCGCATCACCCTCGATGCCGACGGCTCGCTCTCCGGCCGCGCGCGCGGCGTGCCTTTTGCCAAGGCGGCCAAGCATTTTGCGGTGCTGGCGCATGGCAAGGACGGCATTTCGATCGCGCTGGTCGATGCCGGCAAAGGCCGGATCGAATCCGACCTCAATGTCGGCTACGACCACAGCGACACCGTGACCTTCGACAAGGTGCAGCCCGTCACGCTCAAGCCTGCGCCGAAGGGCTTTGACCAGACCACGATGATGCTGATGGGCGGCGTTGCGCGCAGCCTGCAGATCGCGGGCGCGCTGGAATCGATGCTCGACATCTCCGTGCGCTATTCCAACGAGCGTGTCGCCTTCGAGAAGAAGATCTCGAAATTCCAGGCCGTGCAGCACAACCTCGCCCGCCTCGCCGGCGAATCCGCCGCAGCGCTTGCGGCGGCGACCTCGGCGGCCGACGCCATCGCGAATGCCAGAAGTTTTGACGACGAGGTCTATCTCGAAGCCGCCTCCGCAAAGATCCGCTGCGCGGAAGCTGCGGAAAAGGGCGGCGCCATCGCCCATCAGGTGCACGGCGCGATCGGCTTCACCCTGGAGCACATCCTGCACCGCTATTCGCTGCGGGCGCTGGCCTGGCGCGACGATTTCGGTTCGGAAAGCCACTGGGCCGTCGAGCTCGGCAAGCTGGTCGCCACCAGAGGCGCCGACGAATTGTGGCCGCTCGTGGCGTCGCGCTGATCAGGGAGAGAAACACATGACTGCTGCCCTTCGTTTCGATCCGATCCGCCTGCCCGAGAAGTGCGAGCAACTCCGCAAGGAGGTGCGCGCCTTCCTCGCCGAGGAAATCGCCGCCGGCACCTTCGATCCGCACAAGCCCAACCGCGAGGACACCGACGCGCCGGAATTCTCCCGCCGGGTCGGCGCCAAGGGCTGGCTGGGAATGACCTGGCCGAAGAAATATGGCGGCCAGGAGCGCTCCTTCCTCGAACGTTACGTGGTGACCGAGGAGATGCGTGTCGCCAATGCGCCGACGCGGCGCTTCTTCGTCGCCGACCGCCAGAGCGGGCCGGTGCTGCTGAAATATGCCCCTGAACATATCAAGATGGAGATCCTGCCGCGGATCTGCCGCGGCGAGATCTGCTTTGCCATCGGCATGAGCGAGCCGAACTCCGGCTCCGACCTGTTCGCCGCGAAGACGCGCGCGACCAAGACCGACGGCGGCTATCGCATCAACGGCACCAAGATCTGGACTTCGTCGGCACACATCGCCGACTACATGATCGCGATCTTCCGGACATCGCCGCCGACCAAGGAGAACCGGCGCCACGGCCTGACCCAGTTCCTGGTGAAGATGAAGCAGCCGGGCATCAAGGTGAATCCGATCGGCCAGATCACCGGCCAGTACGAGTTCAACGAGGTCGTCTTCACCGATTTCTTCGTGCCCGATGATCACGTGCTCGGCGAGGTCGACGGCGCCTGGAAGCAGGCGACGAGCGAGCTTGCCTATGAGCGCTCAGGCCCCGAGCGCTTCCTCGAAACTTATTACGTGCTGACCGAGCTGGTCCGCGCGGTCGGCCCCAACCCGGACACGCGCAGCGCCGAAGGCATCGGCCGGCTCGTCGCGCAGCTCCACACCATGCGGCGCATGTCGGTCTCCGTTGCCGGCATGTTGGAAGCCGGCAAGGAGCCGGTGGTCGAGGCGTCCATCGTTAAGGATATCGGCACGGTCTGGGAGCAGCAGCTTCCGCACCGCGTCCGCGATCTCGCCGCCTTCGTCGAGGAGACCGCGACCAACCGCGAGACCCTGGAGCGGCAGCTCGACTTCGCGATCAAGACCGCACCGAAACTCACCATCCAGGGCGGCACCACCGAGGTGCTGCGCGGCATCATCGCGCGCGGCTTGGGCTTGCGCTAAACCTTCGAGGACATCATGAGCACATATAAAGACATCGGCGTCGAGAAGGTCGGACATGTCGGCACCATCGAGATCCGCCGCCCACCGCTGAACTTCTTCGACATCTCGCTGATCAACCAGATCGCGGACGCGCTCGACGAGTTCGATCGCGACATCGAGATCCGCGCCTCCGTTCTCTCGGCGCAAGGCAAGGCGTTCTGCGCCGGCGCCAACTTCCAGGATCCGGCGCGGCAGGCTCAGGAGGCGCGCGAGGCCGAGAAGAAGGGCGATCCCGCCGACAACCTCGGCTCGATCAACCATCTCTACATCCAGGCCGTACGCATCTTCCGCGCCAAGAAGCCGATCGTCGCCGCCGTGCAGGGCGCCGCCATCGGCGGCGGATTGGGCCTCGCGGTGTCGGCCGATTTCCGCGTCACCTGCCCCGAGGCGCGCTTCTCCGCAAACTTCACCAAGCTCGGCTTTCATCCCGGCTTCGGCCTGACGACCACGCTGCCGGAACTGATCGGCAAGAACAACGCCGAGCTGATGTTCTACACCAGCCGCCGCGTCACCGGCGAGGAGGCGTACAAATGGGGCCTCGCCAACGAGCTGGTGCCGCAGGACCAGGTCAAGGCGGCCGCCATGAAGCTCGCCGGCGAGATCGCCGAATGCTCCCCGCTGGGCCTGCTCTCCACCCGCGCCACCATGCGCAACGGGCTCGCCGACCGCGTCATGGCCGCCACCAATCACGAGCTCGCCGAACAGACCAGGTTGCGTGCGACGGAGGATTTCAAGGAAGGCGTCAAGGCCACGGAAGAACGGCGCGCGGCCAATTTTAAGGGGCGATAGCTTCTTCCTTCTCCTCTTGTGGGAGAAGGTGGCGCGAAGCGCCGGATGAGGGGTCTCTCTCCGCGTTCGATCCTCTCGCGATGTGCACGCCGAGAGAGACCGCTCACCCGTCTCGCCGCTATGGCGGCGAGCCACCCTCTCCCACAAGGGGAGAGGGTTCAACGCTTCCCACCACCAGCGCATCGACGATCGTCACGCCCTGCCCTTCGGCGTGCACCAGCACCGGGTTGAGCTCGATCTTCGCGATTTCCTTTGCGTGCCGCGCGGCGAGCACGGAGATATCGGCGATCAGTTGCGACAGAGCCGCCACATCCGCCTTTGCCGCTCCCCGAAATCCATTCAGCAACGGCGCTGCCTTCAGGCTCGCCAGCATCGCACCCGCCTCCTCGGCACTCACCGGCGCGGGCCGATAGACGACATCGCGGAACAACTCTGTGGTGATGCCGCCGAGACCCACCATCACGAGGGGACCGAACGTCTCATCCAGCATCGTGCCGACGATGATCTCGACGCCGCGCTTCGCCATCGGGCCGACCAGCACGCCCTGGATATCCGCCTCCGGTCGATGCTTGCGCGCAGCGTCGAGCAAGGCCTCGAACGCGAGAAACGCCTCACCCTTGGTGGCGATGTTGAGGCGCACGCCGCCGACCTCGCTCTTGTGAGCGATATCGCGCGACTGGATCTTCATCGCCAGGGGCAAGCCGACGCGGCCGACCGCCTGGTCGATCTCGCTCTTGTCCCGCACCAGCACCTCATCCGGCAGCACGATGCCGGCGGCGCGGAGCAACGCCTTGCTGTCGGCCTCGGATAGAACCGGCGCCTTCAGATGTGCGGAGAGATCGCGCGGCGGCAGCCGCGTCGCGTCCGCAGTCTTCGGAAGGTTGAACCTCGCGTAATCGACCAGCTGCCGCATCGCGGTGCCGACAAAAGTGAGGCCGGAGAGCACCACCACGCCGGATTTCGCGAGCTCGCGCCGCGCGAAGTCGGATGGCACCGTGTAGGAGTAGAACACCACCGGCTTGTGCTGCGCGGACAGCACCGGCTCCAACTCCTCTTCCTTGAACGGCTTGCGCACTTCGCTCGACAGCGACAGCACGACCAGGATAGCATCGACCTCGTCGGACACGGTGAGCAAATCGACGCTCTTCTGCAGGCCGCCCGAGGTGACACCCTGCGCGGTGACGTCGATCGGGTTGCGCGCCGTGCCATAGGACGGCATCAACGCCTTGATCCCCGCCTGGATGGGCTCGGAGAGCTCCGGCACCCGCAAGCCTTGCAGTGCCACGGCATCCGCGCCCCAGATGCCGGCCCCGCCCGACACCGTCACCACTGCGACGCGGTCGCCCCTCGGCAGGGGATTGCTGGCAAGCATCGCCGCGATGGTCAGCGCCTCGTCGAGATCGTTGGAGACGATCAAGCCGTATTTCGCAAACACCGCGTCATAGGCCGCCGACCAGCCGGCCATGCTCGCGGTATGCGAGGCCGCCGCGCGCTGGCCCGCACCGGAGCGGCCGACTTTCGTGACGATGATCGGTTTCTTCACCTCTGCGGCGCGCCGGGCCGCGGCAAGAAATTTGTCGACGTCGCGGATGCCTTCGATGAATAGCAGGATCACGTCGGTCGAAGCATCCCGCACCATGTAATCCAGGAACTCGCCGGCGCCGAGATCGGATTCGTTGCCGGAGCTGACGACATAGCTGACGGCGACGCCGAGCGCCCGCGCGCGGTGATAATAGGCAAAGCCGATGCCGCCGCTCTGCGCGACGATGCCGATCCGCTTCGTGGTGGCAACGAGCGGCACAACCTCGGGCTTCACATCCACGGCCGGACTGAACGTCGCCGCCACGCGCTGCACTTGGCTGAAGAAACCCTCGGCGTTCGGACCTGAGATCCGCATGCCGGTGCGCCTCGCCAGCGCCCCGATCGCATCCTGCATCGCCGCGCTGTCGCCGCCCTCCTCGGCAAAGCCCGAGGAAATGATCACGGCATTCCTGACGCCGGCGGCGGCGCATTGCTCCAGCGCAGGGAGCACCGCGCGGGCGGGGATGATGATGACGGCAAGATCGATGGGCGCGCCGATCTCGCCGATCGATTTGTGGCAGGCGAGCCCGTCGATGTCGGCATAGTTCGGATTCACCGGGTAGATCTTGCCGGGATACTCGTTCTTGCGCAGCATCGACAGCAGCCGGCCCGGGATCTTCTCGTGATCGCGCGAGGCGCCGATCAGCGCGATGCTGGCGGGAGCGAAGAAGCTGTCGAGCGGATGCGGCATGTTGAGGTCCTGCTCTTGTGGCTATCCGTCATCCTGAGGCGCCGGAGCGCAGCGGAGGCCTCGAAGGATGACGGATTGAGAGCTGGGAAGGCAAGACCTCAACCGGCAAGCCGGAACGTCACCCCACCCAGCAAGAATTCGTTGCCGGCCACCGCGAGCCCCCTGGCCTTGGCGGCATGCAGCACCTGAGCCACGTCGGTCACCCGAAACTCCAGCGCGCTCATGATCTCGCTGACGCCTTTCACGAAACGGAAGGTCGCGTTGGGCAGCTTCAGCTCGGGGCCATCAACCGCAATTCCGATGATCTTGCCCCAATGCTCGGCCAGCCCCTGCGGATCCGGGCTTTGCATCTCCACCGCGACCAGCGCCTGCGTCACGTCCTTGCGGATGAACTTCTGCCAATCCGGCCCCGCGGGCGGATACGGGCCCAGAATGTCGTCGCTGCCTTCGGTGTGATTGAACTCGATGAAGGCGGCGCGGCAGTCGCGGGGATGGAGTTGCACGCCGTGATAGGGCGCGTGGTCGATGACGTTGGCGGTGCGCACGCCAAGCGCATTGGCGTTGCGGCCGCGCTCGTCGGGATCGTTGCAGCAGAAGATCGCCATATAGCCGCCGCGACCGCCGGTCTTCTCAATGAACCGGCCGGCCGTGGTGCCGTCCTTGAAGGGCGCGACAACCTCCAGCAGGATCGTGTCGACCGGGAGCAGCGCGTTCTCCAGGCCGTACTTCGCGACATTGCCGTCGCGGTAGCAGACGGCAACGCCCATGATCTCCGCGATGTCGGAGATCACGGGCGCGAGCTGCGGCGCGACGAGGCAGATCTGCCGCAGACGCATATAGGGCGCCACGGTCATGCGCCCCTGAAGGTCGGCTTGCGCTTCTCCACGAAGGCTTTTGCGGCCTCCTTGTGGTCCTCGGTGTCGCCGCAGCGGGTGTGATGGATCGCCTCGCCGTCGAAGCAATCCTCCAGCGCCAGATGCTCGGCATTGTTGATGTTGCGCTTGATGAAGCCGAGCGCGATCGAGGGCCCCTGCGCCAGCGACAGCGCGAGCTCGTGGGCTGCGGCGTCGATCTCGGCGTCGGGCACGACCTTGGTCACCATGCCGATCGCGTGAGCTTCCCTCGCGGTCAGCACCGGCGACATCAGATAGAGCTCGCGCGCCCGCGCGCTGCCGAGCAGCTGGGTGAGGAAATAGGTGCCGCCGTAATCGCCGGAGAAGCCGACCTTGGCGAAGGCGGTCGTGATCTTGCAGGATTCGGATGCGATGCGCAAGTCGCAGGACAGCGCCATCGACAGGCCCGCGCCGGCCGCGGCACCATCGAGCTGCGCGACCACAGGCTTGGGCATCTGATGCAGGATGCGCGAGACCTCCATGCCGCGGCGAAGGTTCGCCATCTTCACCTCGAACGGCAGCGGCGCGCGGCCGGCCGCCATCGACTTGACGTCGCCGCCGACGCAGAACGAGCCGCCGGCGCCCTTGAACAGCACAGCGCGCACCTCGGGATCGTCAGCCGCGCGCCGCGCCGCCTCGACCAGCCCGGCCACCATCTCCGGGTTGAGCGCGTTCTTCCGCTCCGGGCGGTTCATCGTGATGGTGAGCAGCCCGCCTTCGAGCTTCTGCAGGACCATGTCGTTCATGGGACGCCTTCCTCGTTGTTTTGCTCAGTCATTCCGGGGCGCGCCGTGGCGCGAACTATGGTGCGCAATTGCGCACCTGAGAATCCATTTCTCGACCGTCACTGCCGCCCGATGGATCCCGGGTTCTCGCTTCGCGAGCCCCGGGATGACGACCTATGTCGGGACGCGCTCGTCGTCACAACGATTCACGCCGTCACTTCTTCACCAGCGGACAGCGCGACTGCTCCAGCGACTGGAACGCCTCGTTGCCGGGCACGGTGGCGAGCAGCTTGTAATCGTCCCAGCGGCCCTTCGACTCCGACGGCTTCTTCACCTCGAACAGATACATGTCGTGGATCATGCGGCCGTCCTCGCGGATCTTGCCGTTCTTGGCGAAGAAGTCGTTGATCGGCGTTTCCTTCATCACCTTCATGACAGCGGCCGCGTCGGTCGTGCCGGCCGCCTTCACCGCCTTCAGGTAATGCGTGACGGAGGAGTAGACGCCGGCCTGCGCCGAGGTCGGCGGCCGCTTCACCCGCTCCATGAAGCGCTTCGAGAACGCGCGCGTCTCGTCGTTCATGTCCCAGTAGAACGCTTCCGCCAGCAGCAGCCCCTGCGCGGTCTCGAGGCCGATCGAGTCGATGTCGGTGACGAAGACGAGCAGCGGCGAGACCTTCTGGCCGCCTTTCATGATCCCGAACTCCGCCGCCTGCTTGATGGCGTTGACGGTGTCACCGCCGGCATTGGCGAGGCCGATCACCTTGGCCTTGGAAGCCTGGGCCTGCAGCAGGAACGACGAAAAGTCCGAGGTGTTGAGCGGATGGCGCACGCTGCCGAGCACCTTGCCGCCGGTCTTGGTGACGACGGCACTGGTGTCCTTTTCCAGATCCTGGCCGAAGGCGTAATCGGCCGTGAGGAAGTACCAGCTGTCGAGGCCCGACTTCACCGCGGCAAGGCCGGTCACGTTGGCCTGGCCGTAGGTGTCGAACACGTAGTGGATGGTGTAGGGGCCGCAGGCCTCGTTGCTGAGACGGATCGAGCCCGGGCCGTTGAACATGATGATCTTGTTGCGCGCTTTGGCGATCTCGCCGGCCGCAAGCGCCGTCGCGGACGCCGCGACGTCGTAGATCATCTCGACGCCCTGGTTGTCGAGCATGTCGCGGGCGATGTTGCCGGAGAGATCGGCCTTGTTCTGATGGTCGGCCGCGAGCACCTGGATCTTGCGCCCCAGCACTTCGCCGCCGAAATCCTCCACGGCCATCTTGGCCGCGGTCTCGCTGCCGGGGCCGGTGATGTCGGCATAGAGGCTCGACATATCCAGGATGCCGCCGATCTTGAGAGGCGGCTTGTCCTGGGCCTGCGCGGCGTTCGCGCCGAGAGCCAGCGCGGCGGCAAAAATGCCCGACATAATATGCTTCATGGAAAAGACCTCCCTTTATCGCCTGTCTCTGATGGCGGCTTGGTTATTGGTGTTGCCGCAATCATGCCGCATGCGCAACAGCGCAGCAAGCGCGAGGCGCCATGCAGATGAATGATGAATTGCACGCTTTCCGCAAAGCGGAATGATGAGAAGACGCAAGGTGTCTCCGCATCGTCATTGCGAGGAGCTCTTGCGACGAAGCAATCCAGAGTCTTCCCGCGGAAATAGTCTGGATGGCTTCCGCCTTCGCCGAAGGCTTCGGCGGGCAAGTCGCTGCGCTCGCAATGACGGAACGTGAGGAAACATCTTCGCGACCCACTACGCATGGGCTATGATCGGTCCGCAACGCAACCTCTCCGGGCCACTTGGCGCAACGACGTTTCCTCATCGTCGCATTCCTTCTCGTCGCGGCTGACGCCGCGTTCGCCGCGCCGTGTCAGTTCGAGTCCCAGGGCGAAGGCCGCGTCGCCGCCATCGTCGATGCGCGCAGCGTCCGTCTCGACGACGGCCGCGAAATCCGCCTGATCGGGATCGAGCCCACGGCGACCACGAAACACGCGCTTGCCTCGCTGCTCGCCGGCCGCGACGTCGCGCTCCGCGGCAGCGACGACACGCCGGATCGTTATGGCCGCCAGGGCGCGCTGGTCTTCCTCGGCGAAAACGACACCTCGGTGCAGGCCATCCTGCTCGCCGAGGGCGACGCCATGGTCTCCGCCGAAATCACGGACAAGGACTGCGCGGCGGCCCTGATGGCGTCGGAAGCAGCGGCGCGGCGCCAAAAAAAGGGCAGCTGGGCTGACCCGTCGGCCATAAAAAACGCGGAAAGTCCGGACGATATTTTGGCGGGGATCGGGCGCTTTGTGGTGGTCGAGGGTAAAGTCCTGTCCGTCAAGCAAGCTGGGGCAATGACCTACCTCAACTTCGGACGAAACTGGACACGGGGCTTTGCCGCGGCTATTTCAAAACGCGCGCTGCCGGCGTTTGAAAACGCCGGAATTACCCTTAAGTCCTTGGAGAATAAACGTATTCGAGTTCGGGGCTGGGTTGAGGGGACTACGGGGCCGCGTATCGATATACGCCTCGTAGGACAGGTCGAGTTGCTGGGCGCAAACGAGCCGACAGGGGTAAGGCCTTAGAGCAGGCCGGGCACGGGTTAAACGACGTGAATGGGGTGCTAGAACGGCACGTACGGCATGAATGCCGCCGCCTGCGGGCTGCGCCGGCTGCGCTGTGCCTTGCCCTCAGCACGGCGCTGGCGGGCTGCGGCGACATGGGCCGGTTCCAGGCTGCCGCGACCCCTCCGGCCGTCGCGATGCCGAAACCGAAGCCGGCCGTCGCGCAGACCCCCGCGACCGAGAAGGAGCACGAACGCATCCTGGCGAGCTATGGCGGGGCCTATGACGACCCCAGGCTCGAATCGCTCGTCAGCAAGACCGTCGACCGGCTGGTCGCGGCCTCGGACCGTCCCGACCAGGGCTACAAGGTCACCATCCTCAATTCCGGCGCGGTGAACGCCTTCGCGCTGCCGAACGGCCAGCTCTATGTCACGCGCGGCCTGCTGGCGCTCGCGAGCGACACCTCGGAACTGTCCTCCGTGCTGAGCCACGAGATGGCGCATGTGCTGTCCAAGCACGCCGCGATGCGCGAGGACCAGGCGCGCCAGGCCGCGATCGTCACCCGCGTCGTCACCGACATGAGCAACGATCCTGACCTCACCGCGCTCGCGCTCGCCAAGACCAAGCTCACCATGGCGAGCTTCTCGCGCAAGCAGGAGTTCGAGGCCGACGGCATCGGCGTCGGCATTTCCGCCAAGGCGCATTTCGACCCCTATGGTGCGGCACGCTTCCTTTCGGCGATGGAGCGCAATGCCGAGCTGAAGGCCGGCAAGTCCTCGCTCGATCCGCGCGCGCAGGATTTCACCTCGTCGCATCCGGCAACCCCGGAGCGTGTGCAGAACGCCCAGAACATCGCGCGGCAATACACGGCCCCCGAAGGCGCCGAGCGCGACCGCGAGACCTATCTCGCCGCGATCGACAACCTCGTCTACGGCGAAGACCCCAGCGAAGGTTTCGTGCGCGGCCGCCGTTTCCTGCATCCGAAGCTTGGCTTCACCTTCCAGGCGCCGGATAATTTCACGCTCGACAACACCGCCCAAGCCGTGATCGGCGTGCGCGAGGGCGGCGCGCAGGCGATGCGTTTCGACGTGGTGCGCGTGCCGGCCGAGCAGTCGCTCGGCGACTACCTGAATTCCGGCTGGATGGAGGGCGTCGAGAAGGCGTCCACCGAAGACATCACCATCAACGGCTTCCCGGCCGCGTCCGCCACCGCCAAGGGCGACCAGTGGCAGTTCAAGGTCTATGCGCTGCGCTTCGGCAGCGACGTCTATCGCTTCATCTTCGCGACCAGGCAGAAATCGACCGAGAGCGAGCGCAACGCGCGCGAGACCGTCAATTCGTTCCGCCGCCTGACCCTCGACGAGATCCAGGCCGCCCGCCCCTTGCGCATCAAGGTCATCACCGTGCAGCCCGGCGACACCGTGGAGTCGCTGTCCCACCGCATGGCCGGCGTCGATCATCCCGCCGAGCGCTTCCGCGTGCTCAACGGCCTCGACCGCACCGCGCAGGTGAAGGTGCGCGATCGCGTGAAGATCGTGGCGGATTGACACGGCAGACTGTCGGCGTAGCCCGGATGGAGCGCAGCGCAATCCGGGGATTGTGCAGGCGGTAACTCTGCCCCGGATTACGCTTCGCTCCATCCGGGCTACAGACTACCGCGCTTTCTCCTTCAAATACGCGATGATGTCAGCGCGATCCTGCGCGTCCGGCACGTCGAAAAACATCTTGGTTTCCGGCACCATGGCCTGCGGTCCGGCCAGCCATTTGTCGAGATTGTCCTCGGTCCAGACAATCCCTGAGTTCTTCAGATCGGCCGAGTAGTCGTAGCCGGGCACGCTGCCCGCCTTGCGGCCGACCACGCCCTTGTGCATCGGACCGACCGCGTTCTCGTTGATTGAATGACAATCCGCACAGCCCTTGTAGAGCGTCTGGCCGCGCGCGGCATTGCCGGTGGCGTGGGCAAGCCCGGTTGAGCAGACGACCGCGACGATAGCTAAGGCCAGGCTTGCAAAACTTCGCGGGCGGGCGGGGGTGGACCGGACGTTCATGGAATCTCCTGCTTGCATCACCGCAAACAGGATCGTCCGATCTGAATTTTATTCCGGTCCGCGGGGCGCGATTTAAGCGCCCGCGTCCATGTCGCCCGCCTCGCGCTGGCCGCTGAGCCAGAGCGCCAGCAACGTCCAGAACGCGCCCGACAGCAGATACGCGCCCGACGCGATGACGCCGAGATTGGTGGCGAGCAGCAGCGCGACCAGCGGCGCGAAGCCGGCGCCGAACAGCCAGGCCATGTCCGAGGTCAGCGCCGAGGCGGTGTAGCGATAGGCCTGCTTGAAGTTCGACGCGATCGCACCGGAGGACTGGCCGAACGACAGGCCGAGCAGGATGAAGCCAATCACCATGTAGATGGTTTCGCCGAACGCGCCGGCGTCGAGCAGCTGCGGGGCAAAGCCGCTATAGATCGCAATCGCGATCGCCGATCCCATCAGCAACGACTTGCGCCCCACCCGGTCGGCAATGATGCCGGAGACCACGATCGCACCGACGCCGAACACGGCGGCGACGATCTCGATGATCAGGAAGCGCACCGGGCTCTCGCGGGTGAACAGGAACACCCAGGACAGCGGAAACACCGTGACCATGTGAAACAGCGCAAAGCTCGCCAGCGGCGCGAACGCGCCCAGCATGATGTTCTGGCCTTCGCGCGCGACGGTCTCGGAGATGCGCGCGGGCTGCAATTCGCGGGTCTCGAACAGCGAGGCATATTCCTCCGTCGTCACCATGCGCAGGCGCGCGAACAGCGCCACGACGTTGATGGCGAACGCGACGAAGAACGGATAGCGCCAGCCCCAGTCGAAGAAATCGTCGGCCGAAAGATTGCCGGCGAAATAGGCGAACAGCGCGCTTGCCACGATCAGCCCGAGCGGAGCCCCGAGTTGCGGCACCATCGCGTACCAGCCGCGCTTGGAGGGCGGCGCATTCAGCGCCAGCAGCGAGGCCATGCCGTCCCAGGCGCCGCCCCAGGCCAGACCCTGCGCGATACGCGCCAGCGCCAATAGCCAAATCGCGGCAACGCCGATCTCGTGATAGCCGGGCAGGAACGCCAGCGCCACGGTGGCGGTGCCGAGCAGGAACAGCGCCGAGATCAGCTTGGCCGTCTTGCCGTAGGCACGGTCGACCGTCATGAAAATGACGGTGCCGATCGGGCGAGCCATGAAGGCCAGCGCGAAGACCATGAAGGAATAGAGCGTGCCGGTCAGCTCGCTCGCGAACGGGAACACCAGGCGCGGGAACACGATCACCGAGGCGATCGCGAAGACGAAGAAATCGAAGAATTCCGAAGTGCGGCCGATGATGACGCCGATGGCGATCTCGCCGGGACTGGCCTGGTCGTGGCCGTGCTCGCCCGAGTGGAGATCTGCCATTGCAGGGGTCTGTGCCGTCGCCATGCGTGCGCCCTTAACGTCCTGAAAACAAAGCCGACCGCCCGGCGGGGCGCCAGGCAGACTGGGCCTGTCTGACCCAACATTCCGCACTGCAACATTGGACAAATTGTCCAATGTCCGGATTGCTGCGCCGCAGCTACCCCTTGGGCCCGCAAAGGAAACTCATTCTCAAAGGCTCGGCCCGTGTCTCGTCTCAAGATCCTGGCGCTACTACCTCTGGCTGCTGCGCTCACCGGCTGCGACTACGTTGTGCTGGCGCCAGCCGGCGATATCGCAGCCCAACAGCGCGACCTCGTCATCATCTCTACCGTCCTGATGCTCCTGATCGTCGTCCCCGTGATGGCGCTGACGGTGCTGTTCGCCTGGCGCTATCGCCAGTCCAACACCGAGGCCCGTTACGAGCCGGACTGGGATCATTCGACCGCCCTCGAGCTCGTGATCTGGTCCGCTCCGCTCCTGATCATCGTCTGCCTTGGCGCGCTGACCTGGATGGGCACGCACCTGCTCGACCCCTATCGCACGCTCGGCCGCATCCATGCCGACCGCGCCGTGGACCAGTCCAAGGCCCCGCTCGAGGTCGACGTCGTCGCGCTCGACTGGAAGTGGCTCTTCATTTACCCGGACTACGGCATCGCCACCGTCAACGAGCTCGCAGCGCCCGTCGATCGTCCGATCAACTTCCGCATCACCGCGTCCTCGGTGATGAACTCGTTCTACATCCCCGCGCTCGCCGGCCAGATCTACGCGATGCCGGGCATGGAGACGAAGCTCCATGCGGTGGTGAACCACGCCGGCACCTATAAGGGCTTCTCGGCGAACTACAGCGGCGCCGGCTTCTCCGGCATGCACTTCAGTTTTTGGGGTCTCGACGACAAGGGCTTTGACGACTGGGTCGCCAAGGCCAAATCTGCCGGCGGCTCGCTTGGCCGCGCCGAATATCTCCAGCTCGAGAAGCCGAGCCAGAACGAGCCGGTGCGGCGCTACGGCGCCGTCGATGCCGATCTCTATCGCCTGATCCTCAACATGTGCGTCGAGACCGGCAAGATGTGCCAAAGCGAGATGATGGCAATCGACGCCAAGGGCGGCGCCGGTCATCAGGGCCTGAACAACACCCTGCCGCTCGCCTACGACAAATATGCCCGCCGCGGCGCCCCGCTCGGGCCCGAGCCGGCCTTCGTCGCCGGCACCTGCACGCCCGATGCGCCGCAGGGCAGGACCACGGCGTCCATCACGGCTCCCCTCGACATCGCGCCGCTCACCGGCGCCGGCCTAAAGCGGCCGACCTTCACGCCGCTGAAGTCCTCGTCGTTCTTCCTCGGACAACGTCCCAAGTCCGACTCTTGAAGTCAGACTCCTAAAGAGAGTTCGCATGTCTCCTAATCTTCTCAAGCTCATCTTCGGCCGGCTCGGCTTCGAATCGCTGCCGCTGCACGAGCCGATCGTGGTCGGCACTTTCGTGGTGGTCGCGCTCGGCGGCGCCGCGCTGCTCGGCGGCCTCACCTATTTCCGCCTCTGGGGCTATCTCTGGCGCGAATGGTTCACCACCGTGGACCACAAGCGCATCGGCATCATGTACATGATCCTCGGCATCGTGATGCTGCTGCGCGGCTTTGCCGACGCGCTGATGATGCGCGGCCAGCAGATGCTGGCCTTCGGCGGCTCCGAAGGCTATCTCAACGCCCATCACTACGACCAGGTCTTCACCGCCCACGGCGTGATCATGATCTTCTTCGTGGCGATGCCGCTGGTCACCGGCCTGATGAACTATGTCGTGCCGCTGCAGATCGGCGCGCGCGACGTGTCGTTTCCGTTCCTGAACAATTTCAGCTTCTGGATGACGGTCGGCGGCGCGGTGCTGGTTATGGCCTCGCTGTTCATCGGCGAATTCGCCCGCACCGGTTGGCTGGCTTATCCGCCGCTGTCGAACATCGGCTACAGTCCCGATGTCGGCGTCGATTATTATATCTGGGCGCTGCAGGTCGCCGGCGTCGGCACGACACTGTCAGGCATCAACCTGATCTGCACCATCGTCAAGCTGCGCTGCCCCGGCATGACCATGATGAAGATGCCGGTGTTCACCTGGACCTCGCTCTGCACCAACGTCCTGATCGTCGCCTCCTTCCCCGTTCTGACCGTCGTGCTCGCGCTGCTGTCGCTCGACCGCTACGTCGGCACCAACTTCTTCACGAACGATTTCGGCGGCAGCCCGATGATGTACGTGAACCTGATCTGGATCTGGGGCCATCCTGAAGTCTACATCCTGGTTCTCCCGGCGTTCGGCATCTTCTCGGAGGTGACCTCGACCTTCTCCGGCAAGCGGTTGTTCGGCTACACCTCGATGGTCTACGCCACCGTCGTCATCACCATCCTGTCGTACCTGGTCTGGCTGCACCACTTCTTCACGATGGGCTCGGGCGCCAGTGTCAACTCGTTCTTCGGCATCACCACGATGATCATCTCGATCCCGACGGGCGCGAAGATGTTCAACTGGCTGTTCACGATGTATCGCGGCCGCATCCGCTACGAGCTGCCGATGATGTGGACGATCGCCTTCATGCTGACCTTCGTGATCGGCGGCATGACCGGCGTGCTGCTGGCGGTGCCGCCGGCCGACTTCGTCCTGCACAACAGCCTGTTCCTGATCGCGCATTTCCACAACGTGATCATCGGCGGCGTGGTGTTCGGCGCGTTCGCCGGCATCTCCTACTGGTTCCCGAAGGCGTTCGGCTTCAAGCTCGATCCGTTCTGGGGCAAGCTGTCGTTCTGGTTCTGGGTCACCGGCTTCTACCTCGCCTTCATGCCGCTCTATGTGCTCGGCCTGATGGGCGTGACCCGCCGTCTACGCGTGTTCGACGATCCCAGCTTGCAGATCTGGTTCGTCATCGCCGCGATCGGCGCCGGCCTCGTCCTGCTCGGCATCATGTGCATGCTGATGCAGTTCGCGGTGAGCTTCCTCAGGCGCGAGCAGCTCAAGGACGTCACCGGTGATCCCTGGGATGCCCGTACGCTGGAATGGGCGACCTCCTCGCCGCCGCCGGACTACAACTTCGCCTTCACCCCCGTCGTTCACGACAATGACGCGTGGTGGGACATGAAGCGCCGCGGCTACCAGCGCCCGCTCACCGGCTTCAGGCCGATCCACATGCCCAGCAGCACCGGCACCGGCATCATCCTCGCCGGCCTCGCCACCGCGATGGGTTTCGGCCTGATCTGGTACATCTGGTGGCTGGCGGCGTTGAGCTTCATTGCGATGCTCGCCGTCGGCATCGGCCACACCTTCAACTATCACCGCGACTTCGACATTCCGGCTGAGGACGTCATCCGGACCGAGGACGCGCGCACCAAACTGCTCGCCGGAGCCAAGTAAATGACCGTCGCTGTCAATCCTTCACAAACCGGCGAGCCGGTCTTCTACGTCGCCGAGGAGCATCCGCATCCGGAAGGCTGGAGCACCTCGCTCGGCTTCTGGATCTACCTGATGAGCGACTGCCTCATCTTCGCGATCCTGTTCGCCACCTTCGGCGTGCTCGGCGGCAATTACGCCGCCGGCCCGGCGCCGAAGGACCTGTTCGACCTCAACCTGGTCGCGGTGAACACTTCGATGCTGCTGCTGTCGTCGATCACCTACGGCTTCGCCATGCTGACGATGCAGCAGAACAAGGTGGCGCAGACGCAAATCTGGCTGGCGATCACCGGACTGTTCGGCCTCGCCTTCATCGGCATCGAGCTCACCGAGTTCGCCCACATGATCCATGAAGGTGCCACGCCCCAGCGCAGCGCCTTCTTGTCGGCGTTCTTCACCCTGGTCGGCACCCACGGCCTGCACGTGTCCTGCGGCCTGATCTGGCTGGTGACCTTGATGGTCCAGGTCGGCAAGTTCGGCCTGATCGAGGCCAACCGCCGCCGCCTGATGTGCCTGTCGATGTTCTGGCACTTCCTCGACGTGGTCTGGATCGGCGTCTTCACCTTCGTCTATCTCCTGGGAGTTCTGCGATGAGCACCGATACCCACGCCGCCCATGCCGACGATCATCACCACGAGGGCGGCCACGCCCACAGCACATTCTCGGGCTACATGCTCGGCTTCGTGCTCTCGGTGGTGCTCACCGCCATTCCGTTCTGGCTGGTGATGAGCGGCGTCCTGCCGAGCAAGCAGATCACCGCCCTCGTCATCATGGCTTTCGCGGTCGTGCAGATCGTCGTGCACATGATCTACTTCCTGCACATGAACACGACGTCCGAGAACGGCTGGAGCATGATGGCCCTGATCTTCACCATCGTCATGGTGGTGATTGCGCTGTCGGGTTCGCTGTGGGTGATGAGCCACCTCAACAGCAACATGATGCCGATGCACCAGATGAGCGGGATGAAGTGAACGAAATCGGGACCGTGACAGACAGGGACGGTGCGCCGCGCGGCAAGGCTGCGCGCGCCCCGTCCCTGTGGCTCACGGTCCTCGCGCTGATCGTCTTCGTCGTTCTGATCGCACTCGGCATCTGGCAGATCGAGCGCCGGGCTTGGAAGCTGGCGCTGATCGACCGTGTCGAGCAGCGCGTCCATGCGACAGCCCAGCCGATCCCCTCGCGCGCCTCATGGCCCGCGGTCAGCGCCACCGACGACGAATACAGGCATGTCAGCGTCACCGGCCGCTTCCTGCATGACCGCGAGACACTGGTCCAGGCCGTCACCGAGGAAGGCCCGGGCTATTGGGTGCTGACGCCGCTCCAGCGCAGCGATGGCACGCAGGTCCTGATCAACCGCGGCTTCGTGCCGTCGGAGCGACGTGACGCATCGACGCGCCGGGACGGCAATCCGGACGGCCAGGTCGAGATCACCGGCCTGCTCCGCATCACCGAGCCAAAAGGCGGGTTCCTCCGTAACAACGTGCCGCAGCACAACCGCTGGTACTCGCGGGATGTCGCCGCGATCGCGGCGGCCCGCGGCCTCGGCGATGTCGCACCTTTCTTCATCGATGCCGACGCCGGATCACAACCCGCTGGCGGTCCCATCGGCGGATTGACCGTGGTGCGCTTTCCCAATAACCACCTGATCTACGCGCTGACGTGGTTTGCCCTGGCCTTCATGCTGGCGGCTAAGCTTTTCGTCACGTTCGGCGGCGGGCTGTTCCGCCGCAAGACAGCCTTGGATGGCTTCGTCCACGAACCGGCCGGCGGCTCAGATGTCGCCGCGCGCAGGACGGGATCAGATGCTGGAACGATCGTCGAACAGGCCTGACGACGGGAAGACGCTTCCCCACGCGCTTGCTGATGGCGGGCTGGCCGTCACGCTGCAATCGCAGGCGGACGCACGCAGCGAGCTGATCGGTGCCGCGCCGACCGACGACGAGACCAACCGCAAGAACATGGCGCTGCTGATCCAGCTGCGCTGGACCGCGGTGGTCGGCCAGATCGTGACCATCGGCGCCGTGCATTTCGGCCTCGGCATCCCCCTGCCGCTGGAGCGGATGGGCGCGGTGATCGGCGCCCTCGTGCTGCTCAACGTCTCCAGCTTGATCTGGGTGCGCCATCGCGCCGCGATCACCAACAACGAGCTCCTGGTCGCCTTGATGCTCGATGTCGCCGCGCTGACCGCGCAGCTTTACCTCTCCGGCGGCGCCACCAACCCCTTCACCTCGCTGTTCCTGCTCCAGGTGACGCTCGGCGCGGTGCTGCTCGATGCCCGCTCGACTTGGTCGCTGGTCGCGCTGACCTGCGCGAGTTTCGTGTGGCTGACACTGGCGTACCGGCCGCTGGACCTGCCGCCGAACCCGTTGAGCGAGACTTATTCTCTCACCGTGCTCGGCATGCTGCTGGGCTTTGTGCTCAACGCCGTGCTGCTCGTCGTGTTCGTCACCCGCATCAACCGAAACCTGCGCGAGCGGGACGCGCATCTGGCGGCGCTGCGCCAGCATGCCGCCGAGCAGGACCACATCGTGCGCATGGGCCTGCTCGCCTCCGGCGCGGCCCATGAGCTCGGCACGCCGCTGGCTTCGCTCTCCGTCATCCTCAGCGACTGGCGCCGCATGCCGGATCTTGCCACCGACCAGGAGCTCGCCGAGGACCTCGCGGAGATGGAAACCTCGCTGCAGCGCTGCAAGTCGATCGTGACGGGCATCCTGGTCTCGGCCGGCGAAGCGCGCGGCGAAGGCTCCTCGCCGACGACGGTGACGGCCTTCGTGACCGCCCTGGTCGACGAGTGGCGCGACGCGCGCTCGGCGCGGACGCTCTATTTCGTCAACACCTTCGGCGCGGATGTTGCGATCGTCTCCGACATCGCGTTGAAGCAGGTGATCTTCAACGTGCTCGACAATGCCTATGAGGTGTCGCGCGACTGGGTCGAGCTCGTGGCCGAGCGCGAGGGCGACAATCTCGTGCTGGCGATCAGCGACCGCGGCCCGGGCTTCGCACCGGAGATGCTGGCCCAGCTCGGCAAGCCCTACCACTCGAGCAAGGGCCGCGCCGGCGGCGGGCTCGGCCTGTTCCTGGTGGTGAACGTGGTGCGCAAGCTGGGCGGCAGCGTCACGGCCGAGAACCACAGGAAGCGCGGCGCCACGGTGCGCCTGACGCTGCCGCTGGCAACGCTGGCGATCGGAGGGGAATTTTGACGCCTGACCGTTCGCTCATCGTCGTCGAGGACGATGCCGGCTTCGCCCGCACGCTGAAGCGCTCGTTCGAGCGCCGCGGCTATGACGTCGTGCTGGCGGCCTCCATCGAAGACGTGCGCCAGGTGCTGGAGGAGCGCTCCTTCGGCCACGCCGTGGTCGACCTCAAGCTCGGTGGCGCCTCCGGCCTTGCCTGCGTCGAGCTGCTGCACACGCACGACCCCGACATGCTGATCGTGGTGCTGACCGGCTTCGCCAGCATCTCCACAGCCGTGGAGGCGATCAAGCTGGGCGCCTGCCACTACCTCGCAAAGCCCTCGAACACTGACGACATCGAAGCCGCCTTCACCAAGGCCGCTGGCAATACCGAGGTCGCGCTCGACGCGCGGCCGACCTCGATCAAGACGCTGGAATGGGAGCGCATCCACCAGACCCTGATCGAGACCGACTTCAACATCTCGGAAGCGGCCCGGCGATTGGGCATGCATAGGCGTACGCTGGCGCGGAAGCTCGAGAAGCGGCCGGTGAAGTAGGCCGTCCGCAATTCTCACCGCCCCTCCGCCCCCAAACAAAAAGCCCGGCCGAACGGCCGGGCTTTGATCTGTTGCGATCGAGCGAGGGGACGCTTACGCGGCCTCGTCGGCGACGGTGGTGTCGTCGCCATCGGTATCGTCGGTATCGCCCTCGGCATCCGCATCGGCTTCGCCTTCGGCGGCTTCCGCCTTGGCGTTGCGGCGCGGGCTCTTGGCGAGCTGGGCTTCGATCTCCTTGACCGCTTCGGTCTCGGTCGAGTGCTGCACCACCGCGATCTCGCGGGAGAGGCGATCGAGCGCCGCTTCGTAGAGCTGGCGTTCTGAGTAGGATTGCTCCGGCTGCGACTCCGAGCGATAGAGGTCGCGCACGACTTCCGCGATTGCGACGATGTCGCCCGAATTGATCTTCGCTTCGTATTCCTGGGCGCGGCGCGACCACATGGTGCGCTTGACGCGGGCGCGGCCCTTGAGCGTCTCCAGCGCCTTCTTCACCAGCGTCGGATCGGACAGCTTGCGCATGCCGACATTGGCGACCTTGGCGGTCGGCACGCGCAGCGTCATCTTGTCCTTGATGAAGTTGATGACGAACAGCTCGAGCTTCGCACCGGCGATCTCCTGCTCCTCGATGGCCAGGATCTGGCCGACGCCGTGAGCGGGATAGACCACGAATTCGTTGGCCTTGAAGCCCTGACGCTGGGTCACGACCTTCTTTTCCTCGACCTTCGGGGCAGCAGCGGGCTTCGCGACCGGCTTGGCGGCAACGACAGGAGCCTTGGCAGGAGCAGCAGCAACAGGAGCCTTCGGCGCGGCGGGCTTGGCAGCGGGAGCCTTAGCGGCGGGGGCCTTGGCAGTCACAGGCTTGGCAGCAGGCTTAGCAGCGGTCGCTTTCGCGGCCGGTTTGGCAGTCTTGTTAGGCATTGCGCTTCTTTTGTTCT
This sequence comes from Bradyrhizobium sp. WYCCWR 12699, assembly GCF_032144035.1. Lineage (NCBI taxonomy): Bacteria > Pseudomonadati > Pseudomonadota > Alphaproteobacteria > Hyphomicrobiales > Nitrobacteraceae > Bradyrhizobium > Bradyrhizobium sp. WYCCWR 12699. The sequence goes on from NZ_JAVTJN010000032.1 coordinate 881,487, forward strand.
TCGAGGACTTTGCAGCCGGCGCCTTCGTCGCGGTCCGACCCTTGGATGCGCTACGGCTGGCCGCGGCGACTTTTTTGGCCTCCTTATGGGAAGCCCTCGCTGAAGTACTCTTTTTACGCGTTTTCTGTGACACAGCCTGCGCGCGGAAACTGCCACGCCCCTGTTCGACATTTGGTTTCACGGGAACCCAGAGGGGCCAACGGGGCTGACGGGGTTCGGCTTAATGTGCCCAATATAGCACATTTCCCGCAAAAATCAATGATTTAGGGGTCTTCAGGGCTGGATTTCGGCCGCAGCGCCGCTATTAGGGTTAAGTTTGGGCCTGAATTAGTCGCCGGAGCCGGGGTTCGGAGAAAAATATTTCTCGAACTTGCCTTCCATGCCGTCGAATTCCTTGGCGTCGGCAGGTGATTCTTTCTTCTGGGTGATGTTCGGCCAGCTCTTGGCGTACTGGGTGTTCACTTCCAGCCACTTCTCGAGGCCCGGTTCCGTGTCCGGCTTGATGGCGTCGGCGGGGCATTCCGGCTCGCACACGCCGCAATCGATGCACTCGTCGGGGTGGATGACCAGCATGTTGTCACCCTCGTAGAAGCAGTCGACCGGGCAGACCTCGACGCAGTCGGTGTACTTGCACTTGATGCAGTTTTCAGTGACGACGTAAGTCATCCAACGCTCCGAAAAGCTCTTTTAAAAGTCGCGGCTTGCGTAGCGCGGATGGCCCGGCGCCGCAAGGTCGGGAAGGCCCGATCATGACGGCTTTGTGTGTTTGATCGACCAAGAAATGAATGCGAAGCGCAATTAATTGCGTGTCCCGAGCTCCTCGTAGAGCACGCGCGCCGAGGCGGCGTCGCCGCGGCGTTCGCTGAAGCCGGTGACCTTCAACACCCGCACGGTGCGATCGAGCGCGACGGTGATGACGTCGCCGAGCTTGATCGCGTGACCGGGCGACTTTTCCCGCTCACCGTTGACCCGAACGTGGCCGGTCTCGACGAGCTCAGCGGCCGAGGTGCGCGCCTTGACCACCCGCGCGTGCCACAGCCATTTGTCGAGGCGCTGCCGCTCGGTCGTCGTGGGTTACTCCTTGCGGCCCGACAGCTGCTCTTTCAGCGCAGCGAGTTTTGCGAACGGCGAGTTCGGATCAGCGGGGCGATCGCGCTCGCGCGGGTTCGCGCTGGAAGCGTAGGGACGCAGCGACGGACCGCCCTGGCGGTCGCGGCCCTTGTCGCGGTCACGGCCACGGTTGTCACGGCCCTTGTCGCGATCGCCACCGAACTTGCCCTTGTTGTCGCGGTTGCGATCCTTGTTGTCGCGACCCTTGTTGTCGCGATCCTTGCCCTCGAAACGGCGGCTCTTGTCGTCGCGCCCCTCGGGACGCGGCGCGCCTTCGCCGCCACCTTCGCGCGGCTTGCGGAAGTCTCTCCCGCCGTCCCTGCGAGGGCCGCGATGGCGCTCGTTGCGCTTCTCGCCGTCGGCGGCTTGCGCGGCCCCGCCCTCCGCGGGCGCGGCGCCTGCTTCGGCGCCCGCCTGCGGGCGCTGATGGTGATGACGCTGGTGGCGGTGGCGCTCGTGGCGCGGCTTGCGGTCCTCGTGACGGCCACCGGGACGCCAGACCTCGACCAGCTCGGGCTCGGCCGGCGTGGCCGCGGCCTCAGGCGCAGCAGCGTCGGGCATTGCTGCGGCTTCCGTGGCGGCGGCCTCGGCGGGCGCAGCCTCGAGAGCATTGGATTCGGCTTGCGCAGCAGGCTCTTCGGCCGGCGGCGCGATGCCGGGGGCGTCTTCGGGCGTGACGGGCGCCGAGGCTTCCAGCGCAGGCTCGGCGTCGTGAGCCGGCTCGTCCTGCGGCTCCATGCCGGGTGCATCTTCGACGGTGACCGGCTCAGCGGCTGCCTCTGCGGCCGGCGTCTCGTGCAGGCCGGCAACGGCCTCAGCCGCGGTCTCGCCCGAGGTCTCGGCGCTGCCTTCAACCGGCGGCGTCTCCGCTGCGACCGTTTCAGTCGGGGCCTGCTCAGTCGCGACGGGCTTTTGCGGCAGCGGCGGACGCTTCTCCATGCGATAGCCGAGGGCACGCAGCACCGAGGCGAAATCCTCGCCGGCGGATCCCGTGAGCGAGGTCATCGCCTGCGTGACCACGAAGCTGCGGCCGTCGAAGGCGCCGGCCGGCTTCTCGCCGGAGGCGTTCTCGCGCCAGGCCAGCGCCGGGCGGATCAGATCGGCAAGGCGCTCCAGGATGTCGACGCGCACGGCGCGCTCGCCCGCCTGCTTGTAGCCGAGCACGCGATAGGCATCGCGCGGCAGCGCCTTGTCGACCGGGAACGAGGTGCGCCCCGAGGAGGCCAGATGCTGCGCGCCCGACAGCGAGGACAGATCGACATTGTCCTGCTTCAAGGCCCAGAGCAGCGCGGCGAGCGCGCGCGCGGCGGGCTTGAGCAGGCCGGGGAAATAGATGTGATAGGCGCCGAAGCGGACGCCATACTTCCGCAACACGGCACGCGAGGGCTGGTCGAGATCCTTCAGCTCGTTCGCGATCTTGGGGCGCTCGAGCACGCCGAGCGCCTCGACGAGCTGATAGGCGATGCCGCGGGCAATGCCGGTGACGTCCTCGGCCTTGGAGAGCTCGAACATCGGCCCGAGCAGCTTCTCGATATGGGTCTTGAGCCAGAGTTCGAGCCGCGCCTGCACCTTCTCCCGGGGGCCGCCGGTGAGGCGCTCGTCGGAGATGATGCGGATGCGCGGATGCAGCGCGTCGTCTGCGGCAGACAGCCGCGCCACGGCATCGCCGGTCCAGCGGATGATGCCTTCCGAGGTCAGCACGAACTGATCGTCCGGCGCATTGCCCAATCGTTCGGCGCGCGTGTTGATCTCGCCGGCGAGCACCGCTTGCGCTGCAGCCTGCAAGGCTTTCGCATCGGAGCCCGCTTCCGCCGCATCCGGTGCAAAGGTGAAGCCGTCGAGGCGGCCGATGACATGGCCTTCGACGATGACTTCGCCGGTCTTGCCGATTTCAGTATTCAAGCTCGTGTTCTCCCGCAGGCGGCGCATCAATACACTGGTCCGGCGATCAACGAAACGCTCAGTCAAGCGTTCATGGAGCGCATCCGATAATTTATTTTCGACGTCCCGCGTAATTCCCTGCCACCGATCGGGGTCTCTCAGCCAATCCGGGCGGTTGGCGACGAAGGTCCAGGTGCGGATCTGCGCGATCCGGGCCGACAGCGTGTCGATGTCGCCGTCGATGCGGTCGGCCTGGGTGACCTGGGCTTCGTACCAGGAATCGGGGATGCATCCCTTCTGCATCAGGAAGCCGTAGAGCGTGGTCACCAGCTCGGCGTGGGCCGCTGGCGACAGTTTCCGGTAATCAGGGACCTGGCAGGCCTCCCACAGCCGTTCCACCGCCGCCTTGCCATGCGCGATATCGCGCACCTCGGCGTCGCGGGCGGCATGGTCGAGCACGCGCATGTCCTCGGCGATGGGCGCGCGCGTCAGCGCCTCGTGGCCGGGGGCGAGGTTCAGCGAGACCTGCAGCGCACCGAGCGAGGCAAAGTCCAGCTTGGAGTTGCGCCATTGCAGCATCTTCACGGGATCGAAAGTGTGGTTCTGCAGCGCGTTGACGAGTTCGGGCTCGAACGGCGCGCAGCGGCCCGTGGTGCCGAACGTGCCGTTGCGGGTGGCGCGGCCGGCGCGGCCGGCGATCTGCGCGAATTCAGACGGCGTCAGGCGGCGGAACTGATAGCCGTCGAACTTGCGGTCGGAGGCAAAGGCGACGTGGTCGACGTCGAGATTGAGGCCCATGCCGACGGCGTCGGTGGCGACGAGATAATCGACGTCGCCGTTCTGGAACATCTCGACCTGCGCATTGCGCGTGCGCGGGCTCAGCGAGCCCAATACGACAGCGGCGCCGCCGTGCTGGCGGCGGATCAGTTCGGCGATGGCGTAGACTTCATCGGCCGAGAACGCGACGATGGCGGTGCGGCGCGGCTGGCGCGTGATCTTGCGGTCGCCGGCGAATTCCAGCTGCGACAGGCGCGGCCGCGTGATCATGGAGACGCCCGGCAACAGGCGCTCGATGATCGGGCGCATCGTCGCCGCACCCAGCAGCAGCGTCTCGTCGCGGCCGCGGCGGTTGAGGATGCGATCGGTGAAGACGTGGCCGCGCTCGAGATCGCTCGCGATCTGCACCTCGTCGACGGCGAGGAAGGAGAGGTCGAGGTCGCGCGGCATCGCCTCGACGGTCGAGACCCAATAGCGCGGGCTCTTCGGCTTGATCTTCTCCTCGCCCGTGACGAGCGCGACGGCCTCGCTGCCGACCCTTGCGGCGATCTTGTTGTAGACCTCGCGCGCGAGCAGGCGCAGCGGCAGGCCGATCATGCCGGACGGATGCGCGAGCATCCGCTCGATGGCGAGATGGGTCTTGCCGGTGTTGGTCGGCCCGAGCACCGCGGTGACGCCGGCGCCAGGCACACGATCGGACGCGGCGCGCTCGGAAGCGAAGGGGGAGGAGGAAAAGGGCATCTGGGGGATTAGGTAGTGGCGATTTGGGCGAATGTCAGTGCTGGATTGGGGCGGTCGGGTGCATGGGGCCATCCGCACTCATCGCTGTCATGCCCCCAGTCCTGATGCGCCATTGCGCACTGGCCGGGCGACGACACCGCGTGCGTGGGAGCTGCTCCCCAAACCTCCCGCAACTGTCTCACTTTGCGACGCTTTTCCTGCCCGTCTTAAGCTTCGGAACGACTCTAGAACGAATCGCGGCCGAATCGCTGACTCCAGATTGAGTCCCGTTCCGTTCACGCAACATGTCGCGGGAGTCTTATCGGCAGCAACTAGATGGAGTTTTAGGCCGCCGCACAAGCGGCGTTTGGAGGGCGGAAAGCCTTAAGTTGGGGACGGCGCGGAGTCGAATCAGAATCGGGGAGGAGTCAAATGGATTCCCGGGAGGGGCCCCTCCAAACTCATTTTCGCGAAAACAACCCCATGCACAGTAGGAGGGCCATTGAAATTGCTGGATCTTTTGTGAGCCAAAAATTCCGCTCGTCATTCCGGGGCGCGGCGCAGTCGCGAACCCGGAATCCATCGTGAGACAGTCTCCGCGGCCCGATGGATTCCAGTTTCGCGCCAAGGGGCGCGCCCGGAATGACGGCGGAGGGAGGACGCGCTGCAAGCCGACCCTCCCCCTCCAGGGGAGGGTAAACGGACCGCCGCTGCGGCGGCGCGCCCCTACTGCGTCTTGGCCACGCGCGGCGGCTGGGCTGTGGTGATGAAGCTGGTCGCTTCCAGCATCGCGGGCCCGAGCGGCGTCGGCACTTTCAGCCAGAACGGGACCAGGATGCGGGTGCCCGCCACAGGCGCGAAGGCGATCTCGATGTTGCGCTGGGCGGCGAGGTATTTGATCACGGGGCGGTCGGGGATGTAGCCCGCGACGGGCACGAAATACAGCGAGCAGACCACGACCGGGCCGTGATAGCCCTTTTCCGCCTTCACGGTCTCCATGCGCTTGAAATCGAGCTTGAGGTCGTAGCGCATGCGGCCGTCGAACACGGGGGCCGAGTTGTGGCAGGCCTCCGGCGTAACAGGGTCGCCATTGCCGGGCACGCGCAGCAGCGAGGCCGTCATGGGGTCCCAGACGCCGCGGCGATGGGCGTCGGTGACGACGATGCGGTCAGGATCGACCGGCGGCTCGGGCAGGATCGCAAAATCCTTCACATTGCCCTTGTCGAGCGTGATGCGGATCTCTTCGGTCTTCTTCGAGGTGGTAGTGGAGGCCTGGTAGCCGGTCGCAACCAGCGCGCCATTGACGACGCGGCCCTGGCTGGCGCCGGTGCCGGAGCCGCCGGTGAAGGATTTCAGCAGGCCCGAGGTGCCGCCGGCGGCGGCTGCCGCGAACACGTCGTCCTGGATATCGATATTCCAGCCGCCCTTGCCGACCGGGATGCCCGCCAGGGAGGCCTCATATTGCGCCTCGAGCTTGCCCTGCGCCGCCGCGGGCATCGCGCCCCACAGCACGGCGAGCCCGCAAACCGCCGCCAGCCAGCCGGTCAGGCGCGGCCGGGCGAAGCGCGATTTGGGCGCAGAAAAGGGCATGATCAGCACAATACAATCCATGGGAGCACGCGACGGCTGTTACTTAAGCCAAAAACCGCGGCAAACAATGTGTCCGGGTGTGTCGGGCCGGGAACTCCACTGGAGTCTTCGGCGGCGATTACGCCCTTTATGTGATGGTAAGGCGCGACAAACATTGCCGTTTTGGTGATCGGGCGGGTGCCGGGGGCTTCGAAAGCTCTCCCGCAGGCGGGGGAGGGAGCGCACGACCCGGGCGGCCTCAAAAGACCGCCCAAAACCTTGACGCAGGGCGCCTTCCCCCCTATACGTCCGCCCGCTCCCTGCAAGGACAAAAGAATTTGCCCCCGTGGCGCCCAAAATGGCGGCCGCACTCGTTGGGGGTTCGAACTCAAGGATTTATGCCATGTCTCGCCGCTGCGAACTGACGGCCAAGGGCCCCCTCGTCGGCCACAAGGTCAGCCACTCCAACATCAAGACCAAGCGCCGCTTCCTGCCGAACCTCGTCAACGTGACGTTCATCTCGGAAGCCCTGGAGCGCAACGTGCGCCTGCGCGTCTCCACCAACGCGGTGAAGAGCGTCGACCACAATGGCGGCCTCGATGCCTTCCTGCTCAAGGCCAACGCCGACGTGCTCTCCCCCCGCGCCCTCGAGCTGAAGCGCGCCATCCAGAAGAAGGTCGGCCCGTCGACCGCGCCGGCGAAGAAGGCGAGCTAAGTTTTTCAGAGATTGGGCGGGGGCTAGGTTGCGTCGCGTGGCGTAGGCTTAGCCAAGTAGAGTTTGCGTTGCGGCCGGATCGGAAGATCCGGCCGTTTTTGTTTTTGGGGGCAACTCGGACACAATCTTCTGTTCAAATCGCGCTCTGAACCGATCCAACAAGTGTGCGCTCGAACGCCGATAGATTCTCGACCTTACCGAGATCGAGCGCCCTCAGATCGTCCAAGGTCCTGTCGAGATCGTACTCGTGTAAGTAAGCAGACAACTTCTTCGCGATCTGCACCGGAATTCCATATTCCTCTAATGCTGCGATCGCAGGCGGAAGAAATAGATTCTCGGTCGCCTCGGCATAAACGCTGTAATTCGGTCCAGCCATCTCCAGACGATTAGCGACCTCCGAAATAATTCTATCCAGCACCATCAAGTCACGCGGGAATTGAAATGTGATGACGTTGCGAATGACCTTTAGCGCCTCATCGATTCTGTCGGATACAACTTGATGAGCTAACGTTCCGCGCGCGATCTCGGCAAGATAACCAGGAATCCCATCTGCTTGGCTTAGCGTACTCAGATGCCAAGCGAGTTGCCTTCCCGAGCTGATACCAAGATCGTTTAAGCGCGGCCCAGACAATTCATTGACTATGATTTCGCAGACGGCGATTAGTTGAAAGTGCTTGGGAAATCCGCTCCAGACTAGAGCAACGTCCCCGGACTTGAATTTTTGATAAACAATGCCCGCAATTCGATTTTGGATATCTGGTGGCACAGAGCCGTTCAGACGAAGCGTATCAGCCGACAAAAAGCTATTCTTTATTGCATCCTCAACCCTCGATTTCGAGAAATCAGAGAGTTCATCATCATCCAACTGAAGCAGAAGAGTTAGGGGCGTCTCTTCGGACTGCTCTCCGATCGGGTATTCGACAACAACGTCGTCATCGACCGGCGGCTTTTCCAACATGTACACTTTGCCGACAAAGTACGTACCCATTCGCCCAGCGCGACCTTGGATGTTCTTATAAGTAAAGAAGTCCAGCACGTTCTTATTACGTCGGCGATCATACACAATTACGTTCTTCGCCGCCGTATTCACCCCCTCGATGAGGGTCGAGGTGCAGACTAGAAACTTAAGTGACCCATCATTGAACATGCGCACCATATGCTGCTGAAGGGCACGCGGAATGCCTCCGTGGTGAAGACCTATTCCATGTTGTACGGCTGCAACCGCCGCCCACTCTGGATGGTAATTATCAGCCATCCAATGCGCAGTAGCTGCGCAAGATTCAGGATTATTTGGCTCAACGCTGCGCATAAGTCGCCGGCCAACTTTGACCGCGCTGCCGGGACCCTGACAGTAGATTAGCGTGGAGCCCTCGATCAGCTGCGCCAACTCCGCCAGCTTGTTTGGGCGATCATCTCCACGACTGGGCAGATCGAACTGCACAACATCTACCGCTACAGTCGAGTAGTCCGACGGAATGAAATGAAATTCGTACTTGTCCAATCCTTTGATCGATTGGACATTGGGGCCGAGCAGATAAAACTGCGCCCCAGTAGTTGCCAATTGATGGAACGCGAGATTGAGTTCAATCGCCCTTTGCTTATCGTCGTCTCGCCTGAAATCAAGCTTATAGAACTCGTCCACCACGAAGAAATCTATGTTCGACAAATCAATTCGATGCCGAACCCTCTCTTGAGTCAGCACATACACATTGATCTTGTCGGAACGAGCGACTTGAGTCGGGTGCGTAATCAGGTGACACCGCTCGCGAAACTTAGAAGCCAACCTCTTTCGAGTTTCGTCGATCAGGGCAAGCGTGGGCAAGACCACAACGACCTTCTTGAACTTGCCGAGAGCCACCATGGCGTCGATCAACAAGCTCTTGCCAACGCTGGTCGACGCGCTCAAGACAACGTTCGAGCCTGATCGCAGCTGATAATAAATGCGTGCCTGCAAGCTATGAAATACCGCATCTAAACCATCAGGCCGATGCAGTTCATAGGCTAGAAAGTCATCATCCTCAACGGACTCGAGCATCGGGGATAAGTAAGGGTAGAGCCCGACGTTACGAACAAGGGACGCCAAAACGCGAGTTTCAAACTCGCCACAAAGATCTCGTCGAGCGAGTGCACGAATTACGAGATCACGCCCTTGGTTATGCGTTTCTTTGTTGTTTACGTGACCCGCAATTTGGCCCAAAACCTCGAACATCTTTGAGGATTGAAGATCTTCTTGGCCAAGTTGGTCCCTCAGCTGCCTGTAGTTCATGCCAAGCCAATTTCCTTCTCAAATTGATCAACCAGCACGCAGAGATTCTCGACGGGCACGAAAATAATGTGCACCTGAACTTCAGCCGTTTGCGCCGGGAGACTTGAAACGAATCTGTCTCCAAACTTCGCGATCTCTGACTTCAGCTTCTGCTGATAATCTTCTGAATGGCCGACTCCAAGCACCGCGCTGTCGTATGCAATCAATACAGGAATACATAGCATCTCAAGTATGCGATCGATCGGCGTTCCCGACCCAAAGGCGTCCCATAGGGACCGCGAGGTCAGGTGCTGCGGCTCTCGCAACTGGATTATTACCTGCCGCTCTTCCTGGAGAACTTCGGTTGCGAGAGACTCGCACAAATCATCCGCAATCCGGGCCAAGAGCTCACGTTCGCCTTCATCCTCTAGAAGGTAAGTGCGCCCCAACCAAAGTTGGTCACCTTGTTGACGCGACACAATGTGTGCATTTCTTGTTATTCGATCTCCCAAGCGAGAGCGATGAAATAGCTTACAGGCAACAGGCTCGCTACCGAAGTAATGGCGTAAAATGGCGTGAAGCAACGCCTCTCCCAGTAATTCCCGAGAATTCAGCGTCCGTTGCGCCCGGATGGTAGCAAGTCCAGCATCAAGCTTCTGCTTAAGATTTAATTGGTCGATCTCCGCAAGCTCACTCGCCTTCAATGACAGCTCGGCGAGCCAACTGACTAAGTATTGCGACAGCTGCAGCGAGCGCCACACTTTGCGTTCATACTGGGCATCGTAACCAAGAGCTTGCCGCCTCTCGAGCGGATATGGAACGTTGTGTACTTCTATGAAGAAGCTGGTGCCGCGTATTCTATAGGGCTTTGCGCTCGCGGCAGCTGTCGCTCGGACCTCCGCCAAGCGAGCACTCCACCAATCTACGATCATGGTGCGCGTGATGACCTTCTTAATCTTATTCCGCCGGGTCGCCGCAGCGGCCGCTTCCACTAACAGAAGCAGGTCAGAATAGATTCTCTTCGCTTGCGAGTAGGTAGGGTTCGCCCCAAACTCTTCCGCAATCCTGTTCAAGAGCTGCAGATTTTGAGATTCGATATGCTCCAGTCCGGACCGAACATCCCAAAGTGCATTTTGGGCCCAGTAGGCTAGATCGTGCCCATTGGATGACAACGTTTTTGGATACTTCGCCTTCAGCTTCGCGGCCAACACGGAAATCTGACCCGCGGCCTCTCGTCGCTCAATAGGATCCAGCAGCGCGGCCAGACTAGCATTCACAGATCGCCTCGTAACGATCCTGAAACGAGCGCCAGGTTGATGCTTATCAGCCAGGAGCGACTTTTCTACAAGCGAGGTCGGGCTATCCTTTGTAGCTCGCGCTGTTAGCTCAGTGGAGGTCCACTTCTTGTCCCGCTCCGTGGTTTTGACTTGGATGTATTCGACAATCTGAAGATCGTCTTGGTGGAGTACCCTGGTAATATCATCGCTCGTCTCGCATTCGACCTGAACGACTCTTCGATCGTCCAGCATGTCGAGCACGAACGAGGCTGCTACGTGGTCTTGGTACTTAAATCCGATCCGAGCAGCGACGCCACCAGCGTCCGAAATGTCGTCCACGGAACATATATCCTGTACGCAGTCAGAGGATTCACGAGACAGAATAATTTGCAATCAATCGTTGAAAGCGATTCTACGCAAGAACTTAATGGTGTGGTCGAGAAAAATACACGTAAAAACTTAGACTTAGGACTTATGGGAGATTCCGTAGTTTTACGGCGTCACGCCGCCGCACGCTAGCACCTGCCAGATCAACCGAGAACATGTTCGCTAAATGCGCAATGTCGGCTCTTTCCGCTATACTCGCCCCGGTAGCATCCCCCCGAGGCGCATCTGATGGACTCCGCGCGCGACCCCAACCACCACCCCTCCGCCAAGAACCTCGTCATCTGCTGTGACGGCACCGGCAACGAGATCTCGGAGAACATCTCCAACGTCCTGAAGCTGTATCGCTGCCTGCGCAAGACCGACAGGACGCAGCCGCGGGAGATGGTGTTTTACGATCCCGGGGTCGGCACGGTGACGGAGCCGACGACGTGGCACCGGCTCAAGGCCAATATCAATCTGGTGCTGGGGCTCGCCACCGGCTACGGGCTCGATGACAACGTGCTCTCGGCCTATTGCTTCCTGGTCGAGCATTATGCGCCCGGCGACCGCATCTATCTGTTCGGCTTTTCGCGCGGGGCCTATACGGTGCGCGTGCTGGCGGGGCTGATCCACAAGATCGGGCTGATCAGGCCGGAGCAGGCGAACCTCGCAGGCTCGGGCCTCGTCGCCTACAAGCAATATTCCGGCACCGGGCGCGGCAACGACATCGAGGACCTCGAGAATATCGCGACCGACGAGAGCGGGCCGCTGCCGAAGGACGCGTTCGACCTCGCCGCGCAGTTCGCGCGCATCACCTCGACGCGCTGGCCGACCATCCACTTCATCGGCGTGTGGGACACGGTGGCGAGCGTGATCGTGCCGCGCGCCGACCGGCTGTTCTGGCCGAGCCTGGAGGAGCTCGCCTTCACGCTGCGCAACCCCAGCGTCAAGATCTTCCGGCAGGCGATCGCGATCGACGAGCGGCGCTGCATGTTCCGCCTCAAGAAGTACTGGGAGCCGCAGGATTTCTGGAGCAACCGCTACGTGCCCGACGAGAAGAAGGTGCCGCAGGACATTTTGCAGGTGTGGTTCGCCGGCGTGCACAGCGACGTCGGCGGCGGCTATCCGGAGGCCGAGAGCGGGGATTCCAAATATCCGCTGATCTGGATGATCGCGGAAGCCGAGAAGGCAGGGCTGAACTTCAACCCGGCCACCATCAAGCAACTCGCCTGGGGCATCCAGCGCAAGAACTCGCCGTTTCAATATGTCGCGCCGGCCTACACCGGCAAGACGGGCGTGCTGCACGATTCCATGACGGCGGGCTGGCGGCTGCTGGAGTACATTCCCAAAAGCGCGAAGTACAAGGAGTGGCCGGAGCGCAAGGTGTTTCTCGGCTTCTACATCCCCGATTGCGAGCCGCGCCCGATCCCCGAAGGCGCGCATGTGCATGAGAGCGTGTTGAAGCGGATGGCAGTGGAGCCGGACTACCGGCCGGTGAACATGCCGAAGGTGTATGAGACGGTGCCGATGCCGGTGGCGCCGGGGGTGGAGCTGGTGGCGGGGACGGAGGGCGTGACGGGGTGATGCGGCGGCGGGCATGGCTCTCGCCGCTCGTCATGGCGAGCGCGGGCGTCTCGCAGCCGTCATTGCGAGCGCAGTGACTTGTCCGCCGAAGCCTTCGGCGAAGTCGGAAGCAATCCAGACTGTCTCCGCGAATGCATTTCTGGATTGCTTCGTCGCTGCGCTCCTCGCAATGACGGTGGTGGAGGTAGGCTCGCGCCACACCACCGCTGTCGTCCCTGCGAACGCAGGGACCCATAACCACAGGGAGTGGTTTGGCGAAGACACGTTGTTCGGTACTCCTGCCGCGGACAACCCGAGAGATTACGCGGTATGGGTCCCTGCTTTCGCAGGGACGACAGCGGAGTTTGGAGGATCCCACCCCACCCCGCTACCTTCGCTTTCTTCCGTCGCCGACACTTTTCATTAAAATTCTCCCGCACGCCTTAGCCGGATCGCATCATCTCCCGTTCCATCATGGCCTCGAACCCGCTGCGAAACCTTGCGGAGTTGGAGGAGACGTGCCGCAATTCCCTCGCAAATACGCCCGCGTGAAGCCCGCAGGGCTGGTGTCGCGCCAGGCCAAAATCATCACCGACGCGCGCGCGCCGGTGATCCCCTGCACGCTGATCGACTATTCGCCCGGCGGCGCCTGCGTCGATCTCGGCGGCCAGGTGAACATCCCCGATCGCTTCGAGCTTCTGCACGTCAACACCAAGAAGCGCTGCCGCATCGCGTGGAAGCGCGGCACGCGCGTGGGCGTGGTGTTTTAGGGGGACGCTGGAGTCACAAGCGCCGCTGCGCTGGCGGTGCGCTCCCTCACCCGCGCCTTCGGCGCGGCCTCTCCCGCAAGCGGGAGAGGTGACCGAGCTCGGAGCACGCTTGTTCTCCAACAAATGCCCCGCCTACTTCCGCATCCGCGCTTTCGCACCGCCGACGATCTGCATGGCGACGCCGGCGATCCAGCCGAACAGAGCGAGCCAGGTCCAGGCCATGTGCGGATCGAGGCGGAGCACGATGACGGCGACGGAGGCGAGCGCGGTCAGCGTGGCGCAGAGCGTGCCGGCGGCGCTGAGGAATTCGGCGGCATCGATCTCGCTATGCGCGTCGTCGAACGGCAATTGCGGCGTGTCGATGCCCAGATAAAAGCCGACGAAGCCGAGCAGCATCATCAGCAGCAGGAAGCCCTGCGTGGTCAGCGCCGATATCGCCGAGCCCACATAGGCGCCGACGAACAGCCCGCACGCCGCACCCGCCATCGCAAGTCCGACGCGCTCGAAGATGTGAGCCGTTTTGCGAACACGAAACCGCATGGCGGGCCTCCGTTGCGGTGTTAAGGAGCCGGAGGTTAGGCCAGTTTTGCGGGGGGTGGAAGGTGAGGAGAGTTACGGAGGCGTAAGGGATGGTGAGGCGAAAGCGCTCACCTCACATCCTGCCGTCGTCCCTGCGAACGCGAGGACCCATAACCACAGGGAGTAGTTTGGCGACGGCTGTCAGTTAAGTTGTCAACGCAGACCGCGGATCATCGTGAGATCACGCGGTATGGACGACAGCGGTGTTGTGGCGCCGCCGTCGCGCCTCACATGCACTCCCCTACCTCGCCCCGAAGGTCGTCTTGCCGAACAACGCCTTTTGCGTGGACGGCTGCGAGCGCCAATATTGCGGCGGGGCTTCGACCTCGCCGCCGAGCTCGGCGGCGGCGTGCCAGGCCCAGCGCGGGTCGTAGAGCATGCCGCGGGCGAGCGCGACCATGTCGGCCTTGCCGGATGCGACGATCTCTTCCGCCTGCTTCGGCTCCGTGACCAGGCCGACGGCGATGGTGGGCAATCCGGTCTCACGCTTGATGGCATCTGCGAACTGCACCTGATAGCCGGGGCCGAGCGGGATCTTCTGCAGCGGCGAGACGCCGCCGGAGGAGGCATCGATCCAGTCGACGCCGCGCGCCTTCAAGGCCCTGGCGAATTCAATCGTCTGCGCCAGATCCCAGCCGCCCTCGACCCAGTCGGTCGAGGACACGCGCATGCCCACCGGCTTGTCGGCGGGGAAGACGGCGCGCACGGCGTCGTAGATCTCGAGCGGAAAGCGCATGCGGTTCTCGAGGCTGCCGCCATATTCGTCGGTGCGCCTGTTGGAGATCGGCGACAGGAACTGATGCATGAGATAGCCGTGCGCGCCGTGCAGCTCGATGGCGTCGATGCCGAGCCGGTCGGCGCGCTTCGCGCTATCGACGAAGGCTTCGCGGATGCGCTTGAGGCCCGCGGCATCGAGCGCCAGCGGGGCGGCCTCGCCCTCCTTGTGCGGCACGGCCGACGGCGCCACCGTCTGCCAGCCGCCCTGCTCGACCGGAATCAACTGGCCGCCGTCCCAGGGCCGCGCGCTCGACGCCTTGCGGCCCGCATGAGCGAGCTGCATCGCGATCGCCGTCGAGGAATGCTTGCGCACCGAGCTGAGGATCTGGTGCAGCGCGGCTTCGCCGGCATCGCTGTAAAGCCCGAGACAGCCCGGCGTGATGCGGCCGATCGCCTCGACATGCGTCGCCTCGATGCAGAACATCGAAGCGCCCGACAGGCTGAGATTGTTGATGTGGGTGAAGTGCCAGTCATTGGCGACGCCGTCGTCGGCCGAATATTGGCACATCGGCGACACCACGACGCGGTTCTTCAAGGTCAGGCCGCGCAGCTTGATCGGGGAAAACAGGACAGACATGCGGGGGAGTTCCGGGATGGGGGCGGGAATGTGGAGAGAGTTTAGTGGGCGGACGGCGGATTGCCAGCGGCTCGAACGAATGGCGGATCGGGGCGCCATGCATTGCCCCCGCGGCTTGACGCGACGGCCCCGCTACTCCGCCAGCGTGAATTGCAGCAGCAGCGTCCGCTGCAGCATCGAGAAATTGTCGTCGGAGATCACCGTCAGCACGGTCTCGCCTTCGGGCGTGACGTGGGCGTCGATGCCTTCCATGTTGTCGATCTCCTGGCCGAGATCGGCGACGAACAGCGCGGGGCCGTCGACCAGCGCGCCCGGCGTGATCGACTTCAGCGGGATCGCGCGGATGCGGATGTTGACGCCGGTGAACCAGGAGAATTTGCGCTCAAGGATCAGGAGCTCGCCCGAAGGCAGCAGCACGGCATCGCTGATGTCGTATTTCTCAATGCGGCGCACGCTGAACTGGCCGGGCGTGGGGCCGCCGATCAGGAAGGCCGTGAGATTGCCGTCGGCGTCGAGGCCGCGCTCGGAGAAGGCGATCAGCGTGCCCGCGAGCGCTTGGCCTTTGGGCACGACGACAAGCGCCTCCAGCCCCTTGTTGGAGGGCAGCTTGCGCACGCCCGCCGGCACCGGCATCACCTCGCCGCGCGCGCGCGTGCCGCCCTTGGCAAAATCATAGCGCAGGATCTGGTTGACGCGCTCGAGCCCGACATAGACGAGGTTGCCGTCGCGCGCGATCGATTCCGAATCCCACCACCCCCGCTTTTCCGTGATCGGCCGACCCTCGGCGCCGAGTAGCGGCGCGGCCTCGACGTCGTCGAGACCGGTCATCTTGCCATTGGCGTAGCGGATGGTCCCGGTGAACCAGCCGCCCTGGTCGGAGACGGCGAGGAAGCGCTCGCCCTTGGCATCCAGCCGGATGCCGGACAATCCGCCGAAGCCGCGATAGGGCGAGGTCAGCACCAGGCCGCTGCGATAGTTCAGCGAGCCGAACCGGGTACGCGTGCGGTCACGCGGCTCGAAATTGGGAATGGCGCGCGCGTTGACCTCGACATTGACGGGGTCGGTGACGGCGCGCTCGTTCGCAAGCGCATGCGGCGAAGGCTCGACCGTGGCTTGCGCCAGCGCGACGCGAGAGGCTGCGATGGTGGAAAATCCCGCCGCAGCGTATTTGAGAAAGCTGCGGCGGGATGAATGCGTGCTCACGAATGCAATTTGCGTCGCGGGCGACCGGCCGGCTGGGTGGGCGCGGTGTTGGTCTCGCTGAACAGCTCGGCGAGCTTCTCGGTGATGGCGCCGCCAAGCTCTTCGGCGTCCACGATCGTCACCGCGCGGCGATAGTAGCGCGTCACGTCGTGGCCGATGCCGATCGCGATCAGCTCGACCGGCGAGCGGGTCTCGATTTCCTCGATGATGTGGCGCAGGTGCCGCTCGAGATAATTGCCGGGATTGACCGACAGCGTGGAATCGTCGACCGGCGCACCGTCCGAGATCATCATCAGGATCTTGCGCTGCTCGGGCCGGCCGAGCAGGCGCTTGTGCGCCCAGTCCAGCGCCTCGCCGTCGATGTTCTCCTTGAGCAGCCCCTCGCGCATCATCAGCCCGAGATTCTTTCGCGCACGGCGCCACGGGGCATCCGCCGATTTGTAGATGATGTGGCGGAGATCGTTGAGGCGGCCGGGATTGGCCGGCTTGCCGGCGGCAAGCCACGCCTCGCGCGATTGCCCGCCTTTCCAGGCGCGCGTGGTGAAGCCCAAAATCTCGACCTTGACGCCGCAGCGCTCCAGCGTGCGCGCGAGGATGTCGGCGCAGGTCGCGGCGACCGTGATGGGCCGTCCGCGCATCGAGCCGGAATTGTCGAGCAGCAGCGTCACCACGGTGTCGCGGAAGGTCGCCTCCTTCTCGTGCATGAAGGACAGCGGGTGATAGGGATCGGTGACGACGCGCGACAGCCGCGCCGGGTCCAGAATGCCCTCTTCGAGATCGAACTCCCAGGCGCGGTTCTGCTGCGCCATCAGCTTGCGCTGCAGGCGGTTGGCAAGGCGGGCGACGATGCCCTGCAGATGCGCGAGCTGCTTGTCGAGATAGGCACGCAGGCGCTCCAGCTCGTCATGGTCGCAGAGGTCTTCGGCGGCGATGACCTCGTCGAACTTGGGCGCGAAGGCGTGGTATTCCGGCCCGCGCGGCTCGTTCTTGCCGTGCGAATTCGGACGCGTCGCCTCGCCCGGCGTCTCGTCGTCGCCGAGCTCGCCGTCGTCGAAAGTGTCGGAGGTCGAGGCCTGCGCGCTTTCCATCGCGCTCTCGCTCATCTCCTCGGATGAGGCCTGCGCCTGGTCGGCGCTCATCTCCTGCGCGGCGTCGGAATCGGGCGAGCCCTCGGCACCGGACTGATCGTTGTCGCCGTCCTGGTTCTCGTCGTCGTTGTCGTCGTCCTCGCTGTCGGCGTTGCGCTCGTCGCCGAGCTCGAGCGCGGTCAGCAGGTCGTGCACGGCATCGCCGAACCGGGTCTGGTCCTCGACGAGGGTGTCGAGCCGGTCGAGCCGCTTGCCGATCTTGTCTTCGAGAATTGGACGCCAGAGATCGACCATCTTCTTCGCGGCGGTCGGCGGCGCCATGCCGGTGAGACGCTCGCGCACCAGCATCGCCAGCGCGTCGGCGAGCGGCGCGTCGGCGCGGTCGGTGATCTCGTCGAACTTGCCGCGATGGAAATGGTCGTCGAGCATCGCGGTGAGGTTTTTCGCAACGCCCGCCATGCGGCGCGCGCCGATCGCCTCGACCCGCGCCTGCTCCACCGCCTCGAACACGCCGCGCGCCTGCGGATTGCCCGGCATCAGCTTGCGATGCAGCTTGGCGTCGTGACAGGCGATCTTGAGCGCGATGGAATCGGCGTGGCCGCGCACGATCGCCGCATCGCGCTTGGTCATCTTTCGCGCGGGCTCGGGCAGCCGGGCCTTGCCGGGCGCGAGGCCCGGACGCTCGGCGGCGAAGGAGACGTCGAGCTCGGGCGTCTTGGCGATCGCCTTCAGGCAGGAGGCGACCGAGCGCTTGAACGGCTCGGTCGGCGCTTCCTTGGTGCTGCGGAATTTGGAGTTGGAGGTGGTCATGTCACCTTGATCCGTCGTCCCGGTGAGAGCCGGGACGACACCCCGGGAGAAATCAGCTCAGCGCCACGTTGACTGCCGATTCCGGCAGCTCGGCGTTGAAGCAGCGCTGGTAGAACTCGGCGACCAGGGGACGCTCGAGCTCGTCGCACTTGTTGAGGAAGGTGACGCGGAAGGCGAAGCCGATATCGCCGAAGATGTCGGCGTTCTCAGCCCAGGTGATCACCGTGCGCGGGCTCATCACCGTCGACAGATCGCCGTTGGCGAAGGCGTTGCGGGTGAGATCGGCGAGGCGCACCATCTTGTTGACGATGTCGCGGCCTTCGCTGGTGCGATAGTGCTTGGCCTTGGCCAGCACGATCTCCACTTCCTCGTCATGGCTGAGATAGTTCAGCGTGGTGACGATCGACCAGCGGTCCATCTGGCCCTGGTTGATCTGCTGGGTGCCGTGATAGAGGCCTGAGGTGTCGCCGAGGCCGACGGTGTTGGCGGTCGCAAACAGCCGGAACGCCGGATGCGGCTTGATCACCTTGTTCTGGTCGAGCAGCGTCAGCCGGCCCGAGACTTCGAGCACGCGCTGGATCACGAACATCACGTCCGGGCGGCCGGCGTCGTATTCGTCGAACACCAGCGCGACGTTGTGCTGCAGCGCCCAGGGCAGGATGCCGTCACGGAATTCGGTGACCTGCTTGCCGTCGCGGACCACGATGGAGTCCTTGCCGACGAGGTCGATACGGCTGATGTGGCTGTCGAGGTTGACGCGCACGCAGGGCCAGTTCAGGCGTGCCGCGACCTGCTCGATATGGGTGGATTTGCCGGTGCCGTGATAGCCGGTCACCATCACGCGGCGGTTGCGGGCAAAGCCCGCGAGAATGGCGAGCGTGGTGGCGCGGTCGAAGCGGTAGTCGGAATCGACTTCGGGCACATGAGGATCGACTTCGGAATAGGCGGGGACTTCGAGATCGCTGTCGATCCCGAACACCTGGCGCACCGACACCTTCATGTCGGGCAGACCGGAAACTTCCTCAACTTTGGACATGGCGGCGGTCGTCATCAATCCTCCGAGGTCCCGGGCGGTCCCGAAACCGGTTATTCGCACGTTGGCTGCGGCTGGGTGCTGAAACTCAACCTA
This sequence comes from Bradyrhizobium sp. WYCCWR 12699, assembly GCF_032144035.1. Lineage (NCBI taxonomy): Bacteria > Pseudomonadati > Pseudomonadota > Alphaproteobacteria > Hyphomicrobiales > Nitrobacteraceae > Bradyrhizobium > Bradyrhizobium sp. WYCCWR 12699. Next base: position 900,643 of record NZ_JAVTJN010000032.1, read on the forward strand.
TCAGAGACAACGTGCCGGCAGAAGCCCGCCCCTCAATCAAAGTTCCGTTGTCTTTTCATTTAGATAGGCAAGGAACGCAGTTTTTGGAGGGCTGCCTTGCGAATCACGCCCAAATTCGGGCGGGGCCGCGCCGTTTCCTGCGAATGGCACTTTGGCCGTATGCGGTTACTTATGTAGGGTCCGAAGCCCCCATGCTCCAGCCCTGCAAGAGACGACGTGACGTCCTTTCTCGATCCCCTGATATCCTTCGTTTCGGCCCATCCGTGGCTGGCCTATCTGACCCTGTTCCTGGCGGCGCTGCTCGAAGCCGTGCCGGTGGTGGGATCGGTGATCCCCGGCTCGACCATCATCCTGGCGCTCAGCGCCCTGGTGCCGGGCGGCGAGCTGGCGCTGCCTTGGGTGCTGCTCGCCGCGGCCGCGGGGGCCGTGCTGGGCGACGGCTCGGCCTACTTCATCGGGCACCGGCAGCAGCGCAAAATCCTCACCACCTGGCCGCTGACCAACTATCCGCGCGTGGTCGAGCAGAGCGAAAGCTTCTTCAACCGCTTCGGCACCTGGGCCGTGTTCTTCGCCCGTTTCGTGCCGCCGATCCGCGCCTTCGTGCCGGTGACGGCGGGCGCGCTGGGCATGGCGCCGGCAAAATTCTACGCGGTGAACATCCCCGCGATCCTGGTCTGGGCCCCCGCCCATGTGCTGCCGGGCGTGCTCGCGGTGTCGGCCTTGCATGAATATGCCGGGCTGCATCATCACGGCCATGTCGGCAAGCACATCTGGATGCTGACCGTGGCGGGCGTTGCGATCGTGGGGGGCGTAGCGGTGTGGATCTATCGCCGGCGCAACGGCGGCGGTGTCGTGGCGGCAAAGCCGCGGGCCTGAAGTATGATTTTTTCTGAAGACCGCTGCGCACTTTTCCGGATCAGGCTTTAGTTCGGCAGCGTGCTTCTCTCATTGCGGATTTAGCAACACCCATAGCCGTGAGATCTTGCCACCTTCAAACTCGGCCACGTCGGCTCCGGTCACTGCGATGGGGCCTTGATCGGGTCCGGCATGCCAGGCCAAGCGCGCCAAGCCATGATGCCCGACCGCGACCCCATCGGGCACGAACCTGAATGTTGGCCCGAACTGCTTCAGCAGCTCTCCAGCGACCCGCGAGATTTCTGAGCGTCCCGAAACGATGTTGGTCGGCTCGTACATGACAGGCTTTTCAACGTACAACTCGGCAATGGCGGTTCGACGTTGTTCGTCGTCCCGCTCGTTGAAGACGCGCTCCAGGTTTGCCCGCAGCAGTTGATCGAAATCGACATCATTGGTTGTCATCTCGTAAGCCTTTCATCACATCTGGTTGGATAGCATCATCGAAGCTATCAGCCGAACTTGACCAGGTTCAGCGCCGGAAGCGGACCACCCGGAAACTGGGTTAGCCTAGCTCCGACAGCAAGCGACCCAAGGTCGATGCCAAAGAATCCGAGCCGTTCGATCAGCGCGCCGACAGCGGCCTTCGCGTCGGCATTGTCGCCCGAGTAGAACAGCACGCGCTTGCCGCCATTGCTCGCCGGGTCTGTTGCGAGGAGCTGCGCCAGGAGATGATTGAAAGCCTTTACCACCCGCGCACCCGGGACGAGATCGGCGAAGATCTCCGACGAGGCGCGACCACCGAGTTCTGCCGGCTTGAACAGTGGCGCCTCGATCGGGTTGTTGGCGTCAATGACGATGCGGCCGCCGAAGGACGGCAGGCCGGCAAGCGCATCAGGTAGCTTCGACCAATTGACCGCGACGAACACGATATCCTTGGCTGCGGCTTCCTCGCGGGTGCCCGCAGTCACAAGCGGACCGATCTCGGCCGCGGTCGTTCTAAGGCTGTTTGGACCCCGGCTGTTGGACAGGGTCACGGCGATGCCGTTGCGCGCCAGTGTCTGGGCGATTGCGCGGCCAATATTGCCTGCGCCGATGATGCCGATGGTGGACATGGAGATGCTCCGAGCTGTTTGGGATCAGGCGGACTGATCGATGGCCCAGAGATGCGCCAGACATTCCCCTTTTATTAGAGTGCTATGGCTCGTAAGATTATCAACGATCACTTGCAAATGAGCCCATGGAAACGCTGGCCAACCTGGAATCTTTCGTTCGCAGCGCCGAATGCGGCAGCTTTTCTGAGGCTGGCCGACGCCTTTTGCTCACTCCGGCGGCCGTCAGCCGCAACGTCGCCATGCTTGAGCGCAATCTCGGCGTCCGATTGTTTCATCGTTCAACAAGGCGGCTGACGCTCACCGAGGCTGGCGAGACGTTCCGCACGGCGATTGCCGGCCACCTTGAGGGGCTCCAGGCCGCAATCGCCGGAGTCTCGACCGGACGCGAGGAGCCGGCGGGCATTCTCAAGATAAGCCTGCCTCCGACATTCGGCGCCGCCCATATCCTGCCGCTGCTTCCCGCCTTCTTGGCCCGGTACCCGCAGGTCCGCCCTGAGTGGCACTTCGAGAACCGCCAAGTCGACCTGGTCGGTGAAGGCTATGACGCCGCAATCGGAGGTGGGTTTGAATTGTTGCCGGGCCTCGTCAGCCGAACCCTAGCGCCCGCACACATCGTCGCTGTGGCCTCTCCAGTCTACATGTCGGGGCGGACATTACCGACCCAGCCGGACCAACTGGCCGCGCTGGATGGCATTGTCATGCGCTCGCTCCAGACCGGGCGGATCCGGCACTGGTCGATGCGCGATGTTTCAGGGCGCGAAGTTCAGGCGCCGCTGTCTGAGTCGATCGTGGTCAACGACCCGGCCGCAATGCGCGAGGCCGCACGGCTGGGCCTGGGAGTTGCAATGCTCGCCACTGCCGACATTCTTCCAGCGCTCGACGACGGGTCGCTGCTACGCCTGGTGCCACGCTGGTACTGTGACGCCGGCGCGATCTCGATTTACCACGCATCGCGCAAGCTTGTGCCAGCGAAGACGAGAGTCTTCGTGGACTGGGTCGCTGAGGCATTCAAGAAGAACAGGCTCGCCGAACGCTTCGCCGGAAGCCTGAGCTGAGGATTCGGAAAGAATTCTAGGCTCTGGGCTCCGCGCTCCCTACCCTCCGCCCCGGCGCCGGCCCCACATACCGCGCCCTTGGCCTGATCAACTTCCCGAACTGCAATTGCTCGCTCGCATGCGCAATCCAGCCGACGCTGCGGGCCATCGCGAACAGAGCGAGCTCGCTGCCGGCGGGCAGGCGCAGCGCGTGCACGAGCACGGCGAGCGCATAATCGATGTTGACGAATTCGCCGGTGGCTTCCGCGATCCGCTCCGGCACCTCGCGGGTGAACTTTCGCGGCGCGCCGGCGCGGGACAGCGCGTTGAGCAGCGACTGCGCCCGGGGATCGCCGCGCTTGTAGACGCCGTGGCCGAAGCCGGCAAAACGCTCGCCGAGCGCGACGCGCTCGCGCACAACAGGGGCGACGTCGCGGTCGATCAGCGTCTTGACGAGTTGCGAAGCCAGCACGCCGGCGCCGCCATGCTTCGGGCCCTTCAGCGCGGCGAGGCCGGCGATGACGGCATCGTACAGGTTGAGGCCGGTCGAGGCCGCGCAGCGCGCGGTGAAGGTCGAGGCGTTCAGCTCGTGATCGGCGAGCAGCACCAGCGCGCGGCGGATCAAATCGGGCGCGTGCTTGTTGTCCGCCGCCCAGGCTGTTGCGATCTGCTGGTGCAACGGCTCGGCCGAGGCTTCGGCATTGAGCATGGTCGCGACCAGCAGCCGGACGATGCGGCCGCCGACCATCGCGCGGCCGTCGGGCGCCCGGGTAAAGGCGCGGGGATCGACGCTCGCGGCCAGCGCGAGCACGGCGATGGCGCGATCGATCGGTGCCGCCCGGCGTGCGGCCTGCGCGATGGTTCGCATCTCCTCGGAAAGCGCAGGCTGATTGTCGGGCGCGAACGGATCGACGTCGGAGACATCCCAAAGCAGCGTCGCGGTGTGCTCCAGCGTGTCGTTCTCGGAAAGATCGACGCAATTGACGCCGCGATAGATCGCGCCCTCCTCGGTTATGGTCGAGATCTCCGTGTCCATCACCGGCAGGTCGGCATCGAAGCTGCGCAGACCCCGCGGCTCCGGCGACGGCACCCGGCGCTCCTTCAGCGCCCGGACGTCCTCGGCGCGGTAGCGGTTCTTCCGCGAGTCCGGCGTCGGCTCGGAGCGGATCAGGCCGCGGCTGACATAGGCGTAGAGCGTGGCCGGCGAGATCGCGAGTTCGGCCGCGGCTTCCCGGGCGGAAAGATAAAGGCCGTCGGAATTATTCATATTGATTTATGTAATCAAGATTGATCAATCTGTCGAGAGGCCCGACCTTTCCGCTCCTGCAGTGCAAAAGGGAGATTGGGCCATGAATATCCACCTCACCAAAAGTCAGATCGGGCTGGACGGCGTTCCCGCGGCCGAGACCGTGCTGAGCCATGTCGATGGCGAGCGCGGCGAGTTGATCATTGCCGGGGAGCATGTCGGCCGGCTGGCGAGCCAGTCGAGCTTCGAGGGCGTCACCGCCCGGCTCTGGAACGGCGCCAGCAAGACGACCTTGAGCGAAGCCAATGTGCGGGCGAGCCTGGGCGCGGGGCGCGAGCGCGCGTTCGCGCGCCTGCCGGACCTCTTGCCGGCGACGCGCGGCATGGGGGTCATCGACGGTTTTCGTGCGGCTGTCGCCGGCCTTCGCGCCGAGCCTGGACTGGAGCACGAGGCGACGATCGTCGGCGCGTTTCCGGTGATCGCAGGCGCGTTGGTCCGGCGCGCCAAGGGGCTCGAGCCGGTCGCACCCGATCCGACGCTGAGCCATGCCGCAGACACGCTGCGCATGCTGCACGGACGCGCGCCCGCCGCACGCGAAGTCACCGCGCTCGACGCCTATCTCGTCACCGCCAGCGATCACGGCATGAATGCCTCGACCTTCACCGCGCGGGTGGTGGCCTCGACACAGGCCGATCTGTTCGCGGCGGTGACCGCAGGCTATTGCGCGCTCACGGGTCCGCTGCATGGCGGCGCGCCGGAGCCGGTGCTGGAAATGCTGGACGCAATCGGCTCGCGCGAGCGCATCCAGCCCTGGGTCGACGCTGCGCTGGCGCGCGGCGAGCGCATGATGGGTTTCGGCCACCGCGTCTATCGCGTGCGCGATCCACGCGCCGACGTGCTCAAGACCGCGGTCGAGGCGCTGGCGTCGAACGGAACCGATTTGCCGTTCGCCGGCGAGGTCGAAGCTTATATCCGCGGCGCGCTGCGCAAGAAGAATCCGGAGCGGCCGCTGGAGACGAATGTGGAGTTCTTCACCGCGATCCTACTCGATGCGCTGGCGATTCCACGGCAGGCGTTCACGCCGATCTTCGCGGTGGCGCGCGCCGCAGGCTGGACCGCGCATGCGCGCGAGCAGCAGCGCACGGGGCGGTTGATCAGGCCGAGTTCGTCCTATGTCGGGGCGATGCCGGAGTGAGGTCGTCCAAGTGCCATCCCTCTCCCCATTGCGGGAGAGGGTGGATCGCCGCGCGGCGGCGAGATGGGTGAGGGTTGTCTCCGTGCGCGAATCTCTTGCGGTGAAACCGCGGAGATACCCCTCATCCGGCGCTTCGCGCCACCTTCCCCCGCAAGCGGAGAAGGAAGAAAGGAGCGAGGCCTTACGCCTCGCGCACCACCGTCTTCAGATAATTATACGCCTTGATGATCTCGATCAGGCGGTCTTCGGTGGAGCGGTCGCCGCCATTGGCGTCGGGATGGTGCTGCTTCACCAGCGCCTTGTACTTGGTCTTGACGTCGGCGAGCGTGGAATTGGGGCCGAGGCCCATCACCTGGAGCGCCTTGCGCTCGGCATTCATCACCTTGCGCGTCTCGGCCTGGGGCGCGGCCTCGGGGCCCTTGCGCCAGTTCGCGCGGCCGTTGATCTCCGAGAACATGCTGAACGGATCGGAGGCCATATCGATCTCGGCTTCCGCACCCTTCTTGCCGCCATTGGCGCCCATCTTCCAGGTCGGGCGGTGGCCGGTCAGCGCGTCCTTCTGGTAGCGCGCAACGGCATCGGCGTTCATGCCCGAGAAGAAATTGTAGTTCTGGTTGTACTCGCGCACATGGTTCAGGCAGAAGTGCCAGTACTCGCGCTGGTTCTCGCGGCCCTTCGGGGCACGGTGTGCGCCCTTGTTCTGGCATCCGGCCCACTCGCAGCCGACCGCGGTGTCGCGCGGCTTCACTTCCGGCTGCTTGCCCCGCGGCTTGACGCGGATGGAGTCGAAGAATTTTGATGAATCGATCGGCATGGCTGACTTTGACTACGCAATGCAAAAACCTTCAAGTCTTGACATTGCAATTCGCCGCAAACCCGGCAATTAACGGGGCGTGATCTCTGCACCCGAATGGCACAACATGGCTATGGTCGACACTATCAGCAACAAGTTGCAGGAAGCTTTCACGCCGGAAAGCCTGCAAGTCGTCGATGAGTCACATTTGCATGAGGGCCACGCCGGGCATCGGCCGGGCGGTGAGACGCACTTTCGGGTCTATATTGTATCTGATGCCTTCAAAGGGAAGAGCCGGGTCGATCGCCATCGCATGATAAATTCGGCGCTGGCCGCGGAACTCGCTGCCAGCGTGCACGCATTGGCGATCCAGGCCAAGGCACCGGGGGAAGCATGATTGCTTACCCTCCCTGGAGGGTAAGAGAATCAAAACGACGTCCCGGCGCGTCTCGGCTTGGCCTCTTCCAGCTCCGCCTCGCGCGGCACCGGTGAAATACGGAGCGCGGTGATGCGGTTGCGCTCGCGGCGCAGAACGCGGAAGCGGAAGCCGTGGAAGGTGAAACTCTGGCCGCGGTCGGGGATCGAGCGCGCCTCGTGAATGACGAGGCCGGCGACCGTCGTTGCCTCTTCATCGGGCAGATGCCAGTCCATGGCGCGGTTGAGGTCGCGGATCGGCACCGAGCCGTCGACCACGACCGAGCCGTCCGGCTGGGCGCGCACGCCGGCGACCACGACGTCGTGCTCGTCGGAGATGTCGCCGACGATCTCCTCCAGAATGTCTTCCAGCGTCACGAGACCTTCGACTTCGCCATACTCGTCGACGACGAGCGCGAAATGGGTCTTGCGCCTGCGGAAGGCCTTGAGCTGCTCGGACACGGGCCGCATCTCCGGCACGAACCAGGGCGGCAGCGCGATGGTCGAGACGTCGATGCGCGAGGTGTCGCCATCTGCGGCGCGGATCGCGCGCAGGAGATCCTTGGCGTGGAGCACGCCGATGATGTTCTCCGGCTTCTCGCGCCACAGCGGAATGCGGGTGTACTCGGTCGCCAGCACCTCGCGCACCAGCTCCTCCGGCGGCAAATCGGCGTTGATCATCATCATCTCGGTGCGATGGATCATGACGTCGGAGACCTGGAGCTCGCGCAGGTCGAGCAGGCCGCCGAGCATGTCGCGGTCCTGCTTCTCGAACTTGCCCTCGTGATGCAGGAGGTCGACCGCACCGCGCAGGCGCTCGGTCGGCGACAGGATCGCCTGGTGCTCGCCGGCGAGGCCGAACAGGCGCAGCAACAGGCGCACGATGACCTCGACGATGCGCAGCAGCGGCCCCAGCACGTACATGGTGAGCCGCATCGGGCGGGCGACCGCGAGTGCGACCCGATCGGGCGCGTTGATCGCGATGGTCTTGGGCAGCACCTCGGCGAAGATCACGACCAGCGCGGTCATCACGCCGGTTGCATAGAGCACGCCGACATCGCCGAACCATGCCGTGAAGATGGCGGTGGCGATCGCCGAGGAGCCGATATTGGCGATGTTGTTGCCGAGCAGCAGCGCCCCGATCAGGCGTTCGCGCATGTCGAGCAGATCGGAGACGACATCGGCGTCGCGATTACCCTGCTTGGAGAGGCGGAGCATGCTGGCGCGCGAGGCGCCGGTCAGCGCGGTCTCGCTGGCCGCGAAGAACGCGGAGACCAGGAGGCAGAGGACGACGATGGTGAATCCGAGCCAATCCATGCACCACTCTAGTTTCTCTTGACGCGTTTACTCAACGCGAACCGGTATCCAATTCGCGCGAAGACGCTTGGCGATAATCAGCCGCGCATCAGACCTTCTGCGCGAGCTTCTCCTTGAGGAAGTCGCGCACCGGGGCCGGGTCGACATCCCTGGCGATCACCGCGCGCCCGACCGCTTCGAGCAGGATGAAGGTGAGCTTGCCGCGCGTGACCTTCTTGTCCTGCGCCATCAGCGCCATCAGCGCGTCGGCATCGGCAAGTCCTTCCTGCGCGAAGCCGGCGATATCCTGCAAGCGGGTCGGCAGGCCGACCTCGATGAGGTGCCGTTCGACGCGCGCCGCGTCCTGCTCGCCGATCATGCCGAGCTTCGCCGAAAACTGCGCCGCCAGCGTCATGCCGATCGCGACTCCCTCGCCGTGGAACAGGCGGTCGGAGAAGCCGGTCGCCGCCTCCAGCGCGTGACCGAAAGTGTGGCCGAGATTGAGCAGCGCGCGCTCGCCGGTCTCGCGCTCGTCGCGGGAGACGACGCCGGCCTTGGCCCGGCAGGAGGTCGCGATCGCGTGCTCGCGCGCCGAGCCGCCCTTGACGATGTCGGAATGGTTCTTTTCCAGCCAGGAGAAGAAGGCCTCATCTCCGAGCACGCCATATTTGGCGACCTCGGCATAGCCGGCGCGGAACTGGCGCGGCGACAGCGTGTCGAGCACGGCGGTATCGGCGATCACAAGCACCGGCTGGTGGAAGGCCCCGAGCAAATTCTTGCCCTGCGGCGAGTTGATGCCGGTCTTGCCGCCGACGGAGGAATCGACCTGCGCCAGCAGCGAGGTCGGCACCTGCACGAAGTCGACGCCGCGGCGCAGGATCGCCGCGGCAAAGCCGGCGAGATCGCCGACCACGCCGCCGCCGAGCGCGATGACGAGATCGTTGCGTTCGATCTTCGCGGCGATCAGGGCCTCGCTGACCTTCTCCAGGCCGGCATAGGTCTTGGAGATCTCGCCTTCCTCGACGACGATGCGCGAGGTCGGAATGCCGGCGGCCGCGAGCGAAGCCTCGGCGGGCTCGAGCCAGTGCTTTGCCACGGTGCGATCGGTCACGATGGCGGTGCGCACGCCCGGCCGCAGACGCGCCACGCGCTCGCCGAGCGAGGCCAGCACGCCGCGGCCGATGACGATGTCATAGGCGCGATCCGCCAGCGCGACCTCGACTTTGACGGGATCGGAATGTTTCAAGGGGGCGGTCATCGTGCGGCACTCGCGACGTCGGCAGGTGGTGGGGCGGCCTGTTCGCCGCAAAGATGCGCATGCAGCGCCGCGATGCATTCCTCGACGATCCTGTCGTGCGGCACGTCGCGCGAGGCGATGGTGAGGTCGGCATGGCCATAGACCGGCTCACGCTCGGTGAGAAGACGCAAGACGGTGCCTTCCGGATCGGTGGTCTGCAGAAGCGGGCGGTCGGCGCGGCGGCGCACGCGGCGCATGATGACGTCATGGTCCGCCCTGAGCCAGATCGACACCGCTTTTGCCGCGATGCGCGCGCGCGTCTCCTCGCGCATGAAGGCACCGCCGCCGGTCGCCAGCACCACCGGCCCGCTGTCGAGCAGCCGCGCGATCACGCGCGCCTCGCCGTCACGGAAATACGGCTCGCCGTGGCGCTCGAAGATCTCCGGGATGGTCATCTGGGCCGACGTCTCGATCTCGGTATCGGCATCGACGAAGGGCAGCTTGAGCCTGAGCGCCATGCGACGGCCGATGGTGGATTTGCCCACCCCCATCATACCGACGAGCACGATCGAGCGCGCGCCCAGCGCCGACAGGATGTCGGCCTCGGGCGAAGCTGGTATCGGCAACGCGGCGTCGGACATTGTCTCGCTCGGTGGATCTCGCTCGATCTGCCGCCAAAGGCGGCACGCTTTGGCCACCTATACGACCCCGGAGGGGGCCTCGCCAGAGGACTCTTGCACCGAAACGGCGAACATGTTGGATGATTTCATTGGTTAATTTGCCCGCCAAGGGCTTGACCGAAAGTCCCTCGACCGAGACCCTGCAACGATGCCCAGCCTGTTCCGCTTCCTGACGGTCGTCGCCGTGATCGCCGGCATCGTCTATGGCATGGTCTTCGCACTTGCCAATTTCGTCAGTCCCAAGTCGCGGGAAATGACGGTAACGATTCCGCCGGATAAGTTCCTCAAGAAATAGGAGCTAGGCTCCCGGGCATGCGCACCCAGCCCTCAGACGCCAAGCTCACCGGCCTGTTCCTCGACATGCTCGCGGCGGAACAGGGCGCCGGGCCCAACACGCTAGACGCCTATCGCCGAGACCTCACCGATTTCTCGGAATTTCTCGGCCGCGCCGGTCACAGCTTTGTGGATGCCGAGACGCAAACGCTGCGCGACTATCTCGCCGATCTCGACAGCCGCGGCTTCAAATCCACCAGCGTGGCGCGGCGGCTGTCGGCGATGCGGCATCTCTATCGCTTCCTGCTGAACGAGCGCATCCGAGCCGAGGATCCCGCCGCGATCCTGTCCGGACCCAAGCGCGGCCGCGGCCTGCCGAAAGTGCTGTCGATATCAGATGTCGACCGCATGCTTCGCCGCGCCAAGGAATTGAGCGAGGCGGAAGATGCCTCGCCGTCGAAACGGCTGCGCGCGCTCAGGCTCTATTGCCTGCTCGAGGTGCTCTACGCCACGGGCCTGCGCGTCTCCGAGCTGATGGCGCTGCCGCGCTCGGCGGCCAAGCGCGATGCCCGCATGATCGTGGTGCGCGGCAAGGGTAACAAGGAACGGCTGGTGCCGCTCAACGAGGCCTCGCGGCAGGCGATGGCGGATTATCTCGCCGCGACCGAAGCTGCCAACGCCGACAAGAAGAACAGCGTGGCCGCCTCGAAATGGCTCTTCCCTTCGTTCGGCGAGAGCGGACATCTGACGCGGCAGCATTTCGCCCGCGACCTCAAGGAGCTCGCGGTCGCAGCGGGGCTGCAGGCCCGGCTGGTCTCCCCGCATGTGCTGCGCCACGCCTTCGCCAGCCACCTCCTGCACAATGGTGCCGATCTGCGCATCGTGCAGACCCTGCTCGGCCACACCGATATTTCCACGACCCAGATCTACACCCATGTGGTCGAGGAGCGGCTGAAAAGCCTGGTGCGCGACCTGCACCCGCTGGCGGAGAAGTAGGTGCGGGAGAGGTGAAGGAAACCGCCTTGACTTCGGCCACATCTCCGCAGAAAGAGCCGGGGCCTCACGCATGATTTGGCCCCTGCCAGGAGCGCACAGGCCAAACCGTTGAAAACGCTCTACTTCTTATCGCGGCCCCGACCTCGCTTCGCTCTCGAGCCCCGTCCCCCTATATTGAGTTGATGCAAGACCAGATGCGCAGCTATCTCGACTTTGAAAAGCCCGTCGCCGAGCTCGACTCCAAGCTCGACGAGCTCAGGACGCTGGCTGCCTCCGGCACGGACATCTCCGACGAGATCGGGCGGATCGAGGACAAGGCGGCGCAGGCGCTGGCCGACCTCTATCAGAACCTGACGCCGTGGCAGAAGACGCTGGTGGCGCGGCATCCGCAGCGGCCGCATTTCAACGACTTCATCAAGGGCCTGATCACCGAATTCACCCCGCTCGCCGGCGACCGCAAGTTCGGCGAGGACGAGGCGCTGGTCGCCGGCTTCGGCCGCTTCCGCGGCGAGCCGATCTGCGTGATGGGCCAGGAAAAGGGCGATTCCACCGAGAGCCGCATCCGGCACAATTTCGGCATGGCGCGGCCCGAGGGCTATCGCAAATGCGTGCGGCTGATGGAGATGGCCGAGCGGTTCGGCCTGCCGGTGCTGTCGCTCGCCGATTCCGCGGGCGCCTATCCCGGCATCGGCGCCGAGGAACGCGGCCAGGCCGAAGCCATCGCGCGTTCGACGGACGCGTGCCTCGCGCTGACCGTGCCGAACGTCGCCATCATCACCGGCGAGGGCATGTCGGGCGGCGCCATCGCCATCACCACCGCCAACAAGGTCTTGATGCTGGAGCACGCGATCTACAGCGTGATCTCGCCGGAAGCGGCGTCCTCGATCCTCTGGCGCGACGGCACCAAGGCGCAGGAAGCCGCCAACAACATGAAGATCACCGCCCAGGACATGCTCCGCTTCGGGGTGATCGACAGCATCCTGAAGGAGCCGGTCGGCGGCGCCCATCGCGACCCCGCCGCCATGATCGCCACCACGGGTGAGGCCATCGCCAAGGCCTTCGACGAGCTCCGCGGCCTCGACGGCGACGCCATCCGCAAGCAGCGTCGGCAGAAATTCCTCGATATCGGCCGGAAACTGGGCTGATTCGGGCCGATTTCCGTGTCCCGGACGCGGTGCGGCACGAAGTGACGCTCCGCAGAGCCGGACCCATTGCGCGGGCTGGGCCCCGGCTCAGCAGCGCACCGCTAACGCGCTGCGCCGCGTCCGGGGCACGAGAGACCGCCCCCGGAACAGCCCGGTAACCCCGCGTTAACCCTTTTTTTGCCCAAATCGGCGATCTGAGTCCTGATGGGGCCGAAAGGCCCAAGTTCCGTCTCAAGTCGCGTCCATTCAGTCTTCGTTGACCATGCCGACGGGCCAACGGGCTCGTGATCCCCGCTCGGGTTGCGACCACATGACCCAGAGGTTAGAATTTTAATCAATGGCTTCAGGGCATAAGCGCTGGGGCGTGAGCTGAAAAAGCCCGTCATGACGGGTCCGGTTGTCCGGTCGGATCACGCGCCAAACGAATTGGGGTTCGCGCTTTCTGCCCGGCACGGTGTGGGGTCCATCTTGATTTCTCGTTCGCTTGCTCGCGCGCTCTTGGCTTCGGTTGCGCTGATGACGGCCAGCGTGCTGCTGGCCGGCTGCGACACCGACCAGGTCTCGCTCGCGACCAACGCCAAGGCCAACCAGCCGGTGCCGCCGAAGCTTCTCGCCGCGATGGTCGAGAAGGACATGGATTTGCAATCGCCGATCCTGGTGCGCCTGTTCAAGCAGGAGGCCGAGCTCGAGGTCTGGAAGCAGACCCGGAGCGGCCAGTTCGCGCTGCTCAAGACCTATCCGATCTGCCGCTGGTCGGGTGATCTCGGCCCGAAGGTGCGCGAAGGCGACCGTCAGGCGCCGGAGGGATTCTACTCGATCAATCCGAGCCAGATGAATCCGCAGTCGGCGTATTATCTCTCGTTCAACACCGGCTATCCGAACGCGTTCGACAAGGCGCTGGGCCGCACCGGCTCGCAGCTGATGGTGCATGGCGACTGTTCTTCGCGCGGCTGTTACGCGATGACGGACGAGCAGATCGCGGAGATCTATTCGCTCGGCCGCGAATCCTTCTTCGGCGGCCAGAAGGCGTTCCAACTGCAGGCCTATCCGTTCAAGATGACGCCGGTGAACATGGCCAAGCACCGGAACAATCCGAACATGCCGTTCTGGAAGATGATCAAGGAAGGCTATGATCATTTCGAGGTGACGCGGCAGGAGCCGAAGGTCGACTTCTGCGAGAAGAAGTACGTCTTCGACGCGACCCGCGCGCCCGATGCGAAGCGCGATCCCGTGTTCGACGCCTCCGCAAAGTGCCCGGCCTATGTGATCCCCGAGGACGTCGTTGCCGCCGTGCGCGGCAAGCAAGCCAAAGACGAGGCCGAATACGCAAGGCTCGTCGCCAAGGGCACGCCGGTGGCGCGCATGAACACCGGCATCGACGGCGGCATGAACAAGATCTTCGCCGCGAAGATTCCGGAAGGCTCCACGGGCCTGTCCGAAGGCGCCGAAGGCACCACGCTGCAGATGCTGGCGATGGCCAAGGCGCCGGGCACGATTCCCGGACACGTCAATCCGCCCAAGCCGAATCTCGATGCGGTCGCGTCCGCGCCCGCGCCGCAGGAAGAGCCGGTGGTCGCCGTCAGCGCGCCCGCGACCGGCACCCGCGTCGCCACGGCTCAGCCTGCCGAAAAGGCTCAAGAGAAATCCGGCTTCTTCTCGAATCTCGGCCGCAAGATGGGCATGGGCTCATCCGACACCACGGCCACCACGCCGCCGCCGCAGGCAACCGCATCGGTGGCGCCCGCCGCCACGACCACGACACCCACGACCGCAGCTTCGCGGCTCAAGGCTGCCGTGACTCGCTTCGTGCCGGGACACGACAAGTCCAAGGACACTGCGAAGGACGCGCCGAAGCCGGCCGTTGCGACGGCCAAGCCGGCGGAGCCGGCAAGGCCCGACACGCGCCTCGCCCAGACGCGTCCGGCGCAAAAGTCGTCGGCGTTCGACAGCGCGCCGCCTCCGCCGAGCAGCGGCGGCCAACTCTCCGGCGCCGCACCGGTGGTGTCGTCGAACTCGTTCGACAGCCGATTTTCGGCGATGAAGTAAGCGGCCGCCGCCGCCCCTGCGGCCCTCGCCCGCCCTCCGCGATAAGCCGCACATGTGCGGGAAGCCATTCTTCCACGCTAGCCGATTGCTGCGCGCGAATTCGCGCGGCCTGACCCGTTTGGGTCATGATGGAGGAATGGCGGGCATCCTAGGATTCCCACCGGCTGAGCCACAGACTCAACAACCCCGGGGGGATTCATGAAGGCCGGAATGCTGACCATTCTTCTGCTGCTGTCCACGCAGGCGTTTGCCGCGGAGCAGACGGCGAGCTACCCGCGCTCGAACATCCAGGTGGCCCAGGCGTCTCCGGCATGTCAGCAAATCCGGCAGGCCTACAACCAGTGCAAGACCAGCTGGCAGAACATCGGCGGCGGAAGCTCCGGCCAGGCCGGCGCCTTCAAGGACTGCATGGACGCCTATTACAAGGCCGGGGTGGCGGCGGGCTGCTGGTGATGAGAGCCGCGCTTCTCGCCGTCATTGCCATCCTCATTGGCAATGCCCCGGCGAGCGCGGCTTCCTGCGGCGATCAAGTCATGAAGCGGGTCATCGCGTGCATGGCAGGGGATCTGGACAAGGCGGTCTCCTGCCGCGCTGCCGCTGAAGCCGCGCCATGTCAGCCCGACACGGCCGGCTCGGAACAGCCTCCTGATCAGGCGCAGGGCCTCAAATGCGGTCCCGGCGAATACCGCTGGATTCCCGGCTACGGCGAGGCAGCCCGCTGCGCTCCCTATGCGAAAGGCAGCGGGACGGTTCAACGCTCTCGCGAGAGCGGCATTTCAGGTCGATAGGCATGCGATTCATCGTCCGTTGCAACGTCTCCGCCCGGATCAGGCTTGTCTTCGTGCTGCTCGCCTTCTGCATGCTGGGGAGCCAGGCGGTACGGGCCCAAAGCTGCGGGGACGACATCACGCGCGCAGCGGGACTGTGCGTCCAGAAGCGTGGCCTCGATGCGGCGCTCGACTGCCGTCAGGCCGCCGTCCGCGATTGCGCCTGCAACACGGCGACCAACCGCTGCTCTGCGGCCAGCGGGTCCTGCAGCGCGCAACTCGAAGCCGAAGCGAAGATCAATGTCGATTGGATCCTCGCCGATCGCGGCGCGCGAGGGACCTTCGAGTCACATAAGCAGCTCGGCGAATCTCCCTTCGATGCGGCGGTGAGCGCACAGGCTCATAATCCGCCGGTCCAAAAGCTGCTGCGCCAGTGCCGTGGTTGGGTGGAGGCCTATCTCGGGCGCGGCGGCCCCTGCACACTGTCCGATACCCCGCCCGACGCCGCGACCTGCCGCTGCATCACCGTCCTGCCGACCGGACAGTTCGATCAAACAGGAGCACCAAGCTACAAGGTCAGTTCCTCCTGCACCGGCGCCTACAACATATCGGTGCAATTCATCGACGCATCCGCGAGCGGCGCGCCGCCGTCCACGGGGCAACCTCAATTGGTCTGCCCGTCCAAATCGTTCGTCGTGCGGGCTCCGCAGACATTCCTCATTCCATCGATCAGCGGTGTGAGGCTACAATCGGCGAACGGTGGCCACACTTGCGTCTGTCGGGACAAGCTATGCAGTTAGCGTCGCATGAAACGATCGAAGTCGGGCCCAGGCACAAATGGGGCTGGGTCTTCGTCGTGATCTTCCTGGTCGAGCTGGCGACGTTCGGCACGATCGTGTCGAGCCGAAAGGCAGAGATCAATCAGCTGCAGCTCTTTGCCACCAAGGACACGATTTACCAGACCAACGTCCAGATTCAGCGGATGGAGAAAGAGATCAATCAGCTCTATCTCTGGGCGGCCGTCCTGCTGCCGGTGACACTGTTATGCGCGGGATTCGGCTTGCGGCGGCGCGTCACGCTGACGGAGCCGGCTTCGATCACGGAGGGTGGTGATAGTTCGGCGCGTGGTGGCTAGCAACTGGAGCAGGGTCCTTCACAGAGCACTCGAAACGGCGCTTCGCAAGCTCGGCTCCCGAAAGTCCACACGTGCCAGCCAATGCCCGCATGCTCGGCTGAAGATTGCACGTGCAAGCCGCGTTGCGAGGACGTAATCAGAATTCTTTCTGCTCCGTCCCATCGAGCCAAAGGCATGCTGCAACCCACTTTCCCTCCTCACGCGATACTTCTTTTCCTGCTCGCGACTGTCGCAATTCCGGTCCAGGCCGCCGAGGGCAGACCGCGCGACGATTTCAAGGGAATGAGCATCGTCGCGCTGATGCAGAAATACGGCCACCCTGACCAGATCGTCGCGTCCGGCCGCAGGGATCAGGACCGGGCCTATCGCTGGCGGTTGAAGACGACCGCCTCCTTCGAAGGACCCGACGAGGCCGGGCGGCACGAGGATTTCTTCTGCGACGTGACCGCCGTCGTTGGGCAGACCGGTCGGGTCAAGAGATTCGAGGCACGACCCGCAGATGTCGGGGCCAGCGCGCTGGCGTCTGCCGAAACCTTCGGGCCAATGTGCAAGAAGACATTCGGCTCGCGACCGCGCCGGGCTCACGACGAGAAACTGGCCAGGATGCGGCTCTGAGCGGCTGGGGGTAAGCGAAACGGTCCATGGCATCTTGCTATGCAGAGAACCACCTTCGACATATCGCCGGGCTGGAAAAGCGCCACGGCCCAATCAGCGACGAGGTCGTCACGGCCCTGCGAACGCTGATCGGACTGATCTGCCGGAGTGAGGATCCCGTCGAAGCCATACCCTTTCTCGACCGTTGCATCTCGATCCAGGAAAGCCTGCACGGGCCGCAATCCATCCTGGGCGACCTCAACTCCTGGATCAGCAAGGCAGGCGGCGTCGACTTCAAGCTCGTCGAGCCCTTTCAGTTGAAGCGGCTGGCGATCAAGTCCGCGCTCTTTGGTGAGAACAGCCGGCAGACCGCCGGGGAATGCGAGGCCATCGCGCGAAGATGGGCCCTTCTTGGTGACTACACGCGCGCCGCAGCTCTTCTGGAGCGAAGCATCTCGATCCTCGAGACGATCCACGGCGCCGTCAGCGTCGAGATGGCAGCCGCCGTCGACACGCTCGCCGAGATCGGGGCGCGGCTGAAGAAATGGGAGGCCACTGAGGCGAACCTGCAACGCAGCTTGCATCTGAAGCAAAAGATATTCGGCGAGCGCAGCGAGGAAGCGGCACGGACATTGCTGACCGCCGCGATCACCCACGCAAATTCCAGCAATCTGCAGGACCGCAGGCTCAGGAGCGAGCGTGCGCGCAAGGCCGTGACCGCCTTCGCGCAGGGCCTCGGCATCATGGAGGAGCGGTTTGGAGCAGACAGCTTCGAGGTCCGGAAAGCTCTCGCCGCGATGATTTCGGCCTATGTGGATTGTGGAGAGTTCTGGGAGGCCGAACCTCTGCTCAAGCGGCTCCTCGCAATGAGCGAGCAGACCTATGGAAAGGACGCTGCGGCCCTGCTCTGGATTCTCGCCGAGCTCGCCGCCGGCTATGCGCGCGAAGGCTCGCAAGCCGCCGAGCCGACCCTTGAGCGGGGCTTCTCGGTGCTGCGGGCATTCCTCGACCCTGCAAATCCGGCCTCTCGTTACAGAACGGCAGATCTGGCAGGCAACACGGCGGGGCCCCACGGCGGCGTGCTGGAGACGCTGGTCGAGGCCTCGGAGATGCATCGCCGCAACCTTCGAAAGCGATGGGAAGCGTAGGACCCGACCTCCGATGACAGATTACAGAACCGAGAAACTGCAATGCCATTGCTGCGGCAAGTCCTCCGAGCATTCCGTGCTCATGAGCTCGAACACGCGCGGCTCACCCGACCTCGACCAGCGGCCGCCGAAAATGTACCGCTGGACCATTGGAAGCTGGCTGCAGGAGTGTCCCTATTGCGGCTACGTGGCCCCGAGCATCGACAAGGGCGATGCGAAGGCGCGCAGCTTCCTCGATACGGCCGAATTCCGCACCGCCTCACGCGATCCATCGTCCGACCCGGCATCGCGCCGCTTCCTGGTGCGCGCCGCGCAGCATGCCCATGACGGCGAACGGAGACTGGCGTTCCTGAGCACGCTGTCCGCGGCTTGGGTCTGCGACGACGCCAACAGGCCGTCCGAGGCGGCGGCACTCCGCCTCAAAGCCGCACGTCATCTGGAAGGCTCGCGTATCACCTCGCTCGACACCAGACTGCTCCTGCTCGACGTCCTGCGGCGCGCATCGAGCTGGGAGGCCTCCGAGGCACTGATCGCCGATTTGACGGCCGAAGAGCTGGAATATCCCTTCGCCGAAATCGTCGCCTTCCATCGCGACAAGATCGCGGCCAGGGATGACGCGCGATACACGATCGGCGAGGCGCTCGAGGGGAAGCCTGCGCCGCCGGTCGCGACCTCGGTCGCGGACCCCGAGCTGATCAAAGCCATCGCACGGCACATCCAGATCATTCCGAGCCCGCGGAAGACGTGACCATGAAAGCCGCTTTCCGTTGAATTTATTCGCGACCCCAAAAGGAGCTCCCTTGATTCAGTCCTCTCGCACCATCCGCCTTTCGGTTTCGGTCGGCACCCTCTTTCTCGCCGCGGTTTCGATCCTGCCGGCCGCCTGGGCGGGCGATTACTGGGAGCCGAAGAATTACGCACCCGTGACCGACCCTGCGAAACAAAAGCAGATCCACAATGACGGAGCCGCCATATGGAGAGAAGGCAACGAGCTCTACAAGGCCGGAGACTACAAGAAGGCTCTCGAGGTATTCGAACGGTCGATCGTCAAGTACCAGATCCTTCGCCTGACGAACGATATCGAGATCGTCACACGCGCGATAAAAGCCTCGGCCTGCATGGATCGGCTCAACTCCACCGACATCAATCAGCTCAAGGAACTCATCGGGGAGAATGAGGACAAGACATCGGGCGCGATGACTCCGTACCCGAATTCATGCCTGCCCTTTTCAGACCTGGCGGCCCACGTGCAAAAACGCATCGCGGCTCTTCAGAAGACGAGCAGATGATCCCAGGTCCCGGCGGTTCGAGCTACGGCGCCAGATACCGCATCAGCTCCGGATTGCCCCTCACCTCGCCGGCCTCGCCTTGCAACGCGACCCTGCCGCGGTCCAGCACATAAGCATACTCGGCGACCCGGAGCGCCAAATCGAGGTGCTGCTCGACGATGATGACGGCGATCGTCTTCGCCAGCTCGATCAGGCGCTCGGTGATCTCCTCGATGACGCCGATCCAGACGCCTTCGGTCGGCTCGTCCAGCAGCAGCAGCTTGGGATCCCCCAACATGGCGCGGCCGATGGCGAGCATTTTGCGCTCGCCGCCCGACAGCGTGCCGGCGGGCTGATCGAGGCGCTGGCCGAGTTTTGGGAAGATCGTCAGTACGCGGTCGACGGCAGAGGCGTCCTTGTTCGCGAGCGAGCCGACCGCGAGATTGTCGCGCACCGACAGGCGCGCGAACACCGAATGCTCCTGCGGCACATAGCCGATGCCGGCGCGCACGCGTTCCTGGGTGGCACGGCGGCTGATGTCGCGGCCGTCGAAGGCGACCTCGCCGTTCCACGCCGGTAGCTCGCCGACGATGGTCTTCATCAGCGTGGTCTTGCCGGCGCCGTTGCGCCCGAGCACGGCGACGCCGCCGCGCCAGGGAATGCCCAGGTTGACGTCGAATAGCACCTGGCTGCGGCCATAGCCGGCATCGAGATGGCTGATGTTGAGAAATTGTTGCTCAGGCACGGCGCAGATAAATCTCCTGGACAGATGTGTTGGCCTGGATCTCGGACACGGTGCCCGACGCCAGCACCCTGCCCTGGTCGAGCACGGTGAGGCGATCGCAGATGTCGCGTATGAAATCGAGGTCGTGCTCGACGATGACGAGGGAGCAATGCTGCTTGATCGGCTGGAGCAGCTCGCCGGTGACGCGGCGCTCCTCCAGGCTCATGCCGCCGGTCGGCTCGTCGAGCAGCAGCAGCTTCGGCTTGCCCGCGAGCGCCATCGCGATCTCCAGCCATTGCTGCTGACCGTGCGACAGCGCCGCCGCCGCATCGAAGGCGCGATCGGCCAGGCGGAACTGCGTCAGCATGGACATCACCTGGTCGTGCAGCGCGCCGCGCGTGCGCGAGAACACCAGATCGAACAGCGAGCAATGCGCCTGCAACGCGAGCAGGATGTTGTCGTACAGCGTGAGCGAGGGCAGCACGGATGTGATCTGGAACTTCAGGCTCATGCCGGCCCGCGCGCGCTCGGTCGGCGTGAACGCGGTGATGTCGGTGTTGACGAAGGAAACCTTGCCTGTGGTCGGCACCTCTGCGCCGGCGATGCACTTCATCAAGGTGCTCTTGCCGGAGCCGTTCGGGCCGATCAGGCCGTGGAATTCGTTCTCGCCGACGCTGAGCGCCGCGCCATCGAGCGCGGTGAGCTTGCCGAAGATCTTCTTGATGCCGGCGGCTTCAAGGAGCATGGCGCTTCTCTTTTGCTTGGGCGCCGAAGCTGCCGACGCGCTCGCGCTCGCCGAGGACAAAGCTGATCAGGCCGAGGGGACGGAACAGGATCACGAGCAGCAGCAACAAGCCCAGAATGATCGGCCAGACGTCGCGATAATTGTCCGACAGCCAGAAGCTGACGCCTTCGACGATCACGGCACCGATGACGGCGCCGATCAGCGTGCCGGAGCCGCCGAACAGCACGTAGAGCACCACCTGCGTCGAGACGACGACGCCGACCATGTTGGGCCAGACGAAGCCTTCGTGGAAGGCATAGAGGCTGCCGGCGAGCCCGGCGACGCCGCCGCCGATGGTGAAGATGATCGCCTTCAGGTGCTGCGCCTTGTAGCCGAAGAAGGCGATGCGCTGTTCGTTCTCCCGGAGCCCCGCGAGCGCGAGGCCGAATTGGGAGCGCACCAGGAAGCGGCAGAGCAGATAGACGGCGACAAGAATGCCGAGCACGAGATAATAGAACGCCGGCCCTTCCGTGAACTCGTAGCCGCCGAGCGTCATCGGCGCGATCGAGGGGATGCCGTTCTGGCCGCCGAGATAATACCAGCCGCGCGCGAGCCGATCGGCGGCGTAGGAGCCGGTCAGCGTGCCCAGCGAAACGAAGATCACGCTCGAGGGATGCCGGCCCAGCAGCAGGAAGCCGCCGAGCAGCAGCGCGAAGGTGAGGCCGATCAGCGTTCCCGCCGGCAGCACCAGCAGGATGTTGGTGATGTCGAGGTCGCGCGCGAGCAGCGCCACGCCGTAGCCGGCCGAGCCGAAGAACAGGGCCTGGCCGAAGCTCATGATGCCGGCATAGCCCCAGACCAGGTCGAACGACAGCGCGAACAGCGCGAGGATGATCACGCGCGTCGCGAACACCGTGAGATAGTCCTGCAGCACCAGCGGCGCGACCAGCGCCGCGACCAGCACGGCGCCCTCCACGATCGGCAGGACTTTTCGTCCGGCCCTGACCCGGTCCCCGGCCTGTTCCACCGCCACGCGTTCAGCCATCCCGTCGCCCGCTTCGTCGTCGGCGATGGCCTCTCTTACCACACTCATCGGCTTCAGCATTCCACCTCAGCATTCCGCCTTAGCATTCTTTGGGATCGACGAGGCCTTCGCTGCGGGCGACGATCTCGTAATTGCCGGCCTTGGCGACCGCGGTGTACATCTTCATCTTGCAATGGCGCTTGCCGGGGACCATCTCGGCAGGCCCGCCCGGACCTTCGGCGATCTTGGCGTGGTCGAGCGCGGCGGCAACCGACTCGCGGTCGATCTTGCCGGCTTCCTTCACCGCGGCTTCCCACAGCTTGAGGCCGCGATAGGTGCCGGTCGCGGCGC
This sequence comes from Bradyrhizobium sp. WYCCWR 12699, assembly GCF_032144035.1. NCBI lineage: Bacteria > Pseudomonadati > Pseudomonadota > Alphaproteobacteria > Hyphomicrobiales > Nitrobacteraceae > Bradyrhizobium > Bradyrhizobium sp. WYCCWR 12699. The sequence continues at coordinate 922,700 of NZ_JAVTJN010000032.1, forward strand.
TGCCGGCGGCGAACAGGAAGTTGCCCGGGAAATCCTTTTCATAGGCCGCCTGGATTTTTGCGTCGAACGGGTTCTCCTTGGTCAGCACCTTGAAATAGTCGAGGCAGCTGGCCAGCCCCTCGATCTCCGCGGCCTGATTGATGTTGAGCGTGTTCTCGTCATAGTAGACGCAGGCGAGCCGTCCGCCGTTCTTGAGGAAGCCGGCTTCATAGAGCTGCTTGAAGAACGGGCCGACACCCGGCGGAATGACGGTGTTGAAGACGACGTCGACCTTGTTGGAGACGATGCGGTTGACGGTCGCGGAAAAGTCGACCTGGTCCAGCGGGTAGTATTCCTCGAACACGACCTCGCCGCCGTTCGCTTCGATCACCTTGCGGGCATAGACGTTGAGCGTGTGCGGCCAGACGTAATTGGCGCTCGGCAGCGCGAACTTCTTGCCGCCGTTCTTGATCAGCCAGGGGATGAACTCGTCGCATTGCTGCGCCGGCGTCGGCCCGGTGCAGAACAGATAGGGCGTGCACTCCTTGCCCTCGTAGAGCTGCGGATAGATGTAGAGCGTCTTGCCACGCGCCACGATCGGATCCTTGATCGCGTTGCGCATCGAGGAGGTGATGCCGCCCAAGACCATGTCGACCTTGTCGCGCTGGATCAGCTTTCGCACGTTGCCGACGGCGACGGATTCGTTGGAGGCGGTGTCCTCGATATAGAGCTCGAGCGGACGGCCGAGCAGGCCGCCGGCTGCGTTGATCTCCTTGATCACCATCTTGGCGACATTGGCGTCGGCATTGCCGGCATAGGCGATCGGACCGGTGAGGTCGGTGGCGATGCCGACCTTGATCGGCGCCTCGGCCGCATTGGCCCAGGGCGCGGGGATCACCCAGCTGCCGACGCCGGTCGCAACCGCACCGGACGCAAAGGCGAAATTGGAGAGAAAGCGGCGCCGTGAGAGCTGCGTGCGATCGAACATGACTAAACCCCTTTTCCAGCGATGAGGCCCTGCGGGCGGAATTTGATGAAGACAATGGCGAGCACGAAGACGAGGACGTCGGCGACGACGGGCGCCATCACCCAGGGCAGCGCCGCGCTGAGCGTGCCGATGACGCCGGCGCCCGCGACAGGGCCGATGAAGGAGCCGACGCCACCGACCATGACCGCGACAAAGCCCTGGATCAGGAAGCGCAGGCCGAGATCGGCGAACAGGCTGAACACAGGCACGATCAGCGCGCCGGCAAGGCCGGCCAGCGCCGCGCCGAAGGCAAAGGTGGCGCCGTAGATCAGCGGCGTGGAGATGCCGGAGGCGCGCGCCAGCGACGGATTCTCCAGCGTGGCCCGCACGCGCAAGCCGAAGCTGGTGCGCGACAGCAGCAAATAGCAGCCCCCCATCACCAGGAGCGTGATGACGATGATGGTGAAGCGCCAGGCCGAGATGTGCATGGCGCCGATGTCGATCGAGCCGCCGATCGGCTCCGGGACGGTCAGGTAGAAGCCGCCGATGAGCCCGCGCACGGATTCGCGGATGATCAGGCCGAGCGCGTAGGTGCCTAGCATGGCGACAATCGGCGCCGCATAGAAGCGGCGGATGATCAGCGCCTCCAGCACGAAACCGAGCCCGCCGACCAGGAACGGTGCGGCGACCATGCCGGCCCAGATCGGCAGTCCCTTGGCGTAGGCGAGATAGGTGACGTAGGCCCCGAGCAGGACGAACTCGCCCTGCGCGAAGTTGAAGATGCCCATCATGCTGGCGATGATCCCGAGCCCCAGCACGATCAGGACGATGATCGCGCCGAAGCTCAGGATCTCGAACGCTGCGACGAACGCGTTAGCCATTCTTTGCTGTCCCGTCCGTCGGCATCGAAGCCTTCCTCACATCTTCTTCCAGTCGCCGATCTGCTCGAAAGCATGGGCGGCGCGGTAGATGGTGGATTCCTCGAACATGCGGCCGACCAGCATCAGGCCGACCGGCAAGCCGTCGACCATGCCGCAAGGCAGCGACATCGCGGGATGATGGGTGATGTCGAACGGCGCGGTGTTGGAGATCATCTCCAGCGCGCGGGCGACGTAATCCTCGCGGCTGGCATTGGGCTCCGGCAGCTTGGTCGCCTTCATCGGCGTGGTCGGCATCAGCAGGAGGTCGTAGTCGCCAAACGCCTTGTCGTAGGCCGCGGTCAGCCGGCGCGAGATGTTGAGCGCCTTGCCGTAGAAGCGCGGACCGAAATTGTTGTTGATGTAGGTGCCGAGCATCATGAACAGCTTCGTGGTCTCGGACAGCGAATCGGCCTGCCGGCGCCAGCCGCGATGAAAATCCATCAGCGAGGTCGAATAGAGATCGCCGCGGGACAGGCCGTAGCCGTCGCCGAACATCATGGTCTGGGTCAGGCCCTCGGTGCCGATCGGGGTCCAGATCGCGCCGCCCAAGAGATGCATCGGGATCGAGACGGTCTCGACGGTGGCGCCCAAATCCTTGAAGCGCTTGGCCGCCTCGCGCACGCTTTCGTTCACGGCGGCTTCCGCGACCGGCTGCTCAAAGCCTTCCTTGACGATGCCGATCTTCATGCCCTTGACGCCCTGGCCAAGCGCCTTGGTGTACTCCTCGACCTTGGGCGCCTTGATGCGCGGATCGTAGCCATCGTCGCCGGCGAGCACTTCGAGCAGCAGCGCGTTGTCGGCGACCGTCGCAGTCATCGGGCCGGTATGGTCGACATAGATCTCGATCGGCATGATGCCGGTGTAGGGGACGAGGCCCCAGGTCGGCTTCATGCCGTAGATGCCGCAGAACGAGGACGGCATGCGGATCGAGCCGCCCTGATCGCCGCCGATCGCCATGTCGACCTCGCCGAGCGCGACCACGACGCCCGAGCCCGACGACGAGCCGCCGGCCGAGTAGCCCATCTTGTGCGGATTATGCACCGGCCCGTAGGAGCCGGTGTGGCTGCCGCCGGACAGGCAGAAGTGCTCGCAATGCACCTTGCCCTTGATCTCGGCGCCGGCATCCAGCATGCGCGTGACGATGGTGGCGTCGAAATCGGGCACATAGCCTTCCAGCGTCGACGAGCCGTTGGTCATGGGCACGCCGGCCAGCATGATGTTGTCCTTCAGCGCGACGGTCTTGCCCTTGAGCTTGCCGCTGGCGGCGCCCTTCACGGTCGACTTGCGATACCAGGCGTTGCGCGGGTTCTCCTCGGTCGAGGGCCGATAACCCGGCGTGCGCGGGTACTTCACCTCCGGCAGCTCGTCCGGCATCGCGGCCACGAGATTGTAGGCCTCGATCGAGCCCTGCATCAGGCCGCGGAACGAGGTGACGTCCTCGTCTGTGAGCGATAGGCCGCATTGCTCGGCGACACTGCGAAGTTGGGCTGGCGTGGGAAGGGCAACTGTCACGGCGCTCTCCTGAAGTTTCTTTGGCGAACTGGAGCGTGGCCGCCCCGGCGCGATGCACGTACCGGCGGCCTCGCCCGAACATTCAAAACGGAAATATTTTCCTTTTCAAGTATTATTTTGCAAGTCGGGCCCCGCCCATTGCCGCGGCGCGGTCAGATCGGCTTGATCAGCTTGAAGTCGAGACCGTCGGCCTCGGCAAGATGCATCGGCATCCGCGCGCGTCCGTCGCGGACGGTGACCGGACCGCGGGCGCCGCTGTAGACGATGTTGCGGCCGGCCACCAGCATCGGGCCCATCGACAACGAGCCGGCCTTGTTCGCGACAGCCTCGAGGAAGCGCAAGCCCTCGTAGCTCGACTGTCCGACCGAGCCGATCGGCGGCGCATTCGGCCCGAACATCGCGCGATAGCGGCTCTGGAAGTCGTCATTGGCGCGCGTGCCGGTGCCGGTGAAATAGCCCGAGGCGCAGAACATGTTCTCGCTGTTGTCGGCGCCGATGCCGAGCAGCACGGTATCGTCCATCGCCCCGGCAAGGCGCAGCGTCGTGGCGCCAAGACCCCATTCGCCGAAGGCCCGGTTGAAGGTGATGCTGTCGGTGCCGATCAGCGAGATCAGCACGACATCGGGCTTGGCGGCGCGGATGCGCGCCAGATGCGGCTCGTGATTGTCCTCGCCGAGGGGAACGAACTCTTCGCCGACGACCTGGCCGCCGGTTTCCCTGATGTAATTCTTGACCGCACGGTGCGATTGCCAGGGCCAGACATAGTCGCTTCCGATCAGATACCAGCGCTGGGCCTTCTTGACGTCGGCAAGCCAGTGGATGGCGGGGCGGCTCTGCCAGCGCGGCGTCTCGCCGATCGCCATCACGCCGGGCGTGCGCTCGCCGCCCTCGTAGACCGGCGTGTAGATGTAGGGGATGCGATGGCGCGTGGTGACGTCGCGCAAGGCCACGCGGACCGCGCTGGTGTGCAAGCCGACGATCAGATCGACCTCGTCGAACGCGATCGCCTGCTCGGCACGGTCCAGAACCTCATCCAGCGGCCCGCCGGCGTCGTAGATCGACAGCTCGATCTCGCGCCCCAAGATCCCGCCGCGCTTGTTGATTTCGGCGACGGCGAGCTGCGCGCTGTTGGTGGCGCAGGGCCCCCAGACGCCCGGCGATCCGGTGCAGCAGATGAAGCCGCCGATGCGCAGCCTGTTGGCGCCGCGCCGTTTGAACAAGGCGTGGTCGCTCGGCGACAACGCGCCGCCGGCTGCCGACGACGACAGATTCCTGAACAGCAAAGACGGCGGCAACGCCGGGCCGCCGTGAGCCGGGAAGTTCACCGTCGCGCGCACGCCAACTCCTGTCTGGGACCAGACCTGAAAGCACATTCTGCGGGCGGCCGCGGCACCCGCCCTATTGTTGGGCAATCATCCTATTTTGAAAATATTGAAACTTCAACAATTGAAGTGCATATAGATGCAGCATTGATTGCAAGACATTCACTCATTTGGGTCAAGACGAAGTCTTAGCCGTGGCAAAACCGACCAAAGCAAACATCCCGATCACCGAACACCTCGCCTACCTGCTCGCGCAAGCCAACCGGGAGATCAACCGGCAGCTCGAACTGCGGTTGAGCAAGGAAGGGGTTCCCGTCGAGCAATGGCGCATCCTGAAAGTGCTGTCGGATGGCAACGGCCATTCGATGGGCGAACTTGCGGAGGCCGTGCTGCTCAACCATCCGACCCTGACCAAGATGATCGACCGCATGGTCTCGGACACGCTGGTCTATCGCGTGCAGGATCCGAACGACCGCCGCAAGGTGCTGATGTTCATCTCCGACCGCGGCAAGGTGCTGAGCAAGAAGCTCAACTCGCTCGCGGTGGACCAGGAGGAGCACATCCTGGAGAGCTACGGCGACAAGCCGACGAGCGAGCTCAAGCGGCTGCTGGAGAGCCTGATCGACAGCTCGAATTAGGCGCCGGCTTCGCCGAGCGACCTCACCGCCTGTCGCACTGCCCGGCGCATAGTTGCGCTCAAACGCGCCCGCAGCTCTTGCGTTTTGGCGCATGCCGTCCATGCTGGAGCGACACAGCAACCGGGGGAGCGCGGCATTGGGCATGTTGGCCAAGGCGCCTCATTGGGACGGAGGTTGAGGCCGGCCATGACGTCTTTCTACGCACCCCGGCATCTCGAGCACATTGCCGGGCTCGAAAAGCGCTTCGGACCGGTCAGCGACGAGGTGGCAACGGCCCTTAGATCGCTGGTCCGGGTGATCTGCGATTATGAGGATCCCGTGGACGCGGCTCCCTTTCTCGAGCGCTGCATCACGATCGCCGAAAGCCTGCATGGGCCGAGGTCAGTCCTTCCCGACCTCGATAAATGGATCGGTCACGCAAGTGGCGCCGACTTCGAGCACATCGAGCCGTTTCAGCTGCGGCGGCTGGCGATCAAGACCGAAATCTTCGGTGAAGACAGTGAAGCGGTTGCCGAGGAATGCGAAGCGCTCGGCAGGGGCTACGCATCGAGCGGGGGGTATGCGAAGACCAGGGTGCTGCTGGAGCGAAGCATCTCCATCAAGGAAAAGCTTCATGGCGCGCACAGCGCCGAGGTCGCAGCCGCCGTCGAACTGCTGGCCGAGACGAGCACGCAAGTGAAGAAGTGGACGGACGCCAAGGCGGATCTCGAACGCAGCCTCAGCCTCAAACAGAAAGTCTTCGGAAAGCGCAGCGAGGAAGTCGCAAGGTGCCTGCTCGCCTCCGCGATTGTCCACGCCAATGCCAGCACGCGGCAAAGGCCTGGAAGCAGCCGACGAAGCATCGAGGAGGCAGTCGCCGCTTTCAAGCTCGGCCTGGGCATGCTGGAGAAGCGATTTGGACCTGATAGTGTCGAGGTGCAGGTCGCCCTCGAAGAGATGATACGGACCTATGTGGGCTGCCGGCAATTCCGGACGGCCGAGCCTCTGTTGAAACGTCTGCTTTCGATATGCGAGCTGGCCTATGGCGAGGATGCGGCTGCCCTGCTCTGGATTCTCGCCGAGTTGGCCGTGGGATATGCGGATGCGGGATCGGAGGCCACCGAGCCCATGCTGGAGCGGGGCTTCGAACTGCTGCAGAATTTCCTCGGCGCGAGGAAGCCGATCTTTCGCAACGCGATCATGGACTATGCAGGCGACAAGTCTGTGCTCTATGGCGAAGGCGTGCTGGAAAGACTGGTCCAGGCGTCGGAGATGTTTCGCCGCAATTTGAGCAAGCGATGGGGAGCGTAGTCGCGCCGGATTTCACATGACGAGCTACGACACCCGCGTTCGGAAATGCTATTGCTGCGGCAAGAAGTCGGAGCATTGCGAGCTCATGAGCTCGAACTCCTGGGGCTCACCGGATCTCGACCAGCGCCCGCCGGGAATGTTCCGCGCCACCGTCGAGGACTGGCTGCAGGAATGCCCCTTTTGCGGTTACGTCGCTCCGATCATCGATAAGGGCGACGCCAAGGCACGCAGCTTCGTCGCCACACCGGAATTCCGGGCCGCCTGCCTCGATCCCCTGGCCGACCCGGCCTCGCGCCGCTTTCTGGTTCGCGCGGCGCAGGACGCCTATTACGGCGACAGGAGATCCGCCTTCCTGAACACGCTCTGCGCGGCCTGGGTCGCCGATGACAACAAAGAGCGAGCGTCCGAAGCACTCACGTTGCGCCTGCGGGCGGCCGCGCATCTCGAAGGACGCACGATCAAGTCGATCGACACGCGTCTGCTGCTGCTCGACGTGCTCCGGCGGGCGCAACGCTGGGAAGCTGCCGAGGGTTTGGCATCGCAACTGGCCGCCGAGGACCTCGGGTACCCCTTCGCGGACATCGTGGCCTTCCATCGCGGCAAGATCGAAGCGAAGGACAGCGGCCGCTTCACGATCGCGCGGGCGCTCGATCAAGCTGAAACGGAGGAGGAGTGGTGAGGCATATGTCCAGATCATCTATCCTGACGATCGTCCTTTGCCTCGTTGCCGGCCCCGCTCTTGCTGCGGCAGGGTCGTGGAAGCTCGAATTCGACAACCGGGAGCTTCCCTCCCTGAGCTACTCGGAAAACGGAAAGCTGACCTTCGTCCTCGGATGCGGCCGCGCCTTCGGCCTGCACGCAAAATATCCGGGCCAGGCAGCACGCGCCGGCAAGGCCGTTCTGATGATCGGGGACCGCCGCAAGACCATGAAGCTGGTCGGCGAGTTCGAGGGGCTCTCGGGGGAGGACGATGATTTGACCAATTTCGTGCAATGGGATCTGGGCTTCTCGCGGCAGGACCCCGAGCTGTTCGGAAAGCGCTGGAAGCGCGTGGAGAAGCAACTGCTCGACCTGATGGAGGGAGCGTCGCCGTTGACGATTTCGAGCAAGACCGCGAGCTATCAGCTTCCGAGGATCGACGCACCGGGCTGGCGCGGCAGCATCGAGCGATGTGGGCGCTAACGTCGGCAGGCCAGGATCCCGCGCTCGGCGAGCAGATCAACTTCGTGAACGAATGGGGGCAATTGAAATGACGTCAAATGAAGCCATCGAAATCCAGCCCAGACGCAAATGGGGGGCTGGATATTCGTCGCGATGTTCCTGACTGCTGGAGAGTTTGATCGATAGTTCGAATTAGGCTTCGTGAATGGATGCGTGGCGCTTTGCCGAGCGCAAACGCTTCTGCCGTTCAATGCAAAGCATTCGCGCATCATCGCCAGCACGAGAGGCGGTAGCGTTGGCCGTTCCATGTCGTCCAGCCCACGGCTTTGTTGCTGACCGGCTTGGCTAAATACCATTGATTGCCATCGGCATGGTTGAAGTAGACGCCGCCCTGCGCTCCGCTGCGTGCATTTGTCAGCTTCACCCATCGCGAGCCATTGTCCGAGAACCTGCCAGACCAGCGTGCTCCCGACGTGCTGGTGCAAGTGCCGCCGTCGCAGGTCGTCTGACTGTCATCGACGGCGGCCCAATTCATCCGGGCCGGGCGGCCGTCGATGTTGCACGACCATGTTCCACCCCACCATCCGCCCACCTGGCTCGCAGGGGCGGGACCGCACGCGCAAAAACTCAGGGCAAGAACACAAATGGCCGTTGGCAGGGCGCGTTTGGACATTGTCTGGGCTCCATTTTGTCGGGCCGCGTGATGCGCCTCAATCAAAACACGGATCGAGTTTTGTTGCGGTGATCCAGTTCACAAAGAGCAGCGGCAAAGATGGGGTGGTCTCCGACACGTTGCTCTATCGCCTGGGATCCGCGCGACCGCCGCCGACGAGCGAGCTCAAGCGGCTGCTGGAGAGACTGATCGACAGCTCGAATTCGCGCTCCCCGTGCGGCCGGCGATCGGCCGATCGGGTGCGGCAGGCATGTGGAACAAAAGGCGGAACAGCAGGTTGAAGCCTGTTCTCCGTCCATGCGGGGAACAGTCCGTTGAGCCGCCGTCTGTTGAGGCCAATTATGGGTCGCGAATGACACCCGCAGTGTTGATCGTCGAAGATGAAATCTTTGTCGCCAGCGACATCGCTCGTATCCTGGAGGATGCGGGCTATCGCGTTGCCGCGATCGCGGCAGATCGCAAGGAGGCCCTGGAAGCGGGCCCCCAGGCGCAAATCGCGCTGGTCGATATCAATCTGCGCGACGGCTCGACCGGGCCGCAGATCGCGCTCGATTTGTCGCGCGAATACGGCACAAAGATCGTCTACGTCACCGCCAATCCCGCGCAGATTGCCCCCCGTGCGGAGACGGCGATCGGCTTCATCCGCAAGCCCTTCAGCGACGATGCGATCCTGACCGCGGTCCACCACGCCGCCGGCGAGGCGCCTCGACCACGTTCTCCGGACGTCACGTTCTTTGCGGCGCCGGACGGCTCATCGAGGTCTTTGGAATCATAGCTATGGCCCGGAGCCCTTCGGGATTCCAGTCGTAGGACATCTTCCCGCCGAGCTGACTGGACATGCTCAAGGTGATCAGCCTCGAGCCGAAGCCTTCCACCGCAGGCGCCGACTTGATCTGCGGACCACCGCTTTCCGTCCACGCGACGACAACATCATCGCCCACCTCGCTGACGTCCACCGCGACGCGTCCGTCCAGCATCGAGAGCGCGCCGTACTTCGCCGCGTTGGTCGCGAGCTCGTGGAACGACAGCGCCAGGGGGGTGGCGGAGCGATCGTCGATGCGAAAGTCATCGCCGGTGATCAGGATCCGCTTCGCCTCCGACTGATAGGCCGACAGAAGCTGCTCCAGAAGCCCCTTGAGCGTCGCCTGGTTCGAGGTCGGTTGAGAGCAGGCGCTGTGCGGACGCACGAAATCATGCGCCTTGCCGAGCGACATGATGCGCGAACGCAACTCGTCCGCCAGACCCTTCAGCTCCGGATGTGTGCGTGTCGAAAGGCCGATCAGCCCATTGATCACGGAGAAGATGTTCTTGATGCGGTGGCTCAGCTCCTGGCTGATCATCTCGCGCTGCTCCATCAGGAGCTTCTGCTCGTGGATGTCGGTACAGGTTCCGAACCAGCGGGTGATATTGCCGTCGGCATCGCGGATCGGCAAAGCGCGTCCGAGAGTCCAGCGATAATTGCCCTCGGCGTTCCTCAAGCGATATTCGATCTCGTATGGCTCGCCGGTCCGCAGCGAATGCCGCCAGCGCTCCCAAGCCTTGTCCTGGTCGTCCGGATGAAACATGCCGTTCCAACCCTCGCCGTCGGTCGAGCCTTCCGGCACGCCCGTAAACTCGTACCATCTGGCATTGTAGTAGTCGTGATGACCGTCCGGTAGCGTCGACCACACCATCTGGGGCATGGTGTCGGCCAGAATGCGAAACTTCTGCTCGGTTTCAGAAAGCGCCTGCTTCGCGATCGCTTCGCTGGCCTGCTGCCTTTTCGTGGTCTTGCGATACCCCATCGCACCCACCACCTGGGCGGCCATAACACGCAGGCCCTGCTCCTGCAGCGGCGTCAGGCCAGGTCTGGGCACGCGATCGATGACGCAGAGCGAGCCGAGCGGAAAGCCGTCCTGCGTCTGGAGCGGCGCACCGGCGTAAAACCGGATGAACGGGTCGCCCGTGACCAGGGGATTGCCCGCGAACCTCGGATCCCGGGTGGCATCGGGCACGACCATCAGGTCCGACCCCAGCATGGCGTGCGCGCAGAAGGAGGATTCGCGCGGCGTCTCGGACACGTCGAGGCCATGCTTGGCCACGAAGCGCTGCATCGTTTCGCCGACCACACTGACAAGACATATCGGCGCTTCGCACAGCGCCGCGGTGAAGCGCGTCAGCTCGCCGAAGCCCGCTTCATCGGCAAGGCCTTCGAGCTCGAGAGCGTCGAGGATTTCGGTTCTGGATGGCGGGAAATAGTCTGTGGAACTCATCAAGCGGCCTTAACCCCGGTGCCTGCGCCGTCATCGAGCGATGCCGCCCGGCATGATGGCGCCTCCACGTTAAGCCGTCCCGACTTGCATTCCTATGGTCACGAGGTCAGGCGCGCGGACAGCGTTGTCCCCTTGCGAAGCGAGCGCACGCCCGCAAGGTCATGCCGGGATAACAACATGTGTGAAAGAGGGTTCCATCCGTGCCGAGCACGGACAGGGACTTGATCGAACCGCCGGCGCGGGCCGGCGGGTTCTCCGATCAGGCATACCGCCCGTGGCAGTGCTTGTACTTCTTGCCGCTACCGCAGGGGCAATCCTCGTTGCGGCCGACCTTGCCCCAGCTGGTGGGGTTCTTCGGATCGCGCAGCGCGGCGTCGGTGGCCTGCGCACCAAGCGTGACGCTGGCGAGCGCCATCTCGTCCTCGCCGGTGTTCGGGTCGAACTTGTGCGCCTCCATCGGCGGCAGGACGGCGGCTTCCTGCTCCGGCGGAACGATCTCGACGCGCATCAGCTGCGCCGTGACCGCCTCGCGCAAGTGAGCGCTCATCTCCTGGAAGAGATTGAAGGCCTCGGTCTTGTACTCCTGCAAGGGGTCGCGCTGGCCGTAACCGCGCAGGCCGATGACCTGGCGCAGATGGTCGAGCATGATCAGATGCTCGCGCCAGAGATGGTCGAGCGTCTGCAGGAGAATGGTCTTCTCGACGTAACGCATCACGTCGGGACCCCATTGCGCCACCTTGGCCGCCATGTGCTCGTCGGCCTTGGTCTCGATGCGGTTGAGCAGCTCCTCGTCCGCGATGCCCTCTTCCTTGGCCCATTCGTCGACCGGCAGGTCGAGATCGAGCACGCGCTTCAGCTCGTCCTTCAGGCCGGCCACGTCCCACTGCTCGGCATAGGCATGCTCGGGCACGTGCTTGGCGACGAGATCGTCGATGAAGGCGTGGCGCATGTCGGTGACGGTTTCGGCGACGCTATCGTCCTTCATCAGGTCGACGCGCTGGTCGAAGATCACCTTGCGCTGGTCGTTCTGGACGTTGTCGAACTTGAGCAGGTTCTTGCGGATGTCGAAGTTGCGCGCCTCGACCTTCTGCTGCGCCTTCTCGAGTGCCTTGTTGATCCAGGGATGGATGATGGCCTCGCCCTCTTGCAGGCCGAGACGCTGCAACATGCTGTCGAGGCGATCCGAGCCGAAGATGCGCATCAGATCGTCTTCCAGCGACAGGAAGAACTTCGAGCGGCCGGGGTCGCCCTGACGACCGGAGCGGCCGCGCAGCTGGTTGTCGATGCGGCGGGATTCGTGGCGCTCGGAGCCGATGATGTAGAGGCCGCCGGGCTTCTTCACGGTCTTGGCGGGCTTGGAGCCCTTCGCCGGCTCGATCTCGACCGTCTCCTCGGCCTTCAGCACGATGTCGCGGAAATGGGCGATGTCAGCCTTGATCTGCTCGACCTTCCTGGCCTTCTCGGCCTCGTCCTCGATGCCTGCGGTCTCCTGCTGGATGCGCATCTCGAGCGAGCCGCCGAGCTTGATGTCGGTGCCGCGGCCGGCCATGTTGGTCGCGATCGTGATCGCGCCGGGCACGCCGGCTTCCGCCACGATGTAGGCTTCCTGCTCGTGGAAACGAGCGTTCAGCACGGCGAACAGCTTTGCCGGCTTGCCGGCGCGGGCCGCCGCGTAGAGCTTCTGCATCGAATTTTCGTTTCCGAAATCGATCTGCCGGTAGCCGTGCTTCTTGAGGTATTCGGCGATCACTTCCGACTTCTCGATCGAGGCGGTGCCGACCAGCACGGGCTGGAGCCGTGCATTGGCGCGCTCGATCTCGGCCAGGATCGCCGCGTACTTCTCGTTCTGGGTGCGGTAGACCTCGTCGTCCTCGTCGAGACGGGCGACCGGCAGGTTGGTCGGGATTTCCACGACTTCGAGCTTGTAGATGTCGAACAGCTCGTCGGCTTCCGTCAGCGCCGTGCCGGTCATGCCGGCGAGCTTTTCGTACATGCGGAAGTAGTTCTGGAAGGTGATCGAGGCCAGCGTCTGGTTCTCGGGCTGGACCGTAACGTGCTCCTTCGCCTCCAGCGCCTGGTGCAGGCCTTCGGAATAGCGCCGACCGGCCATCATGCGGCCGGTGAACTCGTCGATGATCACGACCTCGTCGTCGCGGACGATGTAGTCCTTGTCGCGGGTGAACAGCGTGTGGGCGCGCAGGGCCTGGTTGATATGGTGCACGACGGAGACGTTCTCGACGTCGTAGAGCGACTCGCCCTTGAGCTGGCCGGCATCGCGCAGCAGCCCCTCGATCTTCTCCATGCCGGCTTCGGTGAGGGTCACCGTGCGCTGCTTCTCGTCGACGTCGTAGTCGGACTTGTCGAGCTTGGGCAGGAAGCTGTCGATGGTGTTGTAGAAGTCGGAGCGGTCGTCGAGCGGGCCGGAGATGATCAGCGGCGTGCGCGCTTCGTCGATCAGGATCGAGTCGACCTCGTCGACGATGGCGTAGAAGTGCGGCCGCTGGACCATGTCCTCGAGCCGGTACTTCATGTTGTCGCGCAGATAGTCGAAGCCGTATTCGTTGTTGGTGCCGTAGGTGATGTCGCAGGCATAGGCCGCCTTGCGCTCGGCATCGTCGAGGCCGTGCACGATCACGCCGGTGGTCAGGCCAAGGAAGCCGTAGATCTGGCCCATCCAGCCGGAGTCGCGGCGGGCGAGGTAGTCGTTGACGGTGACGACATGGACGCCCTTGCCGGCAAGCGCGTTGAGATAGACCGCCAGCGTCGCGACCAGCGTCTTGCCTTCGCCGGTCTTCATCTCGGCGATGTCGCCCTCGTGCAGCACCATGCCGCCGATCAGCTGGACGTCGAAATGGCGCTGGCCGAGCGTGCGCTTGGCCGCCTCGCGCACGGTGGCGAAGGCGGGCACCAGGAGATCGTCCAGCGTCTTGCCCTCGGCAAGCTGCTTCTTGAACTCGGCGGTGCGGGCCTTGAGCGCATCGTCGGAAAGTTTGGAAACTTCGGGCTCCAGCGCGTTGATCGCGTTGACGCGGGACTGATATCCCTTCACCCGCCGGTCGTTGGCGGAGCCGAAAAACTTGCGGGCGAGCGCGCCGATCATGCCTGGTTCCTGTGTTCGCGATTTAACCGCGTTGGCCTAAGAAGTTGCCCCCCGCCTGCCTATCAACTCACCGTGACGCCTGGTGGCGTCAGAGCCCGGACTGCGGGGGGTCGTCCGCCATATGGGTGGGAATTGGGCTAGTCTGGGTTCAACGGCCAAAAACGCAGCAAAATAAACGCCATCGCCATGGTCGCGACCGGGCAGAGATATGGCCCGGTCAGGGCCTTGTCAACGGCGGGCGCATTGCGGCTAATTCATCATTTTGACAGACTTTTCGCGTTGCCAAGCCCCCCTGAATTGGGCGAGTGTCCGCCCCGCTTCGAGCAGCCCCCTGCTTCAACATAAGGATTTTCCATGACCACCTCGTTCCCGGTAACCACCGGCCAGCGTTTCCGCCATGCGTCCGCCCTGGCTGGCAGCCTCGCTTTGGCGCTGTCCCTGGCGTTCGCGGGCCCGCTCCGGGCCGCCGACGATCCGGTGCTGGCGAAGGTCAATGGCGCGGAAATCAAGAAGAGCGACGTCGCCATGGCCGAAGAGGAGCTCGGACCGAGCCTCGCCCAGATGGACCCGGCGAGCAAGGACGAGAACGTCCTGTCGTTCCTGATCGACATGAAAATCGTCAGCAAGGCTGCCGAGGACAAGAAGGTCGCCGACAGCGAGGAGTTCAAGAAGCGCCTGGCGTTCGCCCGCAACCGGCTGCTGATGGACAGCCTGCTCGCCAATGAGGGCAAGGCCGCCACCACCCCGGATGCCATGAAGAAGGTCTATGAGGAGGCCTCCAAGCAGATCACCGGCGAGCAGGAGGTGCGCGCCCGTCACATCCTGGTCGAGACCGAGGACGAGGCCAAGGCGGTGAAGGCCGAACTGGACAAGGGCGCCGATTTCGCCGAGCTGGCCAAGAAGAAGTCCAAAGATCCGGGCTCGGCCGATGGCGGCGACCTCGGCTTCTTCACCAAGGAACAGATGGTGCCGGAATTCTCCACGGTCGCCTTCACGCTGGAGCCGGGCAAGATCTCCGACCCCGTGAAGTCGCAGTTCGGCTGGCACATCATCAAGGTCGAGGAAAAGCGCAGCCGCAAGGCGCCCGATTTCGAGCAGGTCAAGACCCAGATCGAGAGCTACGTCACCCGCAAGGCCCAGGCCGAATACGTCGCCAAGCTGCGCGCCGAAGCCAAGGTCGAGCGGCTCGACCAGCCGGCGGCGGACGCCAAGCCGGCCGACGGAGCCAAGCCTTCTGACGCAAAGCCCTCCGACAGCAAGATGGCGCCGCCCGCGAAGAAGTAAGAATTTGCTGTCACTTCGCTGACGCCAAGAGTATCTAAGCCTTCGTGATGCCCGGCCCCCGTGCCGGGCATCTGCATATCCAGATCCCACCAAGGCGCCCCGCGATGTCCTCAACCGTCTCCCCGCTCGCCCCCAAGCACGTTCCCGATATGCCCGTGATCGCGGGCGTCCGCCTTGCGACGGCCGAGGCCGGCATCCGCTACAAGAACCGCACCGACGTGCTGCTGGCGGTGATGGACAAGGGCACGGCGGTCGCCGGCGTCTTCACCAAGTCGAAATGTCCCTCCGCGCCGGTGGAATGGTGCCGCGCCAAGCTGAAGGGCGGCGGATCTTCTAAAAAAGGATTGGCGCGCGCCCTCGTCGTCAATTCCGGCAACGCCAATGCCTTCACCGGCAAGACCGGTCGCGCCTCCACCGCGCTGACCGCGAAGATCGCGGCCAAGGCGGTCGGTTGCAGCGAAAGCGAGGTCTTCCTGGCCTCGACCGGCGTGATCGGCGAGCCGCTGGACGCGACCAAGTTCGACGGCGTGCTCGGCCGCCTCGCCGAGACCGCGGAAGCGGGCGACTATCTCGCCGCGGCCAAGGCGATCATGACCACCGACACCTTCCCGAAGGTCGCGACCGCGACCGTCAAGCTCGGCAAGGCCAAGGTCACCATCAACGGCATGGCCAAGGGCGCCGGCATGATCGCGCCCGACATGGCGACGATGCTGTCCTTCATCTTCACCGACGCGCCGATCGCGCCCGCTGCGCTGCAGGCGCTGCTCAAGGCCGGCGTCGAGGACACCTTCAACGCCGTGACGATCGACGGCGACACCTCGACCTCGGACACGCTGCTGGCGTTCGCGACCGGGGCTGCCGCCGCGCATGGCGCACCCAAGATCAGCCGCGCCAGCGATCCGCGCCTGAAGGCTTTCACCAAGGCCTTCAATCAGATCCTGGCAAATCTTTCCGAGCAGGTCGCTCGCGACGGCGAGGGTGCGCGAAAGCTGGTCGAGATCACGGTCGAGGGCGCCAAGACCAAGGCCTCGGCCCGCAAGATCGCGATGTCGATCGCCAATTCGCCGCTGGTCAAGACCGCGATCGCCGGCGAGGACGCCAATTGGGGCCGCGTGGTGATGGCGGTCGGCAAGGCCGGCGAGCCGGCCGATCGCGACAAGCTCTCGATCTCGTTCAACGGCATCCGCGTCGCCAAGAGCGGCGCGCGCGATCCCGATTATGACGAGGCCCAGGTGTCGGAAGCGATGAAGGCGCCGGAGATCGCAATCAAGGTCTCGCTCGGTCTCGGCAAGGGCCGCGACCGCGTGCTGACTTGCGACCTCACCAAGGAATATGTGGCGATCAACGGGGATTACAGGTCCTGAGTTTCTCCCTCGCCGCGTTCTTACGGGGAGAGGGAACAGTCACCCCGAGATCCGGGCGTCCGCGACTGCTTTCTTGAACAGTGCATTCATCGCGTCCGAGATGCCCTGGGTCGGGCTCACCTCGAAATACAGCCCCGGCGAAGCGCAGCTCTGCATGTTCTGCGCGATCTCGCTGTTCGGCGAGGGACCATAGGGGCCGGCATTGAACGGATCGACCCATTTCATGTACCAGGCGTTGGTGGGCAGCGCGAGATAGGTCGTGTACAGCACCGCGACCTTGACGCCCCGATCCTTCATCGTCTTGCAGAGCGACGCATTGAGCGGCGATTGGCACCGTGAGGAACCCGAGAGCGGCTTCAGGCAGCCCGTATTGCTTTCGTCGGCGACACCGTCGGAGACGAAAAAGAGATACTTCAGGGGAGCGTTGGATTTTCCGCTTCCGGGATTGGGGATTTCGTTGTTGATCGCCGGAAAGATGGTGCTGAACTGCGTGTCCTGATCCTTGGTGTAGCTGTCGTTGTTGCCGTAGACGCCCATCAGGTCGATGTTGCCGGCCGCCGTCTTCGCGCTCGACAAATTCGAGGACAACGGAAAAAGCGCCCGCAAGCCGATGGTCTTTGACGCCGCGCCGAAATCGTAGATCGCCATGCGGAACTGGTTCGAATAGGTCTGGCTCGCGGCAGCCGTGTCCATCAGCGATTGCGTCGCGCTGCGCAGCACGTCGATCCGCGTGGTCACGCCGATGGACTTGGCGAGATTGTAGTAATTGTCGGGATCGTTGTAGTCGTGACAGGCGAACGCGCACTGGTCGTTCGGCTTGAAGCTGTTGCCGGTGGTCGCGTTGACCAGCTTGGTGACGTCCGCCGGCGTCGCCGCCACGCCCATCGACGGCGAATTGTCCAGCAGGAGGTAGAAGTCGACATAGAGCGGCATGCTTGCCGTCGCCGTCGACGTGCCGCTCGTCGTCAGCGAGGTCTTGCCGATCACGCCGAGGAACATGGTGTTGATGGTGCCTTTGAACGCAACGGTCGAGGTGACCGTCGAGCCGTTCTTGACCACCGTCGGCGTGAGACTGTCGAGCGTATGGCCGGTCAGATTGGCGACGTTGGCATTGAAGATGTTCCTGGCGTCGGTGACGCCTACGGGAATCGAACCGTCCGAGGTCATCGTGCCCGCGGCGGCGAAGGCCGGCGATGCCTTGGCGACCGCGCCGACGCTGGCCGCGTCGGCCGCAGCCTGCAGCTTGGCCCGCATCTGCGTGGCGCGGGAGTAATCGACGGCGCAGCCAACCACGGTGATCAGGGGGACGCAGGCGAGCGCGAAAATCACCGCGATATTGCCGCGCCGGTCGGTTGCGAACCGGCCGATAAGGGAGCAAAGCACGGCGCGCATGGATGGAGCCCGGAATGGTTTAAATATGTTCCCACTCTAGGAACCCTTGATTAAATATGACTTATGAGGCCCCTGGAATCGTGGCCCCTTAGTACGATTAACGAATCCTTGCGAACGACCCCAGCGAGCGACATTCCGGACATGGCCGATCTCAAACTGACACTGGTGGTGGCCTGCGCGCTGGTCGATGCCGACAAGCGCGTCCTGATCGCGCAGCGCCCCGAGGGCAAGACGCTCGCCGGCCTCTGGGAATTTCCCGGCGGCAAGTGTGAGCCCGGCGAGCGGCCGGAGCAGAGCCTGATCCGCGAGCTGCACGAGGAGCTCGGCATCACCGTCGCCGAGCCGTGCCTCGCGCCGCTGACCTTCGCGAGCTACGGTTATGAGAGCTTCCACCTGTTGATGCCGCTCTACATCTGCCGGCGCTGGGAAGGGATTGTGACGGCGCGTGAAGGCCAGAAGCTCGCCTGGGTGCGCGCCAACAAGCTGCGCGACTATCCGATGCCGCCCGCGGATATTCCGCTGATCCCGCATCTGATTGACTTGTTGATGTGAGTTGCCGTGCCCCGGACGCAGCGCAGCGCCCTTGCGGTGCGCTGCTGAGCCGGGGCCCATGCTTGCCGCGGACTAGGTCCCGGCTCTGCGCAGCAGCGTAAGAACGCTGCAGCGCGTCGGGGACACGGCTCACTCTTTCCCCGCCTTCTTCACCGCCTCCGCCAGGCTCGCCTTGGCCGATCCCGGCTTCAGCGGCTGCTGCTGGCTCGCATGCGGGGCCCAGCCGGACAGCCAGATGATGTCGAATGTCGCGCGGATGCGGCCGTCGGCATCGGCAAATCGCTCGGCATAGATTTCGGCCATCCGCAGCAGCGTCGCGCGCCGGCTCGGCGTGCGGCGGCGTTCGATCAGCACATTGGCCGCGCCCATGCGGCGCAGATCCTGCATCAAGGCGAACGCATTGCCATAGCGCACCACGACGCGGTCGACGTCGGTCACCGGCAGCGCGAAGCCTGCCCGCTGCAGCAGCGCGCCGACATCGCGCAAATCCGCAAACGGCGCGACACGCGGCGACACGCCGCCCTCGCATTCGGCCTCCGCCGCGGCAAAGGCCTGCCGCAGCTCGGTCAGGCTGTCGCCGCCGATCATCGCGGCCAGCAGCAGCCCGTCCGGTTTCAGCGCGCGCCGGATTTGTGCGAACACGCCCGGCAGATCGTTGACGAATTGCAGCGCCAGCGCCGAGGCGACGAGGTCGAGACTGTCCGGCGAGAAGGGAAGTTTTTCCGCGCCGGCCGCATCCAGGGCGATGTGTTCGATGGAGGGAAGGCGCGTGCGGAGGGGCGCCAGACCATCGCCCGGCGTCCAGAGATCGACCGGGGCGTGAAACTCGCGCATCACCGCGGCGAGCCGCTCCGCCATGTCCTCGACGACACGATCGAGCAGGAAGCTTACCGCACCTTGCGCCTGCGCACGCCGCTGCCGCGCGTGCAGCAAGGCGCGATCGAACAAAGCGGGCGGGGTTTGCGGGGGCTGGGCCATGCCGCTGGTTACGCCGATCACGCTGGCCAATGCAATCTTCTCTCTCGTGTCCCGGCTCTGCAGCGCACCGTCGAAGAGACGCTGCGCTGCGACCGGGGCACGAGAGCGTGGCTTGAGCCCGGAAGCGCGGAACGCTAGCCTCCCCCTCATGGACGCCGACGCCGCCCCGACCCACTCCATCGCCGCACCCTTCCGGGCCGCGTGGACCGCCGGCCGCCACGTGCTGGCGCGGGCGGCGCGGCTGGCACTCGACATTGCGCTGCCGACGCTGTGCGTGTCCTGCCGCGAGCCGGTCGATGGCGAGGGCGTTTGCGCCTCGTGTTGGGCGCGGCTGTCGTTCATCGAACGGCCCTATTGCCCGCGGCTCGGCATCCCCTTCGTCTACGACCCCGGCCCCGACATGCTGTCGATGGAGGCGATCGCGAGCCCGCCAGCCTATCAGCGCGCCCGCGCCGCGGTGCGCTATGACGACGTCGCGCGCACGCTGGTGCACGCGCTGAAATACCAGGACCGCACGGATCTGGCGCCCGCCATGGGGCGCTGGATGGCGCGGGCGGGTGGCGAACTGCTGGCCGGGGCCGACATGCTGGTGCCGGTGCCGCTGCACTGGCGGCGGGCCTGGCGGCGCCGCTACAACCAGTCCGGGGCGCTGGCGCAGATCATCGAGCGGCAGAGCGGGGTCAAGACGAAGGCCGAGGTGCTGCGCCGGGTGCGGGCCACCGAGCAGCAGATCGGCCTGTCGCGGGCCCAGCGCGCCACCAATGTGCAGGGCGCATTCCACGTATCCCCGGACCGCCAGGCTGAAATCCAGGGCCGCCGCATTGTCCTGATCGACGATGTCCTGACCTCGGGTGCGACGCTGGATGCCTGCGCACGGGCCCTGCTCCGCGCCAAGGCCGCCCAGGTCGACGTCCTGGTCTTCGCCCGGGTTGTGGACCCCCGGTAAAGTCCCATATAATTCAATGGATTCATGACAAGAGAGCGCCAGACGAGATGACTGCTGCTGTCGAGATCTACACCAGGCCGGGCTGCGGCTATTGTTCCGCCGCCAAGTCGCTGCTGAGCCGCAAGAAGGCGGCGTTCACCGAATTCGACGTCGCCAAGAACCCGTCCTGGCGCAACGAGATGTACGACCGCGCCGGTGAGGGCTCGACCTTCCCGCAGATCTGGATCGGCGGAACGCATGTCGGCGGCTGCGACGATCTCTACGCGCTCGACCGCGAAGGCAAGCTCGACGGCATGCTCGAAAGCGTGAAGGCAACCTCATGAGCGAAAACCGCACGTTCACCGCCGCGATGGTGCAGATGCGCACCGGCCTGATGCCGGGGCCCAGCCTCGAACAGGCCAGCAAGCTGATCCGGCAGGCGGCCGCCAACGGCGCCGACTACGTGCAGACGCCCGAAGTCAGCAACATGATGCAGCTGAACCGCAAGGCGCTGTTCGAGCATCTGCAGAGCGAAGAGGACGACACCTCGCTGAAAGCCTACCGGGCGCTCGCGGCCGAATTGAAGATCCATCTCCATGTCGGCTCGCTGGCGCTGCGCTTCTCCGCCGAAAAGGCGGTCAACCGCTCCTTCCTGATCGGGCCCGAGGGCAATGTGCTCGCGAGCTACGACAAGATCCACATGTTCGACATCGAGCTGCCTGACGGCGAGAGCTATCGCGAATCCGCCAATTACCAGCCGGGCGAGACCGCGGTGATCTCCGACCTGCCCTGGGGCCGGGTGGGCCTCACGATCTGCTACGACGTGCGCTTCCCCGCGCTCTATCGCGCACTCGCCGAGAGCGGCGCCTACTTCATCACCGTGCCCTCGGCCTTCACCCGCAAGACCGGCGAAGCGCATTGGCACGTGCTGCTGCGTGCGCGCGCGATCGAGACCGGCTGCTTCATCTTCGCAGCGGCCCAGGCCGGCACCCACGAGAACAAGCGCGAGACCTACGGCCATTCGCTGATCATCGACCCCTGGGGCGAGATCCTCGCCGAGGGCGACGTCGAGCCCGGCATTATCATGGCCAAGATCGATCCGGCCAAGGTCGAGACCGCGCGCCGCGCGATTCCCTCGCTCCAGCACGGCCGCCGCTTCGGCGTGTCCGACCCCAAGGCGGGGCCGGACCATCTGCACCTCGTACGGGGATCGGCATGATCCGCTACGCACTTCGCTGCGACCGGGACCACGAATTCGAGAGCTGGTTTCAAAGTTCGACGGCCTAT
Organism: Bradyrhizobium sp. WYCCWR 12699; assembly: GCF_032144035.1. Classification (NCBI taxonomy): domain Bacteria; kingdom Pseudomonadati; phylum Pseudomonadota; class Alphaproteobacteria; order Hyphomicrobiales; family Nitrobacteraceae; genus Bradyrhizobium; species Bradyrhizobium sp. WYCCWR 12699. Next base: position 944,296 of record NZ_JAVTJN010000032.1, read on the forward strand.
GACCAGCAGGTCAAGCGCAAGCTCGTGACCTGCCCGATCTGTGGCTCGGCCAAGGTCGACAAGGCGATCATGGCCCCGCGCATTGTCGGCAAGAAGGGCCGCGGCCGTGTGACGCCGCCGCCGGAGCCGGTCACGACTGCCGCCGCGCCCGAGGCCGCGCCGTCAGGGCCGACCTCGCTGCTGATGGCGCAGGAGAAAGAGCTGCGCACCAAGCTCAAGGAGCTGCGCGACCATATCGTCAAGATCGCCGACAATGTCGGCGAGCGCTTTGCGAACGAAGCGCGCGCGATGCATTACGGCGACAAGGAGCATCGCCCGATCTATGGCGAGGCCTCGCCGGAAGAGGCGAAGTCGCTGATCGACGAAGGCATCGAGGTCTCGCCGCTGCCGACGCTGCCGGAAGACCGGAACTAAGCCCCCACCAGCACCGCCACGCCGACGACGATCAGCGCGATGCCAAAAATCTCGCGCGGCGCGACCGGCTGCTTGAACGAGTAGTAGGCCACGGCTTGCGCGAACAGCACCTCGATCAGAGCGAGCGTGCGGACATTGGCGGCGGCCGTCAGCGCGAAGGCCAGGAACCAGAACTGTGAGGCGAAGGCGCCCATGAAGCCCGCCAGCATCGACGGCTTCCACAAGCCCAGGATCGCCTGCAATATCTTTGGCGCGCGCCAGAGCAGATAGATCGTCAGCACCAGCGTCTGCACGAACAGGCCGAGCACCAGGGTGAACGATGCCGAGGTCACGAACGAGACGCCGGGCACGTTGATGATGGCGCCGCGAAAGCCGACCGCCGAAAGCGCAAAGGCCGCGGCCGCAACGAGGCCGGTGATGGTCGGCCTCAATTCGGCAAAGCTCTTCTCGCCGCCGGGCCGCAGCGCGGTGATGACGACACCGATCGTGGCGATCACGATCGCCAGCACTTTCAGCCAGGTCAGGTGATCGCCGAGGAAGACGAAGCCGAAGATCGCGGTCTGGATCGCCTCGGTCTTGAGGTACGCCGTCGTCACCACGAAGGAGCGGTCGTTCATGGCGAGCAGCATCAGGCCTGTCGCGACGATCTGGCTCAGCGCCCCGAGCAGCAGCCATGGCCAGAACGCGGTCGGCGGCATGCCGAGATGATCGCCGGTCGCGATCAGCACCACGCCGAGGAACACCAGTGAGAACGGGAAGCCGAACAGAAAACGGATATTGGTCGCGCCCCAGGTCCCCAGCGGCTTCGTGAGCGACCGCTGCATCGCATTGCGCGCGACCTGGCCCAGCGCGGCGACGACGGTGAAGGGAATCCAGAGGCTGGCGACGGTGAGCATGGGTGGGGGCTAAAGTGCTTGGGAAGGTAGTTTTATTAGCGTGACGGGAACATCCTCGCTGGTCAACCACACGAGCGTCATGGGTGCGATGCTCTTGCAACAAGTACACTGTCGTCCCTGCGAACGCAGGGACCCATAACTCCAGGGAGCAGTTTGGCGAAGGCTGCCAACCCGCGCATATCACACCGAACCCCACGAGAGATCACGCGGTATGGGTCCCTGCGTTCGCAGGGACGGCGACATTTGCTGGGCGGCATCACACTGTCAAACCAACAGATCACTCAGATCTCGCCAGTCCGGATTGTCTCGCTCGATCAGCTAGCAGTCGCGCTTCCAGCGCTTGAGCTGCTTTTCCCGGGCAATCGCCTCCTCGACGCGTTCATAGGCTTCGGTGTAGATCAGCCGATGCACGCCGTAGCGCTTGACGAACTCGGAGCCCTTGCCGGCGCGGTGCTGCTCCATCCGCTTCTGCAGTGAGTTGGTGACGCCGATATAGAGCGTTCCGTGATGGCGGCTGGCGAGGATGTAGACGTAGTACATGCTCGGGGCGCCCGTCTTGGCTAACTCGATGGGCCTGTGGTTATGGGTCCCTGCGTTCGCAGGGACGACACCGCCCGGGGAGTTAGAGATCGCATCTCACTCATACGCCCTCACACCATCGCTTCCGCCACCATCATGTAGTTCACGTCCATGTCCGATGAGAGCGACCATTTGTCGGCGAAGGGCGAGTAGACCACGCCGGTCTGCTCCGTGATGACGAGGCGGTTGTCGAGCAGGTATTTCGTCAGCTCGTCGGGGGTGACGAACTTGTTCCACTCGTGGGTGCCGCGCGGCAGCCAGCGCAGGACATATTCGGCGCCGACGATGGCGAGCGCAAAGCTCTTCCAGTTGCGGTTCAGCGTCGAGACCACCATGAGGCCGTTCGGCTTCAGCATCGCGGCGCAGCGCTTCAGGAAGACGCCGACATCGACGACATGCTCGACCACTTCCATCGCCAGCACGATGTCGAAGCGCTCGCGCGGGTCAATCTCCTCGACCGTGGTGCAGCGGTAGTCGATCGCAAGATGGCCCTTGTCGGCATGCAGCTTCGCCGCGGCGATGTTGCTCTGCGAGGGGTCGACGCCGATGACCTGCGCTCCCAAGCGCGACAGCGGCTCGCACAGAAGGCCGGCGCCGCAGCCGATGTCGAGCACGCGCAAGCCGGCGAGGCAGTTGAGGCTGCGCACGTTGCGCTCGAACTTGCGGCAGGCGGCATCGCGGATATAGCCGAGCCGCAGCGGATTGATCCGGTGCAGCGGCGCCATCTTGCCGTTGGGGTCCCACCACTCCGCGGAGAGTTTTGAGAACTTTGCGATCTCGGCGGCGTCGACGGTCGAGCCGGGCTGGGCGGAAACGGAAGTATTTTGCTGCATGCTCATGGTTACGCGCGGTCCTACCGCGTGGTGATCGAACTACGGAAGGCGAGCGGCGAGGCGATGGTCTTGATCGTCTCGATCCCCTCGCCGACGCCGCGAATCGTCACGTCGCCGTAGTTGAGAATACGTCCAAGAATGGTCTGGTCGACGTCGACGCTCTCGACCTTGTCCAGCGCCATTTCAAAAGTGCGGCGCTTGATGAAGCCGGTCTTGTGCACGACCCTGAGATTGGTGACGTCGGTCTCGGTGGTGAAGCGATGGAACCAGCCCTTGATGGTCCAGTACAGGGCCGCCAGCGCCGCGACGGCTGCGGCCGCCAGGCAGAGCAGAACGAGCCAGTCGATGACCACCTGGCGCGACAGGATCAGCAGGGCCAGCGTCACGATCCAGGCCAGGATCGCCGGAAAATAGAAGATCCAGTGCGCATTGGTCGAATACAGCACCTTCTCGCCGGGCTGCAGAATCTCGTCGATATAGCGCGCCATGACCTCAGCTAACCCATTGCCCGCACCCGGCCCCGCAGGAACCCGCTTGCCCCCGGCCCCGCCGCTATGTATACGCGCGGTCGGTGTCCGCCAGGACCGTCCGGTGCGGGCCACCATACTGATCCCTTTGAAGGAATGCACGCGTCGTCATGAGCCGCCTCGTGATGAAATTCGGCGGCACATCCGTCGCCAATATCGAACGTATCCGCAACGTCGCACGCCATGTGAAGCGTGAGGTCGACGCCGGCCACGAGGTGGCCGTGGTCGTCTCGGCGATGTCCGGCAAGACCAACGAATTGGTGGCCTGGTGCACCGAGGCCTCGCCGATGCACGACGCGCGCGAATACGACGCCGTGGTCGCCTCGGGCGAGCAGGTGACCTCCGGCCTGCTGGCCATCACGCTCCAGGGCATGGGCATCCAGGCCCGTTCCTGGCAGGGCTGGCAGATCCCGATCAAGACCAGCGACGCCCATGCCTCGGCCCGGATCGAGGACATCGACGGCAGCGAGATCATCAAGCGCTTCAAAGAGCGCAAGGAGGTCGCGGTCATCGCCGGCTTCCAGGGCATCGAGCCCAAGACCAACCGCATCACCACGCTCGGCCGCGGCGGCTCCGATACCTCGGCCGTGGCCGTTGCCGCGGCCGTCAAGGCCGACCGCTGCGACATCTATACCGACGTCGACGGCGTCTACACCACCGACCCGCGAATCGTGCCGAAGGCCAAGAGGCTCGACAAGATCGCGTTCGAAGACATGCTGGAACTGGCCTCCCAGGGCGCCAAGGTGCTCCAGGTCCGCTCAGTGGAACTCGGCATGGTCCACAACATGCCGATCTTCGTCCGCTCGAGCTTCGACAAGCCCGAGGATATCGACCCGCATGCCAACCAGCCGCCCGGCACGCTGATCTGCAGCGAGGAGGAGATCATGGAAAGCCACGTCGTCACCGGTATCGCCTTCTCCAAGGACGAGGCCCAGATCTCGGTGCGCCAGATCGAGGACAAGCCGGGCGTTGCGGCCTCGATCTTCGGCCCGCTCGCGGATGCCAACATCAACGTCGACATGATCGTGCAGAACGTCTCCGAGGACGGCAAGACCACCGATCTCACTTTCACGGTGCCGGCGGCCGATTATACCCGCGCCAAGGACACGATTACCGCCGCCAAGGCCAAGATCGGTTACGCCAGGCTCGATACCGCCACCGACGTCGCCAAGATCTCGGTGATCGGCAGCGGCATGCGCAGCCACGCGGGCGTCGCGGCCCAGGCGTTCTCGGCCCTCGCCGGGCGGAATATCAACATCCGGGCCATTACAACCTCCGAGATCAAATTCTCGGTATTGATCGACACCGCCTATACCGAGCTCGCGGTGCGCACCCTGCACACGCTCTACGGTCTCGATCAGGCCTGAAGCGCGACGACGGTCGCGCTTCCCGTTATTGTCTAAGCATGGTCTTTCCGGAAAACCGCTTCGTACGTTCCAGACCGCGCTTAGGCTAATTTTCTCTTAGCGGTCGCAGCAAACGCCGAGGTGTCCACACTTTCGCGTTTGGCAGGCGTTTTGCTTGGCAAAACAAGCCCCAATTCGCTATACGGCGAACAGGGTGGGCTGCCGCAAACTGTGTCCCAGTTCAGGCCGCTGATTCGGTGCAAAGCACGAAATCTCAAGAAGATTTGGGTTTGCGCCTGCGCCGGACAAACAGTTTGGTTGTTTTTCTGGAATTTTGGGCCAGCCGCCGGCCGATACCGCCGGGCCCGGCAGACGGAGGAGATTGACGGTTCATGCGGAGCGCGTCGGGAGGTCCCCGCGTCTTGTTGAGACGGCTCCGCGAAACCATGGCGGAGCAGGTCTCGGCCCAGGAGCGGCTGGACAAGATCGTGGTGCTGATCGCCGCCAACATGGTGGCCGAGGTGTGCTCGGTCTATGTGCTGCGCATCGACAACACGCTGGAGCTCTACGCCACCGAAGGCCTCAACCGCGAGGCGGTGCACCACACGGTGCTGAGCGCGCATGAGGGCCTGGTCGGTCTCGTCGCCAGCGAGGCGACGCCGCTCAACTTAAACGATGCGCAGAGCCATCCGGCCTTCTCGTTCCGCCCCGAGACCGGCGAAGAAATCTACCACTCCTTCCTCGGCGTGCCGATCCTGCGGGCCGGCAACACGCTCGGCGTGCTGGTGGTGCAGAACCGCGCCAAGCGCAATTACGTCGAGGAAGAGCTCGAGGCGCTGCAGACCACCGCGATGGTGCTGGCGGAGCTGATCGCCTCGGGCGAGCTCTCCGCGCTGGCCCAGCCGGGCCAGGAGCCGGCGGCGCGCCATTCCGCGCAGAAGGTCGGCGCCATCCTGTCGGAGGGCATCGCGCTCGGCCACGTCGTGCTGCACGAGCCGCGCGTCGTCATCAAGGACTACATCGCCGAGGATCTGCCGAAGGAAATCAAGCGGCTCGACACCGCGCTCGCCAAGCTGCGCGCCGATCTCGACCGCATGCTGGAGCGCGGCGACGTCGCCGAGGGCGGCGAGCATCGCGAGGTGCTGGAAGCCTATCGCATGTTCGCCAACGATCAGGGCTGGTCGCACAAGCTGCACGAGGCGGTCGCCACGGGCCTCACCGCGGAAGCCGCGGTCGAGCGCGTGCAGTCCGACACTCGCGCGCGCATGCTGCGCTCGACCGACCCTTATTTGCGCGACCGGCTGCACGATCTCGAGGATCTCGGCTACCGCCTGATGCGGCAGCTGGTCGGCCAGGACCACGCGCCCTCGCGCGAGCAGCTGCCCGACAACGCGATCGTCATCGCGCGCGCGATGGGCCCGGCGGCGCTGCTCGACTACGATCGCAAGCGCCTGCGCGGCATCGTGCTGGAGGAAGGCACCGCCAACTCCCACGTCTCGATCGTGGCGCGCGCGCTCGGCATTCCCGCGGTCGGCGAAGTGCCGAACGCGCCCGGCATCGCCGATCCCGGCGACGCCATCATCGTCGACGGCACCTCGGGCTCGATCTATGTGCGCCCCTCGCAGGAAGTCGAGGCCGCCTTCGCCGAGCGTGTGCGCTTCCGCGCCCGCCGCCAGGCGCAATATCTGGCGCTGCGCGACCGGCCCTGCGTCACCAGGGACGGCCAGAAGGTCGAGCTGATGATCAATGCCGGCCTTGCCATCGACCTGCCGCATATCGAAGACACCGGCAGCGCCGGCATCGGCCTGTTCCGCACCGAGCTGCAATTCATGGTAGGCCAGAGCCTGCCACGCACCAGCGACCAGCTCGCGCTCTATCGCACCGTGCTGGATGCCGCCGGCCCCAAGCCCGTCACCTTCCGCACCCTCGACATCGGCGGCGACAAGGCGCTGCCCTATATGGAAGCCGTGATCGAGGAAAATCCCGCGCTCGGCTGGCGCGCGATCCGGCTCGGGCTCGATCGCCCCGGCCTGTTGCGCGGCCAGATTCGCGCGCTGCTGCGCGCCGGCGGCGGCCGCGCGCTGCGCATCATGTTCCCGATGATCTCGGAGGTCGCCGAATTCGATTCGGCGAAGGCGCTGGTCGAGCGCGAGCTCACTTATCTGCGACAGCACGGCCACACGCTGCCTGAACGGATCGACATCGGCACGATGGTCGAGGTGCCTGCGCTGCTCTACCAGCTCGACGAACTCTTGCGGAAAGTCGACTTCATCTCGGTCGGCTCCAACGACCTGTTCCAGTTCCTGTTCGCCGTCGATCGCGGCAACGCGAAAGTCTCCGAGCGCTTCGACACGATGTCGGCGCCGATCCTGCGCGCCCTGCGCGAAATTGCGCGCAAGTGCCATGCGGCGAACAAGTCGCTCTCGCTCTGCGGCGAGATGGCCTCAAAGCCGATCGGCGCGCTGGCGCTGATCGGGCTGGGCTATCGCTCGCTGTCGCTGTCGGCGACCGCACTCGGCCCGGTCAAGGCCATGGTGATCGACCTCGATGCGAAGAAGGCCGAAGCCATGCTCGGCCCGCTCCTGGACGCGCCGGCGGGCAGCGTCTCGATCCGGCAGAAGCTGACGGAGTTTGCCGAGGCCGAAGGCCTGGCCTTGTAGCGGGCCTGTCGCCGCCTCCCGCCGCCTCGCCTCTTTCCGCCATTTGAGACTGAACCGATGTCGTCACTCCCCGAAGCCAAACTGGACGTGCTCCTTGCACATCATGCCTCTCTCGAGGCCGAATCGCTGGGGCAGCTCTCCTCCGAACGTTACGTGCAGGTCACGCGCGAGCTGGCCGAGATCACGCCGCTGATCGAAGCGGTGAAAGCCTACCGCTCCGCCGTGAAGGAGCTCGCCGACACCGAGGCGCTGATCGCCGATCCCGCAACCGATGCCGAGATGCGCGGCATGGCGGAAGCCGAACGCGACGAGCTCGCACCGAAGATCGAGGAGCTGGTCCAGAAGATCCGCGTGGCGCTGCTGCCCAAGGACGCCATGGACGATCGCAACGTGGTGCTGGAAATCCGCGCCGGCACCGGCGGCGACGAGGCCTCGCTATTCGCCGGAGACCTGTTCCGGATGTACGAGCGCTTCGCCGCCCTGCAGGGCTGGAAGGTCGAGGTGATCTCGGCCAGCGAAGGCACCGTCGGCGGCTACAAGGAAATCATCGCGGAGGTGCAGGGCCGCGGCGCGTTCTCCAAGCTGAAGTTCGAGTCCGGCGTGCATCGCGTGCAGCGCGTGCCCGACACGGAGACGCAGGGGCGCATTCACACCTCTGCGGCGACCGTTGCCGTGCTGCCCGAGGTCGAGGACGTGGACGTCGAGATCAAGAACGACGACCTCCGCATCGAGACCATGCGCGCGCAAGGCGCGGGCGGCCAGCACGTCAACAAGACCGAATCGGCGATCCGCATCACCCACATTCCGACCGGCATCGTCGTGATGATGCAGGACTCGCGCTCGCAGCATAAGAACCGCGCCTCCGCCATGAACATCCTGCGCTCGCGTATCTACGACGCCGAGCGGCAGCGCGTCGACGCCGCGCGCTCGGCCGAGCGCAAGGAGAAGGTCGGCTCCGGCGACCGCTCAGAGCGCATCCGCACCTACAATTTCCCACAAGGACGCGTCACCGACCACCGCATCAACCTGACGCTCTACAAGCTGCCGCAGGTGATCGCGGGCGAAGCGCTCAGCGAATTGACCGACGCGCTGACCACCGAGCACCAGGCCGCGCAGCTCGCCGCCCAAGGCGTCGCGGCCTGACAGGCGCGATCACCGCGAATCAGGTCTCGCCGGAATCCTGGAACGACTTCAGCAGACGCCCCAAGGCCGGGCTCGCGGCATGGCGAAGCTCTTCGAGGTTCTTCCGCGAGAGTGCCCGGAGCTTCTGCTCACCCTTCTTGGTCAGATTGAGGTGCACGCGCCGGGCGTCATTGGGATCGGCAAGCCTGCTGACCAACCCGAGCTTGGCCAGACGGTCGACCAGTTCGACCGCGGAATGATGCCGGATCAGCAGGAAGCGCGCGACATCGCCGACCGTCGCAGGTCCCGGACGGACAAAGCCCTTGATGCCGAGCAGTGCCTGGTGCTGCGTCGGCGTCAATCCTTTGTTCGCCGCCGCTTGCTCGCTGAAGGCCAGAAAGCTTCGGATCTGATAGCGAAACTGCGCCAGCGCCGCGTAATCGGCGTCACGCATCGTACGGCTGTTCGAGCCCGGGGTGGTTTTCGTCGTCTTGGATCGCCGCGCCTGCATCGCCTGGACCGTGCCTGGCCGCCCTGCCTCGACACTGTCAAGCCGGGGACGCGAGCGACTTAGTCCAAAGTAGCAAGATGCAGCCTCGGAACCAACCGGGCCGACACCGCAATTGCACAATTAACCGAATGCCTATTCGAACCCGGACAGCAGGATCTTCACCAGGATGACCTGAAATGCGAGCGGGATGCGGACGCTCTTCCGCCGGATCGAGCGCTGCAGAGCACCAGCGATCTCGGCGCTGGTCAGGCTACCGACCGACGCGCTGGCGATCAGCTCACCCCACATCTGTGACAGCGAGCCGCCGGCCGGGATCACCGGACTGATGGTCACGCCACAGCCCTGCGCCCAGTCGACGATCTCCCGCATGGTATGAGGGCCGCAATTGCGCGCGGTCGCGAGGCGCTCGGCTGTCAGCGCCAGCAGCAGTTCACGCGAGGGCGACCATGCTCCTTTCGGCGGCTGCTCGCCCGTCAGTTCGACCGCGAGCTCCTTGAGGACGTTCTGGGCGCGTACGCTCAGCTTCGTCATCGGAGCTGGAAGGCGCTTCGCCTGAACGGAGCCGACCGCCGGACCCCGCTCGCCGATCGGCCTGTGACGAGGTTCGGAGACACGAACCGCTTCGCCGGACGGCGGTGCCGCGCGTTGTTCGTTGCCCTCCGCCGCCGGCCACGCCGGCTCCTGCCGCTCCGTCTCCAGAGGCCAGGACCGCCGCTTTCGCGTGCCCGCTGCTACCGTCCGCCGCGTCATGTCCCTCGCCGAACCCGTCTGCTTCGTACTCACAAAGACTAATATATATCGTGATCCGATATGTTTTCACGTGATAATTTCGGTCGTTCGACCAAAGGCGAAATTGACAGAAGGTGTGCACAAGCAATGTTTAGGTCCAAGAGCTACACGCGGATGTGACGTGCCCGGCGCGAGCAGACCCATCGAGGTCGGTTGCCGCCGGACGGGTTGTGTTTGCCTGCAAACAAGAACGACGTTCGGAGGAAACGATCATGACTGACGATCTCATCCGCCGCGGCCTGTCGCGCCGCGGCCTGCTCCAGACCACGGCGGGCCTCATCGGCGGCTCGGTGCTGCCCGCGATGCCGGCCTTCGCCGAGGACAAGCCGATCGGCTCCTATCCCGCGGGCGTCTCGGGCTCCACCGCCTTCATCGGAATCTCGGTGCCGCGCACCGGCACCTACGCCGTGCAGGGTGAAGACGAGCTCAAGGGTTATCAACTCGCGATCGAGCACATCAACAGCGGTCACGAGCTGATCAAGAAGATCTCGCCGAAGACCAGCAAGGGCGTGCTCGGCAAGGAACTGAAGTTCGGCGTTGCGGATTCCGCCGCCAAGCCGAACGAGGCGGTGCAGGCGCAGCAGCGCTTCATCAGCGAGAACAAGGCGATCATGATCACCGGCGGCACGTCGAGTGCCGTCGCGGTCGCGCTCAACAAGCTCGCGCAACGCGAGAAGGTGATCTTCGTCTGCGGCATCTCCGGCTCGAACGACACCACCGGCAAGGACTGCGTCCGCTACGGCTTCCGCCAGAACTTCTTCGGCCAGACCGCCGCCGCGGCGATCGGTCCGGTCATGGTCAAGGAATTCGGCAAGGGCAAGAAGGCCGCGTACCTCACGCCCGACTACACTTACGGTCACACCGTCACCAAGTCGATGCAGGACTTCCTTGCGACCGCCGGCTGGACCACCGTGACTAACCAGGTCGCGCCGCTCGGCGCGCCGGATTACTCCTCCTACCTGTTGAACGTCGCCAATTCCGGCGCGGACGTCTTGATCAACGTCAATTGGGGTCACGACGCGGTGCTGTCGACCCAGCAAGCCAAGCAGTTCGGCGTGCTCGACAAGATGAAGCTGGTGGTCCCGTATCAGGTGCCGTTCATCGCGCGCGAGACCGGCGGCCTGATGCAGGGCGTCTACGCCGCCACCGACTATTGGTGGACGATCGAGGACAAATTCCCGCTGGCCAAGATGTTCAACGAGGCCTTCGAGAAGAAGTACGGCTACAAGCCGGAATGGGGCGCCGAGAACGCCTATGTCAGCTTCGCGCACTGGGCCCGCATGTGCGAGCAGGCCGGCAGCTTCAATCCGCCCGACGTGATCAAGGCCTATGAGAAGGGCGAGACGATCCCCTCGCTCGTCGGCGACGTGCATTACCGTCCCGAGGACCATCAGTGCATCCGCCCCGTCCTGATCGTGAAGGGCAAGCAGCAGAAGGACATGAAGAACAAGGAAGACTGGTACGACGTGGTCGAGATCGTCCCCGGCGAAGGCCTGATGCAGAAGCCCGACGCGTTCGGCTGCCATCCCGGCGACTATAGCTGAGCCCGCGCTACTCCTCTGACGCCGTAGGTCGCTTCCAGCACCTGCGGCGTCACCTTTTTTTGACTCTCCGTCGCGCCCCGCACAGTGACCATTTCATGATCAGTTGGCCCAACCTCGTCTCGCAGCTTTTCAACGGGCTGGCGCTCGGCGCCTTGCTCGCATTGATCAGCTCCGGCCTGACCATCATCTACGGCACGCTCGGCGTGCTCAATCTCGCGCACGGTGCGATGTTCATGATCGGCGGCTATGCCGGCTTCGTCGCCTACCAGTACACGGAATCGTTCATCCTTGCCGTCATCGCGGGCTCGCTGTTCGTGATGCTGCTGGGCGTGCTCATGGAGCGCGTCATCATCCGCCACTTCTATCATCGCCCGCACGAGGATCAGTTGCTGGTGACCTTCGGGCTCGGCATCTGCTTCGTCGAGCTCGTGCGCCTGGCCTTCTCGAGCCAGTCGCAGCTGGTGCCGCCGCCGGCGCTGTTCCAGGGCATCACCAATCTCGGCTTCATGTTCTATCCGACCTACCGCCTCGCCTTGGTCGGCATCGTCGCGGTCGCGCTCGGCGCGCTGTTCATCGTGCTCTACCGGACCCGGCTCGGCATGATCGTGCGGGCCGGCATCGAGGATTCGGTGATGGTCGATTCGCTCGGCATCAACGTCTACCGCGTCTTCATGATCGTGTTCGGCATCGGCGCGATGGCCGCCGGCTTTGCCGGCATCGTCAACGCGCCGGTGGTGTCGCTGACACCGGGCATCGGCGACGACATCCTGGTCCAGACCTTCGTGGTGGTGGTGATCGGCGGCGTCGGCTCGTTCCCCGGCGCGATCCTCGGCGGCCTGATCGCCGGCGAGATCATCAGCGTCACCTCCATGTTCAACCCCGGCTATGCCTATGTGATGCTGTTTGCGGCGATGACGCTCGTGCTCGTGGTGCGACCGCATGGCCTGCTCGGCGTCCAGGGCCGCGAGTAAGCGATTTCCCGATGCTCAAGCAACGCCCGTTCCTGATCGAGACCCTGACCGCGATCGGATTGATCGCAGCTCCCTTCGTGCTGCCTCATCTCGGCTTCGCGCCCAACACCGTGAACCGGATCCTGGTCTGGGGCCTGTTCGGCCTCGGCTTCGACATCCTGTTCGGCTTCACCGGCCTGTTGTCGTTCGGCCAGTCCGCCTTCTACGGCACCGGCGGCTTCGTCGCGGCCTACCTTCTGACCCGTGCCGGCTTCGGCAACGTGCTCGGCGCGCTGATCATCGGCATGATCGCGGCGGCCGCGACCGGCTATCTGATCGGCCTGATCGCCCTGCGCCGCACCGGCATCTATTTCGCCATGATCACCGTGGCGATCGCGGAGGTGTTCTTCTTCGTCGAGTTCAATCCGCTCTCCGACTTCACCGGCGGCGAGAACGGCCTGCCCGGCGTGCCGACGCCGAGCTTCGATCTAGGCTTCACCACCATCCACTTCACCAATGGCTGGTCGCTCTATCAGTTCATCGCGCTGTGTTACTTCATCGGCGTCATCATCGCGCTCAGGATCGTGCGCTCGCCGGTCGGCGCCATTTTCAGCGCGATCCGGGACAATCCGCTGCGCGCCACCGCCGTCGGCCACAACATCCACGGCTACAAGCTGACGGCTTTCGTGATCGCAGCGGCCTATGCGGGCTTCGCCGGCGGTCTGCTCGGCGTGCTCCAGGCCTTCATGCCGCCCGACGCCTTCACCTTCGACACCTCGGGCCAGCTGGTGATGCAGACCGCCATCGGCGGCCGCGGCACGCTGTTCGGACCTCTGGTCGGCGCAACGGTTTGGCTGTTCCTGCAGGATTTCCTACAGTCCGCGCTGGGCTTGGGTGCGGCCTGGAAACTGGTGCTCGGCGTCGTGTTCGTGCTGCTGGTCTGCTTCCTGCGCGGCGGCATCATTGGCGGACTTGCCGATCTCTACCGCCTCGTCTCCGGCAAGCGTCAGCGAACGGAAGCCGAGACTGAACAGGAAGCTGCGGACGCCGAGGCGACACCGCAAGCCGCGCCCGCGCCGATGCAGGCCAAGGAGGTCGAGCACCCCGCTTATTCCGGGCCGATCCTGAAGGCCACCGGTCTCACCAAGCGCTATGGCGGCCTCGTCGCCAACAGCGACATCGATTTCAGCGTCAATCAGGGCGAGCTGCGCGGCATCATCGGCCCCAACGGTGCCGGCAAGTCGACCTTCTTCAAGATGCTGACCTGCGAGATCGCGCCGACGTCGGGCCGGATCGTGTTCGAGGGGCGCGACATCACGGGATTGAAGGTCACCGAGGTTTGCCAGCTCGGGCTCACCAAGAGCTACCAGGTCAACCAGCTCTTCACCGGCCTCACCGTGCGCCAGAACCTGACGATCGCCGCGCTCGCCGAGCTGCGCGGGAAATTCCGGCTTGATTTGTTCCGCAAGCTCTCGGGCGTCAAGGGCCTGACCGAGCAGGTCGAGCACACGCTGGCACTGGTCAATCTCACCCGCCGCGCCGACACGCCCGTCTCCGAGCTCGCCTATGGCGAGAAACGCCGGCTGGAGATCGGGCTTGCGCTCGCGACCTCGCCGCGCCTGCTGCTGCTCGACGAGCCGCTCGCCGGCATGAGCCCGCGCGAACGCGTCGAGACGGTAAAGCTTCTGAAGTCGATCGCGCGCGGCCGCACCATGATCATCATCGACCACGACATGGATTCCCTGTTCGAATTGGTCGAGCGCGTCACCGTGCTGCAGGAAGGCCGCGTGCTGGTCTCCGGCACACCGGAAGAAATCAAGTCCAATGCCGCGGTGCAGGAAGCCTATCTCGGCGGCGTTCACGGAGAGATCGCCGCATGAGCCTGATCGAGGTCAACGGCCTGAACAGCTATTACGGGGATTCCCACATCCTGTTCGACGTCGCCATGCATGTCGAGCGTCACGAGGTGGTGGCATTGCTCGGCCGCAACGGGGCCGGCAAGAGCACCACGCTGAAGAGCCTGATGGGCGTGGTGGCACCGCGCAGCGGCAGCGTGAAATTCGACGGCATCGACATCGCCGGACGCCGAAGCCACAAGATCGCGCAGGCCGGCATGCAGCTCGTGCACGAGGAACGCCGGATCTTCGGCAGCCTGTCGGTGGAGGAGAATATCCTTCTCGCCGGCATCACCGCGCCGAAACGCTGGCCGCTCGGGCGCATCTACGAGATGTTTCCCCGGCTGAAGGAGCGGCGCAACAATCGCGGCACCGAGCTCTCCGGCGGCGAGCAGCAGATGCTCGCGATCGCGCGGGCGCTGGTGCGCGATCCCAAGATCGTGCTGCTGGACGAGCCGTTCGAGGGCCTCGCGCCCGTCATCGTCCACGACCTCGTCAAGGCCTGCCGCGATCTGGCGGCCGCCGGCCAGACCATCGTGCTGGTCGAGCAGAATCTGGCGGCCACGCTGGCGCTGGCGAGCCGGATCTACATCATCAACAACGGCCATATCGTGCATGAGGGACCGGCGCAGGAGCTGAAGGCCCAGCCGGAACTGCTGCAGCGCTATCTCGGCGTTTGATCAACCGCCGAGCGCCGCGACCATCCGCTTGGCGTGATCGGCGAGCACGGCCATGTCCTCTTTCCGCGTCTGCGCCGGCAACAGCTCGATCCCGGACCTGACCGGCATGACGTGCATGTGCAGGTGAAGAACCACCTGCCCGCTGGCCGGCTCGCTGAATTGCTGCAGGATGATGCCCTCGGCGTCGAACGCCTTCATCGCCGCAATCGCGATCCGCTTGGCGGTTCTCGTCACCGCGGCGAGATCGTCATCGGCGATGTCGAGGATGCCGCGCGCCGGCGCGCGCGGAATCACCAGCGTGTGCCCGGGCGAGCGCGGCATGATGTCGAGGAAGGCGAAGCTGCGATCGTCCCTGAACACCTCGAAGCAGGGAATCTCGCCGCGCAGGATCTTTGCGAAGACGTTCTGATCGTCATAGGCCGTCATGGACCCCTCCACGCTTGCGAGGCGCGATCAAACGCGCTCCTTTCCGTTGACGCAAGCAAGCCTGCCGATCTATCCACGATGCCAGGCAGGATGGTTCCATTGACGACAGGCTTCGATCCCGGACACAGCATCGAGAGTGCGCGCCGCGCCCTCGCCGCGCGATTGCGATCGGCCGGCATCGAGGAGTCCGCCCTCGATGCGCGCCTGCTCGTCGGCGCGGCCTTGGAGCTCGATCTGACCGGAATGGTGACGCAGGCGGCGCGAACGCTCACGCCTGAGGAAACCGCACGCCTCGAACAATATGCGCAACGCCGGCTGGCGCACGAGCCGGTCGCCCGCATTCTCGGCGCGCGGGAATTCTGGGGCATGCCGTTCCGGCTGTCCGAGGCGACGCTGGTGCCGCGGCCGGACACCGAGACCGTTGTCGAACTGGCGCTCGAGATTTTTCGCGGGCTGACGATATCGGGACGGCGCCCGCGCATCGCCGATATCGGCGTCGGATCGGGCGCGATCCTGCTGGCGCTGTTGCACGAAATTCCCGATGCGTTTGGCATCGGCACCGATGTCAGCCTGGCGGCGCTCGACACGGCGCGCGACAATGCCGCCGCTCTCGGCCTCGGCGGCCGCGCGGCCTTCGTCGCTTGCTCCTATGCGTCGGCGCTGCGCGGCCCGTTCGACCTCATCGTGTCGAACCCGCCCTATATCCCCTCGGCCGAAATTCCGACATTGAGCGTCGAGGTGCGCGAGCACGATCCGCACCTGGCGCTCGATGGCGGCAACGACGGATATGATGCTTACCGCGCCCTGATCCCGCAGGCGGCCGAGCGCCTCGCGCCCGGCGGCGCCCTGATCGTCGAGGCCGGACAGGGCCAGGCGAGAAACATTGAAACCCTGATGGCAGCGGCGGGGTTAACGTTGGACAGGCCGGCCAAGGCCGACCTGGCGGGCATTCCGCGGGCCGTTTCGGCCCGAAAAATGCCCCCATAAAAGCCGGATTGGCCTGCAAAAAGCTCTTGGAATATCCCTTGGGAACGACTACGTTCCGATCAACACATCGGTGCCGGCCCCGTAGACCTACGGGCGAAAGCCGGGCTCTCGGGCGAGAGCTTTACTGATAAAGGTTCCAAGCCGCAGGTCCTGTGAAGCGCGATAGCCAGTGGAGCTGCGCTGCTCTCCGACCGCAAAGTGAACGAAAGCCTGATATTGCGCTTGAAGACTTACGCAACAAAGCTGGGCTTGTTTCGGCAGGCAAAATGAATGGGTTCGCTGGCGATCAATGCTGGCGGGTGGGGAACGCGTCCTTGTTGAACGCGACGGTCGACGAACATCGGCAGGGATCAATCCGCTCATGCGCGCGGTGCGCGTGGGCAATGTGAACCGCTGTCGCCAGGTCACTCCTAGCAATCAGTAATGCGTGCAACCTTTAGGGCTGGAATTAAAGGCAGGACATGAGAAACGGTCAGAACAAGCAGCGGATGCGCAACCGCAACAACAATAACAACAACAACAACCGGCGCAGCCAGAACCCGATGACCCGGGTCTACGAGTCCAACGGACCCGACATCAAGATCCGCGGCACCGCTTCGCACATCGCCGAAAAGTATCTCCAGCTTGCGCGCGACGCGCGCTCGTCCGGCGATCCCGTTGCGGCGGAGAACTACTACCAGCATGCCGAGCATTATTTCCGCCTGATCGCGGCGGCCCAGGAGCAGTTCCGCCAGAACCAGCAGCCGCGCGGTGACGAGCCCGTCAGCAGCCACAGCGACGACGGCGAGGACGACGGCGAGAATTTCTCGAATTTCGGCCAGGAGCCGGGCTTCGTCCCGCAGCCGCAGCAGCAGCCTTTCGCGCGCGACCGCGACGGCCAGCGCGATCATCACCAGCGTGATCATCAGCAACGCGACCAGCAGCAGCCTTATCAGCGCGACCAGCAGCCGCGCGAGCACCGCGAACGCGATCATCGTCCGCAGCCGCAATATCAGCCGCAGCCGCTGCCCGCGAACCAGCCGCAGCCCGTCATCGCCGATGCCGGCAGCGTCGATCGCCTGCCGTCCTTCATCACCGGCCCGCAGCCGCAAGTGAATGTCGGCGCCAATGGCGGCCAACCCGGCTTCGAGGGCGGTGGCGGCGGTGGCGAACGCTTTCCGCGCCGGCGGCGCCGACCGCATGGCCCGCGCCCCGAGCGCGAGGCAGCTCCGGCCGCCTCGAGCGACGAAGTCGCCCCCGGCGAATAAGCCGGTTCTGAGTTTGTGAACTGCAATCGTCCCGGCCTCGCCGGGACGATTTTTTTCAGCTGCGCGTCACCGTCGAGGACGGCACCAGCACGGGCTTGGCGAGCGAGGGAATCAGCCGCGCCCGCTCGCGCTTGGCGGGGATCGCACGATAGACCTGCTTGGTGGCCTCGACGATGTGCACGCCGGCAAAGGGCAGCGACAGCGCCGCACCGGCGCGCTCCCACATCTGTGCCGATTTCAGCACCCAGCCACCGGCATAGGGCGGCATGAACAACGCCTCGCCCCAGGCGGTCGGCGTGAACCAGGTCTGGCGCAACAGGTCGGTGATCTGCGAGCGCGAATAGGGCCGGCCGTGACCGAACGGCGTGCTGTCGGTGCGGGTCCACACCCCGCGCCGGTTCGGGATCACCGCGATCACGCGGCCCGAGGGCGACAGCACGCGCCACACCTCGCGCAGCAGCGCGGCCGGATCGTCCGACATCTCCAGCGCGTGGATCAGCAGGATGCGGTCGACCGCGGCGTCGGGCAGCGGCAGCGAGAATTCGTCGACCAGCGAGGCCAGCGCCGGCCGCCCCGTCGGCCATTTCAGGACGCCCTGGGCCGCCGGCATGAAGGCGATGCAGCGCTCGGCGTCTTCGCGGAACAACCCCAGATAGGGCGTGGGATAGCCGAGGCCGAGCACGCGCTGGCCCTCCGCGCCCGGCCAGCGCTCCCTGATGCCGCGATTGATCATTTGCCGCGCCACGATGCCGAGGCGACGGGAATAGAACTCGCGGAGGTCGACGACGTCGATGGTCATGACGGCAATGTAACATGCGTAAGGCTGCGCCTGCGCGCGGAATATTGCATTGCCTGCGCAACGTTAACGCCATATTTGTCTGGCGGGGCTGAGCGCGATGGAGATGACATGGCCGCCGAAATTCGTACTTTCACCTGTTTAAACGACAATTTCGGTTATCTGATCCACGATGTGGAAACCAAGGCGACGGCGTCGATCGACGCGCCCGAGGCTGGCCCGATTGTCCAGGCGCTGGAGCGCGAGGGTTGGCAGCTCACCGACATCCTGATCACCCATCATCACGGCGATCATGTCGGCGGGGTCGCCGAACTCAAGCGGAAATACAATTGCCGCGTCGTCGCGCCGCACGACAAGACCACCGCTATCGCCAATGTCGACCTGCGCGTCGCCAACGCCGACGTGGTCAAGATCGGCAATCTGCTGGCGCGCGTTCTGGAGACGCCCGGCCACACGCTCGACCACATCTCCTACGTGTTCGACACCGAGAAGACGGTGTTCGCCGCTGACACGCTGTTCTCGATCGGCTGCGGACGCGTGTTCGAGGGCACCTACCCGATGATGTGGGATTCGCTCCTGAAGCTGCGGGCCCTGCCCGACGACTTCAAGCTCTATTGCGGCCACGAATACACGGCCTCCAACGTCAAGTTCGCGCTCACCGTCGATCCCGACAATGCGGCGCTGCAGGCGCGCGCGGCGGAGGTGGCGAAGCTCCGGGCCGAGAACAGGCCGACCATTCCGACACTGCTTGGCGAGGAGAAGCGGGCCAATGTGTTCCTGCGCGCCGATGAACCGTCGGTCGCGGCCAGGCTGCACATGAAGGGCGCGGATGCCGCCGCAGTGTTCGGCGAGCTGCGCGAGCGCAAGAACAAATCCTGACGCATAAATCCCGACGCGCAAGTCCTGAAGCACAGACCTGACGGGGATCGATGCCGACCGCAGCCGAGATCATCGCTCGCCTTGAACTGCGGCCGCATCCCGAAGGCGGCCATTATCGCGAGACGTTTCGCGACCAGGCCACGGACGCCAACGGCCGGTCGCGCTCGACCCTGATCTACTTCCTGCTCACACGCGGCGAGCGCTCGCACTGGCATCGCGTCGATGCGGTCGAGACCTGGCATTATTATGCGGGCAGCCCCTTGATGCTGCGCATCGCCCATGACGGCTGCTCGCGGCACGAGGTGCGGCTCGGCACCGACCTCGCCGGCGGCGAGCGGCCGCAGGCGATCGTGCCGGAGCAGGCCTGGCAGATGGCTGAGACCACGGGCGAGTGGACCCTGGTCGGCTGCACCGTGGCGCCCGCGTTCGAGTTCGCAGGCTTCGAGCTCGCACCGAAGGGCTGGGAGCCGTAGCGCCTACACCGTCATTCCGGCGCGCCGCGCGCAAGCGGCGAACCCGGAATGACGATCATCGCTTCCTCAGCACCATGTCCTTCGCCGCGATCAGGCCGCCGCCGGCAATCAGGATCGCGGCAATGGCGATGTTGGCGCTGGCCTTGGCAAAGCCGGCGGCGATGAGGAAGCCGGTCGAGAGCAACGGCGTCGCGTAGGAGGCGGCGCCGAGCACGCGGATGTCGCCACGCTTCATGCCGATGTCCCAGGCGTAGAAGGCCGCACCGACGGGACCGATGCCGAGGGCGATCACGGAGAGCCATTGCAAAATGGTCTCCGGCCACACCGTGGTTTCAAGCAAACCGTGCATCAGCGCGGCCAGCGCTGCGGTGGCAAGGCAGAAGCCCGCGACGGCATCCGTCGGCACCGCTTTCAATCGGCGCGACAACACCGAATAGGCCGCCCAGACGAACGCGGCAATGAAGGCTGCGATCAGTCCCGGCACCGCCCCCGGTGCAAATCCGCTGGTGTTGCCGGCGAACAGCATCACGGTGCCGACGAGGCCGAGCACGGCGCCGATGATGTGATGCAAAGCGAGCCGCTCGCCGGGCAGGAACGAGGAGAACAGCACGATCAAGAGCGGCCACATGTAGTTCAGAAGACCGGCTTCGGCCGGCGGCGCGAAGCGGAGCGCGAGAAAATACAGCGCGTGATAGCCGAACAGGCCGCCGACGCCGACGACCCAGACGACGAGCGGTTGACGCAGGCTTTTCGCCGCATCGCCGCGGCCGATCCAGGTGAGCAGGCCGACGAGGCCGCCGATCGCGAAGGTCATGGCCGCAAGCTGAAACGCCGGGATCGTTCCGGTCGCCACCGTCATCACCGAGAGCAGCGACCACATCAGGATCGCGGTCAATCCGATCAGCGTGGCGGTGCGGGGAGTCATCTTGGAAGGCCTCGTCATTCCGGGATGGCGCGTAGCGCCAGACCCGGAATCTCGAGTTTCCGGGTTCGCCGCTCTCGCGGCGCCTCGGAATGACAGGGCATGATGCCCGGGACAAGCCCGGGCACGCCGATGTGCAAAATATCAGCCGGCGTGATGCGATCGCATCACACCATGTATTGGCCGCCGTTGACCGTGAGCGTCGAGCCGGTGATGAAACCGGACTCGTCGGCCGCGAGGAACACGACCGCGCGCGCGATCTCTTCGGGTTCGCCGAGCCGGTTGGCCGGGATCTGCGGGATCACGTTCTTCTCCAGAACGTCCTTCGGCACCGCCTGCACCATTTCGGTGTTGATGTAGCCGGGGCAGATCGCGTTCACGGTAATGCCACCCTTGGCATTCTCCAGCGCGAGCGCCTTGGTGAAGCCGATATCGCCGGCCTTCGCCGCGGAATAGTTGACCTGGCCGAACTGTCCCTTCTGTCCGTTGATCGACGAGATCGAGATGATGCGGCCGAACTTGCGCGAACGCATGCCCTCGATGACCTGGCGCGTCATGTTGAACAGCGAACCGAGATTGGTGCTGATGACGGCGTTCCACTGCTCGAGAGTCATCTTGTGGAAGGCGGTGTCGCGGGTGATGCCGGCATTGTTGACGAGCACCTCGATCGGCCCGAGATCGGCCTCGACCTTCTTCACGCCTTCGGCACAGGCGTCGAAGCTGCTGACGTCCCATTTGTAGACGGCGATGCCGGTCTCGGCCTTGAACTTCTCCGCCGCCGCGTCGTTGCCGGCGTAGCTCGCCGCGACCTTGTAGCCAGCCGCCTTCAGTGCCTTGCTGATCGCAGCACCAATGCCCCGCGTACCACCCGTGACCAATGCAACACGTGCCATGTCGTATTCCTTCCCTTGGACTCTTCCTTGGACTCTTCGGACGTTTCTGGAGTGATCGTTTTTTAACGTGGGATTATGCGGTTGGTTTGACGGACATCAAGAACAAAACGCCCGGCGTTGAGCCGGGCGTTTGATTTAGTCGAGGCCTGCGCGATTGCGAAGAATATTTGATTTGCAACCGCTGCCTTTTTAGTCGCGTGCAACGCACTCACCGACGTGTGCAGCGCACGCGCACACCGCGCGTCAGCTGCACGTCAGCTATCGTCAGTCGCGCGCGATGCACATCGCGATGCCCATGCCGCCGCCGATGCACAGCGTGGCGAGGCCCTTCTTGGAATCGCGCTTCTGCATTTCGTGCAGCAGCGTCACCAGCACGCGCGCGCCGGACGCGCCGACCGGATGGCCGATCGCGATCGCGCCGCCATTGACGTTGACCTTGGAGGTGTCCCAGCCGAGGTCCTTGTTGACGGCACAGGCCTGGGCCGCGAAGGCTTCGTTGGCCTCGATCAGATCGAGATCGCCGACATTCCAGCCGGCCTTCTTCAGCGCGGCGCGCGACGCCGGGATCGGGCCCGAGCCCATGATCTTCGGATCGACACCGGCCTGCGCCCAGGACACGATACGCGCGAGCGGCTTCTTGCCTTCCTTGGCCGCCTGCTTGGCGGTCATCAGCACCACGGCGGCAGCGCCGTCATTGATGCCGGACGCAGAGCCCGCGGTAACAGTGCCTTCCTTCTCGAAGGCGGGACGGAGCTTGGCCATCGCCTCGAGCGTTGCGCCATGACGCGGATATTCATCGGCGCTGACGACGACGTCGCCCTTGCGGGTCTTGATGGTGACGGGGACGATCTCGTCGTTGAACTTGCCGGCCTTCTGCGCCGCCTCGGCCTTCTGCTGCGAGGCGACCGCGAACTCGTCCTGCTGGGCGCGGGTGATCTGCCACTGCCGCGCGACGTTCTCGGCGGTGTTGCCCATGTGGTAGCCGTTGAAGGCATCCCACAGACCGTCCTTGATCATGGTGTCGACGAACTCGACGGGTCCCATCTTGACGCCGCCACGCAGATATTGGGCGTGCGGGGCCATGCTCATGGATTCCTGGCCGCCGGCAACCACGATTTCGGAATCGCCGTTGAGCAGCGCCTGGTAGCCGAGTGCGACCGTGCGCAGCCCCGAACCGCAAAGCTGGTTCACGCCCCAGGCCGGGCTCTCCACCGGGATGCCGGCGCCGATCGAGGCCTGACGTGCCGGGTTCTGGCCCTGGGCGGCGGTCAGGATCTGCCCCATGATGACCTCGGAGACCCGGCCGGGCTCGATGCCACCACGCTCCAGCGCGGCCTTGATGGCTATGGCGCCGAGATCGTGGGCGGGAAGGGTCGCGAACGCGCCGTTGAAGCTTCCGACCGGGGTGCGGGCGGCGCTGACGATGACGACATCGTCTGACATGGGCATCTCCTGAGGCTTGAGGTTTCTTTGAAAGGGGCAGGCGGGGCTTTAGGGAAACGGCTCGCCAGTCTCGTCAGCCATCCTGTTAACGTCGTTGAGGCATGTCAATCGGCCGGCGACCGAATTCATGCCGCAGCGCATTCAAAATAGCGTTCTTGGCGCTTTCGCAAGCAAGATTTTGCTCCGCGATTAACCGTGCCGCACAAAACGGTAGCGTGACCCCTTTGAAAATGCTTATTTTGTTGCGTTGCGTACTCTTCCCGCCCTGCGGCATGGCCCGTCGGGTTCCCGTTCTCCGCGCTTGCAAGTGAGAGCCCATGGCGAAATCAGACCAACCCACCACCATCAAGAAATACGCGAACCGCCGGCTCTATAACACCGGGACGAGCACCTATGTGACGCTGGAAGACCTCGCCGCGATGGTCAAGGATGGCGAGGATTTCCTGGTCTATGACGCCAAGACCGGCGACGACATCACCCGTTCGGTGCTCGCCCAGATCATCTTCGAGCAGGAGAACAAGGCCGGCCAGAACCTGCTCCCGACCACCTTCCTGCGCCAGCTGATCCGCTTCTACGGCGACAGCATGCAGATGGTGGTGCCGAAATATCTGGAGCAGTCGATCGCGACCCTGACCCAGGAGCAGGAGAAGTTCCGCAAGCAGATCGCCAATACCCTGTCCGGCACTCCTTTTGCTCCTTTGGAGGAACAAGTCCGTCGCAACATGGAGCTGTTCCAGCAGACCTTCTCGATGTTCAAGCCCTTCGTCCCGCCGCGCCCGGGGGCCACTGCAGAGACGGAGACCGATGCGACCGCAGAAGCGCCGAAGGACAGCAACATCGACGATTTGCGCCAGCAGATGAAGGAAATGCAGGAACGCCTGGAGCGGATGTCGAAGAAGGACGAATAGTCCTTTCTATGCCCCGGCGCCCCAGGTGAGCCGGAGGATGCGCCATGTCCGACCGAAGCTCCCATTGGGACAACGTCTACGCCACCAAGGGCGAGGCCGAGGTCAGCTGGTTTCAGACCAGCCCCTCGACCTCGCTCGCGATGATCAGGGCAGCCGATCCCGATCGCGAGACTGCCATCATCGATATCGGCGGCGGCGCCTCGCGTCTGGTCGATGCGCTATTGCAGCACGGATATCGCGACGTCGCCGTCCTGGATCTCTCTGCCCACGCGCTTGACGCGGCAAAGAAACGGCTCGGCGACGCCGCATCACGTGTCGATTGGATCGTCGCCGACGCCACGACGTGGCGGCCGCCGAAGACCTACCAGGTCTGGCACGACCGCGCCGCATTTCACTTTCTGACCGATCCGCAGGACAGGACGGCTTATGTCGCGCGCCTGCGGTCCGCGGTTGCCCCCAGCGGCCATGTCATCATCGCGACGTTCGCACCCGATGGTCCGGAGAAGTGCAGCGGCCTGCCAGTGCAGCGCCATGACAGCGCCAGCCTTCTCGCAGAGCTCGGGCCGGACTTCGCGCTGATCGAGACGCGCCGCGAGACGCATCATACGCCCTGGGATTCGACGCAGGCGTTTCAGTTCAGCCGGTTTCGGCGACGCGGATAGATCCCGTCATGGCCGGGCTTGTCC
Organism: Bradyrhizobium sp. WYCCWR 12699; assembly: GCF_032144035.1. Classification (NCBI taxonomy): domain Bacteria; kingdom Pseudomonadati; phylum Pseudomonadota; class Alphaproteobacteria; order Hyphomicrobiales; family Nitrobacteraceae; genus Bradyrhizobium; species Bradyrhizobium sp. WYCCWR 12699. The sequence continues at coordinate 968,702 of NZ_JAVTJN010000032.1, forward strand.
CGGCCATCCATGCGTGACGCATGCGAGGAAGAACGTGGATGCCCGGGACAAGCCCGGGCATGACGACTGAGAAGTCCAGATCACGCCGCCAGTTTCACCGCATGGGCAAAGTCCCAATAGAGCTTTCGCGCCTTGGCGTAGAACGGGCCCGGCTTCAGCTCGCGCTCGTCGATGCGGATCACCGGGGCGACCTTGGCGAAATTGCCGGTGGAGAAGATCTCGTCCGCGGTCAGGAAGTCGGCATAGCGCAACGTCTTCTCGACCACATTGACGCCATCACCGCGCAGCAGGCTGATGACGCGCTGGCGCGTGATGCCGTTGAGGAAGGTGCCGTTGGGCACCGGCGTATAGACCACGCCGTCCCTCGCCATGAACACGTTGGAATTGCCGAATTCGGCGACGTTGCCGAGCATGTCGAGCATCAGCGCGTTCTGGAAGCCGCGCGAGGCGGCTTCCGCGAGCGCGCGCGAATTGTTCGGATAGAGACAGGCCGCTTTCGCCTCGACCGGCGCGCATTCGGCAGTCGGCCTGCGGAACGGCGACAGGGTGATGGCGTTGCCGACCGGCTTTGGCATCGGCGCCTCGTAGATGCACAGGCACCAATTGGTGGTCTCGGGGTCGAACAGCACGCCGCCGCCCGCGCCGTTCTGCGCCCAATACATCGGACGGACATAGAGCTCGGCATTCGCCGCAAAGCGAGCAATGCCTTCATTTGCCAGCGTCAGCCAGGTGCCGGTATCGACCACCGGCTTCAGACCGAAATTGATCGCGGATTGATTGGCGCGCGCGACGTGACGGTCGAGATCGGGCGCGACGCCCTCGAAGGCGCGGGCACCGTCGAACACCACCGAGCCGAGCCAGGCCGCATGCGTGCGCGGGCCCATGATCGGCACGTTGCCGTCGTGCCATTTGCCCTCGAAGAAGGTCCAGCTCGGCGAATATTCGATCGGCTTCTTGATTTCGGCCATATCCGGCCTCCCTTGGAATATCCGGCCACTATTGTCCCAATTTCTAAACGATTTGCTGCCCGATTGGCACCCTCTGCGGGAGGGCAGACAAGCCAAACAGGCTATAATGCGGGCAATGATACGGAGTTCGCCATGCCGCTCGATCCGCTTGCAAAGCGCTTGTTGACCATGATGGCTGCGGCTGCGCCGCAGGCGCGAAGCCGGCCGAGCGTGGAGGCGCGGCGGCAATCGCTGGCCAAGCTGATGCAGTTCGCGCGCGCTGATGCGCCTGACGTGACGACACGCGACGGCGTGCTGCCCGGCCGCGCCGGCGAGCTGCCCTATCGTCTCTACACGCCTGCAAACGCCGGCGAGCTTGCACCCGGCTTCGTATTCTTCCATGGCGGCGGCCTCGTCGCCGGCAGCATCGCCACGCATGATCGCATCGCGGCCGCGCTGGCGCATGCCACCGGCTGCCGCCTGGTTTCCGTCGATTACCGGCTCGCGCCGGAGCACCGATTTCCTGCCGCGGTCGACGACGCCATCGCCGCCACCGAATGGATCGCGCGCGAGGCCACATCGCTCGGCATCGATGCGGACCGCCTGGTGGTCGGCGGCGATTCCGCCGGTGCAACGCTCGCTGCGATCGTATGCCAGGAGGCGGCGCAGACCGCCGGCCTTGCCATCGCCGCGCAATGCCTGATCTGCCCGGTGCTGGACTTCGAGGAGACCTCGCCCTCACGTGAGGCCTTCGCCGAGGGCCATCTGATCGATCGGGTCACGATCGAAGCCGATCTTTCCGACTATCTGCCTGACGGTATCGACACGGCGGATCCGCGCGTGTCGCCCCTGCGCGCCACACGGCTCACGGGCCTGCCGACCGCGATCATCCACACGGCCGAGTACGACCCGATGCGCGACGAGGGCAATGCCTATGCCCGCAAGCTGCTCACTGCCGGCGTCGCCGTCGAGCATGTCTGCCACGACGGCATGGTTCACAATTTCCACGCCATGGGCGCGATCCTGCCGCAGGCGCAGCTCGTGCTGTCGCAGATCGGCGAGCAGGTGCGGCGAGCGGTGGAGAAGTAGCGCGAATCACACGCGCGCGTCGAGCACGGCCCTGGCTGCCGTGACATAGTCAGGCCAATGCATGTCCGCATAACGCTCCGCCTGCCGGGCGCAAGTCACGTCGGGCGCATGCGCGGCGGCAATCATGCGCGCAAACCGTTCTTCGGCAACCGTCGTGTCATCGCGCATCGGCACGGGGGTGGCTGCCCTTGCGGCCGGAGCGACGGCAAGCCCGGCCATTCCGGCGAGCAGGATGCGGCGTGACGTGGTCATGGCTGTCGTCCTCCATTGTCCGGCCTGCAGTCTGGCGGGCGAACCTGTCGTGCAATCCTCACAGAGTAGCCGCGGACGTCCGTGCCGTCCATCGCTCGCCGATATCGCTTGACCACACGAACGATCACGTTCCATCTAGCACGCGATTTTCGCCAACACCTTCCACGCGTCGGATTGTCACGTGTCCCCTCACCGCCCATCGCGTCGTCCGACCTTGCGCGCCGTCGCGATGGGACTGGCCTGCGTGATGCTGTCGGCCAGCGCCGCCTTCTCTGCCGAAGATGAGGACAACGAACCGGCGAAACCTGCGATCCCGAACATCTATCTCGATCTGCGCACGACCTATGCGTCGATTCCGGCCGGCACGCTCGGGCTCGGTTTCGGCACCACGTCGCTGTCGGCCGCGCTCGAAGCCCTGGCGGTGCGCCGAGGCGCAACGCTGCCGAACGGTCTGCCGGCCGCGAAGTCCATTGCCGTCGACCTGCCGCTGACCGTCGACGTCAACGACCGCGTCTCGCTCTACGGCGGCGTGTCGGGCTCGACGACCGACATCGGCGGCGGCTGGTCGACGTTCGACGTCACGAGCTGGAACATCGGCGTGCAGGCCGACCTCCACCGGCAGGACGGCGGATCAATTCCGACCATCACGCTGCAATCGACCCTGACGCAATCGGTGCCGAACGATCAGGGCATGACGAACTCGCTCAACAACATTCTGGAATTCGACTACGCGCTGGACGAAGACGAGACGCGGGGCTGGTTGGCCGGCATGCAACATACCTACACCACCATCGCAAGCCCGTTCGCCAGCATCCGGCCGAACACCATCCTCTATGCCGGCGGCTATTACCAATGGCCGAGCAACTGGAAGTTCACCGGCCGCCTCGGCGTGCAGTCGTTCGGCGGCGCGCAGCTCGCCGGCCGAACGCTGGCCGAGTCCTTCACGCAGCCTATCCTGCGGCTCGACCTCGACCGCATGGATGACAACGACAACCGCCTGTTCGGCGTCACCGCGCAGATCGCCTGGACGCCGAAGCCGGCCTACCAGGTGACCTTGCGAACGCCGCTTTACGCCGTGCGCAATTGACTGCGATCATGGTGGATAGCTGGTAAAGCCAATCTACCGCTTGTTCCGGCATCCCAGGGCGGCCGCACTGGGCCGGCCTTGACGATGAGGGATTTTCGCAGGGCTTTCGGACCCCCGTGGTGGCTTCTCCCGGCCAAGGACTGCCGGTCGGTCTTATGGCCGCCGCGCCCATCCGGTTACCTCTCGGCAATATGCTTGCGACAGACTGGGCCGGAGTCACGCGGGAGGCTGCGAATGTCCCATCTGGTCCCGGAACGGACGCTACTTGCTGGGAAGATCTTCTTCAATTTCGGCCAGTCGACGATCGATTGCGTCGTGCGACGGCTGACCGACGAGGCGGCGACGCTCGAGATGGAGAGCGGCCTCGGCGTGCCCGAGCGCTTCCAGCTTCGCCTGGCGGGGCGCGAGGTCCTGACCTGCCGCGTGGTCTGGCGATCGGACCGTCAGGTCGGGGTCGCTTTCGAGGAGCCGAACAATGTCGAGTCTCTCGCCGGCGAGGAGCGAAGGCGCTCGTCCGATGCGCTGATGCGCGGGCAGATGCTCGCACTTCGCGCAGCACTTGATTTCGTCTCGCTCGGCATCGTTCTGCTGGATGCCAATCTCCGTGCGAAGTTAATCAACCGCGCATTCCGTGAGATGTGGCTATTGCCGGACGAGGTCGCCAACAGCAATCCGTCATTCGTGACCCTGATGCATCACGGCCGCGATACAGTTGCTTACGAGATTCCGCCGGCTGAACTTGAAGCTTACGTCGCGGAGCGGGTCCGGCACGTCCAGGCGGGTGACGCCTCGCCGCTCGATCTGCGCCGCACCAAGGGTGACGTCGTGCGGATGCAGTGCACGCCACTGCCCGACGGCGGGCGAATGCTGACCTATACGCCCGTCACCGACATCGTGCGCTATTCCGACGAGCTGAAGCTGCTGCGCGACGCGCTCGAGAATGTCGAGGACGGCGTGCTGCTGCTCGATCGCGATCTCAACGCAAGCTTCATGAACAGGCGGATGCGCCGGTTCTGGGATGTGAGCGAGCCGGAGGCGGCGAGCCGACCGACCTATGCATCACTGGTGAGCCGGGTCCATCGCGCGAGCGCGCCGGACCTTCCGGCAAACGAGCTGACGAAATTTCCCGCCAGGCGGGTCGCGGAGGTCAAGGCCGGCGACCATGTGCGCGACCTGCAGACGCCGGACGGAAGGCGCATCAGGGCCCATTGCACCACGATGTCGAACGGCGGCCGCATGCTGACCTATGTCGACATCACCGACCTCACGCAAAAGGCCGCGATGCTCGAGACGCTCGCGACCACCGACTCTCTTACCGGCCTCTACAATCGCCGCCACTTCCTCGAATCCCTCGATGCGGAATGGAGCCGGTTCCAGCGCTATTATCGCTCCGTCTCGGTGCTGATGCTCGACATCGACCACTTCAAGTCGGTCAACGACCGCTACGGCCATGCCGTGGGCGATGCCGCGATCAGAGCGGTTGCGGCCGCGTGTCTCGATGGCAAACGCAAATCAGACCTCGTCGGCCGCCTCGGCGGTGAGGAGTTCGCGGTGCTGCTGCCCGAAACCAGCCTGTCACGTGCGAGGACTGTCGCCGATCGCATCCGCAAACGCGTGATGAGCGCGCAGATCATCGCCGGCGAGGTTCAATTCGGCGTCACCGTGAGTGTGGGCATCGCGGAGGCAACCGTCAGCATGTCCGGCATCGACGCGCTGATGAGCGCGGCCGATCAGGCGCTCTACCAGGCCAAGGCCGAGGGCCGCAACCGCTGCATCGCCTTTGTGCCACCAGCGCCCGCAAGCAAGGCGGCGGAGTGATCGAAACTATTGCGGCGGCACCGGAGCGTCGAACTCGCTCTGCGGATTGACGACGTCGTCGAGATCAAGCGCCAGTGGCTCGCCCGCCGCGAGGAATGACGACAATTTGGCCTCGAACGGCGCCGGATCGAGGCCGCGGGCCTTCAGCCATTCGGGCTCGTAATAGGTCTGCCGATAGCGCTCGCCGGAATCGCAGATCAGCGTCACCAGCGATCCCACAACGTTGGCCTGACGCATCTCCGAGGCGAGCCGGCACAGCGCCAGGAAATTGGTGCCGGTGGAGCCGCCCACCGGGCGGCGCAGCCGGCGCGACAGCACGTTCATCGCCGCGATCGTGGCCGCATCCGGGATCTTCATCATGCGGTCGACCACGCCGGGCACGAAGGACGGCTCGCAACGGGGACGGCCGACCCCTTCGATCAGCGACGGGCGGTCGCAGACATGGGTGCGGTCCTGCGAGCGGAAGCAGTCGAAGAAGGCGGAATGCTCGACATCGGCAACGCACAGACGTGTCGGATATTGCCGATAGCGCAAATAGCGTCCGATGGTGGCCGAGGTGCCGCCGGTGCCCGCGCCCATCACGATCCAGTCCGGCAGCGGGCGCCGCTCGCCCTGCAACTGCGTGAAGATCGATTCGGCGATGTTGTTGTTGCCGCGCCAGTCGGTCGCGCGCTCGGCGAAGGTGAACTGGTCCATGTAATGGCCGTTCAGGCGCGAGGCGAGCGCGGCGGCTTCCGCATACAGCGCGCGGCCATCGTCGATCAGATGGCAATTGCCGCCATAATGCTCGATCGCGGCGATCTTCTCCGCCGACGTCGTGCGCGGCATCACGGCGTAGAAGGGGACGCCGATCATCTGCGCGAAATAGGCCTCCGACACCGCGGTCGATCCCGACGAGGCCTCGACCACGGGCGTGCCTTCGCGGATGTGGCCGTTGCAGAGCGCGTAGAGAAACAGCGAGCGCGCAAGGCGATGCTTCAGGCTGCCGGTTGGATGGGTGGACTCGTCCTTCAGATAGATGTCGATGCCTGACAGCGCCGGCACGATCAGCCGGATCAGATGCGTATCGGCGGTGCGGCACTGGTCGGCCTCGATCGCGGCCACGGCCTCATCGACCCAGCCGCGGCGATAGGCCGGCCCGGCCGGATCGTGGTGGCGGAAGGGGAGCGGCTCCATCGGCATGACCAGGCGATTCCTCGAAAACTGACGTCCATCTAGCACGAGGCGCTTCGTGCAGGCCGCTCAAAATTCCAGCGGCGCGTTGTCGACGACTTCCTTCATCACAAAGAAGGTGCGGGTCTGCCGCACGCCGGGCAGCGCGATGAGCTGCTCGCCGTGGATGCGGTTGAAATCCTCCATGTCGCCGACGCGGATCTTCAGGAAATAGTCGAAGTCGCCGGCGACGAGATGGCAGTCGAGCACGAATTTCAGCCTGGCGATCGCCTGCTCGAAGGTGGCGAAGCTCTCCGGTGTCGAGCGGTCGAGCACGACGCCGACCATCACCAGCGTGCCCTTGGCCACCTTCTTCGGCGCAACCATGGCGCGGACGGCGGCGATGAAGCCGTCCTCGAACAGCCGCTGGGTCCGGCGATGGCAGGTGGCGGGGCTGATCGCGACTGAGACGGCCAGCTCGGCATTGCTGAGCCGACCGTTATTCTGCAGCAACCTCAGGATCTTAAGGTCGGTTCGATCGAGTCGGGCGGCCATGAAAGAAGCTTCCGCAAAAGAGTGTCATTATGGAAGAACCATTAACGAATATTATCCATGACGCAAGAATAGCCGCAGGATGGACGCAAAATTCGAGAGCACCTTTTCCCGGAGCGATGCTAGGGAGCCGCCAGCACCAACGCCAATCGGGATGACCCATGAAGCTCGACAAATTTCCGCGCTACAAGCTGACCTTCGGCCCGACCCCCATCGAGAAGCTGGAGCGGCTGTCAAAGCATCTCGGCGGCCAGGTCGAGATCTATGCCAAGCGCGAGGACTGCAATTCCGGCCTTGCCTATGGCGGCAACAAGCTGCGCAAGCTCGAATACATCATCCCCGATGCGATCGCCTCCAACGCCGACACGCTGGTCTCGATCGGCGGCGTGCAGTCGAACCACACCCGCATGATCGCCGCGGTCGCCGCCAAGATCGGCATGAAGTGCCGCCTGGTGCAAGAAGCCTGGGTGCCGCACGAGGACGCCGTCTATGACCGCGTCGGCAACATCATGCTGTCGCGCATCATGGGCGCTGACGTGCGCCTGGTCGACGACGGCTTCGACATCGGCATCCGCAAGAGCTGGGAGCAGGCGATCGAGGAAGTGAAGGCCGCGGGCGGCAAGCCCTATGCGATTCCCGCCGGCGCCTCCGTGCACAAGTATGGCGGGCTCGGCTATGTCGGCTTCGCCGAGGAGGTGCGCCAGCAGGAAGCCGAACTCGGCTTCAAGTTCGATTACATCATCGTCTGCACGGTGACCGGCTCCACCCATGCCGGCATGCTGGTCGGCTTCGCCGCCGACGGCCGCGCCCGCAAGGTGATCGGCATCGATGCGTCGTTCACGCCTGCACAGACCAAGTCGCAGGTGCTCGAGATCGCGAAGAACACGGCTGAACTCGTCGAGCTCGGCAAGGACCTCGTTGCTGACGACGTCGTGCTGATCGAGGACTACGCCTATCCCGCCTATGGCGTGCCGTCGGAAGAGACCAAGGAGGCCATCCGCCTCAGCGCGCGCCTTGAAGGCATGATCACCGACCCCGTCTACGAGGGCAAGTCGATGCAGGGCCTGATCGACCTCGCGCAGAAGGGCTATTTCGAGAAGGGCGCAAAGATCCTGTACGCCCATCTCGGCGGCGCACCGGCGCTGAACGGCTATGCGTATGCCTTCCGCAACGGCTGAGGCATAAGGGAGGCGATAGCCGCCTCCTGCACCTTCGTAGCCCGGATGGAGCGTAGCGTAATCCGGGACGGTGCCGTTGATGCGCGAGATCCCGGATTGCGCTTCGCTCCATCCGGGCTACGGCATCTGCGATAGCGCCTACCGCGTCTTGACGATCTGCAGCAGCTCGTCGCCGTAATGCTCGAGCTTCTTGTCGCCGATGCCCGGCACATTCCGCAGCTCATCCAGCGTGGTCGGCCAGGCCCGGACGATGCCGTCGATGGTGGCATCGTGCAGCACGACATAGGCCGGCACGCCGCGCTCACGGGCGATCTCCAAGCGCCACGAGCGCAGCCGCGCGCGCAGTTCGGGATCGACATCGCCTTGCGGGGCGTTGGCGGCGGGCGCAAGATCGCCGCGGCGAGATTTGCCGCGGCTTGCGCGAACGCGGGTGCCGGGCGCTTCCTCGCGCAGCCACACTTCGGTCTCGCCGCGCAGCACGCCGCGCGCGCTCTCGGTCAGCTTCAGCGCTCCATAGGCTTCGCTGTCGCTTTGCAAATGGCCCATCGCCACAAGCTGCCGCAGCACGGTGCGCCACTGCTTTTCGTTGAGCTCGCGTCCGATGCCGAACACCGACAATTTGTCGTGGCCGAACTGCGTCACTTTCTCGGTCAGGCGTCCGATCAGCACGTCGATCAGATGCATCGCGCCAAAACGCTGCCCCGTGCGATAGACGCAGGACAACAGCTTCTGCGCCAGCACCTTGCCGTCGCGCATCTTCGGCGGCGTCAGGCAATTGTCGCAATTGCCGCAGCTCTCGCCCATCACGACCTCGCCGAAATAGGCGAGCAGCCGCCGGCGCCGGCAGTGCGGCGTTTCGGCAAGGCCGACCAGCGCATCGAGCTTGCCGATCGAGACCCGCTTGAACTCGTCGGAGGCGCTGGACTCGTCGATCATGCGGCGCTGCTGCACGATGTCGGAGAGCCCATAGGCCATCCAGGCCGCCGACGGCTTGCCGTCGCGGCCGGCGCGGCCCGTCTCCTGGTAGTAGGCCTCGATGCTCTTGGGCAGGTCGAGATGGGCAACGAAGCGCACGTCGGGCTTGTCGATGCCCATGCCGAACGCGACGGTCGCGACGATGACGATGCCGTCCTCGTTGAGAAAGCGGTCCTGGTTGCGTGAGCGCAACGCCCCGTCGAGCCCGGCGTGGTAGGGCAGCGCTGCAATGCCGGCGTCTTGAAGCGCGGCGGCGACCTCCTCGACCCGGTTACGGGACAGGCAATAGACCACGCCGGCATCGCCCTCATGACGCTCCCGGATGAACTCCTTCAGCTGCGACACCGCGTTGCGCTTGTCGACGATCTCGTAGCGGATGTTGGGCCGGTCGAAGCTCGAGACGAATTGCGGCGCATCCGTCAGCTGAAGTCGCGCGACGATCTCCTTGCGCGTCAGATCGTCGGCGGTCGCGGTCAGCGCGATGCGCGGCACGTCGGGAAAGCGCTCGGCGATGATGGAGAGGCCGACATATTCGGGACGGAAGTCATGGCCCCATTGCGAAACGCAATGCGCTTCGTCGATCGCGAACAGCGCCACTTTCGCCTGCGCCAGCAGCGACAGGCAGCGCGGCGTGACCAGGCGTTCCGGCGCGACATAGAGCAGATCGAGATCGCCCGCGAGCAGGCGCCGCTCGATGTCGGAGGCCTCCTGGAACGACAGTGACGAATTCAGCGCGGCGGCATTGACGCCCGCTTCGATCAGGCCGGCGACCTGATCGCGCATCAACGCGATCAGCGGCGACACCACGATGCCGCAGCCTTCGCGCAGCAGGGAAGGGAGTTGATAGCACAGCGACTTGCCGCCGCCGGTCGGCATCAGCACCAGGCAATTGCCGCCGCCCGTGACGTGCCCGACGATCTCTCCCTGCGCGCCGCGAAAGCCCGGCAGGCCGAAGACCGAATGCAGCACCGACAGCGCGTCGCGGCCGTTGGCCGGCGCAGGCAGCGGGGCGGTGGAGGGAGCGGGCATGAGCGGGATGGAACCAGGCGGTGAGATTCGTCACAAGGCCAGTCGCATGCTGGCGCGGGCGTGGCAAGGGCGTTTGCTCCCGAGGCGTGGCTCTCTCCCTCTCGCCCTACAGGGGGAGAAGGGAAGACGACACTACGCCCCGATCCTGCGCAGCGCCTCTGCGACCGTCACGATCGGCATGTTGCGCTTGCCGGCCGCTTTCAGCGCGTGACGCATCAGGTCCGGCGTGCAGCCATACGGGCTCGGCTTCTCGGCAACGTCGTGCCCATAGAAGATCAGCCAACCGCCGCTCGCGACGGCCTCGTCGAAATAGCGATCGACGCCCGCGCGATCGATCTCGCGATCGATCAGGGGCGAGGCACGCAGGAATTGGAGATCGATGACGTCGCTATTGACGCCGGGAAGGATGCCACGTGCCGAACGGAACACCCTGGCAAGCTGCGGCTTGCGCCAGACCGAGGCGATGCCATAGGGATAGGCGAAATTCTCCAGCGTGATCGAGGAATCGATCGCACGAAAATGGGCGCGATTCCGCTCGATCTCGCGCGCCATGCCGCCCTCGTCGAGATTGGCCGAACTCTGGTGCGAGAACGTATGGCAGGCAATCTCGTGACCGGTGCGGTGAAGCCGGACGATCGCATCATCCGACAAGCCATGCCAATGGTCCGATGGCTGGCCGATCAGGCTGCCGGCGAGATAGAACGTGCCCCGGCCGCCATGCTGTTCGAGAAGTTCGGCGCCCTGCCCTGCTGCGCTGTCGGGGGCGTCATCGAAAGTGAAGCTCACGATCGGCGCATGCGAGGTGGGCAACCGATGCGGCGCGGCACGGAAATGCCGGGCCAGCCGATTGCTCACGCGTCCCTGGAGTGCCGACCACACGACCTAAGCTTCCCGTGATTTGCGTATTTCTGTACTGAAACATTCGCGCGACGGTTGAGGCAAGCCTAACGCTTGGGTAATCCTAACGCGGAACCAACATCCCTGGATGGACGCGCGAGGATCGGCGCCTCGGCTGCCGCGCTGAGATATTGCAACCAGTTGCGAAAAAGCACGGCCGCCGCGCTGCCGGCACCGATATCAGCGCGCAAGGTCAGCCCGGGCAGCTCGTTGGCGAGTGCCGGATGACGCTGGTGCGCCGCCTTCTTCTCGAAGCGGAGCAATTTCTCTTCCGTCGCTGCGTCAAAATAGCTCACGGGCAGGCGCGGATAGGTCTCGCGCTCCCGCGCGAGGTAGCGGCCGATGTCGCGCAGATATTCGCGCTGGAGCGACAGCGCGTCATACTCCGGATGGCCCTGGAAGAACACGAAGCGGCTGGCATATTGGCGAACGAAGACGTCGACGCCGGCCTCTGCCGAACGGGTCAGCACATGATAACCGGCCTGAACCAGGTCGCTCTCCGCGATCTCGTTCAGCCGCGAATGCGACACCTTCAGCGGCGCCGGCGCGGCGCGCGTCAGTGCATCGCTCGTCATCACGTCGCAATCGAAGATGCCGTGGCATTTGGCCGGCAGCCGTCGCCGTGCGATGCCGTCGAGATGCAGCACCGCCGCGTGCGCGGCAAGGCACGACCAGATCGTCGAGCGCGTATTGGCCTTGGCCCAGTCGATGAGCTTGGTGAGGTCGCGCCAGTACGGCTCCTGGTCGAGCTCGGGCGCGACGGGCTCGGCGCCTGTCACGATCAGCCCGTCGAATTTCAGGCGCTTGAGATCGGAGAGGTCGGAATACTCGCTCTCGACGCGCCATTTTGCTTCCGGCGACCGCTTCACGGTGGGAAGCGTGAAGCAGTGGAAACGGATGCGGCACGGGCCTGCTGCGGCCTGGAGCAACTTCATGAACTGCCGCTCGGTCGCCTTCAGCGCGGGATCCGGCATGTTGTTGACGAGCCCGATGGTAAGCTCGGCGCCGGGATCGCGCGCGAGATCGCGCTCGGTCGGCACCAGCGCCGGGCTCGAGATGACTTGATCCCTGTCGATCAGGATCGTCATTGGCGGTGCCGCCTACTCCGCGGCCTCGAGGCGCGCCGACCGGCAGGCCTTGTCCAGCGCCTGGTCGATGTCCTCGATGATGTCGGAGACGTGCTCGATGCCGATCGAGAGCCGGATGGTTTCCGGCAGCACGCCGGCAACGCGCTGCTGCTCGGCCGACATCTGGCGGTGGGTGGTGGAGGCCGGATGGCAGGCCAGCGACTTGGCATCGCCGATATTGACGAGGCGCGTGATCAGCTTCAGCGCGTCATAAAAGGTCTTGCCGGCCTCCATGCCGCCCTTGATGCCGAAGGTGAACAGCGAGGAGGCGTTGCCATCGAGATATTTCTGCACCAGCGGATAATAGGGGCTGTCGGGAAAGCCGGTGTAATTGACCCAGGCGACGCGCGAATCCTTGCGCAGGAATTCGGCGACCTTGCGGGCGTTCTCGACATGGCGCTCCATGCGCAGCGCGACGGTCTCGATGCCCTGGAGCAGCAGGAAGGCGTTGAACGGCGACAGCACCGAACCCATGGTGCGCTGATAGACGCTGCGCGCACGCTCGATATAGGCGGTGCGGCCGAACCGTTCGGCATAGACGAGGCCGTGATAGGAGGCATCCGGCTTGTTGTAGGCGGGGAAACGATCCGCGTGCTTCGCCCAGGGAAAATTTCCGGAATCGACGATGGCGCCGCCGAGCGTCGTGCCGTGGCCGCCCAAAAACTTGGTCAGCGAATGCACGGCGATGTCGGCGCCGTAGTCGAACGGCTTGAGCAGGATCGGGGTTGCGACCGTGTTGTCGACGATCAGCGGCACGCCATGGGCATGCGCGACCTTGGCCAGCGCCTCGATGTCGCAGACATTGCCGGCGGGATTGCCGATGGTCTCGGCGAACACCGCGCGGGTGTTCTCGTCGATCAGCCTCTCGACCGCATCCGGCGCGTCGCTCTCGGCGAAGCGGCCGGTGATGCCCTGCCGCGGCAGAATGTGCGAGAGCAGCGTGTGCGTTGTGCCGTAGAGCTGCGGCACGGAAACGATGTTGCCGCCGTGATCGGCGACGTTGACGAAGGCGAAATGCAGCGCCGCTTGCCCGGTCGCAACCGCCAGCGCGCCGACGCCGCCTTCGAGCTGCGCGATGCGCTTCTCCAGCACCGCGCTGGTCGGATTGGCAATGCGGCTGTAGCGAAAACCTTCGGCTTCGAGATTGAAGAGGGCTGCGCCGTGATCGGCGCTGTCGAAGGCATAGGCCGCGGTCTGGTAGATCGGCACGGCAACCGCGTGCGTGGTGGCTTCGGGCTCGTAGCCGGCGTGAATAGCGATCGTCTCGTTGCGCATCGTGCCACCTCCGCGTGGGGCGGGCCGCACTCATTGGCCTGGAATGAGGCATGTGCGTTTCCCGCCACGTCCGTGTTAGAGGCGGGTGGTAAAGCGGACAATAATTCGCTTAGAGATCGAGGAAGTAACCCTAACCGTTGTTGGCGAATTGGCCGGAATTCGGGTTAAATTGCATTAATCAATCAGCGGCGGCGATGTCGGCCACCGATCCTCCATGGGATCAACGGAGCCTTACTCGGCAGCCAATGCCGCTTGCAGGTCCGGCTTCTCGGGCGAAGCCTCATGCATATCGTCTGCGGTCGGCTTGATGCGGAACCACGCGGCATAGAGCGCAGGAAGAAACAGCAAGATCAGAACCGTTCCGAGCGCGGTGCCGCCGATCAGCGTGTAGGCCATCGATCCCCAGAACACGGAATGGGTGAGCGGGATGAAGGCCAGCACGGCAGCCAAGGCGGTCAGGATCACGGGCCTCGTGCGTTGCACCGTGGCTTCGATGACGGCGTGATAGTCGTCAAGGCCGGCGGCAAGGTTCTCCTTGATCTGTTCGGTCAGGATCAACGTGTTGCGCATCAGGATGCCCGCCAGTCCGATCAGGCCCAGGATCGCATTGAATCCGAACGGCTGGTTGAAGATGAGCAGTGCCGGCACGACACCGACCAGGCCGAGCGGTCCTGTCAGGACGACCATCGCCATCGTCGAGAAGGACCGCACCTGCAGCATGACAACGATCAGCATCGCGGCGATCATGGCCGGGAAGATCGTCGCCAGCGCGTCGTTGGCCTTGGTTGCTTCCTCGATCGATCCACCCAGCTCGATACGATAGCCGGCCGGAAGGGATGCGATCAGGGGCTGCAGGGCTGTCTTGATCTCCTTGGAGACTTCCGGCGGTTGGGACGCCTCATTGATGTCGGAGCGTATGGTGACGACGGGAGTGCGATCGCGCCGCTTCATGATCGGCTCTTCGAGTCGGATCTCCGAATGACCGACCTGGTCGAGCGGAATCGCGCGGCCGTCGCGGCTCATCAATGAGAAATCCGCCAGACGCGCCGGATCGAGCCGCTCGCCACCCGCGCTGCGTGCCACGATGGGGACATTGCGAATGTCCTCGCGAACCTGCGTCACGGCGATGCCGGTGAGCAGGAACTGGAGCTGGCGACCGACCTCGGCCGGCGAAAGGCCGATCAGGTTCAGTCGATCCTGATCCGGCACGAAGCGAAGCACGGGCGTGCGATCGCCCCAATCCCGATTTGCCTGCCGCGCGTCATGAATGCCACGCATCACTTCGAGAGCCTTTTGCGAGATGGCGTACAGTTGCGCGGGATCCGGCCCCATCACACGAAACTCGACCGGGAACGGCGTATAAGGTCCGAACACGAGTTGGGTGACGCGCACATTGGCCTCGGGTGCAAGGCCCTGCGACACGGTTTGTCGGAGCCGGTGCTTCAAGGCCTCGCGCTCTTCCGCGTCAGGCGTCAGGACGACGATCTTTGCGAAGGCCGGATCGGGCAACTCGGGCGCCATCGCGAAGAAGAAGCGCGGCGCACCCTGGCCGACATAGCTGGTGATGATCTTGGCCTCGGGTTGATCGTGCAGCCAACCCTCGAGCTTCTCGACAGTGGCCGTCGTCGTCTCGATGCTGGTGCCCTCAGGCAGACGAACCTCCACCAGCACTTCCGGGCGGTCAGAGGTCGGAAAGAATTGCTGCTTGACACCACCCATGCCGACGACGGAAAGCGCGAAGGCGACGGCGACGATGCTGCAGGTCAGGAATTTGTGGCGGACGGCTAGGGTGATCACGCCTCGCAGGCGCTGATAGTTGGGCGTGCCGTAGATCGCGTGGTGACCGCCTTCGACCGGCTTGATCGCGGGCAGCATCTTGACGCCAAGATACGGCGTGAAGATCACGGCGACGATCCAGGAGACGATGAGGGCGAACCCCACGACCCAGAAGATGTTGCCGGCGTATTCGCCGGCGGTCGAGCGGGCAAAACCCACCGGCAGGAAGCCCGCGATCGTCACCAGCGTTCCGGACAACATGGGTGCCGCGGTGTGGCTCCACGCATAGGCGGCCGCCGAGATGCGGTCCATGCCCTCTTCCATCTTCACCACCATCACCTCGATGGCGATGATGGCGTCGTCGACGAGGAGACCGAGCGCCAGGATCAAGGCGCCGAGCGTGATGCGGTCGAAGAATCGGCCGGTTTCCAGCATGATCAGGAACACGACGGCGAGCGTCAGGGGCACGGCAGCTGCCACGACGATGCCGACGCGCCAGCCAAGGCTGAGCAAGCTCACCAGCAGCACTACGCCGAGCGCCATCGCGAACTTCATCATGAACTCGTCGACCGCCGAGGTGATGTTGACGGCTTGATCGCTGACTTTGGCCAGGCTCATCCCGAGCGGCAGCGTCCGGGCGATCGCCGCGGACCTCTCCTCCAGCGCCCTGCCGAGCGCCAGGCCGTTCCAGCCCTCCTGCATCACCGCCGCGAGCATGATCGTGGGCTCACCCTGGTGCCTGATGATGTAGGTGGGAGGATCCTCGTAGCCGCGGCGGACCTCGGCGATGTCGGACAGCTTCAGCGTCCGCCCGGCAGCGACGATCGGCGTGTCTGCGATCCCCTGGACGCTGTCATAAGCGCCGTCGACGCGGATGAAGACCTGCGGGCCCTTGGTGTCGATCGAGCCTGCCGGTGTCACCGTGTTCTGCCGCTGCAAGGCAGCAACGATATCCGTTGCCGACACACCGAGAGTTGCCAGTTTGGCAAAGGAAAACTCGACGAAGATCTGCTCGGGACGCTCGCCGAGAATGTTGATCTTCTTGACGCCGGGCACGTGCAGCAGATCCTGGCGAATGGTCTCGGCCTGCCTGGCGAGCTCGCGCATCGGCATGCCCTTGGCCTTGAGCGCATAAAGCGCGAAACTCACATCCGAATATTCATCGTTGACGAAGGGACCGAGCACGCCAGAGGGCAGCTTGCGCGCTTCATCGCCCAGCTTCTTGCGGGCCTGATAGAACTCCTCCTGCACGCTCGATGGCGGCGTGCTGTCCTTCAGCGTCACCGTCATGTAGGCATAGCCGGGCCGCGTCGTCGTCTCCACCCGATCGTACCAGGTCAGCTCCTGAATCCGCTTCTCCAGGGGTTCGGCGACCTGGTCCTGCATCTCGCGTGCGGTGGCACCCGGCCACACGGTGGTGACCGTCAGGGTCTTGATGGTGAAGGACGGGTCCTCGGCCCGTCCGAGCTTGAAGAAGGCGTAGGCGCCCGCGGCCGCCAGCAGGAGGATGAAGAACAGGGTGACGGCCCGCTCGCGAACGGCGAGCGCGGAAAGATTGAAGCTCATCAGTTGCTCCTGCTGTCCGCGGCAGTCCTGACGTGGGCACCTTCGTGCAGCAGATGAGCGCCGAGTGAAACGATCTGGTCACCGGACCTCGATCCGGAAATAACGGCTGTCTCGCTGGTCACACGCAGGAGCTTGACGGGGTGCAGGCGTACGGTCGAGGTCGCACCGTCGAAGACCCAGATGCCGGTCGTTCTGCCGTCGTCGAGCACGGCTCCCAGCGGCACCTGGACTTCCGGTTGACTGTCCTGGCTTGCGAGCCGAATGGTGACCGTCGCGCCAAGCGGCGCGGCCGCGGCCTCACCATCGAGCACGTAGCGGGCCTCATAGGTCCGGGTCTGCGGATCGGCGGAATCCGACAACTGACGAAGATGTGCGGTATGGCGGCGTCCGTCGCTTCCATACAGACTGGCCTCCGCGAGCGAACCGATCGCCGGCCGGATCGTCTCCGGAAGCGCCACCACGGCTTCGCGAGGACCGGACTGTGCCAGCCGAACGACAGCCTGGCCGGCGGAGACGACCTGTCCGGGCTCACCAAGCGTTTGGGTGACCGTCCCGTCGGCATCGGCAACCAGGACGGAATAGGTCGCCTGGTTCTCGGCAACCCCTGCATCGGCTTCCGCCGCGGCAAGCTGCGCTTTGGCGGTGTCCGATGCGGCCTTCGCCTGCTCGTAGCGTTGCTTTGACGTCCATCCGTCATTCATCAGATTGGCGTAGCGCCGCTCGTCGGCATCGGTCTGCACGACAATTGCGCGCGCAGCCGCAACGGCGTTGCGCTTCGCGGTGAGCGCGAGACGGAGATCGGTTTCGTCGATCCGCATCAGTGGCTGGCCGGATTTGACCTGCTCACCGACATTCACGAGTCGTTCGACGATCTTTCCGGCGACGCGAAAGCCGAGATTGCTTTCCACGCGGGCGCCGATGGTCCCGGTAAAACCGCGTTCAGATCCTCCGACCCGGTTGGGGGTCACCAGACGGACCATCGGTGGCTCCTGCCTGGGATCGCTAACTGCGGAAGCCTCATGGGCGGGAATCGCGAGCGCAACGAAAGTCGCCACCCCCGCCGGGATCAAAATACCGGCGAGCACCGCAATACCCCTTTTCATGGCCGTCTCCCTTGAGAATTAGATTACATACGAACTCTATACGTAGATTAGGATTTCGTTCGCAATCTAAATTGTGACGGGTAACGGGAGCGTGATCCCTTGAGCGGGGGTTTTCCTCGAGCGGTGGTCAATTCCTGGAGGCTGATAGATTGCAGTTGAACTCTATACTTGTTATAGAGGTCAAACGAAATCCAAATGGAGGTCCACGATGCGAGTAAGTCGCACGCAGGCGGCCGAGAACCGTCAAACCGTGATCAACGTGGCCAGTCGCCTCTTCAGGGAGCGCGGCTTTGATGGCATCGGCCTCAAGGACCTGATGAAGGGGGCCGGGCTCACCCAAGGCGCCTTCTACAAGCAATTCGCTTCGAAAGAGGATCTGGCGGTCGAGGCGTCCAGGCGCGCATTGGAAAGCGCGTCCGGCCGATGGTCAGACGCGGCCACGGCACATCCCGATGATCCGCTCGGCGCGGTCATCTCGTTCTACCTCAGTGACGACCATCGCGGAGAAAGGATGGACGGCTGCCCGATCGTGGCGCTCGGCTCGGATGCCGCCCGACAGGGCCCCGAGGTGAAGGCGGAATTCGAAGCGGGGATCAAGGCGCATCTCGACGTGCTCAGCGGCTTCCTAGCCGGAGCCGGCGAGGAGGCCTCGCGCGGCAAGGCCATGGCCATCCTCGCGACGATGATCGGCGCGGTGACGCTGTCGCGCGTCGTCAACGACCCCGACCTGGCTCAGGCGCTGTTGGATGCCGCGGCCGAGCAGGTTCGCGACACCGCAGCCGCTTGAGTGGATGGGCCGGTGTTCCGATTGAATGGGCGCGAGCCCATTCGCTGACTCCAGATAGACGAGAAGAGAACGATGTCGAAAGAAGCAACGGATAGCTTCGCCGGAAAATGGGCGCTGGTCACGGGGGCGTCGAGTGGCCTCGGCCTCGAATTCGCAGATCTCCTGGCAGCGCAGAAGGTCAATCTCGTCTTGGCGGCTCGACGGCGGGAGCCGATGGACAAGCTTGCCTCCGATCTCCGCAGCAAATACGGGGTGGATGTGCTGGTCGAGGCGATCAATCTTGCCGCGCCGGACGCGGCCAGCCGCCTGAAAAGCAGTCTCGACGCGAGGTCCGTGACGATCGACATTTTGGTGAACAATGCCGGCTTCGGCTTGCACGGCGATTTTTTGGACACGCCGATCGAGCAGACCGCGAACATGATCCAGCTCAACATCACCACGCTCACAGAGCTGACCTATCTATTCGGCCGCGACATGGCTCAGCGGCGATCCGGACATATCCTTCTGATCGCCAGCCTCCTGGCCTTCCAGGCCGTTCCCAGCTATGCGGCCTATGCGGCGACCAAGGCTTACGTGCTGGCCTTTGGCGAGGCCCTGCATGACGAACTCCGCCCACATGGTGTGGTCGTGACCAGTCTTTGCCCGGGACACACGGCGACAGGCTTTGATGCGGCAGCCGGCGCAACCGCTTCAAGCTTGCTGCGGCTCCTCACCATGACGCCGCGTCCGGTCGCCACGAGCGGCATTCGGGCGCTCATGCAAGGAAAGGCCACCGTGATCGCAGGCCTGTCGAACAAGATGGCTGCCTTTTCAAATCGTTTGACGCCGCGATCAATGCAAAGGGCCACGATGAAGAGGATAATGGACGCCTGACGCCTAGCGCGGCTGCATGTGGGCGCTTATCGACCCGCGTTCTACCCACGTGGTTCGGACGCCGCTAAACCGACATATGCGACTGTCTCGATCTAGCTCTTCGGCGCAGCAGAGCGTCAGCTTGCCGAGACGCCGCCCGCGAGCCACCCTCTCCCGCACGGAGATAGGGGTGAGATTATCGCCCTACCCCATCTTCTCCCACAGTTGGCGCGTGAGCACGCCGGCCCGCTTCTCGATCGCGGCCGCCGCATCGAGCGCGAGATCCTCGCGATAGCGCCCGGCGATCAGTTGCACGCCGATGGGCTTGCCGTCGTGGAGCGCCACCGGCACCACCGCGCCGGGCAGGCCCAGCACGTTGATCGCGGAGATGAAGCGGATCTCGCCCCAGAAGATCTCGCGCACGCGCTCGGCGCTGACGGTGTCCTCGCGCGGGCCCGGCGTCGGCTTCACCGTGGTCGGCGCCAGCACGATTGGGTAGTCCTCGAACGGTCCGGCTACCGTGTCAGCGAGGTCGAGGTGCCCGACATCAACGGCGTCTGGCAGACCTGGTGCGACATCATCACCAACGAGACCGTGGTGATGCAGGAAGCTTCCATGCTGAAGGTCACCTCCGAGGATTTCCACAAGGTCGGCGGCCTGCCGCAGCGCCGCGCTGACGGACGGATCGACATCCATGTCGGCAGGGATCTTGGCCAGCGCCACCTTGATCGGCCCCTTCGGCTTCTCTCCGACCAGCGGCGCCGGCACCCACCAGGGATCGCGCGGATCGCGCTGGCTCATCACCTCGAGCGCAAGGCGAACGTCGGCGACGTGGCGCGCGAGCGGCCCCTGCGCCGACATCAGATGCGCCAGCATCGGCCGCTCGGCCGTTGCGCTCGCGTTGAACGCGGGGATGCGTCCCTGCGTCGGCTTGATGGTGGCAACGCCGTTGCAATGCGCCGGCCAGCGCAGCGAGCCGCCGATGTCATTGCCGTGGGCGATGGTGCCGATGCCGGCAGCGACCGCCGAACCCGCGCCGCCCGACGAGCCGCCGCAGGTGATATCAGGATCCCAGGGATTGAGCGTCAGGCCGTGCAGGGGATTGTCGGTGAAGCCGCGAAAGGAGAATTCCGGCGTATTGGTGAGACCGATGACGATCGCGCCGGCCTGCTTGAGGTTACGTACCACAGGCGCATCCGACGGCGCGACCAGGCCCTTGTTGGCGGGCACACCGTTGAAGTTCGGCCGTCCCTCATAGTCGACGTTTTCCTTGATCGTGATGGGCACCCCGTGCAGAAGGCCGAGCGCACCGCCCTTGGCACGCTGCTTGTCGGCCGCGTGGGCAGCCTTCAACGCTTCTTCCGAGAGATCGACGACGACGGCATTCAGCTTCGGATTGACCGCGCGCATCCGCTCCAGATGCGCCTCGACGGTCTCGACCGCGGAGATCGCGCCGGAGCGGATCGCGGCTGCGGTCTCCACCGCCGACCATTGCCAGGCCGGTCCGCGTGGGCGGGGCGGCTTCGCTGATTTGCCGGTGGCGGCTTTTCGGACCGGCTTCGCGACAGTCCCTTTGCGGGCCCCGCTCTTCGCTGCAGCTCGCGTTGCCGCCTTCTTCGCAGTCTTGTTCTTGGTCGCCTTCTTCGCCACGCCCCATCTCCCACAATTGCGCGCGAGAAGTTAGGGACGGCCCGCGTCCCTGTACAGGCGTGATTCTGCATCGCCGTCTTTCGCATCTGTGCCGACGTCAAATCGGGTTGGTGCTGATGCGCACGAGCAGTCCGCGCTGACGGAGCGTGACATGGCGCGGATGAAGGGGGATGAGGGCCGATGGCGGAGGGAGAGAATCTTGAAAGAAAATTGCTCCAGCGCTACCCCTTAGGTTCTCTCGGGAGGTAAGAAGACCAGCACCGGCAGCTTCTCCGCCAGGGGAATTGGCCAGAGCCGACCACGGGTTCATCGCGGACGCTCTGCACGGGCTGATCCCTACAACGGCCAACTCGTTACCGATACCGGGACCAGAGTGGAGGTTCCCCGAAAGCTGCGCGAGAGGCCCATACAGTGGCCCCGAGCCCGAGTTGGGGCTCGTGGGGGCTCCGGTGACCACGTGCCGGTCCGCGCATTTTAAATGGTCCGTTGATACCGGGGGACAGTCGAACAAACGACGCCGCCGATCCTCGCAAACGGCACTGGCGAGGTCGCACCGACCTGCTGATGTCGCAGCATTTTGACCGCGGGCCCAAGCCCTCGCCGGGCGCGTCAATCCTGCTGCGCGGCAACGAAGCGTGATCATCGCGCTCGAGACGCGGTGACGACAGCAACCATCCCCGGCCGGAGGCAGACTGCATGAAGACGCGATCCCGGCGCTCACAGCCCCTTGTGGCGCCGGGGTTAGCGGCGACGCGGCGTCCGTCGAGGCGATGAGTAAGCACCACCATGCCGGTGCGGTCAGCATGGTCGACCAGATGGGGCGTAGTCACGGAGACGCGCGCCTGCGCTTCATGGCGCCTGCCATTCGCCATGCCCAGCAGGCGAGATGCACGACGCGAGCGGCGTTTTCGGCGGTCGTCATCCCCGTCCGCAACGTGCTCGGCGACAACGCCAATTAGGGAACTAGGAACCATGGTTCGGCGAGTCGATTTACGCTTCCAGTCCCTCAATTCACGCGAACAGATGCAACGGATAGCCGGCGTCCTCCTTGGTCTTGCAGCCGCTTTGGCGGGATGCCAGCGGGAAGAGCGGCAGTTGCGGCTCGACCCGCCCGTTGCCGATGCGCTCGACAAGATCGCTCTGATGCCGAACCGCATCGGCGGCGCGCCGCCGGAGGTCTATCTCAAGCTCGGCAAACCCTACGAGACCAATGCGTACAATCTGAGCCAGGGCAAGCGGCTCTATAGCTGGTTCGGCTGCAAGAGCTGCCACGGCGACGGCCAAGGAGGCAGCGGCCCCGCCTTTCTCGACGGCTGGTGGTATTACGGCCCCGAGTTGGTCTCCATCTTCGCCTCGATCCGGGACGGGCGGCCGCATGGCATGCCCGCGTTCGCCGACAAGATGACGACGGATCAGATCTGGCAGCTCGCCGGCTATGTCCAGACCATCGGCTCCTACGAAGGCAAGACCGCCGCACCGAGCCGCAACGACGAGAAGCAGACGCGGCCTGCCGAAAATCGCGCGCCGGCCAAGCTGCGGTTCGACGAGGGCCCCTCGCCCGTGCATCCGGACCAGGGACCGACACCGTGATCCGCGCCGCCAGCAAAGCCGGTTTGAGCGCCATGCTCGCCGTCCCCCTGGCCGGCTGCGGCGGCAATTGGCAATCCGCGCTCGATGTCCATGGCAGCGCGGCGATCAGCCTGAAACATCTGATCATCCTGATCGTCACGGTCTGCTCAGTGGTCTGGATGTTGGTGATGGTCGCGCTGATCGCGGCGTTGTGGCGCAACCGCGAAGCGCACTCGACCTCTCCCGAACCGGCGCGCGAGCGACGCATGACCATGGCGGTCACTGGCGCCGTTGTCGCCACCATTCTGATCATCAGCACCTTCACCGTGTTGAGCTTCATTGCGACCCGCGCGCTCAATGTGGCCGGTCAGGACGACCTCACGATCCGGGTGCGGGGCCTGCAGTGGTGGTGGGGCCTCGAATATGTCGGCCCCGATCCGTCCCGGCGGTTCGAGACCGCCAATGAGATTCACGTTCCTGTCGGCCGCAACGTACGCCTCCAGCTCGAAGGTCTCGACGTGATCCACTCGTTCTGGGTCCCGAGTCTCGCCGGAAAGCAGGATCTCGTTCCTGGCCGACCGAACGAGCTCACCATCCGCGCCGAACGCGCCGGCGTCTATCGCGGCCAATGCGCCGAGTTCTGCGGCATGCAGCATGCTCATATGGCGCTGCTGGTGATCGCCGAACCGCAAGAGGATTTCGATCGATGGGCAGCAGCCCAGCGGGAGGCGGCGACGACACCCGCTGACGAGGAAGCCGCGGCCGGATTGCAGACGTTCCTGACCAAGCCGTGCGCAGCCTGCCATACCGTTCGAGGCACTGCGGCGGCCGGCACCACGGGACCCGATCTCACCCATGTCGGCAGCCGCCGCACCATCGCATCGGGCCTGTTCGAGACCACACGCGGCTCGCTCGCGGCCTGGATCGCCGACCCGCAGACCATCAAGCCGGGCAACAACATGCCTTTGGTGCCGCTGACGCCCGACGAGCTGCGCGCGGTGTCCGCCTATCTGGCGAGCCTGAAATGAACCGCCCCGCGACGGCGCCCGATACGCGCGACACCGACATCAAGGCCACGCGGCTGACCAGCGCGTTGGCGGAAACCTGGAAGACCCCCTCCGGATTCTGGGGCGCGCTCACGACCGTCGACCACAAGATCATCGGCCGCCGCTACATCTTCACGGCCTTCGTGTTTCTGGCGCTCGGCGGTGTGCTGGCAGCTCTGATGCGCCTCCAGCTCGCCCAGCCGGAGGCACGGCTGATCGGTCCCGACCGCTACAACCAGATCTTCACGATGCACGGCGCGAACATGATGTTCCTGTTCGCCGTGCCCGTGATGGAGGCCGTGGCGATCTATCTCGTGCCGCTGATGGTCGGCACCCGCAACATCGCGTTCCCGCGCCTGAACGCCTTCTCCTACTGGATCTATCTCGCCGGCGGCGCGCTGCTGTGGACCGCGTTCGCGCTCGACATGGGGCCCGACGTCGGCTGGTTTGCCTATGTGCCGCTGTCAGGCCCACAATACGGCGCCGGCAAGCGCGCCGACATCTGGGCGCAGATGATCACCTTCACCGAGCTCTCGGCCCTCGCCATCGCGGTGGAGCTGGTGGTCACCATCTTCAAGCAGCGGGCACCCGGCATGACGCTTGACCGCATCCCGCTGTTCGTCTGGGCCATGCTGGTGACGTCGTTCCTGGTGATCATGGCCATGCCGGCCATCATGATCGCGAGCACCGGGCTTATTCTCGACCGTCTCGTCGGCACGCATTTCTACAATCCGGCCGAAGGCGGCGACGTGTTGCTCTGGCAGCATCTGTTCTGGTTCTTCGGCCATCCCGAGGTCTACATCATCTTCCTGCCCGCTGCCGGCATGGTCTCGACCATGATCGAGCCATTCGCGCGACGGCCCGCCTTCGGCTATCTCGGGCTGGTGATGGCGCTGATCGCGACCGGCATCCTCGCCTTTGGGCTGTGGGTGCACCACATGTTCGTGGCGGGGCTGCCGCGGCTCGGCGACAGCTTCTTCACGGCATCCAGCATGGCAATCGCGATCCCTGCCGGCATCCAGATGTTCTGCTGGCTGGCCACGCTGTGGGACGGCAGGCCGGTGTTCAAGACGCCCCTGCTGTTCATTATCGGCTTCATCGTGACCTTCGTCATCGGCGGGTTGACTGGAGTGATGGTCGCGTCGGTCCCATTCGATACTCAGGTGCACGATACCTATTTCGTGGTCGCCCATTTCCATTACGTGCTGATCGGCGGCGCGGTGTTTCCCTTGCTCGGCGCCATCCACTACTGGTTTCCAAAGCTGACCGGACGCATGATGAGCGAAAGTCTTGGGCACTGGTCGTTCTGGCTCATCATTGTCGGCTTCAATGCCACCTTCTTTCCAATGCACATCCTCGGGCTCGAAGGCATGCCGCGCCGGGTTTACACCTACCAGCCCGACCTGCCCTGGCACGGCCTCAACGTGTTCGTCAGCCTGAGCTCTGTCGTGCTCACGATCGGCTTCCTGCTGTTCTTCATCAATGTCCTCCGGAGCGCACGCTTTGGCGAGGTTGCGCCGGACAATCCCTGGGATGCGCCGACGCTGGAATGGGCAACGACGTCCCCGCCCCCCAGCTACAATTTCCCGATGATCCCGGTCGTCGGGAGTCTGCATCCATTGTGGGTCGACCGCGACACCCTGCCCGTCGCCGACGGATTGCGCACCGATCGTCGCGAGCTGATCGTGACCAGTCTCGCGGCCGCCTCGCCGCAGGCGCGCGAGGCCTCGCCGCGGAACTCGATCTGGCCGCTGCTGGCGGCGGTCGCGACCACGGTCATGCTGATTTGGTCGATCTTCTCGCCCTGGGCCGTCGTTTGGGGTTCCATTCCGATCGCCATCACGCTGATCGGCTGGTTCTGGCCCAAGGGCACGCCGGAGGACGAGTCATGAGGGAGAAGATCGTGCTCAACCTCAGTCGATTACCGATGCACGGCATGGGCGCCGCGAGCGTCACCTGGTGGGGCACGCTGGCCTTCATGCTGATCGAAGGCACCGGCTTTGCACTCACCATCGCTGTCTATCTCTATCTGATGAGCCTGGCGGCGAACTGGCCGATCAACGCGCCGCGTCCCGACCTGCTTCCGGGCACGCTGATGACACTGATCCTCGGGATCAGCCTCATGCCGAACTTCCTGATTTCGCGCTGGGCTGAGCAGCAGGATCTGCGCAAGGTGCGGATCGGCATGGTGATCATGTCGATCTTCGGTATCGTCCCCTTGATCGTGCGCATCTTCGAATTTCCGGCTCTTCGAGTCAGCTGGGACAGCAATGCCTACGGCTCCATCGTGTGGATACTGCTGGGCCTCCATACCACCCACATCCTCACCGACCTCGTCGACACTCTGGTGTTGGCGGTACTGATGTTCACGCGGCATGGCCCGAACCGGCGCAGGTTCGGAGACGTCCAGGACAACGCCATGTATTGGAACTTTGTCGTCGCGACCTGGCTTCCGATCTATGGCTGCATCTATTGGCTGGCACGGCTATGAACACGTCAAACCGCTTCACCCATCTCTCGATCTGGGCGGGTCTGTGGTTCGCCCCGTTGATCTGGGCCGTGAACATGCAGCTCGGGCAGATCCTGCCCTATGCTGACTGCCGCTCGCAGCTGCACGCCTCCGCCATCATCTCGTTCGTCGGTGCGGTGTTCACGTCGGCGTCGGGCCTCATTTCCTGGTGGTCTCCACGCCGCGTCGGTGGCGGAGCCGCCGCGCAGAGCAATGCCCATTTCGGCGGGATTGTCAGTGCGCTCTCCGCCGGCATCTTCACCTTCGCCATGCTGATGCAGGGCGTCGCGGCATTGGTGTTGACCGGATGCGAAAAATAGCCCTCGCCATCATTGCCTGGTCGGTGCCGCCTGCGATCCATGCGCATGGGGTAGCGCCCGAGGCTGCGGCACCGAGCTGGACGTTCGATCCGTGGATCGTCGTGCCGCTGGCGGCGTTTGGCCTCATGTACGGCATCGGCGGGCTGGTGCTGGCGGCGAAGGGCCGCAAACGCCTATGGCAGGATGTCGTCTGCGCTGCAGGCTGGCTGACGCTGGCTGGCGCGCTGGTGTCGCCGCTGCACTGGCTGGGAGAGCGCCTCCTCTCCTTCCACATGATCGAGCACGAGATTCTGATGGCCGTGGCAGCGCCCCTGCTGGTGATTGCACGTCCGGTGGGAGCTCTGCTTTGGAGCCTGCCGCGACGGCTGAGGCTGGCGGTTGGCAGCGCGATGCGGCATCCGCTCTCGACGCGGCTGTGGTCCCTGCTGAGCGCGGGCCGCACCGCGACTCTGCTGCATGGGATCGCGATCTGGGCCTGGCACGCGCCGTCGCTGTTCGATGCGGCTGTCGATAACATCCTCCTGCACCGGCTGCAGCATCTGAGCTTCTTCCTGACCGCCATCCTGTTCTGGTGGGCGGTTTTCCGCCGCAGCGACACTGGCAGCGCCGCCTGGCATGTGTTCGTCACCATGCTCCACACCAGTATCCTCGGGGCGTTGATGGCACTGGCCCCTCGCCTCCTCTATCAGCAACACGCCGCCGCTGCGGCGGCCTGGGGTTTGACTCCACTCGAGGACCAGCAATTGGCCGGCGTCATCATGTGGGTCCCGGCCGGAACGATCTATGCGGGCGCCGCGCTCGCGCTGATCGCGCTGTGGATCCGGAGGGCGGGTCAATCCAGGGAGCGAGCGGATGCGCTTCACGCACCCTAGGTGGGCGTCCCTCGCCGTGGCGACCGCGAGCCTCCTGGTCGCCGCGGCCGTCGTGACAGGCTTCGCGCGCAGCGAACGCCAGCAAAATGAAGCGATCGCCGGCGCCATGTCCGGGGGCGATCCGGCCCGCGCGCCGGACTTGATCCGCCGCTATGGCTGCGCGGGCTGCCATACCATCTCAGGCATTCCCGGAGGCGACGGAAAGGTCGGTGGCTCGCTCGACGGCCTCCGCGGCCGGGTCTACGTTGCCGGCGTTGCGAGCAACACGCCGGACAATCTGGTTCAATGGATAGTGAAGCCACAGGCATTCTCGCCCCGCTCCGCGATGCCGGCAACCGGCATCACGGAAGCCGAGGCGCGCGACGTCGCGGCCTATCTTTACGCGCAATGAAGCCTGCTTAAGGACTCGGCGTCGGTCGCGACGGCAATGATTTGACGAAGGCGGCAATCGCTTCTCGGTCGCTGTCCGGCAGCATGGCCAGATTGGTGACGACGTCGGCCATGGACGAGCCGACGCGGCCGTGATTTGGCGTGATTCCCGTTTTCAGCATCGCCGCCAATTGCGCCTCCGACCAGTTGCCGAGGCGCGCAGCCGTAATGTTGGGATAGAAACCGGTGCCAACAGGATCCTGGCCACCGGCATACCGCGTGCTCGGCCTGATCCCGCCCAGCATGTCGCGCGAGGAATGGCATTCCGCGCAATGGGCTAACGCCTCGACCAGATAGCGGCCGCGATTCCATTTCTCATCCCCCGCCGGGTCTGGCACGATGGGGCCCGGCTTGAAGTACAGCATCTTCCAGAACCCCACGAAGCGCCGAATGCGGAATAACGGATTGATCTCATGGTCTGGCGGACGCCCCTTCACCGCCGGCAGCGTGCGCAGATAGGCCAAGAGATCCCGCACCTCCTCAGGGCGCATATGCGTGAAGCTGACGTAGGGAAAGACAGGGTAATAGTGGCTCCCGTCGGGAGACACGCCGCGCAGCAGGGCGTTGGCGAGATCCTCGGCGGTCCAGTTTCCGATGCCGTCAATCCGGTCGGGCGAGATGTTCGGCGCGCGAAACGTTCCGTAGGGCGATGCCAGAGCTATTCCGCCCCCGAGACGCAAGCGATCGGACTGGCCCGGCGAGGCGTGGCAGGAGGCGCAATCTCCGGCCGCAAACACGAGCTTGCCGCGCTCGGGATCGCCTTCCGTCTCGGATACGATCTGCGCTTCCGCCGCGGTCACGCGCTGCGGGGCGCTCACCAACCACGCGGCAGCCATTGCGGCGCAGCCGGCGAGGATTGCCAAGATCAGCCAGTGGCGCCCGCGCATCCCATCCTACTCCCGCCAAAACTCCGTCAGCTCTTCCGCGGTCACCAAATCCACCTGGCCATGAAAGCGAGTGCGATACATCGTCATGAGCGCGTCGTGACCGACATCGGAAGAACTGCACAATGCGTCTTCCACGATCACGATACGGAATCCGAGATCGACCGCGCTCATGACCGTCGACAGAACACAGACGTCCGTCTCGGCGCCCGAAACCACGATGGTGCCGACGTTCTTCTCGACCAGCAGGCGCGCAAGGCCGGGATTGCTGAATGCGGAATAGGCCGGCTTGTCGATGACGGCAGCCGGCGGCACGAACCGGCTCAGGACCGGCACGAGTTCGAGAGCGGATGGCGCAAGATGCCTGCGGGTCGCCTGATGCCAACGCCGGAAGTAGCTCTGCCATTGTCCGGGCCGATCCTCAGGCTTCTCCGGCGTGACGAAACGCGTGAAGATGGTTCTCGCCTGGCATCGCTCGACAATCGAGATGATTGTCGGCAGGACAAGCTCCATCCAAGGCGTCGCCCACAGCCCCCCGGGAGCGAAAATGTTCTGCATGTCGATGCACAAGTGAACGGCGTCCCTGATTTGCGCAATTCCCGAGGCGCTGTCTCTCATCGTCCTCCGACCCTGACCACGTAGTCGCTACAAATGGCGTGTCACGACGCCGAAATCACAGCCTCTTCCCCGTCGATCATCTCGGGAGGAACGTCCTTGAACAGACGCACCGGAACGGACTTCGCCGCCGGCACCTTGCTGCCCTCCGCGTAATGCCAGAGCGGAATGAGCACGTTGCACTCCGGGTAATAGCCCGCGATGCTCCTGCGCGGGATGCCGTAGGGAACGACCTGAAGTTCGCTCAAGCTGCGCTCGACGCCATCTCCCGCCTCCGTCACCAGGGTGACGGTATCTCCCGATTTCAGCCCGTCATCCTCCATGTCGACAGGATTCATGAAAACAACGTAACGGCCGCCCTTGATGCCGCGGAAGCGATCGTCCTCACTGTAGATCGTGGTGTTGAACTGTCCGTCGGCACGCATCGTCATCAGCTCGTAGATGCCGTCGCTCTCGCGCGGCGGCGCAAAGGCCGATTTTGGCACGGTGAAGTTCGCCTTGCCATTCGGCGTCTTCCACTTCCGTTCGCGAGCCGCAAGCGGCCGCGGAAATCCGCCGGGCTCGAACATGCGCTTGTTGAAGTCCTTGAACTGGTCGGGATAGGTGCGCTCGATTGCGTCCCGAACTTTCGAATAATCGCCGACCCATGCATCCCAATCGACCTTCGGATTTGGCTTCAACGTCGCCTTCGCGAGCGCGGCGACGATCGCCGGCTCGGACAGAAGGTGTTCGGCCACAGGCTTGCGCTGGCCGCGGGAGCCGTGGATGCAGGCGGTGGAATCCTCCATCGACACGGCCTGCTCGCCGCTATCCTGCCGGTCGATCTCGATCCGGCCGAGGCATGGCAGGAGATAGCTGACCTCGCCCGGCACGAGGTGGGTGCGGTTGAGCTTGGTCGCGATCTGCACGGAGAGGCGCAGGCCGGACCATGCGGGCTCCATCAATGACCGCTCCGGGACAGCGCGCAGAAAATTGCCACCGAGACCGACGAAGCCGCGAATGCTGCCTTTCAGGATTCCTTCGCATGCATCGACGGTGGACACCCCTTCCCACCGCGGAGGCTCGAAATCATAGAGCTCGGCGAGCTTGTCGAGCGGCACCAGCTTGGTCTTCTCGGAGATGCCGACCGTGCGCTGGCCCTGGACGTTGGAGTGCCCGCGGATCGGCGAAATCCCCGCGCCGGGCTTGCCGATATTGCCGCGGAGCAGCAGCAGGTTGATGATCATCTTCGCCGTCTCGACGCCGTGCTTGTGCTGGGTGATGCCCATGCCGTAATTGGCGATCACGGCGTTGGCCGCCATGTAGGTGTTTGCGGCCTCGCGCAGCGCCATGCGCGAAAGCCCTGAGGCGCGCTCGATTTCATCCCAATCCTGTGCCCGGCAGAACGCAGCGAACTCCTCGAAGCCCGTCGTGTGGTCCTGAATGAACGCGACATCGAGGACCCGCGCAGTTCCATTGTCGCGGGCGAGGTCGTCAGACTCGATCACCCATTTGCAAATCCCAGTGATGGCGGCGGCGTCGCCGCCAACCCGCACCTGATAATATTGCGAGCTGATGCGCGTGCCGCCGGCGATCATCTGCACCGGATTTTGCGGGTTGACGAAGCGCTCCAGGCCACGCTCGCGCAGGGGATTGAAGGTCACGATCGGCACGCCGCGCTGCGCCGCCTCCTGCAACGGATGCAGCATGCGCGGCGCATTGGTGGTGGTGTTGTGCCCGAAAAAAAAGATGCAATCGGTGACGTCGAAATCCTCCAGCAGCACCGTGCCGACCGGAACTCCGATCACCTCGGGCAACGCCACCGAGGTACTCTCGTGACACATGTTGGAGCTGTCGGGAAAATTGTTGGTCCCGTACATGCGGCCGAACAATTGATACATGTAGCTCGTTTCGAGCGAGGCGCGTCCGGACGTGTACATGACGACCGAGCGTGGATCGAGTCGGTTCAACTCGGCGCCGATATCCCGGAAGGCCTCGTCCCAAGCGACCGGCAGGTATTTGTCGCTGGCCCTATCGTAACGCATCGGCGTGGTCAGGCGGCCCTGCTCCTCCAGTTGATGATCCGACCAGGTTCGCAGTTCAGCCAGCGAATGTTGCGCAAAGAACTCCGGCGTTACAGTCTTGTTGGTCACTTCCCAGGCAGTCGCCTTGGCGCCGTTCTCGCAGAACTCGAACGGCCGCGGCTTGGCCGGCTTGGCCCAGGAGCAGCTCACGCACATGAACCCATCTGGCTTGTTCTGTTTCAGCAGGATCTCGCTGCCGAGGATCGCGACCTCTTCCTGCGTTAGGATGTGAGCCACGGCGTTGAGAGAGCCCCAGCCACCGGCGGGAGAATCGTTTTTCTCGACTTTAGCCTTTTGCCGCATGACGCATCCTTCGATCGCAAACCACACCTAGCGCCCTGCACCCAAAACCCGAGATGTCATCGCAAGTTCCTAAGCGTTCGGAACCTTGCCTTGGCTCGCGCGTCATGACTCGATCCTAGGACGCATCCATGCACGGCTCTCAACTCGACGTATGCGATAGCGCGTCTACGCCCCCCGCCTCGGTCGCGGTGCCAAGGCTGACGTCGAGCGGTGCGCAGGATGCGCGCATCGTAGCGGAGGAGTGCCCGGTAGCACTCGTCTATGACGGGACCACCGCGGCAGTGCTGATGGCGACTCCCGCCGATTTGACGGATTTGGCCCGAGGCTTCAGCCTTACGGAAGGAATTATCGGGGACATTGGCGAGATCGAGGAACTCTCCGTCGTCCCGGGTCCCGACGGCATCGAACTTCGGCTATGGCTGCGACCGGACGCCGGACGGCGCCTGAAGGAGCGACGGCGGCTGCTCGTGGGACCCACCGGCTGCGGCCTTTGCGGCATCGACAGTTTGCGCGAAGCCGGCCGGATCGTTCGGCCCATCGAGCACCCCGCCTGCCTCGCGCCTCAACAGATCGGTGCAGCGATCGCAGCTCTCACGGAGCTACAAACCCTCAACCACGCGACCCACGCCACCCATGCGGCAGGTTTTTTCCAGCCGGGCAGCAGGTCCATGGTGGTTCGCGAGGACGTCGGTCGGCATAACGCGCTCGACAAGCTCGCCGGCGCACTCGCCGTCGAGGGAATAGCCGGGTGCGCTGGCGCCATCATCCTCACTAGTCGGATATCGGTCGAGATGGTGCAGAAGGCCGCAGCGATCGGCGCGGGAATAGTCGTCGGCATGTCAGCGCCGACCGCGCTTGCCATCCGGACGGCGGAAGCAACCGGCATCGCGGTCGTCGGTATCGCGCGCGGAGAGGCGTTCGAGATCTTCAGCCACTCAGAGCGAATTTACGCTCACACCCCTGGGCGTCTTTAGCCGGCGGATCCCTGCAGAAACACTTGAGGACCGACCGGCGCCTCGCCGACAACTTGTCCGGTAGAATCCGCGCGGTGAAGTTCGCGAACGATCTCTCAATCAGAGTGGTCACTGCACGGTGCTTGTTATGAAGTTATTCCTTCACGAGTTCGTAGCGTATCGCCATGAGGAGGATGGCTGTTGGCCGTCGTACGACTTGGCCTGATTCAGCCAGGAACGGCCCATGGCCCCGAAGCCTTGGGCGGAAGCTAAGTCTCTACAGAGGCCGCTTGCGGATGGGGTCCTGCAGATCATTGCAACCGGCGATAAGGACGACGCAGGACCTGGGGAGTAGGCGGACGACGTCAGGCGATTTTGAAAACATCGGCGCGGGCGTTAAGCCATTCCGGCTCAATATAAACGATCCGAACTCCGTCAGGGTTAACCAAGGCAGCCCGTCGGTGACCGCGATGATACCTCTGTCGGCTACGTTTATATTTAAAGCGGCGCTCGTATTCACTTGCGCTGTTCTCAAATCGAAGATCGATGCCTAGCTCGACGAATGATCGCGCCAGGCCGCGTTTCCTCGTCAACTGACATCGGGTCGATACTATGGCGTTGGGCTGCGCCGCTCTTTTGGCACCTCAATGGATGGGCGGACAAACGAGCGAGGAACGGGCTGTTCAATGAGCCACCGCGTCACATAATGCGAACAAAGGAGCGGTTTGAACATCGAATCGGGGCGGCGATTCGCGTATTCGATGTTATGGAAGAAGCGCTCCATAGAGCAACCCGAGCGTGAAGCAATTGCTGTTTTCGCGCGCGCCTGAACTGCTACCGTCCGCTTGATCTTCGACCTGACCTCGGAGCTACCTTCCGATAGGTTTGCAGTTCTTCAAGCATTTAACGGCCCTGGCACCTGCTACTGCGAACGCGAGGCCCCTTCACCGCATGTCTCGCGGCAATATTTTACCGCTCTTGGTTGTCACGGGAATTCTTATGAACCGTCAAGCATGGGTTGATATACTAAACTAAAGTTCGCAACTCTTTTCTGAGGGGGCCGCATGCTGAACCCTCACGAGTCGGTCTCACAGTGTCTCACCGGCGGAGGTGAGATGGGCGCAGCGATGCGCGCGCTTGATTGGTCGAGCAGCTGCGTCGGTCCACCGAACCGTTGGCCTGAATCTCTCCAGACCTTGGTAAGGGTAATGCTCAACACAAACCACCCGATGTTGATCTGGTGGAGCCCGGAGCTCGTTCAATTCTACAATGACGCCTTTCGTGAAATTGCCGGAAGCGCTCTCAGGCAAACCGGATTGGGCGTTTCCGGCGAGAAATTCTGGAGAGAGATTTGGCACATAATCGGCCCCGACATCGGACACGTCATGAGTGGCAAAGGAGGAGTCTGGCGCGAACGCCAGCGCATTCCACCCGGCTCGACAGATGACACGCGCCAAACTTTTTGGAGCTATAGTTTTAGCCCTATAGCGGAAGGAGACGGGGTCGGTGGCGTACTAGTTGTCTGTCGAGACGAGACCCAGGAGTACCGCGCCACTCTAGCTTTGCGCGCTCGAGAAGCAGAACTTGCCCGCGTTCAGCAGATTGGCAAAATCGGGGGCCTTGAAGTTAATCTGACAACGGGCTTCCGAAATCGTCGCTCCCCCGAATACTTGGCCATTCACGGCTTACCGCCGGAAGCTGCCCATGAAACGCACGAGGATTGGGTCAGGCGAATTCATCCGGAGGACCGAGAGAGAGCCGAAAGCACGTTCATCAATGCCGTCAATGGTAATGTGCCCGGCTACTCAACTAAGTATCGGATCATCCGCCCGTGTGACGGAGCAACACGCTGGATACTTGTCACAACAGAAATCGAACGTGACAAGAATGGGAAAGCAATACGCCTCGTTGGCGCACATGCGGACGTCACAGAGCAGGTCCTAGCTGAGGAGGCTCTGCGCCGAAGCGAAGAAAAGTTTAAGAAGCTCGCAGGAGAGCTTTCCGAATCTCTAGAGAAGCTGCGAGCCACTCAAGATCGCCTAGTTCAAGCCGAAAAGCTTGCGTCTCTCGGGCGTTTGACTGCGGGCATAGCCCACGAGATCAAGAACCCACTCAACTTCGTCAACAACTTCGCACGCCTCTCCAACGAACGAATCGACGATCTATTGCGTGCTATCGCGAAGTCGCCCCCCAAGCCGGGTATCGCAGAGGAGATCGATCATTTAACTAGGACGCTGCAACGCAACTTAGACAAAGTGGTGCAGCATGGCAAACGTGCAGACAGCATCGTGCAAAATATGCTTCTCCACTCTCGATCCGGCTCAAGCGAACATCGTCCAGTCGACATCAACGGCCTTGTGGACGAGACCCTCAATCTTGCATTCCATGGAGCTCGAGCGCAGCAGCGCGATTTCAACGCGAGGCTCTTGCGAAGCTTCGACAGTAACGCTGGAAAGGTCGATCTATACCCGCAAGAAATTTCTCGAGTCTTCCTCAATCTAATCTCTAACGGCTTCTATGCAGCGACCCACCGTCAAACACATTCCAGTTCTATTACGTCTCACGTTGAGCCAACGTTGAGTGTGAGTACCAAGAGCCTAGAAAATGGCGTCGAAATTCGGATCCGCGACAACGGCGACGGCATTCTTCCCCGGTTCAGAGAAAAGATATTCGAGCCGTTTTTCTCGACCAAGCCGGTCGGAGAAGGAACCGGGTTAGGACTTTCTATCTGTCATGACATCGTGGTCAAGCAACACCGTGGTGCGATCCATGTCGAGACTATCCCGGGTGAGTTCTGCGAATTCGTCGTGGTGCTACCGCGCAAGAACTTTGAATGAGTATCTGCTATGACAGGGACAATTCTCGTCGTGGACGATGAGCCAGACCTGGAGGAAGTCATCCTTCAACACTTTCATCGCCAAATTGATGGCGGAACTCTCAGGTTTATGTTCGCTCGCGACGGGGTTGAGGCTCTCCAGTTGGTCGAAGGCACGCCAGGAATTGAGGTTGTCCTCTTAGATATAAACATGCCTCGGCTGGACGGGCTGTCCACACTGCAAGCACTCCAGAGAACAGATAGTGGGCAATCAACTATCATTGTGTCTGCGTACGGCGACATGGGCAATATTCGCGCGGCGATGAATCGCGGGGCGTTTGACTTTATTACTAAGCCGATCGATCTCGATGATTTGGAACTCACAATCCAAAGGACGTTACAACACGTCTGCATGTTACGCGAAATCCGTAGTCGCCAGCTCGAGGCTGAGCGCGCACAGGCCTCTCTTTCGCGCTACTTTTCGCCTCAGCTGGCTAGCCGATTGGCGGCAGGATCAGAGAATGGTGGCATGGATGTGCACCACCGCGAGATAGCTGTACTCTTCACCGACATTAGCGGATTTCTTTCGCTAGTTGAAAAGATGGCGCCCTCGACTTTGGGGGACATGCTGAACGAGTATATGTTCGGAATGACTGAGACGATATTTGCTCATGACGGCACTGTTGCCAAAATAATTGGCGATGCGATTCAGGTGCTCTTCAATGCACCAAGCGATCAGACTGATTACGCGACTCGAGCCATTTCGTGCGCACATGCTCTCGATCATTGGGCCGAAGAGTTTCGATTACGATGGAAGCGGAAGGGAGTGAACTTTGGCGCAACGCGAATAGGCGTTCATGCGGGTCCAGCCCTCGTAGGCAATTTCGGCGGAAATCGGTTTTTCGATTATACCGCTCACGGCGACACGATGAATACCGCCGCGAGGCTTGAGGCCGCGAACAAGGTCATGGGAACAAGGGTTTGTGTAAGTGGCGAGCTGGCTGGCCGGGCAGATAGATTCCGCGGACGTCCGATTGGCCGACTTACGTTGCGAGGCCGAAGCGAGCCTCTGCAGGCATACGAACCTCTATCTGTGGCGGACTTCGACAGCGACAAGACGATCGACTATCTCAAGGCCTATGCCCAATTAGAGGCGGACGACCCCGGAGCCATGCCGGCTTTCGCGGCACTGATCGCTCGCAACTGCAACGACAACCTTGCGGGCTTTCATCTCAGGCGCCTGCTTAATGGTGCCCACGGCATAGACATCCGACTCGAGTAACCTGCGCGCGGTGCCGGTCATTCGGAGGCGCTCCCCGAGCACGGATTCATTCGGATATCCATTGTTATGGAAGAAGCCGGCCAAAGGCCCACGTCTGGCTTCATTGCCCTAGCGCCCGCGGCTTGCGAAGCACTGCCTTTACCTGGTTCGCTGACTGACAGTTGGCCAGTGCGACGGTGAGCGGACCTAGATTGGCCTTCCGTCTCTTGTTACAATTGCCTCCAACACGCTCCGTACTCTCTGCGCCAGGTCGCTTTGGGTAAAGGGCTTCTGGATGAGAGAAACACCGGGATCAAGTCGACCCTGATGAACGATGGCGTCGCGAGAGTAACCGGTCATGTAAAGAACCTTCAGACCGGGCCGGCGGCGCTGCGCCTCGACAGCTAAGGCGCGTCCGTTTATGCCTGGCATCACGACGTCGGTCAGGAGCAGGTCCACCTGGCTCGTGGCGAGGACATTAAGCGCTGCACTACCATCCTGTGCTTGCATGACTTCATAGCCTAGTTCGACCAATGTGTCGGTCACGAACTGCCGCACGCCCTCATCGTCCTCTGTGACCAGCACACGCTCACCATCGCCGCGAGGAACGCCTCCGATTGCCTGCTCTTTACGCTCTGGTTCACTGGCATCCTTTCGTCGCGGGAGATAGATCGTGACCGTCGTGCCTGCACCCGGTGTTGAGTTTATTCTAACGTCACCATCGCTCTGCTTGACGAAGCCGTAGACCTGGCTCAGCCCGAGGCCGGTCCCCGTTCCGGGCGGTTTGGTTGTAAAGAACGGCTCGAAAGCTTTGTCGGCCACTTCCGGGGCCATACCTATTCCTGTGTCCTTGACGGAAATGGACACGTATTGCGGGGCATTCAGTTGATCAGACGATGCGGAGAACTGCTCGTCCAGGGACGCGTTTGACGTTTCTAGTATGAGCGTGCCTCCATTCGGCATCGCGTCTCGGGCGTTGAGCGCCAAGTTCAACACCGCAGATTCGAGCTCAGTTAGGTCAGCCTGCGCCTCCCACAGATCAGGCGCGAGATTTGTTTCAATTGAGATTGTCTCACCAAGGGTTCGAGCCAGCATGTCCGTCAAATTCTGGACCAGTCTGTTCAAGTCAACTGGCCTTGGATCGAGTGCTTGCTTCCGAGAGAACGCCAAAAGACGTTTGGTGAGTTCGGCTGCCTTCAACGCGCCCTTTTGAGCGTTTTCGATCAACGCTTTTGGCTTTTCGTCGGTGACCCTACGGCTCGCCATCTGCAGATTGCCAATGATGATCGTCAGCAGATTGTTGAAGTCATGCGCGATGCCGCCGGTGAGCTGACCGACCGCTTCAATCCGCTGCGAACGACGCATCTCCTGCTCCAGAGTTTCTCGACGCTCT
Organism: Bradyrhizobium sp. WYCCWR 12699; assembly: GCF_032144035.1. Taxonomy (NCBI): domain Bacteria; kingdom Pseudomonadati; phylum Pseudomonadota; class Alphaproteobacteria; order Hyphomicrobiales; family Nitrobacteraceae; genus Bradyrhizobium; species Bradyrhizobium sp. WYCCWR 12699. The sequence goes on from NZ_JAVTJN010000032.1 coordinate 1,006,846, forward strand.
GCCTCTGCATAAAACGCGGCTGTGCTACGAGCGGTGAGAACGATGAAGAAACAGACCAGAGCGAGGGCGGGTGCGCCGATGGCCAGATAGCCACCTACCTGCCGGAGCCACGCGCTTCGTATTTCGGACGTCTCCATGCTGGAAGAAACATACACCGGCAGTCCCGCAAGCTTTCTAACTGCAAAGCGGCGCTCTAGTCCGTCTACGTTCGATACCGTCGTATATCTTCCTCCCTCCGGATTATTTTTGATCAGCTGGCCAAAGCCACTCGACGGATCCAATACGATGCCAGGACGAGCCGCGATCGGGTGACGGGCGAGAACAGCACCGTCGTCTCGAATCAAGGCAAAGCTTGCGCTCGACTTGCCGCGCAATGTTGCATAGAGATTTTCAAAAGCCGAGGGTAAGACAGAGATCAGAGTGTAACCGTTGAAAGTACCCGAGCTATCGTGCCGTCGTTTGCTAACCGGAAACAGGATTGCACCCGTCAGAGAGATGCCGACCACGCGCCCAATGTAAGCTTCTTCGCTTTGAGCCAGCTCTGCCTTAAGGTGAGATCGTTCTGGTGCGTTGAAAGCAGGCGGGACTGGAAAAAATAGAGACGAGAGTAATGCATCGCCATTGCGGTCGAGCACCCAGATTGAACTAATGTCTGGAAAAGTATGCGCGAATTGCTTCAGGCGCTCACTTAGCTCAGCTCCGGAATCCTTGATCGTCGAGTCCGTCTTGCCGCGCGTGATCTGGTCAATACTGTCCAGCGTGACGTTGATCGAGCGAAACACGCGAAGAGCCTGTTCCGCTGATACCTCCAAGCTACGTTCAATTCGCTCGTCTGCCAGTTCAAACGCATCCTGGTAAGCGGCGTATGCCGCATATGCGAACACCAGGGCTGGAGCAATGACTGAGGCCGCCAGCGAAATCCACAGCCATCGGAGGGCTGCATCTTTCCGCTGCTTCATCGCTTAATAGGCCTCTCCAGTAGCCACAGACTTAAAATATCTCCTTAGTCATGTTTTCTTTCCGATGCCAGTGTGTTCTGGGTTCCAAACGCTAGGCCGAAAGTATGTCCGGCAAACCGCGATCTCTCTAAGCCTGACTCTCGCACGCTTCAGAGAAATGGGTTCCGCATTTCGAACGGGCACAGAACTTATAGCTCGCATCCACGGCTTGGAGCAGATGCGAGCCACGTTGCACTGTTTTAAGAGCCGCGCTCTCCGCTCATGATGGGGCCGAATCGCTCCCAGCTCTCACCTTTGAAGCGCATCATTTGAAGCTGTTCGATGGGAGCAAAGTCGTTGGGCCCGGTCTTGATCCGAGTGCCAGGTAGATAGATCCCAATTTCGAAATCGAGGCTGGCGGCCTGCTTCATTACATTCTCACGAGTGAGGTTGTCGCCGCACTGCCGTAGCACCTGCTCCAACCCCTTTGCGACCCCATAGCCAAATACGGTAGCGGAGTCGTCAAGATCACCTTCGGGATACCACTTGGTCATGAACGCTCGCCACTCGTTCATGGCAGGGTCCGTTTTCCACTCGGCGTCCTTCGGATCCTTCAAGTAAGCTGTCGAAAGAATCCCCTGGCTTGCCTCGTAACCGGCTGGCTTGATGACACCTCCAATCGAACCAGACACATTGGTCAAAAACTGCACCGGATGCCAGTTTAGTTCAGTAACCTTCTTGATAGCCTGAGCAGCAAACTTCGGAGTTGCGATGTTTACGAAGATATCCGGGTTTGAGCCTTTGATTTGAACGATCTGAGAATCGACCGTTGGCGAACTCGTTTCGTAGGGCGCCTCCACGACGATGAGCTTGCCCGCTTGATCACCGAGCCCGTCCTTCAGTCCAACGACGTAATCCTTCCCAAAATCGTCGTTCTGGTAGAGAACCCCGATCGTCTTCCCCGGATAGTTCTGGAGGATGTACTTGCCATAAATTCGAGCCTCGACCTGATAACTTGGCTGCCATCCCATCGTCCAAGGAAAATTCTTCGGATCATTCCACTTGGCAGCGCCCGTCGAGACGAATAGCTGCGGGACCTTCTTCGCATTCATGTATTTCTGAATTGCCGTGTTGCCTGGCGTCCCAAGGGGGTTGAAGATCAGCAACACCTCATCGCTCTCAACTAGCTTGCGAGCCTGCTCAACCGTTTTCGGTGGGCTGTAGGTATCGTCATAAGAGATGAAGTTGATCTTCCGGCCATTGATGCCGCCTTCAGAGTTGATTTTGTTGAAGTAAGCCGCCTCTGTTTTGCCGATGGTGGCGTAAGCCGAAGCTGGGCCTGAGTAGGGCATGATGTTGCCGACTTTGATCTCCGTATCGCTTGCTCCGGGATCGTACTTTTTCTGCGCATTGGCGGCGGCAGAGAGAGTCAATAGAGTTGCCGCCGCAATGGCGACCGAACAAGCGAACTTCACGTAATCACTACGCATCCTTGTCCTCCCAAACGTCCGGCTCTTGCTTAAAGACTTCTCGGCCGGGCTTCTTGAGTATGCACGACAATGAAGGGGACGCCAGGCGCGATGGCAGTTCCATCGGAATCCGAATTGAGGTGGCAGCGCACAATTCCTCCTGTTGGAATATCGGTCCACCAGGAAGTGGCAAAAACAGCCAAGAGAGCGAGCTGCACCTGATACTCGTGGCCGCCGAACGGGGATGCGGCAGTCACCACCACTGGCGGGCAAGCGGTAGGCTTGGCGTCATCGCTTCTGCGAACCTTGAGCCGCTAGCCCCCTCTGCCCTGTATCGCCTTGAAGATGCAAGTGGCGAGAAGAGTTTCTCTCGATTTTCGGAAACGAGGAACTCGTCGCTTAGAAGGTCGCGTGGTTGCCAGAGCATTTCCACTCTTGTTTCCGAGTCCATCGTATTTATCTGACTTACATGAACTTAACAGACATTCAGGATTTCGCGATCCAGGCCCGGGTGGCAGCGGTGCTCGGAGCGGCGGAGTTTGATCGCGTTTTCGCTGGCATTCGTTTTGCCGAGGTTGAGGGCCCGCTGCTTTACGTCTTCGCCAGGGACGAAGCTGCCGCCGCAACGATTGAGGACGACTTCTCTCCGCTCATCGCAGACATAGCAGGCCGAATCCTGAAGCACGAAATCGAAGTCGTGCTCGTGCTGCCGAAGGTTCTGCAGTAGCTCAATTCGATTCGACGATTTCCGTCGCAAGTATTGCGACCGCCCGCCTGCCAGCCTCGGTCGAACCGCCGAGCGTTTGTGTGTGCTTGCTGGCGTACTCGACGATCTATTCAGCAACGAACTTGCGGGCTGCATGCTCTTCGAACGCCAGAGGCATCATTCGACATGCACGCTCCAACGCATTATCCATGTTGGAGATGGTTCGCTCGCAAAGTTCTCCGAAAGCAACATGACTCAACTCCACGAACAAAAATGTTCACGGAAGCGACCACTGTCTCTTCCGATGGAGAGGTCAGCAGTCCTTCCCCCAACCCACTGAATAACACCCGGCGCCCAAAGCATAATCGTCATCGACGAAATCGGGATTCACGAGAGTTAAGGATAGTGGTGGCTCTTGCCGATTTAGTAGCTCGGCTGAGCTGATCCACGCCGCGGCAGGAGTGGACGGTACGTCTACTGCAACGCGGCATCAGCCTTTCCGCTGAGGCTGATGTCATTCGGATATCACATGTTAGGAAAGAACCCGGCCAGAGGCCGACGTCTGGCTTCATCGGCTTAGCGGTCCTTCAAAAATTCAGAGCGGACGTCAGCAATGGGACAAAACCGGAAAGGAATTCGCGTTTCCAACCGGATCATGCCGCTGGTTTTTCACCGAAGGCGAGCACAGTTGGCCGACGAATAAGAGTAACGCCATCAGTTGTCCTGACACGAGCGGCATTGACGATAGCTTCGCGGATCATCGCCCGAGGTCCGGGCTCCTGGCTGTCGATCATCATCGCTGCACGCACGGTGCCCCCGGCGATTAGATCGAGGAGGGGCTCCGGGCGATTCGATTTCCAACTGATATCGAGATTCTCGACCGCGACGTTGCTAAACCCTGCCGCAATCAGCGCGCGCCGACATTCCTCGGGCTCGCCGAACCGCATCAGTGGGGGCGCGGGGGGCAGTTGAACCGGCCCGCCATGTTCAGCAACAGCGGCTGAGACGATTGTGAGAAGTTCGTCGGCTAAGGCCCACTGCGTGAAGACATATGCGCCGCCGGGCTTAAGCACGCGAAATGCCTCGGCAATCGCGAGGTCGGGGCGCGAAAGGTGCACGATCCCGTAACAGCAGACTACGCCATCAAACGAGCCATCTGCGTAATCAAGCGCCTCGGCATCGCCTTCCCGAAAGGAGACGGTCGGATAAATGGCAGATGCCTTGGCAACCATTGCCGATGCAAAATCGATCCCTTCTGCGGTCGCGCCCTTGTTCGCCAAGGCAGCCGTTAAGTGTCCAGAACCGCAACAGATGTCCAGTACACGCTTCCCGCGAAGGTCACCGAGAAGCGCAATCATGCGCGGAATCGCCTGATTGGAGATTGGGGTGAACATTCTATCATAACTGTCGGCCCGGGCTGACCAACCCGAATGTTCGGCATCCCTAAATGAACTCGTCATGATTTGCTCCGGAGAGGACAAGCCAAGGAAAACCGGAAAGCGACGCAACCAATCTAAGCACAGTGGCCGACCGACCGGCATGGCTCACCAATTTGAGATTGCAACGCCATGTCGGCTTTGGGTCACAATGCGAAGAACTCAAACTGAGCATATTCAGTCCGCCGTGCCTCAATAAGCGGACCTCGTGGAGCGACGCTGCCACTTCGCCGAAGGGCCATAAGCAGACGAGAAAACTTGACTTACTAGCGGCGTGGAAGAGCTTTAGGGGGAAGCCCACCATCCATCGGGAAATGGCTCAAGCAACGCCCCGTCGACTTGATTGTCGTTCTCGGGGTGTCTGACAGCTCCTGCATCTCTGCTTGGTGGCGTGTAGCGACGGAGGCGGACAGACAGGGCGCCGAAATCGCGACCTCGAAGGCGGCGCGAAGCATGGCCTCTAGAGCGCAATGGAGACGCACCGCGGGCGCTTCGCTCTGCATCTTCGACTACATCTCGAAGATCTTCCAATTCTGAGAGCTGAGAGGCGAGCTCGCCCAGTCGCTGGAGATAAAGCATTGCGCGAGAGTTTCGCATAAATGTCCTCCACAGTACAAAAGCACTACTAGGATTGCTGCAGAGCAAATGGGATAAAGTGGCAATCTACTGTGGGCAACTTCAGCTTTCAACACGTCAGGCTTACTGGCTCAACGAGGGCTAATGCGTTACCAGCCTGCTCCGCAGCGAATGACATCTTAGGGTCAATCGCGTCAATTCACCCGTGAGGCGATGACTTCCGGTCCAACCGGATAAGCGGACGTTGTCAGACCGGACGGCACGACCGGAATGGGCCACTAGCGGTCGTTCATGCTGGCTGAACTGAACCTAACAACTATCCATGGATGTGTGTATCTAAGCCTGGTCCAACTCACGTGAACTCAACTTCGACCGCAATTCTGCGGTTGAAAGCATCACCCGCGTAAACGCCTCGGCTGCTCGCAGCCTGTCGCGCCCCTCGACATCAGGGCCGCGATTTTCTTCAACACGACGGCAACGTTCTCAATGCGCGCCAGCTGCCCGGTATACCCCTCTCGACACCTGAAAGAGATGTTTCCAGCTCTTCCGTGAGCTCTGTCAGACAGCTCGCCAACGCTTCCTGTGACAGCGACTGGTCGGGATAAGGGAATCGCAATATATTGACATCGGTGGGTTCCATTTGGACCTCCGCCATGGATACGATGGCGCGGCGGTCTTGGATCATTGCGCAATGCGGCGCTGCTCGGTCCCTTCGACCTACTAGCGCAACCTATCACAGGGGAACATTCGCTGACGCCCGACGTTAGCATAGCCCGCCCCTCCGAGTTCCAATAAACATGAAAACAGGTGCCGCTCCCGGGCCGCTGAGCCTCGACCTGCTGATCAATTCGATCGTCGATTACGCCATCTTCATGCTCGATGCCGGGGGCGTGGTCAGAAGCTGGAACAAGGGGGCAGAGCGCCTCAAAGGTTATGTGTCGGACGAGGTCATAGGGCAGTCCTTCTCGATTTTTTACACGCCCGAAGATCGAGCAAAGGATTTGCCCGCCAAGGCGCTGGCAACTGCTGCCGCCACTGGACGCTTTGCTTCGGAGGGGTGGCGAGTTAGAAAAGATGGCAGTCGCTTCTTGGCCCTCGTTGTCCTCGATGCGATACGCGCCGAAGATGGCGGGCTGATCGGGTTTGCGAAGGTCACGCGCGACATCACGGAAAGGCAACAGGCCCACAACGACCTCCTGGAAAGCGAACGGCGCTATCGCCGGCTAGTCGAAGCCGTTGTCGATTACGCGATTTTCCAGCTTGATCCCTCAGGTCATGTCGCGACTTGGAATCCCGGCGCCGAACGCATCAAAGGGTATGGGCCGGACGAGATTGTCGGTCGACATTTCAGCACGTTCTACACGCCCGAGGATCTGGAAAACGAAGTGCCGAAAAGGGCGTTGGCCGAGGCCACCGAAAACGGCCGGTTCGAAGCCGAGGGCTGGCGCATGCGAAAAGACGGCACGCGCTTTTGGGCTTCGGTGGTGATTGATCGGATTACCGACGAAAGCGGTGCGATCGTCGGCTTTGCCAAGGTCACGCGCGATCTGACCGAACGCAAACAGGCCCAGGACGAGCTTCAACGAGTCCAGGAACAGCTCGTCGCCTCGCAAAAGCTCGAAGCGATCGGGCAGCTGAGCGGTGGCATTGCTCACGACTTCAACAATCTGCTCATGATCGTCCTGGGCAATCTCGAGACCGCCGAGAGAAACAGCCGCAACGTCGGGGGGGCGAACCTTCAGCGCGCGTTGGCCAACGCCAAGCGTGGTGCCCAAAGGGCCGCGGCGCTGACCAGTCGATTGCTTGCCTTCTCGCGTCGCCAAGCGCTCGATCCGAAACCGATCAACCTCAACAGCTTCCTCGGTGGCCTGCAGGAATTTCTGCAGCGCACGCTTGGCGAGCGCATCGAAGTCCAGACGGTAGGGGGCGCCGGCCTCTGGCAGATCGAGGCGGACCTGAATCATCTAGAGTCAACGATTGTCAATCTGGCGATCAATGCTCGTGACGCGATGCCGAACGGGGGAAAGCTGACGATAGAGGCGACGAACGTCTCTGCCGACGAGGACTACGCACGCATCAACCCCGAGCTCGTCGTCGGCCAGTACGTCGTTATCTGCGTCAGTGACACGGGGGCCGGCATGACCCCCGAGGTTCTCGATCATGCATTCGAGCCGTTCTTCACGACCAAGGAGCCCGGACAAGGGACGGGCCTCGGATTGAGCCAAGTGTACGGTTTCATAAAGCAGTCGGGCGGGCACGTGAAAATCTACAGCGAACTGGGAGAAGGCACGAGCATAAGGATGTATTTCCCTCGTTATACCGGGAATCATCCCCAGCCGGCTTCGAACGAAGCCAACGAACTCATCTCGGAAGGCAGCTCTGTCGAGACGATCCTCGTGGTGGAAGATGATCCCGATCTAAGGGGCTACCTGTCTGACGTGCTGCGCGATCTGAATTATCGGGTTCGGTCTGCCGCCAGCGCGCAGGCGGCTCTGACCATTCTATTGCAGGAGAATCAGCAGATTGATCTCCTTCTCACCGACGTGGTGATGCCCGGCATCAACGGACGCGAACTGGGAAGGCGCGCGCAGGAGATGAGACCAGATCTCAGGATTCTTTACATGACTGGGTATTCGCGCAACGCAGTCGTTCACCATGGACGGCTTGATGAGGGCGTTGACCTGTTGGAAAAGCCGGTCACCCAAGCAAGATTGGCGCTGAAGGTCCGCGAAATTTTGGATCGCGCTAAGGATTAGCTTAGCGCAGATTGGATCAGCTCGTCTGAAGCACGGTCATGTCTGCTTCGGGTCAGAAGCTGACCAATCAGCGGACCGCGCGCCGGGTCAGCTTAGGGCCAACAGAGGACATCCGAGGGCACGGCCACATCCATCGGAACCCCATTAAGCGACCAAGGTTGAAAAGGGCGCGCGTGGCAATCCTGGACACTAGCTATGGACCCCAAGGATACTTTTCTGGGTGTTGAGACTTGTGACTTAGCCACCTCCCTGCCAGTGGCCGATGTGATCTTGTTTGGCGCATCCGACGCCACGCCGTACGCTGCAGGCCAGACCAGCCATTCCGCTAATGCGCCCCACTTCATTCGCCGCGCTCTGAGTCACTATGAGAGCGATCTCAACCGGTGGGATTTTGATCAAGAAGCGGAGCTGCTCGCGCCAACCAAATTGGAGGTGTTGGATGGTGGAAACCTTGTAACGGATCCCATGACGCCTGAGAGCAACCGCGATGCGATCAGAACGACCACGCAAGCAATCCTTTCGGCCGGCGCGGTTCCGATCCTGCTAGGCGGGGATGACTCCGTCCCGATACCATTCTTCGAAGCGTTCCGTGAAAGCAAAGGGCTCACAATCTTGCAGATCGACGCCCATCTTGATTGGCATGATCAGCGAAATGGATCGGGCTATACATTTTCGAGTACGATGCGGCGAGCCAGCGAATTGCCCTGGGTCAAACGCATAGTGCAGGTTGGATTGCGCGGCATTGGCGGCTCTGGTCGTGCCGAGTATGACCACGCAAGGGCGTGGGGCGCGAAAATCGTCACCGCAAGAGATATTCGGCTTCATGGGATCGCAGGCGTTCTTGAACTGATAGAGGATGACAGCGAGTGCTTGATTACAATTGATTGCGATGGTCTCGATCCATCAGTTATCCCAGGCGTACTCATACCTCAGCCAGGCGGATTGTCCTATTTTGACGTGGTCGATCTCATGCGGGGTGTCGCTTCGAAGTGCAGAATAGTCGGGCTGGACATCGTAGAGTTCGTTCCCGAGCGCGACGTTCAAAATCTGGGAGCGATTGCTATCGCACGGATTCTCTGCAATGGCCTCGGTTGCATTCGGAAACGAGCCGTATAGCCGCTCCTTTTGCCGCGATGCCCGTTGCCGCCTTCTTCCACTAAGGGCCACAAGCGGAAGTCAGCGTACGACTGAAGAAGAGCCGCCAACTAGGGCGGCCTTACTTCATGTCCTATTGAGAAACTTGCCGGTGTTTTCGCCTCTTTAGGCGCCAGTACCCAACCAACGCTCGCCATTCGAGCGCTGCTATTACCATTGCTATGGTTGCGGTCCCTATGCCGGTCATGATGAGCAGCATCTGCAGCATCGAATCACCTCGCTTTAGGCGAGTCAATAAGTACCAAAGTGGACCGTAGATCCTAGCATTACTTCGGGGGCTGTAGGCCCGGAGACCGCAGCCACTCGCTGATGTGCGAGCCGGTTTCTGCTTGGCGGGCCCTGCGTAGGGCCTCGTCGCGTACCGGTCCATGGGGGAGGAGTTCGGCTTCTTCGCGGAGCCGTCTGGCTTCTTCGGCAAGCCGCTCTTCGAGGGAGAAAACTTGTTTGAATCGTCGGCGCTTCTGCATAGCGCTACCTCGGGTCCTAACCGTGGGGTTTGAACTTCCGATTCTTAATATGCCTAGGATCGATCTTCGGTTCCCGAAGTGAACGTTTCAAATGAGGCCACCTGCGATTTCAATCTGGGCCACAGAGGCCGAAACAGGCCGGCGCCGCCCCCTGCTGCATGGCAACAAACTATAACAGACGCACCGATGGAATGGCCAGCAAGACCCACTTTGGGTCAGAAGCGGATGGTAAAGCTGCAGCGGCGCGGCGTCCGCTTTCTTGCCAGTGACATCATTCGGATATGAGAGGTTATGGAAGAGCTCGGCCAGTGCCCGATCGAGCCGAGTAGCAATGAGAAGCAATACGACCAGTTGCCCCTTCCGTTCATCTGGCTCAATCGAGGTGCGGTTCGTTGCGCAGGATTAAGCGTTACAGCGGACACATCGGACGTTAAAGGAGAAATCGACGCAATTCGTCCTGAAATATTGGCGCGCCAGGGTCCTGCGATAGCAGCATGTGGTTTTTCCCCGGGAGTGCGACAAACCTCGCGCCGGGAATTTCCGCGGCCAAGTCGCGCCCGGATGCGATGGGTACTCTGCGGTCATCGCGGACATGCATGACAAGGGTTGGGGCCTTCACATGCTTGAGCAGAGGACGAACATCAAAGTCGGATACCGTTTCAAGATATCGCACCGCGCATTCGGCTGAGGCGCTGAGACGTTGAAGCTCATTGAAGGCGTCTACCTGCTCCCTCGTGGCATCCGGCAACATGGAGGCGGTGAACAGTTGTCGGAAGGTCGGGTCATCCGAGCCCCACCCTAGCTTCATCAGAGTTTTCATTGCAGCAAACCGTTCTCGATCAGCGGCCGAGAAGTTAGGGTTTTTGTTCGCACCAACGGCGAATCCACCGTAAAGAACTAGGTGCGAGACGCGTTCGGGATGCCGCGCTGCAAATGCGATCGAAACCGCGCAGCCCTGCGAAAACCCGAGCAGCGGAAACCTGTCGAGACCGGCCGCGTCGGCTACGCTCTCCATGTCCTTGACCCAGGCATCAAGGGAGAGCTCTCCGACATCCCAGTCAGACAGACCGTTGCCACGCGCATCGTACCTTACGAGGGTAAATGACGAAGCAAGTCCAAGTAGGAAATCGCGCTGGAGCGGAAAATCCCAGTCATATTCGAGATGGCCAAGCCAATGCGCCGATTTCAACAGACCAGGTCCTGTACCCACTTTAGCATAGGCTAACCGCACACCATCCGCGGCTCTGCAATAGCGAATTTCCTGTTTGAGGTTGGCTGCCGACAGAACTCGCGTTGCGGGCGATCCTTCCTCGTTCAGGTCAATCGCATAGACTTCGATTGGCCGCGCGATGTTCTTTAGATTCTGCCGGCCTAACTCGCGCAAAGGGAAGTTAAGCTTGCCATCGATCTGGTCAAGGACTTGGCGAGAGATGCATATTCCACCGCGCATCGCGATGCCTTCAAGTCGGGCAGCTACGTTGACGCCATCCCCAAATATGTCACCCTCGTCCTCAATGATGTCGCCGACGTTGATCCCAACCCGGAATTCAATACGCCGGGCCTGAGGTACGTTTGCGTTCCTGTCGACCATTCCGCGTTGAACTTCGACCGCACATTTCACAGCTTCGACGGCGCTTGAAAACTCCACCAACATGCCGTCGCCGGTTGTCTTGATCAGGCGCCCTCGATGGGATTTGAGTTTGTGATCAACGAGCTCTCGGCGATGCGCTTTCAATCCAGCAAGCGTGCCTTCCTCATCTTCGCCCATCAGCCGTGAATAGCCCGCGACGTCAGCCGCCAAAATTGCCGCTAGCCGGCGCTCCACCTGAACGTCTACCACGGATAATCCTCAGTTACGTCAGTGATCAAACAATTTTTCGAATGGTGAGGGCACCCGATTGCCCGTCAAAAACTTGCCTAGACTAGGCGCAGTTTGGGCAGGTCTGCAATGGTCCAAAATGGAACCGCTGCAATGTGCGCTTCGACTTCCGCTAATTGGAGGCCAGTCAAATCATCTGCTGTCCGCAAACTGCCAGGCAGGCCCTTCGATTCGTAGAATCCGCGCTCGGAGAACTTGAGATCCGTCCCTGCGACCAAGTCGGTTACGACCCAAGAGACAAGCACTTCGCTACTAGCGGACCGACATGATGCGGGCCGCGGCGTGAACTGGGAGTACGGGCTTCGGAGGATACGACCAACCCCCACCCCCTTTTGCTCCACATTCAGAGAGCAGCCGAGGCTCACCTCATCGGTGAGGCTGTTGTTCTCCCTCTGGAGGATTGGCCGTCAGATATGACGTTGCCATCGTGAGCAAGTGCACCGCTGCGGTCCCCAGCTTTTGCAAATCTGTCTCCATGACGTAAGCCCCGGCGGCGCGACGATATGCAATGGCGACGGTGGCATAGGCATCCGTAATAAAGCCGGCAGTACTATCCCCCAAGTCGGCTCCACGCTCGTCCCGCGCTCTGACCACCTTGAGTGCAGCCGCGGCGGTCGACTCAGCGATCTGGGCATCTTCAGCTGTCGAGTCTGCGATCCCCGGGTGACAAGCGGCTGATGCGCCTTCGACTGCTTCGTAGAAGCGCTGCTTTCGCACGGAGTCTGCGGCCAAGTAGGCCTTGAGAAAACGTCGTGCTCTTGCCTCAAGATAAATCCGGTCCTGGCGGATCTTCTTTCGCTGCCTGCTAGCCTTCAGAAACCCAAACACTAGACTCTCTTAGGTTTGAAGAGCTTTTCTATCCTGCCTGCGGGGAGAAGGCTGGCGTATATCCGACCTTCGCGCACTGGCGCTCTAACGTCATTCCAAATTGCCAAGGCCGCCGTCCTTCCAAATAGCTGCCGGGGCGACAGGGTTATTATGCTTTAAATCGCAGGATGCTGTCCTCTTTCGTTTAAGTTCGGCCGGGAGTTTTTGGTTCCCGCAGCTCCGAGGCCTGAAAGCCGCAATCTTTGCATCTCAACGCGCCTTAATCGGCGCCTCGGTCAAATGCTACGCCCATCTACCCGCCTAAAAAGCGTCCGCTTGCGGGAAATGACTCCGACTTTAGATCCCAGTGGCTTTTTGTATTTATTTCTGAACTTTTTGCGTTCGAACCAGGAAGACCGGTCTCCGCGGATCGCCGGCAGACTTTTGACCACCCCCCGCTGTCAACCGTGTCAACCTTGTCAACCTAACTTTTCAGCCCCTTCGGCTCGCGCGGTGGCGCGGTTCGAATTACCCGCGATCATCTCAAACGCCGGAAGGACCCGCCACTAAGTTGGGCTGCGCCAGAAGCGGAAATGATGGTCTGCGCTTAATCGCTGGCCATCCACCGCGGTACCAGATCCGAACAGCGGGACGAGCGAGCAAAAGGCTTGTCGAATGTTCGGTGGTGAAGGTTTGTTGCGGAGGACATAGGCGAGCTATCCCGGTGCATTCGCATCGAGATGCTTCCCACGTCCTCAGCGATCAATGCTCGGCGGAGCCAGGCCCGTCGCTCTCGGACCCTGCACTGCCGATGGCAGACGTGCAGGTCGCGTCTACTTACGGCGCCGCTCATCGCGCCGGCAGCCACCCTCACGCTTGAGGCCGGGTATACCTGGGCTGCATCCCACGGTAGGTATCATCGTCGACGCCGCCGCCGTTAACCGACCAGCACCAACGAACTCCACACGAGACTCAATGAATCTGGCAGCCCTTAAGCGTCGCCAGGAGTTCCGCGAACCTTTCGCTCATCCGCGCACGATGCGCCTCGTCGTATTCCGCTAGAGGTTCAGCCTTCAGCAGTATCCGCAGCCGAGCGATCCGGCTCTGAACTTTGTACACATCCTCGAGAGCAATACGGCGCCATATCGTCGGGTCTGGGCGCCATTGGGTGACATACGCCCGGCCATCCGGTCCAAGCCCAACTTCACCCCTAAGCCACCTGCGATATGATGAGGACAGGGACCAGATCGGCACGTCTTCTAAGGTATCAAAATAGTCCTCCCCGCTCGCCTCAACTCCAAGCTCATTTTGGGGTGAAGACGGTCGCCCCAGCATGATCCTCGCGATGATTGCGAGTAAGTCTGAGCGAAGTCGGTCATTCTTCTTTGCTGTATGGTTACAAAGCTGCTGCAGGTCGACCGCGTAAGTTTCAATCGCTTCCCTTTCTGGGGGGCTCAAGAGCGAACTGCGCGGCAAGGCTGGAAGGTTCTGATGAAATTTCCCGTCCCTTTCCGATCGCTGCTCGACCATTTTGACTAAGCCGAGCCGCGAGACGACCCATCCCGGCAAGGACGGCATCTGAGGTAGTGCCCGTACGTCTGGCAACACCAGCGGCTCCGGAATGTCCATTCTGTCTTTCCAATGCGTTCAGAATCCAATTCCGCCAGGTTGCAGACCAGTCGCGCTTCAGTGCGCTGGCACCGGACTTGGCAGTCCAATAGTTTGTAAACTTCTCGGCTTCAATTAGCGTGCGTTCGTTGGTCAGACCGCGCTCTATGGCAAACCGAAAGTCATCTGGAGCCGGAAACCAGCTGGCAGGCAGGTGGCAACCGCGCGCTTGCTTTTGTTTTCGACTGGACTGCACTCGCCTGCTGGCCCGCTCGAGTGCAGCAACGAATTGTACTGCACCCTCGATCGAGCCTCCGCGCTCGAAGTACGCCTCTAGCTCTCGTGCAATCGGCGTCCACGCGGGAGCGGAGTTTCCGGCTGTAAAGAGGTCGGCATCTTCAGGATCTGTTATCATGGTCTGCGGTCTATGGAGCGCCTACTCTGCCCGACGGTGCCCCTCAGTCCATTCCACAAGATCTTGCTGCCGATACCGAACGGCGCGTCCCAGCTTAATGAACGAAGGGCCAGTGCCGATCCGCCGCCAAGCCTGCAAAGTTCGAAAGGAGATCGAGAGCAAGCGCGCGGCCTGCTTTTCATTCATTAGGGCGATATGGCCGGTTTGGGCTGTAGTCATGAGAACCTCCAGAGCGCGATCAAATACGCCTCAGCGCCAGAGGTAATTTCATGACGAGTCCGAGCCAACTCGCTCGAAGTCCGAATTCGCCAGTTCGGTACGCCAGCACGTCCGAATTGGCGAATTCAGGAAGCTAAGTCTGGTCGGCCAACTCTTGCACGGCCATACGGAGCTGGTTGGAAATCGTCCTCGGAGCTAAAGGCTCGGAGCCGAGGGACTGATTCGCTCTTGCATCATTGACCAGATCTTGGATTTTCTTCGCAGTATTGAAATACTGACCTTCTAGATTCGGGTGCTTCAGCCAAAACTCCTGCGCGATTCCCAAGATCAACTTCCGCTGCGCGGCTCCCACCTTTTTTTTGACTTGCGAACCCTTGGCTAAATTGCCTCTTGATCTCTCTCCATCGAGCGCAAGCTCGTTGAGCTTACCGGCGGTCGAGTAGAGGTGATGCACATAGGCCAGCCGGAAAATGTCGTCTAGTTCGTCATCGTTGAACCGAGTGAGTACTCGATTTGCTGCATGCAAGAATTCGGCTGCTAGACGATCCTCCGTCAACGGCTCTGTGTACGCTTCAGCCAGCCCAAACCAAAGGTCTTCGTCGGCTACCTCTCCGTGCTCTTCAACAACATAGCCGAAGTCCAGCTCTCGAGGCGTGATCGACCACTTATCAGTAGGGAGATCCTTCTTGTCCAGATGAGCCCGCGCCCGTTCGGCGTGCGCCGTAAGGGCAAGTCTGCCGTTCGGGCGGAAGATCGGCTTGTGCAACTTGTCTGAGGCATCAACTACCTCGATATCACGCAAAAATCCCCGTTTACGGTGAGAGACGACGACGGGGCCTTCGCTTGAGTATGAAAGCTCGTTCGTTCGCTCGAGTACGATCTGGTCCTGCTTAGCTCTCGCCATGACAATCCATGTGATTCGCGTGCTGACGCGCAAATAAGAGCATGTAGCCGTCGGCAATCTAGCTAATTCGCAAATCATCCACGACGGCCGAATGCGATGAGACACGTTTAAGGCCCACCAACTACGGAAACTCAAAAACGGCCTGGCACGCCCTCACGGACGAATGCACTTTGCCGGGCATGCAGTCAGAGGCAGATCATCGCAATCGGGACGATTTGGCAGAAGTGGCAGCTATTTTGGCCGCTGGGCTTCTGCGTGTTCTCGACCGGAAGTCCAGTCGGAATTTTGCTGGTTTCTCAAATTCTCTGCTCGACTGTGCCGGTTCGCCTGGGGGTGATGTGGCCCGAAAAGCCAAGGAAGTTACCCCGTGAAAGAGTCCATTTTGTCGCAATTGGCGGCCCTGAAAGGCGCCTCCGCTCCCGCCCTAAAGGCCCGATGGCGCGAGCTTTTCGATACTGAGCCCCCTGCCTATAACCGCCGTTTCCTGGAGAGCCGGCTGGCCTACCGGATTCAGGAATTGGCCTATGGCGGTCTAAGCCGAGAAACCACCGAACGGCTCAAGGCCATGGCCAAACCCTACGCCGACCAAAAGCCGGCAGACCGCAAGATTAGACCGCTTCTGCGCCCCGTCGCCGGGACCAAGCTGATCCGCGAATGGGAGGGCCTAGAGCACTGCGTCACCGTCCGGCATGACGACTTCGAATATCTCGGCCGCCCCTACAAGTCCCTGTCCTCAGTCGCCCGTCAGATCACCGGTACGAATTGGAATGGCTGGGTTTTCTTCGGCTTGAAAAATTCGACGGGCAAATGAACTCCCGCAAGCCGCAAAAGGGCCGAACCTCCTTATTCGCCAACTCCCTCGAGAGCGTCGCAGCCCCAGGGCGCCCAGGCGTGCGTAAAATCCGCTGTGCGGTGTATACTCGCAAGTCGAGCGAAGAAGGCCTCGACATGGACTTCAACTCCCTCGACGCCCAGCGAGAGTCATGTGAGGCTTACATCGTGAGCCAACGGGCCGAGGGTTGGACCGCTGTTTCCGATCACTACGATGATGGCGGCTTCTCGGGTGGTACCCTCGAACGGCCTGCCTTGAAGCGGCTCATTGCTGCTGTCCAGGCCGGCAAAGTAGATGTCATCATCGTCTACAAGATTGATCGGCTCTCGCGGTCGATGCTCGACTTTCTCAACCTTGTGGAGCTGTTTGAGCGCCATGGGGTGACGTTTGTTTCAGTCACCCAATCTTTTAACACCAAGGATGCCATGGGCCGCATGGCGCTGAACATCCTGGTGACCTTTGCCCAGTTCGAACGTGAGCTGATCGGGGAGCGCATTCGTGACAAGGTCGCGGCCTCTCGCAAGCGCGGCAAATGGATGGGCGGCTGGACCCCACTCGGCTACGAGGTCCGGGATCGCAAATTGCTTGTTCACGAGATCGATGCGGAGCGGGTTCGGTCGATCTTTCGGCGCTTCGTACAGCTCAAGTCCGCGACCTTGCTGGCTCGCGAGCTCGTCGCGGCCAACGAACGAACGCGATACGGACACCTCCTGGACAAGGGGGTGCTGTACAAGATCCTTCACAACCGGGTCTATCTTGGCGAGGCCGTTCATAAGGGCACCTCGTATCCAGGCGAGCACGAAGCGATCATCGATCGCAAGCTTTGGGATCAGGTCCACGCCATCCTCAAGGAAAGTCCGCGGAAGCGCGCCAACAATAGCAGGGCGCAAACCCCCGCCCTGCTGAAAGGTCTGTTGTTCGGGCCCGATGGCGCGGCAATGTCGCCAACTCACACCCGGAAGTCTGGCCGGCTTTATCGCTACTACATCAGCCAGACCGCGATGAAGCAGGGCAGATCAGACTGTCCCGTCAAGTTGGTGCCCGCCGCCGAATTAGAGCGCATCATCATCGATCAAATTCGACAGTTGCTGCAAACACCTGAAGTCATCATTCAGATCTGGCGAGCTCTCCGCAAACAATCCGCGGATGTTAGCGAAGCGGAGGTGCGGAGCGCCCTGCTCGGCTTTGACGAGCTCTGGGACGAGCTGTTTCCGGCCGAACAAGCACGGGTCGTCGCGCTACTCGTCGAGCGCATCGACATGCATGCTGAGCGGATGGACATCACATTGAACGTCCAGGGCCTGACTTCGCTCTCCTCCGAATTGCAGCCTCAACCCATCCAGCAGGCCGCGGAATGAACCGACCGACCACCCTCACCCTTGGACCTGTTGGCCGACCGAAGCTCAGCCGGGACGGCCGATCTATGGTCGTGAGCATCCCGATCTCATTCCGGCGATCGGGAGGGCGCAAGCGCGTGGTCACGCCTGCAAATGTTGAAGCTTGGGCGCCTGCAAAGCCGCAGGTCGACAACACGCTGATCAAAGCTGTGGTGCGCGCCCATCGCTGGCGCAATATGCTCGAATCCAACCTGTTTAGCTCGGTGCGAGACCTCGCCAAAGCTGAGAAGATCAACGAGTCCTATCTTTGCCGCGTACTTCGGCTGACGTTGCTATCGCCGGCCATCACGGAAGCCATTCTAAATGGCCTGCAGCCTGGTGGGCTTGAGCTGTCGCAGCTGTTGAAATCCATCCCCGCGGAGTGGGGTGAGCAGCAGGCTCTGATCAGCGCATCTGCGCGGAAAGCTGAAGCGCGTTAAAGGCCCTCATCAAAAGGAAGTGGTTCGGCGAGTGCGGATTTCGCCGATCGAACGTTATGGAATATCGACTTGCCGAAGTGTTCCGCCGGTGGCGCGCCCGGAATGAGACGACGCCTTCACGACGAAGACATTGAATTAATTGCCAAATTTAGCTTCCTGCCGGCCGGCTTGATACCACTAACGTATCCCACCTGCAAGGTATCTTCGCTCCACCCCACAAGCGCGAAGAGTTCATTCCTGACCTACTGTCGCCAGCCAATCATCCACAGCCGCATCTATCACGCGGGCCCCGTTTTTACCCTTCTCAAGCGAGAAATAAGCATGACTACCATCAGCAAATCCAACATCGAGTTGAACCATCGCAAGCCGACGAAGGATTACTAAATTCTGCTTCTCAGCTTCCGTGCTGCCGGACCATCCGATTGCGACTTGGTCCTGAGTGACTGACTTCATGAATACCTTGGGATCGGTATGGAATTTGCTGACAGCGAGGCTCACGGGGTCTTTCATGCCCGCGCCCAGCGAAGCCAATTGCCCGTGGTGATCTGCCCTCCCCTTGATCGTGAGGGTCATGATGTGACTGATATTAAGTTCTTCGAGAGGCGGTTTACAGAAATCCGTTTCGCCGTTCTTGCACTTAGTCATTCGATACACTGCGTCGAACCGGACAAAGCGCCGAGGATACCTCGTCAGCTCAAGCCAAACTTCAAGGCCTTCCGTGGTGTATTCTGCATAAGCAAGGACCGTTAGTTTCGGTTCAGTTGTCGGTTCAAGGGGCTTGTGAACAGAAGCCCATTCGACTTTTCCCGAAAAGTTTTTATCACCAATGATTGCGGTCGCTCGGGCCTCGTGATGACCTTGCACACCAAAACCCGCGGCAATCGCATATAAGAAACCTACAGAAGACGCGGTTATCAAAAGCGTTTTGACAAACAAACCGATCAGACCGAACCATGCTGGCGTGCCTTGACCAGCAGCATCAGTGGGCGAAGAGCACGGAGCTTCGCTCCTAACCGCTGAGACCCAATACTCTCGGATGAACTCCGGCTTAAAGTAGTCGCTGTGCTTGAACGGATGAAATCGGTCTCTAACGTTGTAGTCACCGAACCCATAGGTGCCTGTCGCTCCATACCCGCTCCCCAAACTCTTCGCTAAGACGGGCCAGACATCGCGAACACCGCACTCGTTGATGATCGCGTCACGTTTGATTGGGGGGACGATTTGGCTTTGAACTCGACCCCAATCGTAGTTTTCGGGAATGATTGAGCCGCAAAGTACCACCCGGTCAAATTTGAAGTAAGGGTTCTCCAAAAGCACCTGCGCGAACGAGTATGTGCCGAAGCTGTGAGCAAAGACGATCAGCTTATGTTGCTTAAACTGCTCCCGTATCCCTTCGATCTGCTTTCGTATCCGTTCAATTACTGCCTTCCGGCAGGCGCGGAATGGACAAAGAAATCTTAGAAGGTCAAAATAACCGTACTTGATTGGGATAACCGTCGCGCCCGTCTCATTCTCAATGATCGAGGCAACGCATCCCTGCCACCACGCCCTCGTACGGATACCATGCAGTAGAATGACCAAAGTGGGCTCGGCAGTACCCGCCGCTGTCTCTCTTGGTGATGCGCTCATGAAGGCAGAAGCTTCCCCGTTCGTCCACTTACCTCACGGCCCCGCTCAGATGCGAAGGCCGCTGACTTACTTGTTTGTGCCTCTATTATTCCAGCTTTGCGACCGCTGCTGCATTGCGTGCTTTTTTTGGAGCCCCTCAACTGCGCGCCGGACCGCATCGAATGTTTCCTGACCGTCTCGAACTACAGCGTGCCAGTCGAAGTAGGGCACCTTCAAACCAGAGGCGTCCCAAGCCTCAGTGAGATAGTTCCGAAACGCGGTGGTACGCTCCAGCCGCTGGTGAATGTCGAAGCTCTCCAAGTTCTGAGAGATTGTCGCCTCGGCCTGCTCATCGAAAATGGGGGTGTCAAACAGAACTGCGTCAAGATAGGCGAAGGCCCCAATCCATCTCCGCAGATGGTATGCCCCGACCGTCGTAACGCGGAAACCGTGCGGCATTGCACCGACCAATCCGGTCAGGTCCTCTTCAAATGTAATTCTCTCTGTTGTCTCGATGAGCTTCTTGTTGGTCAGCCTCCGTAGGGCACCTTCGATTTGGGCGGGCAGGAACGCCAGAGCCTGCATAGTGCTCAGCAGAACCGACGTTTGAACAAATTCATCCTTATCTTTTGCTGTCTGGTCGTACATCAGCACTGCGACGATGAGGCTGCACAAGAAGTGTTCTCTCGGGTCAGGGCTCTGCACGTCAAACAAATTCATTGCGAGCGACGAATTGGGATTGAAATGCGAGTAGTCGCCCAGAATGGCGGCTTTAGAGAATTCGTGCAGCGGAATACTGTATTTACCGGTCTGAGATTGAATTCTGACAATTTTTTCCGCCTCGACGTTTGGGCTCCCGATGAACTGCGTTACGAACTCGACAACGGCGCGAATGTTGCCGCCGCTTATGTTTGCAAGGATTTCAGTCAGGCTGCGGTTGTGCTCCAACGAAAACAGCAGGGCTTTGAGAAAATGAGCCATGCTATCGATACTGAGCCGCACGCCTTGAAGCATCGACGCGGGTATTTTTCCTTCAGCCACCTTCAATGCGAAGAGAAGTCGCTTCTCGATGACAACCTCGGGCCGAGGCGGGTCAATCGTAAAGACCTTATGGGGGTATGCTGCAAGCACGCCCGCCCGCTTGGACTGAAAGAATGTTTGTGGTCTGACGGCGATGAACACCAGCGCGTTCCACCCTTGGGCCAACTCTTGCGCGATCAAAAAGGCCTCTTGTTGGATAGCAGTGGTTCTCTGGTCGGCATTATCAATCATGAAGATGATTTGCTTCTGCCTGCCTAAAGCCAAATGTTCGATGGAGCGACGAAGGTGCTCCGATTTCTCGGCTACGGTTTCTCCGAGGAACTTATTTATTTCGGTGGCAATCGCGTCTGTGTCGTCCTTAAGAGAAGCAACGCGAAAGCTCCTGCGAAATCTCTTTATGTCGAGGTCGTACACACCGCGAACAAAACCATCTTCGTAAACATCCACTTGGTATTTGGCGTAGAGTTGACGCTCAATCTCATTGAGCACGTGGGCCTTGATGTCAGTGTTCAGGGCAGCCTTTGATCCAAGATCAACATAGATAAGCAGTGAATTATCAAATTCCTTGGGCGCACGGATGTAAATGAGGTCTTCAAGGAAGGAGGTCTTTCCTACGCCGACGTCCCCTAAGAGAACTATGGGACGCTTGGCTAATGCTTCCGTCAGAATTTGGTTTGTAAGTCCGCCTTCCTCGTCCTGCCCTTTGGCCGGCTCCAAGGTTGGCGTGCCCTCTTGGGGCGTGAACAGCGAGGCATAACGAGCCTTCAAGACTTGCTGGCTAATGAGAGCATCACGGCTGAGCGCCCCTGTGTCAGCATAACACTCATTGTAAAACCGCTTCTTCATCGGCTCGGTGCGAACGATGTCTTCGAGAAGCAATTCACTGATGGCGCGAAGATTGGCTTGCAAATCCGACTTGTATCGGAACGAGGGATACCGCATTAGGCGCGAAGATAGTTTTGCGGCAGATTGGTTTCGATCCTGTATCCTAAGGTCGTCGCAAGGCGGCGCTCGAAGAGCCCATCAGGAGAAAGGCACTGCCAGTAGGTGGGAAACTCGTCCTCGAGTTGCTGCAGGCTGCGGCAGACGAGAGCTTTCCCATCCAGCCACGATGCGCCAATCCGCTGCCCGATGAACGCTATCAGTTGATCGCCATTGCAGACGACCGCAAACTCAATTCCGTCTGCATTGCAATAACCCTGCGCTTGCCTGATTGCCGCGTCGGCACTTTTGCTCGCAGACATGACGGACTTGAGGCTTTGTATCAAACCTTTGTCTTTGTCTGCCGGAAAGTCGAAGTATGCTCCCGCGCGCTTGGCTTCCCAGACGATTTCGCTGGGGCTGCCCAGCACGTAGTCTCGAATGTCGCCATCTAAACGGCTCTCCGTCTTGATGACTTCTCGCGGCCAGCCGAAGCACTCTATGAGCAACCGATCAATAAATTGAAAGCGTGTGTCCGCTTCATTCCAGGATGGGAGCTTGTCACCGAATTCCGCGCGGATTGATCGGAGGTTCTTCAATCCTTGATCCAGTGAGACGGTTGAGCGCATGTTTTGTCCTCGGCCTGCTCCACCTTACGGCTGTTGCGAAACCGTACACAACTGCCCTTGGCCGCTCCAGTGGGCTCGTAATCGGCAGTGGCGATCACCACAGCAAAACTGAGGAGCGCGGCTTAGAGCGCCCTGCAGGGTCCTTCGGCGGACGCGCTGCTTCCGTTAGCCGGGCGGCGGCCGCAGGCTTTAGCCCCCTATTTTTGAAATCCCCCCGGGGGCCGTCGGCAAAAATGGTCCCATCTTGAGAAAGGGGACCCGTTCAAAGGACCCCTTCGCAATTGAGGGGCGCACGCAGACAGCCTTGTAAACTGTCCGTAATTCGGTCACTTCGCGAACAGTCGAATTCGGACGTCTGGAATTTTACTGGAATTGCTCAGCTTCCTGATGGTCTAGACGCACCGAAGATCGAACAGTTGCTCGGATTGCGCCGTTCCGGCCAGCAGCCCGATAACCTGATCAAGCCGCGCTGACTGTGTTCGAAAGTCGTTGGGTGAGCGAGACGGATTCAAACCGCCGCGTAGCCAAGCGGTTGATTTTTTGAGAAATGCCGTACTAGACCGATTTTGCGGGTTCAAAGATTCGGAGAAAATTCGGTTCTCCGGCTTCATTCAGGCCTTGTTGAATGACCGTTTGGATTTCTCCGCCCGCGAAAAAGCAGGAAAACGGCCGAGTTTCTGGCCTGTCTGCAGCTCCAAGTACGAGATCGTTCTTGCCGGATGGCGGAGAGAGTGGGATTCGAACCCACGGTACGGTTTCCCGCACACACGCTTTCCAAGCGTGCGCCTTAAGCCACTCGGCCATCTCTCCGGAGCGCCCTCTCTTGAAGGGGCGCCGCCGATTTTGCAAGGGATCGCGGCTCAATCGGGTGAATTTTCCGCAACTTGTTGTAGTTACAAGACAATATCTGATGTAACGGGTCCACCGATCCGCCTGCCGGCTGAACCCGCGGCGGGTTTGGCGCGACGATTCACGCAGGAGCGGCCAACACGCCTACGGGGGATACCATGACCATCCGCAAGACCATCCTCGCCCTTGGCCTGGCATCAGGCCTCGGCTCCGCCCTCGCGGTCCCCGCTGCTGCCCAGGTCTGCACCCGGCAAGGCGTCGACGTCAGCTGCAACGACGGCCGGCGCGGGGTGCTGTCGGGCGATGCCATCATCTGGCCGGACGGCACACGATCGAGCTCGACGCCGCATCCGAGCGTGATCATCGGCAACAAGAGCTCGGTGCATGTCGGCCCCGGCGTGTTCGTCGGCCAGGGCAAGGGCATGGTGCCGATGGACGATCCCAACGCGCCGAACAAGCGGCAATGCGCGATCCTGGATGGGGTCTCGTATTGTTATTGAGAGCGCTATTCGCTGTTTGCGGGCATCCACGTTCTCGTACGCCAATGGCAAAACGTGGATGGCCGGGTCAAGCCCGGCCATGACGAGTTGATAGGACTGAGAAAAATCTCAGATCAGCCTTACGCCCGAGATCGCCGACTTCAGCCAGCGCAGCGCCTGCGGCGGTTGCGCGGCGAGCGGGGCGACGGCGGCCTTCTCGGTCCGGCACTTCTCCAGCTCGGCGACGAAATCGGCCGACCATTGCTGGATGGTGTGACCGCGCAGCTTCTTCATCATCGCGTCCCAGCGCATCTTGCGCTCGGTGAGCGGCATCGCGGCCGCGACCGCGATCGCGCGCGCCATGCCGTCGATGTCGTGCGGATTGACGAGCAAGGCAGTCTCGAGCTCATTGGCAGCGCCCGCGAACTTCGACAGCACCAGCACGCCGGGGTCGGCCGGGTTTTGCGCGGCGACATATTCCTTGGCGACGAGGTTCATGCCGTCATGCAGCGGCGTCACCACGCCGACCTGCGCGGTGCGATAGAGGCCCGCCAGCACCGCCTGGCTGAAACCCTTGTTCAGATAGCGGATCGGCGTCCAGTCGACCTCGCCGTGCCGGCCGTTGACGTCGGTGACGAGGCGCGCGACGTCGTTCTGGAGATTGCCGTAAGCCTCGATCGCGCCGCGCGAAGGGTTGGCGATCTGGAGCAGCGAAATGCTGCGCGCAAACTGCGGCTGCTCGGTCCAGAGCCGGTCGAACGCGCTGATGCGGTTGATTAGGCCCTTGGAATAGTCGAGCCGGTCCACGCCGATCGCGAGCCGCTCGCCATTGAGGCTGCGGCGCAGCCGCGACACGTCCGGATGCGAGGCCGATTTCGCGGCGTAAGCTGCGAACTTCTCCGCATCGATGCCGATCGGAAACACCTCGCAACGGGTGCGGCCGTGCTGCGAGAGCACGACACCGTCTTCGACGGTGAGACCGAGCTCGCCGCCGGCATAACCGAGGAAGTTCTGGCAGTCCTCATTGGTCTGGAAGCCGAGCAGATCGTAGGCCAGCATCGCCGTGATCAGCTCGCGATGATTGGGCACGCCCTGCATCACCGCAGCGACAGGCCACGGCGTATGCAGGAAGAAGCCGATCGGGTCGTCGACGCCGAGATCGCGCAGCTCCGCACCGAGCGCAAGGAAGTGATAATCCTGCACCCAGAACGCGGTCTTGGCTTTTCGGAAACGCATCAAGGCGCGCGCCATGAAGGCGTTGACCTCGCGATAGCTGACGTAATCCTCGCGCGAGACGCGGATCAGATCGCTGCGCGAATGCAGCGCCGGCCACAGCGCGGAATTGGCAAAACCCTCGTAATAGCCGCCGTAATGCGCCGCGGGCAGATCCAACGTCGCGATTGCGCCGGTGCCGAGCGCTTCGATCTCGGCAAAAGGTTCCTTTTGATGGCCGTCCCGGACCCGGCCCGAAGATCCCACCCAGATCGCGCCCGAATGTTCCACCACCGGCAACAAGGCCGCCGCGAGGCCGCCCGTCATGGGCTCATTAGGCTTGCCGCGCGCGACGCGATTCGAAACGACGACTAAGTTCACAGGTCGTCCCCTCCTGTTTCATTCCACCCCGTTTAACTGCCGTTCATCAATATGGTTCCTGATCATCGTTTCAACCAATTGAAACCAAAATCGGGCGTGCGCGTTGGAACTGGTTTCGCTTGCGGAACTCGGGAAATTTCGCTGCAAAGACAGTGTGTGCGATTGTGTTGCACACCAATTATCGCGGCGCGCCAAGAGCCGAGCCGACCGACATTATGTCTGCGAGAGGGCGCTGCCCTCGTTTCACCTGGGATCAAGCAGGCGGGCGAGGAAGGCACGCACGTCGTTCGGCGCGTCGAAATGGCCATTCACGCCCATGGCACGACGTCCGACCGAGAAGGCGAGCCCGTTCATGTCGGGCATGATCGCGAAGACGGTTTCGTCGGTGACGTCGTCGCCGATGAAGATCGGACGTCGCCCCTTGAACGGCTCCCGCTTCATCAGTTCGCGTACGCCGGTCGCCTTGGTGAATCCGGAATGCTTGATCTCGCAGACGAACTTGCCGGGCAGCACCTCGATCGGCGCGTTGGGCAGATCGGCGCGGATCACCGAGACGGCTTCGTAGATGGCTTTCTCCGCATGCGGCGCGAGACGGTAATGCAGCGCCAGCGAATAGCCCTTGTCCTCGAGCAGAATGCCGGGCGAAAGCTTGGCGATGGCCGCCAGCCGCCGCTTCAGCTCCTTGTCCAGCGGCGGCGCGTGCACGGCGTCGGCCTCATTGTCGACCGACAGCCGCATCTCTGCGCCGTGGCCGGCGACGGCGCGAAACACGTCGGGCGCGAAGATCAGGTCGATGTCGTTGAGCGAGCGGCCGCTGACCAGCGCCAGCGCGCCGGAGGTCCGCTCGGTCAACCGGTTCAGCGTGTCCGAGAGGCCCGGCGGCACCCACACCTCACGCGGCGTCGGCATCAGGTCGAGCAGGGTCCCGTCGATGTCGAGCAGAATTGCGGTCTCGTCGAGATGCGGCACCAGCGCATGCGGCACCGGCACCGTTTCCGGCGTGTCGTCGTCGCGTAGGGTGTTCTGCTGGTCCAACGCCATTTCTGCAAGTTCCGATTTCATCAGTCTACTCCATAAAGGCGAGCGGCCGAGCGATTTGTTCAAGCGATTTGCGCTCCGCCGAGACGGCATAGCGCCACGCCACGATCGCGGCCGCGATCATCAGGACTGCCCCCAGCAGATAGCCGGCGAACACGCTGGTGCGTGATCCCGTGTCGATCAGCGCGCCGAACAGCGCCGGCCCGATCACGCCGCCGATGCCGGTGCCGACCGCGTAGAACACGGCGATCGCCAGCGCGCGAACTTCGAGCGGAAAGGTCTCGCTGACGGTGAGATAGGCCGCGCTGGCGGCCGGCGATGCAAAGAAGAAGATCACCATCCAGGCGATGGTCTGCCCCTGCGCAGAGAGCACGCCGATGGAGAACAGGTAGCCCGAGACCGCCAGTAAAAGACCCGACATGCCGTAGGTGAACATGATCATGGTACGGCGTCCCAGCGTATCGAACAGCCGGCCGAGCAAGAGGGGCCCCAGGAAATTGCCGGCGGCAAAGGGCAGCAGGTACCAGCCAACGTGATCGGCACGGATGCCGTAGAAATCGGTCAGCACCAGCGCGAAGGTGAAGAAGATCGCGTTGTAGAAGAACGCCTGCGCGCTCATCAGCACGAGGCCGACCAGCGCGCGCTGGCGGTACGCCGAGAACAGCGTGTGCACGACCTCGCGGATCGGCGTGTGATCGCGCATCTTCAGCCGCATCTTGGTGAAGCGCGCCTCGCTCGTATCCTGGTCATGCCCGATCACGGAACGTTCGATCTCGTCGACGATCGCATGCGCCTGGTCGGGACGGCCATGGATCATCAGCCAGCGCGGACTTTCCGGAATCCACATTCGCATCAACAGCACGACGAGACCGATGCTGGCGCCGATCAGATAAGCGAGACGCCAGCCGAGATCGGGCGCGATCACGGCGGGATCGAGCAGCACGATGGCCGCGACCGCGCCCATCGCGGCGCCGATCCAGAAACTGCCGTTGATGACGAGATCGGTCCAGCCGCGATAGCGCGCCGGCACCAGCTCCTGGATGGTCGAGTTGATCGCGGTGTATTCGCCGCCGATGCCGGCACCGGTGAGGAAACGAAACGCTGCGTAGCTCGCGACATCCCACGACAGAGCGGTTGCGGCCGTCGCCGAGAGGTAGAGCGCCAGCGTGATGAAGAACAGCTTCTTGCGGCCGATGCGGTCGGTGAGCCAGCCGAAGCCGAGCGCACCGAGCACGGCGCCGGCGAGATAGGCGGAATTGGCAATGCCGAGATCGAGATTGGAGAAGTGCAGCGACGGGCTCTGCTTCAGCGCACCGGAGAGCGCGCCGGCCAGCGTCACCTCGAGCCCGTCAAGGATCCAGGTGATGCCGAGCGCGAGCACGACGCGGGTGTGAAAGCCGCTCCAGGGCAGCGCGTCGAGCCGCGCCGGAATACTGGTCTCGACGATGCGGTCGGTCGCGGCCGCCGAGACCCCAGATGCATAGTTCCGCGCTGGGCTTTGCTGCAATTCCATCGGGCTGTTGCGTTCGATCAATGGAAGCGGCCCCGATTCACAGGCCGTGAACGGGGTCGATCCGATCATTGGGGTGCGGCATTCCGCCTGCCACCTGCGACAACGTCCGCGGCGAGGCCGGGTTCCCGCAGGAACGGCCGCCAGCACCGCCCGTTTCCGATGGAGCCGCAAGGAGTTGACGCATGGCTCATGTCAGAAAGACGACACATTCTCGAAACAGCGGCGCCCGCAAATCCAGCCGCCGGAAGAAGACAAGCACGCGGCGCAGCACGACCACGCGCAAGAGCGCCAAACGCGCAGCGCCAAAGCGCTGGTCGCAGCGTGTGACCAAAGAGAGCGACGCACTCAACCTCAAGCAGGGCGTGTTCAAGCTGACCAGCCCGAAGAAGATCGCGACGTCACTGAAGCGATCGGCCGAGCACAGCTCACGACGCAAGACCGGCGCCTATCGTTCGGCGCTGTCGATGCTGACCTTCTACATCAACCGCGCCGGCAAGACCTTGCCGAAAACGCAGCGCACGCGGCTGGAAAAGGCGAAGGTCGAGCTGAAGCGGGCGTTCGGGAGGGAGTGAGGATGAGAGGTAAGGCCCTCAGAGCGCGATCTTGACTTCGCTGTCGTCCCGGACAGGCGGAGCACCTGGCAGCGCGCGGCGCTGTCAGGTGTGCAGCGCAGCTCCGGGATGACGGCGGAGTATGACGCCGCGGCGCCTTACGCCGCGCGGATATTCCCCATGAAGCGATCGAGCTCGGCGCGCAGGCGGGTGCTTTCGGATGACAGCGTCTTGGCCGAGTGCAGCACCTCCTCCGAGGCCGAGCCGGTCTCGGCGGCACCGCGATTGACCTGACCGATATCGGTGGCCGCGGTCTGCGTGCCCTGCGCCACGGTCTGGACGCTGCGCGCGATCTCCTGCGTCGCCGCGCCCTGCTGCTCGACAGCGCTGGCGATCGAGGTCGAAATCGACGAGATCTGGCCGATGGTCGCTCCGATCTCCTTGATCGCGGCAACCGATTCGGCGGTGGCGCCCTGCATGCCCGCGATGTGCGAGGAAATCTCGTCCGTCGCCTTCGCGGTCTGGCTCGCCAGCGATTTCACTTCGCTCGCGACCACCGCAAAACCGCGGCCGGCTTCACCCGCGCGCGCCGCCTCGATGGTGGCATTGAGCGCCAGAAGGTTGGTCTGCTCGGCGATCGCCGTGATCAGCTTGACGACCTCGCCGATCTGCTGCGCGGCATGCGAGAGTTTTCCAATGCGACCGTCGGTCTCCTTGGCCTGGACTACGGCAGCTTCCGCAATGCGGCTGGAATCGCGGACCTGGCGGCCGATCTCCTCGACCGAGGCCGACAGCTCTTCCGTCGCGGTGGCGACCGACTGCATGTTGGAGGAGGCCTGCTCGGAGACGTCCGCGACCTGGCTCGACAGGCTCTGCGTGGTCTCGGCGGTCCGGGTCAGCGTTGACGCGGCCGATTCCAGCTGCACGGCCGAGGCCGAGACGTTGGACACGATGGCGCCGACCGCGCTCTCGAAATCATCGGCAAAGCGGATCAGCTCGGCGCGGCGGCTTGCGGCCTGCTCACGGTTCTGCACTTCGCTGGCCGCGGCATCGCGCTCGGCTTTGGCGACAGCCTGAACCTTGAACTCCTCGACCGCGCCGGCCATCTCGCCGATTTCGTCCTTGCGGCCGAGACCCGGCAGCACCACGTCGAAATTGCCCGAGGCCAGCTCACGCATCGCCTTGCACATCGCGATCATCGGGCGCGAGATGCCGTTGCCGAGCATCAGGGCAAGCACCGCGCCGATGGCGAGGCCGCCGAGCGCCAGCATCACCATCAGCCGCTCGGTATCCACGATCGTCGCATTCGCGCTCGCTTCGATGCGCTGCTGATCGGCGGTGAGCTCCGACCGCAGCTCGCCGGAGAGCTTGAGGATGCCCGCCGCCGTCTTGGTCATCTCGCCGTTCAGCTTGACGATGATCTTCACATTCTCCGACAGCTTCGTGAAGGAGGAACGGTACTGCTTCAGCAGATTACCGATCTCGGTGACGCGGTCCGTGATCTTCTGGTCGTTGGCATAGATCGAGACCAGCAGGGTCTCCAGGAATTTGACGCGGGCGATCACGCCATCGGCGGTCTTCGGCTCCGGCTTGGCGACGAAGGCGCTGACCGAGGTGGAGACCGCCAGATATTGCGAGGTGATGTCCTTGGCCGTGGTCTGGACTGAGGCCAGCCCCGCCAGCGCGGCCGTATCGGCGAGATCGTCGAACTTGAACCGGATCTTGTTGCCGACGCTGTTGAGCTCATCGGCCGCGATCTTGTTGTTCTCACGCGTCAGCGTGATGATTTCTCCGAACACCTTGGTGAAGCGCTGGAACTCGGCCTCGAGCTTGCCGACCTCCTCGCGTCGGGCGGCGCCCGTCGTGGCGGACATCGACTTGGCGATCGCGCTCTTCAGATTTTCCTCGGCAGCCTTGGCTGCGGTCTCGTCATCCGCCGCCCCCGTCAGGGTATAGGCTCGGGCCAGTCCTTGATAGGCGATCAGTTCGCGGTCGACCGTCCGCGCGAGGTCGGCTTCCGAGACGCTGGTGCGATAGGAGGCCACGGCGCCGGCAATCCGCTCGAAGCCGAAATAGGCGAAGGCCATGCTGACGGCGAGGATGGCCAGCACCGCCACGAAGCCGAGGATGATTTTTGCGCGAAACCGCAAAGTTGGCAGCTTCGATTGGTTCGACTTCGACTTGACCGACATTCCCCCACCCCATTCCATTCGCGGAAAACCAGGCGCAGCCGAAAGAGCAGCCCGCTCTCCGACTCGTCCGCACGGTAATCGGCAAAGGATAAGCTGTGGTAAATTTGCGACGCCTGGCTGGCGGTTAGGTGACGCAGGGGAGTTGTTAAGGTGCGTCACCTGGCAGCGTCGCAAATTTAAGTGGCGATCCTCGGTCCGCTGTCGTCCCGGACAAGCGGTGATGAAGCGGAAGCGGCTTCAGGCGCGGCGCCTTACGCCGCGCGGATATTCCCCATGAAGCGATCGAGCTCGGCGCGCAGGCGGGTGCTTTCGGATGACAGCGTCTTGGCCGAGTGCAGCACCTCCTCCGAGGCCGAGCCGGTCTCGGC
>NZ_JAVTJN010000032.1:1037620-1119376 GCF_032144035.1 Bradyrhizobium sp. WYCCWR 12699
GCCGATATCGGTGGCCGCGGTCTGCGTGCCCTGCGCCACGGTCTGGACGCTGCGCGCGATCTCCTGCGTCGCCGCGCCCTGCTGCTCGACGGCGCTGGCGATCGAGGTCGAGATCGACGAGATCTGGCCGATGGTCGCCCCGATCTCCTTGATCGCGGCAACCGATTCGGCGGTGGCACCCTGCATGCCCGCGATGTGCGAGGAAATCTCGTCCGTCGCCTTCGCGGTCTGGCTCGCCAGCGATTTCACTTCGCTCGCGACCACGGCGAAGCCGCGGCCGGCCTCACCGGCGCGCGCCGCCTCGATGGTGGCATTGAGCGCCAGAAGGTTGGTCTGCTCGGCGATTGCCGTGATCAGCTTGACGACCTCACCGATCTGCTGCGCCGCATGCGACAGCTTTCCGATGCGACCGTCGGTCTCCTTGGCCTGCACCACGGCAGCTTCCGCAATGCGGCTGGAATCGCGGACCTGGCGGCCGATCTCCTCGACCGAGGCCGACAGCTCTTCCGTCGCGGTGGCGACCGACTGCATGTTGGAGGAGGCCTGCTCGGAGACGTCCGCGACCTGGCTCGACAGGCTCTGGGTGGTCTCGGCGGTACGGGTCAGCGTTGACGCGGCCGATTCCAGCTGCACGGCCGAGGCCGACACGTTGGACACGATCGCGCCGACCGCGCTCTCGAAATCGTCCGCAAAGCGGATCAGCTCGGCACGGCGGCTTGCCGCCTGCTCGCGGTTCTGCACTTCGCTGGCCGCGGCATCGCGCTCGGCTTTGGCGACAGCCTGAACCTTGAACTCCTCGACCGCGCCGGCCATCTCGCCGATCTCGTCCTTGCGGCCGAGACCCGGCAGCACGACGTCGAAATTGCCCGAGGCCAGCTCACGCATCGCCTTGCACATCGCGATCATCGGACGCGAGATGCCGGTGCCGAGCAGGAAAGCGAGAACCGCGCCGAGCAGCGTGCCGCCGATGGCGAGGATCAGGACCAGATGCTCAGTCCGTCCGATGGTCGCTTCCGACTCCTGGTCCAGCCGTTGCTGTTCGGCGACGAGATCCGCCTTCATGGCGGTCGCGCCCTGCAGAATCGCACCGGCCGAGCCGCTCATCTCGGTGACGAGCTCGTCGACCAATTTGGCTTTCGCGATCAGCTTTTCCAGCGCATCGCGATAGGCGCCGAGCAGCGCCTTGGCCTCTTTCAGGCCGGCGACGATCTTGTCGTCCATGGAATAGACCGCGCCGAGCGAGTTCTCGACGAATTTCAGCCGCGCCATCGCACTTGCGCCAACGGCCTGGTCCGAGTTGAGGATGAAGTTGCTGGCGGCCCCGCTCGCGGTCTGAAATTGGGCGTTGACCTGCTTGGTGCCGAATTCGATGGCCTGCGCCTCGGAGTCGGAGGCGTTGTTACCGATGTCGTCGAGCTTGTATTTCAGCAAATTGGCGTTGCGCTGAAGCTGATTCTGGACAAGCAGCGCGCTGTCGCGCTTGGCCTGCAAGATCTTGGCGAAGGTCGCCGAGAAGTTGGAAAATTCCTTCGCCAGCTTGTTGAGGCTCTCCAGCCGGGCCGGCTTCTTGGCATTCTGGATCGCCTGATCGATCGCGCTCTTCAGGCTGGCCTCGGCGTCCAGCGCCGCCTTGGCGTCGTCTTCCTTGCCGGTCACCACGAAATAACGCGCGGCCGAGCGATAGCCGAGCAGCTCGCGATCGATATTGCGGGCGAGATCGGCCTCCGAGACGCTGCTACGGTAGGATCCTACGCCTTCCGACACACGCTCGAAGCCGAAATAGGCGAAGGCGAGGCTCACCGCCGAAATGGCGAGCACGACCGCAAAGCCCAGGATGATCTTGGCGCGGAACCTCAGGGTGGGAAACAGTGTGCGCTTAGACGACGACGCGGTACGCCTGGACATTCCCACCCCCAAAGATCAGTTCTTGCACGTGCAACGCCGCCCGGGAGCAGCCCCTCCCGGACCGGCGATGAAAATTAGGGCACAATCGTCAAGGGGCGGTAAATTCGTGACCGAGGGCCGCCTGGCGCGCGGAACGCACGTTCCGCGATTCTCGCCGCCATGTTGCGACCAGGCGAAAAAGGCCATACTCTCTGGGCACTTGTCAGGCACGGCATCAGACCGAGCGGGTCCTTGAGGGAGAAACGGAGTGGGGCAAACCGACTTTCGGTTTGGCGGTGCGTCTGGCGTTGCCGTCGCGAAGTCGAAGGCCGCGGGCGTCGAGCAAGCCGTTGCCGACCTCGCCGCTCAGCTCCCATCCGATGAGCTGGCGCTGCTCCTGCTCTTCGTCTCCCCGAGCTACGATCCGCACCAATTCATCGCGGAGATCAGCCGGCAATTTGACGGGATCCCGGTCTGCGGTTGCACCACCGCCGGCGAGCTGGCGCCCGACGGCTGGGACGAGAACAGCGTCGTCGCGCTCGCCTTCAGTCGCACCGACTTCGCGGCCGTGGTGCGGCCCATTCTCAATCTCGATGGTTTTCACGTCGAGGACGGCCGCAGGATCAGCGCCGAGGCCCGGCAGGAGCTGCTGCGGGCATCCCCCGATGTCGAGCGCGGAAATTCGTTCGGCCTGGTCCTGATCGACGGCCTGTGCGGCCGGGAAGAAGCGGTGATGTCCGCGATCTATGCCTCGCTGGACGACATTCCCATCGTCGGGGGATCTGCGGGCGACGGCATGCGCTTCGAGCGGACCTTTGTGTTTCTCGACGGCAAGGCGCACACCAACGCCGCCCTCCTGATCCTCTTGAGCACTTCGCTGCCGTTCCGGGTCTTCAAATGCGATAATTTCGAACCGCGACCCCAGAAGATGGTGGTCACCGAGGCGGACATCGAGAATCGAACCGTCAGGGAGCTGAACGCCGAGCCCGCGGCGCAGGAATATTCCCGCGTCGTCGGGATCATGGATGCCAAGCTCGACCCGTTCTCCTTCGCCTCGCATCCCGTCCTGGTCCGCGTCGGCGGCTCCTACTACGCCCGGTCGATCCAGCGCGTCGAACCCGACGGGTCGCTGCACTTCTTCTGCGCGATCGACGAAGGCATGGTGCTGACCGCCGCCACATCGCGCAGCCTTGTCGGCACGACGCGCGAGGCCTTTGCGGAAACGCGCGACCAGATCGGCGAGGTCTCGCTCTATATCGGCTTCGAATGCCTGCTGCGCCGGCTCGATGCCGAACAGCACCAGCTCGCCCGCGACATGTCCGAGCTCTACCGCCAGAATCGCGTCGTCGGTTTTCATACCTATGGCGAGCAGTTCGGATCGATGCACGTGAACCAGACGTTCACCGGCGTCGCCATCGGCAGGCGTCCCTCGTGACCGAGCTATTGCAGGAGCCAGACACGGTCGAGCAGCTGCAGCGGGAAACCGCGAAGCTGAGGAAGATCAACGCCGCGCTGATGTCCCGCGTCGAGCGCTCGATGGACCAGCAGCTCAACGCCTTCTCGCTGTTCGAGACGGCCATCGCGCTCGACCGCCAGGTCCGGGACCGGACCACCCAGTTGCGCGAGGCGCTGCATTCGATCGAACGCGCCAATGAGGGCCTGTATCGCGCCAAGCAGCAGGCCGAGGCCGCCAGCTCGCTCAAATCGTCCGTCCTGATCTCGGTCACCCACGATCTGCTGCAGCCGCTGAACGCGGCGCGGCTGACGCTCTCGGCGCTAGCCGAGATGATGGAGGCACAGCAGGCTGGCCTTCTGATCGACCAGGTCGACCGCTCGCTGGTGACGCTGGAAGATCTGTTGCGGTCGTTGCTGGAGATCGCCAAGCTCGACGCCGGCGCGCTCAGACCCGACGTGCGTCCGCTCGCGCTGGCGCCGCTGTTCGAGCAGCTTCGCAGCGAATTCGCGCCGCTCGCTGCGCGGCAGGGCCTGTCCTTGCGCATCCGCAACTCGCCGCTCGCGGTGTCGTCGGACGCGATGATGCTCCGGCGCATCCTGCAAAATCTGCTCGCCAATGCCATCCGCTACACGCGCAGCGGCGGCGTCGTAATGGGTTGCAGGCGGCGAGACGGCCGCATCTGCGTCCAGGTCTCCGACACCGGACCGGGAATTGCGCAGACGCAACAGGAGGCCATCTTTCGCGAATTCCAGCGCGGTGAAGCCAGTGCGACCGACCAGGCCGGGTTCGGGCTTGGTCTGTCCATCGTCCGCCGCTTCGCGACCGTGCTCGGACACGAGGTGCGGCTGTCGTCGCAGGTCGGCAAGGGCTCGACGTTCGTCCTCGAGCTCGAGCCGGCCGATCTCGCCGAGGTCAG
Organism: Bradyrhizobium sp. WYCCWR 12699; assembly: GCF_032144035.1. Taxonomy (NCBI): domain Bacteria; kingdom Pseudomonadati; phylum Pseudomonadota; class Alphaproteobacteria; order Hyphomicrobiales; family Nitrobacteraceae; genus Bradyrhizobium; species Bradyrhizobium sp. WYCCWR 12699. The sequence continues at coordinate 1,041,877 of NZ_JAVTJN010000032.1, forward strand.
CGACGAGGTGCACGAGACCAAGCTCAGTGAACGCCAATATGGCGGCCTCGAAGGCGCCAAGATCCTGCTGGTCGAGAACGATCCCTCCGGCTCCGAGGCCATGGCCGCCCTGCTGGAAGGGTGGGGCTGCGACGTCGCGACCACGCCATCGGCCGCGGACGCGCTGCTGCGCCTCAGCGAACTGGGCGGAGCTCCCGACGCGGTCATCGCCGACCTTCATCTCGATCACGGCGAAAGCGGATTGTCGGCGATCGCCGACATCCGCCAGCATCTGAAGCTCGACGTGCCCGCGATGATCATCACCGCCGACTATTCCGAGAAGGCCGCCAAGCAAGCGAGCCTCTCCGGCCTCGAAGTGTTGAAGAAGCCGGTCAAGCCCGCCGAGATGCGCGCCCTGCTGTCGTTCCTGCTGAGCTAGCTCCCTGCGCCGGGGCGGCCAAACCAAATATCGAAAAACAACCCCATGCACAGTAGCGGTACTAAATTACATCCCGCCAATGGAATGACTTACTTGCCGATCTAGCGGCCGTCGATCGGCGCGACAGGACCGGAGACATTCGCGTCACGGCTGATCCGGCTGGGCACGATCGTGCTTGGCCCGGCCCCCGTCGCTCGCCAGCGTCGCAAAATCGATTTTGGACATTTCGACGATCGCCTTGGTGCGGCTCACGACGTTCAGCTTGCGCAGGATGTCCGAGACATGGACCTTCACGGTGGTCTCGGAAATCTTCAGCTCATAGGCGATCTGCTTGTTCTGCAGGCCGCGCTTGAGCATTTCGAGGACCCGCAATTGCTGCGGTGTCAGATCATGCAGCCGCTTCAGCAGATCATGAGCGGGACTTGGGGCGCGCTGCGGCCGGAGGGCGCGATAGGCATCGGGAAGACAGACCAGCCCCTTCAGCGCCTCGCCGATCGACTGGGCGAGTTCCTGCTTGGACGAGGATTTGAAGATGTAACCGGCGACGCCGAGCGACAAGGCGCCGGAGATGATTCTGGGATCCTGATGTCCCGACACGACGACGACGGGGACCTTCGGGAAGGCCTTGCGGATGCGCACGATACCCGAGAGGCCGGTCGTGCCCGGCATCGACAGATCGAGCAGGAGGAGATCGAGCTCGGCGCCCGCGGACAGCTGCTCGAGCGCGCCGTCGACCGACATCGCCTGCAGGATCTCGGCCTCGGGCGCCACCATTTGCAGCGCGCCTTCGAGCGCCTCGCGGAACAGCGGATGGTCTTCGACAATCAGAAATCGCATCACGCGTCAGCCATTTCCAAATATCTACCGGATGTCGAACTCTTTAGAGAATGTATCAGCCGGCGCGCGCCGGCTTGATCGAAGTCAACAATGGCGGGGCGGATCATTGCGGCCTGCCGCGATCGGCCCGCGCATAGGGCCGGTTCCTGGGGTCGGGCAGCTCCATCTTGCCGATCTCGATGATCGCCTTGTTGCGGCTGAACAGTCCGAGCTTGCGCAGGATCTCGGTGATGTGCGCCTTGACCGTGGATTCGGCGAGCTGCAGCTCCTGCGCGATCTGCCGGTTCGGATAGCCGCGCCGAAGCAGGTCCAGGACCCGAATTTGCTGCGGCGTGAGCTCGCGCAGCTTGACCTCGAGTGCCTTGCTGGTCTCGGCTTTTCGCCGCTGCGGCGTCGCCACGAAATCCCGCGGAACCGAGACCGATCCGGCGAGCACGCCCTCGATCGACTGGGCCAGCTCGCGCTTCGATGTCGACTTCGGCAGATAGCCGGCCGCGCCGAGCGCCAGCGCTTCGCGGACCACGTGCTGGTCCTCCTCGCTCGAGACGATGGCGACCGGCAGGCGCGGGTGAGTTTCGCGCAAGCGGAGGAAACCGGAGAAGCCGGTCGCGTCCGGCAGCGACAGGTCGAGCAGCGCGAGGTCGATCCCCTGCTCGGCCGACAGGATGTCCAGCGCGTCCTCGATCGACATCGCCTCCAGGATGCGGGCCTCGGGCAAGGCCAGCCGCACGGCATTGCCCAGCGCTTCGCGAAACAGCGGATGATCGTCGATGATCAGGAAGCTGGCCATGGCGCCTTCCAAAGGATCCACCGCGCGAGCGGCAGCAGCGCAACCCTCCTGGACCGGTTCGGCGCCGGGAAGATGCAAGGTGATGCTACCACATCTTCCCGATCGCGTGCGGTCAAGGGCGTTCAGTCGTTCGATTCGACCTGAACCGTCATCAGGAAGGAATAGATGCTGTCGAACTGGGTGTCGGTGAAGACCTCCTTCCACGCCGGCATACCCTTGGCGGGGCGCCCGTCATGCACGGTCTTCCAGAAGGTGTCGCGCATGTCGTCCCCGTAGCGGTGACGCAACAGCCGCAGATCGATCTTCCGCTCGCTCTGAATGGCGTCGGGGCCGTGGCAATGCGCGCAGGTTCCGTTGAAGATCCCCTTGCCCGCACCGGCGATCTCCGCATTCGGCGCCGTCGCATCGCCCTTGGCCTCGGTCGCCACCACATTTGCGACCTGCGCCAAAGCGGGCCCCGGACCGGTCCCGGTCGTGGTCCCCGCCGGCACGGCCTCGGCCGTTCCGAAGCGGACCGGCTGTCCGGCCGGCAGGCCGTATTTCACGGCGAGATCGGCGATCGTCTTCTGAAGTGTCGGCAGGATCGCGTCGACGCGGTCGCGCAGCTCGGTCGATCCCTTCGCAAAACCGATCGCGGCATCCCAGGACAGGCCTTCGCCTTCGGTGAGCCGGATCTGATAGCGATCCCCGTAGGTCGTCATGTTCAGCCAGCCGGCGACCGGCCCCCAGATGAAGGCGACGTCCGCCCTGCCCTGGTCGAGCGCCTGCATGGCCTCCTCGGGCGACAGCACGGTCACCTTCTGGACGTCGTCACGTGTCGCAAGAAGGTTTTGCGGCGTGCTGGCGTACTGGACCGCGACACGCTTGCCCTTGAGGTCGTCCACGCCGCCGATCGCCTGGCCCTTCGCGGCGACCAGGGCATAGCCCTCCTTCGCGAAGCTATTGGAGAAGATGACGGCGGGCCCCATGAAATCCTCGGAGCGCGGCAGGCCGATCATGGCGTCGCATTGCTTGCCGAGCAACGTGACCCGCACGGTGCGCTTGCCGAAATAGGATTTGTACCAGTCGTAGGTGATGGGCTGGCCGAGCGCCAGCGCCAGCGCCTGGCCGATCTCGACATAGAAGCCGGGCTGCGACGGATTATCGCTCGAGAACGGCAGATTGGTCGGATCGGCGCACAGGCGAAACGGTTTTGTGTCGTCGGCATGTGCCAATGCGGTCGATGCGATCACCGCAGACGCGGCGAGCCATGCGAGCCGTCCCGCGATGGTGTGATGTCGGCTCTTGCCGTTAGCTGGATTGATCGGACGCATCCTCATCTCCGGCAGTTGGGAATTGATGGACCAGGCGTTGCGACACAGGATCTGACTGGTGCCGTCGCCGCGCGATGTCGAGAAAAGCACGCGCGTATCCCGTCTCCTTCGGGATACGCGCGCGAGTGGTCACTGGACGGAGAACACGAAGAGCGAACCGCCCTCGGGGGCTGCGGCCGTCATCTTCTTTCCAACCTCGCCCAGGAACGCGGGCAATGCTGCCGTGCGGCCGACGACGATGGCGACGTATTGCTTGCCGTCGACGCTGTAGGTCACCGGACCTGCGCCGATGCCGGAGCCGAGATTCTTGCTCCACAGCACCTTGCCGGACTTGGCATCGATGGCGCGGAAGTCGCCATGAATGTTGCCGGCGAACACGAGGCCGCCGCCGGTGGTCAGCGTGCCGCCGTTGAACGGCAGGTCTTCCTTGATCGACCAGACCTTCTTCTGGGCGATCGGATCCCAGGCCACGAGCTCGCCGAGGAAGCCGCCGGGACCTTCCTTGGTCGGGAATTCGGCGCCGAGATAGAACACGCCGCGCTTGTAGGCGACGTCGGAGACCGACCAGTCCATGCAGACATTGTTCGAGGGGATGTAGACGAGCCCGGTCTGCGGATTGAAGGACATCGGCTGCCAGTTCTTGCCGCCGATCAGGTTCGGGCAGATGTCCTTGGCGGGATGGTTCGGGCCGGGACGCTTGTCGGGATCCTCGACCGCGCGCATCGTGGCGACGTCCCACTTCTTGGCCCAGTTGGAGAAGACGTATTTCTCGGCCGAGAGCACCTTGCCGGTCTCACGGTTGGCGACGAAGAAGTAGCCGTTGCGATCCGCCTTCATCAGTGCCGGAACGGTGTTGCCGCCGATCTTCAGATCCGCGAGCACGGCCTCGTTGACGCCGTCATAGTCCCAGGCATCGGCCGGCGTGGTCTGGATGTGCCACTTGATCTTGCCCGTGTTGGGATCGAGCGCGAGCGTCGACGCCGTGTAGAGGTTGGTCAGCTTGCCGAAATTGCCGTCGCCGGTGGAGCGGACGCCGGTGTTCCACGGACCGGGATTGCTGGTGCCCCAATAGACGGTGTCGGTCTTGGGATCGTAGGAGCCGACCAGCCAGGCCGCACCGCCGCCGTGCTGGGCGGAATCGCCCTTCCAGGTGTCGCCGCCGGGCTCGTCCGGGCTGGGAACCGTGAAGGTCTGCCACAGCTGCTTGCCGGTGTTGATGTCGAAGGCCTGCAGCGAGCCGCGCACGCCATACTCGCCGCCGCCGAAGCCGGTGATGACCTTGTCGCGCACGACCAGCGGAGGCGAGGTGATGACCGAGCCCTGCTTGTAGTCGACGACCTTCGTGGTCCACAGCGACTTGCCGGTCGCGGCATCGAGCGCCGTCAGCTTGCCGTCGAGACGGCCGACGAAGATCTTTCCATCCGCATAGGAGACGCCGCGATTGTTCACGTCGCAGCAGGCATATTGCAGCACGTCCTCCGGAATTTCCGGCTCCCAGGTCCACTTGCGCGCGCCGGTCGCCGCATCGAGCGCGTAAACGTATTTCGGGCCCCACGAGCTCGACACGTACAGCGTGTTGCCGACGACGATCGGCGAGGATTCGTTGGAGCGCAGCGATGCCAGCGAGAACGAATAGGCCAGCGTCAGCTTGCCGGCGTTCTCCGTGTTGATCTGCTTGAGCGGGCTGTAGCGCGTATTGCCGTAGTCGTGGCCGGCAACGGCCCACTGGTTCTGGTCGGACTGCGCCTTGATCAGCGAGTCGTTGGCGCGAACGCCTGATGTCACGGCGGCGAGCATCGCAACCATCGAGATGCCAGCCAAGAATCCCTTCGTTCCAAAGGTCATGTATTCCCTCCACGATGTTGTTGTGCACGCCACGTTGGACGCCTGAGCGCATTGCGCTCGTGATGCGCAGTTCGTCTGCGAGCCATCGTTCGAAATTACAGCATCGACGTTTCGCGCTTAGTATAGGCGGAAGGTAGTAGTGCAAATCATTGGCGAGTTTCGTCGTCCATCTCGTTGTCCTGCCTCGCGTCTTGCCCTTGTTTTACAGCTCGAAACGCGTCATCGAATTCAGGCAGCATCGTGCCGCAATCGCGCGGGGGTCACGATGATGGCGCTACCACCGCCGCAAAGTTTTCGAAGACGTTCGCGGCAAGTTTGCGTGACGTCGAACCGATCAATCGCGCGCCGAGCTGTGCGAGCGTGCTGCCGATCTGCGCCTCGGCTTCGTCATGGAGGATGGTGACGTCCCGTGTTTCTTCCGCGAAGGCGACCTTCGCACCGCCCGTGGCAAAATCGGCGGCGCCCTCGCCAACGATGTGGTAGCCGCTCGGCGCATCGATATCGGTCAGCGTCACCTTGCCGCTGAACGTCGCCTTCACCGGGCCGGCATTCAGCAAAACAATTGCCGTCATCGCCGTGGGCGAGGCCATCTCGAGCGATTGGCAGCCGGGAATGCAGCACTTCAGAATCTCGGGATCGTTGAGCGCGGACTGAGGCGGCACCCGCCGTCGATCGATCGCCAAGGAAGCAGGAGGGGGAGCGCCGGCAACGGCTCCGGCCCGCCCGCAGCAAAATCAATGACTTAGCTCTCAATCACCTACTACCAAGATCGCGATTACAAAGCCGCGGGCGCGTGCTCCTATTCAGCCCAAGGAACAAGACATCCAAGGGGAGAATAACGTGCGGCAGGGCTGAACTCGCGCGCGAGCGGCGGCGATGCACGGCGTCGATGCTGCGACGTTGCCTGCAGGCGCGACACCGAACTTTCCAGACCTTCCCGTGCGGCTGCGCCCCATGTTGGCGACGGCCCGGAGCAGCTTGATCGAATCGCGCAACGCGCGACGGCCGCCACGATGACCTTTCCATGACGCGCGGTCACCAAAATGCCAGTTGCAAAGTTCCGTTGCGCTGTCTCTAATTAGAACCAATCAAAATCACTTTGGGAGGACGTCACGTGTCTACAGTCAAACTGACGGTGAACGGCAAGGCCGTTGCTGTCGACGTCGAGGACCGCACGCTGCTGGTCCAACTGCTGCGCGATCACCTCAACCTCACGGGGACCCATGTCGGCTGCGACACCAGCCAGTGTGGCGCCTGCGTGGTGCACATGGACGGCCGCGCCGTGAAATCCTGCACCATGCTGGCGGGCCAGGCCGACGGCGCCAGCATCACCACCATCGAAGGCATCGCCAAGGGCGACGAGCTGCACCCGATGCAGGCCGCCTTCCGCGACAATCATGGCCTGCAGTGCGGCTATTGCACGCCGGGCATGATCATGTCGGCGATCGACATCGTGCAGCGCCATGGTGGCCAGCTCGACGAGGCCACCGTCCGCAGCGAGCTGGAAGGCAATATCTGCCGCTGCACCGGCTACCACAACATCGTCAAGGCCGTGCTGGATGCAGCCGGTCGCATGAAGGTCTCGCAGGCGGCCGAGTAAAGCGGCACGCCTCGAAAAAAATCACTGCTGCCGCTCTCGAAGGAAAGCGCAGCCATAAAATTTCCGGTCGGGAGGACCAGACATGGGTGTTGAAGGTATCGGCGCGCGCGTCGTGCGCAAGGAAGACAAGCGTTTCATCACCGGCAAGGGCCGCTACGTCGACGACATCAAGCTGACGGGCATGACCCATGCCCATTTCATCCGCAGCCCGCACGCCCACGCCAAGGTGAAAAAGATCGATTCGTCCGCCGCGCTGAAGATGCCGGGCGTGGTCGCAGTGCTCACCGGACAGCAGATCGTCGACGACAAGGTCGGCAATCTCATCTGCGGCTGGGCCATCACCTCCAAGGACGGCAGCCCGATGAAGATGGGCGCCTGGCCGGCGATGGCGCCGGAGACGGTGCGCTTCGTCGGACAAGCCGTCGCGGTCGTGATCGCCGAGAGCAAGAATCAGGCGCGCGATGCCGCGGAAGCGGTCGTTGTCGATTACGAAGAGCTCCCTGCTGTCGCCGACGTCCAGGCCGCGATCAAGTCGGGCGCACCGCAGCTTCATCCCGAAGCGCCCGGCAACCAGGTCTATGACTGGGTGATCGGCGACGAGGGCGCCACCGACGCCGCCTTCGCCAAGGCCGCCAATGTGGTCAAGCTCGACGTCACCAACAACCGCCTCGCCCCCAACGCGATGGAGCCGCGGGCGGCGATCGCCGATTACGACGCCGCGGAGGAGCACTTCACGCTCTATACGACGTCGCAGAACCCGCACGTCGCCCGCCTCGTGCTGTCGGCGTTCTACAACATCGCACCCGAACACAAGCTGCGGGTGATCGCCCCCGACGTCGGCGGCGGCTTCGGCTCCAAGATCTTCATCTATCCCGAGGAGATGGTGGCGCTGTGGGCCTCCAAGAAGGTCGGCCGTCCCGTGAAATGGACCGGCGACCGCACCGAGGCTTTCCTCACCGACGCGCATGGCCGCGACCATGTGACCCATGCCGAGATGGCGTTCGACGCCAACAACAAGATCACCGGCTTCAAGGTGAAGACCTACGCCAATTTCGGCGCCTACATGTCGCTGTTCTCGTCGTCGGTGCCGACCTATCTCTACGCGACGCTGCTGTCGGGCCAGTACAACATCCCGGCGATCCATGCCGAGGTGATCGGGGTCTACACCAATACCACCCCGGTCGATGCCTATCGTGGCGCCGGCCGTCCCGAGGCGAGCTACCTGGTCGAACGTCTCATGGAGACGGCGGCTCGGCAGCTCAAGGTCGATCCGGCCGAGCTGCGGCGGACCAACTTCATCACCCAGTTCCCGCACCAGACGCCCGTGATCATGGCCTATGACACCGGCGACTTTAACGCCTCGCTCGATGCCGCGATGAAGGCGATCGACTACGCAGGATTTGCCGCGCGCAAGGCGCAAGCCAAGTCGCAAGGCAAGCTGCGCGGCATCGGCGTGTCCTGCTACATCGAGGCCTGCGGCATCGCGCCGTCGAAGGCGGTCGGCAGCCTGGGCGCTGGCGTCGGTCTGTGGGAATCGGCCGAGGTGCGCGTCAATCCGGTCGGCACCATCGAGATCCTCACGGGCTCGCACAGCCACGGCCAGGGTCACGAGACCACGTTCTGCCAGCTCGTCGCCGAGCGCCTCGGCGTTCCCATCAGCCAGGTCTCGATCGTCCATGGCGATACCGACAAGGTGCAGTTCGGCATGGGCACCTATGGCTCGCGCTCGGCGGCCGTCGGCCTCACCGCGATCCTGAAGGCGATGGAGAAGATGGAATCGAAGGCCAAGAAGATTGCAGCGCATGCGCTGGAAGCTTCCGAGGCCGACATCGTCATCGAGAACGGCGAGTTCAAGGTGACAGGCACCGACAAGGCGATTGCCCTGCCGATGGTCGCGCTCGCCGCCTACACCGCGCACAATCTGCCTGACGGGATGGAGCCGGGCCTGAAGGAAAGCGCCTTCTACGACCCGACCAACTTCACCTTCCCGGCCGGCACCTATATCTGCGAGCTCGAGGTCGATCCCGGCACCGGCAAGACCTCCTTCGTCAACTTCGTCGCCGCCGACGATTTCGGCCGGCTGATCAACCCGATGATCGTCGAGGGCCAGGTCCATGGCGGCCTCGTTCAAGGCATCGGGCAAGCGCTGCTCGAGCACGCGATCTACGATGCCAGCGGCCAGCCGGTCACGGCCTCGTTCATGGACTACGCCATGCCGCGCGCCGACGACGTGCCCTCCTTCAACCTCTCCCACACCACGACGCTGTGCCCGGGCAATCCCCTGGGCATCAAGGGTTGCGGTGAGGCCGGCGCGATCGGGGCGTCAGCGGCCGTGATCAACGCGATCACGGATGCCATCGGCAAGAACAATCTGGAAATGCCCGCGACCCCTGACCGGGTGTGGCGCACGATCCACGCGGCTTAAGAGGGAGCATCAAAGATGTACCAGACCACCTATCATCGCGCCTCCTCGGTCGACGAGGCCGTCAGCCTGTTCGGCAAGAGCAGCGAAGCGAAGTTCCTCGCCGGCGGCCAGACGCTGCTGCCTGTGATGAAGCAGCGCCTCGCCAGCCCCTCCGACGTCATCGACCTCGGCAAGATCAAGGAGCTGCAGGGCGTCGAATTGTCGGGCGACACTTTGACCATCAAGGCCGCCACGACCTATTACGACATCATGACGAATGCCGATGTGAAGAAGGCTATCCCTGCGATCGCCCATCTCACTTCGGTGCTGGGCGACCCCGCCGTGCGCTATCGCGGCACGATCGGCGGCTCGATCGCCAACAACGATCCGGCCGCGGACTTCCCCGCCGCGCTGCTCGCGCTCGGCGCCACCGTGAAGACCAACAAGCGGTCGATCGCGGCGGAGGATTTCTTCCAGGGCCTGTTCTCGACGGCGCTCGAAGACGGCGAGATCATCACGGCCGTGTCGTTCCCGGTGCCGGCGAAGGCGGGCTACGAGAAGATGCGGCATCCGGCGTCACGCTTCGCGCTGACGGGGGTGTTCGTCGCGCAGACCAAATCGGGCGAGGTTCGAGTGGCCGCCACAGGCGCCTCGCAGAGCGGCGTGATGCGCGTGCCAGCGATCGAAGCGGCGCTGAAATCGAACTGGTCACCGTCGGCGATCGATAGCGTCAGCATTTCGGCGAACGGATTGCTGGCCGACATCCACGGCACGGCGGAGTACCGCGCCAATCTCATCAAGGTGATGGCGCAGCGCGCGGTTTCTGCTGCGGGCTGATCCCGCAGCCAGCGTCTCGACACAAATTTTCCGCGGCGCGCACTTCGGTGCGCGCCGTTTTATTTTGGCCATGCGGCATGAAAACCGCTTGCCTCGCCGGCGCGAAGGCGAGAAAAGTTAATCGGCCGATTAACTCGCTCCACAGAAGAAATGTCGGAGACGATTGCCGGATCACCGGCATTCGCCCGCGCCCCGAGGAAACAACAACGTGCTCGACAAATCAGCCCCCACCTCGACCGTCCGCGCCTCCGGCCCGCTCTCGGGCTTCCGCATCGTCGAATTCGCCGGCATCGGGCCCGGCCCGTTTGCCTGCATGATGCTGGCGGACATGGGCGCCGACGTCGTCACGCTCGACCGGGTCGGCGCCAAGAAGAGCATGAAGTCGGTGGCGGGCCGCGGCCGCAAGGTGATCGAGCTCGATCTCAAGGACAAGGCGGCGATCGCGCAGGTGCTCGACCTGCTCGCGAGTGCCGATGCGCTGGTCGAAGGCTTTCGCCCCGGCGTGATGGAACGGCTCGGCCTCGGGCCTGATGTCGTGCTCGCGCGCAATCCCAAGCTGGTCTACGGCCGCATGACCGGCTGGGGCCAGGAAGGCCCGCTGGCGAATGCCGCCGGCCACGACATCAACTACATCTCCATCACCGGCGCGCTTGCCGCGATCGGCACGAAGGAAGCGCCGGTGCCGCCGCTCAACCTGGTCGGCGATTTCGGCGGCGGCGCGCTCTATCTCGTCGTCGGCGTGCTCGCCGCGCTGCTGGAGGCGCAAAAGTCCGGCAAGGGCCAGGTCGTCGACGCCGCGATGTGCGACGGCGCGGCCTCGCTGATGTCGTTCTTCTTCGACATGACGACGCTCGGCCGCTGGACCGAAGGCCGCAACCAGAATTTTCTGGACGGCGGCGCGCATTTCTACGGCGTCTATGAATGCGCCTGCGGCCATTTCGTCTCGATCGGCTCGATCGAGCCGCAGTTCTACGCCCTGCTGCGCGAGCACGCGGGCCTGACGGACGTCGATTTCGACGCGCAGATGGACCGCAAGGCCTGGCCGGCGCTGAAGGAGAAGCTCAAGGCGGTGTTCAAGAGCAAGACGCGCGAGGACTGGTGCAAGATCATGGAAGGCACCGACATCTGCTTCGCGCCGGTGCTGACCATGTCGGAGGCGACAAAGCATCCGCACATGGTCGCCCGCAACGTCTTCGTCGAGCGCCATGGCGTGAAGCAGCCGGCACCGGCGCCGCGGTTCTCGCGCACGCCGTCGGCAGTGCGCGAGCCGGAAGGCGCGGAGATCGGCGCGGTGACGAAGGCGTGGAAGGCCGGCGGCTAGCGGCGCTGGGTCATCGCTAGAGCCCGGCTGAAATCGAGGGAACTGCGTCATTCGCGCCGCGCGCGCGATCTGCGATGATCTCCGTCGATCCGGGAGAACTTGCCATGGCCCTCCAGCTTCGGCCGAACTGCGAATATTGCGACCGCGACCTGCCGCCAAACGCAACGGACGCGCGGATCTGCTCCTACGAATGCACCTTCTGTGCGGACTGCGTCGAGACCAAACTGTCCAACGTGTGCCCGAACTGCGGCGGCGGCTTTGCGCCACGCCCAATCCGGCCCATGCAGGAATGGCGACCGGGCGTCTGCACCAGCAAGCAGGCACCGTCCGACAAGCGCGTGCATTTGAAGTACAGCGTGGAGGATGTCGCCGCGCATTGCGCGCGGATACGGGACGTGCCGCCGGAGAAGCGATAGGTCTCGTAGGACGGGCAACTCACTCCGCTGCCAGAATCGTCCCCTCGACCTCACCGAAGCCGATGCGGTAGCCGTTGCCCTGGCACCAGCCGCGCATGACGAGGCTGTCGCCGTCTTCCAGGAACGAGCGCTTGGCGCCGCCGGGGAGCTCGACCGGCTCGGTGCCGTTCCAGCTGATCTCGAGCAGGCTGCCGCGCTGGTTCTTCTCCGGGCCGGAGATGGTGCCGCTGCCGAGGAGATCGCCGACATTCATGGCGCAGCCCGAGGAGGCGTGGTGCATCAGCTGCTGCACCGACGACCAGTACATGTATTTGAAATTGGTGCGGCTGATGCTGGCGGGCGCGTTGGCGCCGGAGGCGCGCAAGGCAACGTCGAGCTCGACATCGTAGTTCTGCGGTTTTGCCTGTTTGAGATAATCGAGCGGCACGGGATCCTGCGCCGGCCCCTTCAGCCGGAACGGCTCCAGCGCCTCGCGCGTCACCACCCACGGGCTGATCGAGGTCGCGAACGCCTTGGCCAGGAACGGGCCGAGCGGCACATATTCCCATTGCTGGATGTCGCGCGCGCTCCAGTCGTTGAGCAGCACGAAGCCGAAGATCATCTCCTCGGCCTGTTGCTCGCTGAGCATGCCGCCCATCGGCGAGGGCTGGCCGATCACGACGCCCATCTCCAGCTCGAAATCGAGCCGCTTGCACGGACCGAAGCTCGGCACCTCGACGTTCGGCGGCTTCAGCTGCCCGCGCGGGCGCTTCACCTTGGTGCCTGACACCACGACGGTGGAGGCGCGGCCGTTATAGGCGATCGGCATGTGCAGCCAGTTCGGCTGCAGCGCATTGTCCTTGCCGCGGAACATCACGCCGACATTGGTGGCGTGCTCCTTTGAGGAATAGAAGTCGGTGTAACCGGAGACGGCGAAGGGCATGTGGAGCTTGGCATCGCGCATCGGCACCAGAGCCTGCTTGCGCAGCTCCTCGTTGTCGCGCAGCTCCGGATGATCGTGACGCAGCAATTCGCTGATCCGCTCTCGGGTCTTGCCCCAGACTTGTGGTCCCAGCGCCATGAAGGGATTGAGCGAGCCTCCGGAGAACACGCCGAGCGGGCCGACGTCGAGCCGGGAATCCTGCTCGAGCTCCCAGAGATCGAGCACGTAGTTTCCGATCGCGACGCCGACGCGCGGCGTCGGATTGGCAGAGGTCGAGAACACGCCATAGGGCAGGTTCTGGATCGGGAAGTCGGAGGACGGATCGACCTCGATGAAGGAGCGGAGGCTGGGATCGTTGGGATGGGTTGTCACGTTTGGCCCGATTCTTGGTTCCTTCTCCCGTTGCGGGAGAAGGTGGCGCGAAGCGCCGGATGGGGGTTCTATCCGCGTATTCAAAAGTGGAAGGTTCACTCGCGGAGAGAAACCCCTCACCCGTCTCGCCGCCAGGCGGCGAGCCGCCCTCTCCCGCAAGGGGAGAGGGAAGAAAGCTACGGCTTGCTCGGATCGAACTTCTTCTCCAGGCCCTTCCAGCAATCCGCGTAGTCGTCCTGCAGCGTGGACGCATTCGCCGCATGCGCGGTGACGCGTTGCGGGTAGCGCGTCTCGAACATGAAGGCCATGGTTCCCGTCAGCTTCACCGGCTTCAATTCGCCGTTGCTGGCATGCTCGAAGGCGTCGCGATCGGGGCCGTGCGGCAGCATGCAATTGTGCAGGCTCATGCCGCCGGGAACGAAGCCCTGCGGCTTGGCATCATAGACGCCGTAGATCAGGCCCATGAACTCGCTCATGATGTTCATGTGATACCAGGGCGGACGGAAGGTGTTGTCGGCCACCATCCAGCGCTCGGGGAAGATGACGAAGTCGATATTCGCGGTGCCCGCGGTCTCCGACGGGGAGGTCAGCACCGTGAAGATCGAGGGATCGGGATGGTCGAAGCCGATCGCGCCGACCGGCGAGAAGGTGCGCAGATCGTATTTGTACGGCGCGTAATTGCCGTGCCAGGCGACGACGTCGATCGGCGAATGCGCGAGCTGCGTCTTGAACAGCGCGCCGCCCCATTTCACGTAGAGCTCGGTCGGCGTGTCCTTGTCCTCGTAATGCGCGACGGGCGTGAGGAAGTCGCGGGCATTGGCGAGGCAATTGGCGCCGATCGGCCCGCGCTCCGGCAGCGTAAAGGCGCCGCCGTAATTCTCGCAGAGATAGCCGCGCGCCGGCCCGCTCGGAATCTCGACGCGGAACTTGACGCCGCGCGGGATCACCACGATCTCGCCGGGCTCGGCGTCGATACGGCCGAACTCGGTGACGAGGCGAAGATTGCCCTGCTGCAGCACGAACATCAGCTCGCCGTCGGCATTGTAGAAGTGCTGGTCCACCATCGATTTGGTGATGAGGTAGACATGCGCGGCCATGCCGGCCTGCGTATTGACGTCGCCCGCCGTCGTCATGGTCTGCACGCCCTGGACGAAGGTCACCTCATCCTTCGGCAACGGCGTCGGATCCCAGCGCATCTGCGCGATCGGCAGATCGTATTCATGGCACGGCGCCGAGCGCCACAGGCCGGCATCGATCTTCTCGAAGCGGCCGGAATGCTTCACGGAGGGACGGATGCGGTAGAGCCAGGAGCGCTCATTGGTGCCGCGCGGCGCGGTGAAGGGCGAGCCGGAGAGCTGCTCGGCATAGAGCCCGTAGGCGCAGCGTTGCGGCGAGTTGCGCCCGATCGGCAGCGCGCCGGGCAGCGCCTCGGTCTCGAAGCTGTTGCCGAAGCCGGACATGTAGCCCGGCGTGACCTGGGCCGAGCTGCGGATGATCTGATCAGGCGAGGTGTTGATGTTCATGGCTATCCTCCTCCTTGCAGTGCGGCCCACATCTCCTGGTCGCGCTTGTCGGTCCAGATCACGGGATCGTCGATCCCCGACGCTTCGTCATAGGCGCGCGACACGTTGAACGGCAGGCAGTGCTCGTAGATGGCGAAGCTGTGGAATTTCGGATCCATCACCTCGCGCGTCGCCGCCATCGATTCCTTCAAGCTGCGGCCCTTGGCGACCGAGATTTCGGCGGCACCATAGAGCGAGGTGACGAAGTCGCGCGTCATCGCAATGGCCTCGCGCACCGTCGCGGTGCCCTTCAGCGCGTCGCCGCGGCCCGGCGCGATCGCCTTGGGATTGAAATTGCGGATCTCGTTCAGCGTCAGCGGCCATTCGCGCAAATGCGCATCGCCGCAATAGCAGGCCGAGTGATATTCGATGAGGTCGCCGGAGAACATCACCTCTGCATCCGGCACCCAGGCGACGATGTCGCCCGAGGTGTGGCCGGCCCCCAACTGCATCAGCCGCACCTCGCGCTTGCCGAGATAGATCGACATCTCGCCTTCGAAGGTCAGCGTCGGCCAGGTCAGGCCGGGGATGCTCTGCGCATCCTGGAACAGGCGCGGGAAGCGGCCATATTCGGAATCCCAATCCTGCTTGCCGCGCTCCTCGATCAGCCGACAGGTCTCCTGCGAGGCGACGATGCCTTGCGCGTGATAGGCGGAGGCCCCCAGCACGCGGACGGCGTGATAATGCGACAGCACGACATATTTGATCGGCTTGTCGGTGACGGTGCGGACACGCTCGATCACCTTGTTCGCCATCGCCGGCGTCGCCTGCGCGTCGAACACCAGGCAGCCGTCCTCGCCGACGATGACAGCCGTGTTCGGATCGCCCTCGGCGGTGAAAGCATAGAGATCGGTGCCGATCTCGGAGAAGGTGATCTTCTTTTCGGCGAGATCGCCGGTGGATGCGAAGTTCTTCGCCATCATCAGTCCTTTGAGCTTTGCTTTGAGTTCTTGGAGTTCTCAGCGTTATTGCTGCTGCTGTTGTTGCTGCTGGCCGTCGAGCATGCGGCGCTTGGCGAGCCCGATCGCTTCGCGCAGCACGTCGATGTCGCCGATATGATTGGCAAGGATCAGCACCAGCGCCGCATCGAAATCGGCGCTCTGCTCGTCGCTGAGGCCGCGATGCGCTTCGACGATGGCGCGGAAGGCATCGTCGGGGCGCGCGAAGTTGGAGCTGGTGGACAACGGCATGCGAAACCTCAATTCAGACCTTGGGCCTGCGACAACGCCGCCGCAATCGCCTCGCGTGTCGGATGACGGAAGCGCGCGGCGACATAGCCGTCGGGCCTGAGCAGATAGGCTGCGCCCGGCGCGGCGTCATAGCGCTTTGCAACAAGGCCCGAGGGATCGGCAAGCCCGCCTTCGCCGCCGATGCGAATGGTCTTGACGCCATCGGGCACATCAATCGCTCTGCCGTTGCTGAACGAGAGCAAGGTGAAATCCGTTCCGCCCTTGCGGAAGGCATCCGTGAGGTAGGTCTGCTCGGCAACCGGCGCGTCGAGCATGGAGCAGCCGGGAGGCGGCCCACCGCCCCACACATCGGCATCCGGCGACGACAATTGCGAGTCGTAGCTGCACGGCACCGACAGCCGTCCGCCATTGACCATGCGCTTGCCGAACTCGGTCTCCTTGGCGAGCGACAGCACCGCCTTGCGCAGCCGCGCTTCCTGATGCGAGTTCGGCGCCATGAAATCGGTCGAACGGGTGGATTCGCGGATGTTCTCGTCAGCCGCCATGCTGCGCTCGGCATGGTAGCTCTCGAGCAGGCGCGCGGGCGAAATGCCGCGCAGCACGCGGTCGAGCTTCCAGGAGAGATTTTCGGCGTCCTCGAGCCCGGAATTGGCGCCGCGGGCACCGAACGGCGAGACCTGATGCGCGGAATCTCCGGCGAAGAGCACGCGGCCATGGATGAAGCGATCCATCCGCCGGCACTGGAATTTATAGAGCGAGATCCATTCGAACTCGAACTTGTCGTGACCGAGCATGCGCGCGATCCGCGGCCGCACGTTCTCAGGCTTCTTCTCGACCACGGGATCAGCGTAACGATTGAGCTGGAGGTCAATGCGCCAGACATCGTCGGGCTGCCGGTGCAGCAGCGCGGAGCGGCCGGCATGGAACGGCGGATCGAACCAGAACCAGCGCTCGGTCGGGAATTCCGCGGTCATCTTGACGTCGGCGATCAGGAACTGGTCCTCGAACACCTGTCCGGAAAACTCGGCGCCGACCATCTGCCGCAGCGAGGACCGTGCGCCGTCGCAGGCGACGACATATTGCGCAAGCAGACGATAGGCGCCCTCCGGCGTTTCGATCGTCAGCGCCACCGAATCGTTGCGCTGCTCCAGCGCCGTCACCTTGTTGCGCCAGCGCAGATCGATCTCCGGAAGATCGCTGACGCGATCGACCAGATAGGCCTCGGCGTAATATTGCTGGAGGTTGATGAAGGCAGGCCGCTTGTGGCCGTCTTCGGGCAGCAGGTTGAACTGATAGAGCTGGGAGTCGCCATGAAAGATGCGGCCGACGCTCCACACCACGCCCTTGGCGACCATGCGGTCACCGACGCCGAGCCGGTCCCAATAATCCAGCGACCGCTTCGAGAAGCAGATCGCGCGGGAGCCCTCGCCGATGCGGTCGGCGTCATCCAGAAGGACGACGCGTTGGCCGCGCTGGGCGAGATCGATCGCCAGCGACAGCCCGACCGGGCCAGCGCCGACAATGACGACCGGATGCTCGGCGGTGCCTTGGCCGTCGCGGTCCTGGTCGGGATGGCGGCGATAGCCGAACTGGGCTTTGGCTTGATGCGGATTGGCCTGCGCCATACGCGAACCTCGGCTATGGTCAGGAGAGCAGCGATCTGCTAGATAGTCTCACGTGCAACTATTTTGGACCGGAGCCGGCCGGCCGTCAACTGGAATTCGGAGCGCTCTCCTTGGCGAGGACATCTGGCGATATTGCAGTGAAGGCGCGCGAGGCCGATGAGGCCTCAGGGCGGCGAAAGGCCCGGCTCGATCTGTTCAAGTTCGTGCCGTTTCGCCTCAACCGGCTCGCAGCCGAAGTCAGTTCCGCGCTCTCGGTCGAATATCAGGAACGGCATGGCCTCGACATCCCGGCCTGGCGTGTGATCGCCACACTCGGGTTCCGCAACGATGCCTGCAGCGCGCAGTACATCGCGCAATGCACCCGCACGCATAAATCCACCATCAGCCGCGCGGTGACCACGCTGCTCAATGAGGATCTGATCGAGCGGGTCGAGAACGAAGCCGACCGCCGCGAATTCCGCCTGCAACTGACGACGAAGGGCCGCGCGCTCTACGAGAAGCTGTTCCCGCAATTGCTGCGGCGTGAGGACGAGATCCTCGCCTGCCTCTCGGCGCAGGAGCGCAGACAGCTGTCGATGCTGCTCGGCAAGATCGAGCAGAGCCTCGATTTGATCCAGACCAGCGAAGAGGCGGATGCGAAGCAGGCGTATTAGCTTCTTTCGTCATTCCGGGTTCGCGCTACGCGCGCCCCGGAATGACAATTCCTATGTCGCAAACGACCGCGACGGCGGCAGGTGCAGCGCCCAGGCATCGACCTTGTCGCTGGCCCGCGGATAGATCTCGGTCACGATCGGGTCGTGGCCGGGAATGAATCGATCCGGATGGCCGGCGAGGCGCTCGATCGTCTCCCAACCCACCGCCATGTCGCCGACATTGTAGACGATCGGGAATGGGCTCCGGCGCTGCAGATTGGCGTAGTAATGCGCGGCATCGGACGCCAGCACCACCGGTCCGCGCGCGGTTTCGACCTTGACCACCTGCAGGCCGTCGGAATGGCCGCCGACACGGTGCACGGTGACGCCGGGCGCGACCTCGCCGTCGCCCGAATAGAAAGTGACGCGCTCGCCATAGACATGGCGCACCATCTGCGTGACGTGCTCGACCGAGAAGGGATGTCGCAGCAGGCCGTTGCACATGCAGCGTCCCGTCGCATAGGCCATCTCGCGCTCCTGCAGATGGAAGCGCGCATTCGCAAAGCGATCGAGATTGCCGGCATGGTCGTAATGCAGATGCGTCACGATGACGTCGCGGATGTTTGACGCCGCGACGCCAAAGCGCTCCAGCGCATCGACCGGATTGAGCGTCAGCTTGCGCGCCCGCGCGCTCGCCTCCTCGGCATTGAAGCCGGTGTCGACCAGGATGTCGCGGCCGCCCCCGCGGATCAGCCAGACGAAATAGTCGAGGTCCTGCGCCGCGCTGTCATGCGGATCGGGCGCCAGGAAGTTCATGCTGGGGGTGCGCGGCGACATGGTCGCATAACGCAGGGCGTAGATCTCGTAGGCGTTTCCCATGGTTCTTGCTTTGCTTTTCTGAGGGCGTCTTTACGGGACGATGCTGCGCAGCAAGCCATTGTCCGCAGCAAAGGTCAAACCTTGCGCGGCGCACCGGCAGGCGCCCCTTCAATGTGAGACCCCTCACATTTTCATCGCCCTGGTTGTCCTAACGTGCTGCCAACAGGATCGAGCCGGATCGCGTCGAGTACAGCCCATGACAAACCCTTTTATTCCCTTGCGGCGCACCCTTGCGTTGCGGTCAATCGTCGCGATAACGCCGTATCTCCAAGCGGTTGACGCCCCCCGTCCCTAGTTTGATAATGCCTGAAGCGTAAGTTAAGGTCGCCGCGGCGCAAGCTGGAACGGCGCCTTTTTGGCTGGACCGCGCTGATTATGAAAATTCGCTTCTTTTTTCTTCTGCCCTTGCTCGTCTCGCTCGTCCCGACTGCCCCCTCGCTCGCGGCCGGTGACCGTTTTGCGCTGGTCATCGGCAATGCCAAATATCCGGACGCGGATGCCCCGCTGAAGGAACCGATCAACGATGCGCGCGACGTCGCCGACGAGCTCAAGCGCGACGGCTTTGCGGTCGAGATTGGCGAGAATCTGACCGGCGACGGCATGCGCCGCGCCTTCGACAAGCTCTACGCCAAGGTCAAGCCGGGTTCGGTGGCGCTGGTGTTCTTCAGCGGCTTCGGCATCCAGTCGGCACGCCAGAGCTACATGCTGCCGATCGACGCGCAGATCTGGACCGAATCCGACGTGCGCCGCGACGGGTTCAGCCTCGAGACGGTCCTCGGCGAGCTCAACACCCGCGGCGCCGGCGTCAAGATCGCGCTGATCGACGCCTCCAGGCGCAATCCGTTCGAGCGCCGGTTCCGCAGCTTCTCGGCCGGCCTGACCCCGGTCATCGCGCCGAACGGCACGCTGGTGATGTATTCGGCGGCGCTGGCCTCGGTGGTCTCGGACGCCGGCGGCGATCACAGCCTGTTCGTCCAGGAGCTGCTGAAGGAAATCCGCGTTCCCGACCTGATGGCCGAGGAGACACTGAACCGCACCAAGATGGGCGTCACCAGGGCGTCGCGCGGGGAGCAGGTGCCGTGGATATCCTCTTCATTGGCCGAGGATTTCTCGTTCAGTCCGGGAGCCGGCGGATCGCGTCCGGCACCGAGCGCGTCGCCCGCGCCCCCCGCTCCGCCGCCGGTCGTCGCCAACAACCCGCCACCGGCACCGCCCGCCCCGCCGACACCGCCTCCGCCGCCGAAGCCGGCCGACACCGCCGCGGCCCCCGCACCTCCAGCTCCGCCGGCCCCCACGCCGAAGCCGCAGGTCGAGGCTGCATTGCCCCCGCCGCCACCGCCCCCGCCGGTCAAACCGATCGATACCGCTCCGGCACCGAGCACGGACAGCGGGCCGAGTGCCGCGGCCCTGGCCGACGATCCCACGATCAAGAGCCTGACCACCAAGATTGCGGCCAATCCGGATGACGTGAACGCGCTGTACCGGCGCGGCCAGGTCTATGCCAGCAAGGGCGCCTACAATCTCGCCATCAAGGATTTCGACGACACGCTCCGGATCAATTCGAAGGATGTCGAGGCGCTGAACAACCGTTGCTGGACCCGCACCGTCGTCGGCGATCTCCAGGGCGCGCTGAAGGATTGCAACGAGGCACTGCGGCTGCGGCCGAACTTCGTCGACGCGCTGGACAGCCGCGGGCTCGTCAATCTCAAGTCGGGCGCGGTCAAGAACGCCATCGCCGATTTCGACGCGGCCCTGAAGATCAATCCGCGCCTGACCTCCTCGCTCTACGGACGCGGCCTCGCCAAGCAGCGCAACGGCTCCGCCCAGGAAGGGGCGCTCGATATCGCCAATGCCAAGGCGATGGATCCGAACATCGTTCAGGAATTCGCAAGCTACGGAGTGCGCTAGTATTTTTTTGAATTGAGGCAGGCCTCGCCTCGAACCCTTGGTGGCCCAGGGAAGACTAACCAACGGATGCCGCAGGCGGCCTTCTCAGGAGGGCTCATTGCTGAAATTTTCGAACCGCGCGAACTGGCCGCGCAGGAGGGACTGGTTATGAAATCGGTTGCAGAGGGACTTACCGCGATCCTGTCCGTCATCACTCTTGCTGTAACTCTTGGCGCCGCCCTGTCGCTGCAGGCCTCGTCCGCCTATGCGGGCGAGGAAAGCAACAGCAAGAACGTCACCGAAGACGACATCGTCCGCGCACTGGCGCCGGCGCAGAAGAAGCCCCTGACCCGCGGCCTCTCGATCGCCCCGCAGGCCGACCCGGCACCGAACGCGGCGGAGACCAAGCTGATCCAGTCCGTGCGCGGCCGCTCGACGCGTTCGCTGTCGTCGACCGAGCGCGAGGAGATCGCCTCGGTCGCCAAGGACAAGCCGAACATCGATCTCGAAATCACCTTCGACTACAACTCGGCCAATATCAGCGCCAAGTCGATGCCCTCAGTGCAGGCGCTCGGCCGCGCGCTGACCAGCCCCGACCTCAAGGGCTCGACCTTCGTGGTTGCCGGCCACACCGACGCCGCCGGCGGCGAAGCCTACAACCAGGACCTGTCGGAACGTCGCGCGGATGCGATCAAGCGCTACCTCGTCGACAAGTACAGCATCTCCGCGACCGACCTCGTCACCGTCGGCTACGGCAAGAGCAAGCTGAAGGACCCGAGCCAGCCGATGGCGGAGGCCAACCGCCGCGTGCAGGTCGTCAATATGGAAAACAAGACCACCGCATCGAAGTGAGCACGACGTAATCCTTTTGCAGTGACAAGTCGTGATGTGGTGTAACGTCTCGCTCCCAACGCGCGTCCCGCAGCCTTGCGGGACGCCGCTTCGTTTCAGGGAAACGCTTTTCATGGGCCTCGTGCGGACGGCCGTGAGCCCGGCCAGGATGATCCGGCGATGAATCTCTCCCAATATCTCAAGCCCGCCGGAACCGTGGTGTTCGTGGTCGCGCTCGGCGTCGGCTATTACCTGTTCGAGCATCGCAAGCGCCCCGAGCCGAAGGAGACGCAAAGCGAGGCGCTCGTCATCGTGACGAAGTCGACCAATGCCTGCTTCTCCGATCTCGTGCGCGTGACCGGCTTCTTCGTGCCGCGCCGCGAGGCCGTGGTCATCGCCGACCAGGAAGGCTCCAAGGTCACCGACCTCCTGGTCACCGAGGGCGCAATCGTCGCCGACAATCAGGAGCTGGCGCGCCTCACCGCGCCGCCGCAGATCCCGGGCCAGCCGCAGCGACCGGGCCCGCAAGGTCCGATTTCGCTGAAGGCGCCTGCGCCGGGCCTCGTCACCGAAGTCCGCACCATCGTCGGCGCGCCGGCCTCGCCGCAGGCCGGCCCGATGTTCCGCATCGCCGTCAACAACGAGATCGAGCTCGATGCCCAGGTCCCGGCGGTGCACATGCCCAAGCTCAATTCCGGCGCCACCGTGCGCATCAGCCGCGACGACGCACCCGACCTGATCGGCCGGGTCCGGCTGGTCGCGCCCGAAATCGACCGCGCCACGCAGCTCGGCCGCGTCCGCATCAGCGTCACCAACAATCCCTCGCTGAAGGTCGGCGTGTTCGCGCGCGCCTCGATCGACGCCAAGCGAAGCTGCGGCGTCTCGATCCCCAAGACCGCGATCGACCATCTCACCATTCAGGTCGTCAAGGGCAACACGATCGAGACGCGCAAGGTGCGCGTCGGACTGTCGTCCGACAGCGCAACGGAAATTCTGGAAGGCCTCGACGTCGGCGAAATCGTCGTGGCCGATGCCGGTTCGTCCCTCCACGACGGCGACCAGATCAAGACCATGTTCGCCGATGAACTCGATCGCACGCGGGTACGCTGATGGCTCTCAATATCTCGGCTTGGTCGATCCGCAATCCGCTGCCGTCGGTCGTCTTCTCGATCATCCTCCTGATTCTCGGCTGGGTCTCCTT
Source organism: Bradyrhizobium sp. WYCCWR 12699 (assembly GCF_032144035.1). Taxonomy (NCBI): domain Bacteria; kingdom Pseudomonadati; phylum Pseudomonadota; class Alphaproteobacteria; order Hyphomicrobiales; family Nitrobacteraceae; genus Bradyrhizobium; species Bradyrhizobium sp. WYCCWR 12699. The sequence continues at coordinate 1,064,759 of NZ_JAVTJN010000032.1, forward strand.
CACCAAGCTCGCGGTGACGCGGCTGCCGTCGGCCGACATTCCCGTGATTTCGGTGGTGGTCTCGCAATTCGGCGCGGCACCCGCCGAGCTTGAATCCCAGGTCACCAAGACGGTCGAAGACGCGGTCTCCGGCGTCGAGGGCGTGCGGCACATCACCTCGCAGATCACGGACGGCGTGTCGGTCACCACGATCCAGTTCGCACTGGAGACCAACACCGACCGCGCCCTGAACGACGTCAAGGACGCGGTGACGCGCGTGCGCTCCAACCTGCCGCAGAACGTCACCGAGCCGCTGATCCAGCGCGTCGACGTAATCGGCCTGCCGATCGTCACCTACGCCGCGATCTCGCCCGGCAAGACGCCGGAGCAGCTCTCCTATTTCGTCGACGACGTGGTCAAGCGCGCGCTGCAAGGCGTGCGCGGCGTCGCGCAGGTCGAGCGCATCGGCGGTGTCGAGCGCGAGATTCTGGTCTCGCTCGACCCTGATCGCCTGCAGGCGATGGGGCTGACCGCGGTCAATGTCAGCCAGAGCCTGCGCGGCACCAATGTCGACGTCGCCGGCGGCCGCGCCGAGATCGGAAAGAACGACCAGGCGATCCGCACGCTCGCGGGCGCCAAGACCCTGAGCGACCTCGCCGGCACCATGATCCCGCTGTTCGGCGGCGGCGAGGTCCGGCTCGACGATCTCGGCACCGTCACCGACACCATCGCCGACCGCCGCACCTTCGCCCGCTTCAACGGCGAGCCGATCGTCGCGCTCGGCATCAAGCGCTCCAAGGGCGCCAGCGACGTCAAGGTGGCCGAGGCCGTGCAGAAGCGCGTCGACGCGCTCAAGGCCGCCTATCCCGACGTCGACCTGAAGGTGATCGACACCTCGGTCGAATACACCAACGGCAATTACCACGCGGCGATCTCGACCCTGTTCGAGGGCGCCATCCTCGCCGTCGTCATCGTGCTCTTGTTCCTGCGGGACCTGCGCGCCACCATCATTGCCGCGATCTCGCTGCCGCTGTCGATCTTCCCGGCGTTCTGGGCGATGGACCTGCTCGGCTTCTCGCTGAACCTCGTCAGCTTCCTCGCCATCACGCTGTCGACGGGTATCCTGGTCGACGACGCCATCGTCGAGATCGAGAACATCGTCCGGCACATGAACATGGGCAAATCGCCCTATCGCGCCGCGCTCGAGGCCGCCGACGAGATCGGCCTCGCCGTGATCGCGATCTCGCTGACCATCATCGCGATCTTCGCGCCCGCGAGCTTCATGTCGGGCATCGCCGGACAGTTCTTCAAGCAGTTCGGCATCACCGTCTCGGTGCAGGTGTTCTTCTCGCTGCTCGCCGCGCGCTTCGTCACGCCGGTGCTGGCCGCCTACTTCCTCAAGCATGGCCATCACGAGGAGCCGCCGCCCGGGCGCATCCTGCGGTCCTATCACCGCATCGTGGCCTGGTCGGTGCGGCACTATTTCATCACGGTGCTGATCGGTTTCGGCGTGTTCGCCGCCTCGATCTGGAGCATCACGCTGCTGCCGCAGGGCTTCCTGCCGGCGCAGGACAGCGCGCGTTCGCTGATGGCCCTCGAATTGCCGCCGGGCACCCAGCTCGCCTACACCGAAAAGGTCACCGAGGACATTGTCGCGCGCCTGCGCAAACGGCCCGAGGTGAAGAGCATCTTCGTCGACGGCGGGCGCGTCCCGCCGGGCACGCAGGAAGTCCGGCGCGCCGCACTGATCATCAATTACACGCCCAAGGATGCCCGCGACATCACCCAGCGCGAGCTGGAATTCTCGATCAGCCAGGAACTGGAGAACATTCCCGATATCCGCTTCTGGTTCCTCGACGAGAACGGCCTGCGCGCCATCTCGCTGGTCGTGACCGGCGTCGACGCCAACATCGTCAACAATTTCGCGAGCGAGCTCGCGACGCAGATGAAGCGAATTCCGACCATCTCCAACGTGATCTCGGAGACCACGCTGGAGCGGCCCGAGCTGCGCGTCGAACCGCGCGCCGATCTCGCCGCGCGGCTCGGCGTCTCGACCGAAAGCCTGTCGCAGACCATCCGCGTCGCCACCATCGGCGATGTCGGACCCGCGCTCGCCAAATTCGACGTCGGCGACCGCCTGGTGCCGATCCGCGTGCAGCTCGAGGACGCCGCCCGCGGCAATCTGAAGACGCTGGAGCAATTGCGCGTGCCGCTCGGCGAGCACGGTGAGAAGGGCGGCGTGCCGCTCTCGGTCATCGCCGACGTCAAGCTCGACCAGGGTCCGACCAGCATCAACCGCTACGACCGCGAGCGGCAGGCGACGGTCGCCGCCGATCTCGTCGGCTCGGCCGCGCTCGGCGACGCCACCAAGAAGATCTACGACCTGCCGGTGATGAAGAGCCGGCCGAAGGGTGTGAAGGTCTCGCCCTCCGGCGACGCCGAGAGCCTGAACGAGCTGTCGGACGGCTTCGCCACCGCGATCACGGCCGGCCTGATGATGGTCTACGCGGTGCTCGTGCTGCTGTTCGGCACCTTCCTGCAGCCGATCACCATCCTGTTCTCGCTGCCGCTCTCGATCGGCGGCGCCATCGCGGCTCTGCTCCTCACCGGCAAGCAGCTCACGACGCCGGTGTGGATCGGCATCCTGATGCTGATGGGCATCGTCACCAAGAACGCAATCATGCTGGTGGAGTTCGCGATCGAAGCCATTCACGCCGGCAAGCCGCGCGACGAGGCGATGATCGACGCCGGCATGAAGCGTGCCCGCCCGATCGTGATGACCACGATCGCGATGGCCGCGGGCATGATGCCGAGCGCGCTCGCGGTCGGCGCCGGCGGCGAGTTCCGCTCGCCGATGGCGCTCGCGGTGATCGGCGGCCTGATCTTCTCCACCATCCTGTCGCTGGTGTTCGTGCCCGCGATGTTCATGGTGATGGACGATTTCGGCGCCCTGATCTGGCGCTTCGCCAAGCGGCTGATCGTGCACAGCGAGGACGCCGGGGTCACCGGGCATCACGGAGCGGCCCCTGCAGAAGCGGGGCCGGCGCCGAAGACCATCGTGCATCCTGCGGCGGAATAGGATTCAGAAGGCCACGCTCGTGCACTGGAGGAAGACGAGCGGTTAAAGCCCTACTCGTTCCGCGCGATCGCCGTCAGCTTGGTCATGTTCCTCAGCAATATCCGGCCGCGCTGCAGATCGAGGATCGCTTCCTTGCGCCAGGCCTGGAGCTGACGGTTGACGCTCTCGCGAGCGGCGCCGACGAAGACGCCGAGCTGTTCCTGCGAGATGTGCACCTCGGAGCCGAAATCGGCGGCGAGCGCGCAAAGCCGTCGCGCCAGGCGCACCGGCAGCGGCTGCAGCATGGATTCTTCCATGCGCTCGCTCTGCCAGCGGATGCGCTGGCACAGCAGCGCGATAATCTTGATCGCGACCTTCGGCTCGCGTTCGAGGAAGGCGAGAAAATCTTCGCGCCGCAGCACGAACAATTCGCTGGCCTCGCCAGCGGTCGCATCCGCGGTGCGATTCTGGCCGTCGAGCACCGCCACTTCGCCGAACAGGTCGCCCGGTCCCATGAAATTGAGCGTCAGCCGGCTGCCGTCGGAGGCGCCGGTCTCGATGCGGACCTGGCCGCGGCGCACGCCGAACAGCGCGTCCCCGGGATCGCCCTTTTGGAACAGCACCTCGCCATTGCCCAGATGCTGGGTGTGGCAGAGATTCGACAGCCGCTGGAGCTCGTCTGTACCGAGATCCGCGAACATCGCGTTCATCTTCAGAATGACCGCAAATTCGGCCTGCTTGCTCATTTCAATGTCCTTGTGAACGTCCAGGTCAGGTGTCTTGTCAGTGGTCTCGGCAAATCGCTTGAAATCATCACCGTCAGGATCGCGTAAAACCGCGCCGAGGAAGTGTGTCATAAGTCACATAACTTTGCAGCACCCCCTGACTATTTTTACGCGCTTGGAGCCGCTTCCCGTCCGGGGATAAACTCCGGCGCAAAGGACGGGTGCAAAGGACGGTCATCCGCGGGATTCGACGCCGATTGTCCGTCGCTGGAAAGTCGAGATGAGAGTAGTGAAATTCGCCGGCGCGGCTTTGGCCGCCGTCATCATCGTGATCGTGCTCCTGCTGGTGATCGGGATCCCATCGGGCTTCCTGAGCTCGACGATCGCCTCGCGCGTCGAGAGTGCGACCGGCTATCGGCTGTCGATCGACGGCACGACGAAGATCAGCCTGTGGCCGACGCTGAACGTCACCCTGAACGACCTCACACTTGCCGACCCCCGGGATCGCAGCGGCATCACGCGCCTGACGATCGACAGCGTGCAGGCCGACATGTCGCTCTCCAGCGTGTGGTCGGGCCGCCCCGACATCAGCGAGCTCATCGTCACCCATCCCGTGCTCTACCAGCCGCTGCTGCGTGAGCGCCTGCCGAATGCGGGAGGCGCGTCGAAGCCGCTCGCGATCGATGCGAACGGCGCCTCGATCGCCCGCGTCAAGGTCACCGACGGCGAAGTCGCGTTCGCGCGCGTGCGTGATCGTGTCGAGGGCCGCATCAGCGCCATCAACGCCGACGCAGTCGTGGGCCGCGACCGCAAGGTCAACATCACCGGCACCGCGCGCGTCGGCGAGCACCCGACCAAGTTCGACATCAAGGCGACGACGCCGGCGCCGCCGGCCGACCGGCCGACGATCCCGGTGGATTTCGCCATCGACATGCCCGATGTGCTCAAGTCCCAGCTCACAGGCCATGCCGAGATGCGGCTGAACGGCGATCTCGTGATGATCAACGGCGTGAATGGCAGGCTCGGCGACGGCGCCTTCAACGGCTGGGCGTCGGTCGACATTGCGAGCAAGCCGCTGGTGAAGGTCGATCTCGACTTCCAGCGGCTGTCGGTTCCGCTGGCGAAATCGCCGCAGGGGACGTCCGGGCAGCCCTGGAGCAATGCGCCGATCGACGTGTCCGGGCTCAATTATGTCGACGCCCAGATCAGGATCTCCGCGAACGAGGCCGTGATCGGCGATGCCCGCATTGCGCCGCTGGCGCTCGATGCCAAACTCGCCGGCGGCGTGCTGAAGGCCGGCACCGCCAATCTCGGCGCCTATGGCGGCCAGGTCTCGGGTGAAGTGATCCTCGATGCGACCACGGGCGCGCCGAGCTTTGCCATGCACTCCGACCTCGTCGGCGTGCGCGCGCTGCCGCTGCTGCAGGGCCTTGCCGAATTCGATCGCATCGACGGCAAGCTGCAGGCCAAGCTCGCGCTGCGCAGCGCCGGCACCAGCCAGCGCGCGCTGATGGCGAACATGCAGGGCACCGCCTTCGTCAATTTCCAGGACGGCGCCATCCGCGGCATCAATGTCGCGCAGATGATCCGCTCGCTGACATCGGGCACGCTGTCCGGCTGGCAAGACAACCAGAGCGCCAGTCAAGAGCAGAGCACGGACCTGTCGCAGCTCTCGGCCTCGTTCCGCATCGACAAGGGTCAGGCGGTCACGACCGATCTCAACCTGATCGGTCCGCTGGTGCGCGTCACCGGCGCCGGCACCATCGCGCTCGACACCAAGATGATGGGTTTTCGCGTCGAGCCGAAGCTGGTGATGACGACCGAGGGCCAGGGCCGCGCCAACGAACCGGTCGGCTTCGGCATTCCCGTGATGATCCAGGGCTCCTGGTCGCAGCCGCGGATCTACCCCGATATGGCCGGCATGCTCGACAATCCGGACGCCGCCTATGCCAAGCTGCGCGAGATGGGCAAGGGCTTGTTCGGCCCCGACGGCGCCGGGCTCGGCAACATCCTGGGCAGCCTCGGTAGCAATCTTGGTCTTGGCGGAGCCGCCGCGCCGGGCGGCAATCCCGCCGGCACTGCCAATCCGCAGGCCCAGCAGCCGGGGCAGAATGATCTGCTCGGCGGCCCGCTGGGGGCGGCGATCGGCAATTTGATTCAGCAGGGCTTGTCGAGTGGCGCGGGAAGCAGCACCGGCGCCGCGCCAGGCAGTGGCAGTGGCCGCAGCCGCAGCCTGCCGGCGACCCCCTCCACACCGGGGCCGCAGGCCTCGCCCGCGCCCCCCGCTATGGACGACCCGCCGGTCGCGCAGCAGGACAGTCAGCCAATGAACGACGTGCTGCGGCAACTCTTTAACCGGTGATGGTCGGATCGGCGGGCTGGGCTCCACGGCAATCCCCTTACATCAGCCTGCCCGCCCCCGGCTTCCTCCGAACGGATGAGGCTGCGACAATTCAGCCCCTTCCGTCTGCCCCCGGCGTCCACAGCGGGTAACCAATCCGGCCGGTCGGCCCGGCCGCGCGGCGGTCCTTTGGCCCAAATTGTGATAGAACGGCCCCGCAGGGCCTACGGCCCGTAGCGCCGGCGTCGATGGCGGCGCGAGAGGATCGGGATGGCAGGAGCGAACGACAAGACACGATCTCTGCGCGGGGGCCTGTTCGCCAAATACGTCGTCTCCCTCGTCGGCCTCGTCGTGTTCGTCCTCGCCGTCAACGGTGCGATGGAGACCTGGATCTCCTACCGCGCCACCAAGACCCAGCTGACCGACGGCCTGGAGGACAAGGCGCAGAGCGCCGCCCGGCGCATCGAGCAGTCGATCTCCGAGCTCGATCGCCAGATCAGCTGGGTGACGCGGGCGAGCCAGGACACGCTCGAGAAGCGCCGCGCCGACTATGCGTCGCTGCTGCACCAGGTCTCGGTCGTCAACCAGCTGTTCCAGCTCAACGGCGAAGGCCGCGAGGTGCTGCGCGTCTCGCGCCAGTCGACCACGACCGGCAGCAACGCGGACCTTTCCCGCGACATCCGCTTTACCGAGACCGTTGCCCGCGGCGTCAGCTATGCGCCGGCCTGGTTCGCCGGCGGCACGCCGTTGATGTCGATCTCGGTGGCGCATTCCGGCTTCAATGCCGGCGTCACCGTGGCCGAGATCGATCTCGGCTTTCTCTCGGACTTCCTGTCCGACGCGCAGGTCGGCAAGGCCGCCTTCGCCTATGTGGTCGATCCGCGCGGCCGCGTGCTGGCGACGTCCTCGAAGGGCCCCGAGGTCGGCAAGGATCTATCGAAGCTGCCGCAGGTCGCGGCCGCGATCGCGCCCGGCCACGAGGGCGACAGCACGGGCACCGACTTCAACGGGCATTCGGTGATGAGCGCCGCGAGCACCGTGCCGAAGCTCGGCTGGAGCGTGCTGTTCGAGCAGCCGACCACGCAGGCCCTGATGCCGATCCGCGACCAGCTGGTGCGCATCGCGCTGCTGATCGGCATCGGCCTGATGGTCGCGATCCTCGCCGGCACGCTGCTCGCCCGCCGCATGATCATCCCGATCACGGCGCTGCGTGACGGTGCGCAACTGCTCGGCGAAGGCGATTTCAGTCACCGCATCGACGTGCACACCTCGGACGAGCTGGAGGACCTCGCCGGTCAGTTCAACCGGATGGCCGGCCAGATCCAGGAGACCTATTCGAACCTGGAGACCAAGGTCGAGGAGCGCACGCGCGACCTCGCGCAGTCCATCAACGAGCTGAAGGTGCTGGAGGAGGTCGGCCGCGCGCTCGCCGCCTCGCTCGATCTCAACGCCGTGCTGTCGACGATCGCCGCGCGCGCGATCGAGATCACCCATGCCGATGCCGTGCTGATCTACGGCTTCGATGCCGAGCGGCGCCGCTTCAACCTGGTCGAGGCCGGCGGCATCGACAAATCCGCCGACGGCGCGCATGTCACCATCGACGATGGCGAGAACATCCTGAGCGATGCCGCTGGGAGCGGCGAGCCGATCGCGCTGGCCGATCTCGAACAGGCCGCCGAGCAGCCGCTGCGCGAGGTCGCGCTCGCGGCCGGCTTCCACTCGGTGCTTGTGGTGCCGCTGGTCGACCAGCAGGGCACGCTCGGCTCGCTGGTGGTGCTGCGCCGCGCCGGCGGCGAGTTCGCACCTAGCATCATCGGCCTGATGCGCACCTTCGCCAACCAGGCCGTGCTGGCGATGCGCAATGCACGCCTGTTCACCGAGGTCGATCACAAGGGCCGCGAGCTCGGGGCGGCGAACGAGACCGTGCGCGCGCAAGCCGACCAGCTGCGGAGGCAGACCGAGCAGCTGAAGGACTGGAACAAGTCGCTGGAGGAGCGGGTCCAGACCCAGCTCGGCGAGATCGAGCGCATCCGCAAGCTCGAGCGTTTCCTGGCGCCGCAGGTGGCGCAGCTGATCGCCTCCTCCGACAGCCCGGAAGGACTACTCACCAGCCAGCGCCGCGAAGTGACGGTGGTGTTCTGCGATCTGCGCGGCTTCACCGCGTTCACGGAGGCGACCGAGCCGGAAGAGGCGATGAACGTGCTGCGCGAATATCACGCCGCGCTCGGCGAGCTGATCTTCAAATACGAGGGCACGCTCGACAAATATGCCGGCGACGGCGTGATGATCCTGTTCAACGCGCCGATCCAGTTCGAGGACCACACCAGGCGCGCCGTGAAGATGGCGGTGGAGATGCGCGACACCATCGGCCCCCTCACCGAGCGTTGGCGCAACCGCGGACACAGCCTCGGCTTCGGCATCGGCATCGCGCTCGGCTATGCCACGCTCGGCCAGGTCGGCTTCGAGCAGCGGCTGGAATATGCCGCGATCGGCAGCGTCACCAACCTCGCCTCGCGCCTGTGCGGCGAGGCCAAGCCCAACCAGATCGTGGTGAGCCGCCGCGTCTACGGCATGGTCGAGCCCTGGGTCGAAGCGCAGCCGCTCGACGATCTCCAGCTCAAGGGCTTCAACCACCCCGTGCTGGCGATGGAGATCCTGAGCTGGCACGAGGAGGCGGACAACGTGGTGGATGCGGCGGCGGTGCGGATGCGGGGATAGCGGCTGCAGCGGCATCGCAGCCCGGATGGAGCGAAGCGAAATCCGGGCGTGCCACAATCGACAGCAGTCCCGGATTGCGCGTCGCTCCATCCGGGCTACGGCCTCAAGCAAAATGCGAAAAACAACCCCATGCACAGTAGGCGGGGTCTGCAAGATCAATGAGTTAGGGGATTGCCCAGACGCCGGATTGCAAGGCTCTTTGACACGTCGGCCAAAACATCGGCAGAGCTGCATCATCCCGTCATCCTCCGAACCACATCCACCTTCCCCGCGACTAACCCTCGCCTCAACGGCGAGGCTCGAACCTGGATGGAGACGGTCCGTGGCGTTTGCCTTGCCTTCGCGTGCTTATGATCTGCAGATGCTGGACCGGCCCGCTGACCGGGTAAGCGACCAGGGCTGGGTCTATGGGTTGCCGCCGGGCATCTCGAGCGAGCAATGGCCGCTCGATCCCGTCACCGGCTATCCGCTGATGCACGGCTTCACGCTGAAGCTGCCGGAGGATTATCGCGTGCATGGCGAGGACATCATCGCAGTGTCGTTCTTCGCCACCCCGCCCGATCACAATGACGGCGGCGCGCCTGATGATCCTGAAGTCCGGAACGCGGTCATGGCGCGGCCCTCGCATCCACGCCTGTCGCGCATGACCGACATTCTAGACTACGAATATGCCGCCCTGCTGCTGACCAAAGCCGAATACGAAGGCCCGTTCGCGACACCGCCGGCGCCGCTTGCGCTGGCGACGGCCGATCGGCCGCGCTGGCTCGATGTCGGCGGCGCCTGCGCTTTCTTCGAGGCCGCTCCGCCCTTCGCGCAGAAGATGTTCGCCCGCCCTCCGCGTGCCGATCTGGCCGAGACCCTCGCAATCGGCCTGATGCCGCGCGCGACCGATCCCAACGCCGGCAAGGCCCCACAAGATCCGCATATCCCGCGCAACCCGCCGAGCGACTATCAGTCCTACTATTATTTTGCCGGCGGCGTCCCGACCACCGAGAACTACCGCCTGCATGATTGGGCCAAGGATTACGCCCGCGACCATCTCGGCGGCACCATGCGGCCCTGCCAGCAGGTGCCGGAGATGAGCCCGTTCTACATCGAGTTCGAGGAATATTTCGGCGGCTACAATTTCGGCGGCGGCAACGCGCAGCTCGACTTCAAGGACATGAAGTTCGACTGGGCGTGCGGCTGATCACGCCCCGCGCTTCGGCCCGATCGCCTCGAACCCCGCCTTCTGCTCATCGCTCAGATCGGCCTCGAAATCATCGAGCGCATCGGTGACGGCGTTCACGGCGGCAAGCATCGTCTGCAGCCGCGCTTTCGCGGCGGTGAGGCGGGCCTGCGGCGTCGCGGCTGCCTCCGTAGGGCACGCGCTCAGCGTTTCCATGGTACGCAGGGTGGTGTCCTGCAGCACCTCGAGGCGGGCGCGGGCGGTCTCGTCGAGGCGCAGCGTGGTAGCGATGTCGCCCGCAGGCCATTGCTGCTGCACCAGCTGCTCGTATTGACGTTGCAGCTTCTCGTCATAGCGGGGATCGGCGTCGGCGCTGCAGGCGGCGGCCGCCTGCGCATCCTTGTTCGGATCCTTGTTCGCGCCCTTGTTCGGATTTTTGCGCTGCATCGACGCAAACGCGGCGCGGCGCTGATCGGCGATGGCATTGAGCCGGGCCTTCTGATCGTCGTCGAGCAGGCCGGTGAATTTCGACAGCGGCGCCGCGACCGCGTCGAGGGCCTTGATCATGGCTTCGAGCCGCTCGCGCATGAGGCCGAGGCGCTCCGCCGCGGTCTCGGGCACTTGCGATGGGCAGGCGGCACGGATGCTGTCGCGGGCTTCGCTCCAGGCCGTCACGAGCGCGTCGAGCGCGGTGCGTTGCAATTCGTTCGGTGCTACGGCCGCGGCGATGCGATCCACCGGAAAGCCGCCGGGTTCGCTGGCATCGCAGACGTTCTGCGCCGATGGAATCCGGCGCGCGCGTTTGCCCTGCGGCGCGGTGTAGGCCGCGACCTCGGTCGCCGCATAGGGCGCGAAGATCGCGGCATAGATATCGCCATAGCCGTAGAGCGAGAGGCTGGTCGCATCGCCCGAGATCACAGCATTGGTGAGATCGTCATGCGCGAACGGCCAGAACACCGGCCCGACCCAGCCATAGCTGCCGTCGGGATGACGCCACCAGCCTTGCGGGCGGCGGCCGCCCTGCCATCCCGCAAGCGCGGCTTGCGCCGTCAGCGCCGCGCGCAGAACATAGGGGTTGGCAAGCTGGCCGCGCTCGGCACCGCGCGGGTCCTGACGTGGATCTTGCGATCTCAGCGCAGCAGAGCGGTAGCGGCCGCCCCGCACCGCCATGCGGGAATGGCGCAGGCGCGACATGCCGATCACGTGGCCGACGGCGAAACGCGCGACGCCGAACGGACCGCCGCGCAAACCGAACTGGGCGTCGGCTCTCTCGGGCAGCAGCACGGCCGCAATCAGGAGGGTCGCGCCGGTCAGCGCCAGTCCCATGCGTCCCGACATGACCGCCGACCTGACCAATTCGGCCTCCTCCAAGCGCGCACTGCGCCGCAGGCAAATGACGCGCGAGGGAACCAATTGTTCCCGGGGGATGCGGGGCAAAGCGTCGCGGGGGCGTTCTCAAATGCCCTGCACGAACGACGCGGGGACGCCCGCTCACTCCGCCTTTTGCGGCATCACGAAGGTCTGGCCGGGATAGATCAGATTGGGATTGTGGATCTTGTCGCGGTTGGCGTTGAAGATCACGGCGTAGCGGGCGCCGTCGCCATAGGCGAGCCGGCTGAGCGTCCACAGGCTGTCGCCGCGGGAGATCACCCGGCTGCCGCCGGCCTCCGCCGGTGCGGCGTGAAGCGCATCGGCCGGCGAGGCCGAGGCCACCGTGGTCGCCGCGGGCGCGCGCGCCATGACCCTGGGTTTCGGCGCGCCGGCCGGTTTCGGCCGGGCAGCTGACGCCAGACGCGGCGAGGCCGACGGCAGGGCGGCCACGACGTCCGATTTGTCATCGGCCTTCTCGGCCTGCTTCGGCTCTTGCCTGTTCTCTTGCTTCGCAACCGGCACCGGGCGCGCGGGCGGCGGGGCCGCCTCGGCGATGGTCACCGGCATGGTCCGGCCGGACTGCGTGACCGTGCCATCCGGCGCCTTGGCCCGCAGCGTCAACTCATAGGACCCGGCGGGAAGCTGCGGCGGGGTCATCACGAACTGGCCCGAGGCGTCGGCAATCGCACTGTCGAGCGGCTTGCCGTCGCGCAGTAGCTCGACCTTGGCACCCGGCGCGGCCTGACCCGCGATCACCGCCGCCTCGCCGTGATCGTCGACGCGGGCGACGTCGAAACGGGGGCCGGTGTCGGCGACCGCCGGCGGCGGCTTGACCGGCGCGAGATCGGGCAGCGCCGTGGCGAGCTTTTGGGTCTCGGCCAGTAGAGGCGCCTTGGACGCGGACTTGGACTCGGGCTTGGACTCGGGCTTGGGCTCGGCGGCCGGGACCGCCGCTGGCGCAGGTTCAGGTGCAGGCGGCGTCACGGCGGCCAGCTTGGGCTGTTCCGGTTTCGGCTCGGGTTTGAGGTCGACCTTGGCCTCGGCTCTGGGTTCGACCCTGGCCTCCGGCTTGGCGGCGACCACGGTCTTGCTTCCGTCAGGCAGCAGGCGGCCCAGCTCGGTCGGGCCGATCACCAGCACCGTGCCGACCAGCGCGAGCAGGCAGAAAGCAATAAAGGCCTTGGATGCGGTGATCATCGGAAAAACCTTAATTGGCAAATCGACCGGGACCGGCAAATTGCGCCGATTTGGCCGCGGCAGCAAGACGGTCGATGGGATGATAGCGCCGTCCCGGCGCTGTCAGGGATGAACCGGCGCCACGGTGCGGGTGTCCAATGATCAAGGCCGCAGTCGCGGCATTTCTTCAAGGGAATTTTGCCGTGACCGTATTTTCCCGTGCCGCGCCAACTCTGTCATTTGGGCTGACGCTGGTCCTGATGCTCGCCGCCTCCCCTGCGCTCGCGGCCTCCGGTCCGCCGCCGGGGTACGTCCTCACCGACAATGCCGACCTCGCCTTCACCTCGCCCGACGGCGCCACCAGGCTCGAGCAGTACATGAAGGACAGTGAAGACCTCTTCGAGGTCAAATGGCAGGTCTGGGCACGGCGCGGCAACCAGATGACGGAGCTGAAGCCGGAGCAAGGCTATGGCGCCGGCTTCCGCTTCACCAGCGACTCGCAATGGCTGGTGCGGATGCAGAAGACCGGCTCGGGCTCGCAGGATCTGTTTCTCTACCATGTCGAGAACGGCGCCTTCGTCAACGCGACGAAGCAGTCGCTCAGCGACCTCGCCTGGGCCTATTTCCACAGCCGGCCCGACACCAAGAACATGAAGCTCGACTACCACATCTCGGCCAATCTGATGAAGGGCACCGAGGATGCCTATCGCTGGCTCGGTGTCGACTGGCCCAACAACCGCTATCTCCTGATCTCTCTGTCAGGCGAAATGGACAATCATCCGAAGAACGTCGCGGTGAAGGGCCTCGCCAATTGGCGCTGCCGCTACGACCTCAAGACGGGGACCTTCGACGTGCCCAGGATGTTCGCCAAGAGCAACGCACAAGCGTTGAACTGGGAGATCAAGCGGTAGATGCCGCAACGGTGCTCTCTCCGTTCCCTCCCCTCACGAAGGAGGGAACACGCTTCCGTCGCGGCACCATGCGGGGTCTCGATCTGCGGTTGCTTTGCTCAGGAAGCCAACCTCCTGATTCCGCTCCGATTTACATTTGGCTAACCCTTACTGGTAACCGGGTCTTGTCGGTTTTGCCGCATCTTGCATCCCACGGGAGGGCTGCATGGGCACATCGATGCGATGGACCGCGCGAGGACGCGCGTTGCTCCGCCGTTGGCGTGGGGCGCCGCTGACATGGCTGATCGCCGGCGGCTTCGTGCTGATGGCCGCGACGGCTGTCGGCACCGCGCTCACCGTCGACCGCTTCCGGCAGAACGCGATCGAGAGCGGCCGTGACCACCTCGAAAGCTCCGTGCGCCTGCTGGCCCGCCATTTCGACCGCGAGTTCGAGGATTTCGCGGTGCTGCAGAAGAGCATCATCGCCGAGCTCGAGAGCCGCGGCATCGCCTCCGTCGATGTGTTCCGCAGCGAGATGGGCACGCTGGCCATGCACGAGCTGCTGCGTGCAAAAGCCAGCGGCTGGTCCGACGTTGCCGGTGCCAATCTATTCGATTCCCGGGGCATGCTGATCAACTCGTCGCGGCGCTGGCCGGTCCCCGATATCTCGGTCGCCGACCGCGGGTATTTCAACCGCCTCAAGAACGATCCCGCCTCGCAGGAAGAGATCGAGGTCGTGCCCGGCCGGTTCGGCACCGGGCCGGCGATCGTGTTCGCGCGGCGCGTCTCAGGCCCGCACGGCGAGTTCCTCGGGCTGGTCTCGCGCGCGATCGCGCCCGAGCAGCTCGAGTCGTTCTTCGCCTCGACCGGGCTGGGCGAAGAATCCTCGATCGCCATGCACCACCAGAACGGCCAGTTGCTCGCGCGCATGCCGCGTGTCGATGCCATGATCGGGCAGAACTTCCGCAAGGGCAGCCCGGAACAGATGGCGGTGTTCGATCGCACCTTCGTCTCCATGCAGCTCGCAAGCCCGATCGACGGCAAGGACCGCATCGTCGCCTCACGTCTGCTCGCCGGCGAGCCGCTGGTCGTGGTCGCGACCAAGTCGCTCGACGCGACGCTCGCGACCTGGCGCACGCAGACGAAATTCTTCGTCACGGTCGCCGTGGCGTCGATCGGCCTCTTGGTGCTCACGCTATTCCTGATCTTCCGTCAGATGACGGGCCGGCTCTCGCTCGAGAAGCAGCGGCTCGACACCGCGATGAACACGATGACGCAAGGGCTCCTGATGTTCGATCAGGACGAGCGGCTGATCGTCTGCAACCGGCGCTACATCGAGATGTACGGCTTGTCCCCTGACGTGGTGAAGCCCGGCGCCGCGTTCCGCGACGTCATCCAGCATCGTCACGACACCGGATCGTTCCACGGCGACGTCGCGTCCTATTGCGACGACATCCTGAGCAATGTCGGGAATACCCAGACCGCCATCGTGGAAACCGCCGACGGCCGCCTGATCGAGATCAAGAACCAGCCCGGCGCCGCCGGCGGCTGGCTCGCGACCCACGAGGACGTCACCGATCGCATCCGCGCCGACGAGCGCATCGCCCATATGGCGCATTACGACGCGCTGACCGATCTGCCGAACCGCGTGCTGATGCGCGGGCATCTGGAGCGGCGCGTTGCCGAACTCCGCGAGGGCAAGCCGTTCGCCATCCTCTATATCGACGTCGACGAGTTCAAGGGCGTCAACGATTCGCTCGGACACGAGGTCGGCGACGAATTGCTCCGCCAGGTCGCGAACCGCCTGCGCGCCTGCGTGTCCGGCAACGATCTCGTCGCGCGGCTCGGGGGCGACGAGTTTGCCATCGTCAAGGCCGGCACGAGCGATCCGGCCGAGCTGACGGCTCTGGCGGAGAACATCCTCACGGCGTTGCGCGCGCCGGTCGATTGCAAGGGCCAGGACATCCCGACCGACGCCAGCATCGGCATCGCGATCGCGCCCGATCATGGCGACAATCTCGACGATCTGCTCAAGCGCGCCGATCTGGCGATGTACGCGGCGAAGTCGGAGGGGCGCCGCACCTACCGAATCTTCGCGCCCGAATACGACGCCAAGGCGCGGCTGCGCCGTCAGCTCGAGCTCGATCTGCGCCAGGCGCTGGTTCGCGGCGAGTTCGAGGTGCACTACCAGCCGCTGGTCGATCTCGCGGCCAACGTCGTCACCGGCTGCGAGGCGCTGTTGCGCTGGCGCCATCCGGAGCGCGGCATGATCTCGCCGGCAGACTTCATTCCCGTGGCGGAAGACACCGGGCTGATCGGCGAGATCGGCGAATGGGTCTTGAGGCAGGCCTGCCGCGAGGCGGCCTCATGGCCCGGCCAGATTCACATCGCGGTCAACGTCTCTCCGGTGCAGTTCCGCTCGCGGACGCTGGCGCTCAAGGTCGCAGCCGCGCTCGCGGAGTCGGGGCTGGCGCCCGGACGGCTCGAGCTCGAGATCACCGAGACCGTGCTGATCCGTGACGACGAGGAGGCGCTGACGATCCTGCAGCAGCTGCGCGAGCTCGGCGTGCGCATCGCGCTCGACGATTTCGGCACCGGCTATTCGTCGCTGAGCTATCTGCACCGCTTCCCGTTCGACAAGATCAAGATCGACCGCAGCTTCATCAGCGACATCGGCCAGTCCGAGGATTCCTCGCCGATCGTGCAGGCCGTGGTGCATATGGCCGCGGCCCGCCGCATGGCGACGACCGCCGAAGGCGTCGAGACCGAAGCCCAGCGCGAGGTGCTGCGTCAGCTCGGCTGCAGCCAGATGCAGGGCTGGCTGTTCAGCCCGGCGGTGCCGGCGGCGAAGCTGAAGCTGCTGCTGGCGGCGCAGGCGGCGGCGGCAGCTTAGCGACGCCTCCTCTTCAGAGGGACGCCCGCTCCGCGAAATGGTCGCGGGGAAAGGCGCGCTCCTCAACGCCTCAGCCTGAACGCCGCCATTCGCTCTACGTCTTCTTCCCCTGTCTTGTGGTCGCGAGCAGCACGAGGAGGAAGGAGCCCGCCGTCATCAGCGCCGATATCGCTGCAATTGTGGGATCGATCTCGTCCCGAAGCGCCGTGAACATGCGCTTGGTCAGCGGCTGGTATTGGCCGCCGGAGATGAACAGCGCGACGATGGTCTCGTCCATTGCCGAGATGAATGCGAAAATGCCACCAGCGACCACGCTGGACTTGATTTGCGGCAGCGTCACCGCAAAGAAGCTGCGGAGGCGGTTCATGCCGAGGCTGCGCGCCACCATCTCCTGCGCGGGATCGAAGCTCTGCAGGCCGGCCAGGACGGAGATGACGACATACGGCAGGCCCAGCATCACGTTCGCGAGCACGAGACCGGGCATGGTCGCGACCAGGCCGACCTTGGCGTAAACGAAGAAGATGCCGACAGCGGTGATGATGATGGGCACCACCAGCGGCAGCAGCAGCGTCATGTGGATCAGCCGCATGATCCGCAGCTTCGACTGGCTGATGGCATAGGCGGCGGCGACGCCGAAAGGGGTCGCGATCGCAACGGTCAGCAGTGCGACCGTCAGCGTCACCCGCGTCGCCTGCATCCAGGCCGGATTGGAGAAATAAAGCTGGTACCAGCGCAGCGAGAAGGACGGCGGCGGAAAGGTCAGGAAGCGCGCGCTGGAGAACGAGATCGGCACGATGATCAGAACCGGCAGGATCAGATAGACCAGCACCAGCGCGCTGACCACGTACAGTACAATCCGTGCAATTGAGCCGCGCATCATTTCTGCCCCAACACGCGATCGAGCGAGATGAAGCGACTGACGACGAAGAAGATCGCGAGCACGCTCGCGAGCAGCACCACCGCGACGGCGCTCGCCGCGCCGAACTGGTTGTAGAGCTCGACGTTGCGGCTGACGAGCATCGACACCATCACGGTGCGACCGCCGCCGAGCAATTCGGGCGTGATGTAGAAGCCGAGGCAGAGCACGAACACCATGGTGCAGCCGGCGAGCACGCCCGGCAGCGACAGCGGCAGGAACACGCGGACGAAGGTGAGCGACGGGCTCGCGCCCAGGCTGGCGCCGGCCTGCATCAGGTCGTTCGGGATCTTCTGCATGGCGGCATAGAGCGGCAGCACCATGAACGGCAGCAGGATATGCACGGTCGCGACCACCGTGCCGAACGTATTGTGGACCAGCGCGAGCGGCTCCGAGATCACATCGAGATAGCGCAGGAACTGGTTGATCACGCCGGTACGCTGCAGCAAGGCCAGCCAGGCATAGGCGCGCACCAGCACGCTGGTCCAGAACGGAAGCACGACCAGCGACAGGATGAGGATGCTCCACCCTTTCGGCAACGAATTGGCGAGATAAGCCACGGGATAGCCGAGCAATAGCGCGATCACGGTGACTGCGAGGCTGATCTCGAAGGTCAGCGCAAAGCTGCGCCAGTACACATCCTCGGTGAAGACGCGGCGATAGTTCTCCAGCGTGAAGCCGTCATGGTAGACCGACTGCCAGGCGAGCCAGCCGACCGGCAGCACGATCAGCGCCAGGATCACCAGCAGCGCCGGCGACACCAATGCCAGCATCAGGCCGTGCTCGCGGCGCTGATGCTTCAGGGATGGATCTTGCACTGATGTCGTCAACGCCGGCTCCGCCTACTTCTGCATGAACGACGCCCAGCGCTTCTCGGCGGCCTCTCCGGCCGGCGAAGACCACCAGGCATAGGACATCAAGGCCTGCTTCGCCGCATTCGCCGGCTCGCTCGGCAATTGCGCGGCACGCTCGGGCTTGATCACGTTGGTCTCGAACGCCTTGGGATTGCCCGGGCCGTAATCAATCTGGAGCGGCAGATTGGCCTGGTGCACGGGGTCGACGGCCTCGTTGAGGAACTTGACCGCCGTGTCGAGGTTCGGCGCACCCTTGAGGATGCAGAGCGAGGTGCTCTGCAGGATACCCTGGTTATAGGTGAACGACACCTTGGCGCCTTCCTTGGCGACCGCGCTGACGCGGCCGTTCCACGCCATCTCCATGTCGACCTCGCCGTCGTTGAGGAGCTGCGCCGACTGCGCGCCCGAGGTCCACCACACCGTGATGTGCGGCTTGATCTCCTCCAGCTTCCTGAAGGCGCGGTCGACGTCGAGCGGATAGAGCTTGTCGGGCGCGACGCCGTCGGCCATCAGCGCGGCCTCGAGCGTGGCGAACGGGTGGTTGCGCAGCGCGCGGCGTCCGGGGAATTTCTTCACGTCCCAGAAATCGGCCCAGCTGTTCGGGGCGCCCTTCGGAAAGGTCTTCTGGCTAAAGGCAAGCACGCTGGAATAGAACTCGTAGGACACCGAATAGGGACTGCGATACGCCTCCGGCATCGCCGCACCGTTCGGAATTTTGGAGAAATCGAGCTTCTCGATCAGGCCTTGCTCGCCGCCACGCAGGCAATTGCCCGTCGGCGTGTCGACCACGTCCCAGATCGGCTTGCCGCTGCCGACCTGCGTCTTGATCGCGGGCCAGGCGTCGGGAATTGAGTCCTGGTTGATGGTGATGCCGAGCTTCTTGGCGGAGGGATCGAGGATCGCCACCGTCTGCGCCTGCTGATAGGCGCCGCCCTGCGAGACGAAGGTGATCTGCTCGGCGGCATCAGCCGCGGTGCCCCCGAGCGCGAGCACGCCAAGCAGCGTGCAGCCAAATTCGAAATTGCGTTTGGTGTTCATCGTCGCCTCCTCCTTCGCCAAAATTGGCTTACCGGCCGATCGCATCGAGAAACTGGTACCAGCCGGCGACCATGCGCACGGCGGGCTCGCGCAGCGGATAGAACGGAATGGATTTCATGCGCCTGACATCGAGCAGGCCGACGTCAGGCGTCTCACCGCGCACGAGGGCCGCGAGATAGCGCCCCATCAGGCTCGACATCGCAACGCCGGCGCCGTTGTAGCCCATCGAGACCAGCGTGCGATCGTCGAGCCGGCCGATATGCGGCACCGAGTCCAGCGTCATCGCGACGAGGCCGGACCATTTGTATGCGAGCGGAATGTCGGCGAGATCGGGAAAGATGCCGACCATCGCCTTGCGCAAGGCGTCGAAGGCGGCCTGCGAGTCCTGCTTGCCGAAGGCGCCGCGGCCACCGAAGATCACGCGGTTGTCGACCATGCGGAACCAGCGCATCATGCGCTTGGTCTCGGTGTAGGTGCGCCCGGTCGGCATCAGTTTTCCCGCGAGATTGCGCGGCAGTCTTTCCGTCGCGACCATGGCGCTGCGGAATGGAATCAGCGTGCGCTGCATGTGCGCGGTGGCGGCGGTCAGATCCGAATAGCTGTTGGTCGCGATGATGGCCTGTTTGGCGCGCACCGCGCCTTGCGGCGTCTCGGCGACGATGCCGTCCTTGTCCCGGTAGAGCTTGACCACAGGCGATTCCTGGAAGATCGGCACTCCGCGGCCGGCCACGCCATCGGCGAGACCGCGCAGATAATTCAGCGGATGGATGCCGCCCGAGCCGGGATTGAGCACGCCGCCGACGAAGACGTCGGAGCCGGTCTCCTCGCGCACGCCGTCCTTGTCGAGGATGCGGACCGCTGCCGAGCCCATCTCTCGCGTCATCCAGTTGGCCTCGTCGATCGCGGCCCGGAGCGTCGCCTCGTTATGTGCGGCCTTGACCTGGCCGGTGCGCGTCAGGTTCGCACCGGCGATGCCGAGCTCCGACACCAGTTCCTCGACCATGTCGGTCGCTTCATGCGCGATTTCGTACATGCGCCGCGCCATGGCGCGGCCGTGTGCGGCGTCGATCTCGCGGAACGAGAGGCGAAACTTTGCGGTGATCACGCCGCCGTTGCGTCCGCTCGCGCCCCAGCCGGGGCGGTTCGCCTCCAACACGACGGGCGACAGGCCGCTCTTGGCGACATGATGCGCTGCGGACAGACCGGTATAGCCTGCGCCGATGATCACCACGTCCGCCTGGCTCTCGCCCGACAGCACCGGAAAGGCGCGAGCCGGATTCGCCGTGGCTTCCCACAGCGAATCGACCGATGGCAGCGTGCGCCAACCCTGTGTCATGGCCGCGCCCATCTACTCCACTGGCCCGATTGCGGCGTCGGCGAGCGCCTTCAGGGTCGGGTAATGGAAGTCCGGCTTGGTCAGCGCCTCCACCGCCGGCGTGCCGCCGAAGCCGGCGATGCCCTGTCGACGTTCGATCCAGCACACCTTGTAGCCGAGCTTCCGCGCGATCCCGATGTCGTGATACTGGCTCTGCGCGACGTGCAGAATGTCGGACTGCTTGTAGCCGAAGGCCGACTGGCGGCCCTTGTTGTAGGCGAAGAATTCCGGGTTCGGTTTGGCCACACCGGTGTCGTCGGCGCAGACGGTGTCGTCGAACGGATTGCCGAGCGCATGGGCGTAGCAGGACAGCGCGACGCGGTCGGCATTGGTCATCGCGACCAGGCGGAATTTCGTGCGCAGCCGCTTGAGCGCCTCGACCGAATCCGGGAACGGCCCCCAGCGCAGCACGGCGAGCTGGAACACGTCGCAGGACGCATCGTCAGCGGGCAGCCCGAGCTCCTTCGCGAGATAGCGGTAGACATGGAACATCACCTCGCTGGAGCGCTCGTAATGCTTATCGCGGCCGCGCTTGTAGGATTCGAAGATCACGTCGTCGCTGAGCTCGGCCGGCGTCTTGCCCGAAATCTTGCGCACGGCGGCGAGAACGCCGGTTTCGAAGTCGATCAAGGTGCCGACGACGTCGAAAGTGAGAACCTTGAAGTTGCTGAACGCGGCTTGGGTCGACATGTCGTTTCTTCTCTCGGCTTGGATGAATCTGAAGTTCAATCCCCCGCCCTGGGCACGACGATCGTGTCCTCGGGGTGGAGCGTGACGGTGAGGCTGCCGCCGAGCGGCGGGATACGGTGATAGGCCTGGTGGTAACTCGGCTGGCGCAGGCTGAGCGCGATGCCGTCGGCGAGCGCCAGGAAAATGCGAAGGCTTTCGCCCTGGTAGACGATGTCGGTGACGGTGCCGGTCAGCCGGTTGCAAGCGGCGTCCTGCGCGCCGTCGTCGATCAACAGCTTCTCGCTGTGCACGGCCAGCATCAAGGCATCGCCGTCGGGAATGGCGCGTGCGCTGCGCAGCAAAGCATTGCCGAGCGCGATGCTGGAAGCATCGACGCGGCGAACGGGCAGCATGGTGGCTTCACCGATGAAGCTGGCGACGAAGGAATCCGCGGGATGATCGTGCAGCCGCGCCGGCTCGTCGATCTGGACCAGCCGACCGTCCTTCATCACGGCGACGCGGTCGCTCATGGTCAGCGCCTCGCGCTGGTCATGGGTGACGTAGATGATGGTGGCCTGGATGCGCTTGTGCAGCGAGCGCAGCTCGATCTGCATGGATTCGCGGAGCTGCTTGTCGAGGGCGGAGAGCGGCTCGTCCATCAGGATCAGGCGCGGCTCGAAGATCATGGCGCGTGCGAGCGCGACGCGCTGGCGTTGGCCGCCGGAGAGCTGCGCGATGCCGCGCTCCTCGTAGCCGGCGAGGCCAACCATGCCGAGCGCGGCACGCACCTTGTCCGGCCACGAGGATTTCGGCAGGCGCCGCGCGCGCAACGGAAAGGCGACGTTCTCGCCGACACTCATATGCGGGAACAACGCGTAGTTCTGGAAAACCACGCCGATGTCGCGCTTGTGCGGCGGCATGTAGGTGACGTCGCGGCCGCCAAAGAGAATCGTGCCTGCCGTTGGAAGAATGAATCCACCCAGGATACCGAGCAGCGTGGTCTTGCCGGAGCCGGAGGGGCCGAGCAGGGAGACGAATTCACCGGCGCCGACAGTGAGCGAGACATCATCGAGGGCACGAACGGCGCCATAGGCCTTGCTGGCAGACCTGATCTCGACGCTTTCCGCTCGCTTGTCCAAGATCGACCTCGCCATGTCCCGAGCTGGCGTGCCTCGCTGCGCGCCATAAGCCTGCTTTATAGACAGAGGTCTCGCTGCGATCATGGCGGAAGCGTGCGCTGCACCACGTCGTCGCTCTGAGCCGCTGTCTTTGGGCCGTCATGTCGATGACACCAGACTTGCGAAAACTCGGCAATTGCCAAATTCTCACCGCGCTCATAACATGACGTTATGCCCGAGCTCCGCCGCATGCTGCCATCCAGCAACGCCCTGTTCGTCTTTGACGCAGCGGCGCGCAATGGCAGCTTCACCGCAGCGGCGGCGGAATTGAACGTGACGCAGCCGGCGGTGAGCCGGATGCTCGGCCAGTTCGAGGAGCATCTCGGCGTGCGCCTGTTCGATCGCAAGGCAGGCCGCGCCGTGCTCACCGAGGAAGGCGAATTGCTGTATCACCGCGTGCTCGAAGGCTTCCGCAGCATCGAGAGCGGGCTCGTCGAGATCGAGCGGCGGCGCAAGGGCACCGAAACGGTGACGCTGTCGGTCTCCTCCGCCTTCACCACGCACTGGCTGATGCCGCGCATCGACAAGCTGCAGAAGCAGTTTCCGCAAGTCGACCTGCGCTTCCAACTGATCTCCGGCGCGTTGCGCGGGCCGGTCGAGAACGTCGATCTCGGCATGCGCTTTCGCGATCGCGACGAGCCCTCCTCCGGCGGCACGCTGGTGATGAAGGAGGTCATGCTGCCGATGTGCAGTCCCGGCTATCTCGGGGACACAGATCCTGCCGAGGGCAACACCATCATCCGTCTTGCCGAGACGCCGGGCGACTGGGCCGCGGATTACGCATCGTTTCTGACCGGGCGCCGCGGCTCAGCCAAGGGCTTAAGCTTCACCGATTATGCCGTGGTCGTGCAGGCAGCCCTGCTAGGCCAGGGCATCGCTCTCGGCTGGCTGACGGTGACCTCGCATTGGCTTCTGACCGGCGCCCTGGTGCCGGCCTCCGATACACTGGCCACCACGCGCCGCCTCTGCGAGTTTCTGCCGCCCCGCAACCGGCCCATGCGGCCCATCGCCGCCGAAATCCGGGATTGGATCATCGCGCAGATGCGAAAAGAGGTGGCGGCGATCGACCGGCAATATCCGCAACTTGGATTGATGTCCGCCTGCTATGGCGTGAGCCTGACCTAGAATCGGCGACGGCAGACAAGCGATCTTGATCTGCTCCGCCTCGGCGGCCGATCACTGGCTCTCCGCGCTAATGTCACTTGCGCCCTCGGCTGCTTGGAAAAATCCGAACCGCGCCGAAGGCCGCTAGCAGGGGTGGCTCACATCTGCCGTCTGGCGGCCTGCACTTCGACGAACTCGGCGTCGGGATGGCTGACGATGGTGGCGACCCAAATGCCGCTGATGATCAGCGACCAGGCGGTGTCCCAATAGATCCAAAACACGAGCCAGCCTCCATCTTCATCTCACCCGCCCGCGGGAGCCGGGGTAACGGCAACGCGGTGCTGCCGTTCCCGACGCGGGGCGCGGCACGACCGCGCGGCAAAGGTTACTTGGATTTGGTCGGCGGCGGCGCCTGATCGGTTTGGCCGGTGTGGCGCTTTGCCACGACGTCCTCATCGCGCTCGCCCTGCTGCGGGCGCGGTGGCGACTTGGGTAGGCCGGCCTGACCGCCATGCTTGCCTCCCATGTCGGGCTTACCTTCGAGATCGTTTTCGCGGGGCATGCGCCTTCAATGCGCGGGCGCGGCTTTGGTTCGCATTGCGCCGGCCAATTTCGGCTGTGAACGAGATCATAGGATTGCCGCGGTTTGCAGTGCACGATCGAAATGCCCTGACTTTCATGACGCGGACGGATTCGACCAGATGCGGAAACGGCTCATCGCCTGGACCATCCTGACCTCAGCGCTGGTTGCGGTCGTCGTCTGGACCGTGCTCGGACCGCCCGCGCATCCGTCCGGCCCGCATCTGCCCTCGCGCACCGCGGCGATGCGGTAGCCGCCGGCGGCGACCGATGCGATTTCGGCATCGATCGATCCCCATTGGAATTTGGTGCGGCGGTGCGCCGCCCGCTATCCTCGTCGGCAAAACGACGATGCCGCGCCGCGGCCTTCAGGAGGAGCCCATGTCGAGACCGACCCGACGCAGCGCATCGCCACGCGCTGCGATCGCCACCACCCTGTTCGCTGTCCTCACTCTCATTTCTGGAGTCCAAGCCGGCATGGCCGAGACCTTCGCCTATGTCGGCAACGCCGACAGCAACGACATCAGCGTGTTCAAGATGACCGAGAGCGGCGACATGATTGCGGTGCAGACCGCCGCCTTCAAAGGTGTCGACAAGCCCGGCTCCTCGACGCCGCTCGCGATCACGCCCGATCGCCGCGTGCTGATTGCCGGCGTCCGCTCGCAACCCTATCAGGCGGTAAGCTTTGCGATCGATCCCAAGACGGGCCAGCTCAGCCCTGCCGGCAACGGGCCGCTTCCCGACAGCATGGCCAATATCGCCGTCGACCACAGCGGCAAGTTCCTGTTCAGCGCCTCCTATGGCGGCAACAAGGTCGCGCTGAATCCATTGAACGCGAACGGCGTCGCCGGCGAGCCGAAGCAGGTGATCCCGACCGGGCTGAACGCGCACGCCTTCCTGCCCTCGCCCGACAACCGCTTCGTGTTCGCGACCAATCTCGGCTCCGACCAGGTGCTGGCCTTCGCGTTCGATGCCACCACGGGCACGCTGACGCCGAGCGACCCGCCGGCCCACAAGGTGCCGGAGAAATCGGGGCCGCGGCACTTCGTGTTTCATCCCAATGGCAAGTTCGTCTATCTCCTGCACGAGCTGAACGGCGATGTCGCCGCGTTCACCTATGAAGCCAAAAGCGGCGCCTGGGACGAGATCCAGCGCACCACCGCGCTGCCGGAAGGTTTTAACGGCAAAGCTTCTGATAAAAAGCCCTGGGCCGCCGACATCCACATCACCCCGGACGGCCGCTTCCTCTACGCCTCCGAGCGCACCACCAGCACGCTGACCGCCTACAAGGTGGACGCGGGAAGCGGCAAGCTGACCACGATCGGCAGCGTGCCGACCGAGAAGCAGCCGCGCGGCTTCCACGTCGATCCCTCCGGCCGCTACCTGGCCGCGGTCGGCGAGCTCTCCGACAGCATGACGGTCTACGCGATCGACCAGGGCAGCGGCGCGCTGGCCAAGCTGAAATCCTACCCCACCGGCAAGAAGCCGAACTGGGTGGAGTTCCTGACCCTGCCGTGAGGGGGAGGCACCGACCTACGTAAACATCCGTAATTTCAGAAGGCGCGCCTTGCGGTCATATCATCGGTCATGGACCGCCAGATCGTCTTCAAATGCCCGCAGACCGGCATGAACGTGCAGCATCGGCTCGGCGACGAGCCGACCGACCGCACGCATGTCTCGGTATCCTGTCCGGCCTGCACGCGGCTGCATTTGATCGAGCGGGCCAGCGGCAAGCTGGCGGGCGATCGCCGCGGCTGAGAGGCTCTAGTGCCGCCCAGTGACTTGCGCCGTCACGTCCTCGACGTGGTGCAGCAGGTAGACCAGATGGCCCGCCGTGTCGTGGATCGGCGAGTTGATCGGCTGCCAATGGCGCTCGACGAAGCTCCCGCCGGCATCGCGGATGTCGTAGCGCTGGACCGCCATGGCATGCGCCTGCCCGGTTTCACCGACGATCCTCAGGCTGCCGTAGAGGTTGCTGACGCCATCGGCGAGCGGATCGTCGGGATTGTCAGGAAATATCTCGAACAGCGACCGGCCGACGATGTCGGCCCGGCCGGTCAAGGTCGCGGCCGCATAGGCGTCATTGACGTCGACGATCAACAGGCCCGGCCCCGGGTCCAGCAGCATATAGGGATGCGGTGACGCTTCGAATTCGGGCTGGAATTGCCTGCGGATCAACTCGGCGTCGCCATGCTGCCGCCGGCGCTGTTCAAGCGGCGTCGTATCGGCTCCTGACGCCGCCGAGTTCAGCAACGCCAATTGGCGCTTCGCCGAGGCCAGCAGCGCGCGCACGGTGTTCTGCACCGTCGGGTCGGCCGCTTCATTGAGCAGCCGCTCGAAATGAACGATATTCTGCTCGCAAACGAACCGTTGCATCCCGCCTCTCGACCGTGAGCCGTGCGGCCGCGATGCCGCGCCACCCTATCTTAGTTCCATACAGGCGGCTCTGACAGATGAGAAGACCGTGATAGTCCGCACCTTGGGAGTAGGTCGGTCGCAGCGCCGCGCTCATAAGAAGCGAACCTGTTGTCCAATCCCGCGACTAATCAAAGACTTGCCAAGATGGCCCGCGTCGGCGCGGCCTCCCTTTCGGGGCCACGCCGCCGTAGTCCGCGCCACTGCCATCTGCTATCGATGGGAGGCATAGAACCCGTGGAATTTCCGATGCGTCATTTGCCCCGTGCCGTTGTTCGAAGCCTGTATCCCGCAGCCGTCGCCGGGGTGCTGATCCTCGGTCAATTTCCGGCCAGAGCCGCCGATGACGAGGCGCCCAAGGGGCCGGCGGTCACGGTGCTGAAGGTCGCAAAATCCTGCTTCTCCGACATCGTCGAAGCCACCGGCACGATCATCGCGCGGGAGGAAACCTCGGTGCGGCCCGAGCGCCCGGGCCTGAAGGTCACGGACGTCCTGGCGGAAGCCGGCGACACCACCACCGCCGGCCAGGTGCTGGCGCGGCTGGCGCTGCCCGAGGGCGGCACGCTGCAGGTCACCGCACCCGTGGCGGGCGTGATCGCGACGTCGACCGCCCAGATCGGCAATTTCGCCTCGGCCAAGGGCGAGGCGCTGTTCACGATCGTGGCGCGCAGCGAATACGATCTCGTCGGCCTCGTGGCGACCACCGATGTGCGCAAGCTCGCCGTCAACCAGCCGGCGACGGTGCGGATCGCGGGGGCCGGCGACATCGAGGGCAAGGTGCGCCGCATCGGCCCGACCGTCGAGCCCAACATCCAGCAGGGCATGGTCTATATCGGCATTTCCTCGCAGAAGCGGCTGCTGCTGAAGGCGAGCGGCCGCGCGCTGATCAAGACCGGACAGAGCTGCAACGTCGCGGTGCCGCTGACATCAGTGCAATACTCCTCGGCCGGCACCGTGGTTCAGGTGATCCGCCGCAACCGCGTCGAGACCAAGCGCGTCGAGGTCGGCTTGATGTCGGGCGGCAATATCGAGGTCCGCGACGGCCTCAACGAAGGCGACGTCGTCGTCGCCCGCGCCGGCGCGCTGCTGCGTGAAGGCGATCCGGTGCGCCCGGTGATGGCCGCGGAAGCGGCGAAGTAGTCTCTCGACAAACTCTCGTGTCCCGGACGCGCTGCAGCGTGTAACGCTGCTGCGCAGAGCCGGACCCATGTCGCCGCATGCGACCGTCCAAAAAACTGGGCCCCGGCTCAGCGTCGCATCACTACATGATGCGCCGCGTCCGGGGCACGGGACGTCTCAAGATCTAAGGAAACTAACCGCCGGCTTCGCCGAAATGGACGTCTTCGAGCAGCGAGGAGGAGACGGTCGGGACCTGATCGCCTTCGCTGGCGCGGGAGATGGCGAGGCGGGTCTTGTTGAAGACGGCCTCGGCGCTGCCCTTGGAATTGAGGTTGTTGAGGAACTCGCTGACCAGCACACTGTGCTCGCCCTTGCCGTCGTCCACGACCTTGCCGGGCGAGGCCGAGGAGAGGATCAGCGCATTGTCGGACGCGCTGATCGGCGCGAGACCGTGGCTGTAGGAGCGGAAGCGGCGCTCGTAGGGGTTACGGCGGGAGGCGTCGACGACGACGAGCTTGGCCTTGGCGCCCTGCTCCTTCATCATGTCGAGCACGCCGTCGATCGAGACGCCCTGGCGGCGCACGTCGCTTTCCTTCCAGATCGCGGCATCGACCGGCAGCATGTAGCTCTCGCGTCCCGCCTGCACGCCATAGCCGCCGAAGAACAGCATGACGACGGTGTCGCGCTTGATCCGGGACTTCAGGCGGCTCACGGCACGAACCATGTCGTCCCGGGTCGCGTCTTCCACCATGTCGACGTCAAAACCGTTCTTGCGCAGGGACGAGGACAGCGCGCGGGCGTCGTTGATCGACTGCGTCAGCGGCGCGCTGGCGTCGGGATAATGTCCATTGCCGATGACGAGGGCGAGGCGCGAGGACTGGCCGATCGAGCCGGTGATCTGGTCGGTCGAGACGGCCTTGGCGGCATCGATCGCACGCATGTTGAGAGCAGCATGGGCGCCGATTACCAGCGAGACCGAGCCGATCAGGGCTGCGGCCACCGCGATGGTGCGTCGGGAAAGGTCGAGCTGCTTTACGTTCATCTCGGTTCGGTTCCTGTGCCAAAGACCAGCCAAGCGCGCGCACACTGTTTGAGTAGCGCGATAGCGTCTTTAGGTTTGAGGGATCGGCCGGGGATGTGCCCCCGAATTACGCGCAATTTGCGGCGCCGCACCAAACAAACCTTTAACCGGATATAGGGGCCCCGGCAATAGATTGCCCAAAATTTGATTTAAGCTTCTGAAGACGCTAGATAATTTCCTTCTCCAGATTTCTGCATTTCCGTGTTTCCCCGTATCATCCGGGGCCTCAAAATGCAGCCCTTCCGCCGGCTTTTCCGTGACCTCTGTCACATTTGTATTTCCTGCGAATCCGGGTAGCCTTTTCAACGACTTGCATGGGGGTGGCGCGGGGCTGGGAGCGCGCCGGCCGGCCCCTGGCCTAACCCTGCCGAAGTCCCCGCGACCGAGTATTTCATGAGCTTTCAATATTTTGCCGGCGCCGCCTGCCGGGCGCTGCTGGCGCCGAAGGACGGCCCCTCGCTTTACGATGTCTGCGATCCCATCCTGTCAGGCCCGGCCAGCGGCGATCCGCATCTCGCCAAGTTCTACAAGACCGCGCTCGGCAATCCCGCGCTGCGGGTGCTGCTGCGGCGCGCCGGCCTGCCCGAGCTGCGCGACGAGGCCAGGCTGGCGGCGCTGCGGCAGGCGCTGGCGCGCGCCCGCGACGAGGCCGAACCCGACTGGGCGGCGGTCGGCCAGCCGGTCGCTGATCTCGTCGACAGCATCGCGCTCGACCACCCCAAGCCGCCGCCGGCAATGTTCACCGGCTCCGCCCCGCCGCCGGCGCAGATCGACGGCGTGATCCGCGACTGCGCGCAGCATCTGCTCGGCTCCTACCGCAAGCACGGCTTTCTGCCGACCTATGCCGCCTTCAATCTGATCGGCGATCCCGACTTCCGCGGCCGCGAGCTGATCATGGCTCTTACGGGCCTCAATGCCCGCGGCTACAAGAATTCTTCGCTGCTGTTCAACCTCGCCCGAGTCTTCATCGCGCGTTCGCCGGCCCGGGCCGTCGTCAACCCGCCCTGGCGCGGCATCGCCGAGCCGATGTGGGAGCCGGTGCAGATCCGGCACCGCTCGGCCTATTACGACGCATTCTTCATCGAGGCGCTGCTGAGCTATGGCGAGACCGGGCTGGCCTCGCCGGCCGATAAGGTCGCAGCGGAGCGCGCCATCGTCGACATGGTGGATTTCTGCGTCAACATCAGCCGCGAGGAGGTCGAGGGCATCGACGGCGCGCGCTTCAACGTCGTCACGGCACTCGCGCCCGCGCCGCATCCGCGCTTCTCGCGCTACTTCGCGCAGATCAAGCAGGACCTCGGCTTCGGCATCTACGTGCCGGATTGCGACACCACGGCCTGCTCGATCTCGGCGGCGACGCAGGCCGGCTGCCGCGATGCGATCATCGACCAGCCGCTGCTCGACTTCTATGCCGGCTATCAGGTGCATGCCGGCGTCAACGCGCCGCGCGTGACCGTGCCGCTCAACGACAATATCGACTATGAGGGTGGGGTCGCGACCTGGATCGACAACCTCAAGGGCGAGCGTCCCTACGGCAACGATCTCGACCCGACGCTCAATCTCGACATTCTCGAGGTGAGCTTCCGCAACCTGGCGCGCTGGAAGGTTTTGGAGACACCGTCGCGGCTCGCCACGGTGCATCGCATCATCGGCTTCCAGAAGCGGCTGGCCGCGAGCGGTGCCTTCGCCAATCCGCGCTCGCACATCTATTACCTGCCGGAACTCTACAGCGCCTATTTCGGCCGCTGCTATGCGGCTTTCCTGGCGCTGCCGCTTTCGGCGCAGGCCGCGATCGATCCCGCCGGCGATTTCGACTTCATCCGTCACCGCGTGCTGTCCTACGTCAAGGGCGAGCTGATGGCCGCGGAGATGAACGTGTTCGACGCCGCACTGGCGCTGATCGCGCTCGGCCATCTCGGCGCCGACCCGCGCGCCTTTGCGCCGGCGCTGAACGTCATCGTCGCGAGCCTTGGCGAAGGCGGCCGCCGCGGCCCGTTCCGCGCCTATGAATGGAACAAGATGAAGACGCCGACGCGGATCCTGGTCGGCGGGCCGGAGGTGACGTCGGCTTTCGTGCTGATGGGATTGGCGGTGGCGAAGCGGGCGATGGCGCGGGGGTGAGGGCACATTGTATCCGTGCCCCGGACGCAGCGCGGCGCCTCGGTGCGCTGCAGGGCCGGGGCCCATGCCTCTGCGAGATGCGTCTGTGAATTTCTGGATCCCGGCTCTGCGCAGCAACGTTACGCGTTGCAGCGTGTCCGGGACACGAGCCGAGAGGCCGTCGCAAGATGACGGGAAGTTGAAAGCCCATCTGTCAGGCATAAGCTGGCCCGGCGGCCAAAAGCCGACCACAATTGCGCGGCTTATCGAGATGTTCATCCCACGCGGACCGGCATGTTGCGAAAATTCCTGATTGCGCTGTCTCTCCTCGCGCTCCCCTCGCTGGCCGAGGCCGCCGACATCACCGGCACGGCAAAAGTCCGCGCCGGCGATGCCGTGGTGATCGGCAACACGCGGATCCGGCTCGGCGGCATCGACGCGCCCGCACTCGACCAGCTCTGCCTCAACACCAAGACCGAGCGCTGGACCTGCGGCGTCGCCGCGCGCGACGAGCTCGCCAAATTTGCCGAGGGCAAGAGCTGGGTCTGTCACACCCGCTCGATCGACCGGCGTGGCCGCACCGTGGCGCGCTGCGAGGTCGGCGGCGAGGACATCCAGAAATGGCTGGTGCGCGCCGGCTGGGCGTTGGCCTATACCCGCATGTCCCACGACTACGAAGCCGACGAAAAGGCCGCGCGCGAGGCAAAGGCCGGGATGTGGCAGGGCGCCTTCATCGCGCCCTGGGACTGGCGCGTCCGCAACAAGAAGACCGTCATCCTGGGCGCCACCAAGCCGCCCGACGGAGCGCATGCGGTGCTGCTCGCCTCGGCCTCGGGGCCGGTCGCGCCTTCCCCGGATTGCACCATCAAGGGCAACGTCAACAGCGCCGGCGAATGCATCTTTCATCAGCCGACCAGCCGCTGGTACACCCAGATCAGGATGAAGATCAGCAAGGGCACCCGCTGGTTCTGCTCGGTCGAGGAGGCGGAGGCCGCGGGCTGCCGCGAGACGAAGCGATAACCCAGCCCTGCGTTTTGTGCGCTTTTCCGAGGCCCTCGCCCCGCGTAAGACTGTGAATCAGCAACCCACCAATCTGTATCTCTGGCAATAAGGACTGACAGCAATGACCGTTCGCGCGGGCCGGGAATTTCTGGCCATCCCCGGGCCCACCACGATGCCCGACGAGGTGTTGCGGGCGATGCATCGTCCGGCGATCGACATCTACTCCAAGGAGATGCTCGACCTGACCGAGAGCCTGCTCGGCGACATCTCGAAGCTGTTTGCGACCAAGGGCAAGTCCTACATCTACATCGCCAACGGTCACGGCGCCTGGGAAGCGGCGCTCAGCAACGTGCTGTCGCGCGGCGACAAGGTGCTGGTGCTGGAGAGCGGCCGTTTCGCGATCGGCTGGGGCAACGCGGCGGCGCTGATGGGCGCCGAGGTCGAGGTGCTCAAGGGCGACTGGCGCCGCGCGGTGCGGCCGCACGAGGTCGAGGAGCGCCTGCGCCGCGACAAGGAGCACACGATCAAGGCCGTCGTCGTGGTCCAGGTCGACACCGCCTCGGGCGTGCAGAACGACATCGAGGCGATCGGCAGGGCGATCAAGGCGAGCGGCCACCCCGCGCTGTACATGGTCGACACCGTGGCCTCGCTCGGCTGCATGCCGTTCGAGATGGACAAATGGGGCATCGACGTCGCGATGTCCGGCTCGCAGAAGGGCCTGATGACGCCGCCCGGCCTCGGCTTCGTCGCCGCCAATGCGCGCGCGCTCGAGGTGCACAAGAAGGCCAATATGTCGACGCCCTATTGGAGCTGGAGCGAGCGCGAGGGCACCGAAAATTATCGCAAATATGCCGGCACCGCGCCGGTGCATCTGTTGTTCGCCTTGCGCAAGGCGATCGACATGCTGCACGAGGAAGGCCTCGAGAACGCCTTCCGCCGCCACAGCCTGCTCGGCGAAGCCGCGCGCCGCGCCGTTGCCGCATGGTCGGAAGGCCAGGTGCTCGGCTTCAACGTGGCCGAAGCCAGCGAGCGCTCCAACACCGTGACCACGGTGACCATGAGCAACGGCCACGACCCCGCGGTGTTGCAACGCTATTGCAAGGACAAATGCGGCGTCGTGCTCGGCACCGGCATCGGCGACCTCTCCGGCCAGGCCTTCCGCATCGCCCACATGGGCCACGTCAACGCACCGATGCTGCTCGGCACCCTCGGGGTGGTTGAGATCGCCTTGAACGCGCTGAAGATCCCGCACGGCAAGGGCGGGCTGGAAGCGGCGGTGTCGTATCTCGGGGACGAGGTGCCGGCGTAGGGCGCTTTCTTCCTTCTCCCCTTGTGGGAGAAGGTGGCGCGAAGCGCCGGATGAGGGGTTATCTCCGCGAATCTCATCGTGGGATTTTCACGCGCGGATAGAGACCCCTCACCCGTCTCGCCGCTCCGCGGCGAGCCACCCTCTCCCACAAGGGGAGAGGGAAAGATCAGCGCTCGACGCGATACGCTTCCACCTGCTTCTTAAGCTCATTCAGCGACGCAAGCGGCGCGTTCGGATCGACGCGATATTCGCTGCTTCTCAGCCATTGCAGCACCATCGCGTCTACCTTCGGCGAATGGTGGATGACGTCGCTGTAATTATCCAGATCGTGAGTCACCGCCTTGATCGCGCGAAAGTCGTGCAGGCGAACATTGGGAAGCTGCGTCAGCCGCTCGGCGATGCGCGCGGTGAGACCGGTGACGATCTTCAGCGTCTCCGGTGACGCCTCGCGCATCGCGACGAATTGCAGGATCGAATAGGGCGGGAAGTAGATATCGAAGGTCACGTCGGGGTGGCGCGCGATCAAGTCGACGGCGTCGCGTTCGAAATGCCGCACCATGGCGTCGTAACTGTAGCCTTCGCCGAGGAAACGGCTGCGCACCGGGCTGGTGATATAGGCAAAGGCGGCAAGCGTCTTCTTCGCGTTGTAGTCGCGCGCAACGTCGAAATCTCGCGGCAGCGCGTAGATGTCGTCGACGTCGGCGAGCGCGAACTTGACGGGCAGATAGGGCGCCGCTCGCGTCAGCGGCTCCTGCAGCGGCGGAACCGAGCGCAGCAGCGCGAACAGGGATTCCTTGGCCATGGCGGCGCTGAACAGATAGGACGCGATGCCCTTTGCCGTCCCGCGATAGAGATCGACGGAGAGATAAGGATCGGTCTCGATGTCGGCGGCATCGACAAAGATAAAATCGTCCATCGCCCAGATCACGCGCTTGGCGCCACGGTCGATGGCCTGCTCCAGCACGAAACCCTGCTGGCGCGAATTGGAGCCGGTCATCGCCAGCTTGAGCGAGCGGGTGCCGAGCGCGCGATCGATGTCGCTCTGGCGGAAATGGATCGCGAGCGAGGTGCCCATGAAGGCGGTGTCGAACGACTGGCTGCGGATCAGCCCGGCATTCTGCACCCGCGTGTCGTCGGAATAGAAGGCCAGGCGCGAAGGGCGGAACAGTTGCAGGGGATCGACGGCATAGGTGAGCAAGGCCGCGCCCAGCACGCACGCAATGCCGGCGAGCAAGAGACGCTTCAATTGTGTGAACGCACCCTGCATCAGAACCGGAAATAGATGAATTCGCTGTGGCTCTGGATCCCCAGGATCCCGAACGCGAGCACCAGCGAGGCCCCATAGAGGAACAGCGGCCGCATCCGCCCTGCCCGCAAGGCTTCGCCGACCCTGCGGCCCGCGTGGTCGTATCCCATGATGCTCTGCGTGTTCGGCGCCAGCCAGACCAGCGCGGCGTAGATGGCGACCATCACCAGCGCCGCGATCTCCTCGCGGCCGAACACGATATTCGAGGGGTCGGCCATGGCGCGAAGGACGCGCAACGCCCATTCCACAGTCGCGGCACGGAAGAACACCCAGGCGACCACGACGGCGAGGAATGTCAGCGCAGCGCCCGCGATGCGAGACGGGCGTGCAAGCAGCGGCGGAGCTTTGGGCACCAAGGCATTGAAGGCGTGATTGACGCAGAGATAC
The DNA here is from genome assembly GCF_032144035.1 of Bradyrhizobium sp. WYCCWR 12699. Lineage (NCBI taxonomy): Bacteria > Pseudomonadati > Pseudomonadota > Alphaproteobacteria > Hyphomicrobiales > Nitrobacteraceae > Bradyrhizobium > Bradyrhizobium sp. WYCCWR 12699. Next base: position 1,099,510 of record NZ_JAVTJN010000032.1, read on the forward strand.
ACCCCGTGCAGCGCGCCCCACACGACAAACGTCCAGGCCGCGCCGTGCCAGAGCCCGCCGAGCAGCATCGTGATCAGCAGATTGACGTAACGCAGCACGCGTCCCCTGCGGTTGCCGCCGAGCGCGATATAGAGATAGTCGCGCAGGAATTGCGACAGCGTCATGTGCCAGCGCCGCCAGAACTCGACGATGCTGGTCGCCTTGTAGGGCGAGTTGAAATTCACGGGCAGGAAGATGCCGAACATCAGCGAAATCCCGATCGCCATGTCGGAATAGCCGGAGAAATCGAAATAGAGCTGGAAGGTGTAGGCGAGCGCACCCAGCCAGGCCTGGTCGAAGCTCGGCGAGCGCGCCTCGAAGGCGAGCGCGACCAGCGGTTGGATGCCGTCGGCCAGGCAGGTCTTCTTGAACAGGCCGATGGCGAAGATGATGACGCCGCACAGCAAGAGATGGCCGTCCGGATGCTTCGTTTCCTCCCGCTCGAATTGCGGGATCATGTCCTTGTGGTGCAGGATGGGCCCCGCGATCAGATGCGGGAAATAGGTCACGAACAGCGCGTAATGCGGCAGCGCATAGGCCGCGACCTGGCCGCGATAGGCATCGACCAGGAACGCAATCTGCGTGAAGGTGTAGAAGGAGATGCCGACCGGCAGCAGGATGTGGATCGCGGCATGCGTGCCGAGCAGCGCGTTGACGTTCTCGGTGACGAAGCCGGCATATTTGAAGATGCCGAGCACGAGGAGATCGCCGGCGACGCCAAGCACGAGCGCCGCCTTGCGTTGCGACGACGTTAGCTTCGCCACGATCAGGAGATGACCGACGCCGTAGTTGAACGCGATCGACAGCAGCAGCAGGGCCACGAACTGCCAGTTGCCGATCGCGTAGAAGGCGAGCGAGGCCAGCGCCAGCCAGATCACCGGCGCGAGATTGCTGCGCCGCCCGAGCCAGAAATAGCCGGCCAGCACAATCGGCAGGAACAGCAGGATGAACGGGTAGGAATTGAACAGCATCAGGCTGGACCGGCGGCGGGGATATTGGTTCGTAAAGCATACAAGGGAGCGATCAACAACCCGGCGATCTCCAGCAGACGTGCTGGCAATTCGTGGAATCGGGACGATATAAGGGAACGCGCGAGCCCGCTCCCCGCAAGTGGGGCAAGGTGAAGCGCAGCGACGTCGGACACAAACGAGGACCGAGTGACCCAGGCCAAAACACCTTCGAAGCCCCCCGTCGCCCCGCGCCGGCCGCATTCCTTCACGCGGCACGGGATCACCGTGACCGACGACTATGCCTGGTTGAAGGACGACAAATGGCAGGAGGTGCTGCGCGATCCCACCGTGCTCGACCCCGATATCCGCAAACATCTCGACGAAGAGAACGTCTACACCGAGAGCCTGCTCGGCCATACGACGGGCTTGCAGAAGACGCTGGTGCGCGAGATGCGCGGGCGGATCAAGGAGGACGATTCCAGCGTGCCGTCGCCGGACGGGCCGTTCGCCTATTTCCGCAGGTTCCGCGAGGGCGGGCAGCACGAGCTATTCGGCCGCATGCCGCGCGATGGCGGCGAGGGCGAGGGCGAGATCGTGCTCGACGGCGACGCGCTCGCCAAGGGCCACAAATATTTCAAGTTCGGCGGCAGCCGGCACTCCTGGGATCACAAGATGCAGGCCTGGAGTGCGGACACCAACGGCTCGGAATATTTCTCCATCCGCGTCCGCGACTGGGCGAGCGGCAAGGACTTTGACGACCTCGTCGAGGAAACCGACGGCGGCGTGGTCTGGGCCGCGGATGCCAAATCCTTCTTCTACGTGAAGCTCGACGACAACCACCGCCCGATGCAGGTGTGGCGTCACAGGCTCGGCACCAAGCAGGCCGACGATACGCTGGTCTACGAGGAGCAGGATGCCGGCTGGTTCACCCATCTGCACGAGAGCACCAGCGGCCGCTTCTGCGTGATCGCGGGCGGCGACCACGAGACTTCGGAGCAGCGGCTGATCGATCTCGCCAATCCCGAGGCGCCGCCGCGCCTCGTCGCGGCGCGCGAAGAGGGCGTGCAATATTCGCTCGCCGACCGCGGCGACGAACTGTTCATCCTGACCAATGCGGATGATGCCATCGACTTCAAGATCGTCACGGCGCCGCTTGCCCGGCCCGAGCGCAAGAACTGGCGCGACCTGATTCCGTATCGGCCCGGCATCTACATCATCGACCTCGATCTCTATGCCGGTCATCTGGTGCGGCTGGAGCGCGCCAACGCGCTGCCGTCGATCGTGATCCGCGATCTCACGTCGAACGAGGAGCACGCCATCGCCTTCGACGAGGCCGCCTATTCGCTGGATACGATGGGCTCCTACGAATTCGAAACCACGAATCTGCGTTTCGCCTATTCGTCGATGACGACGCCGTCGGAGGTCTATGACTACGACATGGTCACGCGCACGCGCACCTTGCGCAAGCGCCAGGAGATTCCGTCTGGCCACGATGCGGCCGACTACGTCACCACGCGCATCATGGCGAAGGCGCATGACGGCGCCGAGGTACCGGTGTCGATCCTCCATCGCCGCGGGCTGAAGCTCGACGGCACGGCACCGCTGCTGCTCTACGGCTACGGCTCCTACGGCATGGCGATGCCGGCCTCGTTCAACGCCAACCGCCTGTCGCTGGTCGACCGCGGCTTCGTCTACGCCATCGCCCATATTCGCGGCGGGGCCGACAAGGGCTGGGGCTGGTATCTCGACGGCAAGCGCGAGAAGAAGACCAACTCGTTCGATGATTTCGCAGCCAGCGCGCGCGCGCTGATCTCAGCGAAATACACCAGCGCCAAGCGTATCGTCGGGCATGGCGGCTCGGCGGGCGGCATGCTGATGGGCGCGGTCGCCAACCGCGCCGGTGAATTGTTCGCCGGCATCGTCGCCGAGGTGCCGTTCGTCGACGTGCTCAACACCATGCTCGACGACACGCTGCCGCTGACGCCGCCGGAATGGCCGGAATGGGGCAACCCGATCGAGAGCGAGAACGATTTTCGAACGATCCTGTCCTACTCGCCCTACGACAATGTCGCGGCAAAAGAGTATCCGGCGATCCTGGCGATGGGCGGCTTGACCGATCCGCGCGTCACCTATTGGGAGCCCGCCAAATGGATCGCGCGCCTGCGCGCCACCATGAGCGGCGGCGGCCCGGTCCTGCTCCGCACCAACATGGGTGCCGGCCATGGCGGCGCCTCGGGGCGGTTCGACCGGCTCGACGAGGTCGCGATCGTCTATGCGTTCGCGCTGTGGGCGGCGGGGATGGCGGAGGCCGAGGTGTAGCCACACCCACCGCTGTCGTCCCCGCGAAGGCGGGGACCCATACCGCGTGATGTATCGGTAACGTACAGGTGGCAGTACCGACGAAGGCTTCTTGACTGCCAGTCTTCGCCAAACGTCTCCCTGTGGTTATGGGTCCCGGATCAGCGCTCCGCTTCGCTGCGCTTGTCCGGGACGACATCGAGCATGAGGCGCGCCTACCTCACACCGCCCCGTGCGCCTCGACATACAGCGCATACACCGAGTGGCTGCTCGCCATGTACAGCCGGTTGTTCTTCGGCCCGCCGAAGCAGAGATTGGCGCAGCGTTCGGGCAGCTTGATGAAGGCGAGCGGCTTGCCGTCCGGATTGAACACCATGACGCCGTCGAGGTCCTCGGGCCTCGCCTTGAGCTGAAACACCTTGCGGCCGCCGATGTCGCTCGGCTCGGATTGCAGCGCGCCGTTGGAGCCCCAGCCGCACCAGAGATTGCCGTCGCGATCGACGCGAAAGCCGTCGAGCGAGCCCTGGTCGGCGGCGTCGATCAGCTTGGTCTTGCCGCTGAGCGAACCGTCGTCGCCGACATTGTAGCTCCAGATGCTGCGGTTGGGCGTGCCCTTCCACTCCACGATGTAGAGCTTCTTCTCGTCCGGCGAGAAGGCGAGGCCGTTGGGATTGACGAGGTCGGTGAGCACGGCGCTGATCTTGCCGTCCTTGGCGATGCGGTAGACGTTGGTGGTGGCCTGCTCGGCCTTCTCCTTCTTGCCTTCCCACTCGCCGTTGATGCCGAACAGCGGATCGGTGAACCAGATGCTGTCGTCGGACTTCACCACGATGTCGTTCGGCGCGTTCAGGCGCTTGCCGTCGAACTTGTCGGCGAGCACGGTGATCTTGCCGTCCTTCTCGGTGCGGGTGATGCGGCGGGTGACGGAATGCTCGCAGGTGACGAGGCGGCCCTGGCGGTCACGCGCATTGCCGTTGGCGTAGTTGGCGTTGGCGCGGAACACGCTGGTCTGCCCGGTCTTCTCGTCGAACTTCATGATCCGGTTGTTGGGAATGTCCGAGAACAGCAGGTAGCCGCCTTCGGGGAAATAGGCCGGGCCTTCGGCCCAGCGGAAGCCGGTCGCGACCTGCTCCACCGTCGAGGAATAGAGCCGGTATTTGGCGAAGCTCGGATCGAGGATCTGGACCGCGGGATCGGGATAGCGCTGGTTCGGCGTGAACGGGAACGACTGCGCGCCGGCGGCGCGGGCGAGCAACGTGGAAGCGGCCACCGCACCAGCGCCGGCCATGAGGTTACGTCGCGTGAAGTTCATGGAAATCCTCCCTGCTTGTCAAAAGGCCGGCGCTTGATGCGGCCGGCCCGTTTCTCGACGCGATTTCGTTATGCCTTACCGGCCGTTCTTCTTCCGCCATTCCGCGAAATCGGTGAGCGTCTGCGGGTCGGTGGCGGGATAGAGACCGAAGATGCCGCGGCCCTTGCCGACCTCTTCCGTGACGAAATCCTCGAACGCCGTCATCTCGAAGGTCTCGTTGGCGATCTCGTCCGCGAGATGCGCGGGGATGACGATGACGCCGTCGGCATCGCCGAGGATGACGTCGCCCGGAAACACCGGCGCATCGCCGCAGCCGATGGGCACGTTGATCTCGATCGCCTGGTGCAGCGTCAGGTTGGTCGGCACGCTCGGGCGGTGGTGATAGGCGGGAATGCCGAGCCTGGCGATCTCCGCGGAATCGCGAAAGCCGCCGTCGGTGACGACGCCGGCGACGCCGCGCTTCATCAGGCGCGTCACCAGGATCGCGCCGGCGGACGCCGCGCGCGCGTCCTTGCGGCTGTCCATCACCAGCACCGCGCCCGGCGGGCAATCTTCCACCGCCTTGCGCTGCGGATGCGAGCGGTCCTTGAAGACCTCGATCGTGTTGAGGTCCTCGCGCGCCGGCATGTAGCGCAATGTGAAGGCTTCGCCGACCATGGTCGGCTGGTCCGCACCGACCGGATGCACGTCCTGGATCATCTGGATGCGCAGGCCGCGCTTGAACAGCGCGGTGGCGACGGTCGCGGTGGAGACGGATTTGAGCTTGGTGCGGGTGGCTTCGCTGAGTTTTGTCATTGTTACGCTCTCTCTGTCGTCATTCCGGGGCGCGCGTAGCGCGAACCCGGAATGACGGGGTCATCAATAGATCGAAGGCTCGCCGATCGGCGCGCCGAAATCGGTCTCGAGGAAGTCGAAGTCGCAGCCGTCATTGGCCTGCTTGATGTGTTTTGTGAACATCCAGCCATAGCCGCGCTCGAAGCGGCGCTCGGGCTGCTTCCAGGCGGCGCGGCGTTTTGCGAGCTCGGCTTCGGGGACGTCGAGATTGATGGTGCGCGCGGCCACGTCGAGCGTGATGCGATCGCCGTTCTGCACCAGCGCCAGCGGGCCGCCGATGTAGGATTCCGGCGAGACGTGCAGGATGCAGGCGCCGTAGCTGGTCCCGCTCATGCGCGCATCAGAGATGCGCACCATGTCGCGCACGCCCTGCTTCACCAGCTTTGTCGGAATCGGCAGCATGCCCCATTCCGGCATGCCCGGCCCGCCCTGCGGCCCGGCATTGCGCAGGATGAGGATGTGATCTTCGGTGACGTCGAGGTTGGGATCGTCGACCGCCTTCTTCATCGAAGGATAATCGTCGAACACCAGCGCTGGTCCCGTGTGCTTGAGGAAGCGCGGCGCGCATGCGCTCGGCTTGATGACGCAGCCATCGGGCGCGAGATTGCCCTTGAGCACCGCGAGGGCGCCCTCCTTGTAGATGGGATTGTCGACGCCGCGGATCACGTCGGCATTGTGCACCTCGGCGCCTTCGATGTTCTCAGCCACCGTCTTGCCTGTCACGGTGATGCAGTCGAGATGCAGATGCGGCTTGATCTGGCCCATCAGCGCCGGCAGGCCGCCGGCGTAGAAGAAGTCCTCCATCAGATAGGCATCGCCGCTGGGACGGACGTTGGCGATCACAGGCACCTTGCGGCTGGCGATCTCGAAATCGTCGAGGCCGATGTCCTGGCCGGCGCGGCGGGCCTGGGCGATCAGGTGGATGATGGCGTTGGTCGAGCAGCCCATCGCCATCGCCACCGCGATCGCGTTCTCGAAGGCTTTTCGGGTCTGAATCGTCTTCGGCGTCAGATCCTCCCACACCATCTCGACGATGCGGCGGCCGCATTCACTGGCCATGCGGATGTGATTGGCATCGGCGGCGGGGATCGAGGAAGCGCCGGGCAGCGTCATGCCGATCGCCTCCGCGATCGCGGTCATGGTCGAGGCGGTGCCCATGGTCATGCAGGTGCCGTAGCTGCGGGCGATGCCGGCCTCGATGTCGAGCCAGTCCTTGTCGGAGATCTTTCCGGCGCGGCGCTCGTCCCAATATTTCCAGCCGTCCGACCCGGAGCCGAGCGTCTTGCCCTTCCAATTGCCGCGCAGCATGGGGCCTGCCGGCAGGTAGATCGCCGGGATGTTCATCGAGGTCGCGCCCAGCAGCAGCGCCGGCGTGGTCTTGTCGCAGCCGCCCATCAGCACGACGCCGTCGACCGGATGGCTCCGCAGCAGCTCCTCCGCGTCCATCGCCAGTAGATTGCGATAGAGCATGGTGGTCGGCTTGAGCAGCGATTCCGACAGCGACAGCGCGGGCAGCTCCAGCGGGAGGCCGCCGGCCATCAGGATGCCGCGCTTGACGTCGTCGACGCGCGACTTGAAGTGCATGTGGCAGGGCTGCGCGTCCGACCAGGTGTTGAGGATCGCGATGATGGGGCGGTCCTTCCACTCCTCGGGCGCATAGCCCATCTGCATGGTGCGGGAGCGATGGCCGAACGAGCGGAGATCGTCGGGCGCGAACCATCGCGCGCTGCGGAGCTGGTCGGGTGTTTTTTTCTTGGTCATGATTGGGTGCCCCATTTCTGCACGGTGTTCCGCTCGATGGCGCGGAAGATCAGGTTCTCGACAAAGAGCCCGATGATGATCACCGTCAAGAGGCCCGCGAACACTGCGGGTATGTCGAGCAGGTTGCGGTTCTCGAAGATGAACCAGCCGAGCCCGCCCTGGCCCGAGGACACGCCGAACACCAGCTCCGCCGCGATCAGCGTGCGCCAGGCGAAGGCCCAGCCGATCTTGAGGCCTGTCAGGATCGAGCCGAAGGCGGCCGGGATGAGAATCTTGGCGACATAGGGCAAGCCGCGCAGGCCGTAATTGCGCCCGACCATGCGCAGCGTGTTGGACACGCTCTTGAAACCGGAATGGGTGTTGAGCGCGACCGGCCACAGCACGGAGTGGATCAGCACGAAGACCAGGCTGCCATTACCGAGGCCGAACCAGATCAAGGCGAGCGGCAGCAGCGCGATCGCCGGCAGCGGATTGAACATCGCGGTCACCGTCTCGAGAAAATCGGTGCCGATCCGGGTGGAGATGGCGAGGATGGTGAAGATCGCGGCCAGCACGATGCCGGCCGAATAGCCCATGAACAGCACCTTCAGCGACGCCCAGGCCCGCATCGGAATGGTGCCATCCTTGACGCGATCGAACAGCGTGATGGCGGTGTCATGCAGCGTCGGGAACAACAGCGGATTGTCGAGAGTGACGCCGTAGGCTTCCCAGATCGCCGCCAGGAACAGGATGATGACGGTCTTGCGGACGAAGCCGTCGTTCCAGAGCAGTTCAGGCACGCTCAGCTTGCGCTCGACCTCGCCGGCAGCCGAAGCGGCGGCCGGCTCTGCGCGCAGCAATATCTTGGCTTCGCCCATCAGAGGCTCCTCAATGCGCGGTGGCTTCGCCGGCGAACAGGAGATCGTGGATCTCCTTCTCCAGCCGGCCGGCGCTGCCGTCTTCGCTTCCGACCTTGTCGACATCGACCACCTCGGCCTTGACGCGGCCGGGATGCGGCGACAGCAAGAGGATGCGATTGCCGATGCGGATCGCTTCCGCGATCGAATGGGTCACGAACAGCACCGTGAACTTGGTCTCGCTCCAGAGCTGGAGCAGCTCGTCCTGGCAGGTCCGGCGCGTCAGCGCGTCGAGCGCCGCGAACGGCTCGTCCATCAGGAGGATATCGGGCTCCATCGCCATGCCGCGCGCGATCGCAACGCGCTGCTTCATGCCGCCCGACAGCGTGTGCGGAAAGGCATCGACCACGCGGGTCAACCCGACCTTCTCGATATAGGCTCGCGCCTTCGCTTCCGCATCCTTGCGCGAGAGCTTGCGCGCGGTCAGCAGCGGGAACATGACGTTGGCGAGCACGCTCTTCCAGGGCAGCAGCTGGTCGAACTCCTGGAAGATCATCATGCGATCGGCGCCGGGACCGTGGATCTCGCGGTCATTGATCGTCATGCGGCCCTCGCTCGGCGTCATGTAGCCGCCGACCGCCTTGAGCAGCGTGGACTTGCCGCAGCCGGAGGGACCGAGCAGCACGAAGCGGTCGGACTTGTCGACCTTAAAGCTCACCCTCTCCGTGGCGGTGACGACGGCGCTTGAGGTCTTGTAGCGCAGCGTCACCCCACTGACGTCGAGCAGCGCCATCAGTTGCCCTTCAGATCGTGCGCGACGGGGAGATAATAGTCCGTCCAGGCCTTGGGCTGGTTCTTCAGCGTGCCGGTCTTGAACAGATGGGCCGCGAATTTCATCGTGCCCTGCGGCTCCAGATTCCACTCCATCATGCCGGGCTCTTTCAGAAGATCGAGCAGCTCCTCGACCGAGGTCTTGTCGCCGGTGATCTCCTTGTAGATCTCGACCGCCTGTTTGGTATCGCTGCGGATCAGGTCCTGCGCTTCCTTGGTGGCGTCGCGCACGGCCTGGATGATCTTCGGATTGGCGTCGGCGAACTTCGTGGTGGTGAAGAACTGCGCCTGGCTGAGCGGGCCGCCCATCACGTCGGGCGACGACAGCACGATATGCGCGCCCGGCACGTTCTTCAGCTCCAGGAAGGTGAAGGGCGGGATCGAGAAGTGGTTGTGCACCTCGTGCTTGGGATTGGACAGCGCCGCATAGGCGTCGGGATGGCCGAGCTGCACGGTGTTGGCGTCGAGCTTGGACCATTGATCGGCGCCGAAGGCTTCGGCGGCCGCGATCTGCAGCACGATCGCCTGCGTGGACACCTTCACCGTCGGCACCGCGATCTTGTCGCTGGGGCCGAAGTCCTTGATCGACTTGATGTTGGCGTCGCGGCTGATCAGCGTCATCGGCTGCGCCGAGGTCGCGACGATGCCCTTCACGCCACCGCGGGTGCGGTCCCACAGCAGCAGCAGATTGCCGGTGCCGGTGTTGAGGATGTCGACGCCGCCCGCGAGCAGCGCATCGGTCTGCGCACCGCCGCCGGAGAAAGTGATCCATTTGGTGGTGACGCCGGAGACACCGAGCGAAGCCGCGTGCTTCTCGATCAGCTTCAGCTTCTCCCTGATGTGGCTCGGCATGTAGAAGATGCCGGGCTGGCGCGACAGCGCGATCTCGGACTTCTGCTGCGCACGCGCCGGCGAAGCCGCCAGCACGGTCGCGACGATCAGGGCGATGGCGGCAACGCCACGCTGAAAGGGCTTGATCATAATTGTTCGTTTCCTCCGGGCGCCATTGACGAGCGGCCTCGCTGATGCACTAATGCATTAGTGCATCAAAGGCAAGCCCGCCGGAGCCCTTCGCATGGAAACCGCCCATCCCGCGCCCCGCGCGACCGCCCGCCGCGGGCCGCGGCTGGACCGGGCGCGGCAGGCCGCACCGCAGGTGTTCGAGCGGCTGCGCAACGCCATTCTCGCGCTCGAACTCCCCCCGGGCGCGCCGCTGTCGCGCACCGATCTCGCCGCGCAATTCGGCGTCAGCTCGACGCCGATCCGCGATGCCCTGATGCGGCTGGAAGAGGAAGGGCTGGTCGACGTGTTTCCGCAGCACGCCACCGTGGTCAGCCGGGTCGATGTCGGCCGGGCCGAGCAGGCGCATTTCCTGCGCCAGGCGCTCGAGCTCGAAATCGTCCGGCTGCTCGCCGAGCAGCACGACCAGGCCCTGGTCCTCCGCCTCGACCACGCGATCGCGCTTCAGCAGCAATTCGCCAAGGCCGGCGATTTCGCGAGCTTCATCGCCGCCGACAATGATTTTCACGCGCAGCTTTATGCCGCAGCCGGCAAGCAGGAGCTGTGGACGCTGGTGCGCAGAAGCAGCGGCCATATCGACCGGCTGCGCAGGCTGCATCTGCCCTCACCCGGCAAGGCCCAGAACATCGTCCGTCACCACAAACTGATTACCCGTGCGATCGAGGCCGGCGACCCCGATGCCGCGCAGCAGCATCTGCGCAAGCACCTGTCGGGCACGCTGAGCGAGCTCGACAAGATCCGAAGCCATTATCCGGAATATCTGACGGATTAGAGCGATGTGACGGGGGCTAGCGCCACGAGGAAAGGCGCACTCCCTCTCCCGCTTGCGGGAGAGGTGAACGAGCCCGCGCCGATCGTTTCATCGTTGCACGCGCTTGAACCGCATTCCTTCGGAACTGACGCCGATTCTGACCGGCCGCCTTCATTCAGTGAAATCTCACTCCCGTGCAACTACGGCGAGAAAAATGGTTCTTGCCGCCCTACGGCTGGGATAAGGTGCGGCGGCGCCATGTGCACGGAACCATGCATAATGACGGCATCTTGCCGAGACCGGACCAAGCGGCCGCGCGCACTTCGCGAAGTGCTTGCAGGCTGGGCGGAATCCGCGCAACAATTTCGTCTTTGATGGTTTGATTTGCGGCCGGTAGGAACGTCCTGTCCGGCCCGGAGGAATTTAGACGTGGCCAACATCCTGATCGTGGATGACGACCCGGCCGTTCAACTCACGATCCGGCTGCTCCTGGAGAGGGCCGGTCATCACGTCACCGTCGCCGGCGATGGCCGCAAGGGACTTGCGCTGTTCGAGGCGAGCCGGTTCGATCTGCTGTTTCTCGATATCTTCATGCCTGGCATGGATGGGCTGGAGACGATGCGTCACATCCGGGCGTTGGCTCCGGCCATTCCGATCATCGTCATTTCCGGCCGCTCGATCACGCCGGATGCCTATGCGGAGCCGGACTTCCTAAAGATGGCGACCAAGCTCGGCGCGGTGGCAAGCCTGCAGAAGCCATTCAGGCCCGCGGCACTGCTCGCCGCGGTCGATGGCTGCCTGAAGGCGGGCGAGCCGGAGGGGTCCGATGTCAGCTCCGGCCGCCGATAACGAGGGCTCCACGGCTTCAGGCCAGATCGGCCGCGATCATCCCGGAAATGCCGCTACGAGCATCCCCATGACGCTCGCCACGCGGCTGGCCATCGCCATGATCCTGCTGGTGGCGGTCACCGTGGCCGCGGTCGGCTGGCTGGGCTATCGCAACACCAGCCAAGCCGTCATTCCGCGGGTGCTGGAGCGGGTCGAGGCCCAGTCACGGCTGCTCGCGACCAATCTTGAGTCATACGTCGCCGGCGTGCGCGGCGATCTGATCGGCTATCACGCCGCCGCGGCCATCCAGGGCCTGATCCGTGCCCATATCGGCGGCGGAGTTGACCCTACTGACGGTGTCTCCGAGCAAACCTGGCGCGAGCGTATCGCGACACGGTTGGCGGCCGAGATCGACGCGAAGCCCATCTACGGGCAGTTTCGAATCATCGGCGTTGATAACGATCAGCTCGAGCTGGTTCGCGTCGATCGCTCCGGCCCGAACGGAGCCGCGCGGATCGTCGCCGACAGTGAGCTCGAGCGAAAGGGCGATCGAGCCTACTTCCAGGAGGCGATCCGACTCGGGCCTGGCGAGATCTATATTTCGGCCGTCGAGCTCGCCACGCGGCAGGGGGGAACCACGGCCCCTCACGTTCCGACCCTGCGGGCGGCGATGCCGCTCTTCGCGCCGGGCGGCAAGCCGTTCGGCATCATCGTCACCAATGTCGACATGCGCCCGGCGCTCGACCAGGTCCGATCGACCGCGAGTTCGGGAGGAGACATCTACCTCGTGAACGCGCGCGGCGACTATCTCGTCCACCCCGATCGCGCGCGCGAATTCGGCACATTGCGTGATCGTCCCGACGATTGGCGCAACGACTTTCCCTATTTCGCGGCTCTGGCGGGCACACGGGAAGGATCTACGCGGCTCATGACCGATGGGTCGGGCAAGCCAAGCGGCGCGGCCATCGCCCCTGCGCTGCTGGTTGGCAAGGAATGGGTCGCGATCATCGAAACGATTCCCGCGCCTGTGTTTGGCGTGGTCCCGGCAGCGATTCAAAAGACGTCCCTGCTGGTCGGCTTCCTGGCCGTGCTCGCGGCAGCTTCGCTTGCGGTGGTCCTGTCACGTTCGCTGACGCGGCCGATCGGTCGCCTGACCGCGGCCGTGGAGGCGATTGGCCGCGGCCGTCACGCCGACATTCCCGTCGACGCCAGCGGCGAGACCGGTGTGCTGGCACGCGCCTTCGCCCGGATGGTCGAGGAGACGCGGGCGAAAACGGCCGCGCTCGAGCGCGAGATCGAGGAGCATCGCCGCACCGAGGAAGCGCGAAGCCATCATGCGGCGCGCGAGCATTTGTTCAGCGCCGCCGTCGAATCCTCCGACGACGCGATCGTGATGCAATCGCTCGATGCCATCATCACGGGCTGGAATCCCGCGGCCGAACGCCTCTATGGCTATTCGGCGAGCGAGGCGATCGGGAAATCCACCGCGATCATCGTTCCGCCCGACCGCCGTAACCATGGCAAAGACTATCTGGCACGGATCGCGCGGGGCGAGCCGATCGAGCGGTTCGAGACGGTGCGCCTGCGCAAGGACGGCACGCCGGTCGAGATTTCGCTCAGCCTGTCGCCGATCAGGGGGACTTCGGGCGAGATCATCGGCGCCTCCGGGACCGCGCACAGCCTCACCGAGGCGCGGCGGGCCGAGCGGCAGCTGCAGCAGCAGATCGAGGAGCGCCGGCAGATCTTCGAGACCTCGCAGGATCTCATCATGATCATGGATGCGCGGGGCCATATCGCGCAGATCAGTCCGAGCAGCGAGACCATTCTCGGCTACCGGCCGGATCAGATGATCGGCCGCAGCGGCGCCGACTTCATTCATCCCGATCATCTGGAGCAATCGCGCGAGGACATGCGCGCGCTGCGGCGCGGCGAGCGCCCCAAGCTCGGCGACACGCGCTGCTTCCACCGCAATGGGCACGAGGTCTGGCTGTCGTGGCTGGGCAGCTGGTCCGAGCAGGCGCATCGCTTCTTCTTCGTCGGGCGCGACATGACGGAAGCGCGGCTCGCGCAGGAATCGCTGCGCGAGAGCGAGCGGCTCGCCCGCAATATCGTCGAGACCTCGCTCGACGCCTTCATCCAGACCGACGAGACCAGCAGCATCCTGAACTGGAACTCGCAGGCCGAGCAGCTGTTCGGCTGGCGACGCGACGAGGTGCTCGGCAAGAGCACGATCGACCTCATCGTCGCCGAGAGCGAACGCGACAGGGTCAGGGCCGGCCTGAAGCAGTTCCTGGAGAACGAGGACGGCAGGACGCTGAACCGCCGCCGCGAGCTGATGTGCCGCCGCCGCGACGGCAAGGAATTCAGGGCCGAGGTCAGCGTCACCGCGCTGAAGCGCCGCGAGGGCCTGCTGTTCAACGTGTTCTATCGCGATCTCACCGACAAGATCGCGGCCGACGAGCGCATCCGGCACGCCGAGAAGATGGAGGCGATCGGCCAGCTCACCGGTGGCGTGGCGCACGATTTCAACAACATCCTCACCGTCATCACCGGCACGATCGAGATCCTCGCGGAGGCCGTCGAGAAGGAGCCGGAGCTCGCCGCCATCACCAAGATGATCGACGAGGCGGCTGCGCGCGGCGCCGACCTGACCCAGCACCTGCTCGCCTTCGCGCGCAAGCAGCCGCTCCAGCCGCGCGAGATCGACATCAACTCGCTGGTCGTCGACACCGCGAAGCTGTTGCGGCCGACGCTGGGCGAGCAGATCCAGATCGAATCGGTGTTCGAGGACGAGAATTGCGTCGCGATCGTCGATCCCAACCAGCTCACCACCGCGATCCTCAACCTCGCGCTCAACGCGCGCGACGCCATGCCCGGCGGCGGCAAGCTGATCGTGGAGACCGGCGCCGCCTATCTCGACGAGGTCTATGCCAGCGTCAACGACATCCGCCCCGGCCATTACGTGCTGATTGCCGTGAGCGATACCGGCAGCGGAATCCCTGCGAACATCCTGACCAGGGTGTTCGACCCCTTCTTCACCTCGAAGGGACCGGGCAAGGGCACCGGGCTCGGGCTTTCGATGGTCTACGGCTTCATCAAGCAGTCCGCCGGCCACATCAAGATCTACAGCGAGGAAGGCCACGGCACCACGATCAAGATGTATCTGCCCCCCGGCAAGACGCCGACGGCGGCCGGCGAGGGCGTGACGCCGGCGACGATCGAGGGCGGACACGAGACGATCTTGGTGGTCGAGGACGACCGGCTGGTGCGCGACTACGTGCTGGCGCAGCTGCATTCGCTGGGTTACGTCACCTTGCAGGCCGCGAACGCCGCAGAGGCGCTCGCGATCGTCGCCGCCGGAAAGCCGTTCGACCTTCTGTTCACCGACGTCATCATGCCCGGCAAGATGAACGGACGGCAGCTCGCCGACGAGCTCCTGAAGACGCGCCCGGATCTCAGGGTGGTTTACACGTCAGGCTATACCGAAAATGCGATCATCCATCACGGCCGGCTGGATTCCGGCGTGATGCTGCTGGCCAAGCCTTATCGCAAATCGGATCTGGCGCGGATCATCCGCAAGGCGCTGGGAGCCTGAAACGCGTAGCCCGGATGGAGCGAAGCGCAATCCGGGGCCGTCTTGCCGCACGCGCGAGCCCCGGATTTCGCTGCGCTCCATCCGGGCACGCAAGGTCGCTGACAGAGCTCTCGTAGGGTGGAGGCGCACTTGCGCCGTGCCCACGATCTCTCTCTACATCGTCTAACGCTACGACGCGCGCTGCGCCGCGGTCATCACGATGCGGATCAGATCGGCGGCGTTGCGCGCGCCGAGCTTCTTCATGATGTTGGCGCGGTGATCCTCGATGGTGCGCGGGCTGATGCCGAGCGTGCGGCCGGCTTCCTTGTTGGACGCGCCGGAAGCAAACTGCTCGAGCACCTCGCGCTCCCTGCGCGTCAGCGGCTCGCGTCCGGGGAAATGCAGCGAGCCGAATTTCGGCGAAGCGCTCTCCGCCTGCCTGCGTGCATAAGCGCCGATCGCCTCGTCGAGCCGGCCGACGATCTCGCTGCCGCGGAACGGCTTCTCGATGAAGTCGAGCGCGCCGCTCTTGATCGCGCCCACCGCCATCGCGATGTCGCCCTGTCCGGAGATCATGAAGATCGGCGCCGGATAGTCCTCGCCCTGCAGCTCCTTGAGAATGTCGAGGCCCGACTTTCCGGGAATGTTCACGTCGAGCAGGATCGCAGCAGGCGTACGGTTTCGCGCGACGGAGAGCAGCGCTGCGCCGTCCGCAAAACAGATCACCTCATAGCCCGCCGCCTTCAACACCATCGACAGGGTGTCGCGAACGGCAGGGTCGTCGTCGACTACGAAGATTTCACCGCGAGAGCTTTGTTCGGCCATGTGCCACATCCGGTTGGCATGAAGGACTCGCGTCCGCCCCAACCGTTTATGGCGTTCGGCGCGGATTCGGCCCACCCGTATTTGTACGGGACATGGACTTAACGCACAAGTAGCGGCAGGGTGCCTAATTGCGGGGTACGGAGAATATCCATGCTAAATTTCGCCGGCACACCCCCGCTCGTCGCGATGGCTGAAACCGACAGCCGTCAGTTGATCGCCGCCGATCTTCGCGCCCTGATCACACGGATCGAGAGCAGCATGCGCCTGATCGACGCAGCCATGATGGAAGCCCGCGTATTGGAAACGGGCGGCGATCCGGCCGGTTCCGCCGACATTTTCGTGCTCGACGACGTCACGCCGCGCTATGCGACGGCGAGCGCCGCCCTCAACGCCTGTCGGGCGGGCCTTGGCCACGCCCTGCAATGTCTGTCGGAATCCGGCACGCCGGGATAGCGCGCGATCGGCACGGCGCCGGCCGCATGCCATCGCATGGCAGCTCCGCGAACCCTAGGCGCGGTGCCGTTCCACGATCGCGTCGGTGGCGACACCACCCCAGGTGTGGATCGCGGGAAGGCCCATCGCGGTCTTGCCGAGATTGGCGAGGCTGATGCGCAGGGCCGCAAGGTCGAGCGGTTTCGGCAGGCTCTGCAGCTCGATCCCGACGGACCGGGCGAAGCTGCGGGCGGCGCTGCGGCGCTTGCCGTCCATGCCGCTGATGACGATCACGGCACCGCCGAACTTCGCAGCCGCCATCTCGCGCAGCACGTCGATGCCGTCGCCGTCCTCCAGCACGAGATCCAGCGTCACGCAATCGAAGCGGGCGGCGCGTAGCTTCTCGATCGCATCCGCCACGGACGGCGCAACGGTAACCTCGTGGCCGGCCTGTTTGGCGGCGACCGTGATCAGGCTGCGCTGCGTGGCATCGTCGTCGACCACCAGAAGCTGAAGCGGACGCCGCTCAGTGCCGTCGGCCAGGTTTGACGTGATGGGCGAAAGAGAACTTCTGGGCATTTCCGTATCCTGAGATTGAGACCGTCAATGGATACAATGTTCGCGCTGAAGCCACGTAAAGCCGCGCTCGCGAATTCGTTTTGATATCTTCAGAAAATGTGAAGCAAGAGATCGGAAAGGACGGCAATGGACGCGGCGGATCACGCCGCGGCGTCATGTCCGCCGGCCGCCCCGCGCTTCTTCCTGTTCTTGCCGCGCAGGAACTGGATGTCCATTTCTGCGCCGTTGACGCGGACCAGTTCGCAGCGGCGATAGGCAAGTCCGGTGGACGACAGCAGCAGGAAGAACTCTTTCAGGTTCAACCCCTGGATCGAGCCTTCCACCGTGAGAACGGCGTCGGTGTCGGAGATCGCGTTGAGCTTGCAGTCGCGGCGCCAGGTGCCGTCGATGGCCATGATGCAGACATCATAGCCACGACTGAAAGTCACGCGTTCCGTACCCTTGCCATCCTCGGCCATGTCTATCGCCCTGCCATGACCGCCAGGCGCGGCGCCGCGCCGGCGAGAGCCGGCTTGGCGGCAGCAGTGCGCGGATCGTTCGGCTTGTAGAGGCCGCGCCGCTCCGGAATCGGGCGGAACGTATCGGTCAGGCCGACCACGGTTTCGGCCGCGCCCAGCACCAGGAAGCCGTCGGGCTCGATCTGGCGCGCCAGCCGGTTGAAGATGTTGATCTTGGTGTCCTGGTCGAAATAGATCAGCACGTTGCGGCAGAAGATGACGTCGAACGTGCCGAGCTGCGAGAAGTCGTGCAGCAAATTGAGCTGGCGATGCTGGATCATCGCCCGCAATTCGGGATTGACCTGCCAGGTCTCGCCGGTCTGCTTGAAATATTTGACCAGCATCTGGATCGGCAGGCCGCGCTGCACCTCGAACTGGCTGTAGATTCCGGCCTTGGCCTTCTCCAGCACCTCCTGCGACAGATCGGTCGCGATGATCTCGATGCGCCAGCCGGTGAGGGCCGCGCCCATCTCCTTCAGGCACATCGCCAGCGAATAGGGCTCCTGCCCGGTCGAGCCGGCGGCGCACCAGATGCGCACGCTGCGTCTGGCGGCACGCGCCTTGATGACCTCCGGCATGATGGTGTCGCGGAAATGATCGAACGGGACCTTGTCGCGGAAGAAGAAGGTCTCGTTGGTGGTCATGGCTTCGACCACGTCGGTGATCAGCTGACGCGCGCCGCCTTGCAGCTTCTGCACGAGCTCGGGAATGCCGGAGAGGCCCGCCTTGCGGGCGAGCGGCAGCAGCCGGCTTTCGATCAGATATTGCTTGTCTGCGGACAGGTCGAGCCCGGAATTGTCCTTCAGGAACTTACGCAGGTACTCATACTCGGTCGGGGTCACTGGTAGCCTCTTCGAAGCTGTACTGGAACACTCTGGCCAAAATGCGCGGGCCAGACTCACTCAGACCATGGCTTGTCCGACCGGGAGCAAGCCGACCTCAGCAAACTTGTCGGCGATGATGTCTTTGTCGAAGGGCTTCATGATGTACTCGTTGGCGCCGCCGCTGAGCGCCTGGGCAATATGAGCCACATTGTTCTCGGTGGTGCAGAACACCACCTTGGGCTGGTCGCCGCCGGGCAGGCGGCGCATATGGCCCATGAACTCGAAACCGTCCATCACGGGCATGTTCCAGTCGAGCAGCACCGCATCGGGCAGCTGCCGCTGGCAGATCTCGAGCGCCTTCGAGCCGTCCTCGGCCTCGGTCACTTGGAATTCCAGGCCCTCCAGGATCCGACGCGCGATCTTGCGCACCACGCTGGAATCGTCGACCACCAAGCAGGTTTTCATTTTGGTTCTCCGGCTCCGATGTTTCGTTGGCTCACGCGGCCATTTGCACTTTGGTTTCGAGGTCGAGGACGCGATCGACGTCGAGGACGACCATGAGCTGACCGTCGAGGCGGTGGACGCCGCCGGCGAGCTTGGCCATGCGGGGATCGAGGTTGACGGGGTTCTCTTCCATGCCGGCCTCGGGCAGGCGGAGCACCTCGCCGATCTGGTCGATCAGCAGGCCATAGGATTCGCCGCGCAGGTCGACGCCGACCGCCATCGGCACCTTGCCGTCCTCGGGCTGCGGCAGGCCGAGACGGGCGCGCATGTCGACCACGGTGACGATCCGGCCGCGCAGGTTCAGCACGCCCGCGATCTCGCGCGAGGACAAGGGCACGCGGGTGACGCGCTCGGGCATGAACACGTCCTGGACGCGGGAGATCGGCAGGCCGAACAGCTGGCCGCCGATCATCGCGGTGACGTATTCGACCATGGCGCCTTCGGCGGACTGGGTCTTGTTGGTGGCCATAAGCGTATCTCCTGATCCCGTTGGTTACGCCGCCGCCCGGCTCAGCTCGGAGGCGCCGGCGGCGCCCGCGGTCTGCTCCTTCAGCGCCGCGATCAGACCGGGACGGTCGAACTTGGCGACATAGTCGTGGAAGCCGGCCTGACGGCCGCGCTCGATCGCCGCCGGCGACACCAGCGCGGAGAGGCCGATGATCGGCATCGAGCCGAGATTGTTGTCCGAGCGGATCACCTCGGCGAACTCGAACCCGTTCATGTCGGGCATCTCGATGTCGGTCAGCACCACGTCGAAGCTCTGCGCGCGCAGGGCCGCCAGGCCCTCCTGCGCGGTCGGCGCGGTGCGGACGCGGTAGCCGGCGGCTTTCAGGACCGGGGCCAGCATGTTGCGGAAGAACGCAGAGTCGTCGACCAAGAGCACCGACTGCGAGTGCAGCGACGGCTTCATCTCCTTGCGGGTGAACCAGTCGGAGAACGCCATGGGCAGGAAGTGGCCGACGTCGATCACCTCGGTGGCCAGGCCCTTGATCACGGCCGAACCGAGGATGCCGGAGGAGGAGCCGCCGACCTCGATGTTGAGGCGTTCCTCGACGATGTCGATGATCTCGTCGACGACGAGACCCATGGAGCGACCGTCGTCGGCGAACACCAGGATCGGCTGGGCGCCCTGGCTTGCGATGGTGACGCCGTCCATGGCGACGAGCGGCATC
>NZ_JAVTJN010000033.1:0-283294 GCF_032144035.1 Bradyrhizobium sp. WYCCWR 12699
GCGACAGGCCGGTAAACCTGCCAAGCTCGCTCTCATTGCCGTTGCCAGGAAGCTGTTGACGGTCCTCAACGCCATCATGCGCGATCGAAAGCCGTACCTGTACACCAGACCAACATAACAGTTGCCTGCTCTGCGCAGCAGCGTTGCACGCTGCAGCGCGTCCGGGACACGAGCCTCACACTTCCCGTCGGCTCAAAAACGCCAGCCGCTCGAACAGATGCACGTCCTGCTCGTTCTTCAGCAGCGCGCCGTGCAGCGGCGGGATCAGTTTGCGCGGGTCGCGTTCGCGCAGCTGCTCCACGCTCATGTCCTCGTTGAGCAGCAGCTTGAGCCAGTCGAGCAGCTCCGAGGTCGACGGCTTCTTCTTCAAGCCGGGTACCTCGCGCACCTCGAAGAAGATGCGCAGCGCCTCTTCCACCAGGCGCTTCTTGATGCCGGGGAAGTGGACGTCGACGATGCGGCCCATCGTGTCGGCGTCCGGGAACTTGATGTAGTGGAAGAAGCAGCGGCGCAGGAAGGCGTCCGGCAGCTCCTTCTCGTTGTTGGAGGTGATCATCATGATCGGGCGCTGCTTGGCCTTGATCGTCTCGCCGGTCTCGTAGACATGGAATTCCATGCGGTCGAGCTCGAGCAGCAAATCGTTGGGGAATTCGATGTCGGCCTTGTCGATCTCGTCGATCAGGAGCACCGGGCGCTGCTCGGCCGTGAAGGCCTCCCACAGCTTGCCGCGCTTGATGTAGTTCTTGATGTCGGAGACCCTGCTGTCGCCGAGCTGGCTGTCGCGCAGCCGCGACACCGCGTCGTATTCGTAGAGGCCCTGCTGCGCCTTGGTGGTGGACTTGATGTGCCAGGTCAAAAGCGGCGCGTTCAGCGCCTTCGCCACTTCCTCCGCCAGCACCGTCTTGCCGGTGCCGGGCTCGCCCTTGATGAGGAGCGGACGCTCGAGCACGATCGAGGCGTTGACGGCGACCTTGAGATCGTCGGTCGCAACATAGTCCTTGGTGCCGGTAAATTTCATTGCGTGTCCTTGGGTCATCGTCGGCGAGAGGCGCTCGTCCCGTCGCGACAAGCGAACGGCCGCTCGCGGCGGCCGTTCCTGGTTCGGTCAGGCTTTCAGACCCGTTTTATCAGCGAAAGGATGACGAGCACAATCACCGCGCCGATGGTGGCATCGACGATGGCGCCGACCGTGCCGGTGGCCAGCCCGATATGGAGCTGCGGCAGAACCCAGCTCGCGACCAGCGCTCCGATGATGCCGACGACCATGTTGCCGACCAGCCCAAATCCCGCCCCGTGGACAATCTTGCCGGCAAGCCAGCCTGCGATCGCGCCGATGATGAGCGCTGCGACAATTCCCATTGCATACGTCCCCAAACAACCCCGTGAGGGCGCCAATTCTAGAGCAAAAAGCACCCGGGTCCAGCGTTCAGCGGCAGCCTCCGCCCCTTGACGTTCGTCCCCCGACGGGCAATCTGTCAGCCATGTTCCTGCAATTCTTCACCTCTCTGCGCGACGCGCAGGTCCCTGTGACGCTGCGCGAATACCTCACGCTGGTGGAGGCGCTCGACGCCGACCTTGCGGACTATTCGGTCGAGAATTTCTACTATTTGTCGCGCACCGCCCTGGTGAAGGACGAGCGCAACCTCGACAAGTTCGATCGCGTCTTCGGTACGGTGTTCAAGGGGCTGGAAAACCTGCTCGACGCCATGGAGAAGGCGGAGATCCCCGAGGAGTGGCTGAAGAAGCTCGCCGAAAAGTACCTGACGGACGAAGAGAAGAAGCAGATCGAGGCCATGGGCTGGGACAAGCTCATGGAGACCTTGAAGAAGCGTCTTGAGGAGCAGAAGGGCCGTCACCAGGGCGGCTCGAAATGGATCGGCACCGCGGGCACCTCGCCGTTCGGCGCCCACGGCTACAACCCCGAAGGCGTCCGCATCGGCCAGGAGAAGAACCGCAACAACCGCGCCGTCAAGGTGTGGGACAAGCGCGAGTTCAAGGATCTCGACGGCAATGTCGAGCTCGGCATCCGCAACATCAAGGTGGCGCTGCGCCGCCTGCGCAAGTTCGCGCGCACCGGCGCGCCGGACGAGCTCGATCTTGACACCACTATTCGCGAGACCGCCAATCACGGCTATCTCGACGTGCACATGCGCCCCGAGCGGCGCAATGCGGTGAAGCTGCTGGTGTTCTTCGACATCGGCGGCTCCATGGACGCGCATATCGAGCAGGTCGAGGAGCTGTTCTCGGCGGCGAAGAGCGAGTTCAAGCACATGGAGTATTTCTACTTCCACAACTGCCTCTATGAAGGCGTGTGGAAGCAGAACAAGCGCCGCTTCACCGACCGCACGCCGACCTGGGACGTGCTGCACAAGTATCCGCACGACTACAAGATCGTGTTCGTCGGCGACGCCTCGATGTCGCCTTACGAGATCATGGTGCCCGGCGGCTCGGTCGAGCACGTCAACGAGGAGCCCGGCTCGGTCTGGCTCGACCGCATCATCCGCACCTATCCGCACGCGGTGTGGCTGAACCCGGTCGCGCAGAAGCACTGGGACTATTCGGAATCCACCACCATCATCAAGCGCATCTTCGCCAATCGGATGTACCCGATCACGATCGAAGGGCTGGAAGGTGCGATGAAGGAATTGACGCACTAGCTTATGACCGGCCCGGTGCGATCGGCGATGGAAGTGCGCTCCCTCCCCCGCTTGCTGGGGAGGGGGTATCGCCACGGGCGACGCTCCCCAAGAGGAGAGAGCCCCCACCCGCGTCGCTTCGCGCCGCGACCTCCCCCGCAAGCGGGAGAGGTTAGACTGAGTATTCGGCGCGTAAGCACCGTAGCAACGGCCACGAAATAACGAGGGAGAACGACATGCCCCAAAACATCACCCGCGGCATCAAGGCGCTGATCGACGAGGCCAATGCCGAGATCGAGACGCTCAACGCCAAGGACGCCATCGAGATCTCCAAGAACGGCGACGTCGTCATCGTCGATATCAGAGACCCCCGCGAGATCGAGCGCGACGGCCGCATCCCCGGCGCCTTCGCCTGCACCCGCGGCATGCTCGAATTCTGGATCGATCCGCAGAGCCCGTACGCCAAGCCGATCTTCCAGGAAGACAAGAAGTTCGTCTTCCACTGCGCCGGCGGCCTGCGCTCCGCTCTCGCCGCCAAGACCGCGCAGGACATGGGCCTGAAACCCGTCGCGCACATCGCCGGCGGCTACGCCGCCTGGCGCGATGCCGGCGGGCCGACCGAGACATGGGAGCCGAAGAAGAAGGGGTAATCACTCTCGTCATTCCGGGGCGCGACGAAGTCGCGAGCCCGGAATCCATTCATCCACCAACGTTGCCGCACGATGGATTCCGGGTTCGTGCTGCGCACGCCCCGGAATGACAAGGAAAACCTATGACCGCCACCGACCCCCTCGTCTCCACCGAATGGCTCGACGCCCATATGGGCGAGGCCAACGTCAAGATCCTCGACGCCAGCTTCAAGCTGCCGGGCGTGCTGCCGCTGCCGAAGGACGACTATCTCGCCGCGCATCTGCCGGGCGCTGCGTTCTTCGACGTCGATGCGGTCTCGGATCATTCCAACCCGCTGCCGCACATGTATCCGAGCGCCGAGCAGTTCGGCCGCGACATCGGCAATCTCGGCATCTCCAACGCCGACACCGTCGTGCTCTACGATGCCGGCGGCTGGGTTGCCGCGCCGCGCGCGTGGTGGATGTTCCTGGCCTTCGGCCATAACAACGTGCGCATCCTCAATGGCGGCCTGAAGAAGTGGCAGGCCGAGGGGCGGCCGGTCGAGAGCGGCGAAGTGAAGCCGAAGCCGGCGACGTTCAAGGCGAGCTTCGATCCGAAGCGCGTGCGCAGCATGCAGCAGCTGATCGCCAATGTCGAAAGCCGTGCCGAGCAGGTGATCGACGCGCGGGCCGCCGATCGTTTCGAAGGCCGCGCGCCCGAGCCGCGTGCGGGCATCCGCTCCGGTCACATTCCCGGCGCCCGCAACGTGCCGTACAATCAATTGTTCGATGCCGCGACCGGCGAGATGAAGCCGCTCGACGATCTGCGCGCCGCCTTCACCGGCGCCGGCGTCAAGCTCGACGCGCCGATCGTGACGAGCTGCGGCTCCGGCGTTTCCGCCGGCGTGCTGACGCTCGCGCTGTATCGCTTAGGGATCACCGACACGGCGCTCTATGACGGCTCGTGGTCGGAATGGGGCCAGGAGAGCGGTCCGGCCATCGCGACCGGGCCGGCGTAAATTACTGGCGCGACCTCGTGGCCGTCGTCGTCGCGAATGTCTGCTGCTGGCCGAACGGATCGAGCTGCTGCTGCAATTGCTGAGGCAGCGGACGCCGCACCACGCGCTGCCGCTTCTTCGCCTTGGCCTTGCGCTTGGTCGCCTTGTCGTCGGCCTTGCTCTCGACCTTCTTCGCCGGCGGATCCTTTACGGCCGTCGTCGCCGGCTCGTTCAGTGCGGCCAGCTTGGCCGCGGCGATTTCGAGCGCGGAGGAGGCGAGGGCCGGATCAGCCGCCGGCGGCTCGCCGACGGTGGCGGCAGCGGCAGCGCCAAGGTCAGGCTTGGCATCCGGAAGCGAGGCCGTGGTGTCGGCCTGGGTGAGCGTGTCGGCGGGCGCCGGCATTGCGGCCTCCGTCGTCGGCTCGGCCTTGGCCGGCTCGACGGCCGCAGCTTCTGCCGGAGGCGCAGCGGCCTGCGTCTGGACGTCGGCCTCGGTCGTCAGCGCGGCGACCTGCTCGGCCCCGGTTGCCGGCAGGCCGATGGTCGGCACCTGGTCGCGCAACGACGGCTCGGACTCGGCCGCCACCTCCGGCTCGGTGCGGAGCACCGCGAGCACCGGCTGGGCTGGCTCGGGTCCTTGCGCGAACCGCTGCTCCTGCGGGCCGTTCAGCCAGGACGGGTTATTGGCATACTGCTCGTGGCTCGCGCGCAGGAGGGCGGCGGCGCCCAGGCCGAACACCAAAATGGAGGTTGACAGCAGGATCGCGGCAAACAGGAAGCGAAAGCCGGGAAGCATCGAAGGGTTACGAATTTCCGCCCGGGCGGCGTGGGGTGCCGGGGCCCATGAGCCATCTGAACGCGGTGACGGTACTGTTGGCCGCGTTCGCCGCGCGGGATCGAGAGCTCAAATGGGCGGCGAATCAGGCTGATTCGAACATACCGCAACGATTTCGACCCGTTCCCTAAAAAACGGGGCCGCAGACTCCGGCAAATGACGGCGGAAGCGGATTTCCGCCCCGTGATGCAACGGGGCAACGGTAGTCTTGCGGATCACAAATCGGCCAATCCGGCGCAAATAAGCCTGATATGTCTTGAATGTGCCGCTATCTTCCGTCATCTGGCCGTTAACGGTCCGATCGGGCTTGGGGACTATACAAGAGCGATGATGATCAAACATTTTCTGACGATATGCGCTGCCGCAACCGTCGCTGCGGCGGGAACCTCGCTCGCGCAGGCTCAGAGCTATCCGGTCCAGCAGGCACCGAGCTACGGCGCCCCGGCCGAATATCGGCCCGGTGACCGTGCGCCGAATTTCGACGCGCTGGACGATGACGACGACGCGATGCCGCAGGCCGCGTTGCCGCCGCCCGGCCCCGCCGACGATCCGCGCTATGGCCGCCCCGCCGGCGCACCGCCGGTCTACTCGGCCGCCCCGCCGCAGGGCCCGGTGATGTCGCCGGACGATCCGCGTTATGGCCGCCCGGCGGGTAGCCCGCCGGTCTATTCGGCCGCGCCGTCGCAGGGCCCCGTGATGTCGCCCGACGATCCCCGCTACGGCCGCCCCGCCGGCCCGCCGCCGGTGATCTATGCCAATCGTCCGGGTCAGCAGGGTCAGGCCCCCGCCGGTGACGGCATGCGTCCGCCGGAAGCTGTCGGTGGTCCCGCCGCGACAGGGACGGTCCAGGCCGGCCAGCCGCCCGTCGGCGCCGATGGCCGTCCGAT
Organism: Bradyrhizobium sp. WYCCWR 12699; assembly: GCF_032144035.1. Classification (NCBI taxonomy): domain Bacteria; kingdom Pseudomonadati; phylum Pseudomonadota; class Alphaproteobacteria; order Hyphomicrobiales; family Nitrobacteraceae; genus Bradyrhizobium; species Bradyrhizobium sp. WYCCWR 12699. The sequence goes on from NZ_JAVTJN010000033.1 coordinate 5,965, forward strand.
GACCATGGCCGCGCTGCCGCCCGAGGAGCAGCCCGATGCTGCCCCGGTGCAGTTGCCGCCGAACCTGCGCCGCCAGGAGGTCTCGTTCCAAACCAAGGAGCCGGCCGGCACCCTCGTGGTCGATACGCCGAACACCTACCTCTACTACGTGCTCGGAGGCGGCCGCGCGATCCGCTACGGCGTCCGCGTCGGCCGCGACGGCTTCACCTGGACCGGCGTGCAGAAGATCACCCGCAAGGCCGAGTGGCCGGATTGGCATCCGCCGACCGAGATGATCGAGCGCCAGCCCTATCTGCCGCGCTTCATGGCCGGCGGCCCCGGCAATCCGCTCGGCGCCCGCGCGATGTATCTCGGCTCGACCGTCTACCGCATCCACGGCACCAACCAGCCCTCGACCATCGGCAAGTTCGTCTCGTCGGGCTGTATCGGCATGCTGAACGAGGACGTCTCCGACCTGTTCGACCGCGTCAAGGTCGGCACCCGCGTGGTGGTGATGCCGGGTGGCCCGCCGCCGGGAACGGCGACCGCCTCCGCTGCGCCGGCGCCCGGTCCTGCCGCAGGCCCGGCTCCGATGGCCGCCCAGGCCGGCCCCGTTCCGGGCACCCAGCCGACGGTGGTGCCGCCGCTGCCCGCACCGGTCACCGTGCGCTAAGCGCTGCGAACCAGATCAGATTGCGAAGGGCGTGCCGTCGGCACGCCCTTTTCGTTTTCAGGCCAGCTTGCGCGGCAGCTCGCCGCCCTTGGTGAAGGCGTCGATTGCCTCGACCATCTGGCCGTAATGGATGCGCAGACCGTCCTCGGTGGCGTAGCCGAGATGCGGCGTCAGCACGAGGTTGTCGAGCTTGCGGAAGGGATGATCGACCGGCAACGGCTCGACCGAGAACACGTCGATGCCGGCGCCCGCGATTTTGCGCTGCTGCAGCGCTTCGAGCAGCGCCTGCTCGTCCACGATCGGCCCGCGCGCGGTGTTGACGAGGAAGGCGGTCGGCTTCATCCGCGCCAGGTCCGCGCGGCCCACGAGACCACGCGAGCGTTCGCTCAGCACGACATGGATGGTGACGATGTCGGCCTTGGCGAACAGCTCCTCCTTGGTGGCGTAGCTGACGCCGGCCGCCGCACACTTCTCCGGGGTCAGGTTCGGGCTCCAGGCGATCACGTTCATGCCGAACGCCTTGGCGATCCCGGCCATCTTGCTGCCGAGCTTGCCGAGCCCGACGATGCCGAGCGTCATCCCCTCGATCTCGACGCCGGCAAAGCTCTGCCAGGGCTCGCCGGCATGCATGCGCGCGTTCTCGCGGCCAATGCCGCGGGTCAGCTCCAGGATCAGACCCATGGTCAGCGGTGCCGTGGGATCGCGGGAATATTGCGTGCCGCCGATCGCGACGCCGCGCGCCTTGGCCGCCTCCATGTCGATCGACGCGTTGCGCATGCCGGAGGTCAGGAGCAGCTTCAGCTTCGGCAAGCTCTCGAACAGGCCCTTGGGGAAGGCCGTGCGCTCGCGCATCGCGCAGATGATCTCGAAGTCGGCAAGCGCGCTCGCCGCGGCCTGCTCGGAGGCGAAGGGATGGCTGAACACGGTGACGTCGACGCGGTCGGACAGTTTCTGCCAGTCGGCGACGTCGAGCGCGAGATCGAAATAGTCGTCGAGAATTGCACAGCGCAGCCGGCTCATCAGCGTTGATCCAGGGCCAGAGTTGATCGCGAGAGGTGAGGGCGCGAGGGGAGCGCCGTCGTCGGAACCCAAGGCCATGGTTGCGCGCAATCGCACCAGCGCGCAAGCCGCTTGCGTCTTCAAAAGTCCGACAGGAGAGAGGCGCTTAGAGGTCGCGGGGCTTCAGGCGGAACGGCGCATCCATGCCGTGCTTGGCGCGCCAGGCGGGGCCGGGGCCGCGCATGTAATGCAGTTCGGGCCGGTAGGGGTTGAAGGCGGTGGCGAAGAAGCGCTTCCAGAAGCCCTTGATCTCCGAGGCGAAGTCGGAGACGTGGCCGGCTTCTGCCGGAACAGGAAGAGAATGGGTCTCGATCAGAGCCATGATGCGGCCTCGCTGTGCTCCCGTTCGTTCTGAGCGGGTGGCGCTGTTTCCGCGCGAAACCGAGCTTTCGGCCTGATTTATTAAAAGATGGTTTCAATTGTCCGGATCGGTGGCCGGATGGTGTCCATCCCGTATTCGTCCGTGGTGAACGGACGGAAAACGTTGCCCTTTCGGGGCGGGATCGCTACATCGCAGGCGAAGCAAATTTCCTCAAATCGAAGGTTTTCGGGACCGATGGCGCGCCAGTTCATCTATTTCATGCAAGGCCTGACCAAGAGCTACCCGACCCGGAAGGTGCTCGATAACATTCATCTGAGCTTCTACCCGGACGCCAAGATCGGCGTGCTCGGCGTCAACGGCTCGGGCAAGTCGACGCTGCTCAAGATCATGGCCGGCCTCGACAAGGAGTATAACGGCGAGGCCTGGGTCGCCCAGGGCGCCCGCGTCGGCTACCTCGAGCAGGAGCCGCAGCTCGACGCCAAGCTTTCGGTGCGCGAGAACGTCATGCTGGGCGTCGCCAAGCAGAAAGCCATCCTCGATCGCTACAACGAACTGGCGATGAACTATTCCGAGGAAACCGCCGACGAGATGACCAAGCTGCAGGACGAGATCGAGGCCCAGGGCCTCTGGGATCTCGACAGCAAGGTCGACCAGGCCATGGACGCGCTGCGCTGCCCGCCCGACGAGGCCGATGTGACCAAGCTCTCCGGCGGCGAGCGCCGCCGCGTCGCGCTGTGCAAGCTGCTGCTCGACCAGCCCGATCTGCTGCTGCTGGACGAGCCGACCAACCATCTCGACGCCGAATCCGTGTCGTGGCTCGAAAGCCATCTGCGCAGCTATCCCGGCGCGATCCTGATCGTCACCCACGATCGCTACTTCCTCGACAACGTCACGAGCTGGATCCTCGAGCTCGACCGCGGCAAGGGCATTCCCTACGAGGGCAATTACTCGTCCTGGCTGGTTCAGAAGCAGAAGCGGCTGGAGCAGGAGGGACGCGAGGACGCCGCGCACCAGAAGACGCTCGCCCGCGAACAGGAATGGGTCGCTTCGTCACCGAAGGCGCGTCAGGCCAAGTCCAAGGCGCGCTACCAGCGCTATGAGGATCTGCTCAAGCAGGCGAGCGAGAAGCAGACCCAGACCGCGCAGATCATCATCCCCGTCGCCGAGCGGCTCGGCGCCAACGTGGTCGATTTCGAAGGCCTCAGCAAAGGCTTCGGCGACCGCCTCCTGATCGACAACCTCACCTTCAAGCTGCCGCCCGGCGGCATCGTCGGCGTGATCGGCCCCAACGGCGCCGGCAAGACCACGCTGTTCAAGATGATCACCGGCCAGGAGAAGCCGGATTCCGGTTCGATCACGGTCGGCGAGACCGTTCATCTCGGCTATGTCGACCAGTCGCGCGACGCGCTCGACGGCAACAAGAACGTGTGGGAGGAAATCTCCGGCGGCAACGAGCTGATCCTGCTCGGCAAGAAGGAAGTGAACTCGCGCGGCTATTGCTCCGCGTTCAACTTCAAGGGCGCCGACCAGCAGAAGAAGGTCGGCGCGCTCTCCGGCGGTGAGCGCAACCGCGTGCATCTTGCCAAGATGCTGAAGTCCGGCGCCAACGTCCTGCTGCTCGACGAACCGACCAACGACCTCGACGTCGACACGCTGCGCGCGCTCGAAGAGGCGCTGGAGGATTTTGCCGGCTGCGCCGTCATCATCAGCCATGATCGCTGGTTCCTCGACCGTATCGCGACCCACATCCTGGCCTTCGAAGGCGACAGCCACGTCGAATGGTTCGAAGGCAACTTCCAGGACTACGAGAAGGACAAGATGCGCCGGCTCGGCCAGGACAGCATCATCCCGCACCGCGTGAAGTACAAGAAGCTGACGCGGTGACGGCTATTGGCGCCCGCGATTTGCCGCGGGCGCATCCCCGGCGGCCCAGCATTTTCATCCGATAGCCCCTGTGATAAGATGTCCGCATGGTCGAGCCTGACAGCATGGTTCTGGAGCTCTTGCGCCACATCCGCGCGGCGTCGATGACGTGCGGGATGATATCCGCGAGATGAAGCAGCGCATCGGCAATCTGGGAAGCCAGTACGCGAACATGTCGAACCGGCTTGATCGCATGGATGTTCGCATCGAGCGGATTGAACGACGTCTCGATTTGGCTGACGCGTGAACGGACTGAGCCGACTGCTTGGGTGCGTCGTCGCTGCTCTATTGCTCGCGTCGATTCTCTGTCATTCCGCCCGCGCCGCCGACGCGGCCTTTACACAATTCATCGCCTCGCTGTGGCCGGAAGCGCAGGCGGAAGGCGTCTCGCGCGCGGTGTTCGACGCGCAGACGCGCGGTCTCGAGCCTGATTACAAGCTGCCCGACCTGATCCTGCCCGGGCGCCCGGCGACGGGCGCGCCGTCGCAGGCCGAGTTCGTGCAGGTGCCGGCGGATTACGTCAGGGAAGCCTCGATCGCGCGGCTTGCTGGCGAGGGACAGCGGCTGCTGCAAAAATATCGCGCCGCGCTGAGCGAGATCGAAAAGAAGTCCGGCGTGCCGGCGACCGTGATGCTCGCGATCTGGGGTCGCGAGACCGATTACGGCCGCTACACCCTGCCTTACGATCTCGTCCGCGTGCTGGCGACGCAGGCCTATGTCGGACGCCGCAAGGATCAGTACCGCACCGAGTTCATCCTCGCGCTGAAGATCCTGGGCGAGGGCGTGGTGACGCGCAAGGACATGCGCTCGTCCTGGGCGGGCGCCACCGGGCTGACGCAATTCCTGCCGTCCGAATACTACAAGCACGGCGTCGATTTCGACGGCGACGGCCGCATCGACATCTGGCACTCGGTGCCGGATGCGCTGGCCTCGGCCGCGCAGCAGCTCGTCAACAAGGGCTGGCAGAGCGGCCTGCGCTGGGCCTATGAGGTGCAGGCGCCGGCCAAGGTCGATTGCAGCACAGGCGTGCCCGAGGTGACGAAGCCGATCGGCCAATGGCTGCGCGAGGGCTTCGTGCCGGTGCGCGGACAGAAGCTCAGCGCCGCCGAGCAGGCGCAGCCGGCTTCGCTGCTGCAGCCCGAGGGCATCTACGGCCCGTCATTCCTCACGACGAAGAACTATTTCGTCATTAAGGAATACAATTTCTCCGACCTCTATGTGCTGTTCGTCGGCCACCTTGCCGACCGCATGACGAGCCCGCTGCCGTTCGCAACGCCCTGGTCGGCCTCCAAGCAATTGCGTACCAGGGATGTCGAGACGATGCAGCGCGGCCTCACGCGGATAGGGCTCTACAAGGACAAGATCGACGGCAAGGCCGGCATGCAGACCCGCGCGGCGCTGGGCGCCTATCAGAAGTCGGCAGGCCTCAAGGTCGATTGCTGGCCGAGCGAAGAGGTGCTGCGTTCGATTCAGGCGGCGCGATAGCAGGTCACGCTTCTCTGATCTCAAAGAAAAAGCCCGGCCGATGGTCTCGGCCGGGCTTCGATCGCGGCGCTGACGAGCGCCATGCGATCAGATCAGTAACAAACGCGAACCGGGCGAACGACCCAGCCGTAGCCATCCCAATAACGCTGGCGCTGCCAGTAGCAGGGCGCGGGCGGCGGGGGCTCAGCGACGTAGACGGGGCCGCCATAGGCGGGACGGCTCGACGCGATGGCGCCGCCGACGATGGCGCCGCCGATCAGGCCGGCCGCGATGCCGGCGCCGACGCCGTCATGGGCCTTCGCGGACGGCGTGGCGGTCACCAGCGAACCGGCGACCGTCGCGACCGTGAGGGCGGCAACTAAAGTCTTCTTCATGCTCTTGGCTCTCCTGGGAGATGGGTTCCTCTTGTTAGAGGCGCCCGGGTTTCAAAGGTTCACGCACACGCTGAGGGAATTGGCCGTGCAGCTAGGAAGCGCGCAATTGGTCAACCCACGGTAAACGCACACGGAGCTGTGACGAGAAAAAGCGGTCTTTTTCAGGCCCCGAGATGAACGGCGCATCCGTAGTGAACCGGTCCACACGAACCCTGCTTGCGGCGCCTCAGCCGCAGACTCTGACGCGGCGGACACGCCAGCCATAGCCGTCCCAGAAGCGCTGCTTCTGCCAGACGCAGCCTCCGCCATAATAGCCGTCGGCGACGTAGCCGGGACCCGGCGCATAGTAGCGGCGCGGGTAGTAGCCGGGTTCGTAATAGCCCGGGCCGGGTCCGTAATAATACGGAGACGCCAGCGCGCCGCCGACAATGGCGCCGCCGATGATCCCGGCCGCCACGCCTGCCGCGACACCGCGCTGGGCCTGGGCCGGTGTTACGGCCGCAACGGCCAGGGTGGCGACGGCCGCGACCGCCAGGAGCAATTTCTTCATTGGTTTGACCTCTCGCACAAACACGCTGGAACCCTTTGGGAGCAGAGTTCCATACTTCGTTTGAATGTTCAATGAACGGCACCTTTGCCAGGCCCGACCAATTCATGCGGACTGCGGCTCTGCCAGGGAGGCGATGATGGGCAACGCGATGATAAATGCACTGGTCGCTGCCGGGATCGTTTTTGCGATCGGCTATGGCTGGTTGACCCATCTCCAGAACCGCGGCCGGCGCTCGCGCGCCGGGGCTGGCGGCGACAGTGGAAGCAGCAGCGCCGGCTCTGGAACCAGCGACGGCTTCTCGCTGGGGAGCTGGTTTTCAAGCGACAGTTCGGGCAGCTCGAGCGACGGTGGCAGTTGCTCCAGCAGCGATAGCGGCAGCAGTGGCGGTGATTGCGGAGGCGGCGGCGGCGACGGCGGGGGGAGGCGGCGGCGATTAGATCCTCTCAAATCTTGATCCAGCGCAACGCCGTAATTTAGGGCCGTTCTAGGCTGCTTTCGGGCCAGTTTGGAATAGCTTCAAATACCGGTTTTTCCTTTTGCATCCGGCCGGCCCGTTAAATATCGATGATGACGCATCACCGAGGGGCCTGCTGCTTCCATGATCGTTTGTTCCTGTAACGTGCTGAGCGATGACGATATCCGCGCCGCCGTCGCCGAGTCCGACGACGCCGTGCGCCACGCCAAGCAGGTCTATGGATGCCTCGGCTGTAGCGCCGAATGCGGCCGCTGTGCGCGGACGATCAAGACCATCATCGACGAAGCCCTTGGCCCCTGCGCCCAGTCCTGCTGTGCCGGCTGCCCGCACAGTCACACCGTGGCCGCCAATGACGAGAGGGCGGAGCCCGCCCAGTTCGCCCTCGCGGCCTGCTGAAATCTTCCCTTCGGATTGGCTGCGCTTTTCCCCGGCTGCGTCCGCGTGGCCAGTTGCCCTCATCCGTAAACTGACTTAGAAGCGTTCTAAATTCGGTTGGGGCCGATTTGGAATGCAAGAGCTGGAGTGAACCATGCAGGGCGACGCAAAAGTTATCGACTATCTCAACAAGGCGCTGCGTCACGAACTCACTGCGATCAACCAGTACTGGCTGCACTACCGCTTCCTCGACAATTGGGGCCTGCTCGACATGGCCAAGGTCTGGCGCAAGGAGTCCATCGAGGAGATGGAGCATGCCGACAAGCTGACCGCGCGCATCCTGTTCCTCGACGGTTTCCCGAACATGCAGGTGCTCGATCCCCTGCGCATCGGCCAGAACGTCAAGGAGATCATCGAGTGCGATCTCGCCGCCGAGATGAGCGCGCGGGCGCTCTATCAGGAAGCGGCCACCTATTGCCACGGCGCCAAGGACTACGTCACGCGTGACCTGTTCGAGAAGCTGATGAGCGACGAGGAGCACCACATCGACTTCCTCGAAACCCAGCTCGACCTGATCGGCCGCATCGGTCTCGAGCTCTACACCCAGAAGCACGTCGGCGGGCTCGAGGGCGAGGGGCACTAAGCTCCGGCTTTCGCCGCATAATCCAGTGTCGTCCCCGCGAACGCGGGGATCCACACCGCGCGATCGATCTGCAAGTGGCGGTGTTCGTACCGCCGGATAGGCTCTTCACTGCAAGCCCTCGCCAAACCCCTTCTGGGGTTATGGGACCCGGCGTTCGCCCGGATGACACCGTGGCTATTGCTCCACCGCTGAATTGAGCTTCAGCTACAACTGCGTCTTGTAGATTTCTTCCACGGTTTCCTGGCTGGCCGGCTCGCCAAGGCCGGTCTGGTCGTGAATGACCGTGACGATGCTCGGCATCACCGAGCGCTGCACCTTCTCCGACGACCACAGCTTCGAGCGCATCAGCGCCTTGCCGCAGTGAAAATAGACTTCGCTCACAGTGACGTTCAGCACCGCGCGCGGCGGCTTGCCGAACTCCACCATGGAGGCAAGCAGATCCGGATCGGCCGACAGCGTGCCGCGACCGCCGACGCGCAGCGTCTCGTCGATCCCTGGGACGAAGAACAACAGCTGTACGAAGCCCGAGCCTTCGACCACGTTGCGGAAGCTGTCGATCCGGTTGTTGCCGGAGCGGTCGGGCATCAACAGCTGGTTGGGGCCGGCGACGTGGACGAAGCCGACGCCGCCGCCGCGCGGCGAGGCATCGACGCTGCCGTCCGCTCCCGACGTCGCGAGCACGCAGAATGGCGACATCTCGATGAATTTCTTCGCGTGCGCGTCGATCGCGGGACGCGCCTTTGCGATCACGCGCGGGCTCGGCTTGGCATAGATTGTGGCGAGGTCTTCGGCGCAAAGCTGGGTCACGAAGGTCTCCTTGATTGACGTGTCGAGACTATCATTCCCCGGCCGCCCCGCTATCCCTTTTGTCGCCGCCATGGCCATGCGATCACGTCGGCGCAGTAAAGTGCCCCCCAGATCAGCACGGGCTGAAGCACCAGGCGCGGACCGTGATAAAGCCAGCTATTGGGGATGGGCGGAACGTCGATACCCTCCAGCGCGTGCTTGATGTTCGCAGGCCAAACGCAAAGCGCATAGAGCGCGAGCGCCACGCCTGCCCACCAGCGCAGCGGCGTCATTAGCAATGCAATCGAGCCCGCAATCTCACAAATGCCGGTGACGAGAATGACCTCTATCGGGAAGGGAATCCAGGACGGCGCGATCGCGAGAAACTTGTCGGGGACGGCCAGATGCGCAAACCCGGCAGCGACGTAGAGTGCGGCAAGAGCGAAGCGCATCACCGCGCGCCTGCGGTCGGGTTCAGAAGCCATCGCTCGAACTACCACGCGCAGCACTGACGCGCCATCGCGCGGCTAGACCGCATCCGCCGGCACGAAGCAGCTGATGATGATGGCGCCGCGGTGGTGGACATACCACACCACGGCCTGACCGACCGGATTGCCCTGGTCGCGGATGATGGCGCGGTCGGGCACCTCCATCCATTGTCCTTCGATCGGCACCCAATAAGTGCCGCCGCGCACGTCGTAGTCGGTGCGATGGCCATCGGAGATGTCGCAGCAGGGCACTCCGTTCGGCGCGATGACGCGCTTGAACCATGCACGGATGTCGGGCGGGACATGGTCGTATTGACCGTTGTCGAACGCGAGTGCGGCGCCGGTCAGCGCCGTCATCGCGATCAGCCAGACGCACAGTGCGAGCCTGTGCATGCGATCCCTCCTCGTCGTGGCCTGATCTTCGCGTGCGAGTCTTGCTCGCGTCGATTCCATCGTTGACGCGATTAAGCCCGAGCTATCGGCGCATTGCATGCCCAAATAATATGCGGCGCAGGGGCGCCGCGCATGATGCGATGCGGTATCAGTTTCGCGATCGCGTCGCGATCGACGCGAGCAGCGATTTCGGTGCAACGTTGCGCCAGGCCATATCGAGCGCGCTCCGCAACGACGTCGGATCGACCTTAGCGAGTTTCACATTCGTGCTGCCGCTCTTTCCCCAGGCGCCAGGGACCGGACGAAACAGCTCCGGTTCGGCGTCGACCAGCATGGCCTGCTGGTCCGGCGTGAGCTTCACCATGCCCCATGTGTCATCGGGATAACCCAGCGTCGCGAACACGCGCTTGCCGATGCGGAAGTCGGCATGGCCGTGATGTTCGCCCTCGATGACGCCGGGAAGCGCGAGTGCAGACTTGCGAAAGCGGGATTTCGACATGCCGTCTTGCTGCTCGCATTACATCGTCCGCTGCGGGGCGGTCTGCAACAATTGCCGGACCTGCTCGACGTAGAATTTGGCATTGCCCGTGGTGCCGTGGCCGCGCGTCTCGGTGCTTGCGGGGATGAGATACAGCTTGCCGTTCTTGACCCGCTTCATCGCTGCGTCGGTGATGCCAGTCTCCGGCGGATTGCGCTCGTCGTCGGCGGAATTGATCAGCAGCAGCGATGCTTCGATGGCTTCGAGTTTCTCGCCGGCATTGTAGTCGTGCGAGGACTCCCACTGGTAGACGAAGTCATTGGCATCCGCCGTGATCGGCGTCGCCAGCCGGTCGTCGACCATCTTGTCGGCCTTGGCCGCGGTCGGCGCCTGCGCCTGATAAGCCAGTGTGCCGCCGATGCTGGCGATGCCGTAAGCGGTGGCTGCGTATTTCATCATGCGCGGCTGGCTGGTGTAGTTGCCGCCATTGTAGTCGGGATCGTTGCGGATGGTGTCGAGCATGATCCGCCGCATCATCCAGTTGCGCGAGGCCATTTCGGTCGGCTGCGAGGCCATCGGGATCAGCGCGTCCATCGCCTTCGGATATTTCTCGCCCCACAGCCAGGTGTGCATGCCGCCCATCGAATTGCCGATGACGAGGCGGAGATGCTTGACGCCGAGGCCTTCCGTCACCAGGCGATATTGCGCCTCGACCATGTCGTCGTAATTGTATTTCGGGAAGCTGGTCTTCATTCCGTCCGACGGCTTCGATGATTTGCCATGGCCGATCCCGTCGGGAATGATGATGTAATATTTGGAGGCGTCGAGCGGTTGTCCCGGGCCGAACAGCTCGCCACCGAAGGAAGGCCCCAGCATGCCCGTGCCCGAGCCGCCCGTGCCATGCAGCACCAGCACCGGCTGGCCCGTGGGCTCGCCCACGGTGGTGTAATGCAGCTTCAACTCCGGCATGGTCTCGCCGGTGTGGAACTTGAAGTCCTTGGCGATCCAGTCGCCTTGCTTGGGGGCGGGATGATCGGCGGCCGATATGGGTGTGGAGATGGTCGACACCGAAATCGACAGCAGAACGGCCGACAGCGCCGCGCAGAGCATCTTCATGTTGTTCTCCCCCTTGCGGCTCATGGTCGGCGGCCGCGTTACGGCGGAACTTAGCAGAACTGCGAAGAAGGATGTAGGATTTCAGCTCCGCCGATCGTCTTCATGGAAACATCCGGAGAGAGGCCTGCATGTGCCGCAACATCAAGACGCTGTTCAATTTCGAGCCGCCGGCGACGGAGGATGAGATCCACGCCAGCGCGCTGCAGTTCGTGCGAAAATTGTCCGGCTTCAACAAGCCGTCGCAGGCCAACGAGGCGGCGTTCGACCTTGCCGTGGCGGAGGTCTCGGAGGCCGCGCGGAAACTCCTGAGCTCGCTGCACACCCATGCCCCGGCGCGCGACCGCGAGGTCGAGGCGGAGAGGGCCAAGGAGCGCTCGCGGCTGCGCTTCGGCTAGCGATCGCTGACAAGCCCATTCCGTGATCTGGCTCACGGAAGAAAGCCTCCAGGTAAGCGATGGTGTTCGCCGGGGTTTTGACAGCCCGGAGCACGATCATGAACCGCCCCCTTCTTCCGCTGAAAGCAGGTGCCATTGTTTTCACGCTGCTATGGACGGCGTGGATGATGTGGTGGAGCGGCTCGTTCTCGAGCGCGAACGTGATCATCCTGGCGCTGTGCGGCGCGGCGGTCGGCTATCTCTGGTATCGCGCCATGCGCTGGCAGTTCGAGCGCATGGGCATGCTGCCGCACAAGGACGATGCGTCCGGTTCGTCTTGATTGGCTGGTGTCCCGGATGCGGTGCGGCGCGAAGTGCCGCTCCGCAGAGCCGGGAGCCAAAATGACCCGCACATCGCTTGGCGAGACGGGCCCCCGCTCAGCAGCGCAGCATTGCATGCCGCGCTGCGTCCAGGGCACTAAGCGCTCGGATGCGGCACTTAATCCTTCTGGCCGTGCTTCTTCTTTTTCTTCTTCTTCCTGGGCCCGTCGCCTTCGCCGTCGTCGCTCTCGGTGTCGACGGTCGCTGCATCGGGCTCCTGCACGGCGGCCTCCAGCGCTTCGCGCTCGGCGGCTTCGCGCTCGCGCTGGCGGCGCCGCTCGTCCCAGGCGTCGAACAGCTGATCGAGCCATGGCAGCACCTGTTCGATCGAGGGCAATTGACCGGCAGGTCCCGGCTCGCCGCGCGGGCCTTGCGGCCCCGCAGGTCCCTGCGGCCCTGCAGGACCCTGCGCGCCGATGGCCCCGCGCGGGCCGGCCTCGCCTTGCTTGCCTTGCGGACCGGGCTTGCCCTGAGGTCCCGCCTTTCCGAGCGGCCCCGGCTTGCCCTGCGGACCCGGCTTGCCGCGCGCGCCGTCGGGGCCGCGCCGGCCCGGATGACCCTGCGGTCCCGGCCGTCCCGGCTCGCCCTGCCGTCCGCGCGGCCCTTGAGGTCCCTGCCGCCGTCCCTGATCGTCTGCCACGCCACTGCTCCCTGTCACGGAAGCAAGCTACTTAGCGGCGTTTGACGACAGCAGCAATTCCGCGCGCTAATCCTGATAGGCGGGCACGTCGATGCCGGAGGCGGCGTAGAGCTTGATCTTGTTGCGCAGCGTGCGCACCGACAGTCCGAGCACGCGCGAGGCGCGCGTTCGGTTGCCGTCGCAGCGCGCCAGCGTCTGGAGTACGAGCTCGCGCTCGACCTCGTCGACGGTGGCGCCGATCAGAAGCGGAACGATCTGGTTAGGAGCAAGAAATTGCGCGCCCGGCCCGGACGCGGCGACATGAACAGTGGTCATCAACACACTCCCCGATCAACGCCCGCTTCCATCGTTGGAAGCGGATCGAGAACAAACGACCCCCAAGCCGTAGATCCACGGTGGTCGGGTTTGGTTAATGAAAGGTTAATTGCGGGGCATCGCACCAGATGACCTCGGGAATGCCGCGAAGCCGCCGCGATTGGCAGAAGATGCATATCAGTGCGGCCCGGTCTGCTCCCTCACACCGTCCGGTAGCCGCCGTCCACCATCACGATCGTTCCCGTGACATAGGCCGACAGATCCGACGCAAGGAAGAGCGCGGGGCCGACGATATCCTCCGGCTTGCCGGTGCGCGCCAGCGGGGTGTGGTCGACGAAGGCCTGCACCAGCGCCGGATTGGTGGCGCGCACATTGGCGTTGATGTTGGTCTCGATGAAGCCCGGCCCGATCGCGTTGACGCGCACGCCTTCCCTGCCGAGCTCGACCGCAAGCGCCTTGGTGAAGCCGAGCACGCCGTGCTTCGAGGTCGTATAGGCCGCCGAGCTCGGCGTGCGCAGATGCACGAAGGACTGGATCGAGCCGATATTGACGATGCGGCCCTTGCTCGCGCGCAGAGGCGCGAGGAAGGCCTGCGTCACGTTGAAGACGCCGTTGAGGTTGAGCGAGATGATGTCGTTCCAGTCCTTCGCCACCGTCTCGGTCTCCGCGGTGAAGGCGTTGCGGCGGGTGATGCCGGCATTGTTGACGAGGATCGAGACCTGCCCGACCTTGCCTTCAACTTGCTTTGCCAGCGCGAAGCAATCCTCGCGCCTGGTCACGTCGAGCGCAAAGCTCTCGGCCTTGCCGCCCGCTTCTCGGATCTCCTGCGCGGCCTCCGCGACCGTGTCGGAATTGACGTCGAGCAGCACCACCCGCGCGCCCTCGCGCGCATAGCCGGCGGCGATCGCGCGGCCGATGCCGGAACCGGCCCCGGTGACGACGGCGATGTGGTTTGCGAGCAATGCCATGACATTTTCCTCCCGATTTCTTTTCGAAGTTTCACCAAACGCTAACTCGAAATTAAGGGGTCGGAAACGGCAGCCTTGGCATACTGATCTCGATTGCTAAACGTTGCGCGCATGATGGAACGGCTCGACACTCGGCTGGACTCCTGGAAACTGGCTCTGGAACGCCTGCGGTCGGCGCAATCGGCCGACTTCGCCGAGGCGGGCCGGCTCGTGGCCGAGATCGCGCGGATGAGTGTCGACGTCACGCTGCGCCAGGCGGCGGAGCAGGCGCTGCCGGTGCTGCGCCAGGCGGTCGACAATGACGATGACGGCGTCACGCTGGCGGCGCAGCGCCGTCTCGGCGTGGTGCTCGAGGTCGTCCATGATTTGACCGCGCCGCGCTTCGGCCGCCGCAACGCTACGCCGAAGAAGCTCTCCAGCGAGGATCGCGCCCGCAAGATGCTCGGGCTGCCGCTCGCGGTGCAGCTCACCTGCGAGGACATCAACCAGGCCTATCGCCGCGCCGCCAAGGGCATGCATCCCGACCACGGCGGCAGCACGCAAGCCTTCATCGACCTCGCCGCCGCGCGTGACGTGCTGATCCATCCCGGCGCGCACAAGGACGCGTGAAAAACAAAGCGGGCAAGGACGAGGTCTTCGTCCTTGCCCGGCTCTTCGTCCGCCGATCGAAATCCTACCAGGTGCAGTGACCGTTCTTCAGCGCGGCGTCCTTCGCCGCGAGTGCGTCGATGAAGGTCGGCATGCTCGCGCTGGCGCGGTGATAGCCGGCCGGCCACGGCGTGGTCGGGATGCTCTCGTCCCAGATCTGGCAGAAGCCGCTGTCCTGCCAGCGGATCAGGTGATAGCTGGCCTGTGCAGGGCTCGCGGCGACGAACGCGGTGACGGCAAGACCGGCGGCAGCGCACAGCACGGAAATACGACGCATGATCAGCTCCTCAAATGAATGATGTGATGCGCCTCCCGGCAATGCGGGGAGGGCTGGTGCCGGACGCCTGTGGGTGATGCGCGCCGGACAAGATGTGAGTCATTCCACGCGCCGATCAGGTTCAAAGATCGCGAGCGAGACCTGGCCGGTTTCGGCGGCAAAAAAATGCGCGAGCCCCGCAAAAGCAAAGGGCGGACCGCTCGCGCGATCCGCCCTCGACATCCGTCTTGTCGCGTCAAGCCTAGAGCGTGCAGCGGCGCTCCGCGCGCATCTTGATCTGGAGGTCGGACGCCTGCTGGAAGGTCGGCATCGGCTTGCTGACGACCTTGTAGGTCGACACCCCGATCTGGAGCGGCTTGTACTGCAGGTCCTCGTTCCAGACCTGGCAGATGCCGGTGTTGTCCCAGCGGATCACGTAATAGCCGGCCTTGGCGGATGCGGGCACGGCGAACACGGAGGAAGCGATGCCGGCAACGGCACAGAGGGCGAGAACGCGACGCATGAAATATCTCCTGAAGGGAAGGTGAGAGGAAAACTGGTGCGGCAAAACAGTGCTTCTGGCAAGCCGGGCGGCGGTCGATCACGGATATGTCAGCCGTCCGTCCGCCGTTCGAACTAGCCCTTCGCCAGCGAGGCTACCGCCTCGATCTCGATCAGCATCTTCGGATCGGGCAGGGCCTGCACCACGCACGTCGTGCGCGCCGGATAAGGCGGCGGGCCGAAGGCGCCGGCATAGAGGGCATTCATGGCGGCGACGTCGGAGGGGCGGGTCAAGAGCACGTTGACCTTGACGAGGTCGCGGACACCGGCGCCGGCCTCGTCCAGCACGCGCTTGATGTTGACGACCACATTGGCGAACTGCGCCTCGAAACCATCAGGCAGCGCGCCGTTGCCGTCGAAGCCGGGAATGCCCGAGACGAACAGGAGATCGCCGACCCGCGTGGCAAAGGACAGCGGCGGCGCTTTCACGTGAGGCGGGGGCGCGAAATGCTGGATCGGCATGGGATCACCTCGCAAGGACGGTCGCTGATGCCACAAGCGTAGCGGCAGGTGAAGAGGCCTCAAAACAAAAAATGCGAAAACAACCCCATGCACAGTAGGAGGGGGACGGAAATCATTGGGGTTTTCGAATTCGGTTATACCGAGGATGATGAATTGCATCGTCGGGCAAAACAGGGGCATGATGGCATGATGAGGTTGGTCTCGTCCGTGGCTCCGGATTCCGCTGTCATGCCCGGCTCTGGCGGTTTCTGGAATGCTGGATCGACCGCAAACTGCGCACTGGCCGGGCGATGACAGCTCGGTGTTTGGCGAACAGCGCGACTGACGCTGGCCCCCATCATGTTGCCGCCCCGATCAATCAGATACATTCGCCGCGTCTGATTCGAATCCCCCTCAGAAACAGCTCTCGGAGATCCCCATGAAGCTCGCATCCACCCTTCGCGCCGCGCTGGTCGCCATCGCGGCCCTGGCCGGACTCTCGACCGCGGCACAGGCCGACAGCGGTTTCGTGACGCTGACGATCTACAAGGCGGGCTGGATCATCGGCGGCTCGGGCGGGAGCGGCGTGCTCAACTTCCGCGGCCGCACCTATGGGCTCTCCACCGGCGGCCTCGACTACGGCCTCGTGTTCGGGGGATCCAAGACCGTGCTGCGCGGCCGCGTCAGCAACATCAACCGTCCCTCCGACGTCGCCGGGGTCTACGGCGCCGCCGGCGCGGGCCTTGCCGTGGGCGCCGGCGCCCGCGCCATCGTGCTGACCAACCAGAAGGGCGCCGTGCTGGAACTGACGGGGCAACAGGTCGGCCTGATGGCGAACGCGGACCTCAGCGGGCTCGCGATCACGATGCGGTAGGGGACGGCTACGAGCGCGCCGTTGCGGTGAACACCGCAAGCTGCGCCTCGAACGCCCGCCGGAACGCCGGCCGTGCCTCGCCGCGCGCGACGTAAGCGGCGATGGCAGGATATTCATCGAGCAAGCCCGATGTGTTCAACCGCCGCAGCACCGTCACCATCATGAGATCGCCGGCGCTGAACGCGCCGTCGAGCCAGTCGGCACCACTGATGCGAGCGGACAATTCGCCGAGCCTGACGCGGACGCGATCCTGCAACATCGGCAGCCGCTCCGCGGACCAGCTCTTGTCGCGTTCGAACAGCATGGCCATGGTGAGCTCGACGATCGGCGGCTCGACCGTGCTCAGCGCGGCGAACATCCACGCGATCGCGCGGGCGCGCGCATTGGCGTCGTGAGGCAGCAAGCCCTCGTGGCGCTCGGCGATGTGCAGAACGATCGCGCCCGACTCGAACAGCGCGAGATCGCCATCCTCATAGGTCGGAATCTGCCCGAACGGATGCAGCGCCAGATGCGCCGGCTGCTTCATCGCGGCGAAGGAAAGGAGGCGGACGTCGTAGGGCTGACCGACCTCCTCGAACGCCCAGCGCACCCGCATGTCGCGCGCCTGGCCCTTGCCGCGGTCGGGGGAGTTTTCGAAGGCGGTGATGGTGGGAGGCATTGGAGGCTCCGGGGTGATCGTTTCCAGGACGAACGACGGATGCTGTCTCCGACAGACTGTGTGCGAAATATCGGTGGTGGCGTGCCCCGGATGCAGTGCAGCGCGCCGCCACTTGCGGCGCGATGCGCTGCAGAGCCGGGGCCCATGACGAACGCGTGCCGGAGCTTCTGGATCCCGGGTCTGCGCTACGCTTGCCCCGGACACGAGAGCAGACGCAATCCGGCAGTCGCCGTTCAGGGTGCGCGACCAATCCACGCCCCCAGTTCGCGCCACGGCTCGATCGTCCAATGCCCGGAAGCCGCGCCGGACGGCGAGGGGAGCACGAATATCTCCGGCAAGCTCTCGTCGCGCACCTGCCGCCCCAGCGCGATCGCAGCTGACGGCCTGCCGTAAAACAAGCTCGCCGCCTTCTTGCTCGTGAACGCAATCGTCCGCGGCCGATACGCCTCCATCTTGGCCCAGAACCCCGGTACGTCGATCGTCTCCGCCGCGATCTGGTGATCCATCCCCGCGCCCGTCTTGGACAGATCAGTGAAGCCGAGCCCGAGGTCGAGCAGCGCGGCGTATTCGCTCGGCTGATAGCGCCGCGGCGTGATGCCAGCCTCATGGATCGCGCGCCAGAAGCGGTTACCGGGATGGGCGTAATAGTGCCCGAGCTCGGCCGAGCGCGTCGAGGCGGCGGTGCCGACGAAGACGAGGCGGAGGTCGGGGCGGAGTTGGTCGGGGAGGCGATGGGGGGGCAAATAGAATAGCTCTGGTCTTGTAGCCCGCATGAGCGTCAGCGAAAAAGACCGGGCGCTTACCCGGTCTTTTGCCATTGACGGATGCTATTTGCAGAGTAGGTCACAACACCCGATTACTCTCCTTCACCTTCTCCGCATCCAGATACAAGCTCTCGCCCATCTCCTTGAACTTCGCGCTCATCTTGGCCATGCCGTCTTCGGCGGTGCCGGCCAGCGACATGCCCACCGAGTTCGGATCGTTCAGCGTCGCCGCGTAGTCGCGCACGTCCTGCGTGATCTTCATCGAGCAGAATTTTGGACCGCACATCGAGCAGAAATGGGCGACCTTGTGGGCTTCCTTCGGCAGGGTCTCGTCGTGGAAGTTCTTCGCGGTATCCGGATCGAGGCCGAGGTTGAACTGGTCGCTCCAGCGGAAGTCGAAACGGGCGCGGGAGAGAGCGTCGTCGCGCAGTTGCGCGGCGGGGTGGCCCTTGGCCAGGTCAGAGGCGTGGGCGGCGATCTTGTAGGTGATGACGCCGGTCTTGACGTCGTTGCGATCGGGCAGGCCGAGATGCTCCTTCGGCGTGACGTAGCACAGCATGGCGCAGCCGAACCAGCCGATCATGGCGGCGCCGATGCCCGAGGTGATGTGGTCGTAGCCCGGCGCGATGTCGGTGGTCAGGGGCCCGAGGGTGTAGAACGGGGCTTCGCCGCACTCCTTGAGCTGCTTGTCCATGTTGATCTTGATCTTGTGCATCGGCACGTGGCCGGGGCCCTCGATCATGACCTGGCAGCCCTTGTCCCACGCGATCTTCGTCAGTTCGCCGAGGGTTTCGAGCTCGGCAAACTGCGCGCGGTCGTTGGCGTCGGCGATCGAGCCCGGACGCAGGCCGTCGCCGAGCGAGAACGAGACGTCATACTTGCGCATGAGGTCGCAGATCTCATCGAAATGCGTGTAGAGGAAGCTCTCCTTGTGATGCGCCAGGCACCACTTCGCCATGATCGAGCCGCCGCGGCTGACGATGCCGGTGACGCGGCTGGCGGTGAGATGGATGTAGGACAGCCGCACGCCGGCGTGGATGGTGAAATAGTCGACGCCCTGCTCGCACTGCTCGATCAGGGTGTCCTTGTAGAGCTCCCAGGTCAGCTTGACGGGATCGCCGTTGCACTTCTCCAGCGCCTGGTAGATCGGCACCGTGCCGATCGGCACCGGCGAGTTGCGCAAAATCCATTCGCGGGTGGTGTGGATGTTGCGGCCCGTCGAGAGGTCCATCACGGTGTCGGCGCCCCAGCGGATCGCCCACACCATCTTCTCGACCTCTTCCTCGACCGAGGAGGTCACCGCCGAGTTGCCGATATTGGCGTTGATCTTGGTCAGGAAGTTGCGGCCGATGATCATCGGCTCGAGTTCACTGTGGTTGATGTTGCAGGGGATGATGGCGCGGCCGCGCGCGATCTCGTCGCGCACGAATTCCGGGGTGATGAAGGCGGGCACCGATGCGCCGAAGCTTTCGCCGTCGGCGAGCGCGGCTTCCGCGCGCTCGAGCTGCTGCTTGCGGCCGAGGTTTTCGCGGGCGGCGACGTAGATCATCTCCTTAGTGATGATGCCGGCGCGAGCAAATTCGAGCTGCGTGATCTTGTGGCCGTCGAGGCCGCGCAGCGGCTTGTGATAGGCCGAGAAGGCGCGCGCGGCCTTGTCGGTGGAGACGCTGCCGTTGTCTTCCGGCTTGATCTGGCGGCCCTCATATTCCTCGACGCCACCGCGCTCCAGAACCCATTGCTTGCGGCTGCGGGCAAGGCCGGCGTTGACGTCGATCGTGACGGAGGGGTCGGTGTAGGGGCCCGAGGTGTCGTACACCGGCAGGTTCGGCTCGCCCGCGCCTTCGGACAGGATGATCTCGCGCAGGGGCACGCGCAGCTCGGGCGCGGCGTCCGGGGAGGCGAAGATCTTTCGCGAGGAGGGGAGCGGGCCGGTGGTGACGGCGGGGACGGTTTTTTCGGGGTTGGAGCGGATGTTCATGGGATCCTCCGGTGAATATGATTATCGCGTCGTTGCGTGCTGTTCGTCATCCCGAGGTGCGAGCACTTGCGAGCCTCGAAGGATGGAGCCGGGCCGTCGCCCTTCGAGGGCCGCTTGCGCGGCCACCTCCAGCGACAACGGCTTCGCCGTTGCGCGGGGGTGACGGGGAAAAGTGTGAGCGAGGCGCATCACGCCCCCTCGTTCGACAGGCCGAGCCATTGCCGCACGCGGGCGTCCGGGTCGGGATTCTGCGTGACGTCGCTGACCACCGCAATCGAATCCGCCCCCGCGGCAAAGATCTCCGCGGCGTGCTCGAATTTGATGCCGCCGATGGCGACCAGCGGGATCGATCCGATGCGCTTCTTCCATTCGGTGATCTTAGGGATGCCCTGCGGCTCGAAGCGCATCGATTTGAGCGTGGTGAAGAAGATCGGGCCGAGTGCGACGTAATCGGGCTTGGCTTGGAGCGCGGTTTCAAGCTCGGCATCGTCATGGGTGGAGATGCCGAGTGACAGGCCCGCTTCGCGGATCGCCTTGAGGTCGGCCTCTGCGAGATCTTCCTGGCCGAGATGCAGATATTTTGCGTCGGCGACGATCGCAGCGCGCCAATAATCGTTCACGACCAGCTTGGCTTGCGTGCCTTTCGTGATCGCCAGCGCGTCGGTGACCATCTGCAAGGCCTGCCCGTCGTCGAGCTCCTTGGCGCGCAGCTGAATGGTGCCGACGCCGAGTCTTGTGAGGCGCTCGACCCACGCAAGGCTGTCGACGACGGGATAAAATCGATCAGGATACGGCATGCCAGAACGGGGTCCCAACGACAGGGGTGGAAGGGGAGGCGAAGTCGCGGACGTTCATCAGCCCGGCCTCGTAAGCGGTGCGGCCGGCCTCGATACCGAGGCGGAAGGCCTTGGCCATCGCGACGGGATCGGCGGCCTTTGCGATCGCGGTGTTGAGCAGCACGGCATCATAGCCGAGCTCCAGCGCCTGCGCGGCGTGGCTGGGCGCGCCCAGGCCGGCGTCGACCACCAGGGTGATATCGGGCAGCCGGTCGCGCATCAGCTTCAGCGCATCGCGATTGGTGATGCCCTTGGCGCTGCCGATCGGCGCGGCCCATGGCATCACCACCTTGCAGCCGGCATCGACCAGGCGGTTGGCCACCGAGAGATCCTCGGTGCAATAGGGGAATACCTCAAAACCGTCCTTGATCAGGATGGTGGCGGCTTCGACCAGGCCAACGACGTCGGGCTGCAGCGTGTCGTTGTCGGCGATGACCTCGAGCTTGATCCAGCTCGTGCCGAACAATTCGCGGGCGAGTTTTGCGGTGGTCACCGCCTCGCGCACGGTGCGGCAGCCGGCGGTGTTCGGCAGCACGGTGACGTCGAGCTCGCGGATCAGGTTCCAGAACGCGTCGCCAGTCTTGCCGCCGGCGGATTCACGCCGTAGCGACACCGTGACGATGTTCGAGCCGGAGGCGCGGATCGCGCTCTGCATGATCGCCGGCGAGGGATACAGCGCGCTGCCGATGAGCAGGCGCGAGGCGAAGGTTTTGCCGTAGAAGGTCACCATGTCGAAGGTGTCTCCTCAAATGACGGTGTCAGCGCAAACGTAGCTGTCCTCCCCGCGAAAGCGGGGCATACCGCGTGATTTCTCGCGGGGCACGTGGGGAGAGACCGACTGCCACAACCGCTCCCTGGGGTTATGGGTCCCCGCGTTCGCGGGGACGACAAGTGGAGGGAGCGTGCCATCCCGCTCACCCTCCCTGCCGTGGCGTGATGATCTCGATCTCGTCGCCGGCCTTCAGGCGCGTCTCGGCCCAGCGGCTTTTCGGCACGACGTCGTAGTTCAGCGCGATCGCGAAATGGGTGCCTTCGTAGTCGAGCTCGGCGAGCAGCGCGTCGACGCTGGCCGCGTTCACGTCGCGCTGCTCACCGTTGACGATCAGACGCATTGCATCACCTCGTTGTCGATCTGGCCGCGCTCGACATAGGCGAGCGTCAGCTCGGCGAGCGCGGGGGCGATCAGGAAGCCGTGGCGATAGAGGCCGTTGACGGTGATCCTGCGGCCGCGAATGCCGATGCGCGGCAGATTGTCGGGAAAAGCGGGACGAAGCCCCGAGCCGAACTCGACGATGCGGGCTTCGCCGAACGCCGGATGCACCGCATAGGCGGCGCCGAGCAGCTCCAGCGCGGAGCGGACGCTGACGCCGGTGTCCTCGGCCTCGATCGAGGTCGCGCCCAGCATGAACAGATTGTTCTCGCGGGGGATGACGTAGAGCGGCCAGCGCGGATGCATCAGCCGCACCGGGCGGGCCAGCTGCACCTCGGCGGTCTCGATCAGGATCATCTCGCCCTTGACGCCGCGAAGCTCTGGCTGCTCGTCGCGGGCGCCGAGGCCGCGGCAGTCGATCACGATGCCGTCAGGGTCTTTTGCGAGATCGTCGACGGTGACGTCGCTTTCGAACTTGATGGTGCCGCCGGCGGCGCGGATGCGTTCGTGCAGCTGCGGCAGCACGCGGCGCGGCTCGACATGGCCCTCGGCCGGGAAGAACAGCGCGTCGCGGAAGCGGCCCTCCAGCGACGGTTCGAGCGCGGCGAGGCCGGCGGCGTCGAGCCGGCGGTGGTCCTCGGTCATGCGGGCAAAGCGCTCGAAATCGTTGCGCTCGCGCGGATGGGCGACGACGAGCGAGCCGTTGAACGGCGTGTCGGGCAGCTCGCGCCGCCAGACGTCGAGCGAGCGCAGGCCGAGCCGGCTGATGATGGGTTCGGCGACCTCCGCCTCGCAATAGGGCGCGAGCATGCCGCCGGCCCAATGGCTGGTGGCGTCCGTCATCGCCTCGTCACCGCGCTCGTGCAAGGTCACGGCATGGCCGGCCTGTGCGAACAGCAGGGCCTGCCAAGCGCCCGCAATGCCTGCGCCGATGATGGATACCGGTGAATCCGGTCGCTTGGTCGTTTGCAACATCCCTGTCCCTTCGCCGGCATGACCCGGATCAGGTTCAAAGGGTCACCGCGGTCCTGGCAAGCCGGTTGATCGGCATTGCCCGTTTAGCGGTATCTCAGCTCCTCCTCGGAGCACCCCTCGGAACGGGTCTAATGTAGGACAGTGGGGCGGGGTGGTCAACGCGTTAGGTGGGAACCTCACCGCTCGTGCCCCGGACGCAGCGCATCACGCAGTGGTGCGCTGCTGAGCGGGGGCCCATGCTTATGTGGGATGCTGGGTCCCGGCTCTGCGCAGCAGCATTGCACGCTGCGGCGCGTCCGGGACACGGAGAGTTACCGCGAGGCCTGAGCCCGCGCGTTGCGCACGCGCTGGGCCAGCTTGCGGTGCGGCACATTGCCGAACATCGGCTGCGGATTGCCGTTCGGCTCCAGCCAAGGTTGACCCATACCCCCCCTGGCCCATGGTCTCGCCCATGTTGGCCACCTGTACGGCCTCCTGACGCTGGCGCTTGGCGGCGTAGTAATAGCCGCCGGCGAAATAGCGCACGGCGCGGGCGTGGTCGCCATTGGCGGCGCGATAGGCGCCGGCGAGGTATTTCACGGCATAGGTGAGGTTGGTGTTGGGATCGCGCAGGCCCGCGGCATCGCCGGTGTAGCCGACGCCGCGCGCGGTCGCGAGCTTGATCTGCATCAGCCCGATGGTGCCGCCCCGGCCGACGAGGTGGGGCTGATAGCGGCTCTCGCGCATGATCACGCGGTGCACCAGCGCTTCCGGCACGCCGTTGGCGCGGGCATGGGCCGCGACCATCTCGGCATATTCGGCTTCACCGGCGAAGGCCGCCTGCGGCAATGTCAGTCCGGCCGTGAGCAGCGCGGCAATGCGTAAAATCTTCATAAGATATCCCTGAGGCCCTCTAGGTGACCTGCGCCAAGCTGCCGATAGGCCTCCCGAACGCGGCGATGATGTGACCAAACGCCGCCGCTGACGATTTTGCGGCGCCGAGCCGCTGTTACGACTCAATGCCGGGCTAAGGGTTCCTTCAGGGCGGACGACCCCCGCTCGCGGCAGCAAGGCTGTCTAGTCGCACAAGCGCGCGAAAGCGAGTAGGAAGCGGCTAGCAAATCGGGAGAGGTGCCATGACAAAAGCAGTCCTCAGCGACACCCCCAGGCAAAACCCCTGTGCCCAGTGCGGCACGCCGATCCCGCGGCCCGACTGGATCGAGCCGGGCGAGGGGCGCGTCTCCTATCTCTGGACCTGCCACGCCTGCAACTATCGCTTCGAGGCGGTGGCGATCTTCGAGGAGGCGGCCGTCGAGCACCCGCCGCTCGCGGCGTAACGGGCGATCCTAAGCCGCAGCCAGGCGCGGCTGCTGCCACAGCGGCAATTGCATCCGCACGATCAGTCCGTGCGGTTCGCGGTCGTGCAGCGACAGCTCGCCGCCATGGGCGAGCGCGATGGCGCGCGCGATCGACAGGCCGAGCCCGAAGCCGGTGGACTCGTCCATGGTGCGCGCATCGTCGCCGCGCACGAACGGCTCCAGCATCTCCTGCTTGCGCGCGTCCGAAATGCCGGGGCCGTCGTCCTCGACGTCGATCACGAGCCTGCTGCCGGAGACGTCGAGGCGGATCGTCACCTCGGCGCCGAAGCGCACCGCGTTCTCGACGAGGTTGGTGACGCCGCGATGCAGATCGTCGGGCCGCGCGGCGGCGGTCGCGGAGGCCGGGCCGTCGTAATGCACGACATGGCCCATGTCGCCGAACTGGTCGGCGACGAGCTGCAGCGTGCTGGCGATATCGACCAGCGTCACGGCCTCGACCTTGCGGTCGTTGCGCAGCAGCGACAGCACGCTCTCCAGCATCGCGCGCATCTGGTCGAGGTCGATCAGCATGCGCTTGCGGTTGGTCTCGTCCTCGATGAACTCGGCGCGCAGGCGCAGCCGCGTGATCGGCGTGCGCAGATCGTGGCTGATCGCGGCCAGCATCCGGGTGCGGTCCGACATCAGGCGGGCGATCCGCTCGTGCATGCGGTTGAGCGCGCGCGCCACCGAGCGGATCTCTTCCGGGCCGCGCTCCGGCAGCGGCTCGGCCCCGCCGTCCAGGCTGAAATTCTCGGCGGCCTTGGCGAAGGACGACAGGGGAGCTGCCAGCGCGCGCGCCGCCCACAGGCCGAGCACGGTGACGCAGATGAAGGCGCTCATCAGCGCCATCAGCCAGGGCGCGCCCCAGAACCATGGCCGCGGCCCGCCGTCGACATGCCCTGATATCAGGGTGCCGTCGGGCAACTCGATGCCGATGCGGGATTGGTTGTCGATCGAGGCCAGCTGGACCGGCTTGTAGCCGCGCCCGAGATGACGGCGCATTGCGCGCAGGTGCTGGTTGTCGCTCTCCTCGACGCTTGCGGTGCCCGGGGCGAGCACTTCGATGCCGAGCTTGGGGAAGGCGCGCGCGAGATCGGCGACGAGGCGGGGCCGTTCGCCGGGCTCGGCAGAGCCGAGCAGCAGCGCGGCATCGGTCAGTTGGTGCGCGCCGTCCGGCGGCGTGTCGGGGCGATCCGGCCGGCTGATCAGGAAGGCGGTGGTAACGACGAGATGCAGCGCGAGGGTCGACGCCAGCACCAGCGCGGCGATCTGCCCGCCGATCCCCTTGAGGTGGAAGAACCCGAACGGCTTCATCGTCGGCGTCCCCTTAATTGCTCAGGGGCGCCGCAACCGCTTCAATGCCTGCTGCCTGGGTGCTTGCCGCGGGAAGGCTTGCCGCTTGAGGATTTGCGACCTGGGTTCGCGGCGTGAACAGATAGCCGCCGGAGCGCACCGTCTTGATGAGGGTGGGATCGGCCGGGTTGGGCTCGATCTTGCGGCGGATGCGGCTGACCAGCACGTCGATGGAGCGCTCGAACGAGCCGGTGTTGCGCCCTTGCGTGAGGTCGAGCAGGCTGTCGCGCGACAGCACGCGGCCGGGCCGTTCGCAGAAGGTGCGCAGCAGATCGAATTCGGCGCTGGTCACCGCGACGCGCGCGCCCTCCGGATTGCGCAGTTCGCGCAGCCGCAGATCGATGTGCCAGCCCTCGAAGGTGAGCGTGGAGGCGCCTTCGATCGAGCTCGCCGCCTGCGCCGCGGCCTGGCGGCGCAGCACCGCGTTGATGCGGGCGAGCAGCTCGCGCGGGTTGAAGGGTTTTGGCAGATAATCGTCCGCGCCCATCTCGAGGCCGACGATGCGGTCGACGTCCTCGCCGCGCGCGGTCAGCATGATGATCGGCGTCTGCCCCTCGGCACGCACCTTGCGGCACAGGCTGAGACCGTCCTCGCCGGGCAGCATGACGTCGAGAATGATCAGGTCGATGCGGTGATCGGCCATGGCGCGCGACATCTCGCGGCCGTCGCTCACGGCGGTGACGTTGCAGGCGTTGTTGCGCAGGTACTTCGCAATCAACGTCCGGGTTTCGCGGTCGTCCTCGACGACCAGGATGTTGGGATTGGGAATGGCCATGCGCTTTGTTTGTCCAAGATTCGGGCCAAATGGCGAAGATTTTTGTTTCGGATTGTTTCTGTCCCGCGTCCCGCAACAGGCGGCAATCGTGTGATCGCGGAGCAGCAAGGTCTCGTTAAGGCCGTTAACCATACCGTGGCGTGGACAGCAGTGAAACCCCGCAAAACCCACGGAGTCATCATGACCTCGATTTCGGCGGCCTCCGCCGGCAACATCCAGTCGCCGCTGCAGCGGCTGCAGCAGGAATTGCAATCGGAAGTGTCCGCCGGCACGGTCTCGTCGGCGGATCAGTCCGCGCTCTCGACGGCGCTGACCGACATCGACACGGCACTCCAGCAGAGCCGGTCGAGCGATGGGTCGAGCGGCACGCGCCCCTCCAAGGCGGACATGCAGTCGAAGATCGACGATCTCATCTCGAACGAGGTGTCGAACGGGACGCTGACCTCGGACCAGGCCGAAGCGCTCAAGGGCGTGTTTCAGTCCGCCTTCGCGAGCGGTCCCGGCGGGGCGGGCGGCCCCGGTGGCGCAGGCGGGCCGCCGCCCGGTCCGCCGCCGGACGACAGCTCCTCGGATTCCTCGTCGTCCACGGACACGACCAGCAGCAGCTCCAGCGACCAGACCATTGCCGAGATCCTGCAGCAGTTCCTCCAGGCGCTGCAGCAATCGCAATCGTCGACATCGTCCTACGGCGCCAACGGCGGCTCATCCGGCAGCTCCGGCTTCTCTGCGCTTCTGATCGACTACAAGAGCTGACCCCGAGCGACGCGGCTCCTCGCCGCGATCGTGCTTCACCCAGGGCGCACGATCGTCGGCGGGGAACCGTGCGTCGCAAAATGTTACTGAGTGACGCAGGAACACCCTTGCGAAGTTCTTGCACTCGCATCGCGCGACGAAATTGCCGCGCGCACGGAACTGCGCGTGATCAGCGCTGTTTTCTCCACACGAGTTTTTCGTTGAAGGAGAGGACAACATGATGAAGACGATCGTCGCCGGCCTTGCCGGCACTGCACTGCTCACGACCGTTGCGTTCGCGCAGTCGCCGACCGCCACCACCGACAAGGCGGCGCCTGCGGCAACCACCGCCACGACGACCACCACCACCGCATCGGGACAGTGGCGTACGTCCAAGATGGACGGGTTGAAGGTCTACAACGAAGCCAACGAGAACATCGGCACGATCAACGACCTGCTGATGGACAAGAGCGGTGACATCAAGATTGCCGTGATCGGCGTCGGCGGCTTCCTCGGCATGGGCGAGCATCTGGTTGCCGTGCCCTACGAGAAGCTGAAGTTCGTCAACGAGGCCGTCGCCTACACCGGCACCGGCACCGGCACCGGCGCGAAGCCCGCCGCGACCACGACCACGGGCGCTGCGACCGGCACCGCCGACACCAAGCCCGCCGCGACCACGACGTCGTCCACCTCGAAATGGTATCCGGATCACGCCGTGTTCAATGCCAGCAAGGACGAGCTGAAGAACATGCCGGAGTTCAAGTATTCGGAGTAATGGGCTTCTAGCCATCTGAACGAAGCGCGCCCGGTTTTCACCGGGCGCGCTGTCGTGTCGTTTCTCTTACCTCGTCCCGCTTGCGGGGAGAGGACGAAGGAAGGAGTCCTTTCAACCACCACGCTTGAGCCGTTCGTTGCGACGGCGCAAGGCTTCCATGGTGGCGAGGAGGATGACCGAGACTGTCGTCAGGATCACCGCTGCGGCCGTGATGGTCGGGCTGATGTTCTCGCGGATGCCGCTGAACATCTCGCGCGGCAGGGTGCGCTGCTCGGGACCTGCCATGAACAGCACGATCACCACCTCGTCGAAGCTGGTCGCAAAGGCGAACAGCGCGCCCGATGCGAGGCCCGGCAGGATCAGCGGCAGGATCACGCGGCGGAACGCTTGAAGCGGCGAGGCGCCGAGCGAGGCGGCGGCGCGCGCCAGATTGGTGTCGAAGCTCTGCAGCGTCGCGCCGACCGTGATCACCACGAACGGCGTTGCCAGCGCGGTGTGGGCCAGGATCAGGCCGAGATAGCTGCCGGTGAGGCCAATCGGCGCGAAGAAGAAATACAGGCCGACCGCGGTGATGACGCCGGGCACGACGACCGGCGACAGCACGAAAGCCAGCACCAGCGGTTTGAACCGGCTCTTCCACTGCGCCAGCCCCAGCGCTGCCAGCGTGCCGAGCACCATGGACAGTGCCGTCGAGGCGACGCCGATGATCACGCTGTTCTTCAGCGAATTCATCCAGCGCGGCGAATTGATGAAGTCGTCGTACCAGCGCAAGGACAGGCCGGGCAGCGGATAGGTGAGGTACGAGCTCGAACTGAAAGACAGCGGCATGATCGCAAGGATCGGCGCGATCAGGAAAATGAACACCAGCGTGGAGACCACGAGGGTCGTTGTCCACGCGATGCGCTGGCTCGGCGTGCGCAGGGAGGCATTGTCGCTCAATTCTTCATGCCTCCCGTGACCTGCTGGCCCTGCACCAGCTTGCCATAGACCAGCGCCAAGAGAATGGTGGCCAGCAGCAGCACCGCACCGAGCGCGGAAGCAAGGCCCCAATTGGCGGTCTCGGTGGTGTAGAGGGCGATGAAGTAGCTGATCATCTGATCGGCGGCGCCGCCGACGAGGGCCGGCGTAATGTAATAGCCGAGCGCCAGGATGAAGACGAGCAGGCTTCCCGCACTGACGCCGGGCAGGGTCTGCGGAAGGTAGATGCGCAGGAAGGCGGTGAGCGGCGGTGCGCCGAGCGAGGCGGCGGCCCGCAAGTAAGCCGGCGAGATCGCCTTCATGCTGCTGTACAGCGGCAGGATCATGAACGGCAGCAGCACGTGGGTCATGGCCACGCAGACGCCGAAGCGATTGTAGATCAGGCGCAACGGTTCGTCGATGATGCCGAGCCAGTGCAGGCTGTCGTTGACGACGCCCTTGCTTTGCAGCAGCACGATCCAGGCGCAGGTGCGGACCAGCAGCGAGGTCCAGAACGGCAGCAGGACGAAGATCATCAGGAGGTTCGACCTGCCCGGCGGCAGCGTCGCCAGGAGGTAGGCGACGGGGAAGCCCAGGATGAGGCAGAGCGCGGTGACGCTGAGACTGATGACGAAGGTGCGCGCGAACAGGCTGCGGTAGATGGCCTGGTCCGGCGGGGCCGCGACGATCGCGCCGTCCACGTTTCGCGTCAGGTCGAGCGCGGCCAGAAGGTAGAAGCCCGTGATGGGGCCGCCGGCGTCCTTGATCGTCGTCCACGTCGCGCGTTCGCGCCAGGCCGGATTGATCTTGCCTAGAGTCTCCTTGGCCGTGCCGGGTTCGGGCGCGGTCTTGAGATTGCGTGAGGTGCTGGTCAGGATCGTGCGGAAACCGTTCAGCGCGTAGTTCAGCCGCTTGGCCGCGATGGCGATGGTGCCGGAGGCGCGCGCCGCCTGGACGTCGCTCGCCAACGCCGCGTAGGCCTTCTCGTCCGGCAACTCCTTGCCGTCCCACTCGGCGAGAGCAGCTATGGTTTGAGGCAGAACCTGGCGCACCTCGCGGTCATCGACCGCGCGCCACAGCATGCCGGCGATGGGCCCGGCGAAGGTGAAGAGCAGGAAGACGAGAAGCGGCGCAACCAGCGCCAATGCCTTGACCTGACGTGCCCGCTCTGCACGCCTCAATCGGCGCTTGAGCGGAACTTCGGTCGACGCATCGGCACTGGTCGCGGACGCTGTCATGGGTGGCTATTTCGCCGCCCATTTGTTGAAGCGCTCGGTCAGGCGGTCGATGTTCTCGAGCCAGAACGCAACGTTGATCTCGACCGCGTTCTTGATGTTGTCGGGTGCGGTCGGCAGGTCCTTCAGGACGGCGGGCGCGAGCTTGCCGGCCGCGTCCTTGTTCGAGGTGCCGTAGGCGATCTGCTCCGACAGTTTCGCCTGGTTCTCCGCCTTGCCGGCGAAGTCCAGGAACTTGTAGGCCGCGTCCTTGTTCGGGCTGCCCTTCAGGATGACCCAGCTGTCGAGGGTGAAGAGCGCGCCGTCCCACACCATGCCGAAGTTCTTCTTCTCGTTCTTGTTCGCGGTGTCGATGCGGCCGTTGTAGACCGAGGTCATCACCACCTCGCCGGAGGCGAGCAGTTGCGGCGGCTGGGCGCCGGCCTTCCACCAGACGATGTCGCCCTTGATGGTGTCGAGCTTCATGAACGCGCGATCGACACCATCGTCGGTCGCCAGCACCTGGTAGACGTCCTTCGGCGGGACGCCGTCTGCCATCAGCGCGATCTCCAGTGTCGTCTTCGGCCCCTGGCGCAAAGCGCGCTTGCCCGGGATCTTCTTTGTGTCGAAGAAGTCGGCCCAGCCCTTCGGGGCTTCCTTCAGCTTGTCCTTGTCGTAGCCGAGCACGAAGTCATAGAGGATGGCGCCGACGCCGCACGGATTGACCGACGGCGGAATGTAGGCCGCCTCACCGCCGATCTTGGTGTAGTCCATCTTCTCGAACAGGCCTTCCTCGCAGCCGACCGCCAGTTCGTCGCTCTCGACCTGGACGACGTCCCAGGTGGCGGCGCCGCCCTGCACCTTGGCGCGCAACACGCCGAC
The DNA here is from genome assembly GCF_032144035.1 of Bradyrhizobium sp. WYCCWR 12699. Lineage (NCBI taxonomy): Bacteria > Pseudomonadati > Pseudomonadota > Alphaproteobacteria > Hyphomicrobiales > Nitrobacteraceae > Bradyrhizobium > Bradyrhizobium sp. WYCCWR 12699. The sequence continues at coordinate 36,928 of NZ_JAVTJN010000033.1, forward strand.
GCCGCCGTCCCAGGACTCGTCGTTCATGGCAATCCCGGCCGCCTTCTTGAACGGCTCGAAATAGACCTTCTTCTGGGCATCCTGATAGGCGCCGCCCCACGACACGACGGTGAGGTCACGCGCCTCTGCGACCGTCATCAGCGCAGCGCTGGCAACGAACGCCGCGGCGAAACCCAGAGCAATCGTCTTGCGCTTCATCATGGTCCTGGTTCCTTCTTCATGCGAGTTGCGTTGAGGTTGAGTATGTCAGGTCCGCTTGCGTTGGGTCAGACCGGATCGAGCGCCAGGCAGTCCTCGGGGCGGAAGCTGACGAATACGCTTTCACCTTGTCTCAGGCCGTCATGTGCGCCCGGCTGAAGCTTGACCATGAACTCGCCGTTGCCGGCGACGTCGAGCACGGCCAGCGCGTGATCGCCGAGATAGATGGTGTTCTGCACCCTCGCCGGCAGGCGGTTCGGTCCGTCGCAGGACGCGCCGTCCGGGACAATGGCGATCCGCTCCGGCCGGACCGACAGCGAGGTGGACGCGCCAGCGCCCTGGATGTTGACCGCCCGCGCGGTCACCGCGCCGCCACCGGCCAGCGCGACGCGGCAATAGTCCTTCTCGACCGTCTCGACGGTGCCTGAAAGCACATTGTTCTCGCCGATGAAATGGGCCACGAAGCTGTTCACCGGGTGCTCGTAAAGCGCGTCGGGCTTGTCGATCTGCTGCACGATGCCGTCGTTGAACACGGCGATGCGATCCGACATGGTGAGCGCTTCGCTCTGATCGTGAGTGACGTAGACGATCGTGATGCCCATCTTCTCGTGCAGCTGCTTGATCTCCAGCTGCATCTGTTCGCGCAGGCGCTTGTCGAGCGCACCGAGCGGCTCGTCCATCAGCACGAGCTGCGGGTTGAAAACCAGCGCGCGCGCCAGCGCCACGCGCTGCTGCTGCCCGCCGGACAGCTGTCCGGGCCGCCGCTGCGCCATGGCTTCCATCTTGATCATGCGCAATGCCGATTTGACGCGCTCCTGCGCTTCCGCCTTGCTCGTCTTGCGAACGGATAGCGGGAAGGCGATATTCTCGGCGATCGTCAGGTGCGGAAACAAGGCGTAATTCTGGAACACCATGCCGATGTCGCGCTTGTGCGGCGGCATGTTCTTGATCGGCCGCTCGCCGAGATAGATCTCGCCATGGGTCGGAACCTCGAAGCCGGCCAGCATCATCAGCGTGGTCGTCTTGCCCGAGCCCGACGGGCCGAGCAGGGTGATGAACTCGCCCTTCCTGATGTCGAGATCGAGGTTCTTCACCACGAGATGCTCGCCATCATAGGTCTTCTGAATGCCGGAAAAGCGCACCAATGCCGGCGCGGGCGTCACCATGCCGGCTTCCATGTTGTCCTCGGCTTGCCGCTACAATGCTGTCAGCACCTCGTTCGAGGTTGCAAGGGGCAGCTTAGCATCCTCGGATGAGAATGCCAGCGGTGCGAGGGATGAAGAGGCGTGGGAGCCGCTACATCCCCGACAGCTTGCTCACAAATACATTCAGCGAGCCGCCGGCTTCCGCGACCACGCGCAACGTTTTGGAATCGAAGGCGATGTCGGCCAGCGTCAGGCTGTCGATCTTGGCGTCGACCTTGAGGCCGTCCTCGCTCTTCTGGTAATCGGCGATGGCGGCGGCGATCTTCTCGCGCGCGTTGGCGGCGATCGGCTTCAGGTCGAGCGTTGCCCTCTGCAGCAGTGCCTGCTGCATCTGGGGCACGACGGCGCGCGCCGCGGCGCCGAGCAGGCCGAACGCCGCCTCGGATTCCACCGCGAGCTGGATGTCGGTGAGCCGCAGCGTCTGTTGCGCCTGGTCGAGCACCGGCCGGCCCCAGATGTGCACGGTCGCCTCGGCGCCGAGGCCGAGCCAGCTCTTCTTCTCCTTGGCGCGCACCAAGAGCGAGATCAGCAGCCGGTCGCCGGACGGGATCACGTTGGCGCTCTTCACGGTGACGTCGACCGGCCCGGAGCCGTCCTCGGGATAGGTGCGGCCCACCATCTGCGCGGTGATCAGCTTGTTGATCTCGGTGAAGGGCACGTCGATGGGAACGCCGATGTTCACGCCGGTGCCGCTCGGCGGCACGATCGAGATCTTGTCGGGGAACGGACAGTCCGGCTTGGTCGGCGTCGAGGTGACGCGCGTCTCCGCTTCCAGGCCCATCAGCAGCGTCACGGCCTGCGCGTCGACGCGCGGCTGCGCGGCGATGGCGCGGATCGGCTTCATCTCCAGCCAGAGCGGCGGAAGCGCGGCCGAGGAGCCCGAGCCCTGCAGCGGGATCGAGCGGCACGCCTTGGCCCATTGCAGCTTCGCATTCTCGCGCAGGCTCGGATCGTTGCGGATGCGCTCGGAGACGATGTTGATCTGCTCGCCGACATTCTTGTCGATCAGCGGCTTGACCTGCGCCGGCACGTTGACCTTGGCGCCGGCGACGTTGACGTTGGTGTCGCCGAGATTGACCTGGGCGCCGAGATTGGGCTCGAGATGCCAGTTGGCCGCGAGCTTCGGGCGCGAGGTGATGACCACGTTGCCCTTGATCTCGGCGCTGGCGTTCAAATTCTTGATGTTGACGGCGCCGATCCGCTTCGCGGCGTCACCGCCGAGCACGCTGCCGAGCGCGTCACCGAGCGCGCCCGTGGCCTTCGCCGACAGCGAGCCCGTCACGTTCAGCTTGCCGGAGAGCGGTGTCGAGATCGTCAGCACGTCCTTGTCGCCCGCCGCTGCCATCGGCCCGCGCACGGCGGTCCAGCCGATGTCGGCGTTCTCCAGGATCTGCGAGACGGGGTTGTCGGCCTTGCCTGCGAAATTGCGCGGCGCGGCTTTCTCGGCCTGCTCGCGGATCGCCGCGATCGCGATCGCGACCGGCGCGATCACGATCGAGCTCTTCGCGACCGGTGGCAGCGGCGGCAATTGTGCGACCGGCGGCGCCGAATTCGTCGCGCGCGGCGCGAGCCAGTCCATCGCCTTCAAGCTGATGAAGAACGACGCCGCGAGCACTGCGACGGCGATCGTGATGGTCTTCAAGTTCAACGTTAGTCGCATCTATCCCCCAGGCCGCCCCGACGAGATTTTACAGGGCGAGCGAGGAGGGCGCTAGAGCGCAACGATGGGGTGGAATTGCGGCGAATGGGTTAACGGCGGGGACGGCGGACTGCTCTCACATTGCCGCGAGGACCGCCACCGCAGAAGAAGCGGTCGCCGCCGTCTGACTCGAGGCCCGAGACCATTGTGCCCGCGGGCAGGTCGAGTTGCTCCAGCACCTTGCCCGTCTCAGGGTCGATCCGCCTGATGTCGCTGTCCTCGCCTTCCCAGGTGCCGTGCCAGAGCTCGCCGTCGACCCAGGTCACCCCGGTCACGAAGCGCTTGCTCTCGATGGTGCGAAGAACCTTGCCGGTTTCCGGATCGACCTGATGGATCTTGCGCTCGCGGTATTGCCCGACCCAGAGCGAGCCCTCGGCCCAGGCGAGGCCGGAATCGCCGCCGCCTCCCGGCGCCGGAATCGTGCCGAGCACCTTGCCCGAGGCCGCATCGATCTTCTGGATGCGATCCTCGGCGATCTGGAACAGGTGCCTTCCGTCGAATGCCGTTCCGGCATGCGCGGCGACGTCGATGGAGCGCGCGACCTTGCCGCTCTCAGGATCGACCGCATTCAATCTGTCGCCGGATGCGAACCAGACATGGCTGCCGTCATAGCTGACGCCATGCACGGCCTCGACGCCCTCGAACGGCCCATACTCCCTGACGATCTCGGCGGCTGAACGCTTCATCTGCTCGCTCCCTGTGATGTGGCCTTGACGTTACGACTTCAGGAGCGGCGTGGGGAGTAACAAGCCTGTCGGGAAACCCGGAACGGGTGGCGTCATCCAGCGCCGCGCCCGGCCATGTCCGAAGCATTGCACCTTGTTCGCGCGTGCCAGCTCGTCGAGCGCCCGCTGCACCGTGCGCGCGCTCGTTCCGAGCGCCAGCGCGAGCGCCGAACTCGACCAGGGCTCGCCGTCGGAGAGGAAGGCGAGGATGCTCGCGTGCTTTTCCTCGACGGGCCGCGCCAGCACGAGAACCTGTCGCGTCTTGCGCGGCGTCAGCGCAAAACCCTGTTTCGTCGCGGTCACATCGGCAAGTGGGCTCAGCTTAGTGCGGAGCCGCCCGATCTCGACGCGCAACCGCGCGCGATGCGATTCATCGAGATGCCTGGCACGAAACGCGTTCGCGATCAGCGTCTGCCGGGAGACGTCCGCGGGCCAGGCCTGCGCCAGGACGCGAACGAGGGCGAACAGCACCGGCCTCGTGCCGAGCGGCACGACGGTGCCGCGCCTGCGAATCGAATGATGGAACGTGTCCACGACGAGCGCCTCGGATGTCTGGAGATCCTCGACCTCGGCAAGCAGCAATGGCCGCTCGTTGCCGCGCGTGATCAGCCGCGCCGCCGGCGCATCGAGCACGCGGCTCGCGCTTTCGACTTCGGCCGCGAGCGCGGGGATGCCGGCGAGCCTCGCGCCGCGCGCTGCCTGGTCAAGCGCCGCGCGCGCGTCTTTCGTTCTGAGGCGCCTGATGGCGATGCCGGCGACGACGAGCGCGCGGACGGCCTGCGATGCCGGCGGGAGCAGGGCGGCGCCGGGCTCGGCCAAAATGCGCTCGGCTTCGTCGAGGCGCCCGACGAGGAGGAGGCGCCGGGCCTCGATGTGGCGCGCATGGGCGGCATTCACGAGATCGCCGTGGTGCTCGAGCGTCGCCCTTGCGGCGGCAAGAGCCCTCGCCGGCCAGCCGAGGTCGCGCGAGACCAGCGCGATCTCGGCTTCGGCCACTATGCATCTGGCGCGCGCCACCGCCTCGCGCGGGCCGAACGCGCGCGCAGCGCTGCGCAGCAGCGACTTGGCCTTGGCGAGGTCGCCGAGCTGCGCCATCGCGATGCCGCGCAGCGCCAGCGACGGCGCGTCGTTGCGCAGCGCAACGCGGTTCAGGGCACCGAGTGGATCGCCCGCCTCGAGCGCCCGTGCGGCGGCCGTGATCAGCGACTCCATTCAAATCCCGCCACACTTGTTACTCCCACCGCGCAACCGCGCGGTGCCAGAAATCGTTGCCAGCCGACGATGTGCGGTGAGGGGCGAGCGGTTCCGCGACCTGCAGGCCGATCGCCCGAATAAGAGATTTGGAGAGTCATGATGACATTAGCCCAGAACGAACCGAATAACGGACAGGCTGTGATGCAAACACCGCCGGTGGTGTCGCCGCAGGACTGGGAGGCAGCCCGTCAGCAACTGCTCGTGAAGGAAAAGGCGCATACCCGTGCCCGCGACGCCCTGGCCGCCGAGCGTCGGCGCATGCCCTGGATGGAAGTGGCCAAAACCTATGCGTTCGAGGGGCCCGGCGGCAAGCTCAGTCTCGCCGACCTGTTCCAGGGCCGGCGGCAGCTGATCGTCTACCGCGCGTTCTTCGAGCCGGGCGTGTTCGGCTGGCCGGATCACGCCTGCCGCGGCTGCTCCATGGTGGCCGATCAGGTCGCCCATGTCGCGCATCTGAATGCCCGCGACACCACGCTGGTGTTCGCCTCGCGCGCGCCGCAGGCCGATATTATCAGGCTGAAGCAGCGGATGGGCTGGACCATGCCATGGGTCACCGTAACAGACAATTTCGATGCCGATTTCGGCGTCGACGAATGGCACGGCACCAACGTGTTCTACCGCGACGGGACGCGCATCTTCCGCACCTATTTCGTCAAGAGCCGCGGCGACGAGCAGATGGGCGGCACCTGGAACTATCTCGACATCACGCCGCTCGGCCGCCAGGAGCTTTGGGAAGACTCGCCAAAAGGCTATCCGCAGACGCCGACCTACAAATGGTGGAACTGGCACGACAGCTATACGGAAGGCGCCGCGCCCGACCAGAAGTGGGTCGAGATCTCTACCGCCGGCGAGAAGGCCTTTCGCGAGGAGGCTGCGCAAGGACGTGACTAGTCCCATCAGCGCAACCGCCAGCGCCGGCCGCGCAAGCGTCGTGGCCGCGCGCCACCTCGCCAGATGGCTGGCCCTGGCGGCAAGCCCGACCTTCGCGATCATGGCCGTGCTGACGGCTGTGATCGGCGGCCCCGCGGACATGCTGTGCGGCGCCGGGCAGGGATCTCTGCTCGGCGGAATGGTGTCGATGTATCTCCTGATGAGCGCGTTTCACTCGGCGGCGTGGCTGAGGTGGATTGCGGAGCGGCGGGGCGGCTATTGCCCGCCTGCCGTCTGCAAGTAAGCCACGATCTTCCCGGCTTCCTCCGCCGACACGCCGCCATAAGGCTGCATCTTGTTGCCCGACACCACCTCGTCCGGCTTGAGCATGAAGCGCGTCAGCTTGTCCTGGTCCCAGGTGAAGCCGGCTTCCTTCATCGACGAGGAGTAGTTGTAGTCCGGCAGCGCGCCGGCCTTGCGCCCGACGATCTTGTTGAGGTTGGGGCCGAGGCGGTTGTCGCCTTCCTTCACGGAATGGCAGGTGCGGCAGGAATTGTTGAAGGCCTGCTGCGCTGCCTCAGCGCCCGCAGGTTGCTGCGCGAGCGAGGCGGGGGCGGACACGAGCGGCGTCAGTGCGCCGGCGCAGACGAGGGCGTGCAGCCGTCGATACGGCGGGGATTGCAGGCGTGATCGCATCTGCGTCTCCATTGGGGACCGCGCCGCAGCAAGCGCGCGTCGACATGTCGAGGCAAACGAAAGCGGCCCCGGTGGGTTCCGGGGCCGTTTGCGTCACAATGTCCTGCCGGTTCAGCGCGTCGCGGTGCCGAGCTCGGCGCGGCGCTCCGTCATCGGCAGCACCACGACCTTGGTGCCGACGTTGACGCGGGAGTAGAGGTCGGTGACGTCGTCATTGGTCATGCGGATGCAGCCGGACGAGACGCGCTTGCCGATGGTCTCGGGGGCGTTGGTGCCGTGGATGCGGTAGATGGTGCCGCCGAGATACATGGCGCGCGCACCGAGCGGATTGCCGGGGCCGCCGGCCATGTGGCGCGGCAGATAGGGCTGGCGGGCGATCATCTCCGGCGGAGGCGTCCAGGCCGGCCATTCCGCCTTGCGGGTCACCGACTGAATGCCGGACCAGGTGAAGCCGTCGCGGCCGACACCGATGCCGTAGCGCAGCGCCTGACCGTTGCCGAGCACGTAATAGAGATAGGTGTTGGGGGTATCGATGATGATGGTGCCCGGCGCCTCGCGCGTTGCATAGGAAACGGTCTGGCGGCGGAAACGGGCCGGCATCTCGACGGCGTCCTGATCCTCGGACGGCTCGGTCTGGTAGGTGGGCGCCTGATAGGGCTGGTAGGGCTGGAATGGCTGCGGCGCGGCCATCGGCGGCAGCGGCTGGAAGAACGGGAAGATCTGCACCGGTGCGGCCCTGGCTGGACCTGCGAATGCAATCGCGGAGACCGCGACTGCGCCGAAAGCAACGGCGCGCGAAAACGTCTTGAAAATATCCAGATTGAACATGTGATCGCCCCTGTTTGCTCGGTGGTCTTGGCCACCGCGGCACCGTTGCGGTGCTCTGTTGCCTGGATCACTAACGGCAAAACGTTTCGGGACATTTGCGCGGAAAACCGAAAACGGTTTCACGGCGGCAAGGATTGTTTCATGACGGTTTCGTGGCTGGGTCCGCCCGTTAACGAACAAAACAGCCCGCGGACACTTCTATGACGTCACACGCCTGAAATATCCTTCGTTGATGGTCGATGCCTGAGAATCATCAAACTCTCGGGATTTTCCCATGCGGGTATTAATCGCGACCGACGCCTGGCATCCGCAGGTCAACGGCGTGGTCCGGACGCTGACCTCGCTGGCAAATGCGGCCAAGGCCCTCGATGTCGAGATCGACTTTCTGACACCCGACGGCTTTCCGTCCTGGCCGCTGCCGACCTATCCGAGCCTGCGCATCGCGCTGCCTTCGGGCAAAGAGATCGCGCGGCGGATCGAGAAGGGGGCACCGGACGCGCTGCATATCGCGACCGAGGGGCCGATCGGCTGGGCCGCGCGGGCCTATTGCCGGCGCAACCGGCTCGCCTTCACCACCTCCTACACCACGCGCTTTCCGGAATACGTCTCGGTGCGGACCGGCATTCCCGCCAGCGTCGGCTATGCCGTGCTGCGCCATTTCCACGATGCCGCCGCCATGACCATGGTGGCGACGCCGTCGCTGCGGCAGGAGTTGTCCGAGCGTGGCTTCAAGCGGCTCGGCTTCTGGACGCGCGGCGTCAACACCGAGCTGTTCCATCCCGACGCTCCGGCGAGGCTCGACCTGCCGGGTCCGATCTTCATGACCATGGGCCGCGTCGCGGTGGAGAAGAACCTCGAAGCGTTCCTCTCGCTCGACCTGCCCGGCACCAAGGTCGTCGTCGGCGACGGCCCGCAGAGGGCCGCGCTCGAAAGGAAATATCCCGATGCCGTCTTTCTCGGCGAGAAGAAGGGCGCCGATCTCACCGCGCATCTCGCCGCCGCCGACGTGTTCGTGTTTCCGAGCCTGACCGATACGTTCGGCGTGGTGCAGTTGGAGGCGCTGGCCTGCGGCACGCCGGTGGCCGCATTTCCGGTCACGGGCCCGAAGGACGTCATCGCCGATCATCCGATCGGCGCGATCGACCACGATCTGCGGTCCGCGTGCCTGCGCGCGCTCGCCATGTCGCGCGAGACCTGTCGCAACTTCGCGCTGGAGCGTTCCTGGGAGAACAGCGCGCGCCAGTTCGTCGGCAATCTCACCTCACTTCAGCCCAGCCGCGTCTTGCGCGCTTCGCCCCGCATGGCGCGGCGGCCGGTGCGCGGTTGATCCATACTTTGACCCACAGCGAGAACCTCATCGATGGCTAAGATCATGAACCTTGACGGCACCCAGCAGCTCGACCTCACCCGCGGCACGGTCGAGCAGGCCTATGACCGCTGGGCGCCGGTCTACGACCTCGTGTTCGGCGGCGTGTTCGCCAAGGGCCGGCAGGCCGCGATCGCGGCCACCAACAAGATCGGCGGCCGCGTGCTCGAGGTCGGTGTCGGCACCGGCATCTCGCTGCCGCTCTATGCCCCGCACCTGCGCATCTTCGGCACCGACATTTCGGAAGCCATGCTCGACAAGGCGCGCCAGCGCGTTACCGAGGGCAAGCTGAAGAACGTCGAGGGCCTCGCGGTGATGGACGCCGAGAAGCTCGAATTTCCCGACAATTCCTTCGACGTCGTGATGGCGCAATATGTCGTCACCGCGGTGCCGAACCCGGAGAAGGCGCTCGACGAATTCGCCCGCGTGCTGCGCCCGGGCGGCGAGCTGATCATCCTCACCCGCGTCAGCGCGGACGCCGGCATGCGCCGGTTCATCGAACAGAAGCTGCAGCCGGTGGTGCGTCCGCTCGGCTTCCGCACCGCCGAGTTCGCCTGGTCGCGCTATGCGAAATGGCTGGCCGGCGCCCACGGCATCGAGCTCGCCGAACGTCGTTTGATTCCGCCGCTCGGTCATTTCTCGCTGGTGCGCTTCCGCAAGATCGACATCGCCAAGGCGGCGTGAGCCTACGCGTCGCGTGCGTCATCGCGCCGCTGCGTGCCGTCACATGACAGGATGATGTTGTCACACGGCGTACATCGAATCCGTTTAACCCGGTACCCGAAAGCATCTTGGGGAAGAGCATGATCAAGAATTATCTCGAGCAGCTGCGGATCCAGCGCTGGGACGACCATCGCTACTATCACCACAGCCGCATCAATCAGAGCCTGCACTTCGTCAGCGCGCTGAGCTTCCTCTTCGCCTATGTCTGGCTGTTCGTCGACCCTGTCGTCTCCGCGCTGGTCGGTTGGCTGGTCTCGATGACCTCGCGCCAGGCCGGTCACTTCTTCTTCGAGCCGCACACCTACGACCACATCAACCAGGCGACGCACGAGTACAAGGAAGAGATCAAGGTCGGCTACAATTTGCAGCGCAAGGTGGTGCTGATGGCGATCTGGGCGGCCTCGCCGCTGGTGCTGTTCCTCGACCCGACGCTGTTCGGCCTGTTCACGCCCTGGGCCGGCGCGACCGACTTCATGCGGCAGGTCGCCAAGATCTGGCTCGTGGTCGGCGGCGGCGGCCTCTTGTTCCGCACCGTGCACCTGTTCTTCATCCGCGACGTCGAGACCGGCCTCGTCTGGATGACCAAGATCCTGACCGATCCGTTCCACGATCTGATGCTCTACCGCAGTGCTCCGCTTGCCCTGATGCGCGGTGAGCTGATGGATCCCGGCCTGCACCTCAACCCCGAGCACACGCTGGGCCTCATCGGCGAGCCCACGCTCGAAGAGCAGCACGCCTGAGCGCGCTACGTACACAACACACTCCGATGTCTGATGGTTACGTCATGCCCGGCCTCGTGCCGGGCATCCACGTGCTGGGGGCTGCTTCGCCTCTGCCCGCGTGCGGTAGGGCAATCGCATATGGCGCACACAACCCCGCGGCATCGGCGGCAAGCCCGCGAAGTGTGGCCTCAGCGCCCAAAACGCTTGGCCAGCATCTCTTTCAGGATCTGCCGCTTGATAGTCTTGTTGGTAAGCACGCCGTCGTGCCACCAGAAGCCGTCGGCCTTCATCTTCCCGGCCGCGCGGACGAAGCGGTCGGCGACTTCGGTGAAGTCGGCGTCGGTGTAGTTCAGGCTGAAGATCAGCCGGCCGGTGCCGACCCAGCTCAGCGCCAGGCCCTCGGCGCGCAAATAATATTGCAGCATCCAATTGTAGCGGGAGGGCGTCGTGTATTTCACCGTCCAGATCGACGAGAAGTTGGCGAACCGCACCGGCAGGTCGGCGTCCGTCATCATCTGGTTGAGCATTTGGACGCGACCGTTCCAAGTTTCTTCCAGTCCATCATAAATGGCATGGAAGTTCGGGCTGGCGAGCCGGCTCAAAAACTCGTCCATTGCCGTCATGACGTAGGGATGCGAGTTGAAGGTGCCGCGGGCGAAGCAGATGTCGGCAGGACGGTCATCGCGGAAGCGGCGCATCAGCTCGCGCTTGCCGCAGACCACGCCGACCGGCAGGCCGCCGGCGAGGCTCTTGCCGTAGGTCACCATGTCGGCGCTCACGCCGAAATATTCCTGGGCACCGCCGGCGGCGAGCCGGAAGCCGACGAAGACCTCGTCGAAGACCAGCACGATGCCGCGCTGGTCGCAGACCTCGCGCAGCTTCTTGAGCCATTCGGTGTAGGCCGCGCGATCGAAGTTGCCGCCGCGGGAGGAATCCACCAGCGAGGAATCGCCGGGCGCGTTGGCGTTCGGGTGCAGGCCTTGCAGCGGGTTGACCAGCACGCAGGCGATGTCCTTGCGCGTACGCAGCACATGCAGCGTCTTCTCCGACATCTCGGCGAGGGTGTAGGTCTCGTGCGCGGCAATGGGATTGCCGACGCCCGGCTGCACGTCGCCCCACCAGCCGTGATAGGCGCCGGCAAAGCGGACCAGATGCGTGCGCTTGGTGTGGTAGCGCGCCAGCCGCACCGCCTGCATCACGGCCTCGGTGCCGGACATGTGGAACGAGACCTCGTCGAGGCCCGAGATCCGGCAGAGACGCTGCACATTGTCGAGGATCACGGGATGGTAGGGGCCGAGCACCGGGCCGAGTGCATGCGCGCGCTTCTCGGCGCCCTCGATGCACTCCTTGTAGAAATCGTTGCCGAAAATGTTGACGCCGTAGGACCCCGTGAGATCGTAGGACGTGTTGCCGTCGACATCCGTGACGGTGACGCCGCTGGACGACTCCACGAAGGTCGAGGTGCCCAGGTGCTCGCGGACCAGGCGCGAGAACTGGAACGGCACGCGGTAGCTCTCGGTGAAGTTCAGGTCGGAGATCTTGTCCGCCGCTTCCTTCGTCATCGCGCGGCCCTTCGGGTAGCGCTCGGCGTAGAGGGCGGCGAGACGAAAGAAGGCCTCCTTGCGCTGCGCGGCGATGTCCGCCGGCGCACCGTCGCACGAGAAGATGTCGTTCTCTCCGTATTCGTAGAACGGCAGCAGCTTTGCCACCCGGCGCGACATCTTGGAGTGCCCGGCGAGCGAGCGATGCTTGGCGCGGGACAGTTCGATCCGCGCTTTCAGCTTCGGGAGGACGGCGGCAGCAGACGCTGCGGCGGCCACGGACATCGAGAGAATCGGGAGTGTCGTTTCCATGACAACAAGCGCTAATACTGTGAGCTGACAGATTCATGACAGTCAAAGCCCTCATCGCCTCTTTCACCCAGCAGGAAGACCTCAACTTTCTGTTGACCAACCGCATCCCGCGCGCGGCGCTGACCCGCTTCATGGGCTGGTTCTCCAAGATCGAGAATCCCCTCGTGCGGGACTTCTCGATCGCGCTGTGGAAGCTGTTCTCCGACCTCGATCTGTCCGAGGCGAAGAAGACCCACTTCAAGAGCCTGCACGATTGTTTTACCCGGGAGCTGAAGCCGGGCTTGCGCCCCTTTGATCCCGACCCCACCATTGTCGCCAGCCCCTCGGATGGCATTGTCGGCGCTCACGGCAGGATCGCGGACACCGAGCTGTTCCAGGTCAAGGGCGCGCCCTATTCGCTGCTCGACCTCGTCGGCGATTCCGCGCTGGTGGATCAGCACCGCAACGGCAGCTTCGTGACGCTGCGGCTGACGTCGAGCATGTATCATCGCTTCCATGCGCCCTTCGATGCGCATATCGAGCGCGTCACGCTGATCCACGGCGACGTCTGGAACGTCAATCCGATCGCGCTCAAGCGCGTCGAGCGCCTGTTCTGCAAGAACGAGCGCGCGGTGATCCGCACGCATTTGTCGACCGGCGAGGCCGTGACGCTGGTACCGGTCGCCGCGATCCTGGTCGCGAGCATCCGCCTGCACTTCCTCGATAGGGTGCTGAACGCGCAGACGCGCGGTCCGGTCAACTTTCCCTGCGACGTCAACGTGACCAAGGGCGAGGAACTCGGCTGGTTCGAGCATGGCTCGACCATCATCATCCTCGCGCCGGGCGATTTCAGCTTCTGTGACGGCATCGCCGAGGGCACGCGCATCCGTGCCGGCGAGGCGCTGCTCAGAAGAAAGTAGCCTTCAATCTGCCGTTCCGGCCGCCTATATCGTCGGTGGGGACGATTCGACGGCGACGGATTTGGTGATGGCGCGGGCGCCGGTGATGGCGGCGGGTGGTATCGTGCTGCGGCGTGGTTCGACGCCGCTGATCGCGGTCGTGCGCCAGCGCAAGCGCAACGAATGGGTCCTGCCCAAGGGCAAGCTCGACGACGGCGAGACGCCGAAGGAGGCCGCGCATCGCGAGGTGCTGGAAGAAACCGGCCACGACGTCGCCGTTCACGAATTTCTCGGCACGCTCGTCTACCAGTCCGGCGGACGTTCGAAGGTCGTGCATTTCTGGCGCATGGAAGCCGAGGGCGGTCCCGTCCGCAAGCTGATGAACGACATCAAGGCGGTCGATTGGCTCGCGCTGGACGACGCGATCGCGCGGCTGTCGCGCGAATATGAACGCGCGTTCCTGACCCAGATTGGCCCGATCGCGCTTGCGGCCGCGGTGCTCGCGCCGTCGCCGGCGCCCGAGCCGGTGCAATCGGCCGATGACATGGATGCAGCCTTGCAGGCGCTGACACCCGCCGAAGCCGCCTCCGTCGACGAGTTGCGCCACGGCCTGTTGCAGAAGGTGAAGGCCTGGCTGCGCGGCGAGGCGTGAGGCACGCTGCGCTGCTGGCGCGCCTGGAGACCATCCGCAAGTCGATATGCCGGTGGAAGCGTGGGCTGACGGAGGGGGAGGGGTGCTCCTCCAGCGCTATCGTGCGGACGCGGGCGCTGCCTCGAGGGTCACCGCCGCTCCTTCTCCTTCGGAGCGGGTGCTGGTTTGCGCGGGGCCGCCGGACGCTGCGCGGCGGGGAGGCGCTGCTGGAATCCGCCGGGGCGTTGCATGCCCGGCGGTTGAGCCGCAGGCGGCTGGCCCGATTGCATGCCGGTGCGCGGCAGTTGCGGCTGTGTAGCCGGCTGCTGTGGCGGCACGACTCCCCCGGGCTGAATCTGTCCGCCGCGTTGCGGCTGGGTTTGCGGCGTGCCGATCGGCGGTGTGCGCTGTCCGGCGCGGGGTGCTCCTGGACGTCCTGCGCCTTGCTGCTGGCCGGGCTGTTGCTGGCCTTGTTGCTGTTGCCCCTGACCCGCACGCGGTGTGCCCGGTTGCACCGCGCCACCTTGCTGGCCCTGCCGCTGCTGCGGCGGCTGGGCGCCTGGCTGGGTCCCTTGCCGGCCCGGTGCGCCCGGCTGCTGCTGACCAGGACGGTTGTTCTGGCCTGGCTGGCCGTTCGGGCGCTGGGGCTGCTGTCCCGGTACGGTGGTCGCCGGACGCAATTGCTGTTGCTGCGGCGGCAGCGCCGGCCGCGGAATGCGGCTCTGCGCCGTCGGATTGGCGCGGCGGAAGTCGCGCTGCTCGGTGACGATCTGACGGCCCGTGGTTTGCGCCAGATGCACCTGACTGACGAAGCCGCGGTCGCGCACGATCTGCTGCGCGGGAATCGTGATCGGCACCGCCGCAAAGCGCATGCCGCCCGCGCCGGCAGCGCCAGGCCGGATCGCAAAGCCGCTCGCGCCTTGCGTCAACGCGCCGAGCCGCGTGCCGCTGGTGCGGTCGTCGACGTCGATGTGGCCGACGCGGCCGTCGGCATCGGGATAGAGCTTGATGTTGACGTTGCGCGCGCTGCTCGCGGCCGCGCCTTCGGGCACGTCGACGACGCCGGTGGTGCCGCGGATGCCGAGCGTCGCTGTCGGCGTCGTGATCTTCATGTTGCCGGTCTTCGCCACGGCAGCCGCGACGAAGGCGACCGTGCCCTTGCCGACGTCGAAAATTCCGGAGTTCTGCTTGCCGCCGTCCTCATAGACGTAATTGTCGATAGTGATCTTCGACGAGGCGGAGAGGTTGAACGTGGTGGCGTCGTTGAAGGTGATGCCGAGCGTGGAGTTCGACGAGGTCTGCACGATGTCGTTGAGGTAGATGTCGTCGCGCACCGCAGCGGATAGGAGTTCTTGTCGCGGATCACGGTCGCGATCCCCGTGACGGTCGCGACGTTGCCGATCGGCTCGACGGTGGATTGCGCATCTGTCGAGGGGGCAGGCGAGGCCGAAGGCGTCGGGGAGGCGGAAGGGGCTGGGGAAGAAGCAGGCGCCGGCTCTGCCTGCGGCTGCGCCTGCGCGAGCTCGATTGCATCGGATGCATGCGCTGCGCCGCTGCCCGCCAGCGGCAATGCCAGCAGCGCAAGCGCGAACACGAAGCGGCGCCAGGCCAGCAATGATGTCACGAGGAAGTCCCGGTGAGAACGCGAGGCGAGATCGGCCGATATCAGCCGGAGGGACCTGAATGGCGGATGAACATGTGTCGCAGGGGTGAGAAGGCCAAATGGTGTGCGGTGCCAGCTTGGGGCTAAACCTCTCTACGCCGTCATGGCCGGGCTTGACCCGGCCATCCACGCCTTGCTTCGCGTCACTCAGAACGTGGATGCCCGGGACAAGCCCGGGCATGACGAAGATTTGCAGCTGTGGCGCGAGATCCTCAGATGCGCAATTGCGCGCCATGGTTCGGTGCTTGGCATCGCCCCGGATGACGCGCTCCGCGTGTCAGCTCACGCGCTTCCAGGTCTGGCCGCCGCAGAACATGCCGCCGAAGGCGCAGCCCTGCACGCGCATCGCATTCGGGCCCTTCATCGCGATGGTCGAGTCGTAGTTGCGGCCGGAGTTGGGATCGTGAATGCGGCCGCTCCACTTCGCGCCCTCGGGCTTCATGTTGATCAGGATGCGCTCGTTGGTCTTCTCGGCGTAGCCGCACAGATTGGCGCCGCACTGCTCGACGCGGACATTGCCCTTGCCCTCTTCGGTCGCCCAGACGCCGATCGGCGAGTTCGCCGCGGCCACGGGCGCGGCGGCAACCGGGGCCGGAGCGGGCGCAACCGCGACCGGCGCGGGAGCAGCAACGGGAGCAGGCGCCGCGACGGGCGCAGGCTGCGTCGTCGTGTCGAGGGACGGCGCGGCGGCAACGGTCGGCGCGGGTGCGGCCGGAGCGACAACGGGCGCGGCCGGCGCGGTGGCCTGGACCGGCGCCTGTTGCACGGGCTGCTGCACCGGAGCCGGTGCGGGCTGCGCGGTCGTGGCCGGAGCCGGCGTGGTGTCGACGTCATCGTCCTTGGAGCCGCCGAGGCCCTTGAGGTTGATGTTGTTCAGCTTGATCGGCTTGTCCGACAGGCCCGGCGCGACGATGGTCACGCAATTGAGCGAGGCGCAGTTGCGCGGCGTCTCGATGCGGATGTGCTGGCCCTCGATCTGGAACGAGATCGTATTGCCGCCGGCATGGGCGGCAGCGGTCGACGCCAGGAAGAGTGCGGTGGCGGCGATGGTGAGCTTGTTCATGACAACCTCCGAAATGGCGTTGGTCCCGAGATGGGCTGAAGACGCTGGTGGATGAAGCGTGGTTCGACCCTACGCCGGACTGGCCGGGCGTTCTGTGATGGGGGTCACAACGGTGCGCGCCGCCTGGGTGAGGCAGCGCACATTCAGCCGCGGTTCCTCTGCGTAAGGTCGTCGCGATACTGAGGGAGACGGCGATGCAACGGCTTGCGACTTCGCTTGGCATAATGATCGCACTGCTGGCGATCGCGCCGGCGGCCGAGGCCGGCTCCTATTCGTTCTCGATTGGCGGTCACCGCTTCCGTGTCGAGGCGCCGCGCAATTGCCGATCTGCGTCCTGTGTTTCGGTGTCCTCGAATCGCAGCATCCGGCCGACAGAAGATGCCGGTGTGACATCGACCCCGCCAGCGCCGGCTGCGGCCGCGCCGCCGGCCAATGTCGTCATTCCGGTCAGGCCGGCGACCGTGGTCGTGCCGTCACCGGTGCCGGCGGCTCCCGTCATGGCCGCGACGACGTCGCAACCCGTCGTGCTGCCGCCGGCGCCAAAACCCGAGGCGTCAAGACCCGAGGCGCCGAGCCCGCATCCGCCACGGGTTGAGCTGCCGCGCATCGATCCACCGAAGACCGTCATGCTCGATCCGCCGCGCATGGAGCCGCCGCCCGTTCCGAGCCCCGAGATCAAGCCGACCGCGGCGGCTGCACAGCGCAACGACGACGAGCAGGCCTATACGCCGCTCGGCGAATGGGAGAGTGTCGGTGCCAAGGGCACGGTCCGCATCGAGCGCTGCGGGCCCGCATTGTGCGGCTACGCGCTGACCGAGGCTTTGAGCCGGGGCGAGAGCGTGCTCGTCAACATGAAGCCGAAATCGCACGACGCCTGGACCGGCAGCATCTACAGCCGCTCCAGCGGCAACACCTATTACTCGACGATGACGCTGAAGAGCCCCGGCAGGCTCCACGTCGAGGCCTGCGCGTTCTGGCGTTTCTGGTGCTCGGGCAACGACTGGACGCGCGTCGAGGCGCCGCAGGAGCAGCTGATCACCACGTCGCGGCAGTGGAATGCACGGTCTTAATATTTGCGGCAGTCCCGCTGCTCCCCTCTCCCACAAGGGGAAAAAGGGAAGAGATCGCCTGCGACGGGCTTGGTAAACCGCTAGATCATGCCGAGCACGATGGCGCCGACGAAGGCCATGGCGAGGTACGCGGTGACTACGCTCAGTCTCCCGGCGAACGTCATGAGGTCGCTCCCACCCTGCGCGCTGCTTTGGCGCGCGAGCCGGTATGGTTAACAGAGAGTCTCGGCGCGAAAAAGTCAGCCTTGCTGTCGCTCGGTTCTGCCCGGGGTTCGGCATGCGTGAGCCGGTATGGTTAAAGAACACTGAAATCAACGTGTTGAAGAGTCTTTAAGTAAATTCATCGAACGTGCGTGCATGACGCGCGGAGTTTGTTTGTATCTCGTCGGCTCCATCGTCCTTGTTTCGCTAGCGGGTTGCGGACGCGGCTTCTTCCAGGCCGAACGTGAACCATGGCGGGCCGAGGCTGAGGCCGCATGCCTGAAATCGGGCGCGGTGAAAGAGGGGCCGGATCTGGTCCGGATTGACCCGATCTCGGGGCCCGGCCAGTGCGGCGCCGAGTTTCCACTCAAGGTCGCCGCCCTCGGCGAAGCCTCAGGCACTTACGGCTTTGCCGACGAGGAACTGCGGCCGCCGGGCAGCATCGGTGGCCAGCCACGTTGGCCGGTGGCGCAGCCGCGCTCGAACTACCCGC
The DNA here is from genome assembly GCF_032144035.1 of Bradyrhizobium sp. WYCCWR 12699. NCBI lineage: Bacteria > Pseudomonadati > Pseudomonadota > Alphaproteobacteria > Hyphomicrobiales > Nitrobacteraceae > Bradyrhizobium > Bradyrhizobium sp. WYCCWR 12699. The sequence goes on from NZ_JAVTJN010000033.1 coordinate 55,066, forward strand.
AGAGCCAGAATTATCCGGCGTCCTCCACTCCGTCGCGCTCGAACTATCCCGAAAGCGCGGTCCGCCAACCCAGCGGTTATGGCACCTCGACGGGGCCGATGTCGTTGAACGCGCCCGGCGTCGCGCCGGAGGAAGACGAGATCGATCTGCCGCCCGAGGGCACTGATGCCGCGGGAGCCTCGCGCTACATGAATGCGCCGAGCTATCCGGCCCGGCCGGCGAATCCCGCGCCTTATTCGCAGGCGCCCGCACAGCAGGCGCTGCCGCGTCTTGGTCCGGCGCAGGGCAATGGTGTCACAGCCGTCGGTCCTGTCGCGATCAAGCCGACCGCGACGCTGGCCTGTCCGATCGTGTCCGAGCTCGACCGCTGGCTCGCCGATACCGTGCAGCCTTCGTCGATGCGCTGGTTCGGCGTCCGCGTCGCCGAGATCAAGCAGATCTCCGCCTATTCCTGCCGCGGCATGAACGGTAACTCGCGCGCCCATATCTCCGAGCACGCCTTCGGCAATGCGCTCGATATTGCTGCCTTCGTGCTGGCCGACGGACGCCGTGTCACCGTGAAGGACGGCTGGCGCGGCATGCCGGAGGAGCAGGGATTCTTGCGCGACGTGCAGGCGGGCGCCTGCGCGCATTTCACCACGGTGCTGGCGCCGGGCTCCAACGTCTATCACTATGATCACATCCACGTGGACCTGATGCGCCGCGCCAGCCGCCGCCTGATCTGCCAGCCCGCCGCGGTCTCCGGCGAGGAAGTTGCCTCGCGTGCGCAGTCGCGCAGTCCCTATGCCAATGCGCGCGAGCCCTCCGTCACCGGTTCGCTCGGCGCGCGCAAGAGCATGGCGCGCAAGCGCGAGGAAGACGACTACGCCGACGATTAGACGTCCGCCGGAGCTGAAGCGGCCGTCAACGCGCTGCGGCTGGTCTGTTCAGCCGGCCCCGTGTCTTCAGCAAAGCGCTGCTGACGCGCAAAAATTTGCGCGGCCTCGATTCTAGACCAAATCATTGAATTGCAATCGCTATTCGTGTCCGAGCGGGCGTGGCCGGCAATTGGCACAGTCGGTGCAGTGAAGAGCCTGCAACGAAGCAGCGCAGCCGGCGCTGTGAGCCAGCGGACCCGTCATGCAGATGCCTGTCGCCCCATCTTACTCCGATCTCGAGCGGCGCGTGCTGTCGCGCATCACGGAGCAACGCTGGCTTGACCTTGCATCCGAACTGATCGGCACCGGTCAGCCGCGCTCCGGCAATCCGCTCGATCCCGACCTGCCGCCCGCCGAGGAGGAGGCGATCTCCATGCTGGTCGCCGGCAAGCTCGAAGCTCTCGGCATGGAGGTGACCAAGCACAGCGCGCAGCCGCACCGGCCCAATGTGCTCGGTGTGCTCAAAGGGCGTGAGGGCGCGCCGTCGTTGATCCTCAACGATCATCTCGACACCTATCCGGCGGTTGAGCCCGAGAAATGGCATATGACGGATTACGATCCGTTCAAGGCGACGCGCCATGGCGATCTGCTCTACGCGCGCGGGACGTCCGATACGCGCGGCAATCTCGCCGCTTCGCTGCTCGCGGTTCAGGCCCTGATCGAGGAGGGCGTGAAATTCGATGGCACGTTGATGTGCTGCTACACCGTCGACGAAGAGCGCAACGGCACTGAGGGCTCGATCTACATGCTCGACAAAGTCGGCCTCACTGCCGATTACGAGATCACGGCCGAGCCGACGGCCTGGGGCGATGTCAGCAAAGACTGGGGCATGAACCTCTCGGTGGCCAATTCGGGCCATTGCCTGATCGAGGTCACGGTCGAGGGCATCAAGTCGCACATCTGGCGGCCCGACATCAGCGTCAACGCCATCATGGAAGCGGCAAAATTGCTGCCGAAGCTGAAGGAGATGGCGTTCACGCATGTTCCGAGCACGTTCATGGGACACACGCCGCCCTGCTGCTCGGTGGTGCGCATCCGCGGCGGCCTGCCCGGCGAGATGCAGTTCTCGCCAGATGCCTGCACCATCACGCTCGCTGTGGTGGGCATCGTGCCGGGCATGACGCTCGCCAGCGTGATCTCCGACATCGAGGGGCTCAGCCAGCAGACATTTGCCGGGGTGAACGACGTCAAGGTTGCCGTCCGCCAGGTGCCCGGCTCGCTGTTCGTCAATGCGACCGAGCCGGTGCCGGTCGAGGAAGAACCGTGCCGCTCCCTGCGTGCGGTCTATCGCCGGCTGATGGGCCGCGAGCCCGGCGTCAATCGCAAGAACGCATTCAACGATACCATCCGTTTCCGTGAGGCCGGCATCAACGCGGTGACGTTCGGTCCGGGCGAGGATGGCTGGGCCGTCGACAACGAGAACATCTCGATCACCAAGTCGGTGATGGCGACGCGGATCTACGCGCTGACCATCATGCAGATCCTGGGAGTGCGTACATGAGCGTCGAGGCAAGCCCCATGGCGATTCCGATCTCGGCCGATCGTACGCGACGGGGCAATTTGCGGCTGCCGACAGTCTCCCGGTCGGTGTTGCTCTCGACGCTCACCGTCGCCGTGTTGCTGGCCGCATGGGTCGTCGTCACGGAGATGGGCTGGGCCAACGAGCTGTTCCTGCCGAAGCCGCAGGCGGTATGGGCCGCGTTCGTCAAGACCATGACGAAGGGCTATCAGGGCGCCACGCTGCTTCAGCATCTCGGCGCCAGCCTGTACCGCATCCTCACGGCTTTCGCGTTGGCGTGCCTCGTCGGCATTCCACTCGGCGTTCTCATGGGCGTCTCGCGCAATGCACGCGCGCTGCTCAATCCGCTGATTGAATTCTACCGGCCGCTGCCGCCGCTCGGGCTCTATACGCTGCTGGTGATGTGGCTCGGCATCGGCGAGAGCTCCAAACTGTCCTTGCTGTTCCTGGCGGGCCTGCCGGGCATCGTCATTTCGACGATCCAGGCCGTCACCAGCGTCGATCCGGTCTATGTGCGCGCCGCGCAATCCCTCGGTGCGACCCGCCGACACCTGCTCTTTCACGTCTATCTGCCAGCTGCGGGACCACTGATCCTCGCAGGCATGCGCATCTCGCTCGGCTTCACCTACACCGTCCTCGTCGCCGCCGAGATCGTTGCGGCCTCGGCCGGCATCGGCTGGATGATCTGGGATGCCGCGAAATTCCTGCTGTCCGACGTCGTGATCATGGGCCTGATCGTGCTTGGCCTGACCGGCGTCGTGCTCGACCTGATGATGCGCGGCATCGCCAAATTGTTGATGCCTTGGGCCCGAACCTGATCTGATCGAGGAGAGATCGACATGATGAAGAGACTTGTTGCAACACTCGCACTTGCTACGCTGTCGCTCACGGTCGCCGCTCGCGCCGAGGAAAAGCCGGCCAAGGTAACCGTCGGTTATCTGAATCTGGTGAACGCGCAGCTCGTCACCAAGCATCTCGGCCTGCTCGCCAAGGAAATGCCGGGCGTCGACATCAAATACGTCAAGGTCGGCGGCGGCGGCGACATGCTGCGTGCGATCGCCGGCAACGACGTCGATTTCGGCGGCCTCGGCAATCCGCCGACGGCAATCGGTGCGACCCGGGCGCTGCCGATCAAGGGCATCCTGGTGATCAACATGCTCGACTATGTCGAGGCGATGGTGGTGCGCTCCGACAAGAACATCACGTCGCTCAAGGACCTCAAGGGCAAGACGGTCGCCGCGCCGTTCGGATCCACCACGCATTACCTGCTGCTGCAGGCATTGAAGGACGATGGCGTCGATCCCGCCTCGATGAAGATCATCGATCTCGCGCCCTCGGACATCGCGGCAGCCTGGCTGCGCGGCGATATCGATGCCGCCTGGTTCTGGGAGCCGAACCTCGACAAGGCCGTCAAGAACGGCGGCAAGATCCTCGTCACCTCGGGCGAGATGGCCAAGCGCGGCTATCCGACCTGGGACATCGGCGTCGTCATGAACGCGTTCGCGGAAAAATATCCGTCCTATGTCGAGAAGTTCATCAAGGCCGAATGCGAGGGGATCGATTTCTGGCTGAAGAATCCGGAGAAGACGGCGCAGATCATCGCGGACGAGTTGTCTCTGCCGCTCGAGGATGCGACGCGCATGATGAAGGGCACGGGAATGGTCCCCTGCAACAAGCAGCTCACGGAGGAGTATCTCGGCACGTCCGCGAAGAAGGGCAAGTTCGTCGACACGCTGGTCTCGACCGCCGACTTCCTGGTGAAGCAGGAGCGTCTGCCGAAGCTGTTGCCGCGTGCCGACTTCGAGGCGTTCATCCAGCCCGCCTACCTGGAGAAGGTGGTTGGCCGCTGAGGCCGGTGCCGACGGGCTGGTCCCGCCGGCATATTCCCGCAGGATTGACATGGATATCTCACCCCGCCGTCTTCGTACCGCCTATCGCAGCGGCGCGCTCAAGCCTTCCGATGTCGTCGCGCACGTGCTGTCGCGTCTGACGGATGCCGACCAGAGTGGCGTCTGGATCTCGACGGCGAATCCCGAAAGCGTGATGGCTGCCGCGCGCGCGGCAGATGCACGCATCGGCGAGATCGACACGCTGCCGCTCTACGGGTTGATCTTTTCGGTCAAGGACTGCATCGACGTCGCGGGCGAGCAGACCACTTCGGCTTGCCCCGAGTTCTCCCATGTCGCGACGGATACGAGCCCGGTGGTGGCAGATGCCATCGCCGCGGGCGCGATCTATGTCGGCAAGACCAACATGGACCAGTTCGCGACCGGCCTGGTCGGCGTGCGCTCGCCCTATGGCGTCGCGCGCAACCCGCACAATCCGGATTACATACCCGGTGGCTCCAGCTCGGGCGCGGCGGTGTCGGTGGCGACCGGTACGTCGTCCTTTGCGTTCGGCACCGATACCGGCGGATCGGGCAGGGTGCCGGCGTCCTATTGCGGCGTCACCGGCTTCAAGCCGGCGCCTGGCGCCTTCAGCCAGCGCGGCATGGTCTATGCGTGCCGGAGTTTCGATACGATCTCGCTCTACACCCGCGAGCCGCGGGACGGATACGACATCTACCGCGCGCTGGCGCGGCGCGATGCCCACGACAGCTTCTCGCCGGTCGAGTTTGCCGGCTGGGCCGAGCAGGCGCCGCCAGCGCGGCCGCTTCGCCTCGCCACGCCGCGTATCGATCAACTCAGATTCTTCGGCAATGCCGAGACGGAGGAGTTGTTCGGCGGTGCGCTTCGCAAGCTGCGGCGGCTCGACATGTCAGTCTCGTCGGCTGATTTCTCTCCGTTCACCTCGATCAACGATCTGATGTTCTTCGGGCCGTTTCTCGCCGAGCGCGATGTCTCCGTCGGCGCGTTCCTCGACGCCAATCCGGATGCGGGCGTGAAGATCGTCCGCGATCTCGTCATCGGCAGTCGCAAGTTTTCCGCGGCCGATGCCTATCGCGCGCTCTACGCGGTCAAGGAGGCGCAGTGCTCGCTGCGCGACTTCTGGGAGGCCCATGACGCGTTGGTGGTACCGACGGTCGGAACCGTGCTCAGCATCGACGACGTCGCGCGCAATCCTTTGGCTGCCAATTTCGACAACGGCTATTACACCAATTTCGCGAACCCGCTCGGGCTTGCCGCAATCGCGGTCCCGAATGCGGTGACCGGGGCGGGCGTGCCCTATGGCATCACCTTTCTGGCGCCGGCCGGCCGGGAGCGCCTGCTCACTGACCTCGCCTGTGCATTCACGGGGGAGGCAGCGCAGCCTTGAGCATTTGCGCCGCGTTGCAATCCGAGCGGAGACCTCCTAGCCTTCGAGCCGTCACTCGGAGGGAGATCGTTGGTGGAGCCCAATCATGCGCATGAGGTGGCTGATGCGGGTGAGCCGCGCACCGAACAGCGAAGGGCCGGAGCCGGGCGTTACGTGTTGAAGGCGCTGGACAAGGCCGATCTCGACCTGGTGATGCGAACCGGCAGGCTCGCCGCCTACCAGAACCGCGACTATCTGCTGAGGGAGAACGAGCCCGCCAACGGCATTCACGTCATCCTGAGCGGCATCGTCGAAAGCACCCATGCCGGCACGCAGGGGCGCGAGCTGATGCTGGCGACCTGGGAGGCCGGCGACTTCGTCGGTGCGCCCTACATTCTCGGCGATCACCGCCATAGCTGGTCTGCTCGCGCGCTGGGCCGGGTCGAGGCACTGCATCTCGACCAGGACGCGATCCGCAGGCTGATCGCGCAGTCGCCGTCGTTCGCGGTCGCGCTGATCGAATGTCTCGGCTTCAAGGGCGAGACCTATTCGATGCTGGCGCAGACGCTGGCCGGGCAGAAAGCGGCGGAACGGCTGGTGCTGCTGCTGGTCAAGCTATGCGAGAACGCGGCGCAGGACGAGAATAGCCCGATATCGCTCGGCCGCATCACACAGGCCAATCTCGCGCGCATGATCGGCGCGACGCGGCAATCGATCAGCCTGATCCTGAGTCGTCTCCAGGATGACGGTATCATCTCGACCGGCCCGACCAAGTTGGTCGTCAACGATCTCGCCGCGTTGAGGAAGCAGATCACGGACTAGCCAGCTCTATTTCGCTGAAGGCTTCAGCGGCGCCGGCGCCAGCCCCATGCACAATTGCACTTCGCTTGGAACATTGTAGGTGCGCATGATGTGACGGCTGTCGCGCAAGCCGGATGCCTCACGCTGCACCACGAACATCCACAGTGCCTGGCCGGCTTCCAGCACCAGCTTTCGCCGGGCCTGCCGCACCGAGGCTGCAATTTCCGTGGTGCCGTGCGCGGCGTCGAACTCGCGCAAACGCGCCAGTGCCTGTTCGAGCGTACGGCCCATCCGTCCGAGCGCCGAGGCCTGTTCCTGGACGATCTCGTAATGGAGGATATCGACGGGCGGGCGAAGATCACGGGACATGATCGCAATATAATTCGGCCGGACCGGCCCGCGCAACGCGCGGCTACGTCGCCCGGTACGCCGCCAGGAACATCCGTGTCGCGCTGTCGACCACTTCGGTCATGCGCTGTTCCGACGGGGCGGGCGCGGCCTGGAAAACGAAGGGCAGGAAGAGCGAGGCCTTGCACAGTTCCATGAACTGCGAGGCCGCAAGATCGCAATCGTCGATCTTGAGATCGCCCGAGGCGACGTGGGTCTTGAGATAGTCGGAGAGGCGATTGATGGTCTTGTCCAGCACCCGCGCATAATAGCGGCGGCCGACATCGGGCATGCGCTCGGCGATCGCCATCACGGTGCGGATCGCCGATCCGCCGCCGGGACGGCAGAGCAGGTGGATGTAGGCCTGGCCGAATTCCTTCAGCGTGGTCTCGGCATCGCGCGCGGGATCGAAGTTGAACACGACCTGGCCGTGCTGGAGCGCCTCCTGCTCGAGGATGGCTTCGAACAGCGCACATTTGTCGGCGAAGTAGACGTAGAGCGTGCCCTTGGAGACCTGCGCCGCACGCGCGATCTCGCCCATGCTGGCGCCGTCGAAGCCGAGATCCATGAACACCTTGCGGGCACCGTCCAGGATCTGGCGACGTTTGGAGCCGTCCTCCTCTTGGATGACGTGCAGACGGTCGCTGGCAGCTACAACCATTGGTTCAGGGTCTCGGAAGGTTTTTGAGTCGGGTCTGCGGCCATGAAACCCGAATAAAGGATTCTCGTCAGTAGGGTCCGGCCGGGATTATTATGTATATTGACCGAACCGTTCGGTCAATGGTATTTGGATCAGCGAGGGGGACCAGGCCGCTTGCCGGCCGTCGCCTCGATCGCGCTTTTTTGGGGAGGCCTTGATGGCCGTATCGAGAGACCAGGCTGCGCGCGTCCTACGCCAGGAAGCGGTGGAGGAGCACGCGGGCGGTGACGCTGCGGCCGAGAACTCGGCTCCCCTTGCCGGGCAGCTGCGCGCGCATGTAGCCGAGGAAGCCAAGCGCCGCACCGCTGAGGCGCCGGAGAAGCCTGTGATCGACAAGCCGGCCGCGCCTGCGCCTGACGCATCCGCCGCCGGCGCTGCCAAATCCGGCAAGCGCAAGTTCGTCCTGATGGGCGTCGGCCTCGTGCTGGCGCTCGCCGCCGCGAGCTATGCCGGCTATTACACGCTGGTCGGCCGCTTCTACATCTCCACCGATGACGCCTATGTCCGCGCCAACAACACCATGCTGGGCGCGCGCGTTTCCGGTCATATCGCCGCGATCCTCGCCGGCGACAACATGCCGGTGAAAGCGGGCGACGTCGTCCTCCGTATCGACGAAGGCGATTACAAGATCGCGGTCGACGCCGCCGCGACCAGGATCGCGACCCAGCAGGCCACCATCGATCGCATCGGCCGCCAGGTCGCGGCACTCGACAGCCAGGTCGCGCAGGCCAGGGCACAGCTCGTCTCGGCCGAAGCGGGCCTCAAGCGCGCCGATCTCGATTATGAGCGCCAGCAGGCCCTGAGCAACAAGGGCTTTGCCTCGCGCGCCACCTTCGAGAGCTCGGAAGCCGGACGCGACCAGGGCGCCGCCGCGGTCAAGGCCGCGCAGGCCGCCTACGATGTCGCCGTCAGCAATGTCGATGTCGCCAAGGCGCAGCAGGCCGAAGCGCAGGCCCAGCTCGCCGAGCTCAAGACCACGCTCGCCAAGGCCGAGCGCGATCTCAGCTTCACCGCGGTGCGCGCGCCGGTTGGCGGCACGTTCTCCAATCGCCTGGTCAACGCCGGCGACTTCGTCGCGGTCGGCCAGCGCCTCGGCAACGTCGTGCCGCTGGACGACGTCTATATCGACGCCAATTTCAAGGAAACGCAGCTCAAGCGCATCCGTCCCGGCCAGCCCGTGACGATCAAGGTCGACGCCTACGGCATGCGCAAATTCTCCGGCGTGGTCGACAGCATCGCGGCGGGTGCGGGCTCGGTGTTCACGCTGCTGCCGCCCGACAACGCCACCGGCAACTTCACCAAGATCGTGCAGCGCGTGCCGGTGCGCATCCGCGTGCCGAAGTCGGTGGCAAAGCAGAACCTGCTCCGTGCCGGCATGTCGGTCTATGCGACCGTCGACACCAACAAGGGCGCGGCCGACGCCGACAGCGAGGTCGATCTCGACGATCCCACGGCGATCCACCCGCAGTAAATCGCGATCCCAGCGCTGCGAGGTCGGACGACCATGGCCAACGCCACCACTGCTTCACCTGCCATGATGGCGGATCCTGCTTCGGAGCGCATCGCGCCGAAGCGGCTGTTCGCCTTCATCATCATGGTGTTCGGGATGTTCATGTCGATCCTGGACATCCAGATCGTCTCGGCGTCCCTCAGCGAGATCCAGGCCGGACTGTCGGCGAGCTCCAGCGAAGTCTCCTGGGTGCAGACCGCCTATCTGATCGCCGAGGTCATCGCCATTCCGTTGTCGGGATTCCTGTCGCGAGCCTTCGGCACGCGGCTGCTGTTCGCGATCTCGGCGGCCGGCTTCACCGCCTCGAGCCTGCTCTGCGGCTTTGCGACCACCATCGAGGAAATGATCCTCTGGCGCGCGCTGCAGGGATTTCTGGGCGCCGGCATGATCCCGACGGTGTTCGCCTCGGCCTATACCGTCTTCCCGCGATCGAAATTCCACATCGTCGGCCCCATCATCGGGCTTGTCGCGACCCTCGCTCCCACGATCGGCCCGACGGTCGGCGGCTACATCACCGACCTGATGTCGTGGAACTGGCTGTTCTTCATCAACGTCGTGCCCGGCATCGGCATCACCGTCGGCGTGTTGGCGCTGGTCGATTTCGACGAGCCGCATTTCGAGCTGCTCGACCGCTTCGACTGGTGGGGCCTGTTGTTCATGGCCGGCTTCCTCGGTGCGCTGGAATATGTGCTGGAGGAGGGGCCGCAATATGAATGGATGCAGGACACCTCGGTCGCGATCTGCGCGTGGATCTGCGGCATCTCGGCGATCGCCTTCTTCTGGCGCGTCTTCACGGCGGCCGAGCCGATCGTCAATTTGCGGACCTTCTCCAACCGCAATTTCGCGATCGGCTGCCTCTTGCAATTCTGCATCGGTATCGGCCTCTACGGCCTGACCTACATCTATCCGCGCTATCTCGCCGAAGTGCGCGGCTACAGCGCGCTGATGATCGGCGAGACCATGTTCGTCTCCGGCATCACCATGTTCCTGGTCGCGCCGCTGGTCGGCCGCCTCATGGTGAAGTTCGACATGCGCTACATGATCGCGTTCGGCCTCGTCGTGTTCGCGATCGGCTCCTACCAGATGACCTGGATCACGCGCGACTACGATTTCTACGAGCTGCTGGTGCCGCAGATCCTGCGCGGCATCGGCATGATGTTCGCGATGGTGCCGACCAACAACATCGCGCTCGGCACGCTCGCGCCGGACAAGGTGAAGAACGCCTCGGGCCTGTTCAACCTGATGCGCAACCTCGGTGGCGCGGTCGGCCTCGCCGTCATCAACACCGTGCTCAACGACCGCACCGATCTGCACATCACGCGTTTGCAGGAGCGCGTGACCTGGGGCAACGCGACCGCGACCGAAACCCTGACCATGTTCATGCAGAAGTTCCAGGGGCTCGGCGATTCCACGCTGATGGCGATGAAGCAGCTCTCGCAGCTGGTGCACCGCCAGGCGGTGGTGATGAGCTTCGGCGACGCCTTCTTCATCCTGACGCTGTTCTATCTCGGCCTCAGCCTGCTGGTGACGCTGCTGAACAAGCCGGCCTCGCTGACCGGCGGCGGCGACGCGCACTGATCGCCATATGGTTGGTGAGCCACACATTCGGTGTCACCCGCCAGGGCAATGCGCTCCGCGCCACCTCCGCACCAAAATGCAACACTCATCCGTGATCTCGCGCGAGCCCCGTTGCAAAACGCGCATTGCACATCTATAAAGCGCAACTCATTCAATCGAACCGGGAGGATTTGCATGATTTCGTCGCATTCGCAGATCGTACGCCCGCGCTCGATGATGTCGTCGATGATGTCCTGGCTCGGTATGTGCTCGACCTCCTAGAGGTCCTTTCCGCCAGCTTCGATTGGGTTTTGTGTCCCGATCGCTCCGCTTCCCAAGTCAAAATCAATCTTAGGTGACGCCGCCTCGGCCCTCGCGGCCGGTTTGCGTCCATCGATGGAGCCGGCCTGCCCCAGAGGCGGCTGGATGATGTCATGACCGCTCTGTCCAAGAAACCCGCCGCAATTCGCGTGGTGCTGCCCTTCGTATTTCGGCACTGGCTGAAGCAGCCGGCGCGCACGCTCGTCATCGTCGCCGGTCTGTTGGGTGCGACCGCCGCCGACCTTTTCATGCCGGTGTTCTCCGGACACCTGATCGACGCGCTGACGCGCGGCCCATCCGACCTGGAGGCGCGCCACGCGGCGCTGGTGGCCTTCGGCGCGATCGTGGCGCTGGGCGCGGCCTCGATGGTGCTGCGGCTCATCGGCCTTCAGGCCATCGTACCGTTCACGCTGAAGATCATGTCCGACCTGGCGCAGGATGCTTTCCTGCGCGTGCAGCGCTTCTCGACCGACTGGCACGCCAATTCCTTCGCCGGTTCCACGGTGCGCAAGGTCACCCGCGGCATGTGGGCGGTCGATCTGTTGAACGACACCATCCTGCTGGCCCTGCTGCCCTCGCTGGCGGTGCTGATCGGATCGATGATCCTGCTCGGCGTGCACTGGGCTTCGCTCGGCGCGGTGATCGCGCTCGGCGCGCTTGTCTATGTCACGATGACGGTGCTGTTCTCGACCCGCTACATCGCGCCGGCCGCGCGTGTCTCCAATGCCTGGGACACCAAGGTCGGCGGCACGCTGGCGGATGCGTTGACCTGCAATGCGGTGGTGAAATCCTTCGGCGCCGAGCTGCGCGAAGACGCACGGCTCGCCCGCGTCATCAACCGCTGGCGCGTGCGGGTGCGGCGGACCTGGTATCGCTACAACTACACCGCCATGGCGCAGCTCTCGCTGTTGCTGTGCCTGCGGGGGTCCGTGATCGGCGGTTCGGTGCTGCTGTGGATGTCCGGGCATGCCTCGCCCGGCGACGTCACCTATGTGCTCACCAGCTACTACGTCATCCACGCCTATTTGCGCGACGTCGGCATGCACATCAACAACCTCCAGCGCTCGGTCAACGACATGGAGGAGCTGGTGGCGATCCACGACGAGCCGATCGGAATTGCGGATGCCAGGGACGCGCGGCCGATCGCGATCGAGGGCGGCGAGATCGTGTTCGACGACGTCACGTTCCACTATGGCGGTCATCGCACGCCGCTGTACGACGGGCTCTCGGTGACGATCCGCGCCGGCGAACGCGTGGGCCTCGTCGGACGCTCCGGCTCCGGCAAGACCACCTTCGTCAAGCTGGTGCAGCGGCTCCACGACGTCAGCGGCGGCCGCGTGCTGATCGACGGGCAGGATATCGCGCACGCCACGCAGCAATCGTTGCGCAGCCAGATCGCGATCGTGCAGCAGGACCCGATCCTGTTTCACCGCTCGCTCGCCGAGAACATCGCCTACGGCCGGCCAGGTGCCAGCCTCGAGGCGATCGAGCAGGCGGCGCGGCTGGCGAACGCGCACGACTTCATCCTGCGTCTGCCGAAGGGTTACGGCACGCTGGTCGGCGAGCGCGGCGTGAAACTGTCGGGCGGCGAGCGGCAGCGCGTGGCGCTGGCGCGTGCGTTCCTGGCGGATGCACCGATGCTGATCCTGGACGAGGCGACCTCGAGCCTGGATTCGGAATCGGAGGCGCTGATCCAGCAGGCGATGGAGCGGTTGATGAAGGGCCGCACCTCGATCGTGATTGCGCACCGGCTGTCGACGGTGCGGAGCCTCGATCGAATCCTGGTGTTCGACCGCGGCGAAATCGTCGAGCAGGGCACGCATGCTCTGCTGGCGGGCAAGCCGGGCGGCATCTACCGCGGCCTGTTCGAGCGGCAGGTGGTTGAGCTCGGGCATATCGCGGCAGCGGAATGAGGCGTGCGGCAGCGGGGTGAACGTCCCGCTGCCGCGGCGCCAGCGACTACGTCAAGGACCGAATGACATGAAAGACCTGACGAACGGCTCCATCGTGAGACACATCCTGGTCATGGCGCCGCCGATCATGGTCGGCATGGTCACGATCATGATCTGCCAGCTGGTCGACCTCTACTTCGTGTCGGGCCTGGGTGATGCGGCCGTCGCCGGCGTTGCCGCGGCCGGCAATGCCGGTTTCCTCGTCAACGGGTTGATGCAGGTGCTTGGCGTCGGCGCGGTGGCGCTGATCGCGCATGCCGTGGGACGCAAGGACCGGACGGATGCGAACCTGATCTTCAATCAGGCGATGATGCTGTCGGTGCTGTTCGGACTGTCGACCCTGGTTGCGGGTGCCGCGCTGTCGCGCGCCTATATGCATGCGATTGCCGCGGACCAGGCCACGATCGAGGCGGGGACCACTTACCTGCTGTGGTTCATGCCGGCGCTCGCGCTGCAGTTCGCGACGCAGGTGATGGGATCGGCGTTGCGTGCGACCGGTATCGTTCGTCCCGTCATGCTGGTGCAGACGTTTGCCGTGGCCATCAATATCGTCCTGGCGCCGGTTCTGATCACGGGCTGGGGCACCGGCCATGCGCTCGGGGTGGCCGGTGCGGGTCTGGCGAGCTCGATCGCGGTCGCCATCGGCGCGCTGATGCTGCTGGCCTATTTCCGCAAGGTCGAGCGCTATGTCGCGTTCAACGCAGCGCAGTGGCGTCCGCAGCCGCGCCATCTGAAGCGCATTCTCAATGTCGGCCTGCCCGCCGGCGGCGAGTTCGCGATGATGTTCATCTTCATGGCGGTGGTCTATTACGTGCTGCGCGATTTCGGCGCGGCGGCGCAGGCCGGCTTCGGCATCGGGCAGCGCGTGCTCGGCCTGATCAACATGCCTGCGCTCGCGGTCGGGTTGGCGGCCGGGCCGATCGCCGGCCAGAACGTCGGCGCTGCCAACGCCGCGCGCGTGCGGGAAACCTTTGTCAAGGCGGCCTTGATCGTCACGACCGTGATGGCCGGCTTCATGATCCTTGCCCAGGTGAAGCCGGAGCTGCTGCTCGGCGGATTCTCGAACGACCGCGAGACCATGGAGATCGCCTATCTGTTTCTGCGGATCATCTCGCTCAACATGATCGCGCAGGGGCTGATCTTCACCTGCTCGAGCATGTTCCAGGCCCTCGGCAACACCAAGCCGGTGCTTTTGACCTCGGCGTCGCGCGTGTTCACCTACTCGCTGCCGGCGATCTGGCTCTCGACGCGCCCGGGCTTTCGCATGGAATACGTCTGGTATCTCTCGGTCGCGGCGACGATGTTGCAGGCGGGCTTGAGCCTGTGGCTGCTGCACCGCGAGCTCGCAAAGCGCTTGGCGCCGGCGCCGCATGAGAAGGCTCTAGGGCAGGAGAGCCCCGAAGCCATTGCGCCTCTCGCCCGCGAACCTGCGTAACGCGGCCTGTTCCATCCCGGCTGCTCCGGCTGATTTGCCGGACGGCGGGGATGGCGGGCTGCAGACGGGCCAATGACCGGAGCGACGAACGAGCAGCGGCGGGTGTCATGGCTCGCCGCGATCTGGGCGGCGCGCTACCGCACGCCGGCACGCTTCGTCGCGCTTATCGCGCTGCTGCTGCCGTGGACCACGACCGGGCTGACCTTCGCGCTGATACCCTGGCTGATCGCGTTCGCGTTCCTCGATCTCCGCGCATTTCCGCGTTCGTTGCTTCGCCCGATCTGCCTGCTGCCGATCGCGCTGGTCGCGCTCGCCGCCTTGGGCATGCTCTGGTCGAATGCGCCATGGCCGGAGCGAATCCACGCCCTCGGACCGGCCGCGAAGCTGTTGGTCATCCCGCTTCTGATCTACCAGTTCGAGCGCTGGCCCTATGGCGGCTGGGTGTTTGCCGCGTTCCTGGCGTCCTGCACGGCCTTGATGCTCTATTCATTTGCCGTCGCAATCGACCCCGCGCGCTCCTTGAAGCTCTATCTGTCGCGTGTGCCTTACAAGGTCGAAAGCGGGATCGCGGTGCGCAACTACATCGACCAGAGCCAGGAATTCGCGCTCTGCGCGCTCGCGCTGGTCTATCCGGTCGTGTCGCTGCTGCGACAAGGTCGCTCACGCAGCGCGGCGTTGTTCGCAGGCCTCGCGGCCGGATTCCTCGCCAACATGATCTTCGTGGTGGTCTCGCGCACGGCGCTCGTGACGCTGCCGATTCTGGTTCTGCTCTTCGCGCTGCTGCATCTGCGCCTGCGTACGGCGCTGCTTGCCGCCGGCGCGATGGGACTGCTGGCCGTGCTGCTCTTTGGCGTGTCACCGCATCTGCGCATGACGGTCGCGAAGTTCCAGGCCGACTATGAGATGAGCGTGCAGGACAGTCAGGTCAGCGGCATGGGCTCGCGTCTGGAATATTGGCGGAAGTCCCTTGGCTTCATCGCCGATGCGCCGCTGATCGGCCATGGCACCGGATCGATCCGCGGCCTGTTCGCAAGCGTGGCTGTCGATGCGGAGATGGATCCGCTGCGCGGGGAGATCGTCAGCAATCCGCACAACCAGACCCTCAGTGCGGCCGTGCAATGGGGTGTCGTTGGTGTGCTGATCCTCTACGCACTTTGGTTTGCGCATCTCGCGCTGTTTCGCGGCGAGGGGCTCGCCTCCTGGATCGGCCTGCTGGTCGTGGTGCAGAACATGCTGACCTCGCTGTTCAACACCCATTTGTTCGACTTCACAGCGGGCTGGATCTACGTGCTCGGCGTCGGTGTCGCCGGCGGCATGGCGCTCGCCGCGAAGCGAACGCAGAGCTAAAGCGCGCCGAGACTGTTCCAGACGAGAGTGAGGCCCGACAGGAATAACAGAGCGAGCACGACATCGCCAAAATGCTTGTCGTTGAGGGCGTGATAGACGCGCGCGCCGGCCCAGGCGCCGATCAATGTGCAGGGAAAGGCGACCAGTGCGAGCCAGACCACTTTGAGTTCGACGAGACCCGATGCGGCTTGCAGCACCAGCGCGGTGGCCAGCACCGTGAAATTGAATAGCTGGAAGATGCCGCGGCGCTCGTGCTTGTTCCAACCGCGGATGTTGGCCCACAGGATCGGCAGCGGCCCTGACAAGCCGGCGAGGCCGCCAAGAATGCCGCCGGCAAAGCCGACCGCACCGTCGGCTATGCGGCCGCCGAACGTGACGGCGAGCGTCCTCTTGTTCAGATAGAGCGCCGTCGAGAAGATCAGAATCAGAACGCCGACGCTCAGCTTGAACACTTTGGGATCGGCCGAGGCGATCAGCATGGTCCCCAGCGGCACGCCGATCAGCCCTCCGATCAGGAACGGCCAGACCAGCGAGAGATCGAAGCTCTTCCACATCGAGGGCAAGGTCGAGGTCTGCGCGATCACAGAGCAGATCAGCACCAAGGGCACCGCGAGCGAGGGCGGCAGCACGTAGAGCCAGATGCCGAGCGCCATCAACGCCGTGCCGAACCCTGCCAGCCCCGAAACGAAGCCCCCGGCCAGCGCGCCGAACAGCAGCAGGACATAGGTGAGCGTTTCCAACGGATTGTCCTCTTCGCGGCGGCGATCCCGAACAGTTGATCGCTCCGGCTCGCATAGCACGCTTGCTGCCGTGCAGGTCAATCCATGCTGCACGCAGGCGTGATCTGCGGCGTCGGGCATTCGCGGAAGACGCGCCTACATGACGGTCGTACTTCAATTCGGGCCGCTATCTGGCGTGATCATCGGCTCGGCCCCGAACGCGATGATGGAGAATGACCATGACCCGCACCAAGATTGCCATTGCGGCCGGGCTAGTGTCGGCGACGGCGTTGATGCCGACAATGGCCCAGGCGCAGTTGTCCGAGCCTGCGGCCTATCAGGCCGCGCATCCCGACCGCGACGTGCTGAATGGCGGCCAGCTCACGCCCGCCGCACGTGCGGCTCTTGGCCGGCAGGGAGCGCCCAATGATGCGTACGCGTCGCAGGCCTATCCGTCGCCCGCGGCGCCGGCCGTGCGCTCCGGCCATCGCCGTCATCGTCGATGATCTAAAGCGCGATGAGGATGAATCGTCCTCGCGCTTTAGGTTGTTGTTTGAGCATGTTCTTCTCGGAAAACCGCCGCGCACTTTTCCGGATCATGCTTTAGACGATCTGCCTGATGTCGGCGGGCTTGTGCAGCGCGCCGACCAGAATGCGCAGCGCTTCCGTCAATTCAGATCTGTTCCGGGCCGCCCCGAGCGAGACGCGCGCCGCGTGCGGTGGTGTCCCGTCGACGGTGAAAGCGTCGCCGGCGACCACCGCAAGTCCGTTCCGCAAGAGATGTGCGGCGACGTCGGGCCGGCCCTCGGGCAGTCGCAGCCACAGATGATGCGCGGCGGGCTTGGCCTGGAATTGGAAGCCCTTCAACGTGCGTTGCGCGAGCTGCTGACGGCCGACCGCTTCGCTGCGGATGGCGGTGATGATGCGATCCGCAATGCCGCTCTCGATCCAATGCGTCACCAATGCGACCATCAGCGGCGCCGGCATCTGCACGGTCGCCTGCAAGGACGTCCGCATCTGCCGCTGCGTGTCGCCGTCCGGCGTCACCAGATAGGCAACGCGCAGCGCCGGCGCGATGCATTTCGACAACGTGGTCGCAAGATACGTCCGCTCCGGAATGAGGTTGGCGATCGGCGAGGCCGAGCGGTCGAGCAGGCCGTAGGCGTCGTCCTCGATCAGGATCGTGTCGGTGTCGCGGATGATCTTTGCGATGGCGCGGCGCCGCTCGGGGGAAAGCGTCGCGGTGGTCGGATTGTGCAGCGTCGGAATGAGATAGACGGCCTTGGGCCGGTGCGCGCGGCAGGCCTTCGCCAGCGCATCTGGCAGGATGCCGCAATCATCCATGGCGACGCCGACGAGCTTGATGCCGAGCTGCACGGCCGCGGCCTTGATGCCGGGAAATGTCAGCGCCTCCGTCAGCACGATGTCGCCCGGCCGCGCAAGATGCGCAAGCAGGTTGAACAGGATCGTCTGCGCGCCGGGAAAGATCACGAGCCTGTCGGCTTGCGCGTGCGGCACCCGTGAACGCATCCAGCGCGCGGCGACCTCGCGCTCATGCGCGCTGCCGCCGGGCGGCTGGTAGTTGAGATAGGCCGTCAGGCCCGATTGCGCGCGGATGAAATCCATCCCGGCGATGATGCGCTCGTCGAGCTGCGCCTCCAGCGGATGCGGCGGCACGTTCATCGACAGATCGATCGCGACGGGATGCGGCAGGTCGACCGAGCGGCGCGCGCTGGTCTCCGACACGAACGAGCCCTGTCCGACCCGCGCCTCCATGATGCCGCGGCGCCGCGCTTCGGTGTAGGCGCGCGTCACCGTGGTGAGGTCGACGCCGAGCGTCTTTGCCAGCGCGCGCTGCGTCGGCAATTGCTGGCCGCGCACCAGCCGGCCGGCGGCGATGTCGGCTTCCATGGCGTCCACGATGCGCTGGTAGCGCGGCCCTGAGAGCTCCGAGATTGTAGGAGTCCAATCCATGCAATTAAGGCCCATATCCTTTGAATGTATGGAGGCAAGATAATATTGTATGGATCGTTGGAAAGGAAGAGGTGTGGTCATGTCTGTCTCTCTGGCGAAGGTCTCTCTGGCAAAGGCGATGTGGCGCGGCTTTCGCGGCAGGTGCCCGAACTGCGGCGAGGGCCATCTGTTCGGCCGCTTCCTGAAGGTCGCCCACCAGTGCGATCATTGCGGAGAGGAGCTGTTCCACCAGCGCGCCGACGACTTCCCGGCCTATCTCGTGATGGTCGTGGTCGGCCATCTCGTGGTGCCGGCGATCCTCGCGGTCGAGACCGCCTATGCGCCGCCGGAGTGGCTGCAGCTCGCGGTGTGGCTGCCGGTGACGCTGTTCGCCTCGCTCGCATTGCTGCAGCCGACCAAGGGCGCCATCGTCGCTCTGCAATGGCAGCTCGGCATGCACGGATTCGAGGCGAGCCAGCTACGGCGCGAAGCCGACGAGCTTGCGCCGGTGCTGGTGAAGGCGGACGCGCGCGCGGCGTAGTTATCGCTGTCATTCCGGGGCTCGCGAAGCGAGAGCCTGGAATCCATTCCTCGACCAACATTGCCGCCCGATGGATTCCGGGCTCGTGCTGCGCACGCCCCGGAATGACAGCGGTCGAATGGCTGCGCGTCAGCCCAAATGGTGAGGGGCCCGGCGCAGTCACGCCGAACCCCTCGTTGCAAGTATCAGCCGGCCTGTAAGCCGGGTTCTGTAAGGCACCGCCCGCTTGCGCGAACGATACGTGACGGCCATTCCTCTGGGACCATGTTTGCACATGGCCTCGAGCAACCTACCCGGACGGCGGGCCTGACATCGCCCCGCGGCGTTATCGCTTACGCGAACAGCCCGCTACGCCGTCCCTATTCGGTTTTGCTCCCGGTGGGGTTTGCCATGCCGGCTCCGTTGCCGCAGCCGCGGTGCGCTCTTACCGCACCTTTTCACCCTTACCCCGCGAAGCCAAAGGCGAAGCGGGGCGGTTCGTTCTCTGTGGCACTTTCCCTGGGGTCGCCCCCGCCGGACGTTATCCGGCACCGCATGTCAAGGGAGCCCGGACTTTCCTCCCCGGCGGCCTTTCGACCCTTGCCGGAGCGGCCGTCCGGCCGACTGACCGGTAACGCATGGGGCATTTGCGACGGTTCCGTCAAGCCGGTATCGCCGCGCACGCGGCCTGCAAATGATTTATCCTGAAGATGTCGTTTGGAGTGGGCCCCGTTCGACTGGATGTCGGCGATCCAGCCGTGCAACAGGAGTTAGAGATGCAGTATTTGCTGATGATCTACCAGAACGAAGCCGAGTACGCGAACATGCGTCCGGCGGCCGGCCAGCAGATGACGGCGGAATATCAGACCTTCACCCAGTCCATCATTCAGAGCGGCAATTTCAAGGCCGGCGACCGGCTCCAGCCGACCACGACCGCAACCACTGTGCGCGTGCGCGACGGCAAGGTGCTGACGACCGACGGTCCGTTCGCGGAAACGCGCGAGCAGCTCGGTGGCTACTATCTGATCGAGGCCAGGGATCTCGACGCTGCGATCGAGATCGCGGCGCGCATTCCGAGCGCGCGCATCGGCTCGATCGAGGTGCGGCCGATCTGGGTCTACGACAAGTGACGACTAGCCTGCGCGTCGGCGCATGACACCGTCCGAGATCGACAAAGTATTTCGCGACGAGGCGGGGCGGGCGCTGGCCACGCTGATCCGTCTCGTCGGCGATTTCGATCTCGCCGAGGATGCGCTCCAGGATGCCTTTGCCGTGGCGCTGGAGCGCTGGCCGGCCTGCGAGATCCCGGACAATCCGCGCGCCTGGCTGGTCAACGTCGCCAGGCACAAGGCGATCGACCGGGTCCGCCGCCAGATTGCCTTCCGCGGCAAGCAGCAGGCGATCGTGCACGAGCTCGAGCTGAATGCGCAGGCGCCCGAGGAACTGCCGGCAATGCTCGACGACGACATGCTGCGGCTGATCTTCACGTGTTGCCATCCGGCGTTCGCGGCCGAAGTCCAGGTCGCGCTGACGCTGCGCACCGTCTGCGGGCTCTCGACCGCGCAGGTCGCGCGCGCCTTCCTTGTCGGCGAGGAGGCGATGGCGCAGCGGCTGGTCCGCGCCAAGCAGAAGATCAGGCTCGCCGGCATCCCCTATGAGGTGCCCGAGCGCGACGCGCTGGCGCCGCGGCTCGATGGCGTGCTCGCCGTGATCTATCTGGTTTTCACTGAGGGTTATGTCGCGACCGAGGGCGCGGATCTGATGCGACCCGATCTTGCGGCCGAGGCGATCCGGCTCGGCCGCCTGCTCGACCGGCTGATGCCGGATCGCGCCGGCATCAAGGGCCTGCTCGCCCTGATGCTGCTGCACGATGCGCGCCGCGCCGGGCGCGCGACGACGGCCGGCGATATTGTGCTGCTGGAAGAGCAGGACCGCATGTTGTGGGACCGCGCGCAGATCGAGGAGGGCCTGCGCCTGGTCGACGACGCGCTGCGTATCCCCGGCCGGCCGCAAGCCTATGCCGTGCAGGCCGCGATCGCCGCGCTGCATGCGCGAGCGCCCAGCTTCGGGCAGACCGACTGGCCGCAGATCGCCGGGCTTTATGAGGTGTTGCTGCGCATCGGTCCGTCTCCCGTGATCGAGCTCAACCACGCTGCCGCCGTGTCGATGGTCGATGGGCCGGCCCGCGCGCTCGATCTCGTCGAGGCGCTCAGTGCGCGCGGCGACCTGCGCGGCTATGAGCTGCTACCTGCAGTGCGCGCGGATCTGTTGCGAAGGTTGGGTCGCAAGGACGAAGCGCGCGAGGCGTATCGTGCGGCGACGGAGGAAACGCAGCTGGAGCCGCTGCGGCGGCTATATGCGCGACGGGTGAGGGAGATGGGGTAGGGCTCTCGTGCCCCGGACGCAGCGCAGCGTCACTTCGACGATGCGCTGCAGAGCCGGGACACGAGAGTGAACTATGTGGCCGTCGCCGTCATTTCGACGCGACCGGCGTCCCCTCTGCCGGCAGGCTCGCCAGCAGCGCTTGCAAGGTCGACAGCGTCGAATGGTCCGCGACACCGTCGAGCCGCGCCGGGCGGAAATGGCGCTGGAAGGCCGTGACGACCTCCATGGTCGCGGCGTCGTATTTGCCTGATAGCGGCACGCCGTAGCCGTATCTGGCGAGCGCCTGCTGCAGGCTCAGCACCTCGTCGCTGATGGTGCCGAGCATCAGGGTCTCGCCGCGCACGACAGGAGTAGGCGTGACCCAATGGCCGACGCCGGAATTGGCCAGCGAGTGCCACGGAAACTTCTCGCCGGGGTCCTTCTTGCGCGCGGGCGCGACGTCGGAATGGCCGAGCACCCGGTGGGCCGGCACCTTGCGGCGAAGCATGATGCCGCGGCACAGCGCGATCACGGCGGCGATCTGGCGCAGCGGATACTCCGGATAGCCCCAGTCATGGCCGCGATTGATGATCTCGATGCCGATCGAGCAGGAATTGATGTCGTCTTCGCCGGCCCACGAGGAAACGCCGGCGTGCCAGGCGCGCTTGGTTTCGGACACGCATTGCACGATGCGGCCGTCCTCCAGCACGACGTAATGCGCCGACACTTCCGTTCCGGCCGTGCACAGCCGCGCCAGCGCGCCCTCGACGTCGGGCATGCCGGTGTAGTGCAGCACGATCATGTCGGGCTGCCGGCCCTTGTTGCGCTCGCCGAAGTTCGGCGAGGGGATGATGTCGGAGACGATCGAGGAGTCCGGCTCGAACGTCCGCATGTTCGCCGCGGCCTTGGGAACCGGGAGAACGCGTTGACGCTTCGAATCAGATCCAGACGGCGTGGACGAACCGGACGGCGGCATAGACAACTCAGGTCGGACGAGAATGGGCAAGCCCTTCTCTTTACTATTCCTTTACCCTCCACCGCACGCAATCGCGCGGCGCGGTTAACGGGTGCATTTTGGCGCATGTGTGTGGATGAAGCATCACCACGCCATCAGCTTTTCGACTTGTAGGCAGCCGAGCAACGCTTTCTTAACGCTAAGGGCCGTTACTGAGGGATGAAGAGCCGACCCGCGTCCGGAGGCGGCCAAAGCGTATTTTGGCTCGAAATCCCATGGCTGCCCGACAAATTCCACTGGCAACACTGGGTTTGCCGCCCGGGACGACCGGGCTCGGTAACCATGCCGGACGGGAGCTTTGTCGTGGAACCGCCGCGACGCGGAATGATTCGAGGCGTTATGGGCTTGTCCGTCCCCGATCTCGCTTGGACGTCAGGCAAGGCCTTCGGCGGGCTTTGGGTCACAAGGCTTTGGATCACCAGGCTTGGCGCATGAGCTCCGCTCCCCACATTCCCGTGCTCGGCCGCGAGGCCATCGATCATCTCGCGCCGCGGGCGGGCGGGATCTATGTCGATGCCACCTTCGGCGCGGGCGGCTATAGCCGCGCCATCCTCGACGTGCCTGGAACCCGCCTGATCGCGATCGACCGCGATCGAACTGCCATTGCCGGCGGCGCTGAACTGGTCGAACGTTCCGACGGCCGGCTGACGCTGGTCGAGGACCGCTTCTCCAATCTCGCCGATGTCTGCGCGGCCCAGGGCATCGACGCCGTGGATGGCGTCGTGATGGATGTCGGGGTGTCCTCGATGCAGCTCGACCAGGCCGGTCGCGGCTTCTCGTTCCGCCTCGACGGTCCGCTCGACATGCGGATGGGACAGGTTGGGCCGACCGCGGCCGACGTGGTCGCGCATGCCTCCGAAGGCGATCTTGCCGACATCATCTATCTGTTCGGCGAGGAGCGGCAGTCGCGCCGCATCGCCCGCGCCATCGTCGCCGACCGGCAGGAGACGCCGTTCACGACCACGCGCGCGCTCGCCGATCTCATCGGCAGGATCGTGCGCTCCAAGCCCGGCGACATCCATCCGGCGACGCGGACGTTTCAGGCCTTGCGCATCTTCGTTAACGAGGAGCTCGAGGAGCTGCAGACCGCGCTCGCCGCCGCCGAGCGCGTGCTCAAGCCCGGTGGCCGCCTCGTCGTGGTCTCGTTCCATTCGCTGGAAGACCGCATCGTCAAGAATTTCTTCGCCGCGCGTTCGAAGACCGGCGGCGGCTCGCGGCATCTGCCGGAAGTCGCGCAGGTTCCGCCGAGCTTCCAGTTGTTGACGCGGCGGCCTGTGGTCGCCGGGGACGACGAAGTCGCGCATAATCCGCGGGCGCGTTCCGCAAAACTGCGCGCAGCCGAGCGCACCTCCGCGCCGGCGCATCATGATGACGAGCCATCGTCCTGGCCGAAACTCTCCGACGTGATGAGGGGCGGCTAGCGCATGCGCATCATCCACCTTCTCGTCATCGGCGCGCTGATCTTCGCGGCGGCCTATGTCTACCGCATCAAGATGGACTCGACAGCGCGCGTCGAGAAGGTGCTGCGGCTGCATGCGGAGATCCGCGAGCAGCGCGACGCGATCGCGTCTCTGCGGTCCGAATGGGCCAGGCTCGATGCGCCGCACCGGCTGCAAGGCCTGTCCGATCGGCATCTGCAGCTCAAGCCGGTCAATGGCACCCAATATGATTCGCTGAAGAACCTGCCGGAGCGTCCGCCGCGGATGTTCAGGCCGGGCGAGCCCGATCCGATCGGGGCCATGCTGAACACGATCGAAGCCGCCAGCGATCCCGACACCGTGACGGGCTCCGTGCCTCAGCCCGAGGACAATCAATGAGCGCTGCGACTCCGGCCAAACCTGCAGAAAAGCCGACTGAGCCCTGGCGGCAGCGTCTGATCCGCAGCCTGCTCTACGGGCGCAACGTCGACCGCGCCGCGAAGGCGCGCGCGCGCGTCGGCCTCGCCATGCTCGCCTTCGCCTCGGTCTATGCCCTGATCGGCGGCCGGCTCGTGATGTTCGCGATCGGCGCCGATGCCCATGGCGCACGCCGCGCCGCGGCGCAGGAGGTGGTGGCGACCGCGCGTCCCGACATCGTCGACCGCAACGGCGCGATCCTCGCCACCGACGTCAAGGCGGCGAGCCTGTTCGGCGAGCCGCGCCGCATCATCGACAAGGACGAGGCGATCGAGCTTCTCACTGCGACCGTGCCCGACCTCGACGAGGCCGAGGTGCGCGAGCGCCTGAGGACGCGCAAGGGTTTCGTCTGGCTCAAGCGCGAGGTCACGGCGAAGCAGCAGCAGGCCATCCACAAGCTCGGCATTCCCGGCATCGGCTTCCTGCGCGAGAACAAGCGCGTCTATCCGACCGGCAACGAGGTCGCCCACCTCATCGGCCTCGTCAACATCGACAACCAGGGCATCGCCGGCATGGAGAAGTGGCTCGACAATCAGGGCCTCGCCGATCTCCACCGCGCCGGCTTTGCCACCGACCGGCTGCAAAAGCCGATCGAGCTTTCGATCGACCTGCGCGTCGAGCATGCGCTGCGCGACGAGCTTCTGAAGGCCAAGGACAAGTTCCACGCCAAGGCCGCCTCCGGCATCATCTCGAACGTCAAGACCGGCGAGCTCGTGGCGATGGTCTCCTTACCGGATTTCGACCCCAACAACCCGAAGGAAGCGCACGATCCCGATCGCATCAACCGCCTGACCACCGGCGTCTACGAGATGGGCTCCACCTTCAAGGCGTTCACGCTGGCGATGGCGCTCGATTCCGGCAAGATCAATCTGAACTCGTCGTGGGACGCGCGTGGAAACCTGCACTACGGCAAGTTCACCATCCACGACAGCCACCCGCTCGGACGTTTCATCAACACCAAGGAAGTGTTCACCTACTCGTCCAACATCGGTGCGGCGCGGATCGCGCTCAGCCAGGGCGTGGAGGCACACAAGGCGTTCCTCGCCAAGATGGGCCAATTGACGCGGCTGCGCACCGAGCTGCCGGAGAGCGCGGCGCCGCTGGTGCCGCGGCGCTGGGGCGAGCTGAACACGGTCACCATCGCGTTCGGTCAGGGCATGTCGGTGGCGCCGCTGCAAGCGGTGATGGGCATCAATGCGCTGGTGAACGGCGGCTATCTGATTCCGCCGACCTTCATGAAGCGCAGCGAGTCCGAAGCCGCGGCGATCGCCAAGCGCGTCATCAAGACCGAGACCAGCGACAAGATGCGGTTCCTGATGCGGCTCAACGCCGAGATTGGCACCGCCAAGACCGCCGATATCAAGGGCTATTACGTCGGCGGCAAGACCGGCACGTCCGAAAAGGTCATCAACGGTCGTTACGCCAAGAAGCGCGTGCTCAACTCCTTCACGGCGATCATGCCTTGCGACGATCCCAAATATCAGATCCTGATCATGCTGGACGAGCCGCAGGCCATTCCGGAAACGAAGGGTTTCATCACCTCGGGCTGGAACGCTGTTCCGACCGGCGGCAAGGTGATCGAGCGGATCGCGCCGCTCCTGGGCGTCGAGCCGCGGTTCGACCTGCCGCCTGCGGAGCGCCTTATTCTTGCAGCATCCAGGACAACCCAGTAATCAACGGGGTAGGCTTTTCGCCGCGGCTGAGTCGGGATTCTCCACCCGTATTCGGCTTCCCGGCAGGGCATGTCGACTGGAAGACCATGAAGCTGCGCGACCTCCTGGGTCTGGATATTCTGGGCAATGATGCCGCGATCGAGCCCGCTATCGCCGCGCTCGATGTGACCGGCCTTGCGCTCGACAGCCGCGTCGTCAAGCCGGGCGATCTCTTCTTCGCGCTGGCGGGCAGCAAGACCGATGGCGCGCGCTTCGTCGACGCCGCGATTGCCGCGGGCGCGGTCGCCGTCGTCGGCGACCATGCGCCGGATGGCAGCAAGGTGCCGTTCATCGCCGTCGCCAATCCGCGCCGTGCGCTGGCGCTGGCCGCCGCAAGCTTCTTCCCCGCCCAGCCGGCGACCATCGCGGCCGTGACCGGCACCAGCGGCAAGACCTCTGTTGCAGCCTTCACGCGCCAGATCTGGGAGCGGCTGGGGCATGTCTCCGCCAGCATCGGCACCATCGGTCTCGTCTCGCCCAAGCGTACGGTCTATGGCTCGCTGACGACGCCGGATCCGATCGCACTGCACCGGCAGATCGACGAGATCGCGCGCGAGGGCGTCACCCATCTCGCATTCGAGGCGTCGTCGCACGGGCTCGATCAATTCAGGCTCGACGGCGTGCGCGTCTCCGCCGGCGGCTTCACCAATCTCTCGCGCGACCACATGGATTATCATCCGACCGTCGCGCATTACCTTGCCGCGAAACTTCGCTTGTTCCGCGAGCTGGTGCCGCCCGGCGGCGCGGCGGTGATCTCGGCGGATCATGATTGCTCGGCGGAAGCGATCGGCGCTGCGAAGGCGCGCGGCCTGCGCGTCATGGCGGTCGGTCGCAACGGCGACGGGGCAGGCGAGGGCATTCGTCTCGCGGACGCCAGGGTCGAAGGCTTTTCGCAAGTGCTCGGGCTCGAGCATCGCGGCAAGCGCTATGCGATCCGCCTGCCGCTGGTCGGGGAATTCCAAATCGAGAACGCGCTGGTGTCGGCGGGTCTTGCGATCGGGACCGGCAGCGATGCGGCCAACGTGCTTGCAAGCCTTGAGCATCTCGAAGGCGCCAAGGGACGACTCGAGCTCGTCGGCGAGCGCAATGGCGCGCCGATCTTCGTCGACTACGCGCACAAGCCCGATGCGCTCGTGAAGGCACTGCAGGCGCTGCGTCCCTATGCCAGGCGCAGGCTGGTCGTCGTGTTCGGCGCCGGCGGCGACCGCGATGCCGGCAAGCGTCCGATCATGGGCGAGATCGCAGCCGAGAACGCTGACGGAATCATTATCACCGACGACAATCCGCGCAGCGAGAGGCCGGAAGCGATCCGCGCCGCGATCCTCGCTACCGCCAGGGGCGCCCGCGAAATCGGCGACCGTGCCGCTGCCATCCGCGCCGCGATCGAGGAATTGCAGGAGGGCGATGCGCTGCTCGTAGCCGGCAAGGGCCACGAGACCGGGCAGATCGTCGGCGGAGAGGTTTTGCCCTTCAGTGATCACGAGGCGGTCGCCGCCGCATTAGCGTCGAGGGTTGCATGAGCGCGCCGATATGGACGGTTGCCGAAGTGGCGCGCGCGCTGGGCGCGGACGGATCGTTCCCGGACACTCCGATCGATTTCGTCACCCAGGACAGCCGCCTGGTGAAACCGGGCAGCCTGTTCGTCGCGCTATCAGGCACGCCGAGCGGCGGCTTCGTCTCGGCCTTTGCCAGCGCGCGAGACGGCTGGGAGTTCGCAGACAAGGCTGAGGCGTCCGGCGCGGTCGCGATGATCGTGCCGCATGAGATCGCCGGCATCCGCATTCCCCAGATCGTCGTCAAGGATACGCTGATCGACGGCCTCTGGGGCCTCGCACGCGCCGCGCGCGCGCGGTTCAACGGGCCGGTGATCGGGCTCACCGGCAGCGCGGGCAAGACCAGCACCAAGGAATTTCTGGCGGCCTATCCGAACGCCTATGCCAGCCCCTCGAGCTTCAACAATTTCTGGGGCGTGCCGCTGACGCTTTGCAATGCGCGCACCGATGCCAGCCTCTGGGTCGTCGAGATGGGCATGAACCAGAAGGGCGAGATCGCGCGGCTCAGCGAATTGACGCGGCCGACGGTCGCGCTCGTCGTCAATGTCCAGCCCGTGCATCTGGAAAAGCTCGGCTCGCTCGAAGCCATCAGGCGCGAGAAGGTCTCGATTGCGCTCGGCCTGCCCGAGGACGGGGTGCTGGTGCTGCCCGCCGGGCTCAAGGCGTCGGAATGGAAGGGCAAGGTCGTCCGCTTCGGTGAGCACGCCGAGGTGCACGAGGTCGCGCACGCGCCGCACGGCGAGAGCTGGCAGATCGTGGCCATGATCGGCAAGAAGGAACTTGCCTTCAGTCTGACGCCGGGCGCGCCGCACCGCGTTCAGAATGCGCTGGCCGCGCTCGCTGCGATTCGTGCCGCCAATCTCGATGCGGCGACGCTCGCGATCAAGCTCGACCGGGTCGGCATCATGACCGGCCGCGGCGTCGAGCAGACGATCGGCGGCATCACCGTGATCGACGACAGTTTCAACGGCAATCCGGCCAGCGTCGCTGCCGCGCTGCAGAGCCTGCAGGCACGCAACATGACCGGCGGCCGCCGCATTGCGGTGCTCGGCGACATGCTGGAGCTGGGCGAAGACGCCCCGGACTATCACACCGCCCTTGCCAAGCACCTCGACGGCATCGACGGGGTCTACTGCGTCGGCCCTCTGATGCGGCACCTCTACGACGTGCTGCCGTCAGGCAAGGGTCTCGGCTGGCACGACGACCCCGCCACGCTGAAGCCGGTCGAGGTCGCGAGCCTGCTGCAGGCAGGCGATGTCGTGGTTGTCAAGGGCAGCAAGAAGATGTTCTGGGTCAACAAGTTTGTGCCGGGCCTGGTGGCCGCCTTGCAGGCAAAGGCGTAAACTGCTTGGAAGGCGCCGTTCCCGAATCCCACCCTTTGCGGCGCGAAGCCGTCCGGTTTCCCTGGGGGCGCGCGACCCATGATGAAGACCAGCGAATGCGCGAGAGGCACGCCAAGATCGTGCGTGCAGAGGCGCCATAGGACCGTCTGAATGTTTTACTGGCTGATCGAGCTCTCCAACACATTTCCGGGCTTCGGTGCCGTTCGCACCTTCCTGAACGTCTTCCGCTACATCACTTTCCGCACCGGCGGCGCGGTGGTCACCGGTGCGCTGTTCGTGTTCCTGTTCGGGCCCTGGATCATCGACCATCTGCGTATCCGCCAAGGCAAGGGCCAGCCGATCCGGACCGACGGTCCGCAATCGCATCTCGCCAAGAAGGGAACGCCCACGATGGGCGGGCTGATGATCCTGTCCGGCCTCACCGTCGGTACCGTGCTCTGGGCCAATCCGCTCAACCCCTATGTCTGGATCGTGCTGGCGGTGACGCTCGGTTTCGGCTTCGTCGGCTTCTATGACGACTACCTCAAGGTGACCAAGCAGACCACGAGCGGGTTCGGCAGCAAGCTTCGCCTGCTGATCGAGGCGGCGATCGCGCTGGTGGCCTGCTACGCCCTGGTGCGGCTGAACCGCGATCCCGCGTCCACCGCGCTGACGATTCCTTTCCTGAAGGACACCGTGCTGCATTTCGGCTGGTTCTTCGTGATCTTCGGTGCCTTCGTCATCGTCGGCTCCGGCAACGCGGTGAACCTCACCGACGGTCTCGACGGCCTCGCCATCGTGCCCGTGATGATCGCGACCGCGAGCTTTGCGATGATCGCCTATCTCGCCGGCAACGCGGTGTTCGCCGAATATCTCCAGATCAAATATGTCGCCGGCACCGGCGAGCTCGCGGTGCTCTGCGGCGCGCTTCTAGGCGCCGGCCTCGGCTTCCTCTGGTTCAACGCGCCGCCGGCGTCGATCTTCATGGGCGACACCGGCTCGCTCGCGCTCGGCGGCATGCTCGGTGCGATCGCGGTCGCGGTGAAGCACGAGATCGTGCTAGCGGTGATCGGCGGCCTGTTCGTGCTGGAGGCGGTCTCCGTCATCGTGCAGGTGGTGTCGTTCAAGCTGACCGGAAAGCGCATCTTCCGCATGGCGCCGATCCATCACCATTTCGAGCAGCTCGGCTGGACCGAGCCGCAGATCGTGATCCGGTTCTGGATCATCTCGGTGATGCTGGCGCTAGCCGGCCTGTCGACGCTGAAGCTGCGGTGATCGCTCGATGATCCCCGTCACCTCTTTTGCCGGCAAGACCGTCGCGGTGTTCGGCCTCGGCGGCTCCGGGCTCGCCTCCTGCCACGCGCTAAAGGCCGGCGGCGCCGAGGTGATCGCGGCCGACGACAACGCCGAGAACGTCGCCAAGGCTGCGCAGGCCGGCTTCATCACCGCGGATTTGCGCAACGTGTCCTGGGCGAACTTTGCGGCGCTCGTGCTCGCGCCCGGCGTGCCGCTGACTCATCCGGTCCCGCATTGGAGCGTGCTGAAGGCGCGCGAGGCGGGCTGTGAGGTGATCGGCGACATCGAGCTGTTCTGCCGCGAGCGGCGGCGCCATGCGCCGGATGCGCCGTTCGTCGCCATCACCGGGACCAACGGCAAGTCGACCACGACGGCGCTGATCGCGCACCTCACGAAGGTTGCCGGCTACGACACCCAGATGGGCGGCAATATCGGCACCGCGATCCTGTCGCTGGAGCCGCCGCGCATGGGCCGCGTCCACGTCATCGAGATGTCGTCCTACCAGATCGACCTCACGCCCTCGCTAGATCCCTCCGTCGGCATTTTGCTCAATGTCAGCGAAGACCATATCGATCGTCACGGCACCATCGCGCGCTACGCCGCGGTGAAGGAGCGCCTCGTTGCGGGCGTGCAAGGAGGCGGCACCGCGATCGTCGGCGTTGACGACGGCTTTTGCCGCGACATCGCCGACCGGCTCGACCGCTCGGGCAAGAATGTGGTGCGCATCTCCGTCAAGAACCCGCTGGCGTCGGGCATCCATGTCGAGCACGGCAATATCGTGCGCACCGCGGGCGGTGCGCGCAGCGAGATCGCCGCGCTCGGCGGCATTGGTTCGCTGCGCGGCCAGCACAACGCGCAGAATGCGGCGTGCGCGGCCGCCGCCGCACTCGCAATGGGCATCAGCCTCGATGTGCTTCAGAACGGCCTGCGCAGCTTTCCCGGCCTTGCGCATCGCATGGAGCAGGTCGGCCGCCGCGGCAACGTGCTGTTTGTCAATGACTCCAAGGGCACCAACGCGGACGCCACCGCGCATGCGCTGTCGTCTTTCGGCGATATCTTCTGGATCGCCGGCGGCAAGCCGAAGGCCGGGGGCATCACCGGTTTGACGGGCTTCTTCCCGCGCATCCGAAAAGCCTATCTGATCGGCGAGGCCGCGCAGGAGTTTTCGAGCACCCTCGGCTCGGTTGCGCACGAGATCAGCCAGACGCTCGACGTTGCGGTCGAGCACGCCGCGCGCGATGCGGAAGACTCAGGTCTCGCCGATGCCGTCGTGCTGCTGTCGCCGGCCTGCGCGTCGTTCGACCAGTACCGCAACTTCGAAATCCGCGGCACAAAGTTTCGCGAGCTGGTGCAGGCGCTGCCGGGTGTGAAGCCGGTGGTGTGAGGTGAATCGGTACCGGGCGACGGTCTCTCTCAAACTGACGCACCCGACCCGCGATCTTTCGCGCCTGTGCAAGGCTCTCGGATTTGAGCCAAAACGCATTTGGAAGAGGGGGGATGAACAACCTGTGCCGAAAGGAATGCCGCTTGGCAGCAAACGCGACAGCTCTTACTGTTTGATTGAATTAGGGCCGACATCGCGAAAAACGGTGGCTAGGCAAATCGAGGCTGCGCTGGAACGGCTTCAGCCTCATCGAACGGTGCTGCGGAAGCTGTCATCCACGGGTGGGAAGGCAACTCTTTCAGTCGGCTGGTTCCTTGATGAACATTCAGGCGAGACATTCAGTAGTGATTTGCTGAAGTCGATGGCCCGCCTGCACATCGCATTAGACCTGCACACCTACCTGCCTGATGCCATCGAGCCCCTTAGATCAAAGGCTATCTCGAAAAGATAACGGCCTCCTTAACCCCCCGGTAACCAACCTCGGCGACCAATGGGCTGACCTCTGTCCGAAAGCGGCCGCCCATGCTCTCCCGTGAAGAACGCACCCCCTTTTCCGAGTGGTGGTGGACCGTCGACAAGCCGCTGATGGGCGCGATCCTGGCCTTGATGCTGACCGGCGTGATCCTGTCGCTGGCGGCGAGCCCGCCGGTCGCGACCCGCATCGGGCTCGATCCCTTCCACTTCTTCAGCCGCCACGTGCTGTTCCTGGTGCCGTCCTGCATCGTGCTGCTCGGGGTGTCCTTCCTGTCGCCGCGCGCGATCCGCCGTTCGGCCCTGATCATCTTCGCGGCGAGCATCATCCTGATCGTGCTGACGCTCGCGATCGGCCCTGAGGTGAAGGGCTCGCGACGCTGGATCACGCTGCTCGGCGTCAACATTCAGGCCTCCGAGATCGCCAAGCCGTCCTTCGTCGTCATCGCGGCCTGGCTGTTTGCGGAATCGACCAAGCGGCCCGAGATGCCGGCGACCACGATGGCGCTGGTGCTGCTGTTGATGCTGGTCTCGCTGCTGGTGATGGAGCCGGATTTCGGCCAGACCATGCTGATCCTGATGGTGTGGGGCTCTCTGTTCTTCATCGCGGGCATGCGCATGATCTGGGTGTTCGGCCTCGCCGGCGCCGCGGCGGCCGGCCTGTTCAGCGCTTACCTGTTCGTCCCGCACGTCGCGGGCCGCATCAAGCGCTTCATGAACCCGGCCTCCGGCGACACCTTCCAGGTCGATACCGCCATGGAGGCCTTTTACAACGGCGGCTGGTTCGGCTTGGGCCCGGGCGAGGGCATCGCCAAGCGCAGCCTGCCGGACAGTCACACCGATTTCGTGTTCGCAGTCGCCGCGGAGGAGTTC
This sequence comes from Bradyrhizobium sp. WYCCWR 12699, assembly GCF_032144035.1. Classification (NCBI taxonomy): domain Bacteria; kingdom Pseudomonadati; phylum Pseudomonadota; class Alphaproteobacteria; order Hyphomicrobiales; family Nitrobacteraceae; genus Bradyrhizobium; species Bradyrhizobium sp. WYCCWR 12699. Next base: position 87,823 of record NZ_JAVTJN010000033.1, read on the forward strand.
GGCATCATCCTGTGCCTTGCGATGCTGACGCTGTTCGCCTTCGTCGTCATCCGCACGCTGTCGCGCGCCTATGCCAACGAGGACATGTTCTCGCGCTTCGCCGCCTCGGGACTTGCGATCCTGTTCGGCGTGCAGGCCGCAATCAACATGTCGGTCAACCTGCAGCTCATCCCCGCCAAGGGCATGACGCTGCCGTTCATCTCCTATGGCGGCTCCTCGATCGTGTCGCTGGCCTATGGCGTCGGCATGATGCTGGCGCTGACGCGGCTGCGCCCGCGCACCGAGGTCGAAGCCAGCGGCCACGCCGAGGCGATGCGGAGTTACGCGTAGTTGCACGTGTCCCGGACAAGCTCCGCGAAGCGGAGCGCAGAGCCGGGATCCAGAATGCTGCAACCAATGGGCCCCGGTTCAGCAGCGCACCACGCTGCGAAGGGCAGCGCGCTGCGCCGCGCCCGGGGCACGAACACTTTCGTTGCCGCACTCGCAATGACGGAAAACTCCCTGTAAAACTCCGCCACCATGACCACGTCCCCCCTGATTCTTCTCGCCGCGGGCGGCACCGGCGGCCATCTGTTTCCGGCCGAGGCGCTCGGCGTCGAATTGATCCGGCGCGGTTATCGCGTCCGCCTCGTCACGGACGAGCGCGCGCTGCGCTATAGCGGGCTGTTCAGCAAGGACATGATCGACGTCGTGGCCAGCGAGACCGCGCGCGGCCGCGATCCGCTTCAGCTCGCCTATGCCGGGCTCACGCTCGTGGCCGGCACGCTGTCCGCTTACGGACTGATCAAGCGATTGAAGCCTGTCGCAGTCGTCGGCTTCGGCGGCTATCCGACGCTGCCGCCGCTGGTCGCGGCGAAATTCGCCGGCGTGCCCGGCATCATCCACGACGCCAACGCGGTGCTCGGCCGCGCCAACCGGTTCCTGTCGAGCCGCGTGCGCGCCATCGCGACGTCGTTGCCGGGCGTGCTCGACCGCGATCCCGCGCTGTCGGCCAAGACCACCACCGTCGGCACGCCAATGCGGCCGGCGGTGCTCGCTGCTGCCGCCGTGCCCTATGCTGCGCCCGAGGTGAACGGCCCGCTGCGCCTGCTCGTCGTCGGCGGCAGCCAGGGCGCGCGCATCATGGCCGACATCGTGCCCGGTGCGATCGAGCGGCTCGAGCCTGCGCTGTGGGGCCGGCTTGTTCTCACCCAGCAGGTGCGCGACGAGGACATGAGCCGCGTCCGCGCGGTCTACGACGGGCTGAAGATCAAGGTGGAGCTGGCGCCGTTCTTCACCGACCTGCCGGCCCGGCTCGCGTCAAATCATCTCGTGGTATCGCGCTCCGGCGCCGGCACGGTGGCCGAGCTCGCGGCAATCGGCCGGCCCTCGATCCTGGTGCCGCTGCCGGGCTCGATCGACCAGGACCAGTTCGCCAATGCCGGCGTGCTGGTCAAGGTGGATGGCGCGATCCGTATCCCGCAGACCGAGTTCACCTCCGACCGTTTGGCGTCCGAAATCTCCGCCTTCGCCGCCGAACCCGCGCGCCTCGCCGCCATGGCCGCAGCGGCCCGTGGCGCGGGCCGGCTCGATGCCGCGGAGCGGCTGGCCGATCTGGTGGTCAAGGTTGCGGGAATCTGACGCGAAAAAGCCCTTGTCTTCGCCTTCTAAAGCGAGGCATCCAGTAAGAAAGGCGCGCGGCTGATTTGGCCGTGACCTTCGCCAGATGCCGCCTGCGGAAGGCGGCGAGGTCAGGGAACAGAGCATGAGACTGCCGCGCGAGATCGGACCCATCCACTTCGTCGGGATCGGCGGGATCGGCATGAGCGGCATCGCCGAGGTGCTGGTCAATCTCGGCTATGCCGTGCAGGGGTCGGATGCCTCCGACAATTACAATCTCGACCGACTGCGCAAGAAGGGCGCGAAGGTTTCGGTCGGCCACAAGGCCGAGAATGTCGACGGCGCCGAAGTCGTCGTCGTCTCCACCGCGATCAAGCGCGACAATCCGGAACTGATGGCGGCGCGCGAACGGCGCATTCCCGTGGTGCGCCGCGCCGAGATGCTGGCCGAGCTGATGCGGCTGAAGAGCTGCGTCGCGATCGCCGGCACCCACGGCAAGACCACGACGACGACGATGGTCGCAACGCTGCTCGATGCCGGCGGCCTCGATCCCACCGTGATCAACGGCGGCATCATCAACGCCTATGGCTCCAACGCGCGGCTGGGTGCCGGCGACTGGATGGTGGTGGAAGCGGACGAGAGCGACGGCACCTTCCTGAAGCTGCCGACCGATGTCGCCATCGTCACCAATGTCGACCCCGAGCATCTCGATCACTTCAAGACCTTCGAGGCCGTGCAGGACGCGTTCCGGCATTTCGTCGAGAATCTGCCATTCTATGGCTTCGCCGTGATGTGCATCGACCATCCCGTGGTGCAGACTCTTGTCGGCAAGATCGAGGATCGCCGCATCATCACCTATGGCGAGAACCCGCAGGCCGACGCGCGGCTTGTCGATCTCACCGCGGGCGGCGGCGGCTCGAAATTCAAGGTCGTGATCCGCGACCGCAAGGCCGGCACCACGCATGAGATCGCCGATCTCGCGCTGCCGATGCCGGGCCGGCACAATGCGTCGAACGCGACGGCAGCGATTGCGGTCGCGCATGCGCTCGGTGTGTCCGACGATGCGATCCGCAAGGCGATGGCCGGCTTCGGCGGCGTCAAGCGCCGCTTCACCAAAACCGGCGAGTGGAACGGCGTCACCGTCATCGACGATTACGGCCATCACCCCGTGGAGATCGCGGCGGTGCTGAAAGCGGCACGCGATTCCTACACCGGCAAGGTGATCGCCGTGGTGCAGCCGCATCGCTACACCCGCCTGCAATCACTGTTCGAGGAATTCTGCACCTGCTTCAACGACGCGGATGCGGTTGTTGTTGCCGACGTCTATGCCGCCGGCGAAGCGCCCATCGACGGCATCGACCGCGACCATTTCGTGGAAGGCCTGCGCGCCCATGGGCATCGCGAGGTGGTGCCGCTGCCGGCGGCACCGGAGCTCGCGGGCATCGTCAAGCGGCTCGCGACGTCCGGCGATCTCGTCGTGTGCTTAGGGGCCGGCAACATCACGCAATGGGCGTATGCCTTGCCGGATCAGTTGAAGGCGCTGGGGTAGGGTGGTGAGCTTCCCCGACATCACGCCCGACCTCAAAGCCGCGATGCCGCAACTTCGCGGCCGGCTGCTCGCCAACCAGTCGCTGGCCGAGCTGACCTGGTTTCGCGTCGGCGGTCCGGCGCAGGTGCTGTTCACGCCGGCGGATGAGGACGATCTCGCTTACTTCTTGGCGCGTCTTGCGCCCGACATCCCCGTCTATGTCGTCGGCGTCGGCTCCAACCTCATCGTGCGCGATGGCGGCATTGCGGGCGTCGTGATCCGCCTGGCGCCGCGCGCCTTCGGCGAAGCGAGCGCGAGCGGCGACGTCGTGACCGCCGGCGCGGCCGCGCTCGACAAGCGCGTGGCGGAGGTGGCCGCCTCCGCCAATATCGGCGGGCTCGAATTCTACTTCGGCATTCCCGGCACCATCGGCGGCGCGCTGCGGATGAATGCGGGCGCCAATGGCGGCGAGACCAAGGACGTGCTGATCGAGGCGCGCGGCGTCGGTCGCGACGGTACCAAGCACGTCTTCTCCAATGCCGACATGAAGTTCGTTTATCGCAATAGCGGCGTCGATCCCTCCATCATCTTCACCTCCGCGCGTTTTCGCGGCGAGATCAGGGATGCGGAGACGATCCGCGCGCGGATGGCGGAGGTGCAGAGCCATCGCGAGACAGCGCAGCCGATCCGCGAGAAGACCGGCGGCTCGACCTTCAAGAATCCGCCCGGCCATTCCGCCTGGAAGCTGGTCGACGTCGCCGGCTGCCGTGGCCTGCGCGTCGGCGGTGCGCAGGTCTCGGAGATGCACTGCAACTTCCTGATCAACAATGGCGATGCCACCGCGCACGATATCGAGACGCTGGGCGAGACCGTACGCGAACGCGTGAAGGCGAATTCCGGGATTGAGCTACACTGGGAAATCAAGCGGATCGGGATTCCCGCGTGAGTGTCGTTCCGGGGCTCGCGAAGCGAGAACCGGAATCCATCGGACGGCAGAGACGATGGGGAAATGGATTCTCAGGTGCGCAATTGCGCACCATGGTTCGCGACTTCGTCGCGCCCCGGAATGACGAATGGAGAGATTGCAGACCATGACCATGCGCATCACCATCCTCTTCGGCGGCTCCAACCGCGAGCGTCTCGTCTCGGTCGCCTCGGCGCAGGCGCTGCATCAGGCGCTGCCCGAGGCTGATCTCTGGTGGTGGGACGTCGAGGACAAGGTGCATGTCGTGCAGTCCAAGCAGCTGCTCGAGCACGCCCGTCCCTTCGAGGACGAGTTCAAGCCGGGCACGCGTGGTATTCCCTTGGAGCAGGCGCTCGACCAGGCCAAGGCCGAGAACCGCGTGCTGGTGCTCGGCCTGCATGGCGGGCGTGCCGAGAACGGCGAATTGCAGGTGATGTGCGAGGCGCGCGGCGTGCCCTTCACCGGATCGGGCTCGGCCTCCTCGCATCTGGCCTTCGACAAGATCGCGGCCAAGCATTTCGCCGCGCTCGGCGGCGTGGCATCGCCGCCGAACGTTGCGCTCGACGACATCGACGAAGCCTTCGCCGAATACGGAAGACTGATCGCAAAGCCGGCGCGCGACGGCTCGAGCTACGGTCTGATCTTCGTCAACGCCAAGCAGGATCTCGTCGCCGTCCGTAACGCGGCCAAGCACGAAGACTATGTCATCGAGCCCTACATCGCCGGCATCGAGGCGACCTGCGGTGTGCTGGAGCGCGCCGATGGTTCGATCATCGCGCTGCCGCCGATCGAGATCATTCCGGGCGAGGGCAGCTTCGACTACGCCGCGAAATATCTGCTGAAGTCGACCCAGGAGATCTGCCCCGGCCGTTTCGCGCCCGAGATCACCGCCGCGCTGAAGGCGCAGGCGATGCTGGCGCATCGCGCGATGTCCTGCAGCGGCTACTCCCGGTCGGACTTCATCGTCTCGGACAAGGGCCTCGTCTATCTCGAGACCAACACGCTGCCCGGGCTGACCAAGTCCTCGCTCTACCCCAAGGCGCTGAAAGCCGAAGGCATCGCCTTCGTCGACTTCCTGCGCGGCCTCGTGGAGCTCGCCGGGCGGGCCGTGCGGAAATAATTAGGACTGGTTAACGGCCAAATGGGCGAAACGGGCCGGTTTGGGGTCCAAAACCGGTAAAATGCCGGACATCGCGGCATAAATGCCTCACACACCGGGGCAAAATGCGCCGGACGTTAACGAACTTTACCTTTTGTTTACCAGGACGTCCGAAGGTTAACGCTGGCGGCGCATATGGCGCTTTGGCTGCCGGCGCGTGAGCTGTCGCGGGTGATGTCACCTCCAGCGAACGCTTTGAAGGGGAGAGGTTTTCTTCTGCTGAAGACCAGCACCCGGCCCGGCATGTTCAAGACGTCATGTTCGCCAGGATCCGCGCGATGTCGCGGACTAACTGTTGACGAGCTCGTGCAATGGATGGAGCAGGAAGCCTCACCCGGTCTCTTTTCAGATCGCTGAGGCCCCAAGCTGACCTGAAGGCGGCCGCTGTCGGAGCGGTCGTGCTTCTGCGCGAGTGGCTGCAGGACAAGCACGCCGGGGCGCGTGCCGCCGCCAAGGACAGGATCAAGACCAGGGCGAAGGCCAAGGCCGCAGTCGAGCGCGAGCCGCCGCCGCGCGTGGTCGCGCTGGTCGAGCGCTATTTGCCGCGCCGGGTCGGGATCAGCATGACCGTGCTGCTGCTGATCGGCAGCACCGGCTTCGGCATCGTTAAAGGCGGCCATCTCCAGGATTTCGTCACCGCGGTCAGCGATGCCCGCAACGCGCTGGCCAATTCCGCCGGGTTCCGCATCACCTCGGTCGTGATCAACGGCCGCAAGCAGCTCACCCAGGACGAGATCCTGGCGATCGGCGGCGTCAGCGGCCGCTCCTCGCTGCTGTTCCTCGACGCCGACGCGGTGCGCGACAAGCTCAAGGCCAATCCCTGGATCGCGGATGCGACCGTGCTGAAGCTCTATCCGGGCCAGCTCATGATCGAGCTGACCGAGCGCAAGGCGTTCGCGCTGTGGCAGGAGGCCGGCCGGCTTTCGGTCATCGCCGATGACGGCGCGGTGCTCGAGCCCTACGTCTCGCGCCGCTTCCTGTCGTTGCCGCTCGTGGTCGGCAAGGGCGCCGAGACCCAGGCCCGCGATTTCCTCGCGCTGCTGGCGCGCTATCCGCAGGTCAATTCCGTGACGAAAGCTGCGATCTATGTCGGCGAGCGGCGCTGGAATCTGAGGCTGAAGGACGGCCTCGACATTCGCCTGCCCGAGCAGGACATCGGCAACGCGCTCGCGATGCTGTCCAAGCTCGACAAGGAGGACAGGCTGTTCTCCCGCGATATCGTCGCCGTCGACATGCGCCTGCCCGATCGCCTGGTGGTGCAGCTGTCCGAAGACGCCGCCAAGGCGCGCGAAGATCTGTTCAAGGACAAGAAGAAAAAGAAGGCCGGGGACGCTGCATGACCGGTCTCGATCGCACCCAGACCCCGAAGACGCGCCCGATGCCGCACAAGCGCGGCGGCCTCGTCGCCTGCCTCGACATCGGCACCAGCAAGATCGCCTGCATGATCGCGCGGCTGAAGCCGTCGGCGCCGAGCGAGGCGCTGCGCGGCCGCACCCATGCGGTGGAATTGATCGGATACAGCCAGATCCAGTCGCGCGGCATGAAGGCCGGCGCGGTGATCGATCTCGGCGAATGCGAGCAGGCCGTGCGCCAGGCCGTCGCGCTCGCGGAGAAGATGGCCAAGGTGCGGGTCGAGTCCGTGCTGCTCTCGGTCTCCGGCGGCCGGCTGTCCGGCCAGCTGGTGGAAGCTGCCGCCGACATCCGTGGTGGTGCCGTGACGCAGGCCGATGTCAGCCGCGTCACCTCCACCGGCATGCGCCACGCCACCGGCGAAGGCCGCACCGTGCTGCACGCGCTGCCGGTCGGCTACACGCTCGATGGCGTCAAGGGCATCCGCGACCCCCGCGGCATGGTCGCCCATCAATTCGGCGTCGACATGAACGTCGTCACCTGCGACGCCACCGTGGCGCGGAACCTGATGCTGGCGGTCGAGCGCTGCCACATCAATGTCGAAGCCATGGCGGCGAGCCCCTATGTCGCCGGATTGTCGGTGCTGACCGACGACGAGGCCGATCTCGGCGCCGCCGTCGTCGAGATGGGCGCCGGCACCACCACGATTGCCGTTTATTCAGGCGGCCGTTTCGTGCATGCGGCGGGTTTTGCGGTCGGCGGGCAACACATCACGATGGATCTCGCGCGCGGACTCTCCGCGACCATTGCCGATGCCGAGCGAATCAAGACGTTATACGGCACCGTCATCACCGGCGGATCGGACTCGCGTGAGCTGATGTCTGTGCCGACGGCCGGTGACGAGCAGGATCTGCCGCAGATCGTCTCCCGCGCCACCATCGCCAACATCGTCAAGCACCGTGCCGAGGAAGTCTTCGAAATGGTTCGGGACAAGCTGAAGGATTCGCCCTTCGCCTCGGAGCGCAACGGCCGCGTCGTGCTCTCGGGCGGCGCCTCGCAGCTCACCGGCCTCGTCGAACTCGGCACCCAGATTCTCGGCCGGCCCGTGCGGGTCGGACGTCCGCTCGGCTTCGGCCGGCTGCCCAACGAGGCGAAGAACGCCGCGTTCGCGGTGCCGGCCGGACTTCTCGTCTACCCGCAATATGTTCACCTCGAACATGTCGAACCGCGGCATACGCGGCAGCAGGTCAAGACAGGGACCGGCGGTTATTTCGGAAAGGTCGGACGATGGCTACGCGAGGGCTTCTGATGACTCCTGTCCGCAATTATCGATTTTCACCAACTCCCGCGGCCACCGGCCGGGGCGAACCCACGCGCGCGTGATCGAGAGGCAGCAACCATGACCATCAGCATCAACGTTCCTGATATTCACGAACTGAAGCCCCGGATCACCGTGTTCGGCGTCGGTGGCGCCGGTGGCAACGCCGTCAACAACATGATCACGGCCGGCCTTCAGGGCGTCGACTTCGTGGTCGCCAATACCGACGCGCAGGCGCTGACGATGTCGAAGGCGCAGCGCATCGTGCAGATGGGCACGGTGGTCACGCAGGGCCTCGGCGCAGGTTCGCAGCCGAACGTCGGCGCCACCGCGGCGGAAGAGGTGATCGACGAGCTGCGCGACCATCTCTCCGGCGCCAACATGGTGTTCGTCACCGCCGGCATGGGCGGCGGCACCGGCACGGGTGCTGCTCCCGTGATCGCCAGGATCGCGCGCGACATGGGCATCCTCACCGTCGGCGTCGTGACCAAGCCGTTCCACTTCGAAGGCGCCCGCCGCATGCGCACGGCGGAAGCCGGTATCGCCGAGCTGCACAAAGTGGTCGATACCCTGCTGATCATCCCGAACCAGAACCTGTTCCGGGTCGCCAACGAGAAGACCACCTTCGCCGACGCCTTCGCGATGGCCGACCAGGTGCTCTACTCCGGCGTTGCCTGCATCACGGATCTGATGGTCAAGGAAGGCCTGATCAATCTCGACTTCGCCGACGTGAGAGCGGTGATGAAGGAGATGGGCAAGGCGATGATGGGCACCGGCGAGGCCTCCGGCGACAAGCGCGCGCTGACCGCCGCTGAAGCCGCGATCGCCAACCCGCTGATCGACGACTCTTCGATGAAGGGCGCCAAGGGCCTCCTCATCTCCATCACCGGCGGCAAGGACCTCACTCTGTTCGAGGTCGACGAAGCCGCGACCCGCATCCGCGAGGAAGTCGACCAGGACGCCAACATCATCGTCGGCGCGACCTTCGACGAAGCGCTCGACGGCTTGATCCGCGTCTCCGTCGTCGCCACCGGCATCGAACAGGCCGCGATCGCCCGCAACAGCCAGGCCACCTCCGCTCCCGTCGCGAACGCGGCGCCGCAGGCCCAGCAGGCGCCCGCGGCTCCGGCCGCAGCCGCCGAGAGCCGTCTCGCCGATTTGACCGCGCGCCTCCGCGCCGACAATCAGCGCATGGCCGAGCGCGCCCAGAAGCTGGAAGCGCAGATGCCGGCTGCAAGCCAGGCTCCGGTCGCTGCTGCGCCGATGGCGCCCCGTCCGAACGTCGAGCGCGCCGCGCTCGCCGCCATCGCGGCTGCCGTGGCGGACGTTCCGCAGGCGCCGGCGCCGATGCAGACCTACGGCGACGTCACCGTGCGCCCGATCGCCCAGAAGCCAACCCTGTTTCCGGAGCCCGAGCAGGCCCCGCTCGCGATGCAGGAGCCGATGACGCCCGAGACCTTCATCCCGCCGCAGGCCGAGCGCCCGGTCCGTGCGCCCAGGATGCCGCGCATCGACGAGCTGCCGATGCCGGCCCAGGCCGAGCTTCGCCAGGCTCGCGGTGAGGTCGAGGAGGAGACGCCGCCGAAGAGCCGCCTGTCGCTGCTCCAGCGCCTCGCCAATGTCGGCCTCGGCCGTCGTGACGAAGAGAGCGAGCCGCCGGTCGCAGCCCGCACCGCCGGTCCCGCAATGCCGCCGCTGCCTGAGCGCCGGCCGCAGAAGACCGTGGCGCAGCAGATCGCATCGAGCGAGCCGGTATCGGAGTATGCCCGCCGTCCCGCGCCGCAGGGCCTGGACATGCATGGCCGTCCCGCGCCTGTTGCGCCGGCGCCACAGGGTGACGACCATCTTGATATCCCGGCCTTCCTGCGGCGGCAGGCGACCTGAGGATTGTTATAATAAGGCAGACGAAAAAAGGTCCCGGCAACACGCTTGCCGGGACCTTTCCTTTTGTCCCGTGCATACCCGGATTGCGCAGTCAAACAACTGATTTTAAATCATTAATTACGAGTTCGGGTGTTCGGTAGAATTGCCGGAAGCGGCCCAAAAGCTCGGCGCAATTTGGTTAAGCCTTGGCGCGAATACGGCGGGTTTGGGGTAACAATCGGTAAAAAAGCGTGAGTTGGCGCTGTTTGAGGCAGTGACTATGGTTTGGCGTGACTTGGGGATACGGATTCGCAGGGGTGCCGGCACTAGCCGGCCAAGTGGGTCTCGTATAAGTCGCAATGGGTCGTAGTGGGGCGGGTTCCTGATGAAATTTAGCCGGCAAACAACGCTTCGTGCGCAAGCCTCGGTGGCAGGCGTGGGCGTTCATTCCGGTCTTCCCGTCACTCTCACGCTTGGGCCTGCGCCTGTCGACGCAGGTTTTATTTTTGTCCGCACGGGCCTTGAGGGAAGTGACCGCGAAGTTCAGGCGACCGCCGGACAAGTGGTCGCGACGGATCTCGCGACCGTGCTGGGTGACAGCGAGGGACCGCTCGTTTCCACCGCCGAGCACGTGCTTGCTGCACTGCGGGGCATGGGCGTGGACAACGCCACCATCGAGGTCGACGGTCCCGAAGTGCCGATCATGGACGGCAGCGCCGCGGCCTTCGTTGCGGCGATCGATCAGGCCGGCATTGTCACCCAACCCGCACAACGCCGCTTCATTCAGGTTTTGAAACCCATTTCGGTCGCAATCGGCGACTCCTTTGGCGAATTGCGGCCCTATGCCGACGGCTTCCGCGCTGAAGTTGAGATCAATTTCGCCAATCCCGTGATTGGCCGGCAGAGCTACACGCTGGAGCTGGTGCCGGAGCGGTTCCGCCGCGAGGTCGCTCGCGCCCGGACCTTCGGTCTGATGTGCGATCAGGCGCGGCTCTGGGCCGCGGGCTACGGTCGCGGTGCCTCCTTCGGCAACACCGTGGTGTTCGACGAGGAACGCCTCCTCAATCCCGAAGGCCTGCGCTACGCCGACGAATGCGCCCGTCACAAGGTGCTGGACGTGATCGGCGATCTCGCGCTGGCCGGCCTGCCGCTGCTTGGCGCCTACCGCTCGGTGCGCGGCGGCCACAAGCTGAACCACGCCGTCCTGACCGCCTTGCTGGCCGACCGTACCGCCTGGCGGGTGGTCGAGGGCGAGGCGGCCCGCCGGACCACGCGTCCCGTGGGCGAAGTCGGTCGCGGTATCGTCGGCGGCCGGGTCGCTGCGGCCTACGGGCCGGACGTGTCCTGAACAGAGCTGGTGTCGCGGCCTCTGGCAGCGGCTTACCCCGGGAAACTCCTGGTAACCATGATCAGCTAGCATTGCGGCAAGTTCGCCTTAATCCGGGCGGAATGCCTGCCTATCCGGTTGGTTAAAGATCGCTTTTCGGATCCATCGGCGTGGTCGCATGGCAGGCACCACGAACACATTTCGCGCCCATGACGGGGTTCATGGGCTGGCGGGCACCGCTCACAGGGCGTCAGGGCTTAAACTCATGTCGGCACAGCGTACGACGCGCGGATATTTCTCGGTCTCCTTGCGAGCCCGTGGGCTGCTTCAGGCTGTCACCTTCATTCTTCTCGCGCTGCCGCTCGCCGGCTGCGGCACCGGCTCGCTCTGGGACAAGTTCACCGCCAAGGACGACACCTTCGTCGAGGAGCCCGCCGACAAGATCTACAATGAGGGCCTGTACCTCATGAACGAGAAGAAGGACATGAAGGCGGCGAACAAGAAGTTCGAAGAAGTCGACCGCCAGCATCCTTATTCCGAGTGGGCCCGCAAATCGCTGCTGATGTCCGCCTATGCGTCCTATCAGGGCGGCGACTACGACGGCTGCATCGGCGCGGCCACCCGCTACGTCACGCTGCATCCCGGCAGCCCGGACGCGGCCTATGCGCAATATCTGATCGCCGCCTCCCATTACGACCAGATCCCGGACGTCAGCCGCGACCAGGCCCGTACCGAGAAGGCGATCGCCGCGCTGGAAGAGGTGGTGCGCAAATATCCGAACTCGGAATATGCCACTTCGGCCAAGGCCAAGATCGAGGGCGCGCGCGACCAGCTCGCCGGCAAGGAAATGAATACCGGCCGCTATTACGCGCAGAAGCGCGACTACACAGCCGCCATCAACCGCTACAAGACCGTCGTCACGCAGTACCAGACCACCCGCCATGTCGAGGAGGCGTTGTACCGGCTGACCGAAGCCTATATGGCGATCGGCATCGTCGGCGAGGCACAGACCGCGGCGGCCGTGCTTGGCCACAATTTTCCTGACAGCCGCTGGTACAAGGACGCCTATAATCTTGTAAAATCCGGCGGTCTCGAGCCGAGCGAGAATCAGGGGTCCTGGATCAGCAAGACCTTCAAGAAGATGGGCCTCGGCTAGGAAATTTGGTTCCATGCTGGCGCGTCTATCGATCCGTGACATCGTCTTGATCGAACGGCTCGATATCGAATTCGCCACCGGCCTTGCGGTTTTGACCGGCGAGACCGGTGCGGGAAAATCCATCCTGCTCGATGCCTTTGCGCTGGCGCTCGGCGGCCGCGGCGATGCCGGCCTCGTGCGTCACGGCGCGGAGCAGGGGCAGGTCACCGCCGTGTTCGATGTCCCCAAGAATCACCCTGCGGCGAAGATCCTCGCCGAGAACGGTCTGGACGATACCGGCGAGATGATCCTGCGCCGCGTGCAGCTCGCCGACGGCCGCACCCGCGCCTTCATCAACGACCAGTCGATCAGCGTGCAGACGCTGAAGGCCGTCGGCGCCGCCCTGGTCGAGATCCATGGCCAGCACGACGAGCGCGCGCTGGTCGACGCCGCCACCCATCGCCGCCTGCTCGACGCCTTCGCGGGCCTCGAGAAGGACGTCGCTGCGGTCGAGACGCTCTGGGACGCACGCCGGACCGCCAACACCGCGCTGGAGGAGCATCGCGCCGGCATGGAGCGCGCCGCGCGCGAGGCCGACTATCTGCGCCACGCCTCCGCCGAGCTGAAGCAGCTCGCGCCCAAGGACGGCGAGGAGACCTCGCTCGCCCAGCGCCGCACCACCATGATGCAGGGCGAGAAGATCGCCTCCGATCTGCGCGAGGCGCAGGAGGCGGTCGGCGGCCACCATTCGCCGGTGGCGGCGCTGTCGGCCGCGGTACGCCGGCTGGAGCGCCGCGGCGTCAATTCGCCGGCCCTGGTCGAGCCTGCCGTGAGGGCGATCGACGCCGCGATCAACGCGCTGGAGGAGGCCGACCAGCATCTCCAGGCCGCGCTGGCCGCAACCGATTTCGACCCGGCCGAGCTCGAGCGCATCGAGGAGCGGCTGTTTGCGTTGCGCGCTGCCTCGCGCAAATATTCGACGCCGGTCGACGGGCTCGCAGCGCTCGCCGCCAAATATGCCGCCGACGTCGTGCTGATCGATGCCGGTGCTTCGCGCCTGAAGAAGCTGGAGCAGGCTGCGATCGAGGCCGACGCACACTATGCAGCGGCCGCCAAGAAGCTGTCGGCGGCGCGGCAGAAATCGGCCGAGAAGCTCAACAAGGCCGTCAATGCCGAGCTCGCGCCGCTCAAGCTCGAACGCGCCAAGTTCACGACCCAGGTCGCGACCGACGAGGCCGCGCCGGGCCCGCAGGGCTTCGATCGGGTCGAGTTCTGGGTGCAGACCAATCCGGGCACCAAGCCGGGGCCGATGATGAAAGTCGCCTCCGGCGGCGAGCTATCGCGCTTCCTGCTCGCGCTCAAGGTCGTGCTGTCCGATCGCGGCTCGGCACCGACGCTGGTGTTCGACGAGATCGACACGGGTGTCGGCGGAGCCGTCGCCGACGCCATCGGCGGGCGCCTGGCGCGGCTCGCCGGCAAGGTCCAGGTGATGGCCGTGACCCACGCCCCGCAGGTCGCCGCCCGCGCCGACCAGCACCTGCTCATCTCCAAGGACGCCCTCGACAAGGGCAAGCGCGTCGCCACCCGCGTCAACGCGCTGGCCGCCGACCACCGCCGCGAGGAAATCGCCCGCATGCTGGCGGGGGCCGAGATCACGGCCGAGGCGCGGGCGGCCGCGGAACGGCTGCTCAAGGCGGCGAGCTAGGTTCGTGTCCCGGACGCGGTGCGGCGCGCAGTGCCGCTCCGCAGAGCCGGGATCCAGAGCGCTGCCAGGTGGCCTCGGCTCTGCAGCGCACCGCACCGGACGATGCTGCGCTTCGCCGGGAACGTTGCGCTGCGTGCGGAGCACGAGATTTCCACACGCCTTTACCCTGCCGCCCGCTCTGTCGTATCCAAGCATCATGGCCAGAGCAGCAAAATCCAAAGCAAAACCGCTTCGCGACGTCGCCGATCTCACCAAGGCCCAGGCCAAGGTCGAGCACATGCGGCTGTCGCTTGAGATCGAGGGGCACAACGAGCGCTACTATCAAGAGGACGCGCCCTCCGTTACCGACGCCGAATACGACGCGTTGCGCCAGCGCTTCAACGCCATCGAGAAGCGGTTTCCGGAATTCGTCACGGCGGACTCGCCCTCGCAGAAGGTCGGCGCGGCGCCGTCCGGCCGCTTCAAGAAGGTCCGGCATTCCGTTCCGATGCTGTCGCTCGACAACGCCTTTGCCGAAGAGGACGTGCGCGACTTCGTCGGCCGCATCGTGCGGTTCCTCAAGCTCGGCGACGACGAGGTCAATTTCTCCGCCGAGCCGAAGATCGACGGCCTGTCGATGTCGCTGCGCTACGAGGGCGGCGAGCTCGTCACCGCGGCGACACGCGGCGACGGCGCGGTGGGCGAGGACGTCACCGCCAACATTCGTACTCTCGAAGACGTGCCGCAGAAGCTGAAGGGGCGCAACGTCCCCGACATCTGCGAGGTCCGCGGCGAGGTCTACATGACCAAGAAGGCGTTCCTCGCGCTCAATGAGCGGCAGAAGGCGGCGGGCGATACCATCTTCGCCAATCCGCGCAATTCGGCCGCGGGCTCGCTCCGGCAGAAGGACCCGACCATCACCGCTTCGCGTCCGCTCGGCTTCTTCGCCTATGCCTGGGGCGAGATGAGCGCGATGCCGGAAGAGACGCAGACCGGCATGATCCATTGGTTCGAGCGCTGTGGCTTCAAGACCAATCCGCTGACCAAGCTCTGCCACTCGGTCGAGGAGTTGGTCGCGTTCCACCAGAGCATCGAGGAAGAGCGCGCCGAGCTCGACTACGATATCGACGGTGTCGTCTACAAGGTCGACCGCATCGACTGGCAGGAGCGTCTTGGCTTCGTCTCGCGCACGCCGCGCTGGGGCATCGCGCACAAATTCCCGGCGGAGCGCGCCATGACGGTGCTGCGCGACATCGAGATCCAGGTCGGCCGCACCGGCTCGTTCACGCCGGTCGGCAAGCTCGAGCCGGTCGGCGTCGGCGGCGTGATCGTGCAGAACGTCACGCTGCACAACGAGGACTACATCAAGGGCATCGGCAACAAGGGCGAAGTGCTGCGCGAGGGTCGCGATATCAGGATCGGTGACACCGTCGTGATCCAGCGCGCCGGCGACGTCATTCCGCAGATCGTCGACGTCGTGCTCGACAAGCGGCCGAAGAGTGCCAAGGAATTTTCCTTCCCGAAGAAATGCCCATGCCCGCTGCACACCGACGTCGTGCGCGGAGAGACGGCTGCCGGCGAAGAGGAATCCCGCGCCCGGTGCAGCGGCGAGTTCGCCTGTCCCTATCAGAAGATCGAGCACTTGAAGCTGTTCGTGTCGCGCCGTGCCTTCGACATCGACGGTCTCGGCGAAAAGCAGCTGCAGTATTTCTTCGATGAAGGCTGGGTCAAGGAGCCCGCCGACATCTTCACGCTGGAGAAGCGCAATTCCAAGCTCAAGCTCGAGGAGATCGAGGGCTACGGTGCGACTTCAGTACGCAATCTGTTCGCAGCCATCGAGAGCCGGCGCAAGATCGCGCTGGAGCGTTTTGTCTATGCGCTCGGCATGCGCCATGTCGGTGAGACCACCGCGCTGGCCCTGGCGCGCGGCTACGGCTCCTGGGATGCCTTCCACGACGCCTGCCTGAAGGTCGCCGACGGCGACGAGGAGGCGATGGCCGACATGGACGCGCTGGACCAGATCGGCGACACCGTGATCAAGAGCATCGCCGATTATTTCGGCGAGAGCCACAATCGCGGCATCGTCGAGCGGCTGACCAAGGAGGTCGAGATCGTCGACGCCGAGAAACCGAAGAGCAATTCGCCCGTCGCCGGCAAGACGGTCGTGTTCACGGGATCGCTGGAGAAGATGACCCGCGACGAGGCCAAGGCCACCGCCGAGCGGTTAGGCGCAAAGGTGTCGGGCTCGGTGTCGAAGAAGACCGATCTCGTCGTCGCCGGCCCCGGCGCGGGCTCGAAGCTCGCGGAGGCCAACAAGCACGGCGTCAAGGTGCTGACCGAGGACGAGTGGCTAAAGTTGATCGGGGAGTGAGGGGTCTTTTCTTCTCCCACAAGGGGAGAAGGAAGAATGAGTCACATGATCCCGCTCTCTTCCTCCTCCGCCTGTTCGATCATCGTCTCGCTCACCATCACCTCGCGGCGCGGGACGATGAAGATCATCATGCAGGCACAGAGCAGCGAGACGGCGAGGACGGCCGCGGTCAGTGGCAGCGTCGTGGCTGAATGGCCGCCGAGATAGGCGCCGAATTGCGACATCAGCGCGCCGATCCCCTGTTGCAGAAAGCCCATGGCGCCCGACGCGGCGCCGGCGGCTTCGGGGCGGATGCTGATGGCACCGGCGGCGGAGTTCGACATCACGAAGGCATTGCCGACCATCACGATCATCTGCGTGCCGAACAGCCAGCTTGGCGCCTCGTTCCAGCCGGTGAAGCTCCACAGCAGATTCAGCAGGCTGCCGGCGAGCTGGAGCGCGAGCCCGAACCAGATCAGCTTTTCCAGCGAATGCCGCGGCGCAAAGCGCACGCAGAGCAGATTGCCGACGAGAAATGCAAATCCCGTTGTCGCGAACCAGGCGCCGTATTCGGCGCTGGTTCGGCCCATCTGCGTCACCACGATGTAGGGGCCGCCGCCCGCGAAGGTGAAGATGATCTGCGAGGCCAGCACCTGGCACATCACATAGCCGACGAAGGCGCGGTTTTTGATCAGAATGCCGACGTCGCCGCGGAAGCCGCTGCCGGCCGCGCGGCTGCGGCGGGTCTCGGGCAGCGCGAATGCGATCCCGACGGCGACGATGATCGCGGCGATGGTGATGGCGTAGAAGATCGCGCGCCAGCCGAACGCGGTCTCGATCAGGCCGCCGGTGAGCGGAGAGACCATCTGTCCGAACATCAGCGCCGCGACCACGAGGCTGATCATCGAGGCGACGCGGTCGCGCTCATAGATGTCGCGGATGATGGCGCGGCTCACCACCATGCCGGCGGCGCCGCCCAGGGCTTGAAAGAAGCGGGCTGCGATCAGCTGCGGCAGGGTTTCGGCAAAGATGCAGGCGACGCTCGCCACGACCATCAGCGCCAGCCCTCCGAGCAGCACCGGGCGGCGGCCGAACCGGTCGGACAGCGGCCCCATGATCAGCTGCGACAGCGCGATGCCGACCATGTAGAGCGACACCGTCATCTGCGCGATGGAGATGTCGCTGCCGAAATTCGTCGCCAGCACCGGCAGCGCCGGAACCAGGATGTAGAGCGAGATCGGCGCAATCCCGGTCATCACGACCAGCAACAGCAGCACCCCGCGCGAGGTCGCAAGGTTGGTTGCCGCTTTCGGCGGCTTGCTGATCATGCCGTGCATGCGGGCCCATCTCGTTGCAGTTCGAATCGACTGTAGCGCGCTCGCGCAAGACCGATATCGGCGTTTCGGAATGCGGCTATACGGATTCCGGGAGGGTTGCGATGAGGGAGGGCGGAGGCACTATCTTACGGGGCGCGCGTGCCGGGATGTTGTGCGCTCGCGCCTCAACTTCGGTGTCATTCCCCGCAAATGCGGGGAATCCGGTATTCCAGAGGCTACGCTGATTGAATCGAGAGGCCTCGGCGTATTCGATTGCCCCTTCGCGGGGCATGACGGCGGCGGTTGGGAAGCAGCCTTGCGCTCATCGCGTGGCGGTATGCGTTACGTCTTCAGCTCCGCCGTCGCCTGATCGAGCCAGCCCCGGGTCGCTTCGTCCAGCGCCGGCCGCACCTCGGCTCGGACGCGCGCGTGATAGGCGTTGAGCCAGTCGAGCTCGTCCTTGCTCAGCATCGCGACGTCGATCAGCCGGCGGTCGATCGGTGCAAGCGTCAGCGTCTCGAACGCGTTCATCGGCTTCTCGGCGCCCTTGATGTCGGCGGCGACGACGAGTTCGAGGTTCTCGATGCGGATGCCGAAACCGTCGGTCTTGTAATAGCCGGGCTCGTTGGAGAGGATCATACCGCGCTTCAGCGGTGTGGTGCCGAGCTTCGAAATCCGCGCCGGTCCTTCGTGCACCGAGAGGTAGCTGCCGACGCCGTGGCCGGTGCCGTGCTCGAAATCGACGCCGGCGGCCCAGAGATATTGCCGTGCCAGCGTGTCGAGCTGCGCGCCCGTGGTGCCGTCGGGGAAGATCGCACGTGCGATCGCGATATGGCCCCGCAGCACGCGTGTGAAGCGGTCGCGCATCTCGTCGGTCGGCTCGCCGACGGCCATGGTGCGCGTGACGTCCGTGGTGCCGTCTTCGTACTGCGCGCCGGAATCGATCAGCAGGAGGTCGCCGGGCGCGATCCGCCGGTTGCTCTTGCGCGTGACGCGGTAATGCACGATGGCGCCGTTCGGGCCGGTGCCGGAGATGGTCGGAAACGACACGTCCTTCAGTGCGCCGGTGTCGCGGCGGAACGTCTCCAGCGCCTCGACCGCGTCGATCTCGGTGAGCTTGCCGCTTGGCGCTTCCCGGTCGACCCACGCCAGGAAACGCGCCAGCGCCACGGCGTCGCGCACGTGGGCCGTCTTCGTGCCTTTGATCTCGATCGGGTTCTTGACGGCCTTGAGCAGCGCGATCGGATCGCTGCCGCGCAGCGGTTTGCCGCCGGCGGCCGCGATCAGCCGGCTGAGCGCGTCGGCCGCGGTGGCGCCGTCGAGCGCGATCGACCCGCCGCCCTTGGCGAGCGCCATCAGCGTCGGCGCCATCGCATCGGGCTCGCGCACGTCGGCGGATTGCTCGAGATGGTCGCGCGTGAGGTTTGAGAGCTTGCGGCTATCGATGAAGATGGTGGGACGTCCGTCTTTCGGTACCAGCGCGTAGGACAGCGGCAGCGGCGTATGGGCGACGTCTGCGCCGCGGATGTTGAAGGTCCAGGCGACCGCGTGGCTGTCGGACAGCACCAGCGCGTCGACGCCGAGCTTGCCGATCTCGCTTCTGATCTGCGTCAGCTTCTCGGCTTCCGTGACGCCGGCATGCTGGGGTCCGTGCACGGCGACGGGGGCGAGCGGCGGCTGGGGGCGGTCCTGCCAGATCGCGTCGATCGGATTGCTGTCGACCGCGACCAGCTCGGCACCGGCCTTGGCGCAGGCGGCGGACAGGCGCTCGGCTGCCGCAAAAGTGTGCAGCCACGGATCGAATCCGAGGCGGTCCCCGGCTTTCAGATGCGCCGACACCCAGCTCTCCGGCGGCGGGTCGATCAGCGATTCCACGGCCCAGGCCTTTGCATCGACCTGCTTGGCCGCCTGCAGCGTGTAGCGGCCGTCGACGAACAACGCGGCCTCCTGGGCCAGAACCACCGCGAATCCCGCGGAGCCTGTAAATCCGGTCAGCCAGGCCAGCCGTTCTTCCGACGGCGGCACATATTCGTTCTGCTGCTGATCGGCACGCGGAACGACGAAGCCGGCGAGCTTGCGACGGGCGAGTTCTTCGCGAAGTGCCGCCAGCCGCGCCGTCAATGCGACGCCGGCCTCTGGCTCCTCGAATGTCTGGAAGTGTGCTTCGAACATGGTGGATCACTTTAGGATCATGGGGATCAGTCCGCAATCTCGTCGCATTTGCGTCGCATCTGGCATGGACTGTGCTTGAATGGTTCCATTCGAATGAGTGGAGTAAAGGATGCGGCTGCCGCGCTTCGTCCGGGTGACAGGGACATTCGAGCAGGTGGTTCATCTCAACGACGAGGGGACACGTGATGCCAGCGTTCTCGTTTGAAAAGATATCGCCGCCGGCGCGCCGCGGCGCGGCCGCGGCGGCACCGCAGAAGCCGCGTAGCGTCATCAACCAGATGATCGACCGGATCGCCGAGCGCCGCGCCAAACGCGCTGCCGTGAAATCCAAGAAAAGTCAGCCGATCGGTTCTTCATCTGGTGATTGAGGTTGTGCCGGCGCACGTCAACCGCTTTGCTTAGGCGCCGGAGATGAGAAGGCAGAAGCCAACCTGTCCAGGAATGAAAAGAGAAGATCGACACTATAGCCCGCCAAGAACGCCAGCGCTAAGGGCGAAAGAGATTGCAATATTCCGGCTGTTTCAGTGGATTTCGATTCTGAAGTGAACCAGGCGATGGAAAAGCCCGCCACCGCGCCCAAGTAATATCGAAGCTCGTAACGCACAATCGAGTCGCGTGAGAAGGTGTAGCTCCTGACTTCGTCCGCGATCATTCGCACGATGTAGGCGCTTGCGCCGAGCGCGCCGTATAAGATCGGCAAGACGTACTTCAGCAGGGCAGTAAGAACGATTTGAGCCGTTTGAATTTGCTCAGCATTTCCGGGGGTAAAGACCCAAAGAAAGTGATCAGTCTCTTTGATTTCGTCCGCGCGACGCTCTCCGTCCTTTGTGGTTGCCAAGCTCGACTCTGGAAGGGGTGCGCTTTCGCTCTTTGGAATGAGCACCAATTTCAGGACGTTCCAGTTCCTCAATACCTCGAAGTCTGCCCAAGCGCTTATCTTTTCCTGCCACAACAGGCTGTCCCAGCGGTCAAAAACTTGATCCGCTAGAACCTTCTTTGCGGCATAGTCTGGATCCTTGTCGTTCAGAGCTCTCGCCGCTGCCCCCTCTTTGCTGCCCTGCTCGGCGAGGGTTTCGAGTCGTCCCCTGATTTCCTTCAGATCTGTGCAGATCGTGGCGCCCACGAGCCATAGATTTGAAATACAAGGAGTGCAACGAGCGTGACCATCGTTCGAATTCGATAGCTGCTCGCCGCTCGTGCGGCGGCGCTCTTTCCGTCGGCGGAATTCGTTGACTTGATCGTTTCCAAGGTGACTGGAGAGATAGCCTTGGAAATCGCAGACGCCGCGGTCCAGAAAGTGGCTTCTTGCTCAGGCGTGATTGAATTTCCCGCGCTATGCGCCAGAATGATGGCCTGTACGTCGGCGCTATTCAACGAAGTGCCGGTCCGTGAGGCATACGCCAATAGTTGCGCGGCATCGTCGATGGCAAGCCTTACGATCTCATCGTACTTCTTGTTGTTGGCGCTGGTATCTGCTCCGCTCGGCGTCGGAGAGCGTCTCGACCAAATGAAAAGCGATGCAACGACTACCGCTCCAATCGCCAGCAATATGATGCTCTGGGTCATCCGCGATCACCCTGAAAATGGCAGAATTCAAATCAATTTGAAGCGTAATGTACCTCATCATTCGGCTTGCGCAACTAGAGCTAGAAGGTGGGCGCGGTACGACTAGGTTCTGTGAGTGCGTCGCAATAACAGACTGCTCCACCCCTCGATTCGCAGATGCTTCAACGGCACGAGGCCGCGCGCGCGATAGGCGGCGATCACGGCGGGGGCCTGGTGCGTCAGCAGGCCGGAGAGGATGACGCGTCCGCCGGGCGCGAGATGCCGCGCCATCGGGCCCGCCAATTGCCGCAAGGGGTTGGCAAGGATGTTGGCCAGCACCAGGTCGAACGGACCGGCCCGTCCGAAATCCGGCGCGGCGAATCCGGTGGCGCGGATCACCCGCACATGGGTGCCGGCTCCATTCAGCATCGCATTTTCGGCTGCCACCCGCACCGACGGCGGGTCGATGTCGGAGGCGAGCACGTGGCGATGCAGCGCTTTCGCCGCGGCGATGGCCAGCACGCCGGTCCCGGTGCCGAGGTCGAGCAGGTTCCTCGGACGGGAACTCTTCAGGACATGGTCAAGCAGCAGTAAACAGCCGCGCGTCGTGCCGTGGTGGCCGGTGCCGAAGGCGAGCGCCGCCTCGATCTCGATGGCGAGCTTGTTCGGCGCCACCCGGTCGCGGTCGTGGCTGCCGTGCACGACGAAGCGGCCGGCCGGCACCGGGACCAGGTCTTCCAGGCTGGCCTTGACCCAGTCCTTCGCCTCGATCGTGTCGAAGACAAGCGTCGCGGCAATCTCATTTCCTGCTGAATTCACAATGAGTTCGCGCAGCCAAGCCTGATCGGGCGCCTCCGCGAAATGGAGCGTGACGTCCCATTGTCCGTCCGGCCGCTCGAACGCCGCGACCGCCGCGTCGCCCTCGAAAAACACCTCGGTGAGCACGTCGACGACGCGCCTCGCGTCGGCCTCGCTGCCGATCGAAAAGCTGGCGCGATGGGTTGGAGAAGGCTGCATTCAGGGTTCCATTGGGTTCAATTTTTGGAACTTTTGTTGGCGATTTTCCGCGAAAGTTGCGGTTGCCGGGTTAACCGGGTCGAAGGTCGCGCCCCGTACATTTTCGGATGTCGAATTCAGACAGTGCAATTTGAAATTGAAACGGAGGCGAGTCTTGAAGAGCATGATTTGGAAGTTCTGGTCGGATGAGTCCGGTGCGACGGCGATCGAATACGGTCTGATTGCCGCGGGCATCGCCCTGGCGATCATCACCGTGGTGAACAGCCTGGGTAGCACCATGAACGACAAGTTCACGTCGATTAACACCTCCTTGAAGTAAATTCCGCCTCCACTTCCCAGCGGGGGCTGTTTTTCTTCTGAGGCTATTCCTGATCACCGCCCGCGAGGGGAATTCCCCCTTGCGGGCGATGTCGTTTTTGGCCAGCGCTTTCGATGACTCACAGGTTGTCCGCTGCTTATCCAGGACGCTATCCACCCGCTTTTCCCGCAATTGTCCCTGCGCTTTTCCACCGTGTTTTCCCCGGGCTCGTCACGAGGTTCTGGCCCAATCATCCGCAGCCTCTCCACAGCTCTGCCAACAGGCTGTACACAGGCAATCCACAGGCCTATCCACGGCTTCCGAACAGCGACCGGTGATCCCTCAGGATCGCCTGCGCCGCATTGTGGCCGGGCGCTCCGGTGACGCCGCCGCCGGGATGCGCTCCGGAGCCGCAATGGTAGAGGCCCTTCAACGGTCCACGATAATCGGCATGGCCCAGCATGGGCCGTGCCGAGAACAGCTGATTCAAGGTCAGCGCGCCGTGGAAGATGTCGCCGCCGAGAAGTCCGAACTGCCGTTCGAGGTCGAGCGGGGACAGTATCTGGCGGCCCAGCACGCTCGCCGCAAAACCCGGCGCGTAGCTGTCCACCGTCGCGATCATGAGATCGGCGACTTCGTCGCGATGGTCATCCCACGATTTTCCATCCGGAAGCTCCGGCGCGACGTGCTGGCAGAACAGGCTCGCGACATGCTGTCCCGCGGGCGCCAGCGTGTCGTCGAGGGTGGAGGGGATCAGCATCTCGACGACGGGCGAGCGGCTCCAGCCTTGCGCCCGCGCGTCGAGATAGGCGCGGTCCATATAGTCGAGGCTCGGCGCCAGGATGATGCCGGACGAGAGATGGTCGCCTTCGCCCGGCAGCGCCGTGAAGGAGGGCAGGCGGTCCAGCGCCACGTTCATGCGGAAGGTGCCGGAGCCGTTCTTCCAGTGCCGGATGCGGGCGAGGAAGTCCGCAGGCAGCGCCTCAGCCGCGATCAGGCGCGTGTAGAGCAGCTTTGGATTGACGTTGGCCGCGACATATTTCGCGCGGATCGTCTCGCCGTTCTCCAGCACGATGCCGACCGCGCGGTCGCGCTCGACGATCACCTCGCGCACCCCGGCATCCGTGTCGATCACGACGCCCCGCTCGCGCGCCGCGCGCGCCATCGCCTGCGTGATCGCGCCCATGCCGCCGATGGCGTGACCCCAGACACCCTTCTTGCCGTTCACCTCGCCGAAGGCGTGATGCAGCATCACATAGGCCGAGCCGGCGGCGTAGGGGCTGGCATAGTTGCCGACGATGGCATCGAAGCCGAACAGCGCCTTGACCAGATCATGCTCGAAGCGCTCGTCCAGCATCTCGCCGGCCGAGCGGGTGAAGAGGTCGAGCAGGCTGCGGCTCTGCTCCAGCGTGAGGCCGCGCAGGATATTGGCAGTCTTCCAGGCGTTGACGCCTTCGCGGATGGCCGCGGTGCCAAAGCCGTCGACGAGGTTCGGCGGCGCCCGCAGCACGAACTGCCTGAGCACGTCGGCGATGTCTTCCAGCTCGCGTGAAAATCCGTCGAGCGCGCCTGCGTCATGCGCACTCAACCGCTCGACCGATGCCTTCGTCCGGCCCTCGCCGGTGAGGAGATAGCTGCCGTCGGGCGCGGGCAGGAAGTTCTGGGCACGCCGTTCGACGATGCGCAGGCCCTGTTCGGTGAGCTTGAGATCGCGGATCACCTGCGGATTGAGCAGGCTCACGGTATAGGCCGCGACCGAATTGCGGAATCCCGGGTGAAACTCCTCCGTGACCGCGGCACCCCCGACGACCTTGCGGCGCTCGACCACATGCACGCGCAGGCCCGCCATCGCGAGATAGGCCGCGCAGGTAAGGCCGTTATGGCCAGCGCCGATGATGACGACGTCGGTTTCGGTCATGAGAGCTTCAAATTGTTCCACCGTCATTCCGGGATGGTCCGAAGGACCAGACCCGGAATGACATCTCTATATCAAGCAATCCTCGCTGCAACATCACGCGCCCCTTTATTGCCCGTTCAGGCGCCTTGTGCTCCATTGCGCGCGTCCGGCGCCCGCCGGGTCTTGAACCGGAGCTTCCATGGATTCGATCGTGCAACCCGCCGCCACGGAGCAGCCGTCCGCCTCGCGCAACCGGCTGCTGCTGACGGTCTACACCGCTGCGATCTTCGTCAGCGCGCTGCTGCTGTTCTCGGTGCAGCCGCTGTTCACGAAGATGGTGCTGCCGCGGCTCGGCGGCTCGCCGGCGGTGTGGTCGGTGGCGATGGTGTTCTTTCAGTCGCTGCTGCTGGCGGGCTATGCCTATGCGCATCTGTTGATGCAGGCGAGGAGCCGCGTCGTTCCGGTGGCCGTGCATCTGGTGCTGCTGATCGCGGCCTTTGCCACGCTGCCGCTCGGTATCGCCTCGACCTATGGCGAGCCGCCCGCGTCCGGTTATGCATTCTGGCTGCTCGGCCTGTTCGTGGTCTCGATCGGCCTGCCGTTCTTTGCGCTCGCCGCCAACAATCCGCTGTTGCAGGCCTGGTTCGTTCGCACCGGCCATCCGGCCGGACATGATCCCTATTTCCTCTATGCCTCCTCCAACATCGGCAGCTTCCTCGCGCTGCTGTCCTATCCGTTCCTGCTGGAGCCGGTGTTCACACTGCACACGCAGAACCGGCTCTGGACCGCCGGTTATGGCGTCCTGATTCTCCTGATCGCCGCCTGTGGCGCGCTGTTGTTGCGCTCGCCGAAGCTGGCGGTCGTCGACCCGAAAACCGAGGACATCAATGCGCCAGCGCCGGCTTTCCTGACGCGGCTGCGCTGGATCTTCCTGGCCGCGGTGCCGTCGGGTCTGCTCATCGCCGTCACCGCGCACATCTCGACCGACGTTGCGGCGGCGCCGCTGCTGTGGGTGCTGCCGCTGTCGCTGTATCTGCTCACCTGGGTCGTGGTGTTCCAGTCGCGGCCGCTGCTGCCGCACAAATGGATGCTGATGCTGCAGCCGGTCGCGATCGCAGGCGTCGTCGTCCTGCTCGCCTTCGGCGGCGAGCAGAACCTGCTGCTGACGCTCGGCGGCCATCAATTGTGCTTCTTCGTCATCGCCATGGCCTGCCACGGCGAGCTGGCACGGACCCGCCCCGCAGCCAAATATCTCACCGGCTTCTATGTCGCGCTGTCGTTCGGCGGCATGGTCGGCGGGCTTTTTGCCGGCCTCGTCGCGCCCTTCACCTTCTCCTGGATCGCCGAATATCCGATCCTGGTCGCGCTTGCCGCGCTGTGCCGGCCGGCCGCAAACGAACGGTTTGCCGGTGTCGTCAAATGGTATTGGCTGGGGCTCGCCGCGCTTGCGATCGCGCTCGTCGCGCCGTCATACGCCACCGGCCATCTCTCGACCTGGTTCGAGGATCACCGCGTCTGGGTCGCTGGCGGCGTCGGCGTGCTTGCCGCGTTGCTCGCGCTGGCGCTCAATGCCGGACGCTGGAAGATCTTTGCCACCGTCGTGCTCGCGCTGGCGTTGATCCGCGTCTATCCCGCGGACGAGGGCCGCGTCACGACGGTGCGCAGCTTCTTCGGCGTGCACAAGATCGTGGTGACGCCCGGCGGCTATTTCCATGTGCTGATGCACGGCACCACCATCCACGGAGCCGAGCGCTTCCGCAATAATGACGGCACGCCGGTCGCGGGCCGCCCCGAGCCGATCACCTATTACCACAAGGACGGCGGCATTGGTCAGGCCGTCAGCGCGATCCGCGAACGCAAGGGCACGCCGCTCAAGGTCGCCGCGATCGGCGTCGGCTCCGGCACGCTCGCGTGTGCCGCAGTGCCCGGCGAGGACTGGAAATTCTTCGAGATCGACCAGTCGATGGTGGATGCGGCGCGTGACCCCAAGAATTTCCGCTACATCTCGAGCTGCATGCCGGACATGAAGCCGGTGATCGGCGATGCGCGGCTCACCTTTGCCAAAGAGCCCGACGGCGCCTACGACCTCATCATCGTCGATGCCTATTCGTCGGATGCGATCCCGATTCATCTCGCCACCGAAGAGGCGATGAAGATCTACAAGGACAAGCTCGCGCCGCACGGCGCCGTGGTGATGCACGTCTCCAACCGGCATCTCGATCTCGAGACCGTCGTGGTCGGCATTGCGGATGCCAACGATCTCAAGAGCTGGGTCTTCAACGAGGATTCCGGGCGGGATGGTGACTACATCTTCTCCACCGACGTCGTCATCTCCGCGCGGGAGGAAGCAGATATCGGCCGGCTTGCCTCATCCAAGTCCTGGGAGCAGACCGAAGCCGACGACAGGGTGCGGGTCTGGACGGACGACTATTCCAACATCCTGGGCGCGCTGTACCGGCGCTTGCGGGACGGGGAGTAGGGCCACTTCGTAACTTCGTAGCCCGGATGAAGCGAAGCGTAATCCGGGGCCGCTCGTGCGTGATGGGCACTTTTCCCGGATTGCGCTTCGCTCCATCCGGGCTACAAGGTGAGAGGCTTCTAAGGCTCGACCGGCGTCCCCGCCGGCAGCGCAATTCCCTTCTCGCCCGCCACCTGTCGCAGCAGATCCGGGCGATCCGAGATGATCCCGTCGACGCCGAGCTCGATCATCCGCGCCATGTCCTCACGCTTGTTGACCGTCCACACCACCACGCGCAATCCGAGCGCTCGAGCTTCGGAAACGAGCGCAGCGGTGACATCGCCGAAATAGGGCGACCAGATCGCGCCGCCTGCTGCCTTGATCGTCCGCGGCAGCGAGCCGCCGTGATCGGCCGGGCTGAAGCCGGCGGTCCAGTTCGTCGCCTTGTCCAGCGCCACCGTCTGCCCCGAGCCGCGCTGGAGCGTCAGGTACATCGTCGGGATCTTCGGTGCCTGCTGCTGGACGAGCTGCAAGGTCCTCCAGTCGAAGGACTGGATCATGACCCTGTCGGAAAACGCCTCGGACCGGATCAGCCCAAGCAGCTTCGTGACGAACGCTTGCGGATCGAGCGTGTCGTCCGGATGGTTCGGGTCGATCTTGGTCTCGATGTTGAAGCGCACCCGCGCGTTGCCGGATTTCCGCACCAGCGCGAACAGCTCGCCCAGCGTCGGAATGCGCGTCCCCGGCATGGCGCGCTGGTCGGGGAATTGCTTTGCATAGTTGCTGTCCGGCCGGATCTGGCCGACGTCGTAGGTCTTGACCTCGTCCAGCCGCAGCTTCACGAAAGGCGTGCCGGGCGCGGGAATATACGCGCCATCGGCGTTGCGCGTGAGATCAGGATTGAGCCCGCGCTCATGCGACACGATGATCTCGCCGTCCGCGGTCACGCCGACGTCGAGCTCCAGCGTGTCCACGCCCATCGACAACGCGTTGGCGAAGGCCGGCAGGGTGTTTTCCGGCAACAGCGCCCGCCCGCCGCGATGCGCCTCGAGATCAAAGGCCATGGCCCGCCCCATGATCAGAACTGAGAGCACGGTCAGAACAGTCGTGGCACGTGACGGCATGGTGCCTCGAATAGCTATCGCTTGTTAGCGCTGACCACCGACGGCGGCGAGAAGCGACCGCTTCAATTCTGGTAGTAATAGCCGCGCGGCTGATAAACCTGCCGGGGTTGCGGCTGATAATAATAGCCCTGCTGGCCGTAGCCCTGATTGTAATATTGCTGCGGCTGCTGCTGATAGACCTGCGCGTCATAGAGCGGGCGGGTGGCCGAACGCGGCGCCGGATAGCGCGCGCCGGTGTCGCTGCCGTCCGCGGGATAGATGTAGTTGTCGTCCTGCGGCATGTAGCGGCGAGCGGGCTGCGCCGGCGGCGTCAGGTTCACGGGATCGCCTGTGGTAGCGACTTGCTCCTCGACGGGCTGCTGGGGAGCGCGGGCCACCGCAGCATTGGCGCGACCGCGCGGATTGCGCGCCAGCGCCACCTGAGCCGAGCCGGTCAGCGTCACCGTGGTGTTGAGCACGCCCTGCTGCTGCACCAGCGCATAGAGCGTCGAGGCGTTCTGGCGCGACAGCCGGACGCAACCATGGGAGGCGGGCGAGCCGAGACGGCCGACCGAATCCGTGCCGTGGATGGCGTGACCGACCTTGGTGAAGAAGATCGCGTGCGGCATCGGCGCGTCGTCGAACTCCTTGGAGTAGTGATCCTCTTCCATGCGGAAGGTGCGGAACGCGCCGTTCGGCGTCTCGCGCGAGGGGATGCCGGTCGACACCGGCCAGTGATAGCGCGCGACGCCGTCGACCGCGACGGTCATCTGCTGATTGTCCTTGTCGACGGTGATCTCGACCTTGGCCTGCGCGGTGCCCGCGCTCAAAAGCATCAGGGACGTGAAAGCAATGAAAAATGAACGCATCTGGAAACGCATTTGAATCCTGGCCTCCGGCCTCTTCTCGCTAGCCGCCGCGGCTCTCCGTCCCCGGCGTGCAGTATGCCTGCAATCCGGCTTTCGTTCCAGCGGCCTGCTTCAGCCATCGTTAACGTGACGTCGGGCTTAAGCAAGGCCGCTTTGTGCCGCTCGGCAGCCGGCGCTGCTGACATTTTCGCGAGCTGACGCGCGTTCACAACGCCGGCAATTCGTCACAAAGGCGCAACCATCCGGCTGCCCCGGGCGTTGAGCACCACCACCCTCGACAGGCGGCGTCCGCCGCCGCTACCTCTTTTATTTCCCCTGGGGTCGAACATGAACAAAGCCCGTATCTCCGCCGCAGCGCTCCCGGCCGGCTTGCCCGTCCGCCTGCTGTTCGCCGCAGCCAGCCTGCTTGCGCTGCTGGCCTTGCCGCACGCCGGCCACGCTCAGGGCATCGTGCGCGGTGCGCAGGAAGGCTCGTATGAAGGCAACCGGATTGCCGGTCCCGTAGGCGGCGTGGTTGGTGGCGCAGTCGGGGCCGGTGTTGGAGGCGCCGTGGGTGCGGTGGAGGGCGTGTTCGGCATTCCCCACCGTCATTACCGCCACCGCTGCCGCGGATATTACGACGGGTATCACCACTTCCATTGTTACAGGTGATGGCCGCTGACGTCATTCCGGGGGCGCACGCATCGCGTGCCCCGGAACGACAGATCAATTCTTCAGCCGATAACCCGTGCGGAAGATCCACCAGATCACGACCAGGCAGATCACCAGGAACGCCAGCGTCATGCCGATGCTGACGGAGATGCTGACGTCCGCGATCTCGTAAAAGCTCCAGCGGAAGCCGGAGATCAGATAGACGACCGGGTTGAGCAGCGCCACCGTGCGCCAGGTGGGCGGCAGCATGTCGATGGAATAGAAGCTGCCGCCGAGGAAGGTCAGCGGCGTCACCACCAGCATCGGGATCATCTGCAGCTTCTCGAAGCCGTCGGCCCAGATGCCGATGATGAAGCCGAACAGGCTGAACGTCACCGCCGTCAGCACCAGGAAAGCCAGCATCCAGATGGGATGATGGATATGCAGCGGCACGAACAGCCCGGCTGTTGCCAGGATGATCAGGCCCAGAATGATCGACTTGGTCGCGGCGGCGCCGACATAGCCCAGCACGATCTCGAAGTAGGAAATCGGTGCCGACAGGATCTCGTAGATCGTGCCGGTGAATTTCGGGAAGTAGATCCCGAACGAGGCATTGGCGATGCTCTGCGTCAGCACCGAGAGCATGATCAGGCCCGGCACGATGAAGGTGCCGTAGCTGACGCCCTCGACCTGGCTGATGCGCGAGCCGATCGCGGCGCCGAACACCACGAAATAAAGCGAAGTCGAGACCACCGGCGAGACGATGCTTTGCAGCAGCGTGCGCCAGGTGCGCGCCATTTCGAACAGATAGATGGCGCGGATGGCGCGATGGTTCATGACGTCCTCACGAGGTCGACGAAGATGTCCTCGAGCGACGATTGCGTCGTGTCGAGATCGTTGAAGCGGATGCCGGCGGTACGGAGATCGCCGAGCAGGCTGGTGATGCCGGTGCGCTCGCCCTTGGTGTCGTAGTCGTAGACCAGCGTCGCGCCGTTGTCGCAGAGCTCGAGCTCGTAATGATGAAGGCTTTCCGGCAGCGCGGCGATCTTGCCCTGCAGATGCAGCGTCAGCCGCTTCTTGCCGAGCTTCTGCATCAAGGTCGCCTTGTCCTCGACCAGCACGATCTCGCCCTTGTTGATGACGCCGATGCGGTCGGCCATCTCCTCGGCTTCCTCGATGTAATGCGTGGTGAGGATGATGGTGACGCCGGATTGCTGAAGCGTGCGCACGACCTCCCACATGCCCTTGCGCAGCTCGACGTCGACCCCGGCGGTGGGCTCGTCCAGGAACAGGATCTGCGGCTCATGCGACAGCGCCTTGGCGATCATCACGCGGCGCTTCATGCCGCCGGAGAGCGTGATGATCTTGTTGTCCTTCTTGTCCCACAGCGAGAGGTCCTTCAGCACCTTCTCGATATGCGCAGGGTTCTTCGGCTTGCCGAACAGTCCGCGGGAGAAGCTCACCGTCGCCCACACGCTCTCGAAGGCGTCGGTGTGCAACTCCTGCGGCACGAGGCCGATCAGCGAGCGTGCCTTGCGGTAGGAGGTCTGGATGTCCTCGCCGCCGACCAGGACGCGTCCCTCGCTCGGATTGGCGATGCCGCAGATGATGGAGATCAGCGTGGTCTTGCCCGCGCCGTTCGGGCCGAGCAGCGCGAAGATCTCGCCGCGCTTGATATCGAGATTGACGTTCTTGAGCGCCTTGAAGCCGGACCCATAGGTCTTCGACAAATTGGCGACGGAAATGATGGAGGACATGATGGCCGCGAGGATGAGGGGCAAGGGCTGGGGAGGGGGAGGCTGGCCTCTGCCGGGAGGGCGGGTCAGCGGAGCCCTGAGATAGGAATGCCATTGCCCGGCCGCAATCGGCTGGAGAAAAATGGTCTCAAAACAGGCTCTTCGGTGGCAGGTTCCAGGCAAGTGTTGCGCGATGGTCACGGGCTGTGGCTAAGATTGCCGTTCACGCGGCTCTTTGTTGCGTCTGCGAGCAGGCCATGGCTACGATTCCGGCCAATCGCAAAGCGTATGTCCCCAGGGAAAACATCGATGAGACCGAACGGCCGTCACACCGCCGGCGCCACCCAATTGTCCGCCCTCCGCGTCTGGGCGATGGGCCTGCTCCTGCTGTCAGCTGTTGCCATGAGCCCTGCCCCCGCCAACGCGGCACCGAGCCAGGCCCAGGCCGCGACCACGCATGTCTACCTGCTCCGCGGCGTGCTCAATATCTTCTCGCTCGGGCTCGACACAATCGGCGCCCGGCTGCAGGCGCAGGGCGTCCCGGTCACCGTCGCCAACTTCGTGTCCTGGTCCTCGCTCGCCGACGAAGCCGCGACCGCCTACAAGGCCGGCCGTCTCAAGACCATCATCCTGGTCGGCCATTCCTCCGGCGCCACGGCGCTGCCCGACATGATCGCCAAGCTCAACCAGCTCGGTGTGCCCGTGAAGCTCGCGATCGGTCTCGACTCCGTGTTCAAGACCAGGCTCTCGACCGGCGCGGAGCGCTACATCAACATCTATATCGGCGACGGTCCCGGTGAGCCGGTGCGGGCCGCGCAGGGCCTGCGCGGCAAGCTCGACAATGTCGACGTGCGCGGCACCGGCGTCGGCCACATCTCGATCGACAAGAACGAGGCGATCCAGCGCCGCGTCATCGCCGAGATCGACGCCGCGATCATGCGCTCGCGCGCACCGGCCTTGCCGGTCGCCGAGCGCGGCGCGCCGCGGCAGGCGCGCTCCGCGGCGGCAACGGCTCCGGCGAGGAACTGAGACGAATCGGCTCAGTTTCGGCGCCGCAAAATCCGCCAAATCCGCGGTCATGAACCGCTGCGGGAGAGGCCTCTGCCTCCCACGGTGGGACTGCTGGACTGATGCTCGAACCAAGGCGAATCCTTGCGCTGGCAGCGATTGCGCTGCTCGCCTTAAGCATCGGCCCGGCCGCCGCTTCACCCGCCAAGTCGAAGCCCGCGGCGGCCGCCGTCCCTGCCGCGCCGCCGCCCCCGCCGTTCGAGCCGCTGCCGCCGCCGAAGATCTACCTGTTCCGCGGTGCCATGGGGCCCATCTTCTCGACCGGCATGGACCGGCTCGAGGAGAAGCTGACGAAGGCCGGCTTCTCGGCCAACGTCTATGAGTTCACCCTGTGCCGGTTCATCGGCAATCGTGTCATCGCCAGCTACAAGGAAAGCCCGGCGCCGATCGTGCTGATCGGCCATTCCATGGGCGGGCTGTGCTCGGTCGTCATCTCCGAGATGGCGGCCAAGGAGAACATCCCGATCAGCCTCGTCATCGCCATCGATCCCGCGCACGCGACCGGTGACGTGCCGCTCAATGTCGAGCGCTTCATCAACATCTTCCTGTCCGACAGCGTGCTCGGCGGAGGCGACGTCGTCGCGGTGCCGGGCTTTCGCGGTCATTACGCCAGCTACGACCTGAAGGAAAACGCGCGCGTCTCGCACATCAACATCGAGAAGTCCGATGACATCCATCGCCAGATCCTCGAGATGGTGACGCAGTTGCCGCGCATTCCGCCGCAGACCCAGGCCGATGCCGTGCCGCTGCGCTATCTCGTACCTGCCGATACGTTGGTCGAATTGTGGGATTCCGGCGTGCGGGTGCCGGTGCGCCGCGGCGACACCATGGAGAGCATCGCCGCCGCCAATCGCGTGCCGCTGTGGACGCTCGCGCAGAGCAATTCGCTTGCCGAGAATGCGCAGCTCACGCCGGGGCAAACCATCATCGTCCCGCGCCACCTGACGCCGCCGGAGCCTGCGGCCGCGATGGCCGCGCCGCCGGCGGCTCCGCCGAAGCGGAAATAAGGGGCTTTGCCGCTGTAAAAGCGGTGTTGATTGGGCGGGCGGTCTTCCTCGTTCATCATGCCCGGGCTTGTCCCGGGCATCCACGTTCTCGGTGCCGCACGAAAGATCGTGGATGGCCGGGATAAGCCGGCGCATGACGCAGGGCGTTCTCAAACATTCGATCCGTGGATCGCATCGATCACGGCGTCCGTGACCTCCTTCGTTGTCGCCTTGCCGCCGACGTCGGGCGTCAGCACGCCGGCCGCGCAGACTTTCTCGACCGCCGCCATCAGCCGCATCGCTGCATCCTTCTCGCCGAGATGCTCCAGCATCTGCGCGCCGGTCCAGAACGTCGCGACCGGATTGGCGATGCCCTTGCCGGTGATATCGAAGGCCGAGCCGTGGATCGGCTCGAACATCGAGGGGAAGCGGCGCTGCGGATCGATATTGCCGGTCGGCGCCACGCCGAGGCTTCCCGCCAGCGCGCCGGCGAGATCGGAGAGGATGTCGGCGTGCAGATTGGTCGCGACGATGGTGTCGAGGCTCTTCGGATGCAGCGTCATGCGCACCGTCATGGCATCGACCAGCATCTTGTCCCAGGTCACGTCGGGGAATTCGGTCGCGACCTCGGCGGCAATTTCGTCCCACATCACCATGCCGTGGCGCTGCGCGTTGGACTTGGTCACGACGGTCAGGAATTTACGCGGGCGCGACTGCGCGAGCTGGAACGCATAGCGCATGATGCGGGTGACACCGACGCGGGTGAACACCGCGACTTCGGTGCCGACCTCTTCCGGCAGGCCCTTGTGCGCGCGGCCACCCATGCCGGCATATTCGCCTTCCGAGTTCTCGCGCACGATCACCCAGTCGAGATCGCCGACGCCGACATTGCGCAGCGGCGAGGCGACGCCGGGCAGGATCTTTGTCGGCCGCACATTGGCGTATTGGTCAAAGCCCTGGCAGATCGGCAGGCGCAGGCCCCACAGCGTGATGTGATCGGGCACATCGGGGGCGCCGACCGCGCCGAAATAGATCGCGTCGAACTTCTTGAGCTCAGCGAGACCGTCGGCCGGCATCATCACGCCGTGCTTCTTGTAATAGTCCGAGCCCCAGTCGAACGTCTTGACGTCGAAGGCGAGATCGCCGCTGCGCTGTGCCAGCGCCTCCAGCACGCGGATGCCGGCCGAGATCACCTCGGGGCCGATGCCGTCGGCGGGAATGGCCGCGATCGAATGGGTGCGCATGGGGGAGGCTCCGTTTGGGATGTCGGTGGTGCCGCGCCGGATCCGGCGGGCTGCGTCGGCGCCGAATCTAGACGGTGGCCCAAACCGTCTCAAGCGGCGCTGGTTTATACAAAAAAATGATATAATCATCGCCGTCTGAGGTGAGAGGGCCGGGAATGGAATTGCATCAGCTTCGGTGCTTCGTGGCGGCAGCCGAGCAGCTGCATTTCGGCCGCGCTGCGCAGCAGCTCCAGATGCTGCCCTCGGCGCTGGGCCGGCAGATCAGGCTGCTGGAGGAGGACCTCGGCACGCGGCTGTTTGCGCGGACGACGCGCGCGGTGTCGCTCACCGAGGACGGCACGACGCTGCTGCGCGATGCCCGCGCCATTCTCGCCAAGGTCGAGGCGGTCGAGAACAGCCTTCGCAATCGCTCGCGTGCGGGAGCCGCGCGGCGGCTGCGGATCGGTGCCATCGACAGCGCGGCGGCCGGGCTGCTGCCGCCGCTCTTGCGCGACTTCCGCGGGAGCCATCCTGACATCGCGGTGCAGCTTCTCGAGGACAAGACGGTCCGGCTGCTGCCGAAGGTGCTGACCGGCGCGCTCGATCTTGCCTTCGTCCGCCCGCCGGGCCGCGCGGACAAGCGGCTCGAATTCCGCGATCTGCTCCAGGAGAACGCGATCGTGGCGTTCCCGCAGCGGCATGCACTGGCGAGGCGCAAGTCGATCACGCTGGCCGACATCGCCGACGAGGCGATGCTGGTGCCGGATCGCCGCTCGCGGCCGCACAGCCACGATCTCACGATCAAGCTGTTCGAGCAGGCCGGGCTGACGCCGCGCATCGTGCAGGTCGCCGACGAGAAGCAGACCATCATCCATCTGGTGGCCACCAGGCTCGGCGTCGCGATCGTGCCGCGCTGGACCACGCGGATGGCGGTGTCGGGCGTGCGCTTCGTGCCGCTCCGGCTGAGGCAGAGCGGCCCGGTCGGCCGGCTGCCGCTCGCCGCCGTCTGGCTGCGCGGCACGCGCGATCCGGCTCGCGATGCCATTCTGGCGGTGCTGGAGGCGCGCCTGCGCCGCTATGCGCGGGTGGCGTGAGGGGCTATGACGTAGGCTGGGCGAGAAGGTGGATGCGATGAGCGAACAAAAGACGCCGGGTGAATTGCGCGTTGCCATTGCCGGGCTGGGCTCGATCGGCAGCAAGATCGCGACCGCGCTCGATCAGGGCATCGAGGGGCTGGCGCTGTCCGCCGTCGCGGTGCGCGATCCCGCAAAGCATCAGGCGTTCCTCGATAGCCTGCGCCGCCCGCCGCAAATCCTGCCGATCGACCAGCTCGGCGAGGCCGCGGACATCGTGGTCGAATGCGCGCCGAGCCATCATCTGCGCTCCATCGTCGAGCCCGCGGTGAAGCGCGGCAAGGCCGCGGTCGTGGTCAGCGTCGGCGGCCTGCTCGATAATTTCGATCTCGTCGATCTCGCCCGCGCCAATGGCGGCCGCATCATCGTGCCGACCGGCGCGCTGATCGGGCTCGACGCCGTCAACGCCGCCGCCATCGGCACCATTCATTCCGTGAAGATGGTGACGCGCAAGCCGATCGACGGGCTGAAGGGTGCGCCGTTCATCGTGCAGAACAACATCGATATCGACAATCTGCGCGAGCCGCTGAAATTGTTCGAGGGCAGCGCGCGCGAAGCCGCAAAAGGCTTTCCGGCGAACGTCAATGTCGCCGTTGCGCTGTCGCTGGCGGGCATCGGGCCTGATCGCACCCAGATCCAGGTCTGGGCCGACCCGACCGTGACACGCAACGTTCACCGCATCGAGGTCGAGGCGGATTCGGCACGGTTCTCGATGGGGATCGAGAACATCCCGTCGGAGAATCCCAAGACCGGGTTGATCACGGCGCTGTCGGTGATTGCGCTGCTCAAGAAGCAGCGCGCCACCCTGTGCGTGGGGACGTGAGGCTCTACGCTCCCGTGACGCGCCAGATCACGTTGCCGACGTCGTCGGCCATCAGCAGAGATTTCTTGTCGGGGCCGATCGTCACGCCCACCGGGCGGCCGTAGGATTCCTTCTCGTCGGGGGACAGGAAGCCCGACAGGATGTCGCGACCCGGACCGGACGGCTTGCCGTTCTCGAACGGGATGAACACCAGCTTGTAGCCGGACAGCTTGCTGCGATTCCACGAGCCGTGCTGGCCGATCACCATGCCGTCGCCGAAGCCGGGCAGGGTGCCCGCGGGCATCCAGCACAGGCCGAGCGAAGCGGTATGGCCGCCGAGCGCGTAGTCCGGCTGCAGCGCCTTGGCGACCATCGCCGGATCCTGCGGCACGCGGTCGTCAACCGTCTTGCCCCAATAGCAATAGGGCCAGCCGTAAAAGCCGCCGTCGCGCACCGAGGTGAGATAATCGGGCGGCGTCTCATCGCCGAGCCCGTCGCGCTCGTTGACGACGGTCCAGAGCACGTTCGTATTCGGCTCCCAGGCCAGGCCTACGGGATTGCGCAGGCCGGCGCCGAAAATGCGATGCGTACCGGCGATGAGGTCGAGTTCGTACACCGCGGCACGGCCTTCCTCGACCTCCATGCCCATCTCGGCGATGTTGCTGAGCGAGCCGACGCCGGCATAGAGCTTCCTGCCGTCTGGACTTGCGAGCAGGCTGCGCGTCCAGTGGCCGCCTGGCTTGAAAGTCGTGAGGCGCTTGCCCGGCGCGGTGATGCGGTCGGCCCCCGCGACATAGGGAAACGCCATCACGCCGTCGGTGTTGCCGACATAGAAGGTGTCGCCGACCAGCGCCATGCCGAAGGGCTGATTGAGGTTCTCCATGAAGGCGCCGCGAACTTCGGCGACGCCGTCGCCGTCTCTGTCGCGCAGCAGCGTGATGCGGTTGGCGGACACGCCGAGCGCGGCGGCGCGGCGCATCGTCGCCTGCATGGCATAGTGAAACACGCTCCTCGGCGCGCCCGCGATCTGCGTCGCCTCCGCGATCAGCACGTCGCCATTCGGCAGCACCTCGATCCAGCGCGGATGGTCGAGGCCGGTGGCGAACGCGTTGACCTCAAGGCCCGGCGCGACCGTCGGTTTCTGGCCCTCGTTCCAGCCGCGCGCGGTCGGCATCTTCAAGGTCGGGATCGCGCCTTGCGGCTTCGCTTCGGGAATGGCGGGGGTCAGGCCCCAGGCCGGCGCGGGCTCGGTGCCCGTCATCTTGCGCCATTGCAGCGCGATGCCGCCGAGGATCGCGACGAACTGCGCGAAGATGCTGGAGAAGGTCATGAGGTGCCCCTGTTTGCGCGCGCATCCAACTGGCTGACGGGGCCGGCGTCAACCTATGCGGCATGCCGCTGGGGCCTATTCCCTGGGAATGGCAGCCGATCGAATTTGCATGGGACGAGCGCCGTCGGGTGATGCCCGGAGATCAACGGCCGATCTGCCGCTCGAGCTGCCGTGCCGCGCGAAAATCGTCGAGGTGATGGACGTTGGGTGCGAGCGCGGCTTCTCTGGACAGCAGATGATAGACCCGCGCGACCGTGCGCTGCTTCTGCTTGGTACGCCCAGGCGGCAGCGCCCGCGCCTTGCGCAAGGCGGCGATCGCGTGCTCGCGGAAATAATCGTAGGCGTCCGACATGGCTTGGGCTCGGCTCGATGCTCTGCGTGGTGCAGATGTCGAGGAGCTAACGGGCAAGGGGAGGTGCGGTTCCTTGGTGCGCAGAAGCGTGCGCTGGTGCCCCCGGGGCGCAGCGCAGCGCAGCGCGTC
The DNA here is from genome assembly GCF_032144035.1 of Bradyrhizobium sp. WYCCWR 12699. Lineage (NCBI taxonomy): Bacteria > Pseudomonadati > Pseudomonadota > Alphaproteobacteria > Hyphomicrobiales > Nitrobacteraceae > Bradyrhizobium > Bradyrhizobium sp. WYCCWR 12699. The sequence continues at coordinate 126,164 of NZ_JAVTJN010000033.1, forward strand.
CGGGACACGAGAGTGAGGGCCAGTTGCTACGCCCTTAACGCGGCGACAGGAACGGAATGATCATCGGCACGCGGCGGCAATAGGCGCCGTAGGCGTCTTCGCCGAGCTCCTTGGAGAGGAACACCTCTTCCATCCGGCCCTTCTGCCACATGCCGAGCGAGATCAGGATCGCGCCGAGGATCGTCGTTACGAGGCCGATCGCGATGCCGGTGACGAGCATGCCGAAGATCAAGCCGGTGTAGATCGGGTGACGCACGATGCCGTAGGGGCCGGTGTCGATCACGCGGTGATCTTCCTTGTGGGTGATGGTGTTCGACCAGAATTTTCCGAGATGCAGCCGGCCCCACCAGGCGAAGGCGATGCCGGCCGCGGAGAGGACCGCAGCGATGTAGATGCCGGTATTGCCGAGCACCCAAAGCGGCTTCCAGCCCAGGAGCTGTGCAACCCATGGCGTGTACAGGATGCCGCCGACCAGGATCGGCAGGCGATAGCGCTGCGACTCCAGCGTCATGACCTGCTTCTTGGTCCGCCCCTGCCAGAACGAGGCACCAACCCAGCTGGCGAGAAAGGCGAGCCAGACCAGGGCAAGGAGTTCGGTCGGCCAGGCCGTGGTCCAGCCACCCCAGGCGACGGAGAGAAGCTTGCTGAAATCGAATGACATGAAGGTTCTTTGCGTTGGGCGGCGGCTTCAGCCTGCGCGCGAGGAGAGCGTGCGATGCTCGATGGCGCCGGTGGGCTGCTGGCCGTTGCGGGCGAGCAGATGGGTGATGGTTTCGCGCAGCACCGGCTCGATCGGACGCGGCGAATAGCCGAGTTCGTTACAGGCTTTGCCGATCGAAAGATCGCTCGCGGCGAGCGCGATGCGCACGCCCTCGGCGGTGCCGTTGGGCGGCCGGCGCGTGAATTGATCGGAGATGTATTCCAGCATGATCGCGGAGAGCTCGGCGATCTTGCCGGGGACGACGACCGGAAACTGCCGGCGGCCGCTCATCGCCGACATCATCCGCAGGATGCGTCCGAGCGGGACGCAGTCCCCGCCGAGAATGTAGCGCTGGCCGAGGCGGCCGCGCTCCATGGTCAGCACCAGGCCCATGGCCACGTCGCGAACGTCGACGAGGTTGACCAGGAAGTTGAGATGCGGCTGCACCTTCTTCTGCAGGAAGTACCACAGCATCGCGGTCGGCGGCGTCAGATTGTGGTCGGCGGCACCGATCGGCATGGTCGGCGTGCCGATCACGAGCGGAAAGCCATCGGCCGCGGCCTTTGCGGCGCAATGCTCGGCGAGCGACTTCGAGCGCGTATAGGCGCCGGGCATGGCATCGGCCGGCTGCAACGCTTCTTCCGCGGGGACGCCGTTCAGGTCGGAATAGGGGAACAGGATCGATTCGGTCGAACAGTGCAGGAAGCGCGACACGCCGCGCTTCATCGCGGCCGCAAGCACGATCTCGGTGCCGCGGCAATTGACCTCGTGAAAGTCCTGCTTGTTGGCGACCCACATGCCCGGCAGACCGGCGAGGTGATAGACCTGATCGACCCCGGCGATCGCAGCATCGACCGCGGCGCCGTCAAGCACCGAACCCTGCACGTGTTCGACGTCAGTGTTCCCCGCGGCCGGCGCGCGGACATCGAGCACGCGCACCCGCTGCCCACGGGCGCGGAGCGCTTCGACGAGATGATGTCCGATGAAGCCACTGCCACCGGTAACCAGGACGAGAGCCATGCAGAAGGTTGCTGTTTCGCTTCTAGAACTATCGGGTTGAAAGGGAATTCGCCGGAAGAGGCGCCAGAATCGCGGCAAGGTCGCGACGGAAGCCCAATGCAATGAATAATTTTGCCATGACGAACATCGGTCCAAGCAAAAGATGCGAAGGAAAAGTGAACAGCGAGGCTTCGCGGCCCTCAAAAACCTTGTGGCCGATGGTCTGTGCGGCGAGGCCGAGCACCACCAGCGCGGCGAAAATAGCCCACATGCTCGCAGTGCTGACCTGCGCCGCAATGGTCGTCGCCACCGAAAACAGCACGATGGAAACAGCCAGAATGCCGATCCCGAGCGCCACATCCAGCAGCAGCCAATAGATCAGCACCGGCAAGGCCAGGATCACCGCCAGGCTGACATCGAAACCGAACAGCGGAAGCCGGACCAGCGTCAGCGGCATCACCGCGCCGGTGAACAACAGAAGAATACCAACCACATGCATCGCCGTATTCCGGGGATCGCGATGGTACTCGACGTAAACGGCAAGTTGGCGCTGAAAAATGCCACCCATTTTGGTCTCATGCAGCACGGGATCGGGAAGGGCGAACAGTGGCTATAGCACTGGACAGGGCGGTGCACAAACCGGCGCTTTTGTCGCGCAAAGCCGTATGGGTGCGCCCCGGACAGGTTACAAAACGATCAGGACTTCAAAGGGTTCCACCGGGTGCGAAGCCCGTGTGCTCAGCGCTTCTTGGCGGGCTTTTTCGCCGCAGGCGCGGGCGCTGCGGCCGGACGCGCAGGCGCCTCCTCGGGCACCTTGGCATAGGTCAGGATTTGCAACTGGCCGTTGACGGCCGACGTCGGCTTGGCGCGGTCGAGAAACTGCTCCTCGCCGAGGCCGATCGGATGCAGCCGCTTGGTCGAGATCTTGAAGGTGTTCACCAGCACGTCACGGATCGCGTCCGCGCGGCGCTGGCTCAGGATCGCATTGGCCTCGCGCGTCTTCGAATTGGATTCGACGTGACCGACGATCAGGAACGTGTAGGGCAGCAGCGAGGAATGAACCAGCGCGTCCGCGATGCGGCCGACGGTCTGGTAGGATGCCGGCTGGATGATCGGCGTGTCGGCATCGAACTGGATCTGCGCGTTGAAGGCGGGCAGCTTTGCGAGATCAGGCGCGATCGGCGGCCGGTTCACCGGACCGGGATCGTTCTTGATCCTGGCCTTGGCGCGCTCCATCACCTGCGTCTTCAGCGCGGGAAGATCGACCTCGCCGGGCTCTTCGAGATGGTTGAGCTTGCCGACGATGTCGTCGCGGGTCGGCGCCGCCGTCTGCGCGACGGCTGTGCCCGCGAGCCAAGCGAGGCCAAACGCGAGGGCCGGTCCGGCAATGAAGTGCCTCGTCGCGCGCATCAGCGATACCCCGCGTCGTCGACGGCCTTCAGGCAGTTGTTGCTGATGCCCTTGGGGGTCGAAACCAGGCAGGGGATCGACTTGCTGGTCTCCTTGGTCGAGCCGCCGCAGACCTTGACGATCTCGCGCTGGCAGGCATTCGCCACCGTGACGCGCGCGGCAACGCGCTTCTGAATGGCGTCGAAGGCGCCGAGATAGTCGCTCTGGCACTGCGGGGACAGCACGTCGCGGTTGCGCGACAGGCACTCCTTCAGGCGGGTCGAGTCCGGGTTGACGCCGCGGCAATTGGCGACGATTTCCGCGCCGCAGCTCGCCGCCAGCTTTCCGATCGAATCGCCAAAGCTCATGGTCTCCGCCGCGCTGAGCGACGGCATCCCCAATGTCAGCAAGATCAGTGTGATGGAGCCCCGGACCATGGCTTTATCTGATACGGGGAAGTTCGCGATGGTCAAGACCTGTTCGGAGGAGAACCGTCGAAGGCCAGGCGAGTGCGGCGAACAGTCCTCACTCGGCGGTGTCGAGGGGTGGCCATTCGATCAGGACGACGGTGTGGTTTCCCAGGTCGTCGGCAAACTCCGGATCGGCCCTGAGTTCGTCCAGCGTCCGCGGCGGAGGAAGCCGGCGGCCGTCGGCACCAAGCTCCTGTGCATAGAATGCGAGGGCCTCTGGAGCATTCTCCATGGCCTCGTCGACGTCGTCGCCGCCGGAAATGCAGCCGGGCAGGTCCGGAAACCACAAGCTGACGGCTTCGGGATCGGTGTCCTCAATGACAGCAACGTATTGTGCCATATCCCAGGCCTCACGCCCGCTGCACAAAACTGTCCACGACCTTCTTCTCGCCGGCCTTGTCGAAGGCGATGGTGAGCTTGTTGCCGTCGATCTTGGTGACGCGGCCGTACCCGAATTTCTGGTGGAAGACGCGGTCTGACAGCGAGAATTCGGACGTCGTGCCGGTCGATTTGGCGACCAGCTCGCCCTCGATCGTCAGGGGAGCGCGACGGCGCGAGGAGAAGCTGCCGAAATCCGGTCCGGATGACGAGGAGGAGAACGTCGCGGCTTCTTCCTCGAAGCCGCCGCTTCCGCCGCCGCCATTGCGACCGCCGCCGCGGTTGCGGTTGGCCTGGGCGCGCTGCCAGCCCGGCGTCGAATAGGTCGAGCCGAACGCCTCCATGTCGTCGAAGCGCGAGGCGCCGTAGCCGCCAGTGCCGCCCCAGGCCGAACCGCCTTTGGACTCCGTGATCTCGACATTGGCCGCCGGCAATTCGTCGAGGAAGCGCGAGGGGATCGTGGTCGACCAGGTGCCGTGGATGCGCCGGTTGGTCGCGAAATAGATCATGGCGCGGCGGCGGGCGCGGGTCAGGCCGACATGGCCGAGCCGGCGCTCTTCTTCGAGGCCCGCGCGGCCCTGTTCGTCCAGCGTGCGCTGGCTCGGGAACAGGCCTTCCTCCCAGCCGGGCAGGAACACGTTGTCGAATTCGAGCCCTTTGGCCGAATGCAGCGTCATCAACGACACCGCGTCCTCGTCGGCACCGCTGTCGCGGTCCATCACCAGCGAGATGTGCTCCAGGAACCCTTGCAGGTTCTCGAACTCTTCCATCGAGCGCACGAGTTCTTTCAAATTCTCCAGCCGGCCCGCGGCGTCGGCCGAACGGTCCTTCTGCCACATCTCGGTATAGCCGCTCTCGTCGAGCACGATCTGGGCGAGATCGGTGTGGGCGGTGACCTCGCGCTGGGCGCGCCAGCGGTCGAACTGCGCGACGACGTCGCGAAGCGAGCCGCGCGCCTTCGGCTTCAGCTCGTCGGTCTCGACCACCGCGCGGGCCGCCTCGAACAGGGGAATGCGGCGCTTGCGGGCGTGGTCGTGCAGCATCTGCACGGTGGCATCGCCGAGGCCGCGCTTCGGGACGTTGACGATGCGCTCGAAGGCGAGGTCGTCGGCCGGGGAGTTGATGACGCGCAAATAGGCCAGCGCGTCGCGGATCTCCGCACGCTCGTAGAAGCGCGGGCCACCGATGACGCGATAGGGCAGGCCGAGCGTGACGAAACGGTCTTCGAACTCGCGCATCTGGTAGGACGCGCGCACCAGGATCGCGATCTCGTTGAGCTTCTCGCCCTTGCGCTGGATCTGCTCGATCTCCTCGCCGATGCCGCGGGCTTCCTCTTCGGAATCCCACGAGCCTGTGACCGTGACCTTCTCGCCGTCCTGATCCTCGGTGCGCAGCGTCTTGCCGAGCCGGCCCTCGTTGTGCGCGATCAGATGCGAGGCGGCGGCGAGGATGTGCCCGGTCGAGCGGTAGTTGCGCTCCAGGCGAATGACCTTGGCGCCCGGGAAATCGTGGTCGAAGCGCAGGATGTTGTCCACCTCGGCGCCGCGCCAGCCATAGATCGACTGGTCGTCGTCGCCGACGCAGCAGATGTTCTTGACGTGAGGCTTCTGCTCTCTCTCCCCGTCCTGCACGGGGAGAGAGGTTGTCTTCACGGGTTCAGCTTGCGGAGAGTCCTCCTCACCCGCATCGCTCAGGGGCGCAATTGCGCTGCCGGGCGATGCGACCTCTCCCCGTGCGCGGGGAGAGGTGAAGGACGAATCCGACGGCGCCTGCGACAGCAGCCGCAGCCACAGATATTGTGCGACGTTCGTATCCTGGTACTCGTCGACCAGAATGAATTTGAAGCGCTGCTGGTACTGCCGCAAAATATCCGGGTGCTCGCGGAAGATGCGGATATTCTCCAGCAGGAGATCGCCGAAATCGGCCGCGTTCAGGATCTTCAGCCGCTCCTGATAGCTCGCATAGAGCTTGCCGCCCTTGCCGTTGGCGAACATAGCGGCTTCGCCCGAGGGCACCTGCGAGGGCATCAGGCCACGGTTCTTCCAGCCGTCGATCAGGCCGGCCAGCATGCGTGCCGGCCAGCGCTTGTCGTCGATGCTCTCGGCTTGAAGCAGTTGCTTCAAGAGCCGGACCTGGTCGTCGACGTCGAGCACGGTGAAGTTCGACTTGAGCTGCGCCAGCTCGGCATGGACGCGCAGGATGCGGCCGCCGATGGAGTGGAAGGTGCCGAGCCAGGGCATGCCCTCGACGGCGTGGCCGAGCATCTGGCCGAGCCGGTGCTTCATCTCGCGCGCGGCCTTGTTGGTGAAGGTCACCGACAGGATCTCGGCGGGGCGGGCGCGGCCCTGGCTCAGGATATGGGCGATACGCGTCGTCAGCACGCGGGTCTTGCCGGTGCCGGCGCCCGCCAGCACCAGGACCGGGCCGTCCAGCGTCTCCACCGCTTCGCGCTGCTCTGGATTGAGCCCGGACAGGTATTTCGGGCCCACCGAGGCGCGCGCACGCGCGGCGATGCCGCCGGCTGCGGGCTGGTGGTCGGGTACGCCAGTGATCTTGCTCGGCTCGGTCATGCGAATCATTTGGCCCCACGATGACACCGCGGGGTGACGGGAGGGAGCCTTCTAACAGGGATGGTGGCTATATGGGGCGGCGAAAACAGGTTTTCCACGTGCGCGGCAGGTCAATTTGTTCCTTCGCGGACCACGAATTTCGCTGTTGCAGGGCCCGGAACCATCGTTCCCGCCTCGAGATTGTCTGGGCAAGTGGCGCGGCGAGCCGCGTCGACGCAGACAACATCAAGACGAGGGTTTGACCATGCTAGGCTGGGTTGTGACGTTTCTGGTTATCGCACTGATCGCCGGCATCCTGGGCTTCGGCGGCGTCGCCGGCGCTTCGATCGAGATCGCCAAGATCATCTTCTTCATCGCGGTCGTTCTGTTCCTGGTCTCGGCCGTGGTCGGCCTGGCCCGCGGCCGCAACAGGGTATAGCGCTTAGCGCTTCGAGGGCATCGCCACGTTCCGGCCGATGCCCTCGGGGCGCGGGACCGCGCTGTGGGCCTTCGTGACCGCAGCGATGCGCTCGCTGATATCGGGCGGAAACGGCGCAACGCGCCGCGCATTCATGTCCATGTGCAGCGACATGTTCTCGGACGTCGCCGACAGCCAACCTTCGGTCGCGTGCCGCATCTCCTCGAATGTATGCAGCCGCTTGTCGTCGGCCTCTAGCAACCACACCAGGATCTGCACGGGATCGCCGAGGTGGATTTCACGCAGATAGCGCACATGGCATTCGGCCGTGAAGGTCGAGCCGCCGCGCTGCTTCATGTAGGTCGGCCCGATCCCGAGCTCGCTCCAGAGCTGGTCGATCGCGCGGTCGAACATCACGTTGTAATAGGCCATGTTGAGATGGCCGTTGTAGTCGATCCATTGCGGCTCGATCTGCATGATCGCGGCGCGGAACGGCTCTGCTTTGGGCGTCGAGGCGGCAGTCTCCGGCATGTTTCCTTCCCAAGCTATGCGTCCGGTCGCTTGACTTGACCGGCTTTATGTCCTTTGCCACGGTTCTTCTGTCGGGAGGAATTCCGTGGGTACGACCATCACCAATAATCCGCCGCGGCCGGAGCCGAAAGCCCTCGCGAGCGCGCTGGAGCAGCTCGCCGCACGCTTCGGTAACCGGCTGATCACCTCGCAGGCCGTGCGCGAGCAGCACGGCCATACCACCACCTGGATTCCCAACCAGCCGCCGGACGGCGTGGTGATGGCGCAGGAGACCGCCGACATCCAGGACGTGGTGCGGATCTGCGCCAAGAACGGCGTCCCCGTCATTCCCTTCGGCACCGGCACCTCGCTCGAGGGCCAGGTCAACGCGCCCGCCGGCGGTATCTCGATCGACCTGCGCGACATGAACAAGGTGCTCGCGGTGCATGCCGAGGACCTCGACTGCGTGATCCAGCCCGGCGTGACCCGCAAGGCGCTCAACGAGCACCTGCGCGACCAGGGCCTGTTCTTCCCGATCGATCCCGGCGCGGATGCCTCGCTGGGCGGCATGGCCTCGACCCGCGCCTCCGGCACCAATGCGGTGCGCTACGGCACCATGCGCGACAGCGTGCTGGCGTTGAAGGTGGTGCGCGGCGACGGCGAGATCATCACCACGGGCACGCGCGCCAAGAAGTCATCGGCGGGCTACGACCTCACCCATCTGTTCGTCGGGGCGGAAGGCACGCTCGGCATCATCTCGGAATTGACCATCCGCCTGCGCGGCATTCCCGAGACGATCGCGGCCGGCGCGGTGTCGTTCGAGACCGTGCACGGGGCCTGTCAGGCCGTCATCCTGGCGATCCAGACCGGCATTCCCGTGGCGCGTATCGAGCTGCTCAACGCCGCGCAGGTGCAGGCCTGCAACGCCTATTCCAAGCTGACGCTGCCGGAGACGCCGCTGCTGCTGATGGAATTCCACGGTAGCGAGATCGAGGTCGCCGAACAGTCCAAGGCTTTCGGCGAGATCGCGAAAGATTGCGGCGGCGGCGATTTCTCCTGGACCACCAAGCCGGAGGACCGCACCAAACTGTGGCAGGCGCGGCACGACGCCTATTGGTCCGTGAAGGCGCTGCGGCCCGGCGACAGCATCGGCGTGGTCGCGACCGACGTCTGCGTGCCGATCTCTCGCCTTGCCGAGTGCGTCAGCGAGACCGAGGAGGATCTCAAGCGGCTCAACCTGCTGTCGCCGATCGTCGGCCATGTCGGCGATGGCAATTTCCATTGCTCCCTGGTCTGCGACACCAACGACGCCGCCGAGATGGCGCGCGGCGAAGAGTTCATGCATCGCCTGGTCGAGCGCGCGCAGGCCATGGACGGCACCTGCACCGGCGAGCACGGCATCGGCCAGGGCAAGCAGAAATATCTGAAGGCGGAGCTCGGCCCCGAGGCACTGGATGCGATGCGGGCCCTGAAGAAGGCCCTCGATCCGCTCAACATCTTCAATCCCGGCAAGATTGTGCCCGAGGCGTAGACCGGGAACTTTCGGCAATCCTGCCGGTTCCAATTCCCGCCAAGTTCCGGTGCCTCAATGGCGCGGCTCTGCGGGAGGATGCGATGGTGCGACCGGTCATTGGAATTGCCGCAATGGCGTTTGCCTGCATGCTGGCGGGCGCGGCCCTGGCGAAGGGCGGACATGGCGGGGGTCATGGCGGCGGCCACGGAGGCGGACACGGCGGTGGCCATCACGGCGGCGGACATTTCCGCGGTCATGGCGGCGGGCATGTACATGGCGGCGGACATCATCGCGGCATGCGGTTCACCACGGGTGCCCGGCGCGGCGGGCCCAATTTTGGTCAGATCCGCAACGCGGCGATCCCCCCCGCGAGCTTCCGCAATGCCATCAACTCCAGCGCATTCCGCAACGGCCGGCTGATCAGCAATCCGGCGGCGCGTGCGCAGCTCGCCGCCGCGGCCGCACTCGCCGGCTGGAGCGGCGCGAGCAGCGGCTGGTGGCAACATGCGGGTGGCGGCTATGGCTGGGTTGGTCCGCTGTTCTGGCCGTTCGCCTACAACGATCTCTACGACTACACGATCTGGGGCGACGGGCTCGGCTTCTGGGGTTATGGCTACCCGGACATCTATGCCGGCATTTTCGGCCCCTACGGTTTTGATCGCCTGTCGGCCTATCTGCCGCAGCAACCGCAGGGGCGACGGCGGGCGCGCAGCGCACCGCTCGATCAGCTCTGCGGCAGTGACCGCCGCGCCATCGCGGGGCTACCCATCGATCAGATCGCATCCGCGGTGCAGCCGACGGATGCGCAGGGCTCAGCTCTCGATGCGCTCGGCAACGCCTCGGTCGACGCGGCAGCTCTGATCCGCACATCCTGTCCGACGCAGGCTGCAGCGACGGCCCCCGGCCGGCTCGCGGCCATGCAGCAACGCATCGAGGCGATGCAGAAGGCCGTCGATCTGGTCCAGCCCGCGCTCGACCAGTTCTATGGTTCGCTCAACGACGAACAGAAGGCGCGCTTCAATGCCCTCGCTGACGATCAGCGGCGCGCCAGCGCATCGAACAATGCGGGCGGATCGCCGGTGCAGACTTGCAGCGTGCCCGCCGCGTTCGATTGGCCCGGCGCCACGATCGAGGAAAGACTTCGTCCGAGCGACACCCAGCGCGCGGCGCTTCAGGTGCTGCAGGATACCAGCGTCAAGGCCAGCGCATCGCTGAAAGCAACATGCGAGCCCAATGAGGTCATGACACCGCCGGCCCGCATGGCCACGATCCGCAAGCGGCTGGATGCGATGCTGGACGGCATCAAGTCGGTGCGCGCGGCGCTCGATGATTTCTACGCCACGCTCAACGACGAGCAGAAGGCGCAGTTCGAGGCGATCGGGCCGCGCCGCACGTCCTGAACGGTGCAAGCAACGACGACCATTGGTGGGGGCAATGAAGTGGTTCGCAAGGCGGCAGCCGGCCGACATCTGGGATGAGGCGATCCTGGGGCCGCTCGGCGATATCGACGCGGCGGAGCGAATCCGCAACATCTGCGAGGCCGCCAGAGCGGGCGCGGAGGCCGTCGGAGGCTCCGCGCAGAGTGCCACGCGCGAGCGTGAGCGCTATGAGCGTGCGGCCCGCGTCGCGATGGAAATCGCGATGAAGATTGCAGACGATCTGATGCGCGACGATGCGGTCCGCCGCATCGTCGACCTCTGCATGAAGGCCAATGATCTCAGGACGGCGCAGATCCTGTTTCGCGCAATCCAGGCCGGCTGGATCCGGGAGGCCATCCAGCGCGATTATCCGGCGCTGACGTAATAAATCCGGCTCGCGCGCGATTGGGCGCGAGCCGGTGCGATGTCGAAGCTGGACCGTCTCAGTATCTGCGGTAGTCGCCGCGGTAATGGTCGCCGCCGCCGCCGCGGCCGCCCATTCCGATGCCGATGCCGATCCCGACGCCGATGCCCTGCATCACGGCGCCGGGCGGCGGTCCGGGAGGTGGCGCGCGCTCGTAGACCACTTCGTCGGGCGGCGGCCGGCGCTTCGGCGGCGTCTCGACCACCTTGCGCTTGGGCGGAGTGTCGTCGACGCGTTTCTTGATGATGGGCGCGACGCTCGGATTGGCGGGCGTCGCCGGCGGTGTCGGCGCCGAGCACGGGCAGGTCGGAGCCATTGCGACGGCGACCGGGGTCGCCGCGGCGGCGACGGGCACGCCGTAATTGCGGTTTTGCACGCGCAGCAGCAGCCGGCGCGCGGTCGCGGCGAGGTCGCTGTTGTCCCAATTGGCCAGATAAGCCTCGAACGAAGCGCGGGTGTTGATCGCGGTCGCGCGCTCCCAGGCCAGCATCTGGCGGCGCCGTTCCAGCACGGTGCGCACGCGCGGGGTTCGGGTGTCCTGCGCGTACAGCTCGATATAGGCTTGGTACGCCGGCACCGTGTCGTCGGTGATGACGAGTTCATAGGCGACCATGGCAGGCTTGCCCTGCAATTCCTTGCGCCAGTCCTCGAGGCTACGCGTGCCACTGGCAAGCGCCATCCAATTTGCGCCCGGAAGGGACGGCTGACCGCTGCTCTCGCCGAAGAACTTGAAGTCGGTGGTCAGCGAGGAGCTTTCCCAGGGAATCTGCCGGCCGTCGGTCGATTGTGCGACGGCGACACGAATGCGCTTGAACACTTCCTCGATCGGCAGGTTGGGCTGCTTGGCGATGGTCAGCGCCGCCGTGGTGTAGGGGCTGTCGATGCCACTGCCGTCCTCGGCTTCGGCGCCCGGCGATGTCGAATAGGAGATGAAGGAGCCGGGCGCGCCGGCCTTGGTGTCGACGATCGCAAGGCCGTGGCCGGCGCCGCTCAGCGCCGGGAACGGATTGTTGCGGCAGGCATCGAGCATGAAGATGCGCGCCCGCGTCGGCAGCGCGCCGAGGGTGTTGAGCAGGTCGTTGAGGCGCACGCCCTGGAGCGGAATGTCGGCCTCGCGCTTGGGATCGAGATCGACAGGAACGAGATAGTTCTCGCCGTCGATCTGCAGACCGTGGCCGGCATAAAACACCAGCGCGACGGTGTCGGCGCCGCTGGCGCTGACCTTGCCTGCGAAATCCGAGATCGCGGCGCGCATCTCGTTCTGCGCCAGATTGGCCGCGGTGGTGACGGTGAAGCCGGCATTGCCGAGCAGCTCTGTCATGCCCTTGGCGTCGTTGGCGGCGTTGGGCAGCTCGGGCACGGTGCGATAGGCGGATTGGCCGATCACCAGCGCGAGCCGCGCTTCGGCCGCGGCCTCCGTCGGAATCATCAACTGAGCGAGCGCAAGAAGGCCGGATGCAAGAAGCAAATTGGAAAAGACTGGACGGCGCATGGTGTCACCTCCATCGGCAATGCGCGCGATGATGTCACTTTTTCTAAGGTGCCGCCATGCGTCCGTCTGTGTACTGGATCACGTTCGGCGTGCGGCAAAATGGGGCAGGGCGCCTGCCGGGCCGGAGGGCATCATTCTCGGCCCATCCATGTCAGTTGCGCATTGATCCATGCTCCAATTGGATCGATGCCGGCCCGGCGCGACCGCGCCCGTTGCGCGGATGTGGCTGCAGGTCGATCCCCCGTCGCGAATCCCCGGGGAATTGCGGTCGTTCAGCCGCGCTGGTCGCCTGCTGTACGCGCTCCCTGCCGCTTTGCGCTTGCCGGCCGCCCGCTTGCCTGTTCCGTCGCTTTGGCCATAGAGTTCACGCAACAGGCCGCCAGCAACGACTGCGGCGAACAAAAACAATGTGGGAGAAGCCGCACCATGACCATCGTGCCCGTGAACCGTCGCGCGTTCATCAAGTCATCGGCGGCGGTCACCGCCGGCCTCGCGCTCTCTCCCGCCATCATCGGCCGCGCCGAAGCTGCGACGCTGAAGCTGAAATGCTCCTCCTCGCTGCCGAACGATCCCAAATTCGCCAACGGCCGGGTCTACTACGACAACCTCGTCAAGAACCTGAAAGGGAATGGCCTCGGCGAGCAGATCGAGGTCGCCTTCTTCCCCGACAACCAGCTCGGCCAGGAGATCGACGTCATCAACTCGGTGAAGCTCGGTGTCATCGACCTCATGGTGTCGGGCTCGTCGATCTCGGCCAATCTGGTGCCACTGGTCGGCACCTACGATCTCGGTTTCCTGTTTTCGAGCTTCCCGCAGCAGACCAAGGCGTTCGACGCCGGCGCGGCCAAGCCGATCGAGGACGCGCTGCTCAAGGGCGGCAACATCCGCATCATCGCCTGGGCCTATAATTTCGGCTCGCGCAGCGTGCTGGCGAAGAAGCCGGTGAAGACGCCGGAGGATCTCGCCGGCCTCAAGATCAGGACGCTGCCCAACCCCGTCATCACCGAATGCCTGCGCCTGATGGGCGCTGCTGCGACGCCCCTGGCGTTCGGCGAAATCTACACGGCCCTGCAGGCCGGCGTGCTCGACGGTCTGGAGCACGATCCGCCGACGATCCTGGCCAGCAAGTTCTTCGAAACGTCGAAGTTCTACGCGCTGACCCAGCATAATTTCTCGCCGCTCGCGATCTATTTCAGCGACATGACCTATAACCGCATGGATCCGAAGCTGCGCGAAGGCTTCCTCGATGCTGCGAAGAAGGCCGCGGCCGACACCCGGGCCCATGGGCTCGCGGTCGAGAAGGAGGCGCTTGCGGCCCTGACCGAGAAGGGCGTGACGGTGGCCGAATGCGACCGCGAGGCGTTCAAGAAGCGCGTCGCGCCGCAGACCGAGAACTTCATGAAGGCGCGGCCGGAGTCCAAGGCCGTCATCGACATCATCCGCGCGACGCAAGCCTGATGACGATGACAGCCGCCGTGCCCGTTTCCGGCGGCCGCCACGGCAGCATCGCCCTGCTGCTGCGCGTCAGCGATGCGATCGCGGCGATCCTGCTCGCCGCCGATCTCGTGGTGGTCTGCGTCTCCGTCCTGCTGCGGTTCTTCTTCAACGCGCCGGTTGAATGGTCCGACGATGTTGCGCGCGGGCTGATGGTCGGCTCGGCCTTTTTCGGCGCGGCGAGCGCGCTCGCGCGCGGCGAGAATGTCGGTGTTTCCTTCTTCCGCGACCTCTTGCCGGTGCGGCTGCGCGCGCTGGTCGATGCCGCCAGCGCGCTGTTGATCGTGCTGATTTCCGGATACGTCGCCTACAACGCGATCAAGCTGGGTTCGCTGACCGCAGGCCAGACCACCGGCTCAGGCCTGCCGCTGGAATTGACCTTCTATCCCATGGGGGTCGGCGCGCTGTTCATGACGGTGTTCGCGATCGACCATCTCTGCGCAAGGCCGCTGCCAGACATCGTCAGGGGGCTCATCGCGATCATCGTCGTCACCGGCCTTTATCTGGCCTGGGACTATCTGTCGCCGTCCTCGGTGCCGTCGGCGGGCACCTTGATGCTGATCGGCTTCTTCGCAACCCTGTTCGGCGGCTTGCCGATCGGTTTTGCGCTGGCGCTCGCCGCGCTGATCTTCATCTGGGTCGAAGGCGCGCTGCCCGGCGTGATCTTCGCCCAGCAGATGGCGCGCGGCATCGACAATTTCGTGCTACTGGCGATCCCCTTTTTCATCCTCGTCGGCTATCTCATGGAAGCCAACGGCATGTCGGTGCGGCTGATCGAGCTGTTGCAGCGCGCGGTCGGGCGCATGCGCGGCGGCCTCAACGTCGTCATGGTCGCTTCCATGGTGCTATTCTCGGGCATCTCGGGCTCGAAGATGGCCGATGTCGCAGCGGTCGGCTCCGTGCTGATCCCGGCCGCGCGTCGTTCCAGGCAAAATCCGGGCGGCGCGGTGGCGCTGCTCGCGGCCTCCGCGGTGATGGCGGAGACCATTCCACCCTGCATCAACCTGATCATTCTGGGCTTCGTGGCCAATCTGTCGATCGGTGGCCTGTTCGTCGCCGGCCTGCTGCCGTCGGCGCTGATGGCTTCTGTGCTGATTGCGGTCTCCATCATCTTCGGCAAGCGGCCGGAGCGGATCGAGGAGGTCGAGCCGCAGATGCCGGTGTCGGGGCTGTGGAGCGGTGCGATCGCATCGTTCGGCCTGATCTTCATGATCTTCTTCGGCTTCAAAAGCGGCTTTGCCACCGCGACCGAAATCTCGGCCTTCGCGGTGGCTTATGCGCTGGTCGTCGGCAGCGTGGTGTTCCGGGAGCTCAGCTTCAGATCGGCCGCGCACAGCTTCGTGCAGGCCGCGACGCGCGCGGGTCTCGTCCTGTTCATCGTCGCCGCCGCGCAATCGCTGGCGTTCACGCTGACCCTGCAGCAGGTGCCGCATGCGGTCGGCGATTTCATGCTCGGGCTCTCCAAGACCTCGGGCGTCTGGCTGTTCATCCTGCTGGCGATCGCCGTGCTGATCGTGATGGGCTCGGTGCTGGAAGGCGCGGCCGCGCTGATCATCTTCGGGCCATTGCTGCTGCCGGTCGCGGTGCAGCTCGGCGTCGATCCCCTGCATTTCGGCGTCGTGCTGGTCATCGCCATGGGCATCGGCCTGTTCGCGCCGCCGCTCGGGCTCGGCCTTTACGGTGCCTGCCTGATCGGCAACGTGCCGATCGAGCAGACGGTGAAGCCGATCATGGGCTATCTCGGCCTGTTGTTCCTCTGCCTGCTCGTCATCGCCTTCGTGCCGTGGCTGAGCACCGCGCTGCCGCGGGCGTTCGGCTACTGAAGGAGAGATGTCGTGAAGGTCCTGCTCGCGCACACGCCGGAGATGCGGCGCAACTATTACGGCGACCGTAGCCTCAACGGGCTGCGGGCGGCCGCCGAGGTGATCCTGCACGAGAGCGACGAAACCTTGGACGCCGCCGGCCTCGTGCGTGCCGCGAAGGACGCCGACATCATCGTCGCCGACCGCATGACGGAAGGGCGCGGCGAAATCTTTGCGCAATTGCCGCGTCTGTGGGCTTTCGTCCGCTGCGCCGTAGATATCCGCAACGTCGATGTGGAGGCGGCCTCGGCGGCCGGCGTGCTCGTCACCCGCGCTGGCCCCGGCTTCGTGCAGGCGGTCGCCGAACTCGCGCTCGGCTTCATGGTCGATCTCTCGCGTGGCGTCTCGCGGACGACGGCGGACTACCAGGCCGGCCGCAAGCCGGAGGCGCGGATGGGCCGCCAGCTCGCCGGCAGCAGGCTCGGCATCATCGGCTATGGCAGCATCGGGCGATACCTTGCCGAGGTGGCAAAGGTGCTGCGCATGGAGGTGCTGGTCTGCGATCCGTTCGCTGACGTCAGCGATGCCGCGATCCGCCAGCTTGGCCTCGACGAGCTGCTCGCCGCGTCGGACTATGTCGTCTGCCTCGCGATCGCCAACGAGCAGACCGAAAATCTGATCGGCGAAGCGGCGCTGGCGCGCATGCAGAGGCATGCCGTCTTCATTAACCTCTCGCGCGGGAATCTCGTCGACGAGCCGGCGCTGGCGCGGGCGTTGCGCGAGGGCCGCATCGCCGGCGCCGCGCTGGACGTCGGCCGCGCGCCGGACCAGATGCCGACGCCGGAGCTGGCGAGATTGCCGAACGTCATCGCGACGCCCCATGTCGGCGGGCTGACGCCGCAGGCGATCGAATATCAGTCGCTGGAAACCGTGCGGCAGGTGGCAGCGATCGTGAAGGGCGAAGTGCCGCCGGGCGCGGTGAACGCCGACCGCTGGACGCGGCGGCCGTGAAGCGGCCCTACAGCCGGTCCACAGCCTTGAACGTCCCGTCCTTCTGGATCACCGTCAGAAACACCTTCGGCGGTGTGTCGAATGTGCGCACGCCGACGGTGACGGTGCTGCCGCTGATGTCGAAACGGCCGACATTGTTGATGGCGCGGAGCAGGCTCGCGCGGGTCGGTTTCGGCCCGGCGATTTCCAGCGCCGCGGCCGCGAGGCGGCCGGAGAGATAGCCTTCCAGCGACACGAAGTCCGGCGTCAGCGTCGGATCGAACGCCTTCTGCGCCGCCTGGTAGTCGGCGACGAGCTCGAGCGAGCGGTCCCACGGAAACGGCACGACCTGCGAGACGATGACGCCTTCGCCCTCGGGGCCAAGCTCCCTGGCAAGCGCGGTGGCGCCGACGAAGGAGATGTTGACGAAGGTCGGATAGAAACCGCTGCGGTGTGCGAGCTTGATGAACTCCGCGCAGGGCCCGTAGGTCCCGACCATCACGATGGCCTCGGGCTCGGCACGCTTGATCGTTCGCCAGGCGGCCGTCACCGCGCGGGTGTTGCGCTCGAAGGTGCCTTCGGCGGCAAGCTCGAGGCCGCGCTTGGCGAGTGCGCGCTTCACACCGCTCAGCCCGTCGCGGCCGAAGGAATCGTCCTGGTAGAAGATGCCGATGCGGGTGAAGTGGCGATCCTCGGTGAGGTGCTTGACCCAGGCTTCGGCTTCCGCGCCATAGCTCGCGCGGATGTTGACGACGTTCGTGAGCTCGAGGTCGCGCAGGAATTCGGCGCCGCTGAACGGGCCGATGAAGGGAACGTTCCTGGCGCTGGTGATCGGAATTGTCGCCATCGCGGTCGGCGTGCCCACCGCGCCGATCAGCGCGAACACCTTGTCGTCCTCGATCAGGTGCAGCGTCTCGGCCACCGAACGATCGGGGTCGTAGCCGTCGTCGCGGCTGATGAGCTGGAGCTTGCGGCCGTGCACGCCGCCCTTGGCGTTGATCTCGGTGAAGGCTGCGACGATGCCTTGCCGCATGCGCTGTCCGAGCGCGGAGGAGGGGCCTTCCAACGCGGCGGCCTGGCCGAACAGGATCGCATCCTCGCTGACGCCGGTCTCATCGCCTCTGGCGGCGAGCGCGGTCGCTGCCAGGAGCAGGAAGGTCAGGACAACGGATCTCGTCGATCGAAATCGATACATCGGGAGGTCTTGCCGGATGCTGGAAGAAACCTTCCGCAACATATCCCTGCGAGCCTGAATAGCTCGCTAAGCGGCACGGTATCGAAGGGCCGTAGTACTCCGGGCAAAACCGGCAAGTTGTTTCCACTATGCCCGGTCATTCGCGCACTTCGTTAACTAATCCATGCAGTGCGAAACGATCCGGTTCCGAAATTGTGCAGTTCTTAACCGCGGTCTTGTTCCGATAGCCGGGCCGCAGCCTCAACCAGAGGTTCCGGCTGTCGCGGGATAGGGGACGGCGGCTTTCAAGATGGGCGATCGCGATCAGAACGATCAGGATCGAAGGCGGATGAGCGGATGGTGGCGTGCCGCGCCGCTGCTCGGGCTCTATCGCCCTGCGCTCGTCGCGGTCGGCGTCGGCCTTCTGTTCTCAGTCGTGGGTGCGGCCGCCGTGGCGCGGTGGGAAGATCGCGTCAACAGGATCGAGTTCGAGAACGCGGCCGAGACCGAAGCGATCGTCATGCAGAACGGCATGGGCGAGTACATCTCGAGGCTCGTCGCGCTGCGCACGCTGTTCGAATCGACCAACGACGAAGTCACCCGCAGCGAGTTCGAGACCTTCAGCGCCCGCCTGTTCGAGCGCCATCCCGGCATGCTGCGCATTGCCTGGCTGCCGCGCGTCAACCGCAAGGAACGCGTCGAATACGAGACTGCGGCGATCACCGACGGTGTGTCCGGCTATCGCATCAAGGCGCTTCAAGGCGAGAAATTCGTGACTGCGCCACAGGGCGACGAGTACTTTCCGGTGTTCTACTCGACCCAGCCGAAGACCTCGATGGTCTACGGCATGGACTACGCCACCGTTCCGGAACGCCGTGCGGTTCTGGAGCGCGCGCGCGACAACGACAAGGTCGCGGCCATCCGCACGCGCCTGTTCGAACCGAAGGAGGGGGGCCGGCTGCCCGACGTCCTCGTTGCCGTTCCCGTCTATGCCAAGGGAACGTCGCGCGAGACGGTTGCGGACCGGCGTCGCAATCTCGCCGGCTTCGTGGTCGGCATCTTCGACCTGCCGCTGTTGATTCAGACCATTCGCGTGACCACCGGCGCGAGCCCTGCGGTCAGCATGAACGTCTATCCGCCATTCACGGCGCAGATCGTCGGCCTGGAGCAGATGCTGCCGGATTATTCGTCGGCGGCCACGGCGCCGCAGTCGATGCGCGACGTCGCGCGGGCGCTGCACTGGTCGGGCAGCCTGAAGATCGGCGATACCGATTGGCAGGTGCGGGCGGTTCCAACCGCGGGCGGTGCGCTGGAGACGACCTATGATCGCGCGGGCGCGGTGCTGATCGTCGGCTTGTTGCTGACGCTGTCGTTGTCGACCTATCTCATGCTCGCGAGCCGCAATTCACGGCGGCTGTCATTGGCCAACCGGCGGGTGCTCGAGCTCGCTCAGACCGACATCCTGACCGGATTGCCGAACCGCGCCTTCTTCCTGACCCGGCTCGACGAGATGAACAGCCAGCTGGGCGTGCGCGGCCTGCCGTTCTCGATCCTGATGCTCGACCTCGATCGCTTCAAGAACGTCAACGATTCCCTCGGTCACGGTGCCGGCGATGCGCTGCTGCGCCAGGTGGCACAGCGGCTGAAATCCGCCGTGCGCGCCAACGACGTGCTGGCGCGGCTCGGCGGCGACGAGTTCGCCGTCATCCAGGAAGCCGGCGCGGATCAGCGCGCCTGCTCGACCGAGCTGGCGGCGCGGATCGCCAAGCTCTTGACCGAACCGTTCCTCCTGCCCGGCCACCGCGTCGAGATCGGCACCAGCATCGGCATTGCCATCGCGCCGGATCACGGCAGCGATCAGGAGCAGTTGCTGAAGAAGGCGGACCTTGCGCTCTATCGGTCGAAATCGGCGGGCCGCAACTGCTTCACAATCTACGACGAGGCGATGTCGGCCGAGCTGGAGGCCCGCAATACGCTTGAGGGGGACCTGCGCGATGCCATCGCGCGGTGCCAGCTGGAGGTGCATTACCAGCCGTTCATCGACGCCCTCAGCGGCGCGCGGCGCGGCTTCGAGGCGCTGGTGCGCTGGCGGCATCCGACCCGCGGCCTGATCCCACCAGACCAGTTCATCCAGCTTGCGGAGGAGACCGGGCTGATCGTGCCGCTCGGCGAATTCGTGCTGCGGCGCGCCTGCGCTGATGCGGCCGGCTGGCCTTCCGATCTCGCGGTCGCCGTCAATCTGTCGCCGATCCAGTTCAAGGAAGCCGAGCTGTTCGAGGTGATCTGCGCGGCGCTCGCGGATTCCGGCCTGCCGCCGCACCGGCTGGAGATCGAGATCACCGAATCCGTCCTGCTGGAACGCGGCGGCGAGAACCACGCCTTCATGCAGCGGCTCAAGCAGCTCGGCATCGAGCTCGCGCTCGACGATTTCGGGACCGGCTATTCCTCGCTGAGCTACCTGACCGCGTTCCCGTTCGACAAGATCAAGATCGACAAGTCGTTCATCCGCAATCTCACGCAGCAGCCGCGCAGCTCCGCCATCATCTCCTCGATCGTGACGCTGGCGCGCGGGCTCGACATGTCGGTGACGGCCGAGGGCGTCGAGACCCGCGAGGAGTACGAGCGGCTGAAGGCGCTCGGCGTCAATTTCGCGCAAGGCTATCTGTTCGGCCGCCCGCAGCCGATCGAGCGGATCCTGTTCGACGCCCCCGCCAAACCGTCGCGCCGCGACGCCGCCTGAGCGCACCGCCTCTAAGGTCCTTGAACAAGAAGCCGTCATGCCCGGGCTTGTCCCGGGCATCGACGTTCTGTGTCTCGTGTGACAAGGGCGTGGATGGCCGGGACACGCCCGGCCATGACGATGCGGAAGCATCATGCCCAGGCTCTGGCATCATGCGAGCCCCGCGGCTCGAGCGTACACGCGAAAAGCGCTTGACCCGGACGGCTCCGGATGGTCGGTAGCGCTATCTAGGGGTGAAACAATCACATCATGCGGCTTCCGTTCTTCTACGGCTGGGTCGTGGTCGCCGTGACCTTCGTCACCATGGCCATCGGCGTCAACGCGCGTACCGCCTTCTCATTGTTCTTTCCGCCGATCATCTCCGAATTCGGCTGGGAGCGTGGCGTGACCGCCGGCGCGTTCTCTTTCGGCTTCGTCGTGTCGGGCGCGGTCAGCCCGCTGATCGGCCGCTTGATGGACCGCGCCGGCCCGCGCGCGGTGATGGAGCTCGGGGTCGTGCTGATGGGGGGCGGCTTGCTGCTCGCGCCGCTCACCAGCGCGCCCTGGCATCTCTATGTCACCATCGGCGTCATGGTCGGCGCCGGCTCGGTGTGTCTCGGCTATTCCGGCCAGTCGCTGTTCCTGCCGAACTGGTTCATCCGCAAGCGCGGCTTTGCCATCGGCATCGCCTTCGCCGGCGTCGGCATCGGCTCGGTGACGCTGCTGCCATGGGTGCAGCACATGATCGAACAGACCGGCTGGCGCACCGCCTGCACCGCGATGGGCCTGCTCATCCTGGTGGTGCTGGCGCCGGTCAACTTGCTGCTGCACAAGCGCCCGCAGGACATCGGCCTCGAGCCGGACGGCGATGCCGCCCCGGCTGCGGGCGATGCCCAACCGATCTCCAACATCGTCGATCCCGTTTGGGTCAACACCGACTGGACGCTGAAACGCGCCGTGGCGACTGCGCGCTTCTGGTGGATCGCGATCGGCTATTTCTCCGGCCTGTACATCTGGTACGCGGTGCAGGTGCATCAGACAAAATTCCTGCTCGACATCGGCTTCAGTCCCGGTGTCGCGGTGTGGGCGCTCGGTATCGTCAGCCTGCTCGGCATTCCCGGCCAGATCGTGCTGGGCCATGTCTCCGATCGCATCGGACGGGAGTGGGTTTGGGCGATCAGCTGTGCGGGCTTCGTGATCTGTTTCGCCGCGCTGATCGCCTTGAAGTATCAACCCTCGCTCTGGCTCGTCTATGTCATGGTGTTCGCGCAAGGTGCGCTCGGCTACGGCCTCACCTCGATCATGGGCGCGGTGGTGTTCGAGATATTCCAGGGCAAGCACCAGGGCAGCATCTTCGGTACGATCATGCTGGCGGCGCTGGCGGGCGGTGCGGCCGGACCGTGGGTGACCGGGCTGCTCTATGATCGCGCCGGCGACTACACGCTCGCCTTCGGCATCGCGATGATCGTGAGTGGATTGTCGGCGCTGTCGATCTGGCGGGCATCGCCGGGAAAGGTGCGGGCCGTCGCCGGCCGGCTGCACGAACTCCAGGGCCGAACCGCGGAGTGAGTTCCGGGCACACCGCATTACCTGCGCTTCCTTCGCCGAATGTTAAGCATGTCGCGGCTTGGCAAATGCGAGGGGGATTGCAAAAACGTCTTGGACACCATCGGAGCGTTAGCCTCGGGCCGATTGCCGCTTCTTCCCGATGCCCCGGGTCCACCGATGTCTGCTTGCGATGGTCTTGTGACAGAAACTTCGGACGTGCTGCTTGCTGCGCTGGAACGCGCCGACGATGGCGTCGTCATCGTCGACAGCGCGCATCGCATCACGCATTTCAACGCCAGTGCGGAGCGGATCTGGAAGCTCGCGCGGACCGACGCGCTCGGCCGCGATGCCGGAATTCTCAGCCTGAAATGCCTCCAAGCCGATCCGGTCGCGGAATTCCGCGACGAGATCAGCCTCGTGCGGAACGACGGCAGCCGGATCCGTGCCGCGATATCGCTGTCGTCGATTGCGCATGACGGCGCGACCCATCGCGTCGTGTTCGCGCGCGACGTCACCGCGGATGCCGAGCGCCGCGTCAGGATCGGACTTCTCCACGCCGTCTCCGATCAGACCAACCGGGCGGTGATCATCACCGATACCGAGCAGAACATCGTCTACGTCAATTCGGCTTTCACGGCGCTGTTCGGCTACGCCAGCGGTGAGGCCGAGGGCCGCCGCGCAGGCGAGCTGATCGCCGGCTGTCACACCGATCGCAGGGCGGTCGAGAGGCTCGTCAAGCGCCTGATGCATGGCGGTCGCGGCGGCGAAGCCGAAGTGCTGGCCTACGACAAGGACGGCGAGGAGATCTGGGTCTGCGCCCGGATCGATGCTTTCCGTGACAAGAAGGGCCAGGTCAGGCACATCTTCGCGCTGCTCGAGGACATCACCGAGACCAAGCAGTTGCGCTCGCTGCAGCAGCTCATCATGGGCTCGCTCGCGGACGAAGTTCCGATTACCGACATCGCCGACAGGCTATGCCGCCGCGTCGAGGAGATCGCGCCGGACGTCGTCTGTTCGCTGCTCCACGTCGATGCCGCCGGCCTGATCCACCCGCTCGGCGGTCCCTCGCTGCCCGAGGATTATTCCCGCGCGCTGGACGGGATTGCGATCGGCCCGAATGTCGGCTCCTGCGGCACCGCCGCCTTCTACGGCGAGCCGGTGCTGGCGACCGACCTCGAGACCGATCACCGCTGGCAACCCTACAAGGCGATGCCGCTTGCGATCGGCCTGCGCGCCTGCTGGTCGACCCCGGTCAAGGCCAAGGACGGCCGAGTCATCGCGACCTTCGCCTTCTACTATCGGGAGCCTCGCGCGCCGAGCAACTGGCACCGGCGCATCGTCGAGGCCTGCGTCAATCTCGGAGCCTTCGCGATCGAGCGCAAGGAGGCACGCGCCGAGATCGCGCGGCTCGCCTATCACGACATCCTCACCGGCCTGCCGAACCGCGCGCAGCTGCGGAATCTGATCACCACCGCGATCGATGCCTGCCCGACCGGCAGCCATATCGCGCTGGCCTTCCTCGACGTCGATCATTTCAAGGACGTCAACGACACGCTGGGTCACGCCGCCGGTGACGAGCTGCTGATCCAGCTGGCCCAGCGTCTGCGCGAGCAGATCGGCCCCGAAGACATGCTGGGACGGCTCGGCGGCGACGAATTCGTCATCCTGCTGCCGCAGCGCAACGCGCAAGACGCCGAGCGCGTCGCGGCCGGGATCACCGAGGCGCTAGCCGCGCCCTTGAGGCTGGGATCAAAGCTGATGCCGATGTCGGCCAGCATCGGCATCAGCCTCTATCCCGATCATGCGACCGACATCGATACGCTGATGCAGCAGACCGATGCCGCCATGTACATGGCCAAGCAGGCCGGGCGCTCGACCCATCGCATCTTCAGCGCCGAGATGAACGGGCTCACCGAGCAACGTCTGGCGCTGATCGCAGCGCTCCGTCGCGCCATCGCGGAAGGAGCGCTCAGCCTGAGTTACCAGCCGCAGATCCGCAGCTCCGACGGCGCGATCCACGGCGTCGAGGCGCTGTCACGCTGGCATGACGCCGAGCTCGGCGACGTCTCGCCGGCCAAGTTCATTCCGCTCGCCGAGGAGTGCGGCCTGATCGAGCAGATCGGCCTGTGGTCGGTGCGCGAGGCCTGCCGGCAGATGGCGAGCTGGCGCCGCGCCGGTCTCGACATCCCCTGCGTGTCGGTGAACCTGTCGCCGATCAATTTCCGCAACGTCACGTTGGCCGCGCGGCTCAAGGACATCCTCGCCGAATACGATCTGCCGGCGGAAGCCTTGATGCTGGAGATCACCGAAGGCGCGTTCATGCAGGACAGCGTTGCCGCCCTGGAGACGATGAACGCGATCCGCGAGCTCGGCGTCAGCCTCTCGGTGGACGATTTCGGCACCGGCTATTCCAGCCTCAGCCGCCTCGCGCATCTGCCAATCCGCGAACTCAAGATCGACCGCAGTTTCATGCGCGATATCGAGAAGGATGCAGGCGCCCTCGCCATCGCCACCGCCGTGGTGCGCGTCGGCCAGGGCCTCGGCATGACCGTCGTCGCCGAAGGCGTCGAGACCGAGGGCCAGCGCAAGACGCTGGCCGAGCTCGGCTGCGACGTCGTGCAGGGCTTCCTCTACGCCCCCGCGCTTCCCCCCGTCGCCTTCGAGCGCTGGCTGATCGAGCATTGCGCCGAGCAGGCAAAGACGATGCTGGCGCGGCTCGGGGTGGGACCGGCCGGCATGGCCGCGGTGAAGCGGTCGGCATAATTGCCTAGCCGGCGATCTTCCGCGGCCAATAGGAACGTATCGGAACGCCGGCGGTTTGATCTATGATATCCGCGGAGGGGCGCCACGCCGTATCCAGTTTGGAGAATGCATGGGCCCGACGAAGAAACCGGAAGACGCCATTCCCTTTGTTCGATCGGCAGGTTTTCGACCGTCGCAACCGCTGCTCGGAGCCATCACGGCATGGATGGCGCTTCAGGAGGAAACGCCCAGCCTGTCCCAGGCAATAACTCGCCTGGTGGAGCTGGGGCTTACGCACGCCGACCAGGATCGACAGAAGCTGCGCGCCCGCGAAATGGCCGGCGATACGATTGATCGCATGGGCGACGCGACGACGACAGCGGACGATCGGGCAATCCGCAAGCAGGATCTGCTCGATGGACCCAAGGAGTTCGGACGCGTGCGAATTGATCGTGCCAAACGCGGCAAGCCGATCCAGGAATGAGGCGACCACCTGGAAGCCCCCATACCGGAGGACTTCGAGCCGCCAGAGAGATAGAGGACGTAAGATGAAACGGCATTCCCAATCGCGTGCAGAGGATGAGGCGAATAGCCACTTCAAGCAGGCCGCGGCGAAGCCGGCGACCGACTACGAGAAAGCGGAACAGGCTTTCAAGGATAACCGGGAACGATTGAAGGCTGAACGGTTGGCGAGGGAAGCTGACCGACCAAGCCCGTCCGACAGGACGCGTTAGATGTCGCACTTCTACTTCGACATCTGGGATGGTGAAGCGCTCGTCGTTGACGAAGAAGGCCTGGATCTGGCCGGCCAACGCGCCGCGGAGGTCGAGGCCGCGATGTCTCTGGCCGACATCGCCAGACAGCTCGAGCCACTCGCCAGCAGCGACGGTTTGGCCGTCAATGTTCGGGATGCGAGCGGACCGGTGTTGAGGGCGATATTCGTTTGCGAAAAAGTTCAGCCGATCAATTGAGATCGCGGCGAGCCGGCCATACAGCCCGAGCGCTTTGGCTAAAGCATCGAAAGCACGACGATCCCGTCTTCGAGCTCGCCTGAAGCAAGCCGTGACCGAGCAATACGCTCGAACTCGGTTCGATTCCTCTGCAAATAGCTGAAGGCCTGCTTCTGCGTGTTGAACGTCGTGGCGAGCTGGCACATCTGCCGAGTTGCACCGGACGCGAGAAAGAAGGTGATGGTTCCGTGGTCGGGTTTGATTCTAGGCACGATCTGCAGTCTCCGGCATGGGATCGGCCCCCTCAATTCGGCGGCGTCTTGAAGACGATTACCGCGTCGGCTTCTTCGAACGCTTCTTGAGCGCCGGTGGGGGCAAAGCGAGCCGAACAGCTTCGTCAGCCGCCTCCTTGGCCTCGCGCGCAGCTCGGAGCCGCGCCATGTTCTTGCGAACGTCGATGGCCTGCCTTTCGGCGTCAGCCATGGCCCGCACGCCCTCTTCAGCGGCCAAACGCCGCCGATCGGATCGCGCAACGCTTTCGGCTGATGGTTCTGCCGTCTTCTTTGTGCTCATCGTTCACCCGGCTCCGTAAACGACTAAACCCGCTCAATCCTGGGATTGAGCGGGTAGGGCGGCCGTTTCAGTACATCCGTGAAACGGCGCCACGATATCAAGCCAGCGAGAGGTTCTCGGCGCTGACTTTGCCTCGCATCTTGTCGGTCTTGGCCTCGAAGTTGACCTTTTGGCCTTCTGCGAGACCGGCAAGGCCAGCTCTCTCGACTGCGCTGATGTGAACGAACACATCATTGCTGCCGTCGCTTGGCTGAATGAAACCGAAGCCCTTTTGGCCGTTGAACCACTTGACAGTACCTGTTGCCATTTTCTTCTCCAAAGCGCGCAAGCGCATTCCGCGCAACAATCGCGCGTTATCTTCAACTTCGTCGATGTCTCTGGAAAAGGAGCCCGCGGGCGCATTCAACAAGGCACAGCGGCTAATCGAACCAGGCCAATATATATGGTTTTCACGATTTTGCAAGGAGTGGGGCCGATTTGTTTTCCTGCGAGGCATGTCGTCGGCTCCGATCGCGGCGCTTTGCGTCCGTCGACCTCGCAAGCAGGGACCTTAGCGATTGACAGCGCTGTACGACAGTGGTCACGTTCACGCCACGAAGCTGCATCGCTGTGACAAGCAGATCAGCTCATCCGAGGCCGCGACGAATGTCGCCGCTACCGTCCTCCAAAATCGCAATGAGACTCCTGCGCAATGGGCTGCCCTGCAGGACGTGTCGCATTTGCAGCCCCCCAGCAGGGAGAATCAATTGCACGTACTCGTCAGAGACAACAATGTTGACCAAGCGCTCCGTGTTCTCAAAAAGAAGATGCAGCGCGAGGGCGTCTTCCGCGAAATGAAGCAGCGGCGTTCCTATGAAAAGCCGTCGGAGAAAAAGACTCGCGAGAAATCCGAAGCCATTCGTCGCGCCCGCAAGCTTGCCCGCAAGCAGGCGATCAGAGAGGGGTTGCTGCCCGCGCCGCCGAAAAAGAAGCCCTTTGAACGCAAGCCGCCCTTGCCGGAGATCAAGGCAAAGGCCGAGTAGAGACGACCTCGGGGTTGGCTGCGATCATGGGACCGAGACGATATCGGTCCTTCCGCCGCACATCCGCCGTCGCGGTGCCGCCGTTTCCTATGTCCTGAAATCGATGCCACGCAGCACGATGCCCGGCGGGGTGCCTTCGAACTCCGTCGCGTGATATTTGCTCGCCGCGCGTGCTTCGATGCGATCGCGCAGGCGGGTGAACTGAGCCTCTCGCTGCTCGGGCCTGACCTGCGGGCCACGCTCGAGATCATCCATCGCGGAGGTCGAGATGGCGCAGGGAACCTCCCTGGCGCCGTCATGCATCGAGAACCGGACGATCATCCGGTCGTATTCGTGGCTGATGAAGCGGCCGCTGGTCAACGTCATGGTTTGCTCCGTTGCGTGATCGCCAGGCACGATCGCGCCCCTCAAATCACCGCGAGTGACCGGCCGCCTGCGTTCCCGCCGCGCATGGAGCGCGTTGAGAATGCAGGCGGCGGTCGTTCGCCTCAGCTCTCCCCCGACAGCCGGGCGAAATCATCGAGCAGCGCCGTCACCAGCGCGCGGTGGCGCGTGTCCTCGGTGGGCAGGTTCGCGGCGTAGAGATTGAGCAAATGGCGCGCCTTCACCGCGGCCTCCGGCCAGGACGCGGCGGGCACCGTCATCATGCGGTGCTCGAGATCGGCCTCGCGCTCGCGCAGCTCTCTGGTGTTGGCTTCGACCTCCGCCAGCGCGCGGCGCAGGTCGGTGGCCTTCTGTGCGGCCATGCCGCGGTGCTTGTCGAGATCCACGGTATGATCAGTCATTGGCGATGCTCGCATCTGCGGCTTGCGCGTTCGCAAGATCGATCGAGCCGATCGGCAGCATCTCCATGATGCCGCCCGCGCCTTCGGCGGGCACGGTGATCATCGTGGCGACGCGGCGATAGGCGGCAAAGGTCAGGCCCTCGATCGTCTCCTCGTCAGTGACGACCTCATAGGCGCCAGCCGGCAAGACGCGGTCGATGCCGCGCACGCGGAACGGATGCCTGAACGTGACGGTTTCTCGCCGCGAGCGGATGGTCATGCACGCCTGCCTTTCGCAAGTGAAGCCCCAACCGGTGCCGGCTGCCCGCGAGCATGCGCTCCTGGCGCGGCAATAGCCAGCACTATCGTCACCGCGCTCGAGAACGGCAGTGTCACAGCGCGACAGACGCCCGTGAGGCATTTAGCGCTCGCTATCGCTGCTGTGCGGGCGTAAGGTCGCGGCCATCACCGCACGTCTCAACGGCTTCGACCGGTGACTGAGGGTCACGTGTGCTCCCGCCGAAGGCTTCGCAGGAGCGTTCGATGTCGCGTGTTCAGATCTTGGAATGGATCGTGCCGCCGGTGATCGTTCCGTTGTTTCTTCTGCTTCTGGTGTGCGCCGCGGCCCTTCTAAATGGCTAGGCCGACGCGCGTGCCGTATCTGGTCAGCGGGACCAACGAATACGGCAGTTCCAATCTCGGCCGCGGCAATGCGACGGTCGCACTACGCCTTGCCCGAAAGCTGTTGCGCGAAGGCTACATGGACGTCAGGGTATGCACCCCGCGCGGACGGGTGCTTCAGCCGGATGAATTCGACGAACTTGAACCTACAGAGGAGAGTGGCATGGCAAAGGGTCAGCAACGCAACAATCGCGAAGCCAAGAAGCCGAAGAAGGAAAAGTCCAAGGTCATCGCCGCGGCGCCGAGCCGCAAGGAAGCCGCCTGGCAGCCGGATTTCGGACCTGCAAAGAAAAAATAGGAGCGAGCTAGCGCGGAATCGGGGGCCGGCCGCGCGCCGCTAACGACAAGGCTCGTGCTCGCAGCGACTGGAAGGCCGCACTCACCGCCCGAGCCGCCGCATGCGAGACAAAGCCGGCTCGCGCCTTACGACGCTTCGCCCTGGCTCGACGCCAATCCCGTCCTGCGCCTGAGATCGGTGATCGCACGCAGAAAACTGTCGGCCGGCGTCGTCTCGGGATCGATCAGCCGGTGCAGGCGAAAGCCGTCTTCCAGCGCCAGCACCACCGACGCCATCCAGGGCGGGTTCAGATTGGTGTTGCGTCCGTTGCTTCTCAACGTGGCCTCGACGATGTCGGCGATCAGCTTGCGCCGCGCGCGCAGACGTTTGGCGAGTTCGGGCCGGCGCTTCTCGGCGCGCGCGACGAACAGGATCATCTCGATGTGCAGCAGCGGCGAGCGGCCGAGCGGATCCTGCTTGCTGCGGTCCATCGTCTTCAGTGCGGCGATGAAATCGTCGAGATTGTCGTGCTCGGCGAGGATGTCCATGTTGCGCCGGATCGACTGCTCGACATGGTTCTCGAGCATGGCAATGATCAGCTCGTCCTTGCTTTTGAAGTTCGAATAGAACGCGCCGCGGGTGAAGCCTGCCGCCGCCGCGATCGCCTCGATGCTGGCGCCGCCGATGCCGTCCTCCTCGAACACGCGCGCGGCCGCTTCGAACAATTTGTCGCGCGTATCGTCCCTGGTCGGCCTGGTTCTCACCCTTGACATCGGACGAGGGTAGGGCAGAATGCAACTCGATACAACAATGTATCGAGTTTATAATTTCGAGGGATGGTTACGCCGGGCAGTGCGGCTGCGCTCGGCGTATTCGTGTCATGCGGCAACCGTTTTGAGGTCACCATGAACGAGCACGTGCAAGGCGCCGGCGGCGCGCCGCTGTTCAACCCGCTCTCGCCGGATTTCATCCGCGATCCCTATCCGCATTACGACCGGCTGCGCAGGATCGATCCGGTCCATGTGACGCCGTTCGGCCAGTTCGTTACCAGCCGCCATGCCGACGTCAGCCTGGTGATGCGCGACAAGCGCTTCGGCAAGGACTTCGTCGAGCGCTCCAAGCGCCGCTACAGCGACAAGATCATGGACGAGCCGGTGTTCCGCAGCATGAGCCACTGGATGCTGCAGGCCGATCCGCCCGATCACACCCGCCTGCGCGGCCTCGTCGTGAAGGCCTTCACCGCGCGCCGCGTCGAGGACATGCGGCCCCGCATCCAGCAGGTCGTCGACCAGGCGATCGATGCCGTGATCGACCGCGGCCACATGGACCTGATCGAGGATTTCGCCTTCCGCCTGCCCGTCACCATCATTTGCGACATGCTCGGCATCCCCGAGGACCATCGCGAGGTCTTCTACAAGAACTCGGGCGACGGCGGGCGGCTGCTCGACCCCGTGCCCCTCACGCCCGAGGAGATCCAGAAGGGCAACGCGGGCAACCTGATGGCGCAGATGTATTTCCAGCAGCTGTTCGAGCTGCGCCGCAAGAATCCCGGAGACGATCTCACCACCCAGCTGGTGCAGGCCGAGGAGGACGGCAACAAGCTCACCAATGAGGAGCTGACCGCCAACATCATCCTGTTGTTCGGCGCCGGCCACGAGACCACGGTCAATTTGATCGGCAACGGGCTGCTCGCGCTTCACCGCAATCCGGACCAGCTCGCGCTGCTCAAGGCGCGGCCCGAGCTGATGGAGGGCGCGATCGAGGAGTTTCTGCGCTACGATTCCTCGGTGCAGATGACCGGCCGCGTCGCGCTGGAGGATATCGAGGATCTCGGCGGCAAGCGGATCCCCAGGGGGGAGACAGTGCTGTGCCTGCTCGGCTCGGCCAACCGCGATCCGGCGGTCTACCCTGACAGGCCGGACCGGCTCGATGTCACCCGGGCGAACGTGAAGCCGCTGTCGTTCGGCGGCGGCATCCATTTCTGCCTGGGGGCCCAATTGGCGCGCATCGAGGCCGAGATCGCCATCGCGACGCTGCTGCGGCGGCTGCCGGACTTGCGTATCGACGACGTCGAAAACCCGGAATGGCGGCCGACCTTCGTGCTGCGCGGCCTCAAGCGGCTGCCGGCGAGCTGGTGAGGCGCCCCCGGGCATTAACCTCCGCGCGCAACAGTCGCTGTGACTTCGCCACACTTCCCCCTATATAAGGGGCTGTTCCGGCACGCCTGAAGTCCGCTAAGGCCAGGGTTTGGTCCGGTTGCCGGTTTGGCCGAGGGGAGACCCGTGCAGACGACGCTGCTCGGATTGGCGATTGCCTTCATCATTGCGCTGCTGGCCGCGCTGATCGGGCCTTACTACGTCGACTGGAACCAGTTCAGGCCCCAGTTCGAGGCGGAGGCTGGCAAGATCATCGGCGTGCCGGTGCGGGTCGCGGGGGAGCTCGACGCGCGGCTGTTGCCGGCGCCGACGCTGCGGCTGCGCCAGGTCACCTTCGGCGGCAACAACGATCTCGGCCGGCTGCGTGCCGACAAGCTCGACGTCGAGTTCAGCCTCAGCTCCCTGATGCGGGGGGAATGGCGCGCCACCGAGCTTTCGGTGGGCGGCATGGCGGTCGATCTGGGCCTCGATGCGCGGGGGCGGGTCGATCTGCCCTCCACCGCGAGCGGCACCTTCAATCTGGCCTCGCTGGCCATCGAGCGGCTCAATCTCACCGGCCGCATCGCCCTGCACGATGCCGCCAGCCGCTCGACGCTGGAGCTGAACGACATCGCCTTCTCCGGCGACGTTCGCTCGCTGGCGGGCTCGGTGCGCGGCGACGGCCGCTTCACCGCCAACGGGGTGCGCTATCCGTTCCGCGTCTCGTCCGGTCCGAGCCCCGACGGCACTGCCACCCGTCTCCACCTCAACATCGATCCCGGCGAGCGCGCCATCCTCGCCGATCTCGAAGGCGTGCTCGCCTTCGACAATCGCCTGCCGAAATTCGAGGGCGCGCTGACGCTGGCCGTGCCCGCTGCGAAGAAGGCCGGCGAGGCGGGGCCGACGCCGTGGAAGCTCACGACCAAGCTGAAGGCGGAGCCGGCCGGTGCCAAGTTCGAGCAGATCGACGCGAGCTTCGGCGCCGAAGACAGCGCGCTGAAGCTCGGCGGCGTCGGCGACCTCAAATTCGGCGCCTCGCCGCTGCTGCGCGCGGTGCTGTCGGCGCGGCAGGTCGATGCCGACAAGCTCGCAGCCAAGAATACGGACAAGGACGATGCCGAGCCGCTGCGCATCCTGCCGGCGCTGCGCGCAGGCCTCGCCGCGATTCCGCAGGCGCCGATCCCGGCCCAGATCGAGTTCAACTCCGACCAGATCATGCTCGGCGGCCGTCCGCTCCAGAACATCACGGCCGAACTCCAGACCGACGGACGGTCCTGGACCTTCCAGCGGCTCGAGCTGCGCGCGCCCGGCATGACGCAGCTCTCGCTCAACGGCGCAACACCGGGCGCCGACAGTTTCAGCGGCCGCCTCAGCGTCGAATCCTCCGATCCCGATACGCTGGTGGCCTGGCTCCAGGGCCGCAGCGAGATCAACCGCCGCAGCACGCGGCCGCTGCGCCTTGCCGGCGACGTCATCGTCGCCGCCAATCATCTCGCCGTCGACAAGCTCAAGGCCGACATCGAAGGCGGCACCGTCGAAGGGCGCATCGCCTTCGTGCAGTCAGGCGCGAGCAAGGGCTCGCGGATCGACGCCGACCTCAAGGCCGACCGTCTCGACCTCGACGCGGCCGCAAGCTTCGTGCGCGCGCTCGCGGGACCGCAAGGCGAGTGGCCGGAAGAAGCAAAACTCTCGCTCGACATCGGCCGCGCGATCTCCGCCGGCCAGGAGCTGCGGCCGTTCGCGGCCAAGCTTGCCTACGGCCCCGCATCGCTGTCGCTGGAGCAGCTGCGCTTCGGTCAGGCCGGCGGCGTCACCACCGAGGCGAGCGGCAGCTTCGACCGCGCCAAGGCCACCGGCAAGCTCGCGCTGAAATCCTCGGCCAATTCGCTGCGCGAGCTCACCGCGCTGATCGAGCCGTTCGCGCCTTCGGTCCGCGCGCGGCTCGATGCTCTTCCGCCGCTGGCCGGCGCGACGCGCCTCAAGCTCGATCTCAGCCTCGACAAGAATGCCGAGCATGCCGATCGCAGCAATGCCCGCGCCGTGCTCGATCTCGACGCGCCGCAGCTCAAGGCGACCGCGACGCTGGCCGCGCAGATGCCGGCAGCCGCCATCGGCGGCATCGATCTCAACCGCCTGCAGAGCAGCGACTTCACGCTGGACTCGAAGGTGTCGACGCCGCAGGCCGGCGCGCTGCTGGCGCTGCTCGGGCTCGATCGCGTGGTGGCCGCAGGCGAAGGCGCCTCGCAGTTCGAGGGCAAGCTGGCCGGTGCCTGGCGGCGGCCGTTGCAAGTGAGTGCAAAGCTCAGTGGCGGCGGGCTGGATGCCGACGCGCAAGGCAGTGTCGAATTGTCGGAGCCGAAAGGCAGCGTGAATCTGCGTGTGCGCAACGTCAATCTGGCGCCGCTGCTCGGCGTCAGCCGGACCGACAAATCGGCGCAGAACGTCAGCCTGTCCTCGCGCGTCGGGCTTTCAGGCAATCGCCTGACCTTCGACGATCTCGACGGCAATGCGGCCGGCTCGCATCTGCGCGGCCATCTGGCGGTGATGCTGGATTCCGACAAGAGTGTCGACGGCGAAGTCGGTCTCGATACGCTCGATCTGGCGCCGGCGCTCGCGATGGCGATCGGCGCAGCCGGACACGATGCGAGCGACCCCCTGGGTGGAGGGCTCATCACCGGCTGGCGCGGCCGGATCGCCTTCCAGGCGTTGCGCGGCACGTTGCCCGGCGGCATCGAGCTGCGCCCGTTCGGCGGCACGATCCGCAGCGACGGCCAGTCGCTCGCGCTCGATGCGCTGAAGGGCGGCGTTGGCGGCGGCGAGATGTCGGCGAGCTTTGACGCGCGCAACGGTGCCAATGGCCTTGCTCTGAACGCGCGCATCGAGCTCGGCAATGTCGATGCAGCGGCGCTGCGCTACCGCGATCTGGCGCTGCCGAAGGGGCGCGCCTCAGTGCAGATGGCATTGACCAGCCAGGGCCGCAGCGTCGCGGCGCTCACCGGCGCGCTCGCTGGCAACGGCACGGTGACGCTGGACTCCGCGGAAATCAGCGGCCTCAATCCGCGCGCCTTCGAGATCGCGATCCGCGCCAGCGACGGCGGCCAGGTCTCAGACGACAACCGCTTGCGGCAGCTGGTCGAGCCCGCGCTTGCCGCCGCGCCGATCGCCGTGGCTTCCGCGCAAATCCCGTTCACGATCCGTGATGGACGCTTGCGCGTCGGCGCGACTCCGCTGGAAGCCAAGAACGCCCGCGCCATCGTTTCCGGCGGCTACGACATTCCCGCCGACCAGGCCGACATCCGCGCCAGCCTGACGCCGATCATGACCGGCCTCTCCGGCGCCCCGCCGGAGATTCAGCTGTTCGCGGCGGGGCCTCCCGACAAGCTCAATCGCACGATCGATCTTGCGCCGCTGTCCTCCTGGCTTGCGGTGCGCACGATCGACCGCGAGACGCGCCGGCTGGATGCCATCGAGCGCGGCGAGCCACCGCCGGCGACGGCGGCGCTGCCGACGCTGGTGTCTCCTGATCCGGCCCCCGAGCAGGCGCCCGCCAATGTGCCGCTGCCGGGCCAGGATCCGCGCCGCGCGCCGTTGAAGCCAAAGGCGGCGCCGACGCCGAAGGCCCCGCAGGCCGCCCCCGCCGCGCCGAGCCCGCCGCTTGCCAGCCAGCAGCTCGCGCCGCTGCCGCCAGCCATCGACGTCAGGCCTGCCCCGGGTCCGCCGCCCGCAAGACCAAAGCCGAAGCCGCCGCTGGTGCTGACGCCGCAGAATCCGTGAGGTTTCCTTGTCATGCCCGGGCTTGTCCCGAGCATCCACGTTCTTCGTGTCGTGCGGCAAGGCGTGGATGGCCGGGACAAGCCCGGCCATGACGCAGGAGAGGCTTTCGGTGCCTCTGGTCTCTGGACGACTGCAAGTCTGTGCGTCCGTAAACCCATTCCCTCGCATTTGAATGAATTTTGCCCGGCAAAACTGATTTGCCGATTTTACCGAATTCTCGCGTTTCAACTCTAACGTCGCTTCAGAGGAATTCGGCGTCGCGTCAGTTGAGACGCAACGGTTCGCAAAAGAACGGCCAAGAACTGGGGTGATCGAGATGAACGGGGCGAAATCGCTTCTGCAGGATCTGGACGACGCGATCGCGCGCGGCACCGATGAGAGCCGGGCGAAGGCGTTGTGGCATGCGACGGACATTCTGATCACCGGCCGCTACAGCGACGACGAGATCAGCACGTTCGGCGAGGTGATCGGCCGGCTCGCCGAGGAGATCGAGGTCGCCGCGCGGGCGCAGCTGTCGGAGCTGATGTCGGCTTGCGACCACGCTCCCTTCAACGTCATCGAAAAGCTCGCGCTCGACGACGAGATCGAGGTTGCCGGTCCCGTGCTGCGCGACTCCAACCGTATCGACGAGAAGATGCTGATCGAGAGCGCCCTGACCAAGAGCCAGTCGCATCTGCTGGCGATCGCCCAGCGCAAGTCGATCGGCGAGGCTGTGACCGACGTGCTGGTCAAGCGCGGCAACCAGGAGGTCGTGACGTCGGTTGCGAAGAACGAGGGCGCGCGCTTCTCCGGCTCGGGCCTCTTGCACATGGTCCGTCGCGCCGAGGGCGATTCGATCCTTGCCGAGCAGCTCGGCCTGCGCAAGGACGTGCCGCGCCACGTCTTCCAGCAGCTGATCTCGAAGGCCTCGGAAGACGTCCGCCGCCGCCTCGAGACCGAGCGGCCCGAGATGATGGCGCAGATCCAGAGCTCGGTGACCGAAGTCACCGGCGATCTCCAGTCCAAGTTCGGTCCGTCCTCGCGCAGCTATTTCGTCGCCAAGCGCGTGGTGACGACGCAGTACCGCCAGGGCAATCTCAATCAGGACTCGATCTCGAATTATGCACGCCAGCACCGCTTCGACGAGGTGCAGATCGGCCTGTCGCTGCTCTCCTCGCTCCCGGTCGACGTGATCGAGCGCGCGCTGATGGACCGTAACCGCGAGATGATCCTGATGTTGTGCAAGGCGCTCGACTTCTCCTGGGATACCACGATGTCGCTGCTGTTCCTCGGCGCCAAGGATCACCTGATCACGGCGCGCGAGCTGCAGGACAACGAGCGCGAATACGGTCGCCTCAAGATCGAGACTTCGCGCAGCATCTTGAAGTTCTACCAGTCGCGCAAGACCGGCACGGGTAACGACGCGGGCCGTCAGCCCGAGCTCCAAGTTCACTGACAGGTACACTAAAGACAGGGGAGTATCTGCAATGTTGCCTCAATTCGGCACTGCCGTTCGCAAGAAGAACCTCACCAGCGTCGCCCCCGCCGAGATCGGCGGCGGAGCGCCGGACAAGGCGTCGGTGGACGCGGCCTGGCTCGTGCTGGAAGCCGCCAATGACCTCGGCGACCATGCCGCGATCGACGCCTGTCGCCGCGTCATCGACGCCGAGCTGACCGGCACGGCGGCCCGCAGCGCGGATGTCGATCTCGTGTTGGGATATTTCCGGTAAGGCTCCCAGCCCTTCGGAAAGGCCGTCCCGTCAGGGCCGAGATCAACAGGAACCGGAGCGTTGCGATTCTGAATCGAGCTGAAGGTTCGACTTTGCTGTGCTCAACGCGGCGGCCAGCTCGTCGATGTGGTAAGGTTTCGCCAGGATCTGGATGCCGGCCCGCTGCGCCTCATGGACCGAAGCTTCGGCGTATCCGCTGGTCAGCAGCACCGGGATGTCGCTTCGCCTTTTCTTGATCTCCCGGGCGAGCTCGACCCCGTTCATGCCGCCCGGCATCATGATATCCGAAAAGATCAGATCGACGGAGCGGCCATCAGCCAAGGCGCCGAGCGCAGCGGCGGCGCTGGCGGCACGCGTGACTTCGTAACCGAGCTGGCCGAGCATCTCGCCCACGAGGGCGGCAACCTCGTCGTCGTCTTCGACCAGGAGGATTCGGCCATGATTGCTCTTCTTCGGCCGTATGCGTGTGAGGTCGATGAGATGTCGCTCTTTCGAAGGAACGTCGAACGATCGCGGCAGGTACAGCTCGATGCTGGTGCCGCGGCCGACCTCCGACTGGATTCGGACAGTGCCCCGTGACTGCGTGGCAAATCCATGGACCTGCGCGAGCCCGAGCCCCGATCCCTTGCCGACGTCCTTGGTCGTGAAGAACGGCTCGAATACGCGCGACAGGATATCCGGAGCCATGCCGATGCCAGTGTCGACGACGGAGAGGCGGACATAATCACCCGATATCGGATCGTCTTTCAGGCCGGGCAAATTTTCCCCGCGGACGACGATCGTCCCGCCGTTGGGCATGGCGTCGCGGGCGTTGACGGCGAGGTTGAGGACGACCAGTTCGAGCTCCCCGGGATCGACCTCGACCGGCCATAGCGAGTCCGGGAAATCGAACTCGACGTGGACGTCCCCCCTCAGGCTGCGATCGAGCAGTTCCCGCATGCCGCCGATCTGTGCGGCAACGTCGACGGGCTCCGGCCGAAGCTTCTGTCGGCGCGAGAATGCGAGGAGCTGCCTCGTCAGGCTGGCGCCACGCTGAGCGGCCTGGGTCATGCCGTCCATCAGGCGCCGGCGCCGGTTCGGATCGGTCTGGCGGTCGAGCATGTCGAGGCCGCCCGAGATCACCATCAGCAGGTTGTTGAAGTCGTGCGCGACGCCGCCGGTGAGCTGGCCGATGGCTTCGATCTTCTGAGCCTGACGAAGGGTCTCCTCGACGCGCGTGCGTTCGTTCATTTCGAGGCGAAGCTGTTCGTTGGCCTCTTCCAGCTCTCGCGTCCGCTCGACCACCAGCTTCTCGAGCTCCTGAGCGGTCTGCTCACGGGCCTGGAGCAGGGCCCGGATTTCATATTGGCGCCGCCGCGCCCTCATCGCGGATTGAACCGCGCTGGTCAGCGTGATCGGCTGCACCGGACGTTCGAGCAGCGAAACGTTTCGCAGGAGGTCGACGATGCTGCGTCGCCATGCAACGACAGCCGGTTGCTCCCGGTGGCTGGTGAGGACGACAAAAGGCAGGTCGGACCATGGCGGCTGGTTCGCGATCCATTGTGCGAGCGGCGCCGTGTCATTGCCGAACAATCCCTCTTCGGCCAAGAAAACCGCTCCAACGCCACCCTTCATCTCGGCAACGAGTTCGGGCAGACTTCGGCAATTGACCGCTTCCAGGCTCGCGCCGCGAAAAAGCTCCGCCGATGCCGGTCCGTCGCGGCCGATCGGGGCGAATATCAGAACACGGTTGTCCCGGTCGGCGCTCATTCAGCCGGTCCTTCCGGCAGCACCGTGCCGGTATAACGGGGATTGCCGGAAAAAATGCCGCTGAACTCCTGCAGAGGCGGACCGAGCCTGATCCCCGTGCCGCCGAGCCGGAACTCGCGGATGCTGTGCTCGTGGTTGCCGCTGCGCTTCTTGACGACGGAGAGCGCGCGCCGCACCGTTCCGCCAAACTCGAAATAGCGCAGCATCACCACTGCATCGCTCAGATAGCTGATATCGAGCGGCGTATCCATCGGGCCGACGAGCCCATGCTGGGCAAGGATCAGAATCGTCAGCACGCCTTGCTGGGCCAAATAGCTGAGGAGTTCGTGCATTTGCAGGATGAGGAAGCGCTCGTCCGGCATCGCGTTCAAATAGCCGTTCAGGCTGTCAATGATGACAACCCTGGCGTTGTCGATCTCGACGCTCCGGCGCAGCGTCGCCGCGAACTCTCCGGGCGACAATTCGGCAGGATCGACTTGTTGGAAGCGGATTTTCTCGGAATCCAGATGTTCCTGCAGAGGCAGGCCCAGTGTCCGAGCACGTGCTTCGATCGTCCCACGGCCTTCATCGAAGGCGAAGAACACGGCGTGCTCGCCGCGTTCCGCCGCCGCGATGGCATAGGCCAGCGCGAGGGAGGACTTGCCGACACCGGCAGAGCCGAGGAGAAGCGCGTTGGTGCCGCGCTCGAGCCCGCCGCCCAGCAGTTGATCGAGCTCGGCGTTACCGCTGGACACGAACTCGCCGTGGAACGCCTTGTGATGCTCGGCTGCGACGAGCCTCGGGAAGATCCGCAAGCCACCTTGCGAGATCGTAAAATCGTGGTA
The DNA here is from genome assembly GCF_032144035.1 of Bradyrhizobium sp. WYCCWR 12699. Lineage (NCBI taxonomy): Bacteria > Pseudomonadati > Pseudomonadota > Alphaproteobacteria > Hyphomicrobiales > Nitrobacteraceae > Bradyrhizobium > Bradyrhizobium sp. WYCCWR 12699. The sequence goes on from NZ_JAVTJN010000033.1 coordinate 165,351, forward strand.
CCCGCCGCGAAATCGAATGCCGCGCATCTTGATCACGCGAAGCCGGCGCCGCTCCGCGCCGTAATCGATAGCCATTTGCTCGAGCATGACGACGCCGTGTGCGATCGAATGCAGCTGCAGATCGTCCTGGGAGGAGGACAGATCGTCGAGCAGCACGACAGTGCAGTTGCGGTTGGTGAAGAAGTGCTTCAAGGCCAGCACTTGGCGCCGGTAGCGCAGCGGGTTCTGGGCCAGCAGGCGCAGCTCGGACAGGCTGTCGAGCACGACGCGGGTAGGATTGATCCGCTCGACCTCTTTGAAGATCAGGCCGGTCGTTTCGCTGAGCTCCATCTCCGCGGGATGGAAGACTGTGAGCTCCCGGTCGGGATCGAGCGTCGTCTCGGGCGGGACCAACTCGAAAATATCGACGCCTTGCAGAGACCAGCCGTGCCGATGCGCGACAAGCTCGAGCTCCCGCCGTGTCTCTGACAGCGAGATATAGAGCACACGCTCACCGTCGCGCACACCCCGGAGAAGGAATTGCAGCGCGATCGTGGTCTTGCCGGTCCCCGGCCGTCCCTCATAGAGGTACATCCTGTTGGGGTCCAGGCCGCCGCCGAGGATGTCGTCCAGACCCTCGCTGCCTGTCGAAATTCTCGGCAAATCCTTGAGGGCACTGGCCGGAGCAGCCCCTGATGGATCAGTCATTGAACCCCCTCAGCATGTCTTGGAAGAGCGCTGGCCCACAGCATCGATGGGCCGGGACCGGGACCAAAGTAGGCCCGTAGAAGGAACTCTTTAGCAGCGGCCCGGTTCCCGGCGAGCCGTTTCCAAGGGTCGCGCCGGACTGCTCTCGGCCTGGGTTCAAAATTGAACACGGGCAGGTTCAGTCGGTGCGGCCGATCCACTCACCGAGACGTTCACTGGCCAATGCCACGACGCCGTTTTGCCCGACGAGGCAACCGCGCGGAGCTTCGGTCGGATGACCTTCGTGTCAAACTTAAGTCGTTGATTTCACAACCCCGCCTACTGTGCATGGGGTTGTTTTCGCGGTTTTAGTTTCGGAGGGGCTATCCAGCCCCGAGCGCGACCGCGACGTTGTACGTCAAAAGGCTCGCGGCATAGGCCAGCACCAGCATGTAGGTGAAGGTCACGGCCATCCAGGTCCAGCTGCCGGTCTCGCGCCGGATCACGGCCAGCGTCGAGGCGCATTGCGGTGCGAAGATGTACCAGGCCAGCATCGACAGGGCGGTGGCGAGCGACCATTTCGTCGCCAGCACCTGGCCGATCTGCTCGGCCGCTTCCTTGCCGCCTTCGATCGCGTAGACGGTGCCGAGGGCTGCGACCGCGACCTCGCGCGCCGCCATGCCCGGGATCAGCGCGACCGCGATCTGCCAGTTGAAGCCGACCGGGGCGAGCAGCGGCTCGAGCGCCTTGCCGATCATCGCCGCAAGGCTGAAGTCGATCGCTGGATCGGTCGCGCCCGCCGGCGGCTGCGGGAACGAGGCCAGGAACCAGATCAGCACCATCATCGAGAAGATCGTGGTGCCCGCGCGCACCAGGAACATCTTGGCGCGGGTGTAGATGCCGATCACGATCGATTTCAGCCGCGGCATCTTGTAGTCCGGCAGCTCCAGCATGAACGGCGCCGGCGCATAGTCGCGCAGCATGAAGAACTTGATCAGGAACGAAACGGCCAGCGCGCTGACGATGCCGCAGGCATAAAGCCCGAACATCACGAGACCCTGGAGGTTGATGAAGCCCCAGATGTCCTTTGCCGGAATGAAGGCGGAGATGATCAGCGTGTAGACCGGAATGCGCGCCGAGCAGGTCATCAGCGGCGCGATCAGGATCGTGGTCAGCCGGTCGCGCTTGTTGTCGATCACGCGCGTCGCCATGATGCCGGGAATGGCGCAGGCAAAGCTCGACAACAGCGGAATGAAGGCGCGGCCATGCAGGCCGGCGCCGCCCATGATGCGGTCCATCAGGAACGCGGCGCGCGCCATGTAGCCGAAATCTTCCAGCAGCAGGATGAACAGGAAGATCAGGATGATCTGCGGCAGGAACACGATGACGCTGCCGACGCCGGAGATCACGCCGTTCTGCAGGAAGCTCTGCAACAGGCCGTCGGGCAGGGTGGCCTGCACCAGCTCCCCGAGCGAGTCGAAGCCGGACTTGAGCAGGTCCATGGCCGGCTGCGCCCAGGCGAACACCGCCTGGAACATCACGAACAGGATCAGCATCAGCACGATGAGACCACCGACGGGATGCAGTACGACCGCGTCGATCCGCGCGGTCCAGGTGTCGGGCCTCGTAGGCAGGCTGACGCAGTCGGCGATGATGCGGTCGGCCTCGCGCTGGGTCGCGCGGAGTTCGGAGACGCTGAGCGCACGCCAGCTGTTGGCCTCCGCCTCGGCGGCGAGCTTGGCCGAGATCTCGTCGGTCAGCTTCAGGAGGTCGGCCGTGCCGCCCTTGCGCACCGCGATCGAGGTGACCACGGGCAGGCCGAGCTCCTTGGCGAGCCGCTCGACGTCGACGGTGATGCCGCGGCGGGCGGCGATGTCGAACATGTTGAGCACGAGCACCATCGGCCGTCCGGTGCGCTTGAGCTCGAGCAGCAGGCGGATGGTCAGCCGCAGATTGGTGGAATCGGCCACGCACAGCACGAGATCGGGCACGGTCTCGCCGGAGGCCTTGCCGAGCACGAAGTCGCGGGTGATCTCCTCGTCCGGGCTGCGGCCGCGCAGCGAGTAGGTGCCGGGCAGGTCGACCACCGACACCTGGCGTCCCAGGGGGGTGACGAAGAAGCCTTCCTTGCGCTCGACCGTGACGCCGGGATAGTTCGCGACCTTCTGCCGGCTGCCGGTCAGGGCGTTGAACAGCGACGTCTTGCCGCTGTTGGGCGTGCCGACCAGGGCGAGATGCAGCAGGGGTAATTCCATGTGATCAAAGGCCTGGCAAACGGCTTGGCGAAAGGCTTGTCGAAAAGCCTGGGATGAGGCGTCCGGTCGCCATCTAGGCGACGATGACGGCCATGGCCTCGCGTCGTCGGACCGCGATCGTGATGCTGTCGACCCGCACGGCGATCGGATCGCGCCCGACCAGCCCCTCGTGCAGGACCTCGACCCGGGCGCCCTCGACGAAGCCGAGCTCGATCAGGCGGCTCTCGAGTTCGATGTCGGAGAGCGCCGAGCCCGCCTCGCGCGCGGACAGGTGCTGGATGACGCCGGTATAGCCGCGCTGGGCCAGACCCAGCGGCATATGCGGGCGCGTGTCATTATTGGTGTCGGTCATGCCCTGTATTTTCAACGCAAGGCATTGAGGTCAAGCGAATGCGCTCGTTGAAACCGCACCTTAGAGTGATTTTAAAGTGCGGGCGGCGGGGCGCCCTCGAAGGCGCCCCCGACGGCTGGCTATTGGGCCGGGACCTTGTCCGGCTGGGCGGCCATGGCGCGGCTCTTGAAGTAGTCCAGGACGAACAGACGGATCGCCGACGACAGATTGCCCTGCTGGCGGTTGTTGTCGATCTCGCCGACCAGCTCGGACAACGTCATGTTGCGCAGGCCGGAGATCTCCTTCATGCCGTTCCAGAACGCCTCTTCCAGGCTAACGCTTGTCTTGTGCCCGGCGACGACGATCGACCGTTTCACGACGGGCGACTTCATGGCTGCTCCTCGCGATCGATCTGATGCTGATCCAGGTGCGCCTTCGCCTTGTCCGCGCGCGTCTGCTCCGCCGACCGGTCCGCCTTCGTGCGCCCGAACTTCGTCCGGTTGGCCTCCGCCTGCTTCGCCGAGGCTTGCCGCTCGGCGCGCTTCCTGAAACGATTCAGGTTGATGACGTTCCCCATGTCGCGTCTCCATCATCCGATCCTCTTCAGGCTGGATGAAACATTCCGTAACAGGGTGCCGCGTTGCGCCCCACATGACTTGATCGCCATTCGCTCGTCCTCGTCAATCGGCCCCTTGGGCCATCAAAGGATGAAATTGGCCCCGTCGAGGGGGCAGAAGGGCTGCGTAGCACGCCGTCCCGCCAGAACATTGACGGTAATCAAATCCCGCCCCCAAAGCCGCACATTTCTAAGGCGTGGGGGTCCGTATCATTACGGATGGCAATCGGAATTCGGAATTTTATCCCGGGCTGGTCATCTTCTCGGGGCGCACCAGGCGATCGAACTCGTCGGCCGAGACCAGGCCGAGGCGCAGCGCCTCCTCCTTCAACGTGGTGCCGTTGGCATGAGCCGTCTTGGCCACCTTGGCGGCGTTGTCGTAGCCGATCTTCGGGGCGAGCGCCGTCACCAGCATCAGCGAGCGCTGCATGAGCTCGTCGATGCGCTTCTCGTCGGCACGGATGCCGCTGACGCAATGTTCGGTGAAGGATCGCGCGGCATCGGCCATCAGGCGGATCGAGTGCAGCATGTTGTAGGCGAGCACGGGCTTGTAGACGTTGAGCTCGAAATGGCCCTGGCTGCCGGCCACCGTGATCGCGGTGTGATTGCCGAACACCTGGCAGCACACCATGGTCATCGCCTCGCATTGCGTCGGGTTGACCTTGCCCGGCATGATCGACGAGCCCGGCTCGTTCTCCGGCAGGATCAGCTCGCCCAACCCCGAACGTGGGCCGGATCCGAGCAGGCGGATGTCGTTGGCGATCTTGAACAGGCCCGTCGCCACCGAATTGATGGCGCCGTGCACCAGTACATAGGCATCGTTCGAGGCCAGCGCCTCGAATTTGTTGGCGGCGCTGGTGAAGGGGAGTTTCGTGATGCCGGCGACATGCTTTGCGAACAGTTTTGCAAAGCGCGGCTTCGAGTTGAGGCCGGTGCCGACGGCGGTGCCGCCCTGCGCCAACGGATGGAGGTCCTTCACCGCGACCTTGAGCCGCGCGATGCCGCTTTCGACCTGAGCGGCATAGCCGGAAAACTCCTGGCCGAGCGTCAGAGGCGTCGCATCCTGGGTGTGGGTGCGGCCGATCTTGACGATTTTCGCGAACGCCTTCTCCTTCTTGCGTAGCGCGCGGAGCAACTCGTTGAGCGCAGGGACGAGGTCGGCGTTGATGCGGCTTGCGGCCGCGATGTGCATCGCGGTCGGAAACGAATCGTTCGACGACTGGCTCATGTTGACGTGGTCGTTGGGATGCACCGGCTTCTTGGCGCCGAGCTCGCCGCCGAGCAGTTCATTGGCGCGGTTGGCGATCACCTCGTTGAGGTTCATGTTGGTCTGCGTGCCGGAGCCGGTCTGCCACACGACAAGCGGAAAATGATCGTCGAGCTTGCCCTCGATCACCTCGCGCGCGGCGCGGATGATGGCACCCGCGCGGCGCTGGTCGAGCAGGCCGAGTTCAAGATTGGATTGCGCGGCGGCGAGCTTGACGATGCCGAGTGCGTGCACGAGCGCGATCGGCATGCGATCCGTTCCGATGCGAAAGTTCTGGCGCGAACGTTCGGTCTGTGCGCCCCAATAGCGATCGGCGGGGACCTCGATGGGGCCGAAACTGTCGGTCTCGGTGCGGGTCGCGGGGCGAGCAGTTTTGGGGCGAGCAGATTTGGCCATGAGCGCATCCATTCCGCCGCGCGAAACGCCGCACGGCCTCTTCATGTGCCTCTATATAGGGAGTTTGGCCGGGCGCGACGGGCTCCGGCCCAATCTAGATCATTTCTTGCGGAAACGATCGAGCCGCACGACTTCGGCGCCACCCTGGTTCGGGGCCGCCGGCTCTTCCGTGCTTTCCGCCGCTTGAGCGGCAGGCGCCGGCACCGCGACCGCGGACGGGGCAGGAGCGGCGGGCAGCGTCTCGGGCGCGACCTCGGCGACGTCGGAGGTGTCGAACTGAAGGCCGAATTTCACGGACGGATCGAGGAAGCTCTTGATGGCGCTGAACGGCACGATCAGGCGCTCCGGAATGCCGCCGAAGGACAGGCCGACCTCGAAGCGGTCCTCGAGCACGGTCAGATCCCAGAACTGGTGCTGCAGGATGATCGTCATCTCTTCCGGATATTGCGCCAGCAGCCGCGACGACAGCTTCACGCCCTCGGCCTTCGACACGAAGGTGATGAAGAAATGGTGCTCACCGGGCAGTCCATGGGACGCGGCATCGGTCAGCACCTTCCGCAGCACGCCGCGCAGCGCGTCGCGGGCCAGCACATCGTATCGGATATGATCGGTCGCCATGGTCGTCCTGTTGCATTGCAGGAGTGGGGCCCTGCCGGCCCGACTCGCCAAGCCGCGATAGTACCGCGCCTGACGGGTCAGCAGGAGTCCCGTCGGGCAGGAAATCGCCGGGGTAGGAATAAGGTAAGTGGAGGCTTCTGTTGCCAGGTGCCTCCGAACCCCGCCTAACGGAGCTTAACCCGTTAGGACTTTAAGATGGTCTTTCAAACTGCGTTACGCAGCCTGAGCAACCGGAGCAAAGTTGTCGTTGGCAACTATTGCAGTAGCCCGATAACGGCGGAACAATACCGGGAAAAAGCACGCCCTTTACGCCCTCGTCGATCCTATTTCGCCCCCGCCAAAGCCCGCTTCCGGAGTGTCCGTTGGTGGGCTTTGGTGGAGGCGCCGGGTACCGCCCCCGGGTCCGAATGGTTTATTACGACGACCGTTTATTTCCATAGCCGGCGAACCGGCACCCCCAATATAGGGGGCAAAGGTTTCAAATGACAGGTGTTTCGAGCGGCCATCCCGAGGTTCCCTTGAGATAGGTTCCCGCCAGGCTTGGCCGCGTCACGGCCGCCGTTCTAAGCTTCTGACATGTCCGAGGATTCTGCACCGGCCCCACAAGAGCCGGACCATCCAGCCGCTGCCGCCGTGCCGCCCGGGCTGCTCGACCTGTTCCTTGCTTTCGCCCGGATGTCGCTGGCGGGCTTCGGCGGGGTCTTGGTGTTTGCCCGGCGGGCCATCGTCGAGCAGCACCGCTGGATGAATGCGGACGAGTTCAACGAGACTTTTGCGCTCTGCCATTTCCTGCCAGGGCCCAACATCGTCAATCTGTCGATGGTGTTCGGCGCGCGGCTGCGCGGGATTGCCGGTGGCGTTGCCGCCTTCGCCGGCTGCTGCTGCCGCCGACCCTGATCATGACGGTGCTTGCGATCATCTATGCCCGGTTCGGCGATGTGGAGGTGCTGCGGCGGATCCTCGCAGGCGTCTCCTGTGCGGCGGTCGGCCTTTTGATCGCGGTGGTCTTCCGCATGATGAAGCCCCTGCTGAAGCGGACGGACCCCCTCGCGCTGATCCTGATGCTCGGTGTGTTCCTCGCCATCGGCGTGCTCCGCCTGCCGCTTCCGACGGTGCTGCTGGCCGCGATCCCTGTGAGTGTCGGCGCCACTTATTTCCTGCGACGGAAAGTAGCAGCATGAACGCCGAGAATCCGATCTGGGCGCTGATCGCCACCTTTGGACTGATGTCGCTGTTCGCGGTCGGCGGCGCCGCGGCGGCGGTGCCCGAGATGCACCGCATCGCGGTCGAGGTCCATCACTGGATGACCGAGAAGCAGTTCAGCGATGCCTATGCGATCGCGCAACTTTCGCCAGGTCCTAACGTGCTTATCGTGACGTTAATCGGCTATGCCGTCGCCGGCATTCCCGGCGCTCTGGCGGCGACGCTGGCGATGTGTCTGCCGACGGCGCTGCTTGCCTATTATGTCAGCCGGCTCCTCAACAGGCCGAGCCGATCGCGCTGGCCCGGCCTGATTCAGGCTGCACTGGTTCCTCTCTCGATCGGATTGATGGCGGCGAGTGCCCTGATCCTGGCCCAGTCGACCGATCGCACAATTGCTGCACTGCTTCTGACCGCAATAGTTGCGGTCATTGTATCGGTCTCGCGCCTCAATCCACTCTGGCTTCTGCTTGTCGGGGGCCTGTTGGGTTTTGCTGGCATTGTGTAATGAAAATCGCTAGGCAGTGATCCGGGCGGGGGATCCAGTTCCAGCCGATTTAGAACAACAGTGCTCGTGACTTACGGGTCGCGGAGGAGACATGCATGGCCGACACGATGGGCCACTCAACGACGGCCACCCGAAACACCCGGTTGGCGGTCGGCTTTTGTCTGCTGGCGATTGCGCCGCAGATCTTCGAATTGATCTGGTCGATCGGGACGATCTTCGGATGGGGTACCGGCCGCGGCCCGGCCGCCGTGGTGATCGGCCACGCCACGGCGTTGCTCGCCGGCGCGCCAGGAGCGTTGATCGGTGCGGCCAGCGGTGACACCAAGAAGGCGTCATCGGATGTGCTGCTCGCGCTGATCTATTCCTACCCGCTGTTCGTGGTGGCTATTCTCACGCTGTTCATGACGGTCCGGTCGGCGCAGGATTATGTCGGAGGCGTCGTCCTCATGGCGGTTGCCCTGTTCGCGCTGTGGGCCGGGAGCGATTTGCAGGGCATGCGGGGCTTCTCCTTCGGCGCAGGCACCGCGCCGCGCATGTTCGGCGGATTGCTGGTTGCCTTGTCCGCCGGCATCGCCCTGACCGGTCTTCTGACCGATGGGCCGGCGATGGCCCATTATGCCTGGCGAGGACCATTGTTCGTGGTGGCCGCGATCCTGTTCTTCGCTTTGGCGATCCGGCCGCTCGGCGTCGTGGTCACGGCCTTTGTCAGCTTCATGATCGCCGCGATGGGCTCGGAGGAGACGCGCTGGCGTGAAGCGGCGATCGTCGGCGCCTGCCTGACGGTAGGTTGTGCGATCCTTTTTCCATACGTGCTCGGGCTGCCGATGCCGATGTTTCCGCGTTTCCTGAATCAGTGAGGGCGTGATGGACCTTTTTGCCAACCTCGCTCACGGCTTCGTCGTCGCGCTCTCGCCGATCAACCTGCTGATGTGCCTGATCGGCGCTCTCGTCGGCACGCTGGTCGGCGTTCTCCCGGGCATCGGCACCATCGCGACCGTCGCGATGCTGCTGCCGATCACCTTCGGACTGCCGCCGGTCGGCGCCTTGATCATGCTCGCCGGCATCTATTACGGCGCCCAGTATGGCGGCTCGACCACGTCGATCCTGGTCAACATACCCGGTGAGGCGACGTCGGTCGTCACGGCCATCGACGGCCACCAGATGGCGAGGCAAGGCCGCGCCGGCCCGGCGCTGGCGATCGCCGCGATCGGCTCGTTCTTCGCCGGCTGCGTCGCGACCGTGCTCATCGCCGTGCTCGGCGCGCCCCTGACCAAGCTCGCGCTGGCGTTCGGTCCGGCGGAGTATTTCTCGCTGATGGTGCTCGGCCTGATCTTTGCGGTCGTGCTGGCCAAGGGCTCGGTGCTGAAGGCGATCGCGATGATCGTGTTCGGCCTGTTGCTGTCGATGGTCGGCTCGGACATCGAGACCGGCGCCTCCCGCATGGCCTTCAACATTCCGGAGCTCGCCGACGGTCTCGGCTTTGCGACGGTGGCGATGGGCGTCTTCGGCTTTGCCGAGATCATCCGCAATCTCGACGCCGGCGCCGAGATGAGCCGCGATCTCGTGCAGCAGAAGATCACCGGCCTGATGCCGACCAGAAAGGATCTGATCGATTCGGCGCCCGCGATCCTGCGCGGCACCGTGCTCGGCTCGATCCTCGGCATCCTTCCCGGCGGCGGCGCGACGATTGCGTCGTTCGGCGCCTATACGCTCGAGAAGAAGCTCGCCAAGAACCCGTCGCGGTTCGGCCGCGGCGCGATCGAGGGCGTGGCGGGGCCGGAGAGCGCCAACAACGCCGCGGCGCAGACCTCCTTCATCCCGCTGCTCACGCTCGGCATCCCGCCGAACGCGGTGATGGCGCTGATGGTGGGCGCGATGACCATTCACGGCATCGTGCCGGGCCCGCAAGTGATGCAGAAGCAGCCGGACCTCGTCTGGGGCATGATCGCCTCGATGTGGATCGGCAATCTGATGCTGATCATCATCAACCTGCCGCTGGTCGGAATCTGGGTGAGACTGCTGCGCGTGCCGTACCGGTTGATGTTCCCCTCGATCGTTATCTTCTGCGCGATCGGCATCTATTCGGTGAACAACGCGCCAGTCGACGTCATCCTTGCCGGCGTGTTCGGTCTCGTCGGCTACTGGCTGATCAAGCACGATTTCGAGCCGGCGCCTCTGCTGCTCGGCATGGTGCTGGGACCGTTGATGGAGGAGAACCTGCGCCGTGCGCTGCTGATCTCGCGCGGCGACTGGAGCGTGTTCCTGACGCGTCCGTTGTCGGCGGTGCTGCTGGCGGTCGCTGCGGCCCTTCTCGTCCTCACCGTGCTGCCAGCGCTCCGATCGAAGCGCGACGAGGTGTTCACCGAATCCGAGAACTGAGGTCGCGCTCCTGCGTCGGCACGCCGCATTCGGAAGTCCAATCGACTTGTGTTACGGCTTTGTGAAATGGAAATGCCGGCCCTTGGGCCGGCATTTTTGTGTCCAAAGGGGATCGACATGACCTTCATTCGCGCGCTCACGGGCGCATGTGCCGCGGCGCTCGCCTCGCTTTGCACGTTCGTTGCGCCAGCCGAGGCGCAGACCTACCCGACCCGCAGCATCACCATGGTCGTGCCGTTCGCGGCCGGCGGCCCGACCGACGTCGTCGCGCGCATCGTCACCGCGCACATGGCGCAGACGCTCGGACAGAGCATCATCATCGAGAACGTGGTCGGCGCCGGCGGCACCACCGCGACCACGCGCGCCGCGCGTGCGGCCAATGACGGCTACACGCTGATCACCGGGCACATGGGCACGCATGCCGCCTCCGTGCCGCTCTATCCCAAACTCGCTTATCATCCCGAGAAGGACTTCGAGCCGATCGCGCTGCTCGCGGGCACGCCGATCCTGATCCTGGCGCGCAAGGACTTTCCGGCGAAGGACCTGAAGGAGTTCGTGACCTACGTGAAGGCCAATGCCGAGAAGGTCAACGCCGCGCATGCCGGCGTGGGCTCGGTCTCGCACGTCTCGTGCGAGCTCCTGCACTCGATCCTCGACATCAAGCCGGTCGGCGTGCCCTTCAACGGCACGGGACCTGCGATGAACGCGCTGGTGGCAGGCCAGGTCGACTACATGTGCGACCAGATCGTCAACGCCGTGCCGCAGATCAACGCCGGCACCATCAAGGCCTACGCGATCGCAACGCCGGAGCGCAATCCGTCGCTGCCGAACGTGCCGACGACGGCGGAAGCCGGCCTGCCGAAATTCCAGGCCCAGGCCTGGAATGCGATGTTCGCGCCCAAGGGAACTTCGGCCGCGATCGTGGCCACCCTGACCGCCGCGGCCAGCAAGGCGCTCGACGACGAGACCGTGAAGAAGCGCCTGCTCGAGCTCGGCAGCGTCATCCCGACCCCTGCGGAGCGCACGCCGGAAGCGCTGGCCACCCTCGTCAAGAACGAGATCGCGAAGTGGACCCCGGTGCTGAAGCCGGCCACTTAAGCTGTACTTTCAAGCTGATAGGCGAGGGGCGGGACGCCGAGTTCCGCCCCTTGTCGTTTGCGCCGAGACCACTCATTTTTCCGGGTATAATCGGTACGGACAGCGAATCGCCGCTGTTGCAGCGCGGGGGCGGTCGCTAAGTTCGCCGCCTTCCCAAAGGCATAGTCGCACATGCACCAGTATCAGGACCTGCTCGAGCGGATTCTTTCAGACGGCGCGGAGAAGACTGATCGCACCGGTACCGGCACGCTCTCGGTGTTCGGCCATCAGATGCGCTTCAATCTGTCCGCGGGCTTCCCGATGCTGACCACCAAGCGGCTGCCGCTGAAGGCGATCGTGCACGAGTTGCTGTGGTTCCTGAAGGGCGACACCAACATCAAATATCTGCGCGACAACGGCGTCACCATCTGGGACGAGTGGGCGGATGCCAATGGCGATCTCGGCCCGGTCTACGGCCACCAATGGCGCTCCTGGCCCACGGCCGACGGCCGCAGCATCGACCAGATCGCCAACGTCGTTGACATGATCAAGCGCACCCCGGACTCCCGCCGGCTGATCGTCACCGCCTGGAATCCCGCCGACGTCGAGAAGATGGCGCTGCCGCCCTGCCACCTGCTGTTCCAGTTCTATGTCGCGAACGGCAAGCTGTCGTGCCAGCTCTATCAGCGCTCGGCCGACGTTTTCCTCGGCGTGCCCTTCAATATCGCCTCCTACGCGCTGCTCACCATGATGGTCGCGCAGGTCACGGGCTTGAAGCCCGGCGACTTCGTGCACTCGCTCGGCGACGCCCATCTTTATTCCAATCACCTGGAGCAGGCGCGGCTGCAACTGACGCGGACGCCGCGTCCGTTGCCGGTGATGCGGATCAACCCTGACGTGAAGGACATGTCGTCCTTCCGCTTTGAGGATTTCGAGCTCGTTGGCTACGACCCGCATCCGCACATCAAGGCGGAAGTCGCGGTCTGACTCGGATGTCGCTCAACATCCGCCGCGTGCGCCCGGGTGAAGCCGGGCTCGTCCTCGATTTCATCCGCGAGCTCGCCGAGTACGAGAAGCTCTCGCATGAGGTCGAGGCAACCGAGGCCGATATCGCCGACGCATTGTTCGGGGACAGGCCGCAGCTCCACTGCGCGATTGCCGAGTGGAACGGTGAAGCCGTCGGCTTTGCGGTCTGGTTTTCGAACTTCTCCACCTTCAGCGGCCGCCACGGCATCTATCTCGAGGATCTCTACGTGCGGCCGTCGCATCGGGGCAAAGGCCTCGGCAAGGCGCTGCTGGTCTATCTCGCGAAGGAATGCGTCGACAACGGCTGGTCGCGGCTGCAATGGGCGGTGCTCGATTGGAACGCGCCGTCGATCGCGTTCTACAAATCGCTTGGCGCCGTCATGATGGACGACTGGACGCTGTGCCGCGTCACCGGGCCGGCGCTGACACGGCTTGCCGGGAGCTCTGCCTGATGGAGATCGTCTTCGTCGTCGCGATCGCGGAGAATGGCGTCATCGGCGCGGGCAATGCGATGCCGTGGCGATTGAAGTCCGACATGGCGCGCTTCAAGGCGCTGACCATCGGCAAGCCCGTGATCATGGGCCGTAAGACTTTCGAATCGCTGCCCCGCCGTCCCCTGCCGGGCCGGACCAATATCGTGATCACGCGCGATGCGGCTTATCGCGCCAATGGGGCCGTCGTCACGACATCCGCCGCGGATGCCGGCGCGGTTGCGCTTGGCGATGCCCTGCGGCGTTCGGTCACCGAGATCGCGGTGATCGGCGGCGCCGAGATCTTCCGGCAATGGCTCGACCGCGCCGATCGCCTCGAGATCACCGAAGTGCATGCCCGGCCCGAAGGCGACACGCATTTCGACATCGACAAGGCGGAATGGGACGAGGTTGGACGCGTCCGCCATCCCGCCGGCCCCCTCGACAGCGCCGACTACTCCTATGTGACATATCGTCGGCGGCGCGGCCATTAACCGCTTTCGTCAATGTTTACATTGACTTTTTCGTGCCCGAGCATAGCTCGGAAGACGGTCAGGGCTGCGTTGTAAGGGACCTGCCTGTCCCCTATAAAGCCGGACCGGACAAAGCGGGCGGGGGCAATTCCACCCTGCCGAGGAGAGCGTCGAATGCCGTGGAAGAATCAGGGCGGTGGCCCATGGGGCTCGGGTCCAAAGGGACCATGGGGCTCAGGCCCGCAACCGGTCGGGCCGAGGCCGCCGGATCTGGAAGACCTTCTGCGCCGCGGCCAGGATCGCCTCCAGCAGATCATGCCGGGCGGCTATTTCTCCGGCATCGGCATCACGCTGATCATCCTGCTCATCATCGCGTTCTGGCTGCTGTCGGGCTTCTTCCGCGTGCAGTCCGAAGAACAGGGCGTCGTGCTGCGCTTCGGCAAGCATGTCCGCACCGTGGACCCGGGCCTGAACTATCATCTGCCCTATCCGATCGAGACCGTGCTGCTGCCCAAGGCGCTGCGCGTCAACACCATCTCGATCGGCATGACGCTGATCGACGATCCCGCACGGCGCGGCCGCTCCATCCGTGACGTGCCGGAAGAGAGCCTGATGCTGACGGGCGACGAGAACATCGTCGACGTCGACTTCACCGTGCTGTGGCGCATCAAGCCCAACGGCGTCGGCAATTTCCTGTTCAACATTCAGAACCCCGAAGGCACCGTGAAGGCGGTCGCCGAAAGCGCGATGCGTGAGGTGATCGGCCGATCGCAGATCCAGCCGATCCTGACCGGTGCGCGCAACGTTACCGAGCAGGGCGTCCAGGAGCTGATCCAGAAGACGCTGGACAGTTACGGGGCCGGCATCCAGATCAGCCAGGTACAGATGCAGAAGGTCGACCCGCCCGCGCAGGTCATCGACGCCTTCCGCGACGTCCAGGCGGCGCGCGCCAATCTCGAGCAGCTGCAGAACGAAGCGCAGACCTACGCCAACCAAGTCGTGCCGCAGGCGCGCGGACGGGCGGCGCAGATTCAGCAGGCCGCCGAAGGCTACAAGGAGCAGGCGGTCGCCGAGGCCAAGGGCCAGAGCGCGCGCTTCCTGAAGGTGTACGACGAATACAAGAAGGCGCCCGACGTGACGCGTGAACGAATCTATCTGGAGACGATGGAGCGCGTGCTCGGCGGCGCGGACAAGCTCGTCTATGATGGCGGCTCTTCGGGCCAGGGCATCGTGCCCTATCTGCCGCTGGGCGAATTGACCACCAAGCGGCCGCCTACCACCGGTCCGCAGTCGAGCGGAGGCAACCGATGAGGTCTCCGGTCACAGGTTTCGTCACGCTGATCGCGCTCCTGTTCGTCGTGGTCGTCGGCTACATGTCGCTGTTCACTGTGCAGCAGACCGAGCAGACCATCGTGCTGCAGTTCGGCCGGCCCGTCGACGTCGTCACCGCCCCCGGCCTGCACTTCAAGGCGCCGTGGAATTCGGTGATCAACATCGACAAGCGGATTCTCGACCTGGAGAACCCGTCGCAGGAAGCGATCGCGTCCGACCAGAAGCGGCTCGTGGTCGATGCCTTCGCGCGCTACCGCATCAAGGACGCGCTGCGCTTCTATCAGAGCGTCGGCTCGATCCAGGCTGCGAACATCCAGCTCACCACGCTCCTCAACGCGGCGCTGCGCCGCGTGCTCGGCGAAGTCACCTTCATCAACGTGGTGCGCGACGACCGCGAGAAGCTGATGCAGCGCATCCGCGATCAGCTCGATCACGAGGCCGACGGCTACGGCATCGAGGTCGTCGACGTCCGGATCCGCCGTGCCGACCTGCCGGAGCAGAACAGCCAGGCGGTCTATCAGCGCATGAAGACCGAGCGCGAGCGCGAAGCGGCCGAGTTCCGCGCGCAGGGCGGCCAGAAGGCCCAGGAGATCCGCTCCAAGGCCGACCGTGAGGCGACCGTGATCATCGCGGAAGCCAACTCGCAGGCCGAGCAGACCCGCGGTGCAGGCGATGCCGAGCGCAACCGCCTGTTTGCGGAAGCCTACAGCAAGGACGCCGACTTCTTCGCCTTCTACCGGTCGATGACCGCCTATGAGAACGGCCTGAAGTCGAACGATACCCGCTTCCTGCTGCGGCCGGACTCGGATTTCTTCCGGTACTTCAGCAACCCGTCCGGCAAGATGGCCACCGAGACGCCGGCGAAGCCGTAAGCTAGATAGAGGGCGGCGAATCTCGCCGCCCTTCGTCCAAACGAAAACAGCGTCACGGGAGGTTCCAATCCGATGAGGTCCATTGCGTTCTCCGATTTCCTCATCGGCTTGGGCATCCTGTTCGTGCTGGAAGGCCTGATGTTTGCGGCCAGTCCGAACTGGATGCGCAAGGCCATGAAGAGCGCCATCGCCACGCCGGACAATATCCTGCGGGTGGTCGGGATCGGTTCGGCGGTCGCCGGCCTGATCCTGATCTGGGTGATGCGGCGTCCGGTCTAGACCCTCGCACCAACGCCAAAGTGAAGCCGAAAGACGGGTTTTCGCCGTATTATCGGGGTCTTGAGGCCGTTAAGCTCCGTGCTTGCGCCGTCCCCCCGTTCGAGCGCAGTCTGGACCCGAATCCTTTTCTCTGGAGAAACCAATGCCCGCTGCCACCATTGCCCCGACCCGCTTGCGTTTAGGGCTGGCCGCGCTCGTCGTCAGTGCTTTCAGCGTGTTCGGCACGCCGGCAGAGGCGCGCGGACCGGATGGCATTGCCGACGTCGCCGAGAAGGTGATCGACGCGGTCGTCAACATCTCGACCTCGCAGACCGTCGAAGCCAAGGGCGGCGGCAGCAACACCATGCCGCAACTGCCGCCCGGCTCGCCCTTCGAAGAGTTCTTCGACGACTTCTTCAAGAACCGCAGGGGCCCCGGCGGCAGCAAGGGCGGCGACAACGGCAGCGCCCCGAAGAAGACCAACTCGCTCGGGTCCGGCTTCATCATCGATACCGCGGGTGTCGTCGTCACCAACAATCACGTCATCGCGGATGCCGACGAGATCCACGTCATCCTCAACGACGGCACCAAGATCAAGGCCGAGCTGGTCGGCGTCGACAAGAAGACCGATCTCGCCGTGCTCAAGATCAAGCCGCCGAAGCCGCTGGTCGCGGTGAAGTTCGGCGACAGCGACAAGCTGCGCCTCGGGGACTGGGTGGTCGCGATTGGCAATCCCTTCAGCCTGGGAGGCACGGTCACCGCCGGCATCGTCTCCGCCAAGAACCGCGACATCTCCTCGGGGCCCTACGACAGCTACATCCAGACCGACGCGTCGATCAACCGCGGCAATTCCGGCGGTCCGCTGTTCAACCTCGATGGCGACGTCATCGGCGTCAACACGCTGATCATCTCGCCCTCGGGCGGCTCGATCGGCATCGGCTTCGCCGTGCCGTCGAAGACGGTCGTGGGCGTCGTCGATCAGCTGCGCCAGTTCGGCGAGCTGCGCCGCGGCTGGCTCGGGGTGCGCATCCAGAGCGTCACCGACGAGATCGCCGAGAGCCTCAACATCAAGCCCGCGCGCGGCGCGCTGGTTGCGGGCGTCGACGACAAGGGCCCGGCCAAGCCTGCCGGCATCGAGCCGGGCGACGTCGTCGTCAAGTTTGACGGCAAGGACGTCAAGGATCCGAAGGACCTCTCTCGCGTCGTCGCCGACACGGCGGTCGGCAAGGAGGTCGATGTTGTCATCATCCGCAAGGGCCAGGAGCAGACCAAGAAAGTCACCCTCGGCCGCCTCCAGGATCCCGAGAAGGTGCAGGCCACGGTGAAGACCGACGAGCCGGCGCCGGAAAAGCCGGTGACGCAGAAGGCGCTCGGCCTCGATCTCGCCGCGCTGAACAAGGATCTGCGTACGCGCTACAAGATCAAGGACAGCGTCAAGGGCGTGGTCGTCACCAATGTCGACGCCAATTCCG
The DNA here is from genome assembly GCF_032144035.1 of Bradyrhizobium sp. WYCCWR 12699. Lineage (NCBI taxonomy): Bacteria > Pseudomonadati > Pseudomonadota > Alphaproteobacteria > Hyphomicrobiales > Nitrobacteraceae > Bradyrhizobium > Bradyrhizobium sp. WYCCWR 12699. The sequence continues at coordinate 182,567 of NZ_JAVTJN010000033.1, forward strand.
ACGCCGCGGAGAAGCGCCTCTCGGCCGGAGACGTCATCGTCGAGGTTGCGCAGGAAGCGGTCTCGAGCGGTGCCGACATCCAGAAGCGGGTCGATCAGCTCAAGAAGGACGGCAAGAAGTCGGTGCTGCTGCTGGTCTCCAATGCCGACGGCGAGCTGCGCTTCGTGGCGCTGAGCGTGCAGTAAGGCTGGCTTTTCGCTCCACACTCGCTGTCATGCCCCGCGAAGGCGGGGCATCCAGTACGCCGCGGCCTCCCCGTATCCCCGCTCTGTCTCTGGAATATTGGATCACTGCCTTCGCGGGTGATGACGGCGGAGGGGAGGTGGCTACCCCTCCACGAACTCCTCGCGCTTGTATCCCTGCGCATAAAGCAGCGCGGTGAGATCGCCATGATCGATCCGCGCGGCCGCCGCCGCCGCAACCGCCGGCTTGGCGTGATAGGCAACGCCGAGCCCGGCCGCCTGGATCATCGCGAGATCGTTGGCGCCGTCGCCGACCACGACCGAGTCGATGTCGTCGAGATCGAACGATTCCATCAGGTCGACCAGCGTCGCGAGCTTCGCCGCGCGGCCCAGAATCGGCTCCTTCACCTCGCCGGTGAACTTGCCGTCGCGCACGACGAGCTCGTTGGCGCGGTTCTCCTGGAAGCCGATCTTGGCCGCGACCGCGGTCGTGAACAGCGTGAAGCCGCCGGAGACGAGGCAGGTATAGGCGCCGTTGGCCCGCATGGTCGCGACCAGCGCGCGGCCGCCCGGGGTCAGCGTGATGCGCTTTTCCAGCACTTCGTCGACCGCGCTGGCGGGCAGGTCCTTCAACAGTGCGACGCGCTCGCGCAGCGCCGGCTCGAACTCGATCTCGCCGCGCATGGCGCGTTCGGTGATGGCGGCGACATGCGCCTTCACCCCGACGAAATCGGCGAGCTCGTCGATGCATTCCTGGCCGATCATGGTGGAATCCATGTCGGCGAGAAAAAGCTTCTTGCGCCTGAAGCCGACAGGCTGCACCACGATGTCAATGGGCAGGTCGCCGCGCAGCTCGCGCAGCCGCTGCTCGATGGCGTGGCGGTCGGCTTCGAGGTTACTGTCGGCACCGAAGGGGATATCGACCGCGACGCCGTCGAACAGCCAGTGTGCGGGCGATGCCTGCGGCAGCACGGCGCGGGCCCCGTCGACGATGGTGGATTCGAGCGCGGGATTGTCGGGGTTGCAGATCAGCGTGGCGACGAGGGACATTTGAGGTTTTCGTGAGCGAGGAGCAAGTCGGCAGAAGGCCCGTTGGCGAGGCCGTGCTTATCGCAGGACCGACCGCCAGCGGCAAGTCGGCGCTGGCGCTGGAGCTCGCGCTCGCCACCGGCGGTATCGTCATCAATGCCGATTCCATGCAGGTCTACCGCGATCTGCGCATCATCACGGCGAGGCCGACCCGTGACGAGGAAGCGCGCGCTCCGCACCGTCTCTACGGCCATGTCGATGCCGCCGTGAATTTCTCGGCCGGCGCCTGGGTTACTGATGCGGCCAAGTCGCTCGACGAGGCGCGCGCCGAAGGCCGCCTGCCGATCTTCATCGGCGGCACCGGGCTCTATTTCAAGGCGCTGACGGCGGGACTCTCGGTGGTGCCGCCCATCCCTGCCGAGGTGCGCGAGGACGTCCGCGCGCGGCTGGAGCGGAACGGGGCGGAGGCGCTGCATGCGGAACTCGCCGCCCGCGATCCGCGCGCCGCGGAGCGATTGAACCTGCGAGACCGCACCCGCATCGCGCGCGCACTCGAAGTGATTGAAGCGACCGGCCGGTCGCTGCTCGACTGGCACCGGGAGGGTCAGCCGCCGCTGCTGCCCAAGGACAGCTTTCGCGCCGTCTTCCTCGCGCCCGAGCGCGACGCGCTCTATGCCCGGATCGACGCCCGCTTCGATGCTATGCTGGAGGCCGGCGCGCTGGAGGAGGTCGAGCGGCTCGCCGCGAGGCAGCTCGATCCGCTGCTGCCGGCGATGAAGGCCCATGGCGTGCCGGCCCTGATCCGGCATCTGCGCGGCGAGCTCAGCCTTGAGCAGGCCGCCACCATCGGGCGTGGCGACACCCGCCACTACGCCAAGCGGCAATTCACCTGGTTCCGGCACCAATTGCCGGACTTCGCATGGGTCAGGCCGGAGGAGGCGAGGGGGTGGCTTGCGGCCGTCGTGAGGGCGGCGCGGGACGGCGGCTGACACACTTTCCCTCCGGGTTCCCCAATTTACCTCTCGCCGAACCCGGGGAACACCGCTACACTGCCAAAATCGCGCGGGAACGGCCGCATTGCCTTGACATCCGGGCTTTGGCCGCTATGTTTTGCGCAACCTTTGGGAAGCCGGGCACCTGCCATGCGTAACATTATTACCAAACTGCTTATCGCCGTCGTACCCAGGCACACCGCCGGGGATGGCTAGCTGCCATCCACATGACAGGCGGTGTGCATGGGCCCTCTTCGGGGCCTTTTTTATTTCCCAAACCCGACACGAACGAAGCCGCTGACAACAGCGCATCCGGAGCAAGCCAATGAGCGACAAGAGCCACGATCCGAACCAAATGACCGGCGCCGCGATGATCGTTCGCGCGCTCATCGATCACGGCGTGACTGACATTTTCGGCTATCCCGGCGGCGCGGTGCTTCCGATCTATGACGAGATCTTCCAGCAGAGCGAGGTCCAGCACATCCTGGTGCGCCACGAGCAGGGCGCGGGCCACGCCGCCGAGGGCTATGCGCGCTCGACCGGCAAGCCGGGCGTCGCGCTGGTGACGAGCGGCCCCGGCGCCACCAACATGGTGACGCCGCTGACCGACGCGCTGATGGACTCGATCCCGCTGGTCTGCATCTCCGGCCAGGTGCCGACGCATCTGATCGGCAACGACGCGTTCCAGGAATGCGACACGGTCGGCATCACGCGGCCCTGCACCAAGCACAATTGGCTGGTGCGGGACGTCAACGATCTCGCAAAAGTGCTGCACGAAGCCTTCTACGTCGCGACCTCCGGCCGTCCCGGCCCGGTGCTGGTCGACGTGCCCAAGGACGTGCAGTTCGCGACCGGCACCTATCATCCGCCGCGCAAGTCCGACGTGCACCGCTCTTACGCGCCGCGCGTGAAGGGGGATGCGACGCAGATCCGCAAGGCCGTCTCGCTGCTCGCGAACGCCAAGCGCCCCGTGATCTACAGCGGCGGCGGCGTCATCAATTCCGGCCCCGAGGCGACCAGGCTGCTGCGCGAGCTGGTCGAGGTCACCGGCTTCCCGATCACCTCCACGCTGATGGGCCTCGGCGCATACCCCGCGTCGGGCAAGAACTGGCTCGGCATGCTCGGCATGCACGGTACCTACGAAGCCAACATGACGATGCATGATTGCGACGTCATGTTGTGCGTCGGCGCGCGCTTCGACGACCGCATCACCGGCCGCGTCGATGCGTTCTCCCCTAGCTCGAAGAAGATCCACATCGACATCGACCCGTCCTCGATCAACAAGAACATCCGCGTCGACGTGCCGATCATCGGCGATTGCGGCAATATCCTCGGCGACATCCTGCAGGTGTTCAAGGCGGAGGCGAAGAGGCCTGACATCAAGTCGTGGTGGCAGCAGATCGCGCAATGGCGCGCCCGCAACTCGCTCTATTACAAGAAGAGCAACGACGTCATCCTGCCGCAGCACGCAATCCAGAGCCTGTTCGAGGCGACGCGCGGCAGGGACACCTACATCACGACCGAAGTCGGCCAGCACCAGATGTGGGCGGCGCAGTTCTACGGCTTCGAGGAGCCGCATCGCTGGATGACGTCGGGCGGTCTCGGCACGATGGGCTACGGCCTGCCGGCCGCGGTCGGCGTGCAGGTGGCCCATCCCGACAGCCTCGTCATCGACATCGCGGGCGATGCCTCGGTGCAGATGACGATGCAGGAGATGTCGACGGCGGTGCAGTACGAGCTGCCGATCAAGATCTTTATCCTGAACAACCAGTACATGGGCATGGTGCGGCAGTGGCAGCAGCTGCTGCACGGCAACCGTCTCTCGCATTCCTATTCGGAGGCGCTGCCGGACTTCGTCAAGCTCGCCGAGGCCTATGGCGGCGTCGGCATCCAGGTGCACAAGCCCGGCGATCTCGACGGCGCCATCCAGGAGATGATCTCGGTCAAACGCCCGGTGCTTTTCGACTGCCGCGTCGCGGCGCTCGAAAACTGCTTCCCGATGATTCCCTCCGGCAAGGCGCACAACGAGATGCTTTTGCCGGAGCAGGCGAATGACGAGGCGACCGCGAAGGCCTTCGCCGGCGGCAAGGCGCTGGTGTGACGAGAGAGATTTGAGGGGACGACAATGAACCAGCCCGCATCCGCCTACTTCATCGAAGAGCGCCACGATCCGAACGAGACCCACACGCTCGCCGTGCTGGTGCAGAACGAGCCCGGCGTGCTCGCGCGCGTCATCGGCCTGTTCTCGGGCCGTGGCTACAACATCGAAAGCCTCACGGTCTCCGAGACCGAGGCCCAGAAGCATCTGTCGCGCATCACCATCGTCACGACGGGCACGCCGATGGTGATCGCGCAGATCAAGAACCAGCTCGACCGCATGATCCCGGTCTACCAGGTCGTCGACATGACCCAGACCCGGCGTTCGATCGAGCGCGAGCTCGCCATGGTCAAGGTGCGCGGACAGGGCGAGCATCGCGTCGAGGCACTGAGGCTGGCGGATGCGTTCCGCGCCCGGGTGATCGACGCCACCACCGAGAGCTTTGTGTTCGAGATCACAGGCAATACCGACAAGATCAATCAATATATCGACCTGATGCGCCCGCTCGGCCTCGTCGAGGTGTCGCGCACCGGCGTTGCCGCGATCGGCCGCGGGCCTGAAGGGATGTGAATCATGCTGGCGCGCGACTGGTACTATAACGAGCGGAACCGGATGGGGATCGAGCCCGCTGTGGCCTCGATCTACGACGCCCACGACGATGCCGATCTGCGGGCGCGCGCCGCGCTGAAAATGCTGGGGGTCCAGCGCGGCTGGCGCATCGCCGATATCGGCTGCGGCAACGGCGTGCTGGCGACCGAAGCGGCGCTGATGGGCGCCGAGGTCGACGCCATCGACATCTCGCCGGCGATGCTGGCGCTTGCCGAGATCTACGCGCGCGATCGCAAGGCGCCCGTGCGCACCCAGTCCGCAGGCCTGCTCAGCTTCGCCTATCGGCCGGAATCCTACGATTTGATCGTCAGCGAATTCACGCTGCATCATTTGCCGGATTTCTGGAAGGCGGTGGCGATGTCGCGGATCTTTCGCGCGCTCAAGCCGGGCGCGACGTTCTATCTGCGCGACATCGTCTACGCATCGATGCCGGACGCGGTCGAGCGCGACGTCGAGCAATGGGCCGATTTCCAGATCAAGAACCACGATTTTTCGCGCGATGGCGTCGTCACGCACATGCGGGACGAATATTCCACCTTCGGCTGGGTGATGGAGCGGATGCTGACCGACGTCGGCTTCACGCTGGTCTCGGCCGATTACCACGCACCGATGCACGGCACCTATCTGCTGCGCAAACCAAGAGCCGGCGAGCAAGGCTAAAACGAACAACAACAGGACTGCACGACAGGGCAGAGCCGAGAACAACAATGAAGCCGGCCGATATCCTCATCGCCCTCCTGGTGGCGATCATCTGGGGGCTTGCCTTCGTGGCGAGCCGGATCGCGCTCGACGAATTCTCGCCGGAGCTGATGACGGCGATGCGCTTCGCCATTGCGGCGGCGCCGTGCCTGTTCATTCCGAAGCCCAAGGTCGCTTGGTCGCTCCTGATCGCGATCAGCTTCACGCTGTTCCTCGGCCAGTTCCTGTCCCAGGCCTACGGTATCGCCCATGGCGTGCCGGTCGGGCTGACCAGCGTCGTGGTGCAGAGCCAGGCACTGTTCACGATCGGCTTCGCCGCGATCGCATTCGGCGAGCGGCCGACGCCGGTGCAGACGCTCGGCATCGGCATCGCCGCAATCGGCCTCCTGATGATCTGCGGCACGGTCGGCTACGATTTCAGCGTCGCGGCCTTTGTGGTGTTGATGATCGCTCCGGTCTGCTTTGCGATCGGCAATCTTCTGCTGCGCGGGGCGCGCGGCGCGCCGATGTTCGATCTGTTTGCCTGGCTGTGCCTCACGGCCGCGGTGCCGCTCTTCGCGCTTGCGCTGGTCGTCAACGGGCCGGCGCCGACCCTCCAGTCGCTGATCCACATGTCGCTCACCGGCTTCATCTGCCTGCTGGCGATCGGCGCCATCTCCACCAGCATCGCCTATTGGCTGTGGGGCCGATTGCTGCGCGACTATCCCGCCGCGCAGGTGGTGCCGTTCGCGCTGCTGGTGCCGTTCGTCGGCTCGGCGGCCTCGAGCATCGTGTTCGGCGAGCGGTTCGGGCCCCTGCGGCTGGCCGGCATGCTGACGGTGATCGCCGGTATCGCCGTCATGGTGCTGGCGAAGCGGCCCAACGCGTTACCCGAAGAACCGTCGACGAAGACGGCGTGAGGTGAGCATGTCCCAGTCGCTGTTCTATGCCTTTCTCATCTTCATGGTCGTGATGTATTTCACGCCGGGGCCGAACAACATCATGCTGTTGTCGTCGGGCCTCACCTACGGCTTCCGGCGGACCATCCCGCACATCGTCGGCATCGTCCTCGGCTTCGCCTTCATGGTCGCCGCGGTCGGCCTCGGGCTCGGCTCGGTGTTCCTGGCCTATCCGATCCTCCAGACCATCCTGAAATATGCCGGCGCCGCCTACCTGATCTATCTTGCCGCCGCGATCGCCATGTCCGGTCCGACCAGGCCGGGGGAGGGAGATGGCCGAGGCCCGATGACCTTCTGGGGCGCGGCGATGTTCCAATGGATCAATGCCAAGGGCTGGGTGATCGTGATCGGCACCATCACCGCCTATGCGGCGATCGCCCAATTCCCGCTCAATATCGCGATCCAGACCCTGATCAGCCTGATCGTCGGCACCGTCTCGACCGTGGTCTGGGCCCTGTTCGGCTCCGCATTACGGCCGGTCCTGACCTCGGAGCGGCTGGTCCGCGCCTTCAATATTCTGATGGCGATCCTGCTGCTGGCTTCCCTCTACCCCGTTTTCATGGATGCATGATGTCGCGGATTTCCATGCAGAAACGGGTTTCCCTCTGGGGCCGAAATGCTCTAGACAGCCCCCGAAATCCGCAAATTTCACCCTTCGGACACTGACCATTGGCCGATTTTCGGCCCTGAACGAGGAAACGACCTATGCGTGTTTATTACGATCGCGACGCCGACCTGAACCTGATCAAGGGCAAGAAGGTCGCCATCGTCGGCTATGGCAGCCAGGGCCATGCCCATGCGCTCAATCTGAAGGATTCCGGCGTCAAGGAAGTCGCCATCGCGCTGCGCAAGGATTCGGGCTCGGTGAAGAAGGCGGAAGCCGCCGGCTTCAAGGTGATGGAAGTCGCCGAAGCCGCCAAATGGGCCGACCTCGTCATGATGCTGACCCCGGACGAGCTCCAGGGCGACATCTATCGCGATCACCTGCACGATAACATGAAGAAGGGTGCGGCGCTGGTGTTCGCGCACGGCCTCAACGTCCATTTCAACCTGCTCGACCCGCGCGCCGACCTCGACGTGCTCATGATCGCGCCGAAGGGTCCCGGCCACACCGTGCGCTCGGAATATCAGCGCGGCGGCGGCGTGCCCTGCCTGATCGCGATCGCCAAGGACGTCTCGGGCAACGCCCATGACCTCGGCCTGTCCTACGCGTCGGCCGTCGGCGGTGGCCGCGCCGGCATCATCGAGACCACCTTCAAGGAAGAGTGCGAGACCGACCTGTTCGGCGAGCAGGTCGTGCTTTGCGGCGGCCTGGTCGAACTGATCAAGGGCGGCTACGAGACCCTGGTCGAAGCCGGCTACGCGCCGGAGATGGCCTATTTCGAGTGCCTGCACGAAGTGAAGCTGATCGTCGACCTGATCTATGAAGGCGGCATCGCCAACATGAACTACTCGATCTCCAACACCGCCGAATACGGCGAGTACGTCACGGGTCCGCGCATCGTCACCGCCGAGACCAAGGCCGAGATGAAGCGGGTTCTCGCCGACATCCAGGGCGGCAAGTTCGCCCGCGACTGGATGCTCGAGAACAAGGTCAACCAGACCTCGTTCAAGGCGACCCGCGCCAAGCTCGCTCAGCACCCGATCGAGGAAGTCGGCGCGAAACTCCGCGACATGATGCCCTGGATCAAGAAGGGCGCGCTGGTCGACAAGTCGAAGAACTGAGCTTTGCGTCCCCCGGATGCAGCGCAGCACGCAAGTGGTGCGCTGCTGGTCCGGGGTTGCGGCTCCTGGGTCCCGGCTCTGCGCTCGCTTCGCTGCACTTGTCTGGGACACCGGTCACAATCCAAGGCATGATCGCGGGAACCTGAGGGAGAGGACCATGCGATCTGTCGTCGTCACCGGTGCGTCCACCGGCATCGGCTGGGCTACTGCAAAATTCCTGATCGGGCGCGGCTATCGCGTCTTCGGCAGCGTCCGTAAGCAGGCCGATGCCGATCGGCTGACGGCCGAGTTCGGCACCAATTTCTCTCCTCTGCTGTTCGACGTCACCGACGAAGCCGCCGTGCTGGCGGCCGCGCGGACGGCCCGCGAGGCGCTGGGCGGCGAGACGTTGGCCGGCCTCGTCAACAATGCCGGTGTCGCGGTCGCCGGCCCCGTGCTCGAATTGTCGGCCGACGATTTTCGTCGCCAGATGGACATCAACGTGATCGGCCCCGTCATCGCGACGCAGGCCTTCGGGCCGCTGCTCGGCGCCGACCCCTCGCTGAAGGGGCCGAAAGGGCGGATCGTGATGATCAGCTCGGTCGCGGGCAAGAACGGCAATCCGCTGTCGGCGCCTTATTGCACCTCCAAGCATGCCATCGAAGGCCTTTCCGAAAGTCTGCGCCGTGAATTGATGCTGTTCGGCATCGACGTCATCATCGTCGCCCCTGGCGCGGTGAAGACGCCGATCTGGAGCAAGGCCGAGGAGATCGATCTCTCCGTCTACCAGAACTCGCCCTACCTGCCGGCGCTGAACAAGGTCATGGCCTTCATGATGGACCTCGGCGCCAAGGGCCTGCCTGCGGAGCGGATCGCCGAGATCGTGTTCGAGGCGCTCACCGCGGCGAGCCCGAAGGTGCGCTATCAGATCACCCCGGACCCGATGCGGCATCTGATCGCGAGCGTGCTGCCGAAGCGGACGCTCGATCGCATCATCGCCAAGCGGCTCGGATTCCTGCCGCAGTAAAGATGGGCGCTTCAGCCCGCCGCGACGGTCTGCCCGCGTGGATGGCGGGCCATCGCGATCATGCGCAGCGCCATCACGATCAGGAGCGGAATGAGGAACGCGGCATAGAGCGGCATCGCCGGCGCGCGCTTGCCGAACGAGACCATGAACTGGAGCCAGAGATAATAACCGCCGGCAAGATGCAGTGTCCGCCAGGCGCGCGGTCCGATCAGCGCGGCGGCGCGGTCGAAGGAGGTCGCGCTCATGGCGATGATGACGGCATAGCCGATGCCGCCGAAGATGTAGGAGGCGGGTGAGGTCGCGGCCGCGAAGCCGACCGGGTCCATGTTGGCGAAGAGGATGATCGCGGCCGCGTGGATAGCGTGGGACGCGGCAAAGCTCAGGCCGAGATAGCGGCGGTTGCGGTGCTGCCAGCGCGTCCAGCCATTGGGCCACAGTCGCGCCAGCGCTGCGGCGCTGAAGGCGAGGCAGAACAGCAGCAGCGAGCTGCGCGCCGTGAAACGGATGACCATCCGCACGCCCTCGATCTCGAACTGCCGCATCGAGGCGATCCACAGGCTGAGGACCACCAGGCTGAGGGCGAGGGCGGCCAGCAGCCGCCAGCCTTCGAGCCAACCTTGACGTTGCGACATGATGCTTCCCTCCGCTATGTAATCACTGATTACATTTCGATGCTGCGCGTTGGTCAACGGTGTAATCGATGCTTACATTCACGTTCGGGTGATGCTAGGAAGCGCCCATGCCCGCCCGTCAACCGTCCAAGCCGCGTGCCCGCCGTCCCAGAGCCCAAGTCCGGCCGTATCACCATGGCGACCTCCGCCGCGTCCTGATTGATGCTGCGCTGCAGCTTGCGGCCGAAGGAGCGGAGGTCTCGGTCCGCGAGGCCGCCCGCCGGGCCGCGGTGTCGCCGGGTGCGCCGTTTCGGCACTTTCCGAACCGCGACGCCCTGATGGCGGCAGTGGCCGAGGAAGCGCAGCGGCGTTTTCGTGCGGAGATCGACGCGGCCCTGAGCGAGGCCCCGGCCGCCGCGCCGCTCGCCCGTTTCCGCGCCTTCGGCCTTGCCTACCTGCGCTGGGCCATGCGCAATCCCGCCCATTTCGAGATCATCTCCACTGGACGTTACTTCGTCCATGGCAGCTCCGCGGAACTGACGCGCGACAATGCCGAGCTGATCGCGCTGACCGAGGGGATCCTTGCTGACGCGGCGGAGCAGGGCCTGCTGCGCTCGGCGGACCTCAAGCGCATTCAGGTCGCCGGCCGCGCCCTGGTTTACGGTTTTGCCAGGATGAATCTCGACGGCCACTTTCCGCGCTGGGGCGTCGAGGCCGGTGAGATCGAGCGGATGGCGGAGGGCGTGCTGGATCTGTTCATCGCCGGCATCGCGAAATCCTGACGCCGCGGGCAACCGCCGCCGGTCTTTCTCCTCACCATGCGGGTCGGGCAGCGCTGACGCCTCGTCGCCCACCAGGATTAAGCGCCGGTCAAATCACGACACGCGTTGCCTGTCCTTGACCGTTCCGTTACAGTTTTATGACATGGTGCAGGCTTCCGGCTGCGCCGGAGGCCCTGGTCGTTTCGGGCCGGCCAGACGGCTTGGCATCACCGCACCGGACCAGAGTTGCGTGTCCTCGATGGCGTCCGCGCCCAATCCAGGTCCTTCTGCCACCACCGCCGTGCTGGCGAGCGTCGCCGCGCTCGGCATCTGGCGGCTGCTCGCCGTTGCCGCGCCGCATCTGGCCGCGCTCGCGCTGATGTACCAGACCGAGACCGATTTCGGCTCGCGCCTCTCCTTCGCGCTGGCCTGGGGCATCCTCAACTTCTTCTGGATCGCATTGCTGCGCCGGCCGGCGCTCTCGGGCGCGCTGTCGCTGACCATGGTGGTCGTGCTGGTGCTGCTGTCGCGGCTGAAGCACGACGTCGTGCAGATGACGGTCAACTTCATCGACCTGATGATGATCGACCGCGACACCGTCGCCTTCCTGTTCACGATCTTCCCGAATTTGCGCTGGTCGGTGATCCTGGCCGGCTTCGTCACGCTGCCGCTGATGTATGCGCTGTGGTGGCTCGATCCGTTCCGCATCCGCCGCCTGCCCGCGCTCGCCTGCAAGCTGGCCTGTCTCGCCGCACTGGTCGGTTATTCGCTCTATCATCCCGACGAGGCCTGGCGCGGCTATTACGACGACGGCTATCTGTCGAAGTTCTTCCGCTCCGGCGTCAGCTCGGTCTCCGATTTCGTGCAATACGGCTTCATGGAATCGGCCGCCGCGAGCAATGAGCGGCTCAACATGCCGCTGGTCGATTCCTGCCATCCCGCGGGCCGCCGGCCGAACATCATCATGATCCATGATGAATCGAGCTTCGACATCCGCGCCGCCGCCGGCATCAAGGTGCCGCAGGGCTATGGCAGCCACTTCAAATCTTGGGACGGCAAGCAGCGCACGTTCCTCGCCGAAAGCAATGGCGGGCCGAGCTGGTTCACCGAATACAACGTGCTCGCGGGACTCTCCTCGCGTTCGTTCGGCCGCTTCGCCTATTTCGTGACACGCATCGCTTCAAACCGCGTCGAGCGCGGCCTGCCGCTGGCGCTGCGCCGCTGCGGCTACGACACGATGTCGCTCTATCCCGCCTATGGCGGCTTCATGGCGGCGCGCAGCTTCCAGATGACGACCGGCGTCGAACGCTTCCTCGACTCCAAGGATCTCGGCGCCAAGGATGTCGAGCCCGACAGCTTCTTCTACGGCAAGGCGCTCCAGCTGATGGGCCAGCAGCCGCCGAACAAGCCGCTGTTCACCTTCATCTATCTCGGCGCCAATCATTTCCCCTGGGAGACGCGCTTCCGTCCCGACCTGCTGCCGAACTGGCGCGCGCCGGGCAACGTGGCGTCCATCGACGAATATCTGCGCCGGCAGGCGATGAGCGCCGAGCAGTACAAGGCGTTCGTCGCGGGGCTAAAGAAGACATTCCCCGGCGAGCCCTTCCTGATCGTGCGATACGGCGATCATCAGCCGGAGTTCGCGCCTGGGATCCTCGAGCCCGGGCTCGACGAGGGCGCCATCGGCAAGAGGCTCGACGCCTACGATCCGCGCCTCTATGCGACCTATTACGCGATCGATGCCGTCAATTTCGAGCCGGTGAAAAGTGATGCCGTGATGGACACGATCGACGGCCCCTATCTGCCGCTGGTCATCCAGGAGGCCGCGGGCATCCCGCTCGACCCGTCTTTTGCCGAGCAGAAGGAGATTATGCTCCGCTGCAAGGGCGTCTTCTACGCCTGCAGGGACGGCGCCGAAGCGCGGCGGCTGAACCGCCTCTTGATCGACGCGGGAATGATCCGGGGGCTGTAGCGCCGATAGCTACGTGCGTAGGGTGGGCAAAGCGGAAGCGTGCCCACTACCTGTCGCGCGTTATCCAAAGACGCGGGCACGGCGCTTACGCGCCTTTGCCCGCCCTACGAAACCCCACCCTATCGCCCGCCCACCTTCTCCCACAACCACTTCGCCACCGCATCCGGCGACGAGTTCGCGTCGTTGCCGGATGCGCGCAGGTTTGCTTCGCGCATGGTGGCGATATCGATCTTTCCGAGCAGCGGTTGCAGCGCCGCCTTGAGCCGCTCATCCCCCGCGCGCTTCGGCGCGAGCAGCAGGATCGCATCGTAGGGCGGGATCGCGCGCTTGGGGTCGTCAAGCGCGACGAGGTCGTATTTCGCGATCAGGCCGTCGCTGGTGTAGCCGGCGATGACGTCGACCTCGCCGCTGGCCACCGCCGCATACATGAAGTCCGGCTGCATCTGGCGCTGGGCGCGGAACGAAAGGCCGTAGGCCTTCTGCAGCGCAGCCCATTCGGGGCGCGAGAAGAACTCGTAATCGCCGGCGATCGACAGCGTCGGCGCATGCGCCGCGAGATCGGCGACGGTGCGGACGCCGAGCGCCTCGGCGCGCTTCTTCGGCATCACCAGCGCATAGGCATTCTCGAAGCCGAGCTCGCCGAGCAGCGTGATGTTGTCCTTCGCCAGCGCTGTCTTCAGCTCCGCGATCAGCTCGGCGCGCGGCTTGATGTCGGTGCGATGCAGCTGGTTGGCCCACAGCGTGCCGGAATAATCGACACAGAGATCGATGTCGCCCGCCTTCAATGCCCCAAAGATCACGCTGGAGCCGAGGCCCGAGCGCGCCGTGGCCGAGAGGCCCGCCGCCTGCAGCCGATCCCGCATCAGCGCCGACAGCACATATTGCTCGGCGAAGGTTTTTGCACCGACGACATAGCCTTGCGGCGAGCGTCCCATGGTCGGCACCAGCGTTGCCGCAACCAGCGCCGCGATACCGGAGGCACCGAGCACGGTGCGAGCGCGGCTTCGCTGGCGCAGGCCGACCTCGATCAGGCCGAGCAACTGATCGACGGCGAGCGCGAGCAGGGCGGAGGCAAAGCAGCCGAACAGCACGAGCACCCAGTTCTGGGTCTGCAATCCCGCAAAGATGTAATTGCCGAGACTGGTCTGCCCGATCGGCGTCGACAGCGTCGCCGTGCCGATCACCCACACCGCGGCGGTGCGGATGCCCGCCATCATCACCGGCAGGGCCAGCGGCAGCTCGACCATGATCAGCGACTGCCGCGCGGTCATGCCGACGCCCTTGGCGGCCTCGATCAGCGCGGGATCGATGCCGTTGAGCCCGGTGATGCCGTTGCGCAGCACCGGCAGCATCGAATAGAGCGCCAGCGCCAGCATCGCGGGCAGGAAGCCGAACGCCGAAAAGGACACGCCGAACCAGGCCAGCGTCACGGATGCCGCCAGCAGCAGCAGCGGATAGAACAGCGCGAGCAGCGCCAGGCCCGGCACGGTCTGCACGATGCTGGCGATCGCGAGCAGGATGGCGCGCGGCGCCGGGCGGTTGCGCGTCAGGATGGCCAGCGGCAGGCTGACGGCGAGTCCAAGCGCGAGCGCGGCGAGACTGACCCGCACATGGTTGCCGAGATAATCGGGCAGATGCCCCAGCGCCTCGCCCCAGCGTGGATCGGCAAGCAAGCTCATGCCGCACCGCCCTGCGGCAGCAGCGCGTTCAGCCGCTCGACCTGGCGGCGCGGCGTGCGCAACAGCTCCAGCACGTAAGCGTCGCTGCTCCGCGACAGTTCGGCGGGAGTGCCCTGGGCGAGCAGCTTCCCCTCTCGCATCACCGCGATGCGGTCGGCGAGCAGGATCGCCTCCGTCATGTCGTGGGTGATCATCACCGTGGTCAGGCCGAGCTTGCGATGCAGCGAGCGATAGTCGTCGCCGAGCGCGTCGCGGGTGAGGGGATCGAGCGCGCCGAACGGCTCGTCCATCAGCATGATGCGGGGCCTCGCCGCAAGCGCCCGCGCGACCCCGACGCGCTGGCGCTGGCCGCCGGAGAGCGCCTCCGGCAGGCGGTCGCGATGCGCATCGCGCTCGAGCTGCACCAGCTCCAGCAGCTCGTCGACCCGCGCGGCGACCGCCGAAGCCGGCTCGCCCAGCAGCTTTGGCGTGATCCCGATATTGTCGGCGACGCTCAAATGCGGAAACAGCCCGCCGCTCTGGAAGACGTAGCCGATCCGCCGCCGCAGCGCGACCGGGTCGACGTTTTGCACGTCCTCGCCGCCGACCGTGATGGTGCCGCCATCGGCCTCGATCAGCCGGTTGGCGAGCCGCAGCAGCGTCGTCTTGCCGGAGCCCGAGCCGCCGACGATGGCCAGAAATTCGCCCTCGGCGACGTCGAGCGAGACGTCGTCGACAGCCCTCAGCGGGCCGAACCGCTTGGTCACGTGGGCGTAGCTGATGGTCGGCTTGGAAGGCATTCGACGCAGCTCATTCTTCCTTCCCCTCCCTTGGAGGGCACGGCATGCCTAGCACGCTTGGCGGCTTGATTGAACTTGCGCGCGCGAGCGGCTAAGGCATCAAGCGAAATCCGGAGGAAGCATATGTCGACGCCCACGGCGGTGGCGCTGGAAGATGCCAAGGTCGCGTTCCGGCTCGGGGACGGGCGGGTCTATACGGCGGTGGAAAAGGCCCATCTCACGGTGGCGCAGGGCGAGTTCGTGGCCATTGTCGGCCCCACGGGCTGCGGCAAATCTACGCTGCTCAACGTCGCGGCCGGGCTGCTGAAGCCGGCCGCCGGCAGTGTCAGGATTTTCGACCAGCCGCTCGCGGGGCTGAACCGGGATGCCGGCTATCTGTTCCAGGCCGATGCGCTGTTCCCCTGGAAGACCGCGCTCGACAATGTCGCGATCGGGCTCGAGATCAAGGGCACGCCGCGGGCCGAAGCGCTGCCGCGCGCGCAGCAATGGCTGACCTCCGTCGGCCTTGGCGCCTTCGCGGGCCGCTATCCGCACATGCTCTCCGGCGGCCAGCGCAAGCGCGTGGCGCTCGCACAGGTGCTGATCCGCGATCCCAAGATCCTCTTGATGGACGAGCCGTTCGGGCCGCTCGATGCACAGACCCGCCAGGTGATGGGAAATCTGCTGCTCGATCTGTGGAACGCCGACCGCAAGGCGGTGCTGTTCGTCACCCACGATCTGGAAGAGGCCATCGCGCTCGCCGACCGCGTCGTGATCATGTCGGCTGGTCCGTCCTCGCGCATCATCGGCGACTGGCGCGTCGGCTTGGCCCGCCCGCGCGACATCTTCGAGGTGCGGCTGGACAAGGAGTTCCACGAGCTGCATCGCGAGATCTGGAGCGTGCTCAAGGACGAGGTGATGAAGGGCTACGCGCAATCCACGCAAGCGGCGGAGGCGGTCTGATGTCGCGTCCGACGCTGTTCGCGCTGCAGGTCCTGGTCGCGGTCGTCTGCATCGTGCTGTGGCAGGTGCTGTCGACCGTCCCCGTGTTCGGCAAGGTCCTGCTGCCGCCGTTCTTCTTCTCCAACCCGCTCGACGTCTTCAGCCAGATCGTAAAGTGGTTCGCCTCCGGCGTGATCTGGAAGCATCTCGCCATCACGTTGACGGAATCGATCCTCGCCTTCGTGATCGGTTCGCTCGGTGGCGTGCTGATCGGCTTCTGGTTCGCGCGCCAGCCGCTGGTGGCCGCGGTGTTCGACCCCTACGTCAAGATGGTCAACGCGCTGCCCCGCGTGGTGCTGGCGCCGATCTTCGCGCTGTGGCTCGGCCTCGGCATCTGGTCCAAGGTCGCGCTCGGCGTCACCTTGGTGTTCTTCATCGTGTTCTTCAACGTCTATCAGGGCGTCAAGGAGGTCAGCCGCACCGTGCTCGACAATGGCCGCATGCTCGGCATGAGCGAGCGGCAGTTGATGCAGCACGTCTATTGGCCCTCGGCGCTGTCCTGGATGTTCTCCTCGCTGCACACCTCGGTCGGCTTCGCCGTGGTCGGCGCGGTCGTCGGCGAATATCTGGGATCGGCGGCGGGCCTCGGCTATCTCATCCAGCAGGCCGAAGGCGTGTTCGACGTCGCCGGCGTATTCGCCGGCATGTTCGTGCTGTCGGCCTTCGTCATCCTGATCGACTTCGGCGTGACGCTGGTCGAGCGGCGTCTGCTGGTCTGGCGGCCGACCGTGGACGGGCGCGGCTAGGCCGCCGCCCCCGACAGCTGACATTTATGTGATCGACCGGCCGGAATAGAACGCGCGCCCACGCGTCAAACCTCCATGCAACCACCTGCATGGGAGTTCAGGATGCCCCCCTCACAGTTTCGCCCCGCGGTAGCGGCGCGTGCAGGCAGATGTCGATGGCCGAGGCTCGGGCTCGGCACAGCGTTCCTTGCCGCGCGCATTCTCGTCGCTTTCGCGCTTCCTCCAATCGTCTTCGCGCACGAGTCCCATCCGAACCCACCTGCTGCGCCGAGCACGGAAGAGAGCGCCTTCCTGCAAGAGAATGATGCCGCCATGACCAGGATGATGAACGACATGGCGGTCAAACCGACCGGCGACATCGATCGCGACTTTGTCGCGATGATGAGCCCGCATCATCAGGGCGCCATCGACATGGCCGTGATCGAGCTGCGGTACGGTAAGAACGAGCAGCTTCGGCGCATCGCTCAGGAAATCATCGTCGACCAGATGCAGGAGATCGCTGCCATGAAGCTCGCCATCGGCGAGCCGGCGACCGACACCACGCCTGCTCCGACCCAGCCGCAATCCGTTCCCATCGCAACTGTTCATCATCATCCTGTAATGCGGATGGACATGTCCACTGGAATGAAGAAGTAGGAGCGGCAGATGACCAAGTCTCGAAGCCATATGATGAGGACCATTTTCCTGGCGGCCACCATGCTCGCCACCGGCTCCGTCGCATGGGCGGGGCAGGCGCCTGGCGCGCTGTCCTCCCCCGACATTCCGATCAGTCATCACGATCGGGTCTACGCGGCTGAGCAGTTCTCGAACACGGTTTCGGTCACCGACCCTGCCGACAACAAACTGCTTGGCGTAATCCGGCTTGGTGACCCGCAGCCCGGCAATTTCAGCCCGCTCTACAAGGGGCAGGTGCTCGTGCACGGCATGGGTTTCTCGCCCGATCACAAGACGCTGGCCGTAGTGTCGATCGGCTCGAACTCAGTGAGCTTCATCGACACTGCGACCAACGCGGTCAGGCACGTGACCTATGTCGGGCGGTCGCCACACGAGGCGTTCTTTACACCCGACGGCAAGGAGGTCTGGGTTACCGTCCGCGGCGAGAATTACATCTCCGTCATCGATCCAACGAGCTTCAAGGAGAAGACCCGCATCACGACGCCGAACGGGCCGGGGATGCAGATATTCTCACCTGACGGCAAATACGGCTACATCTGCTCGTCCTTCAATCCCGAGACCGATGTCGTCTCGGTCGTCGAGCACAAGATCATCGCTACGGTGAAGCAAGAAAGTCCGTTCTGTCCGAACATTGCGGCGACGCCCGATGGAGATCAGGTGTGGTTCACGCTGAAGGACGTCGGCCGGACACAAGTGTTCAACGCAAGGCCGCCGTTCAATGCAATCAAGACCATCGACACCGGGCCGATCACCAATCACGTCAACTTCGCGCACACCGCCAAAGGCACGTTCGCCTATGTCACCGTCGGCGGCTTGAACGAATTGAAGGTGTTCCGCACCGACGACTTCTCGCAAGTCGCCACGATCCCGGTCGGCAATCTGCCGCACGGCGTGTGGCCGTCCGGCGACGGCACCCGCATCTATGTGGGGCTGGAGAACGCCGACGCGCTCGCGGCCATCGACACCGCGACCAACAAAGTGGTTGGGAACGTTCCGATCGGCCAGGCGCCGCAAGCGATCGCCTATGTTCCGAATGCTGCGCCTGACCCGGATGACCGCCAGAACCTGCAGGCGCTCGGCGTGGCTGGCCAGGTGGCTCATCTGGCGCTCGCGTCGAAAGGCGGCACAAAGCACGGTAAGGCGCCGACCACGGTCTCGCTCTTCGATCAAGGCCTGATCCAGATCCTGCAGGCTTCAGTGACGGGACTTCAGCCCAAGCGGAAATATGTGTTGGCGCTTGCGGAGCGTAGTGACGGGGGCGGCCCATTGCAGCCGCTGGCGGCCTTCATGACCAATCCGGCCGGATCCGCTATCGTCAACGCGGCCGGTCCGATCCGGCAGATCGTCGACCAGTCTGCCGCGGCCGCAAAGCGCTATTTGGTGATCGCGTCCGGCGACGCGGCGATGCCGGGCGAGGCGGTCCAGATCGAGGCTCAATGATTCCGGTTCGAACGCCAATCGAGAGATGGCGGAGCGCTTGATGAAGGACATGCTGGTTCAAGTCGAGCCGCTAATCCCCGCGCTCCGCCGCTATGCCCGCGCGCTCACGCGCGAACGCGCCGCGGCCGACGATTTGGTTCAGGATTGCCTGGAGCGCGCCGTCAGCCGCTGGCACCAGCGGCGCGACGGCAGCGTGCGCGCCTGGCTGTTCACCATCCTTCACAACCTGGCTGTCACTCAGATTCGCCAGGCGACAGCGCGGGGCAGGCATATGCCGATCGACGATGCAGGCGAGCGGGAACTTGTCAGCGCGGCGGAGCAAGAGCACAGGCTGATCTATCAGGACGTCCTTGCCAAGCTTGCGAAACTCCCGGAGGAGCAGCGGGCCGTGTTGTTGCTGGTCGCGGTCGAGGACCTCTCCTACGCGGATGCGGCAGTGGTGCTGAACATCCCGATCGGGACCGTGATGTCGCGCCTGTCGCGTGCGCGGGAGAGGCTGCAGCAGGAGATGGATGGCACTGCGGCGGGAAATGTCGTGGCCTTGCGGAGCGTGAAATGAACCAGCGGCCGATCACCGAGGATGATCTCCACGCCTATGTGGACCAGGCGCTCGAGCCCGAGCGTCGCGCGGAGGTCGCATCCTACCTGAACGATCATCCGGATGTTGCCGCGCGCGTTGCGGCCTTCGCTACCCAGCGCGAGCAGCTGCGCGGCGCGCTTGCGCCGATCGCCGACGAGCCGTTGCCGGCAGAATTGAACTTGTCGCGCGTCATCGAGAGCCGAAGACGACGTCCCCTGCGAACGTGGGGAGCGATCGCTGCGACGTTGCTCCTCGGTATCGGCGGTCTCGGCGGGTGGACCATGCGCAGCGTGTTGCAGGAGGGTTCCAACGGACTGTCGGCGCTGGCACGGGAGGCAGCCTATTCTTATGTCGTCTACGCACCGGACCGCGTGCGTCCGGTCGAGATTCGCGCCTCCGAGAGTGCGGAGCTCACGCGATGGGTCTCGACTCGGCTGAAGCAGGCGGTGAAGGTGCCGGACCTCTCTGTCTCGGGCTACAGGCTGATGGGGGGGCGCCTGGTTGCGACGTCCCATGGCCCGGCCGCGATGTTCATGTACGATGACGATCGCGGGGATCGCCTCGTTGTGCTGACGCGCCCGATGAGCAACCGCAACCTGGACACGCCGATGATGCCGCAATCGACCGGCGATGTCGCGGGCTTCGTGTGGGCGGATGGCGGCATGGGTTACACGCTCGTTGGCCAGCTTCCGGGGGAGACTCTCAAGCCGATCGCGAACGAGATTCGGAAGCAGGCGCGCCCGATCTAGCGCCGGAATCGACCAAGCGGGTCCGCGCAGCGGCGCGAGCCCGAGCATTCGCCCGCGCCGGTTGAGGGGTCTCAATCCAGCAGCTTGGTATCATCCGGCGCTTGCGGCGGCGTCTTGATCGCGATCGCCTTGACCTGTCCCGAGATCGGCTTGGTCCCGCCGTGCGGCGTGCCCTTCGGGATGATGACGAGGTCGCCCGGCTTTACCGTCACTTCCTTGTCGCCGAGCCAGATCGTCCCGGTCCCGTCCAGGATGTACTGGATCTCGTTGGTGTTGGGGTGCATGTGCTTGGGCACGTTGCCGACCTGGATCGAGATCGTAGCGCCGTCGGCGCTCGCGAACATTTTCGAGCGGAAGCCGACGGCGTTGGCGGGGCCGAGCGCGTCGCCTTCCGTCTCGCCGGTGTGAATGATCTGCGCGGTGATGTTTTCCGCGGCCAGCGCCGGCCGGAGCAGTTGGTTCGCGCCGCATCCGGCGGCAAAGGCGGCGGCCAGCGCGAGCCCGGCAGTGAAGCGATTCATGGATGATCCTCCCCATCAGGAATTGTTCTTGTGCGCCCATGCTATTGCGCCGAAAGGCCGATGGCCAGTGCCTTAAGGCGCGCTTCTCAAGCCGGTCCTGCTGCTCTATGGTGCCGCCGGCCGAACGGAGGAAACCAATGAAGAACACGATTGCCAGGCTCGCCGGCGCGCTGCTCGCGCTGACGCTCACCACCGGATTTGCCGCGGCGCAAAGCAAGGTCACCATCGCGGTCGGCGGCGGCTCCTGCCTGTGCTATCTGCCGACGGTACTGGCCAAGCAGCTCGGCGAATACGAGAAGGCCGGCCTCAGCGTCGAGCTCGTGGACCTCAAGGGCGGCTCGGACGCGCTCAAGGCCGTGCTCGGCGGCAGCGCCGACGTGGTCTCTGGCTATTTCGACCATTGCGTCAATCTGGCCGCCAAGAAGCAGGAGCTGCAGTCCTTCGTGGTCTATGACCGCTATCCCGGCCTCGTGCTGGTGGTCGCGCCCTCGCGCACCAACGACATCAAGTCGGTCAAGGATCTCGCCGGCAAGAAGGTCGGCGTCAGCGCGCCCGGCTCCTCCACCGACTTCTTCCTGAAATACATGCTCAAGAAGAACGGCGTCGATCCCACCAGCGCCGCCGTGATCGGCGTCGGTCTCGGTGCCACCGCGGTCGCCGCGATGGAGCAGGGCCAGATCGACGCGGCCGTGATGCTCGACCCCTCCGTCACCGTCCTCCAGGGCAGCCACAAGGATCTGCGCATCCTCTCCGACACCCGCACGCAGAAGGACACGCTCGAGACTTTCGGCGGCGAATATCCGGGCGGCGCGCTGTACTCGACGGCAGCCTGGGTTGCCAAGCACGAGAAGGAGACGCAGGCGCTCACCGACGCGATCCTCGCCACGCTCGCCTGGATCCATTCGCACTCCCCTGAGGAGATCATGGCGAAGATGCCGGAGGAGACGGTCGGCAAGAACAAGGACCTCTATCTCGCCGCGCTGAAGAACACGATCCCGATGTACTCGGAGACCGGCAAGATGGACCCGAAGGGCGCGGACGCCGTGCTCTCGGTGTTCAGCGTCGGCTCGCCCGAGGTCGCCAATGCCAAGATCGATGTCGGCAAGACCTTCACCAACAAGTTCGTCGAGCAGGCCAAGAAGACTACGGGGAATGCCAAATAGCTGACGCGAAGATGGGGTAGCCGTCGCTCATGACGTCACCGATCATTCATCGCGTCACCACGCTCGATCTTGCCGTGCGGCCGATCGTCTGGCCGTTCGCGGAGGAACGGCGCGACGAGATCGCGGCGCATTTCGCCGAAAAGCAGCGCGAGCGGCCGAAGATATGGAATGGCCGCGTCCTGCTCGGGCGCGATCCCGTGTTCGCGGACGGCTGTTTCGCTGCGACCTATTTCGAGACCGATTTCGCCAGCTTCCTCGCCTGGCGCGACTGGGGCTTTCCCGGGCCTGCCGTGTTCAACGGCTTTGGCATGGGCGCGCTGCGCAGCGCCGACGGCGCCTTCGTCATGGGTGAGATGGCGCCGCACACCGCCAATGCGGGCCGAATCTATTTCCCCTCGGGCACGCCCGATCTCGACGACGTCAGGGGTGACACGCTGGACATTCCCGGCAGCGTCGTCCGCGAGCTCGAGGAAGAGACCGGCCTCACCGCGGCGGACTTTCGGGCCGAGCCGGACTGGCATTGCATCGTCAGCGGCCCTGCGATTGCGATGATGCAGGTGCTCAACCTGGATATGTCCGGCGAGGAGGCGCGCGCCCGCATCGAAGCCAACCTCGCCAGCGAGGACGAGCCCGAATTGTCGGCCATTCATCTCGTGCGCGGGATGAGTGATCTCAGGCCGACCATGCCGCGATTTGTCACGGCCTTTGTCGAGCAGCAGTTCGCCTCGCGCTGATGCGCAAGACTTGACATCCCTGCGCTCTGCCCATGTGATGGGGGCAAGCAAGATCAAGACGAATGCAATGCACAATCGTCCAGGGAGGTTTTGATGCGCCTGCGCATGGCTGCCCGGTTGCTACATGGGCTGGTGGTCGCGATAGCAGCGACGGGCTTGGCGGCGTCCGCCCAGGCCCAGGACAAGAAGATCAAGATCGGCGTCGTCTTTGATTTGACCGGGCCTCTGGCCGGCGGCGGCTCCGAGCTCAATTATGTCGGCGCGAAGATCATCCTCGACCATTTCGCCAAGACCGGCGTGGAGGGCTACAAGATCGAGGCGGTCTATGCCGACGCGCAGAGCAAGCCCGACATCGCCATCAACGAATCCGTCCGCCTGCTCGAGCAGGAGAAGGTCGACATGGTGCTCGGCTTCTTCTCCTCGGCCCAGTGCGTACCGGTGGCCGCCCGCGTCGAGCAGCTCAAGAAGTTCATGTGGATGACGACCTGCATCTCGTCGGCCGTGTTCAACGAGAAAGGCTACAAATACGTGTTCCGCCCGCAGGCGAGCGGCGACCAGTTCGGCATGATGACGATGGATTTCATCGCGCAGAACGCCAAGGAGAAGCTCGGCAAGGAACCGAAGGATTTGCGCGTCGCCATCATCCACGAGGACGGCGCCTATGGCGTCGACGTCTCCAAGGGCAACGAGGCCGGCGCGAAGAAGGCCGGCTTCAACGTCGTGCTCAAAGAGGGCTATTCGGCGACCGCGCCCGATCTGTCCCCGCTGGTGACCAAGCTGAAGCGCGCCAAGCCCGACGTCATCTTCCACACCGGCTACAATCCGGACATCACCCTGTTGCTGCGCCAGGCCCGCGAGCAGGGGCTGAAGTTCGGTGCGCTGATGGGCCATGGCGCCGGCTATGGCGTCTATGAGAAGCTGAAGGAAGGCATGGGGGCCGACGCCGCCTATATCTTCAACACCGACCCGATCTCGATCTGGCTCGCCAACCAGAAGACCATGGATCCGAAGCTCCCGCCCGTCATCAAGATGGTCGGCGAAGAGTTCGACAAGATCAAGCCCGGCGTCGCCATCCGCTCCGCCCATGTCGGCATCGGTGCCTCCAACACTTATGTGTTCATGGCGGATGTGCTGCCGCGGGCGATCAAGAAATATGGCGGCGTCGATCCCGAGGCGCTGCGCAAGGCGGCGCTCGACACCGACATCCCCGAAGGCGGCACCATGCTCGGCTTCGGCGTGAAGTTCTACGGCGAGGGCACGCCGATGGCCGGGCAGAACGAGCGCTCGTTCCCTGTCGTGATCCAGTATCTCGACGACAAGTCTCACGTGGTGTGGCCGAAGAGCCAGGCGCAGCGCGACGCCGTGCTGCCGCTGCCGAAGGGCACCACCTACAGCAACCAGTAGCAGCGGAGGGCTTTGGTGCTGGAAGTCAGCGGATTGGTGAAGCGGTTCGGCGGCTTCACCGCCGTCAACAACGTGTCGTTTCGGGTCGATCAGGGCGAGATCCTCGGCCTGATCGGCCCCAACGGCTCGGGCAAGAGCACGATCTTCAACATGCTCTCCGGCACGCTGGCGCCGACCTCGGGCTCGATCATGTTTGCCGGGCACGAGATCGCAGGCCTTGCGCCGCACCGGATCATCAACAGCGGCGTCGGCCGCACCTTCCAGATTCCGCGCCCCTTTCGCCGCCTGACCATTTTCGAGAACGTCGCGCTCGCCGGTTTCTACGGCCAGGGCCGACATAGCCGCGTCAAGGCGGAAGAGGCTGCCGAGCGATCCCTCGCGATGGTCGGTCTGCCGACCGATCGCCACGCCAGCGTCGATGGTCTCGGCGCCGCCGGCCTGAAGAAGCTCGAGCTGGCCAAGGCGCTCGCCACCGCGCCAAAGCTGCTGCTCGCCGACGAGAGTCTCGGCGGCCTCGACGAGGCCGAGATGGATCAGGCCGCCGACATGCTGCGCAACATCCGCGACGAGCTCGGCATCACCATCATCTGGGTCGAGCATATCATGGGCGTGCTGATGCGCGTCGTCGATCGCGTCATGGTGCTCGACCACGGCGAGAAGATCTCGGAAGGCCTGCCGAGTGCGGTGGCGGGCGATCCGCGCGTCATCGAGGTCTATCTCGGTACCGATGCCGAGACCACGCAGGCCGCGGCCGCCGAAGCGCGCCGCCGCGCGGGAGGCGCGTGATGCTGGAGCTCCGCGGCGTCAATGCCGGCTATGGCACCTTCCAGGCGCTGTTCGACGTCAATCTCGACGTCAAGGCCGGCGAAGCCGTCGGCGTCATCGGCCCCAACGGCGCCGGCAAGACCACCTTGATGCGCGTCATCTCCGGCCTGATCCGCCCCGCGCGCGGCTCGATCCGGATGGAGGGCACGGACGTCGTGGCGACGCCGCCGCACAAGATCGTCAGCCTCGGCATTGCGCATGTGCCTGAGAACCGGCGGTTGTTTCCGCAGCTCTCGGTCGACGACAATCTCAAGATGGGGGCCTTCATGAAGGAGGCGCGGGGCCATTATGCCGAGCGGCTCGAGGTCGTGTTCGACCTGTTCCCACGCCTGAAGGAGCGGCGCCACCAGATGGCCGGCACCATGTCCGGCGGCGAGCAGCAGATGTGTGCGATCGGCCGCGCGATGATGTCCAATCCGAAGCTGCTGCTGCTGGACGAGCCCTCGGCGGGCCTTGCGCCCGTCGTGGTGCAGCAGGTGTTCGAACTGGTGAAGCGGATCCGCAGCCGCGGGCTGACCGTGCTGATCGTCGAGCAGAACGTGCAGCAGGTGCTGAAAGTGGTCGACCGCGCCTATCTGATCGAGGCCGGCACGATCAGGGCGTCCGGCACCTCGGCCGAGATGCTGGCGAGCGACACGGTCAAGGAAGCTTATCTGGGGGTGTGAGGCTGATGCAGGCGTTCCTGGACATTTTCGACATCTATTTGCTGGAGGCCGTGATCAACGGCATCCTGCTCGGCGGCGTGCTGGCGCTGCTCGCGCTCGGGCTCAATTTGATCTTCGGCGTCATCGACGTGACCTGGATCTGCTACGCCGAGCTCGTGATGATCGGCATGTATGCCATGTATTTCATGGTGCAGGTCTACGGTCTCAGCTATTTCGTCGCAGCGCCTCTCACCGTTGTTCTGGTCGCGCTGCTCGGCGCAGCGCTGCATTACCTCGTGATCGCGCCGCTCTTGACCGCGCCGCCGATCAACCAGCTGCTCGCGACCGGCGGAGTTCTGTTCGTGCTGCAGAGCTTTGCCACCGTCGCCTTCGGCATCGACTTCCGCAACCTCGGCATCCGCCTGCCGGTGCTCGCCTTCGGCGACATGAATTTCAGCTACGCCCGGCTGCTGTCGTTCCTGGCGGCGCTGGTCGGCATGGTCGCGGTCTATCTGTTCATGACGCGCACTTTCACCGGCACCGCGATCCGCGCCATCTCGCAGGACCGCCAGATCATGGCGCTGATGGGCGTCGACACCAAGAGAATCTATCTCATCACCTCCGCACTCGGCGGCGCGCTCGCGGGGCTCGCCGCTTGCCTTCTGGTGCTGCAATATGACGTGCACCCCTTCGTCGGGCTGTCGTTCGGGCCGATCACCTTCCTGATCTGCGTGCTCGGGGGGCTCGGCAATTTCATCGGCGGTTTCATCGCGGCCTTCGTATTCGCCGAGATCATCTCGCTCGGCGGCCTGTTCTCCGATCTCGAATGGGGCTACGTGCTCGCCTTCGCCTTCTTCATCGTCATGATGTTCATCCGGCCCGCGGGCCTCCTGGCGAGGCGCCGATGATGGGGCAGGGGCGGCTGGCAGCCTGGGGCATCGGGCTCGCGGCACTGGTCGCGCTGCCCTTCGTCTATCGCGACCCCTATCATCTGCACATCCTGGTGCTGATCCTGATCTGGTCGTTCGCCTACACTTCCTGGTCGATGATGGGGCGGTTCGGCCTCGTCTCGCTCGGCCATGGCGGCTTCATGGGGATCGGCGCCTATGTCACCGCGCTGCTCTGGAATCATCTCGGGCTGTCGCCCTGGATCGGCATTCCCATCGGCATGGTCGCGGCCGGCGCGCTGGCGCTGATCGTCGGTTATCCCTGCTTCCGCTTCCGCATCACCGGCCACTATTTCGTGCTGGTGACGCTGGCGCTGTCGGGCATCGTGCTCCAGGTCATCACCGCGACACGCGACTATACCGGCGGCTCGCTCGGCTACACGCCGAACCGCGCATCCGGCAACAAGCTGTGGGCGCTGCAGTTCGACGACAAGACGACCTGGTATCTGATCGCGCTCGGGGTCTGGCTGTTCGGCATCGTGGTCTGGCACTGGGTCGACCGCAGCATGGCCCGCTATGCGCTGGAGGCGATCTCGGAGGACGAGGACGCGGCGGCGGCCGCCGGCGTCGACGTCACCGCGGAGAAGCTGAAGATCACGCTGCTGAGCGCGCTGATGACGGCGCTCGCGGGCGCGATCTACTGCCAGTACCAGATGTTCATCACCCCCGACACCGTCAGCGGCATCGCGGTGTCGCTGCAGATGGTGTTCGCGGCCATCGTCGGCGGCCTGTTCGTCTCGCTCGGCCCGACCTTCGGCGCCATCATCACCATTCTGCTGGCCGAGACCCTGCGCATCGGCTTCGGCACCAAGGCCGTCGGCTGGGACAATCTCGTCTACGGCGTGCTGCTCGTGCTCTTCATCATATTCCTTCCCAAGGGCATCCTTGGTAGCTTGCTCGACCGACTGAAGCCGCAACGCAAGGTGCCCCGCGCTCATGAGCAAGAAGCCGTCCAAATCGCCCGCCCAGGAACTTGACCGCTACATCACGCCATTCCGCTATGACGGTTCGGGCAAGTTTCATCTCAAGGATCACAAGACCAGCGAGAAGGGCGATCTCGACAAGGAGACGGCGCAGGCGCTCCTCGACGTCAACAAGAAGCGGCTGGTCGAGTTTCAGGAGAAGCTCTACGCCCAGGATCGCTGGTCGCTCCTGATCGTGTTCCAGGCCATGGACGCCGGCGGCAAGGACAGCGCCATCAAGGCGATCTTCGAGGGCATCAATCCGCAGGGCTGCGAGGTCCACGCCTTCAAGGCGCCGAGCAGCAAGGAGCTCGACCACGACTTCCTCTGGCGCCATGTGATCGCGCTGCCCGAACGCGGGCATATCGGCATCTTCAACCGCTCCCATTACGAGGAATGCCTGGTGACGCGCGTGCACCCGGAGCTTCTCGCCAAGGAGAAGCTGCCGCAGAAGCTGCTGACCAAGAACATCTGGAAGGAGCGGTTCGAGGACATCTCGGCATGGGAACGCTATCTCTGCCGCAACGGCACCGTGGTGCTGAAGTTCTTCCTCAACGTGTCCAAGGACGAGCAGCGCGAGCGCTTTCTCGATCGGCTGGAGGACCCGGCCAAGCAGTGGAAATTCTCGATGGACGACATCAAGGAGCGCGCGCTGTGGCCGCGTTACCAGGCGGTCTATCAGGACATCGTCCGGCACACCGCGACGGCCCATGCGCCGTGGTATGTCGTGCCGGCCGATCACAAATGGTTTGCGCGCGTCGTGATCGGCTCGGTGATCAATGCGACGCTCGAAAAACTCGACCTGCGCTTTCCCCGCGCCGACAAGGCCTCGCTGAAGGAGTTCGACGCGGTGCGCACGGCGCTGGAGAAGGAAGACAAGAGGAGCCAAGCGAAGAAATCGCGAAAACAACCCCATGCAAAGTAGACGGCGTGAGCAAAATCAAGGGTTTGCCGATCGTTGAAAAGTCATTTCGATTTACACGAAATAGAGTTGTTGCGTCGGGCAAAACAGGCGCTGTTCCGATCACTCCCGGAACCGGCATGCTCAATTGTGATCTCTTCGCCGATTGATCCCGCTTGACAGTTTTGTGGCACAGGAGGACCATGCCGTCGGTCGCAAACAAGCGACACGCAACGTCCACCTCATGAGCAAGGGGAGGTCTATGACACCACCTCCGCAAATCCAGCCGCGTTAAGTGCGATGGAGCTCGTTCGGACTATCGCATAGCGGCAGAAACCGCGAACGGCACGCCGGGTCAAGGTTTAGCGGGCTGCATCAGTAAGGCAGAGCCCCTACCTTCCCGGCGCTGTATTTTGGTCGCCGATCGTATGGATGGCCTTGACGAGGCCGACCGCGATAGCTGCCTTTGACATCCTGCGTTTCTCCCTCCTTCCTCCTCGCCGTCATTCCGGGCCGCTTCCCGGAATGACGGAGCGATCCGCGGATGATTTGTGCACTTGGGGTGCACTGGTCACCACATCGCCATGGCCGGGACAAGCCCGGGCGTGACGACTTGTAAAGTCGAACTGCGGGAATCCCGCAATGGACGGATCGCGTTGCACGGACCACGCTTCGGCGTCTGAACTCTGCAGAGACGAGGTTCCCCGACCCT
Organism: Bradyrhizobium sp. WYCCWR 12699; assembly: GCF_032144035.1. Classification (NCBI taxonomy): domain Bacteria; kingdom Pseudomonadati; phylum Pseudomonadota; class Alphaproteobacteria; order Hyphomicrobiales; family Nitrobacteraceae; genus Bradyrhizobium; species Bradyrhizobium sp. WYCCWR 12699. The sequence goes on from NZ_JAVTJN010000033.1 coordinate 211,631, forward strand.
GCATTGCGGCAAATGCCAAGAGAATGTCGCCTCGAAGGCCAACTTCCGACACAGGCGCGAGGCGAATAGCTTCAATCCGACATGACGCATGTGTTTCGGTGGTCCCGACGCCGCCGGCGCATGCATTTTTTTAAGGACTCCTCGTGTCGCATAAGCTTGCCCCGGCGGTTCTCGCCGTTCTCTTCCTCGCGTTCTTCTCCTTCCCCAGCGCCCGCGCCCAGCCGCCTCAGCCGGCCGCGAACAATGCCGCCGCGTTGTCGCCGGACGAGGCCAAGCGTGCGCTCGAGACGCTTCAGGACGACAAGAAGCGCGCGCAGATGATCGATACGCTACGCCTGATCGCCAATGCGTCCGGTCCGCAGCAACCTGCGACGCCCGCGCCCGAGCAGAAGTCGCCGATCCCGCTCTCGGCCGACGGACTCGGTGCGCAGCTCCTGCTCACGGTGTCGGAGGAGATCGGCGAGATCTCGAGCGAGATCGCCAGCGTGGCGCGGACGATCACGCATTTCCCGGCGTTCTATTACTGGATCGTGCGAACCGCGAACGATCCCGCGGCCTACAATCTTCTGATCGAGATCGCCTGGAAGCTCGCCTTGGTGGTCGGTTGCGCACTCGCGGCCGAATGGGTGCTGTTTCGCCTGATCCGGCGCCCGGTTGCCTTCCTCGAGGGGCGTGTGCCGCAAACCGCGCATCTGCCGGCGCAGGTGTTGCCGATTGCGGATCCGCCGTCGTCGGTTGCCGATGTCACCCCCGCGCCCGAACTGCACAAGCGCCGTCACAGCCTGGCGCGCGTCTGGCAGATCATGCAGCGCCTGCCTTTCGTGTTCGGGCGCCTCGTCCTCGAATTGCTTCCCGTGCTGCTCTTCGTCGGTGTCGCGACGGCGCTGCTCGGCACCGAGATCGGCCAGCCCACCACCGTTCGCCTCGTGATCCTCGCGGTCGTCAACGCCTATGCGTTTTCGCGCGGACTCATCTGCGTCGTCCGGGCGCTGGCCGGGCCGTTCGGTCTGTTTCCGGTGCGCGCCGAGACGGCCGCCTATGTCGAGATCTGGGCGCGCCGCATCGTCGGCGTCGGCGTCTCCGGCATCGCCTTTGCCAATGTCGCGCTGCTGCTCGGCCTGCACCGCGCCGGCTATGCCGCGCTGCTCCGCATGGTGATGCTGATCGTGCATCTCTTCGTCGTCGTCATCATCCTGCAATGCCGCCGGCAGGTCGCCGAGGCCATCCGGGCGCCGGCCGACCGGCAGGGCATCGCGGCCCGCCTGCGCAACCGCATCGCCGGCGGATGGCATTATCTCGCCATCGCGCTCGATCTCGCGCTCTGGGCGGTGTGGGCGCTCAACATCCGCAACGGTTATTCGCTGCTGCTGCAATATTTCGTCGGCACTATCGTCGTTGCCGTGATCACGCGCGTTGCCATCATGCTGACGCTGAGCCTGATCGACCGTGGCTTCCGCATCCAGCCGGAGATCCTGCAGCGCTTTCCGGGTCTCGAGATCCGCGCCAACCGCTACCTGCCGCTGCTGCGCAGGATCGTCTCCGGCGTGATCGTCTTCATCGGTTTCGTGGCGATGCTCGAAGTCTGGGGTGTGGACGCCATCGTCTGGTTCTATGGCGGCCAGATCGGCAGCCGGCTGATCTCGGCCGTGGTGACGATCGGCCTCGCCGTATTCATCGCAGCGGCGATCTGGGAGGCCAGCAACGCGCTCCTGGACCGCCAGATCAACACGCTGTCGCGGGACGGGCACTACGCCCGCGCCGCGCGCTTGCGCACCTTCCAGCCGATGCTGCGCACCGCGCTGCTCTGCCTGATCGCCACGATCGTCGGCCTCACCGCGCTGAGCGAGATCGGCGTCAATGTCGCGCCGCTGCTGGCGGGTGCCGGCATCGTCGGCATCGCCATCGGCTTCGGCTCGCAGAAGCTGGTGCAGGACCTCATCACCGGGCTGTTCCTGCTGCTGGAGAACACGGTGCAGGTCGGCGACAATGTCAGCGTGTCGGGCCTGTCAGGGGTGGTCGAGAACGTTTCCATTCGAACGATACGTCTGCGCGCGGGCGACGGCGCCGTTCACATCGTGCCGTTCAGCGCGGTCACGACCATCACCAATGCGAGCCGCGGCGCGGGCAACGCCTCCGTCAGCGTCAATGTCGCCTATAAGGAAGACACCGACCGCGCCGGCCAGATCCTCAAGGACATCGTCGAGGAGATGCGCCGCGAGCCGGACTTCCGCGCATTGATCCGCGGCGACCTCGATCTCTGGGGCATCGACAAGGTGGACGGCGCGATGGTGTCGATCGTCGGCCAGATCCGCTGCACCGAAGCCGGGCGCTGGCCGGTCCAGCGCGAATTCAACCGCCGCATGAAGCTGCGCTTCCAGCAGAACGGCATCAACGTCGCATCCGCCACCCAGACCATCCTGATGCATATCGCGCCGCCGGCCGACAGCGCCGCCAATCTGACGCCGCGGCGCGCGGCCGGATAACCGCGTTATCAACTTACCGCTTGCCTCGGGTCGCCCGGCAGCGTTCACTCGCCCTCCAGCCCGCTGCCAACATGCGGGCGACAAAAAGGGCGGGAGAGACTGATGCGGGGGCTGTGGGCTGTGCTGCGCGGTCATGCGATCGTCATTGGCGCGTTGATCGCATGCGCGATGTGGTGCACGCCGGCAGGCGCTCAGTCATCGCGTCCCATCACCCTCATCGTACCGTTCGCCGCGGGCGGTCCGACCGACACGCTGGCGCGGATCCTGTCGGAGCGGATCGCTGCCGAGCTGCACACCACGGTCGTGGTCGAGAACGTCGCCGGTGCCTCCGGCAGCATTGCAGGTGCCCGCGCCGCCCGCGCGACGCCTGACGGCACGACGATCACGATCGGTCATTGGGGCACCCATGTGCTGAACGGCGCGATCCTCAAGCTGCCTTATGACGTCGTGAGCGATTTCGAGCCGGTCGCAATGATCGCGATGGGCACGCAACTCATCGTCGGCCGGAAGTCGCTCGAGGCGAACAATCTCAAGGAGCTGATCGCATGGCTGAAGGCCAATTCCGGTAAGGCCACCGCGGGAACTTCAGGGGCGGGCACGGGAGCCCACGTCGCCGCCGTCTTCTTCAAGGATAAAACAGGCACCGATTTCCAGTTCGTGCCCTATCGCGGCGCAGGGCCCGCCATGATCGATCTCGTCGCAGGCCAGATCGACATCATGTTCGACCAGGCGGCGAACTCGCTGGCACACGTCAAGAGCGGCGCGGTCAAGGCGTTCGCGGTGACATCGCCGACGCGGCTTGCCTCCGCTCCCGACATTCCGACCGTCGACGAGGCGGGCCTGTCAGGGCTTTATATTTCCTATTGGCACGGCATCTGGGCACCGAAGAACACTCCAAAGGACATCGTCGCCCGGATCAACGCGGCGATCGTCGCCGCGCTCGCCGATGCCGCGGTCAAGCAGCGCTTTACCGAACTCGGGCAGGAGATACCGCCAACCGACCAGCAGACGCCCGCAGCGCTCGCTGCGTTCCAGAAGGCCGAGACCGAGAAATGGTGGCCGATCGTGAAGGCGGCTAACATCAAGCCGGAATGACGAGGGGTAGAGAGCCTTGCCGCGTTAACTTTTACGCGCGCAACTGCCAATCGTTGGCGCAAATCTCGCTGCGGTGCGAGATCACAATCGGTGCCTCAGTGTCTGCGTCCTTGATCTCAATGGAGCGCTGGCCGACAATGTGCGCGGTTCAATGTGCTTCTTGGGGGAATTCGTGAATAGACCTGCCCGGGTCGTTGCCCAATCGACGTCGTCAAATCCGCCGCAAGGCATGGCGCTGCTGCGCGATCCCCTGCTCAACAAGGGCACCGCTTTCACGGAATCCGAGCGCGAAGCACTCGGCCTGCGCGGCCTGCTGCCGCCTTGCGTGCTGACGATGGAGACGCAGGCGCAGCGCGTCCTCACCAATCTGCGCACGCTGCCGACGGACCTCGAAAAATACGTCGCGCTGAACGCGCTGCATGACCGAAACGAGGCGCTGTTCTTCCGCGTCGTCGTCGACAATATCGACGAGATCCAGCCGATCATCTACACGCCGACGGTCGGGCTCGCCTGCCAGAAATACGGCCTGATCTTCCAGCGGCCGCGCGGCATGTTCATCTCCTCGCGCGATCGCGGCCAGATCGCCGAGCTCCTGGAGAACTGGCCCTATCAGGCCAAGCTTATCGTCGTCACCGACGGCGAACGCATTCTGGGACTTGGCGATCTCGGCGCCAACGGCATGGGTATTCCGGTCGGCAAGCTCTCGCTCTATTCAGCCTGCGCCGGCGTGCATCCGGAAGCGTGCCTGCCGATCGTTCTCGACGTCGGCACCAACAACGAAGAGCTTTTGAGCGATCCCTATTATCTCGGCCTGCGCGAGCGGCGGCTCACCGGCGAAGCCTATGACAGCTTCGTCGACGAATTCATGCAGGCGGCGCGAAAGACCTTTCCGGGCGTGCTGATCCAGTTCGAGGATTTCGCCAATCATTCGGCGTTCAAGCTGCTGCACAAATATCGCGATGAAGCCTGCGTCTTCAACGACGACATCCAGGGCACCGCGGCGGTGGCGCTGGCCGGCCTGTTCTCGGCGCTGCGTGTGAATGGCGGCAAGTTGAAGGACCAGAAGATCCTGTTCCTGGGCGCAGGCGAGGCGGCAACCGGCATCGCCGATCTCGTGGTGTCCGCGATGATGGCGGAAGGCGCCTCCGAGGCGGACGCGCTCCGCCGCAACTGGCTGGTGGATTCCCGCGGTCTCGTCGTCGGCGGACGCGAAGGTCTGTCCGGCCACAAGCTCCGCTATGCCCACACCGATCAGGCGCCGATCGCCGACTTCCTCACTGCGATCAAGACGCTGAAGCCGACGGCGATCATCGGCGTCGCCGCGGTCGGCGGCGCCTTCACGCCGGAGGTGCTCAAGACGATGGCGGAGCTCAACGAACAGCCGATCGTGTTCGCACTCTCCAACCCGACCTCGAAGGCCGAATGCTCGGCGGAGGATGCCTATCGCTACACCGGGGGCCGTGCGCTGTTCGCCTGCGGCAGCCCGTATGATCCGGTCAAGCTGGCCGGCCGCAGCTTCGTGCCGCGCCAGGGCAACAATTCCTACATCTTCCCGGGCGTCGGCCTCGGCGTCATCGCCAGCGGCTCGCGCCTCGTCACCGACGAGATGTTCATGGCGGCGGCCCATACGCTCGCCGATTGCGTCGGCAAGGACGATCTCGCGCAGGGCAGTCTCTATCCGGCGCTGCCGCGCATCCGCGAAGTCTCGGTCCGCATCGCCGCGGCCGTTGCCGACGTTGCCTATCAGCGCGGGCTCGCGGACGGGCCGGCGCCCAATGACGTCAAGGCCCTGGTGCAGTCGCAGATGTACGAGCCGCATTACTGAGCAGTCGTCCCGCGCCCAAACGGCGCGATAACGGCGCCACGTTTCCGCATCGTCATGCCCGGGAGAGCTCGATTTTCTCGCCAGCTTGAAGACGACCTGGCGACGACTCTATTGGCGTGAGTTCGCGCAGCTCCTGAAGGATGATGCGGAGCCGGCCGAGAGCCAGCCGGACACGCGGCCCATCATCTGGCGCATTGTATCGCGCTGATTTTCGCCGAATCTGTCCCGATTCAGGACGCGTCACTGTGGTGGAATCGTCACAGCTGGCGCGAAACGGCGGCGGCCCCACGCCTGCTTTTGTTCCGACAAGGTTCTGCCCTCATTGCCCACCGAAAATCGCTCCCGTTCGGAGGGGCGTACCATGTCTTGCATTGCACGTGCCGAAACTGCCCGGATTTCCTTCGCAACCTCGTGCCGGCTGCTGCTGGCCATCGCCGGCGCCGCCTCGCTTGCGGCCTGCGCGCAATCGCCGGTCGGCCGCCAGAAGGCCGATCTCGCCGGCGTCAACAGGCAGGCCGCGGTCGAGCGGCCGCACCGCGTGGCGGCGCTGCATCCGCGCCCGATCAGCCGGGCGCGCGTCCCCGACGGTAACGCCAAGCAGACCGCGTCGCATGGCCTCGCCAGCTTCTATTCCGATACGGAGACCGCGAGCGGCGAGCGGTTCGACAAGAACGAGTTGACCGCGGCGCATCCCAGCCTGCCGTTCGGCACCAAGCTCCGCGTCACCGATACCAACTCCGGCCGTTTCGTCACGGTCAGGGTCAACGACCGCGGGCCCTATGTTCGCGGCCGCGTTGTCGATATCTCGCCGTCCGCGGCCGAGGCGCTCGGCATGGTCGACAAGGGCATCACCAACGTCCGCCTCGAGGTCGTGCAATAGCGCGCTCGTCAAGACGACGCGGCGCGCTTAACCGGCTGTTAGCGGCTTCTCAAGCACCATGGGTGTCCGGACAATTTGGGGCTGTTGGGGAGACGGACGCTTGAACACGATCCAGTATCTCGAAGATCAGGCCGCGCGCGCCGAGCGGCTCGCCAAACGGATCACGGATACGCTGACGATCGAAAAGCTCCTGGCCTTTGCCGACGAACGCCGCCGCGAGATCGACGTCATCGCCGGCAAGTACCGGCGCGCTTAGCTCCAGCAAACCATGCTCTGAACGCATTCGTCCTCCCCGCGAACCGGGGAACTTCTTCGCGCCTCCTGCGTCATCTGGGCAGGAGAGAAGAGGAGGACATCATGGGTTTTGGACGAGGTGCTTTGCTTTGGTTGCTTGGCGTGCCGCTGCCGATCGTTCTGCTGCTGGCATTGTTCTGGCACCACTAAGTGGGTGTCACACGAAAAGCGCCGCGGAAGCGGCGCTTTTTTGTTGCCAGCGCAAACAGCGCGGCACTTCTAGCGCGCCGGACTTTCCACGAATGGCCTTCTATGAATTCTTTCTATGAATGGCTTTCGACGAAGTCGCTGAGATAGTCCGGCAGCTCTATTCCGTCGATGTCGCAGCGCGCGCGGATCTCGCCGGCGACGTCGGTCGAGATGTCCTTCATCCAATGCTCGAGCGTGTTGAACGAGATCACCTTGATGGGGTCGTTGAAGCAGCCGGCGACGAGCTCGCCGATGGTCGCTTCGAGATCGTTGCGTTCGATGCGAATTTCGGTCGCCTCATCGCGGCGATCGATCACCACGAACAAGGTCTGGTCTGCGCCATAGGGCACGACGGGGGACGATACGCCAGCTTCAAGCATCCTCAGGGCACTCGCGACTTGGCTTCCGGACTTGGCTTCCGATCCCGTTAACGGGAAAAACCAGCAGAAGGTTCCTGCGCGATCCCGTGAAGTGTCAGAGAAACTCTCGCCAGCGCGACAGCTCGATGACGTGCTCGGGCGAGAGGACTTCGGTCACCAGCGGCGGTTGCGCTGCCGTGCGGATCTCATAGAGATGCCGGGTCGTCGCCGGCTTTGCCGTGAAAGCAGAAATGCATTCGTCCAGCGTGCCCTCGATCACCTGATAGGGCGTGCTATCCTCCCGGCGCTGATTTGCCAGGGACGGCCATTTGTACAAGACCGCAGGCGCACTGAAATCGACCTTGGACTCTCCGACAACGTCCCCCATCGTCTCGCCTCACGCAAAAAATGCCCCAGCACGCGGGTTCGCGGGCCGGGGCCTACACCTGTCGCTGCATCTCAATGCCACGGCGACCCAACGCAGCAGCCGGAAAAAGGTTCCCGGCCGCCTTGCCGCAATCAGCTTGCCGCCGCCGCGATCTTGAAGCCAGGACCAGGCTCCTCGCGACTGACCTCCGGCGGCAGCCCGGCGTAGCGCCGCAAGGCTTCCGCCATCTGCACCCGGCCCGGCACGCCGGTGATCACCACGTCGACCATGGTGAAGGACGAGTGGAAATGGCCGTGCGCCTTCAACTGCTCGACCGGGACGCCTGCGGCCGACATCGCCTCGGCATAGGCGATGCCTTCGTCGCGCAGCGGATCGAACTCGCAGGTTGCCACGAAGGCCGGCGGCAGTCCGGCGACCTTGCCGCGCAGCGGCGAGACCCGCGGATCGGTGCGGTCGGCGGGCGAGCAATAGAGGTCCCAGAACCAGTACATCAGCGAGCGCGTCAGGAAGTAGCCGACCGCATTGTCGTTGTAGGAGGGACGATCGAAGGTGCAATCGGTGACCGGGCAGATCAGGAGCTGGCCGGCGATCTCGGGCCCGCCGCGGTCGCGGGCGAGCTGGCAGGTGACGGCGGCGACGTTGCCGCCGGCGCTCCACCCCGCGACCAGCACCGGGCCCGGGCTGCCGCCAAGCTGTTCGGCGTGCTCGGCGATCCAGCGCGTTGCGGCATAGCCGTCTTCGGCCGCGGTCGGGAAGCGATGCTCCGGCGCGTGCCGATAGCCGACGCTGACGAACATCATGCCGGTCCGCCGCACCATGTCGCGGCAGAACGGCTCGTCCGATTGCTCGTCGCCGAGCACCCAGCCGCCGCCGTGGAAATAGACCACGACCTTATGCGGTCCCGGCGTAGCCGGCTTGTAGACGCGGTAAGGCAACGCGCCGCCCGTGACGGGCAGGGTGCCATCGACGATGTCGCCGATCGGCCGCCCTGCGGGCCGGCCCTTGTTGAACTCGTTGACGAAGGCGCGCGCGCCTTCCGCGCCCATCGACTCGATCGGCGGCAGGTTCAGTGTCGCGAGCAGGCCCAGCACCAGCCGCACGTCCGGCTGCAGGCGCACCACCTCGCCGTCATTGCATTGCCCGGCGCCTCCCGGACCGGTGAGCTTGAAACCGAGCATGCCGCGGCTGACCACCTCGTCGCAGATGCTGCGATAGGGGCCGACGCCGCCGGTATAGGGCATCAGGCCCTGCACCTTGCCGGGCACATTGGCGCCCGTGTACCAGGTGTTGGCGAGCCGGTGCAGCGTTAGCATCGAGCAGTCGGCCATGTGCCTGTTCCAGCCGGCCTGCGCCGTCTCGGTCGGCTCCATCGTGGTGAAGCCGGCATTGCGCAGCGCGGCCAGGCGGTCGACCACCCAGTCGACATGCTGCTCGATCGACACCGCCATGTTCGAGAGCACCGAGGGGCTGCCGGGGCCGGTGATCATGAAGAAGTTCGGGAAGCCTTCCACCGTGAGCCCGAGATAGCTCTGCGGTCCCTGCGCCCAGACGTCGGTGAGCGACTTGCCGCCGCGCCCGGTGATCGGATGCACGGCGCGGATCGCGCCGGTCATGGCGTCGAACCCGGTCGCGAACACGATGACATCGACGTCGAAATTGCGCTTGGCCGTCGTGATGCCGCCGGCGGTGATCGCCTTGATCGGCTCCTGGCGCAGATTGACCAGGGTGACGTTCGGCCGGTTGTAGGTGGCGTAGTAATTGGTCTCCAGGCAGGGGCGCTTGGCGCCGAAGGGATGGTCATCCGGCATCAGCGCAGCCGCCGTTTCGGGATCCTTCACGGCCGCGCGGATCTTCTCGCGGATCAGGTCCTGGACGATCTTGTTGCCGTCGATATCGACGGCCTGGTCGGCCCAGAGCTGGGTCAGGATGTGGACGAGGTCGCCCGCCGCCCAGGCCCGTTCGAACCGCTCGCGACGTTCGGCGTCACTGAGCTGCCAGCTCACGACCGTTTGCTGCGGATAGGGCACGCCGGCCATCGACTGTCGCGCCTGCTCGCGATAGGCTGAGCGATCGCTTTCAAAGAAGGTCTTGCGGTCCGACGGCGCCGGGCCGTTATGCGCCGGCAATGCGAAGTTCGGCGTGCGCTGGAACACGGTCAGATGCGCCGCCTGCTCGGCGATCAGCGGGATCGACTGGATCGCCGACGAGCCGGTGCCGATCACCGCGACGCGCTTGCCCGCGAGATTGACGCCGTCATGCGGCCAGCGTCCGGTGAAATAGACCTCGCCCTTGAAATCCTTGACGCCGTCGATCTCCGGCGGCTTCGGCGCCGAGAGGCAGCCGGTGGCCATGATGTAATGGCGGCAGGAAACCGGTTCGCCATTGTCGGTGGTGATGAGCCAGCGCTCGGCCTGCTCGTCCCATTTGGCTTCGGTGACCTTGGTCTTGAAGCGGATGTCGCGCCTGAGATCGTAGCGGTCGGCGATGAAGCCGAGATAGCGCAGGATTTCGGGTTGGGTCGCGTATTTCTCCGACCAGGTCCAGGCGGTCTCGAGCTCAGGATCGAAGGTGTAACTGTAATCGATGGTCTGGATGTCGCAGCGTGCGCCGGGGTAGCGGTTCCAATACCAGGTGCCGCCGACGTCACCGGCCTCGTCGAGGCCGACGGTCGAGAAACCGGCCTTGCGCAGGCGATGCAGCAGATAGAGGCCGGCAAATCCGGCGCCGACCACGGCGACATCGACCTGCTGAGCGGTTCCGCGTTTCTCGGTGGCACGAGTAGCAACCATTGCGTCAGACATCGCATTCCTCCCGTATGTTTCGTTTTGCCGGCAGGCTATCGCTGCAGGTTCAGCTTGTCATCAGAGCAAGTGCAATCTTCGGTGGTCGTTTGCGGCGGCATCGTGGCCACGTGAATGTCGCGGCGCTACACGCATCGCGATGCACAATGGCCGTGATTACCCGGATAATCATGCCCGATCCGCCTGTGTATGCTTGCGGTTACAAGCCACGCGTAGCGACCGAGCGTCATGCCAGAGTTGAGTGAGCGGACCAAAGCGAACATGGACGTCGTCTTGGAGGAGACATGCCGGCAATTGCCGCATGGCGGCGATCACGACAGTCGCAGGTTCATCGCCGAGCGCCTGATCGAGGCCGCGCAGGCCGGCCACGCCACGCTCGGTGAGCTCGGCATCGTCGCGCGGCACGCGCTGGCGGAGATTCTCGCAAAGCGCGATGAGTGAGCCGCCGCGAGGCTTGCCTCCTGGCGCGCCGCGGACATAACCTCACGGGAACCTGTCCGCGCATCGAGATCCCGAGATGCGATCCCTGCTTGCGCTCATTGCGGCTTCCGCATTTTTTTTGCTCGCCGGCTCGGCCGTGGCTCAGCCGGTCGGACAGTTTCCGTTCGCACTGACGCGTGAAGGACAGATGCTCGGCGCCGTCGAAGGCGAAGTGGCGTCGTTCAAGGGACTGGCCTATGCGGCCCCTCCGATCGGCGCGCTGCGCTGGCGTTCGCCGCAGCCGACGCCCGAAAGCTCGGAGATGCAGACTGCCTACGCGTATGGCGCGCCGTGCCTTCAACCGGCGCTGCGTGATGCGAGCGAGGATTGTCTCACGCTGAACGTGTTCCGTCCCTTCGGGGTCGACGGTCCGCTGCCGGTGATGATGTTCATTCATGGCGGCGGCTTTGTCGGCGGCACGGCCAATGAGCATCTGTTCGATGGTGCGAGGCTGGCGCAGGCCGGCCTCATCGTCGTGACCGCCAATTATCGCCTCGGCGCGCTCGGCTGGCTTGCTCATCCCGCGCTGTCGGAAGGCGGCTCCGGCAATTACGGCCTGATGGACCAGATCGCCGCGCTGCACTGGGTTCACGACAACATCGCGGCCTTTGGCGGTGATCCCGATAATGTCACCTTGTTCGGCAGCGACGCAGGCGCGACGTCGATCGCGCTACTGATGCTGTCCGCGCACGCGCGTGGTCTGTTCCAGAAAGCCATCCTGCAATCACTCCCGGCGCGCGCGCGACTGCGCTCGGTGCAGGAGGCGGAGGCGATGGGCCGGCAGTTCGTGACGGCGCTGGGACCGCAGGCGGATGTGCGCGCCGCAGAGCCGCGTCGCCTGCTGGCCTCTCAAAATCGTCTCCTGGAGACGTCGCGGCGCAGCTTCGCGCCGATGATGGATGGAAGCCTGGTGACCGAGGACATTGCCGCCGGCTTTGCGGCCGGACATCAAAGCCGCATTCCCCTGATCATCGGCTCCAACGACGACGAGACCGGCTTCGACAGCGAGTTCGATACCAAGGAGGAGGTGGCAGCGTCAGGTATCCCGAGCGATGAGCTGCGCAAGCTCTATCCCGAGATCGTCAGGTCCTCAGACCTTGCGGCAAGGTTCTATACCGACAAGGTCTTTTCCGAGCCCGCAAGACTGCTGGCCCGCCTGCATGCCGCAAGCGGCACGGCAACCTTTCGCTATCGCTTCGCCTATGTGCCGGAAGCCCGGCGCGCCAGTCCCGAGGGCGGGCACGGGCGGGAGCTGCAATTCATCTTCGGCGCGGAAGGCGTACCCGGGGCGGGCATCTTCTCGCGCGGTGATCGCGAGGTTGCGAGGCGCATGGGATCCTATTGGGTCAACTTCGCCAGGAGCGGCGATCCCAACGGCCCCGATCTGCCGCATTGGGACGCTGCGGCGGGCCGCGATCGCCTGCTGCTGATCACGAACGATCGCATCGCGAGCGGCGACGATCCATTCGCGGAGCGTCTCGACCGGCTCGCGCGCTAGCGCGATAGAATGGAGTGGGCTTTAAGCCGCGAGCTCGACGCGGGGAGCCGGCGTCAGCCGGTCTTCCTCGAGATAGTCCATCGCGCCGTCCTTCTCGACGGCGTAGAACTGCTGGCCGTCCCGCGACTTGAAGGCGGCGCGCACGATGCCGCGGCGGCCCTTGTCACTGTTGACGACGTCCCCCAGCGCAAACTTCTTCATCTCACGTCTCACTTGTCTTCAGGCCGACTGCTTCGGCCACATCAGGATTTTGGGCGGCAAATCGTTAACGGCTTGCTAACCATGCCGGTTTGCCTATGCTCGCCGCCGGTCGCGCGGGCACTGGCACGCGCCTGTTGCCATTGAGACGAGCCCCATGACGCGATTTCCGACCCTGTTTCTGTCGCATGGCGGCGGCCCCTGGCCGTTCATGGAGGACAGGCGGATGCAATATGCCAAGACCGCCCAGGAGTTCGGCCGGCTGCCGCAACTGCTTCCCGCGCGGCCAAAGGCCGTGCTCGTCATCACCGGCCATTGGGAGGCCGACGCCTTCACCGTGTCGACCTCGGCGCATCCGCCGATGGTGTACGATTATTACGGTTTCCCCGAGCATACCTACCACATCAAATATCCGGCGCCGGGCAGGCCCGAGCTTGCCGCGCAAGTGAAGGCGCTGCTGACGCACGCGGGTCTCGATTGCCGGGAAGATCCCAATCAGGGTTTCGATCACGGCACCTTCGTGCCGCTCGGACTGATGTATCCCGATGCCGACATGCCGATCGTGCTGCTCTCGCTAAAGTCGGCTTACGATCCGGCCGAGCACATCAAGGTCGGCGAGGCGATCGCATCGCTGCGCGACGAAGGCATCCTGATCGTCGGCAGCGGGCTGACCTATCACAACATGCGCGGCTTCAACCGGCCGGAGTCCAAGCCGGTCTCCTACGATTTCGAGGCCTATCTGAACGAGGCGATCAGCAATCCGGATCCGGCCCGCCGCAACGCGATGCTGGTGGATTGGGAGAATGCACCCAGCGCGCGCCTGGCGCATCCGCGCGAAGACCATCTGCTGCCGCTGATGGTGGCCGCCGGCGCCGCCGGCCGCGACATCGGCCGGCGCGTCTTCGTCGACGAAGTCGCGAGCGTCGCGATGGCGTCCTATGTGTTTGGATGATTGATTCCACCTTCTCCCCTTGTGGGAGAAGGTGGCGCGAAGCGCCGGATGAGGGGTTGCTTCAGCGAACTCAAATGCGAGAGGTTCATGTGCGGAGAGAGACCCCTCACCCGTCTCGCCGCTACGCGGCGAGCCACCCTCTCCCACAAGGGGAGAGGGACATTCACCCGTATCGCAGCTTCATCACCAGAATGCATCCGGCGAGCACGATGGTGATGGCGTTGGCGGCGACGAGCGGGGCGTCGCCGGAGAGCAGGCCGTAGATCAGCCAGAGTAGCAGGCCCAGCACCATGACCAGGAACATGCCGAGCGAGATGTCTCCGGTGGAGCGGGTCTTCCACACCTTGATGGCCTGCGGCGCGTAGGCCACGGTGGTGCAGGTAGCGGCGGCAAAGCCGATCAGCTTGATGACGAAGGGGTCCATGCCGGCTCTATAACATGGATTCGAGGACGGTCATGCTTCAGGCGCGGGAAGTCATGAGATCACGATACAGCGCGGCATATTCGCCGGCGCGGCCACGCCAGGAGACGTCGGTCGCAAGGCCGTTTCGCTGCAGCCGGCGCCAGGTCGGCTTGTCGTGGAAGGCGGTGTTGGCCTTGCGCAAGCTGCCGGCGAGGGCCTCCGCCGTCACGGGTGCGAACTTGAAGCCGGTGGCATCGCGGCCGGAGGCGTCGGCCTCGCCGACATCGACGATCGTGTCCTCGAGCCCCCCGACGCGTGAGACGATCGGGACGGCGCCATAGCGCAGCGCGCAGAGCTGGGTCAGGCCGCAGGGCTCGAAGCGCGAAGGCACGATCAGCGCGTCTGATCCGGCCTGGAGCAGGTGCGCCAAAATCTCGTCATAGCCGATCACGACGCCGATCCGGCCTGGATTGGCGCGGGCGGCGGCCTGATAGCGGTCCTGGAGATCGCGGTCGCCGCTGCCGAGCAGCGCCAGCTGCATGCCTTCGCGCAAAATGGTCGGAATCGCCTCGAGCAGGAGATCGAGACCCTTCTGCCATGACAGTCGGCTGATGACGCCGAGCAGCGGCGCCTCATCCGAGGAATCGAGGTTGAACTGCTGCTGCAGCACCGCCTTGTTCGCGGCCCGGAACGTGAGGTCCTCCGCGCCGTAGCGGTAGGCGATGTGCGGATCGTCCTGCGGATTCCACACGGAGATGTCGATGCCGTTGAGGATGCCGCTGAGCACGCTTGCGCGTGCGCGCAACAGGCCGCCGAACCCCATGCCGCCTTCGTCGCTCTGGATCTCCCGCGCATAGGTCGGCGATACCGTGGTAATGCGGTCGGCGAATTGCAGGCCGGCCTTCAGGAAGCTGATGCCGCCGAAATATTCGAGCTCGTTGACGTTGAACGCGCCCCAGGGCAGGCCGATCGCCCCGATCAGCTCCGGCGCGAACTTGCCCTGATAGGCCATGTTGTGGATGGTCATCACGGTCGCGGGCCGCGGCCGATTGTCGTAATGCAGATAGGCGGGTGCGAGCCCGGCCTGCCAGTCATGGGCGTGCACGACATCGGGAACGAACGTCGGAACGAGGCCGTGACCGATATCGGCGGCGACACGGGACAGCGCCGCAAAGCGCACGCCGTTGTCCGGCCAGTCGACGCCCTCGGAGGTGACGTAGGGATTGCCCGGCCGCGCATAGAGATGCGGCACGTCGAGCACGAACAGATCGAGCCCTTCGTGGGAGCCGGCAAGCAGCCGCCCGGGACCGCCGAAATAATCGGGCCAGGTCCGGAGCTCCGCCGCGCCGGAAACCAGCCGCATCACGTCGGGATAGCCCGGCATCAAGGTGCGCATCTCGACGCCGTGCGCCTTCAGCGCGATCGGCAGCGCGCCGGCGACATCTGCAAGGCCGCCGGTCTTGACGATGGGATAGACTTCAGAAGCGACCGCGAGGACGCGAACAGGCGTCATTTATTGAGCCCGTCGATCATCGGCTGGGTGATCAGCGAGATGCCCTGCTCGGTGGTGCGGAATCGCTTCGCGTCGAATTCGGGGTCTTCGCCGACGACGAGCCCTTCGGGAATCTCGACGCCGCGGTCGATCACGACGTTCTTCAGCCGCGCACCGCGGCCGACATTCACATAGGGCATGATCACCGCGTTCTCGACATTGGCGTAGGAGTTGATGCGCACGCCGGTGAACAGCAGCGAGCGCCGCAGCGAGGCGCCCGAGATGATGCAGCCACCTGAGACCAGCGAGCTCACCGCCTGGCCGCGCCGGCTTTCCTCGTCATGGACGAATTTGGCCGGCGGTGTGATTTCCGAATAGGACCAGATCGGCCAGGCGCGGTCGAACAGATCGAGCTCCGGCACCACGTCGGTGAGATCGATGTTGGCGGACCAGTAGGCGTCGACGGTGCCGACGTCGCGCCAGTAGGCGGTGTTGTTGCGGCTGGAGCGGACGCAGGAGGTCGAGAACTGGTGCGCGATCGCGCGGCCGTTCTTGACGAGATAGGGAATGATGTCCTTGCCGAAATCGTGGTTGGAGTTCGGGTCCTCGGCGTCGCGCCTGAGCTGGTCGAACAGAAATCTGGCGTTGAAGACGTAGATGCCCATGCTGGCGAGCGAGACGTCCGGCTTGCCGGGCATCGGCGGCGGATCTTTCGGCTTCTCCAGGAACTCCTGGATCCAGCCGTTCTCGTCGATATGCATGATGCCGAAGCCACTGGATTCCGCGCGCGGCATTTCGAGACAGCCGACCGTGACGTCGGCGCCGCTCTCGACATGCTGGCGCAGCATCACCTCGTAATCCATCTTGTAGATATGGTCGCCGGCCAGCACGACGATGAAGCGGCAGGCGTGGGATTCGATGATGTCGATGTTCTGGTAGACCGCATCCGCCGTCCCGACATACCACATGTTCTCGGAGACGCGCTGGCTTGCGGGGAGGATGTCGAAGCTCTCGTTGCGCTCGGGGCGGAAGAAGTTCCAGCCCATCTGAAGGTGCCGGATCAGGCTGTGCGCCTTGTACTGGGTCGCGACCGCAATCCGGCGGATGCCCGAATTGACGGCATTCGACAGCGCGAAATCGATGATGCGGGACTTGCCGCCGAAATAGACGGCGGGCTTGGCGCGCCGGTCAGTCAGCTCCAGGAGCCGGCTGCCGCGTCCGCCCGCCAGGACGAACGCCAACGCCTGACGGGCGAGCGGTTCACTACCGACGGCACTCATGTCATCCTCCCAAACTCTGGCATTTCGAGGCTTTTTGTCGCCAGAAGCCCCGCGGTCCCGCGCCCACTGGAACCGATAGTAACGGTACGCATAGTAAATCGGGAAGTAGGTTGTTGGTTGCGAACGCGGGAAGCTTAATGCTTTCGACTTGGCTATCCAGCAGCGCGCCATGCGCGGGACTTGTGCGCCGCACGCAAATCCGGGTTTTGAATCCGGACTTTGACTTGGCGCAAGGATGCCCGATCATGGTGTTGCGATCCTTTTCCAAGCAAGTCAGACAGGGAGTAAGACGATGAGGATCTGGAGAACGGCAATTGCCTGTGTGCTGGCCGGCGCGGTCGTCGCCGGCGAAATTCAGCAGGCGGCGGCGGCCCCGCTGCCGACCAACGTCGCGACCATGAAGGCCGCAGCCGGCAATGACGTCACGCAGGTGCATTGGCGCGGCGGCGGCTGGGGCTGGGGCCTTGGCGGTCTCGCCGCCGGCGCGATCATCGGCGGCGCCATCGCCAGCGGCGGCTATGGCTACTACGGCGGTCCGTATTACGGCGGCTATGGCTATCCGGGCTACGGCTATGGTTATGCGCCGGCCTATTACGGCGGCTACGGTTACGCCCCGGTCTATCCGCGATATTATCGGCCGTATCGTCCGTACTACGGCTATGGCTACGGCTACCGCCCGTACCGGGTTTATCACCGTCACTATTATCGCCGCTATTGGTGAGCCCTCGGGCTCTGGCTATGAGCATGGTCTGCGCGCAAACGCGTTCTGTGTTTGCGCGCACAATCGCGTTGCGATGGAGCCGGCCGGCGTGGACTGCTCTTTCGCGGAAGTAACAATGTGTGATGGCACGGCCGCACGTTGCGCGCCGCAGGTTTGGAACTCCAGGGAACAAATCGTCGTTTGCAGTGCCGGGCGGGCCAACCGGGAGCGGTGCCGTGCAAGCGCAGCCGACGCTATTGTTTTGCCTAGCCATGTTTTCGTTTTCAGTCGTTTCCGTTGCCCGCGCCGAAAGCGGGCTTGCCTCTTACTACGGCTATGGAAAAGCCGGTAAAGGCGGCGAACTCACCTGCGCCCACCGCACGCGCCCGTTCGGCAGCGTGCTCAGGGTGTCCTATGGCAGCCGCTCGATCCAATGCCGTGTCAACGATCGCGGCCCGTTCATCCGCGGCCGTATCGTCGATCTCTCGGTGTCCGCCGCCCGCGCACTCGGCATGATGAGCGCGGGTGTGGTGCGAGTCTCCGTGGAATAGGCCGGCCCGCACGCTATAGTGCTGCCCAAAGCATTGGGGAGCACGATGGCAGGAATCAGGGTGGGACTCGTCGGTTGCGGCTTCGTGTCGGAGTTGCATATGTATGCGTTCCGGCGCGTCTATGGCGTGGACGTCGAGGTCGCAGCGGTCGCCGCGCGTGGCGAGAAAGTCATCGCGTTCGCGCAGCACCACAATATCCCGCGCGTCTATCGCAGCTTTGCAGAGCTGATCGCGGACGGCGAGATCGACGTCGTCGACATCTGCACCCCGCCCAATCTTCATGCCGAAATGATCGTCGGTGCCATGCAGGCCGGCAAGCATGTGATCTGCGAAAAGCCGTTCGCCGGCTATTTCGGCCGCGACGGCGACGCGCAGCCGATCGGCAAGCACGTGCCGAAGGCGCTGATGTATCAGCGCGTGATCGAGGAAATGGACAAGACCCGCGCCGCGATCGAGCGCACCGGAAAACTCTTCATGTACGCCGAGGACTGGGTCTACGCGCCCGCGGTGACCAAGACGGCGGAGATCATCAGGGCGACGAAAGACAAGATCCTGTTCATGAAGGGCGAGGAAAGCCATTCCGGCTCGCACGCGGCCCATGCCGCGCAATGGGCGATGACCGGCGGCGGCTCGCTGATCCGCATGGGCTGCCATCCGCTCTCGGCCGTGCTCTATCTCAAGCAGGTCGAGGCCAAGGCGCGCGGCGAGAGCATCCGTGTCGCCAGCGTCACCGGCGACGTCGGCAACGTCACGGCGTCTCTCAAGCCCGAGGAGCGCGGCTACATCAAGGCCAATCCCGTCGATGTCGAAGACTGGGGCACGCTCACCGCCACCTTCACCGACGGCACCAAGGCGACCGTGTTCTCCGGCGACATGATCATGGGCGGCGTGCGCAACCTGATCGAGACCTACACCAGCGGCGGCTCGCTGTTCGCCAACATCACCCCCAACAATCATCTGATGAGCTACCAGACCAGCGAGGAGAAGCTCGCCAGCGTCTACATCACCGAGAAGGTCGATCGCAAAACCGGCTGGCAATATGTCTGCCTCGAGGAGGAATGGACGCGCGGCTATTTGCAGGAGATCCAGGATTTCATGGAATGCGTGGCGACGGGCCGGCAGCCGCTGTCGGACCTCGCGCTGGCCTACGAGACGATCAAGGTAAATTACGCTGGCTATTGGGCGGCGGAGGAGGGACGGCGGGTGGTGTTGTAGGGCCGCTGAAGAGACCACAGGCACGCTGCTATCCTTCTCCCCTTGTAGGAGAAGGTGGCGCGAAGCGCCGGATGAGGGGTATCTACCCGAGAATTCAGACGGCGAGAGGTTCACGCGTGGAGAGAGACCCCTCACCCGTCTCGCCGCTTCGCGGCGAGCCACCCTCTCCCACAAGGGGAGAGGGGAAGACGGCGCCGATGCTCGCTATCCATTTCAGCGCGTTCAATACTACGTCCCGTAGGTCGATCCCTTCGGCAGCGGAAACACCGGGTCTTGTGTGCGGATGTTGGTCGGCCACACCACCGAGATGTGCTCGCCGGCATTCTGCATCACGACAGGCGTCGAGCGCTCGTTCTGGCCGGAGAGCGGGCTGCCCGGCGGGAAGAATTTCACGCCGTAGCCCTGGATGGTGCCGCCGGCGGGAATGTCGACGTCGAGCGCGGCTTTGCGGATGGCCTCGGGCTCGAAGCTGCCGTACTTCTCCTTGGCGACCGGCAGCACGTTGTTGAGCAGCACCCAGGTCTGGTTGAAGCCCATCGAGCAATGCGGCGGCACGTCGGTGGCGCCGGTGTTGGCCTGGTAGCGCGAGACCATGGTCTTGATCAGATCGCCGATGCCCGGCGCGAGTTTGGACGGATCGAGCAATTGCGCCGGCACCGGGTCGATGTTGCAGAAATTGTCGATGTCGGCGCCAAACGTGGCGCGCAGCTTGTCGAGCTGGCTGTAGCCCGCGCCGGCGCCGAACAGCATCTTGAAGCGCAATCCGCTCTCGCGCGCCTGGCGCAGGAACAGGGTGATGTCGGGGTTGTAGCCGGCATGCGAGATCACGTCGGCCTTGGCGCGCTTGATCTTCGTCACGAGCACCGACAGGTCGGGCGCCGAGGCCGAATAGCCCTCGCGCAGCACGACCTGGATGCCGGCCTGCTTGGCATAGGCCTCATCGGCGGCGGCGACGCCGACGCCGTAGGGCCCATCCTCGTGGATCAGCGCGACCTTGACCTCCTTGGGATCCATGCCGAGCTTGGCTTGCGCGTGCTCGGCGAGGAAGCCGGCAAAGGCCTGGCCGTACTGGTCGGAATGGATCTGCGCGCGGAACACGTATTGCAGGTTCTTGTCCTTGAACACGGCGGTCGAGACCGCGGTCGTGATCCAGAGGATCTTCTTCTGCTGCTCGACTTTGGCCGCCATCGGCACCGCGTGCGCGCTGGAATAGACGCCGTTGATGATGTCGATCTTTTCCTGGCTGATCAGCCGCTCGGCCTCGTTGATGGCGACGTCGGCCTTGCTCTGGGAGTCCGCCGCAACGGGCACGATCTTGGTCTTGCCGCCGATGCCGCCCTTTTCGTTGACGAGATCGATGGCGATCTGCGCGCCGACCGAGGAGGCGACCGAGCCGCCGGCCGCGAACGGCCCGGTGAGGTCGTAGATCAGGCCGATGCGCAAATTCTCGGCCTGCGCCTGGGCCCTGGTCCAATCGAGGCTGAGTGTGGCGGCGGCAGCCGCCGTACCCTTCAGCAGCTGCCTGCGTGAAGTCGGCATCCTATCCTCCCTCAAAACCGTCTTGTGTTTGGTTGTTATTGTTCCGCGAAGTATGGGGAACCGGATCGAAGAAAGTCAACATGGCGAAAGTCGAGGTCTGTCCGCGGCGTTATGGAACGCACTTGCGAAATGACGGCGAGATGGCCCGGCGGCCATCGCCGCGTGGTCACTGCCTGAGACGGCTGGCCAGATAACGCGCCGTCTTGCCGCCGGCTTTGGCGACCCGCTCGGGCGTCCCCGCCGCGACGATGCGGCCACCCTCGTCGCCGGCGCCGGGGCCGAGATCGATGATCCAGTCGCTGTGCGCGACGACGTCCATGTCATGCTCGACCACGATCACGCTGCTGCCGGCGTCGACGATCCGCTCGAGCTGGGCAATCAGCCGTTCGACATCGCGCGGGTGCAGGCCGGTGGTTGGCTCGTCCAGGACATAGAGCGTGTGCCCGCGTTGCGGCCGCATCAGTTCGGTCGCGAGCTTGATGCGCTGGGCTTCGCCGCCGGACAATTCGGTGGCGGACTGGCCGAGGCGGATATAGCCGAGACCGACCTCGCGGACGACCGACAGCGAACGGTTCAGCGTGGCATCGCCCTCGAAGAAGGCGAAGGCCTCGTCGACGCGCATCGCCAGCACATCCGCGATGGACTTGCCGCGGATCTTCACCTCCAGCGTCTTGTCGTTGTAGCGCGCGCCCTTGCAGGTCGGGCAGGGCGCATAGACGCTCGGCAGGAACAGCAACTCGACGCAGACGAAGCCCTCGCCCTCGCAGGTCGCACACCGGCCTTTCGCGACATTGAACGAGAAGCGCCCGGCATCGTAGCGGCGCGACTTCGCCTGCGGCGTCGCCGCGAACAGTTTTCGCACGTGGTCGAACAGGCCGGTATAGGTCGCAAGGTTGGAGCGCGGTGTGCGGCCGATCGGCTTCTGATCCACGACGACGAGGCGGCTCACCTGGTCGAGGCCGCCAACGATCTTGCCACCGAGGGTCTCGACCGTCGGGGCCAGGCTGTCGTCGTCGTCAGTGGGGAGCGTATGGCCGAGATGCGCGGCCACGGTGTCGACCAGGAACTGGCTGATCAGGCTCGACTTGCCGGAGCCCGATACGCCGGTGACGCCAGTGATGACGCCGAGCGGAATGTCGACGTCGAGGCCGCGAAGATTGTTGCGGACGACGCCCCTGATCTTCAGATGCCCCTTCGGCTCGCGGCGATCAGCCGGCAGCGGCTTTCTTGGTCGCGAGATATAATGGGCCGTTCGCGATTGTGCGATGTCACCGAGCCCAGCCGGCGGCCCGCTGTAGAGGATGAGCCCGCCGCCGTCGCCGGCGTCGGGACCGACATCCACCAGCCAGTCGGCATGCCTGATCACCTCGATCTCGTGTTCGACCACGAAGATCGAATTGCCCGCGCGCTTCAGCCGGTCCAGCGCCCGCAGCAGCGCCTCGGTGTCGGCGGGATGCAGGCCGGCGGACGGCTCGTCGAGCACATAGACGACGCCGAACAAATTGGAGCGGACCTGCGTCGCCAGGCGCAGGCGCTGCAATTCACCGGGCGACAGCGTTGGCGTGCTGCGCTCGCAGGCGAGATAGCCGAGGCCGAGGTCGAGCAGCACGGCGAGGCGCGCCGTCAGATCCTCGCAGATGCGCCTGGCGACGACGATCTTCTCCGACTTGTCCGCCGAAGCCTTTGCGAACGGCCTGATCAACTCGTGCAGCTGCTTGAGCGGCAAATGCGACATCTCGGCGATGTCGAGCCCGGCGAATTTCACCTTGAGGGCCTCGGGCTTCAGCCGCGTGCCATGGCAGGTCGGGCAGTCCTGGGTGATCATGAATTGCGCGACGCGGCGCTTCATCATCGCGCTCTCGGATTTGGCATAGGTCTGCATCACGTAGCGCTTCGCGCCGGTGAAGGTGCCCTGATAGCTCGGCTCTTCCTTGCGGCGCAGGGCGCGCCTGACCTCGGCGGCATCGTAGCCGGCATAGACAGGAACGGTCGGCTGCTCCTCGGTGAACAGGATCCAGTCCCGGTCCTTCTTCGACAGCTCGCGCCAGGGCTTGTCGACGTCGTAGCCGAGCGTCGTCAGGATGTCGCGCAGGTTCTGGCCCTGCCAGGCGCTCGGCCAGGCCGCGACGGCACGCTCGCGGATGGTCTTGGTGTCGTCGGGCACCATCGACTTCTCGGTGACGTCGAGCATCCGGCCGATGCCGTGGCAGGTCGGGCAGGCGCCCTCCGGCGTGTTCGGCGAAAACGCCTCCGCATAGAGCATCGCTTGGCCGCGCGGGTAGTCGCCGGCGCGGGAATAGAGCATCCTCAGCAGGTTCGAGATGGTGGTGACGCTGCCGACGGATGATCGCGTCGTCGGCGCGCCGCGCTGCTGCTGCAGCGCCACCGCGGGCGGCAGGCCTTCGATGTCGTCGACTTCAGGGATCTGCATTTGGTGGAACAGGCGCCGCGCGTAGGGCGACACCGATTCCAGATAGCGCCGCTGCGCCTCGGCGTAGATCGTTCCAAAGGCCAGCGAGGATTTGCCGGAGCCCGATACGCCTGTGAACACGACGAGGGCGTTGCGGGGAATGCGGACGTCGAGGTTCTTCAGGTTGTGCTCGCGCGCGCCGCGGACCCGGACGAAGCCGTCGTCCTGCAGCAGGCTGTCGGATTGTCTCGGTCGATCGTCCATCTCGCCTCCTTCGGCCCCCGTGGGGGAACAACGGCAGGATCGCAGGATGGGTCCTTTGATGCCAGCGCGCCTGTGAGGCTAAACAGCATCGGTGCTTGTCGAAACGGGTGCCGCGCAGGCGATCCTCAGCCTGAGGGCCCTCCAACGGCGGGCGTCTCGAAGGATGGTCGCGGCCGAGCTCGCTGCCAAAGGCGATCGCCCTGCGGTGGCAGGGCGGGACCTTGCAAGAGGCGTTCGGCCGGCGGCAAGCCGCGCCTCAGACGATGAAGTCCCTGGCGTTGAGATCGGCCGCATGGACGCCGTCCAGCGTGATCGTGTCGCTGGCCGTCAGGTGAACCACCGCATTGCCGGCGCTGTCGTCGCTGATCAGGCTCTTCAGATCGGCCCAGCCTGCAAAGCCGTAAGCGTGGACGTCGATCACGTCATGCTCCGGCGCGGTGCTGCCGGCGGCCTTGTTGCCCTGATCGAAATCGTTGATCACGTCCTGGCCCGAGCCTGCGTTGAACACGAACAGATCGTTGTTCGGTCCGCCCCAGAGCTGATCATCGCCGCCGCCGCCGTTGAGGAGGTCGCGGCCGCCCGTGATCGAGCTGCCCACGGCCGGGGCGTAGATGTTGGCATCGCCATACAGCCAGTCGCCGCGTGCGCTGCCCACGAGGATGTCGTTGCCGCCATGCGCGTTGCCTGACATGTTCGAGGCATCACCGAACATGGTGATCGACGTCGAATCGGGATTGCCGTCGACGGCTGCGATCAGCACGTCGTCGCCGCCGCGGGCGTTGCCGCTCATGTAGTCCGCGTCCCCGGCCATGAACGCACCCCCGGATCGCGCTTCGGTGCCAACCGTGTAGACGAGAATATCGTTGCCGCCACGTGCCTCGCCCAGCATGTCGGGCGCATCGCCGAAGATCGATGCGGCGCCATAGACGCCGGCCTGGGTGACGTTGATGATGTCGTTGCCGCCTTGGGTCTCGTCGTTCATGGTCGTACCCGCATCGCCGACGAACGTCCCGTACGCCCTGTTTCCCATCGTGCCCGTGATGAAATCATTGCCTCCGCGCGCTTCTCCGCTCATCGCCATCTCGGCGTCGCCGAACAGAGAGGTGGTCGTATAGATCGTATCTGTGGCGTCGACGTTGAGAACGTCATTGCCGCCATGGGCATGGCCGGACATCGTCCGCGCGTCGCCGTCGACGGTGACATAGACGCCGAAGCCCGCGACATCGGCGACGAAATGGTCGTTGCCGCCGTGCGACCGTCCCTGCAGATCCTCATCGTCGCCGACCAGCAGCAGGGTGCTGGGCCCGCCATCGACTGTTGCGATCATGGTGTCGTTGCCGCCGCGGCCGTCGATCGGCAGACCGGGATCGCCGAATACGAGCACGAGCTCCTGGCTTCCGACGTTGGTGATGATCGTGTCGTTTGGCATATGGCGCATCGCGAAGGCTCCCCAGTTCATATCCGGCGCGGAGCGCGGCGAGCATCATGCCCGCGCGCCGCGCTGCGGCCCTGCCGCGTCGCACATCATCTTTGCTTTGATGGCGGAGATTGGCCCGCGGTGCAGCTTGATTGCGGCCGGGGAACGTCATCGGCGCGCGCGCGTCGTCAGGCTGTCATGAAACCCGGTATCGCGCGGAGTGGGCAAAACGACTGGTCCGCTGCAGCTCGAAAAGCGTAGGCGGAAGCGTGCCCACGATCCCTTTGAAACGAAGGGAGATGGTGGGCACGGCGCTTTGCGCCGTTGCCCACCCGACGATAGCTGGTTCGCCCTCAGCCGGGCCCCGCGCCCTGCGTTGCCGTGAACACCGCGTAAAGCGACTGGCTTGCGGCCATGAACAGCCGGTTGCGCTTGGGGCCGCCGAAGGTGATGTTGCCGCACACCTCCGGCAGGCGGATGCGGCCGAACAGCTTGCCCTCCGGTGACCACACCGTCACGCCGCTATAGCCGACGGCGCGGCCGGCATTGCTGGAGGCCCAGACATTGCCGTTGACGTCGCAGCGCACGCCGTCCGGCCCGCACTTCACGCCGTCGACCACGCATTCGCTGAACTTCTTGAGGTTCGACAGCTTGTTGTCGCTGCCGACGTCGAACACGAAGATCTCGCCCTTGCCGCCGGGTCCGGTATCGCCCGGTCCCTTGCCGGTCGAGGCGACGTAGAGCTTCTTGTAATCCGGCGAGAAGCAGAGGCCGTTCGGATCGGGCACCTGCTCCTCGGTGACGACGAGGTCGATGCGGCCGGAAGGGTCGATGCGATAGCAATTGGTCGGCAGCTCGCGCTTGCCCGGTGTGAAGCCGGCTGGCTGTCCGATCCGCGGATTGAGCTTGCCGCCGGCATTGCTCGCGCCCCCCGCCGCATCCGGCTCGCCCTCGTAGAGCTGGCCGCCATAGGGCGGATCGGTGAACCAGTAGCTGCCGTCGGGATGCGCGACGACGTCGTTCGGCGAATTCAGTTTCTTGCCGTTGTAATTGTCGCAGAGAACTGTGGCGGTACCGTCATGCTCGTAGCGCGTCACCCGGCGGGTCAAATGTTCGCAGGAGAGCTGGCGGCCCTGGAAGTCGAAAGAGTTGCCGTTGGAATTGTTGGACGGGGTGCGGAACACGCTGACCCGGCCGTCGTCCTCGCTCCACCGCATCTGCCGGTTGTTGGGAATGTCGCTCCACAGCAGATATCGTCCTTGCGCGCTCCAGGCCGGGCCTTCGGCCCACAGCACGCCGGTGTAGAGACGCTTGATCGCGGTGTTGGGCTGCGCGAGATCGTTGAAGGACGGATCGACTGCGATGATGTCGGGGTCCCAGAAATAAGTCGTCGGCGCGCCGTGCGGGCCGAAATCGCGCGGCGGGGTCGTGATGGTGGTCGGCGGTGCGGCGGGGCCGGTCTGGGCCAGCGCAGGGCCGGCGACGGTGGCGGCGGCGCCAAGCGCAAGCCCTCGGACAAGTGTTCGTCGTGAAAGCGCAAGCTCCTGCTCACGCTGTTCCTGGCGTGTCATCGCGTCCTCCCAAGTCATGTTCGGCTGGCCGGTTGATCCGGCCGAGCAACTGGAGGTTAATGCGGTCCCGCGCCGGTTGCGAGGGTGGAATTGGATGCGCACGATGGCTCGGAGCCGCAATCCCGTCATATTCGAATGCGTTTGGAGCAGACGCGCTTCGCGTCCGTTTTACGCCGTTTGCAAGGCTCGAAAATGTTCCGCCGGCTTGAGTAAAAATCTCCCTGCGGCAAAGCGCGGCATGTCACGCATTCGGCCCGTTTCAAGCCATGATTTCGCGCGGATTGCCACGCAGACACCGTGCGGGGGCGATGAACGGAGTTGAGAGTGGCTGGCGTCGTCGTATTGATCGTGTTGCTGGGAGTCGCGTTCGCGGCCGGCTATTTCACGCGTGACACCATCTCCAACAAGCGACGCGCGGAAGCTCGCCGCTGGCGGGAATATAGCGAACCGGATTGGCTTCCCGCCAACCCACCCGCCAACACCAATGACATCGCCAGCGCCATCACGGCAGTGCCCGTGGTCAACGGCGAGCTCGGCCAGATGCTGAACCGCTGGGAAACGAGGGCCCGCGCCCGCCGTGCGGGGTAGGGGCGAGGATCGGAGCTCATTGCCCGGGCCACGCGACCGTGCCTGTGTCGGCCCCTGTCAATCCACTCGCGCAGAAATATGCCACTTTACCGAAATTCGGAAATGGCGCATATGTCGCCCATCCCGGCTCATCTAGGAGGGCGATCTCGAGGTCGTCTTGATCGCGAGCCGGGCTTGCGGTGGACGCGGCAGCGTCGGCACGAGATGGGACGGGCAGGGCGGGTAGTCCCCGTGCGCAGCGAAGCAATCCGGACTGCCTCCGCGGAGGGATTTCGGATTGCCTGCCGCCTTTTGGGTCCGGGCTCTGCGCCGCATCGCTTGCGCGCCTGCAGCGGGTCCAGGCACGAAGCGGGGGGAGGGGTGGCAACCAGGTCAATCCCCCTGACCATCTTTTGGCGTTGCAGTTGCGGCCATTTCTCGTCTAGAAACAGGCCACTGAGCCTCCCGGCAACCAACCGTCAACGGTTTTCGCCGAGGATTTGTGGGCTCAAAAGGGTCTGGCAATGCTGATTCGCGGCCAAATCGAGGGGATTTCGGGGGAGGTGGCTCTGGCCGCCGCCACGATCCCGGCCGCGCTGCTGCCCACCCACCTGATTGGCGGGCTTCTTCTTAGCTGCCCCTGAGGGCCGGCTGGGCGCCATGCGCCTGGGCGCTCAGGGGTTGGTCGAGATCACCGGACACCTCAAGCCCAGGGACCAAGACGGCCTGAACGGCGCAAAAGCTCAAAAGGAAATTTGAAATGGCCACCGTGAACAAGTCCGAGAAGGACCGCGTCATCATTTTCGACACCACGCTGCGCGACGGCGAGCAGTGCCCCGGCGCCACCATGACCTTCGAGGAAAAGATCGAGGTCGCCGAGTTGCTGGACGATATGGGCGTGGACGTCATCGAAGCCGGCTTCCCGATCACCTCGCAGGGTGACTTCGAAGCGGTGAGCGAGATCGCCCGCCGCTCCAAGAACTCCGTCATCGCCGGCCTGTCCCGCGCTCATCCGGCCGACATCGACCGCTGCGCCGAGGCCGTGAAGTTCGCCAAGCGCGGCCGCGTCCACACCGTGATCGCGACCTCGCCGCTGCACATGCGGGTGAAGTTGAACAAGACGCCGGAAGAAGTGCTCGAGACCTCGGTCGCGATGGTCGCGCGCGCCCGCAACCAGATCGACGACGTCGAATGGTCGGCGGAGGACGGCACCCGCAGCGAGATGGACTTCCTGTGCCGCATCGTCGAGGCCGTGATCAAGGCCGGCGCCACCACGGTGAACATCCCCGACACCGTCGGCTACACCGTGCCGGAGGAATACACCCACTTCATGAAGACGCTGATCGAGCGCGTGCCGAATTCGGACAAGGCAGTGTTCTCCGTGCACTGCCATAATGATCTCGGCATGGCGGTCGCGAACTCGCTGGCCGGCATCGTCGGCGGCGCGCGCCAGGTCGAGTGCACCATCAACGGCATCGGCGAGCGCGCCGGCAACGCTGCGCTCGAGGAGATCGTGATGGCGATCAACGTGCGCAACGACAAATTCCCCTACTGGAACAAGATCGACACCACCCAGCTCACCCGCGCCTCGAAGGTGGTGTCGGCGGCAACCTCGTTCCCGGTCCAGTACAACAAGGCCATCGTCGGCCGGAACGCGTTCGCGCATGAGAGCGGCATCCATCAGGACGGTGTGCTGAAGGACGCTTCGACCTACGAGATCATGCGGCCCGAGATGGTCGGCTTGAAGCAGTCCTCGCTGGTGCTCGGCAAGCATTCCGGCCGCCATGCCTTCGTGCACAAGCTGGAGGAGATGGGCTACAAGCTCGGCCCGAACCAGCTGGAGGACGCGTTCACGCGGATGAAGGCGCTGGCCGACCGCAAGAAGGACATCTACGACGAGGACATCGAGGCGCTGGTCGACGAGGAGATGGCGGCCTCGCACGACCGCATCAAGCTGACCTCGCTGACCGTGATCGCGGGCACCCATGGCCCGCAGCGCGCGACCATGAAGCTGGACGTCGACGGCCAGATCAAGATCGAGGAAGCCGAGGGCAACGGTCCGGTGGACGCGGTGTTCAACTGCATCAAGCGCCTGGTGCCGCACGAGGCCAAGCTGGAGCTGTACCAGGTCCACGCCGTCACCGAGGGCACCGACGCGCAGGCGGAAGTGTCGGTACGGCTGTCGCAGGACGGCCGCTCGATGACCGCACGCGCGGCGGATCCGGATACCCTGGTGGCATCCGCAAAAGCCTATCTCGGCGCGCTCAACAAGATCGTCATGAAGCGCCAGCGCGACACGGTTACGACGGCAGCAGCGGGCTGACGGACGAAGTTGGTCATTCCGGGGCGATGCGAAGCATCGAACCCGGAATCTCGAGATTCCCCGGTGCGCTATTGCGCACCTGGGGTCTGGTCCTTCGGACCATCCCGGAATGACAGTCTGAGAGATACCTGCCCTGCTAACGGCCAATAGCAGCGTAGCCCGACGGCCTGTATTGATTCTGTCGGCATGAGGATTGGCCGCCCGCGCGCCGGGCGGTCCAGATAATAACAGGGAGAGAACATGCGCACCTTCGCGATCGCCGCGTCCATCGCGGCATTGGCACTCGGGCTGGCCGGTCCGGCGTCGGCTCAATCGCCGATCATCATCAAATTCAGCCACGTCGTCGCCACCGACACGCCGAAGGGCAAGGCTGCGGAGAAGTTCAAGGAGCTCGCCGAGAAGTACACCGCCGGCAAGGTCAAGGTCGAGGTCTACCCGAACTCGACGCTGTACAAGGACAAGGAAGAGCTCGAGGCGTTGCAGCTCGGCAGCGTGCAGATGCTGGCACCGTCCAACTCCAAGTTCGGACCGCTCGGCATCCGCGAGTTCGAGGTGTTCGATCTGCCCTACATCCTGCCCGACCTGAAGACGCTGCGGAAGGTGACGGAAGGGCCGCTCGGCGCGCGGCTGCTCAAGCTGCTGGACGCCAAGGGCATCACCGGCCTTGCCTATTGGGACAACGGCTTCAAGCAGATGAGCGCCAACAAGAAGCTGGTGACGCCCGCCGACTACCAGGGCGTCAAGTTCCGCATCCAGTCCTCGCGCGTGCTGCAGGCCCAGTTCAAGGCGCTCGGCTCGCTGCCGCAGGTGATGGCGTTCTCGGAAGTCTACCAGGCGCTGCAGACCGGCGTGGTCGACGGCCAGGAGAACACCTGGTCGAACATCTATACCCAGAAGATGCACGAGGTGCAGAAGTACATCACCGAGACCAATCACGGCTACATCGGCTACGTCGTGATCGTGAACAAAAAGTTCTGGGACGATCTGCCGGCCGACATCCGCGATCCCCTTACCAAGGCGATGAAGGAAGCCACCGACTTCGGCAATGCGCAGTCGCAGAAGGAGAACGACGACGCGCTCGCCGAGATCAAGAAGAGCGGCAAGAGCGAGATCATCAAGCTCACGGCGGAGCAGAGCGAGGCGATGCGCAAGGCGATGGAGCCGGTCTACAAGGACGCCGCGGGCCGCATCGGCCAGCCGCTGATCGACGAATTCCTGAAAGAGGCCAAGAGCGCCACAAATTGAGAGCGCCACAAATTAAGCGCGACCAACTGAGGGCACGGCGAACTGATCCGTCCGAACGATGAACGAAGGCTTCCGTGCGGCCTGCACGGAAGCCTTTTTGTTGCGAATGATTTCCAGCTTGCGGCCGGAGGTAAAATCGGTCGTTACATCTTGGTAAGGACGCGCTCCCTGTCCAAGTTGTAAGTTGCGTGTCAGCCGCACCGCGCCCATCTTCATGGACATCCTTCCAGAGGAGCTACGTCATGAGGAAGTTCACCATCGCCGCCATCGCCGTGCTCAGCATTGCCGGCTCGGGCGCGGTCTATGCCCAATATCATCGCCCGTGGATGGAGCATGTCCGCCACATGCGCATGAATCCGGAAGACCGCGCCGCCTTCGTCGACGCGCGGATTGCCGCCGTCCATGCCGGGCTGAAGCTCAACGCCGATCAGGAGAAGCTGTGGCCGCCGGTCGAGGCGGCCGTGCGCGACTTCGCCAAGCTGCGCATCGATCGCGCCAATGCGCGGATGAATGGTCCCGGCGACGCTGCAAAGGACGCCGACAGGCCGGAAGATCCGATCGCCCGCCTGCGTCAGCGCGCCGAGGACATGGGCGCCAGCTCCGCGGCCCTGAAGAAGATCGCCGATGCCGCCGACCCGCTCTACAAGACCCTGGACGACGGCCAGAAACGGCGCCTCGCCGTGCTGACCCGCCACCGCGGCCCGTTCGGCGGCGGCGAGGACGGCCCGCGCCACTTCATGGAGCGCGGCATGGGCCGAATGATGGATCGCGGCATGGAGCACTTCCATCACGAGCGTTTCGACCGCGACGGCGGCGAGGGCCGCGACCGCGAGGGCCGGCTCTGAACAAAGCGGGCTTTTGCGGGGATCAGCCCCGAAATTAACCTTGGCGAAGCCGCTGGAATCCAGCGGCTTTTCGCTTTTCCGGCGCTGTGGAAGAACCTTGGAAAACTTGCGTCCGATCGCTTGCCAGACCCGGATCGCTTTGCTAAACGACCGGCCTCGCAAGGCTTTGACCGGCCTTTCGGGCGCATAGCTCAGTTGGTAGAGCAGCTGACTCTTAATCAGCGGGTCCCAGGTTCGAGCCCTGGTGCGCCCACCAAGCATCCTCCTAAAATCGTTACGTTAAACCGCTTGGCGATCCTTCGCGAGAAGTCGCCTGGCGCCGCCGGGGGCGAACCGGGGGCAAAGTGCGCCAAGATCGCAGCTTGCCTCTTGCCGATGCGGGCGCGATCGTCCGGTCATGAAGCTCTTCATCGCATCCGACCTGCACATCGAGGCCTGGGATCACGGCTACACCGTTCCGGAGAACCTCGACTTCGACGTGGCGATCTTCGCCGGCGACGTGCACCACGCCCACAGAGTGACGAGCTGGCTGACCAACCAGCGCGGGCTGTGGGGCAAGCCTGTACTGTTCGTAGCCGGCAACCACGAATATTACGGAAGCGTGCTCGAAGATGCTGCCGCTGTAATCAGGAACAGGACGCGCCCCACCAACGTGACCTTCCTGGACGCCGACGCTGTCCCGGTGATCGACGGCGTCCGCTTCCTCGGCTGCACCCTCTGGACCGACTACCGGTTCGAAGCGGAAAGCCAGGCAGAGGGCATCCGGGCCGGCCGGTGGATCAACGACCATAAGTCCATCAGGACTACGCCTGGCGCGGAATTCCCGGCACCGTTCACGCCCGCCGAGGCCTACAAAAGGCATTTGATGGAGCGTCGCTGGCTGACCAATCGGCTCTCCGAGGAGCATGACGGTCCGTCCGTGGTGATCACGCATCACGGGGTTCATCCTGGATCGCTGCACGAACGCTACGCCGACGACGGAGCGATCAATTCGAGCTTCATCAGCGACCTGTCCGCCATTCTCGAGGAGTACAAGCCATCGCTCTGGGTGCATGGGCACGTCCACGACAGCCATGATTATACCGTCGGCGGAGACGGGGCGGGGACTCGGATAGTCTGCAATCCACACGGGTACGCGTGGGCTATCAACCCCGGATTCACTCCGGATCTCGTCGTCGAGATCCCGGACTGGGCGCCCCGTCCGCGCTTCCGCTAGTCCTTGCGCTTCGGCACCCGCCGCCCGCGCAGGAATCCATGCGAGGCCTTCGCGTAGACGTCGGCCAGCTCCTGCTCGAGCATCGAGTTCGCGACGATTAGCGCGCGCACCGCGTCGACCGGATCGCCGCCGCAGGCCTCGATCGCCTGGGCGACGGCGGTATCGAGCTCGGCGGCTTCGTCGACGGGTTGCTGCTCGGCGGGGTCGGCCATCAAGGAGTCCTGAATGTAAGAACGCAGGGGCAGAAGCCGGGCGATGCCCCTGAATCCTTACGTCCCTTGACGTTGAAACCATTCTGTTCTCTATTCGTTCTCCGGTCAATTGGAGTCTCGCGTATGGCCGGACGACGTTGTGCAGAATGGCGGTTTCCCACGCCAAAGCAGCAGAGGACGGAGGAGACGTCGCGCGGCCTGGCAGAGAACCAGCGGCGCAGCGTTTCCGTCGACGACGATGACGCCTGGTGGGACGCGGTCCTGCGGGATCCGCGAGAGGATCGACCGGCCGTCGGCCAGGCTGACGCTCGGCGAGATCCAGGCGAAGGAATTGACGGTGTCGTGCCTGCGCTGCATGCGCGGCGTCCGCGAGTATCGACGCGACCTGATCGCGCGCTGGGGCGCCGACGCTCTATGGCGCGGCGTCGGTCAGCGGCTGCTCAACGAGCGCTGCGAGATCAGGACCGGGCGTCACGAAGAAGACGGCTGCTGGCCTGATTTCAGGTGAGCCGACGCAGCTGACTGAGAGACGGCCAGCGCGCATCGAACTCCGCATCGGCTGCGCCAGCGCGCCAGGCCTCGATGCGTGCGAGCCACTCCTGCTCGCACTTCTCGCAGCAGACGTGATAGTAGCGGCGCTCCTCGTCGGTGAGGACTGCGCCACAGCCAGCGATGGTGTCGTGGCCTGTGCAGATGAACTGCGGAGTCACCACACGTCCTCCCGGCCGACGCGCCGCATTCAGTGCACGCTGCCGTCGGCCATCTTGACCTGGACGGCTCCGACCGCGTCGGCCTCGCACTCCTCGAATTCGACCTGCCACAGGTCAGGCTTCGAGATGCCGGCCGGGAAGGTGGAGAGGTCGTTCATCGCTGCGCGCCAGCCGTTTCGCAGCTCGGCATACCTGTTGTCGAACTTCTCCAGCAGGTTCTCGTCGCGACAGCTGATGATGTCGGAGAGCGGCCTGACTTCGAAAGCCGCCCGCTTCCAGCATGTCTCGTCGAGGTACCCGACCAGGAACTGCATCGGGTTGTCGCTCTGAAGGAATTCGAGGAAGCGGAGGCAGGCGGAGATGCGCGCGGCCTCGACGTCCCGTCGGACCTGCTCTGGCGTGCGCGGCTCGTCGATATGATTTGTCTTAGTGAACTCGCCCAGCATCACGCGCTCTCCAAAAACTTCTCGCCTTCCGGCGTCAGCCACACGAAGTTCGGATCCTCGGTGACGCACAGCCTTTCGATACCCATCGTCAGCAATGCGTAGCCGAAGTCCACGCCAGCGAGCCGTGGCGGCTCGTCCGGACAGACGCCTTCAACGCAGTGGTCGGCGACATAGCTGAGGATCTTGAGACGCTGTCGTTTGGTCAGATGCAGTGGCATCAGGTGCGGTCCTCCGCGAACTTGGTGTAGGCGCGCCTGGGGTCGCCGGTGAGCTCGGCCTGAAGCCGACGTCTCCCAACATGTTGTCCGCCAGCGAGCTTGCATATTTGGCGACGAACGGGTCGGCGTCAGCGAGCCGCTCCGATCGCACGTTGCCGGCAGCGTCGAACGTGACGCGGTAGCTGTCGCCGGCGAAGCGGATGAAGGCCTCGCCGTGCAGCCGGACGTGATGCAGGATCTCATCGACGCTGTCCGTTGGCGGCGTCGAGCCAATCCGGTCCATCTCATTCAGCGCCTCGATCGTCGCCTTGAGGATTGATGCGGGCTCCGGCGCGAATCCTTCGTCGATATTGCTGGTCACCTCGTCCACGGGCGGTGTCGGCGGGCGCGTCATCGATGAGCTGTCGAACAGGCGCTTGTCTATCGCCATCTCTGCCTCTCCCATCGTAGCCGGCGCGGGAGCGAACCCCGCTCGCTGCTGTCGCGGCAGCGCCGTGTTCGAGAGCGTCATCCGAGCATCGCGACATCGGAGCGTCCAAACGCTTCACGGCCAGCACGCAGGAATCATCTCAGCCGCCTCTACAAGGACGAAGCGCAATCTGCGCGGGTCGCTAGAAATTTTCAGAGGCCGCCGATGAAGTTCGCGCCTTTTGGGAAGCTAAGCCGTCTTCGGTATCCTACGGGGCCTGCCACTGGGCCTCGGTGAGGACGGCGACGCGCGCCCCGCCGAGCGCCGACACCGCGCGCTCGATCTGAGCCAGCGTGTTCCGCATCATTCCGCGTCGCTGAACGACGATAACCAATTGACCGTTCACGACTTCTGAGTGAACAACTTTCACTGAATGCGGTGGTCATTCAGTAGCGATCCCGTCGACCGGGATCTCCTCGCCGGCCTGCTCGCCGAGCATGTAGAGCCGGTGCGCGGAACGGGCGAAGCGGCCCTTGCGGTCGAACCAGTGGATCGCCGCGGTGCAGATGTCCTCGCCATCGTCGTAGTCAGGGTGCTTCCGCGCCTGGCCCATCACGACGAGCTTGAACTCCTTGCCGACGCGGCGGACCTGCGTCGTCCAGTTCTCGATGGTCGGCGCCCGCAGCATCTCGAACGCGCTCGGCGTCTCTCCGAGGGTGAAGCTCTCGAGATCGCGCGCCAGGTCTTGCTTCCAACCGCTGTTCGACATCAGTGCCTCATCGCATGGGCGTCGCGGGCCTCGAGGGTCGCGGCGACGATCTTCTGCAACGCCCGCATTGAGAAATTACGGGCCTCCCAGGCCTTGCCCATGACCCTCAGCTCGTCGGGGGCGAACGGCGCCACGCTGCCGGCCCACTCGTCACCGTCCTCGATGAGCATGTCGTCGACGATCGACGCCGCCAGCAGCGGCAGGTCGACGAGTCGCGGCGCCGGCACCTTCAGGATCCGAAATCGATCCTTGAGGTAGTTGGGAAGATGCGAGACCTCGTTGGCCGTGCAGCAGAAGCTGACCCAGTCTAGCCGAAGCTCGCAGTCTAAGGAGGGATCACGAAATCTGGCAGCGGTCTCCCTGTCGGCCAGTCCCGCGAGCGCTTCCCACAGGGTACCGTTCAGACCCCCGCGCGGCGAACCCTTGCAGAGCTCGTCGATCATCACCAAAGGATTCGCCGTGCGCGACGCCAGCACCGCGCGCGCCGGCACGTTCGCCTCGGTGGACGACCAAGATTTTGAAACGCCGGCGAAATGTGAATCATTTCCCGACGCGGCGGCATCCACGCGATGGACGTGTTGCTGGCCTCCAGACACGGCCTGCGCCCACTTGCGAACGAGGCGGCTCTTGCCGCAGCCGGGGCTGCCCAAAAGAATCGTGTTGCGCAGCTTGATCGGCTCACCCTCGCGCAGGTCGCGGAACAGCGCGTCCAGCGCCGCGGCGGCGTGGGGGAATTCGTAGCCGAGGCGTCGACGAGCCTCCGCCAGGTCGCGGGCGACGACGAGCGGCAGGGGCTTATCCAGGATATCGGCGAATTGCTTGTTTGCGGAGTTCAGCTTCGTCGCCTTCTCGGCCGGCATCACCGTCAGCGTCGGGCCTTCGTAAGCCGAACGAAACCACGCCGCCACGTCGACCTCATGCGCAGGCGACCCGAATGCGGGCTCTTTGATGATCGCGCCTGCGAGCACGGCGACGGCCACCGCGAACATGGAGCGCTTCTCTTTCACGTAGTCGCCGGCGCCGGCGGCCCACCAGATACGCAGGCGATCGCGGCAGTCGCCGTCGTCGTCGGCATCGAGGTCGGCGGCGTCGAGAGCGTACTGGAGCTGGGGCAGCAGACCCCTAAACGACGGCGGGTAGGTGGCGCGGCAGCACATCATGCTCCAGGCCAGAGCCAGCTCTCCAGCTTGGTGGGTGCCGAGTGCATAGAGCGCGTCGACGACGTCCCTGATTTCGTCCTGGATGGCCTGGCGGTCGCCGCACTTGTCGAGAAGCCGCTGCGCGCGCTCGGCGCCGATGGTCTCCTCGGAGACGTGGTGCAGCCAGCCAAAGGCGTCGTCCCAGCGGGCGCAGAACAGGAGACTGAGGGCGGGGTGCTGCAGCTTCGTCATCGGTCGTCCTCCTCTTCCGGCGGCGGCGCTGTCTCGGCCCGGTCCTCGGCGATACGCTCGAGCAACCATGCGCGGAAACGGGCCTCCGGCAGCCTCGACGAATCCTTTTGAGACGTGTTATCCATGGTCAGCCAAGTTGCCATCATTGAACGATACTTGTGCGACAAGTGTCGCCATAAATCAAGGACTTGCAATCCCCATGGTTAAGGATTCGAAAAGAAAGATGCGCGTGAAACCCGGGCCGAAGGTCGACGAGGCGGACATCAAGCATGAGCGGCTCACGCTGCGCGTTCACAGCGACCTGATCGACATCCTTCAGCGTCGCGCCGACGAGCGGAACATGTCCCGGTCGGCCTACGTCGAGCAACTGCTGGTCGCCTGGGTGCAATCGGACCCGCGCAATCCTAAAATCGATCAGAAGGGCAAACGTGTGGAAAACTACCCGTCACCGCTCGAGCTGATGAACCAGAACTCGATGCTTTTCGGCGCCAAATGGGCCAAATTTAATCAGATCTACGCGCTTCTGTTCGGTCAGTCGGCGCCGGCGCGGTGGGTCGATGAACCGCAGGATCACTGGTTCGGAGAGGACTGACAATTCGACTCCTTGATACTACAAGACTCGAATTTTCCGCCGGAATACCTCAACGATATCAGCGCGCGCCGTCGCTGTTCCTTGCCAACATATCGGCACCAGACAGCGGCCACGGACATTTCGACTCTAGAAACGTGAGATTACGAATCTAGAAACGTCGCCGCCGGCGGCGAGGGCGCCGACGCTGGACGTGGTGCCGACCTGTTACCCGCCGTCGGACGAATTCGATGGCCGGTGCCTAGGATTCGCTTGCATGTTGCGGGCGTCAGCTGGATACTGGATGCTGGATCGACCGAGACAGCATGAGCATCGAACCCGCCAATATCGAATCCTTGACGCACGCCCCGGCGGGCGGCGATTTGTTGCGTCATCTCGAGGCGGACGGTTGGAAGCGGTGGGAGTCCGACAAGCATCAGACGGCCTGGGATCGCATCAATATCCGCCTGGCGGACCTCCAAGAGGACCATCGTCGCCGTCAGGCCGAGCTGCGCGAGCGCTGCGGAATCCTTCTTGCGGTCGACGTGCCGCTCGACGACGGCACCTTCGACGACGGCGTCCCGCTGGATCCGGAATACCTCCGCGCCGCGCGCGAGGAAGACGCGAGGCGGCGCGAGGCGGTCACTCCGACCGTCGATCACCGCCCGACCGTCATCCTCATCGACAAGGACGGCAGCGAGCGCCTGATCACGGAGCCGCTGCCGGATGACGAGCGCTGGCAGTGCACGGCATACGACGAAAACAAGCGGATCGCGTGGGACTCCTACTTCCTCTACCATGACGAAGCCGTCGAAGAGTCCGCCGCAGCGTCGAAGGAGCGCCTCGAAGCCCGCAAGGTGGAGGAGGCCGACAAGAAGGCGAACCCGAAGCCGAAGAAGGTCAAGCTCGACAAGAACGGCAACGTGGTCCCGATGCCGGATCACGTCATGGCGAAGCTCGAGGCTCCGAAGATGCACCGCCGGAAGGTGGCTAAGCGTCTGCAGGAATACGACAGCAACGGCCCCCGCATCTCTTCCGACCGGCGCCGGCTGCCCTTCAAGGAGTCGTTCCGCAACTCCTCCGGCATCGGCACGGCTTTGAGGTCCCGTCTCGGGGTCCGCGGGCTTCAGCTCTTCAGCTCCCGATTGCCGAAGGAAGCGCTGGTGGGCTGGGACAAGCGCGGCGTCTTCGTCGGCACCACGCTGATGGAGCCAATCTTCGTCCGGGATATGGACTACGTCACCATCGGCTGGTGGACGGTCCGCGGCCAGATCGTCGCGGACCTCGACAGGAACTTTACCAGCCTGCGAGTGCTCCGGCGCGAGCTGATGCGCGTTCTCGGCCCGGCGCTGATGCCGACGTTGATCGTCTATTCGCTCACCGCCGAGGGTGAGATCGAGGGGCCGCACCTGATCTGGATCCTGCCGCCCAACAGCGAGGTCGGAATCTGTGGGCAGAGCAAGGCGGCGCCCATCCGCACCTTCGAGATGGTGCAGCAGGCGGTGGTCTCGGCTCTGATCGAACTCGGCGCCGACTGCGGCCATGAGAACACGGGAAAGATCAAAAACCCGCTCTCCCCGAAGTGGCATGTCGCATGCGAGGAGACCTTCCCCGACCTCGCCGACTTCATCCGCGAGCTGCCGACCGTCGCCACGAACAAGCGCGAGATGCGCCGCCGCCAGGCCAGGCTCCAGAACAAGACCGTCGAGGAGATGTCGGAGTCGCAGCACCGCTTCCAGGTCTCCAAGGACATCTTCTTGGACGTGCGGGCGAAGGCTCGCAAAGCCAACGACCGTGCCTACAAGGACTCGCTGGCGACGCCGACCCTGCACGCGCAGTGGCTCAAACGACATGCGACGCCTCGCGTGATCCAGGCGCTCGGCGACACCAAGGAGGTGCGCCGGCTCCTCGCGCAGCACATCGAGTTCTGGAGCGGCAAGCGTCCGTCGCCGAAGTCGAAGGCTCAGTACGAAGGCGACAACCGGTTCCGCGACCGCGGACTCCAGAGGGATCTCGGACTGGTCGGCGCCGTGCGCCCCGATGACCGCAAGGCCCAAGGACTCGCCAAGAAGAGCTTGGCGGCCATCGAGACCAACCGCGGCTTCCGCGAGAAGTCGCTGGCGACCATGGACGAGCAGATCGGCCTGTTCCAGCGGTCGGGCGGCGATCTGGAGGACAGGGCGGCCGTCATTGCCTGGATCAGGAAGGGAGGAAAGCTCGGAAAATCAACGGTCTACGACCTGGTTGACGTCGCGATTTCGCTTTTCCGGGCGGCTTCTAGATATATAGCCACCCCCTGTTCACCGGTAAAACCCCCGATCCTTATCCCTGCTTCTACCCTGCAGGTCTCCGTTCCTTCGGCTCCGGTGGTCACGACCCTGTCCATCGTCAGCGGTGCCAGCGCAGCGACCAGCCCCGGCAAGCCCGGTCATGATCACAAACCTCCTTCCTGTCGGGTTGCGGAGCATCCGTCGTCGGCGCAGGCACGTCGTCTGCGCGGTCCTGCGGAGCCTCTGGCAACCGTGACTTCGACGACTGGTCTTCCTGCGGAGCATGCGTCGCCGTGGCTGCGCGTCGGTGGTCACCGTGTCCTCGTCGAGACCGACAGCCTGCAGTACGGCAACCACGACACTATCCAGTAGCAGCCGGATCGGAACGACCTCCGGGGCCCGATCAGCAGAGCCTGCGGCGCGCCGATGCGGAGCCTCCGGCCCCAGGCCTCCTTCGATCCGTTTACCCTTGCTGCGCAGCACCGGATAACCGCGGGCGCAGCCGATCGGTCAGCCGGTCGGGACGAGGAGGCAACATGGCAACGATGAGACGCAGACTGACTCCGGAGGACGTCGACCGTATCGCGGAGATGGACTCCGCGTGCGGAACGTATTTCCAGCGTGACCCGGACAGGCCGGACTCCAGGTTCGTGAAACCTCGTCGGCGGCAGCCGATCGAAGTCAGCAGAGCCAAGGCGCGGCTGCGGACAGCAAGATGGCGGAGCGAGATGGACCGGCGCAAGGCTCCGACGGTCGAACAGGTAGGCCTGTCGCTCGCGGTGGCGCTGGCGACCTCGTCGTGGTCTGACAAGTGGACCAGCCTCGACTACGACCTGCTCCGCAGAGCGCTCGACGATCTCAAGGCTCGCGGCTTCTCGATCGACGAGGCGAGGCGGACGTTGCGCAGGCTCAGGATCAAGCTCGTCGATCCCGGCGACCGGCAAGGCGAAGCGGACGAGTCCTGCGGGCCGCCAATCTGGGAAGACGAGCGCAAGCTGCCGTTCTAAGCGCCGGAGGCACGTCGACGAAATTCTAGGATTGACCCGTGTAGGTCTCGCGGCGATAGTCCGTCTCGCGAAGTTTCCAGGCAGCGCAGGTCGACCCCGCGCTGTTTGGTTGACAAACTGGGCTCGGCGCGATGGCTTCGGAGCCCAATTTTTTCGTCGACGCGTCCGAAGGTTGTTGTCCTTTTTCAAGTCGGAGACGATCGTACGTTTCACTCGGCCGGTCGATCCAACCAGGCTGACATCCTGAAGCGCTCGCGTCCTTCACCCCCAGGAAGACCCCCGCGAGCGCTTCTTGCTTTTTCGCACATGATCGACCGGATCGCTTGCTGACGCTGTCACCGGTGACAATGCTCGCATGGACAGCACGCGCAAGCGCACAGCAAGGACAGGACAGCGGCGTACGGGCGCGTCTCGCGGATTTGCGGAAGCCTGGCGTACGTCGTCGCCAATGCATGCCCCGCGATCAAGGCCAAGGCAAGTTCAGCCAGGAAGGCTCACGTGCTCGACCGATTCAAGTAGCGGGCAACCTGAGCCGGAGAACTCGCATGAAGCTCAAGTAACGCACGTCCATTACGGCGGTCGATGCCAACGTCTACGGACGCCTGGGCGCCGTCTCGATGTCGGCGGCGAGCGCCGACAAGCGCTTCCGGGCGCAGCTAAGCGCGAGGTCAAGTCCGAACCAATCGGGTCCGGCGACCGGCGGACAGGCCACCTGCTGCATTGGGAGCAGTGACAATGCCGACGCTGTTCCGCGCGGTTACGGTATTGGCTTGTATGGATCACGTTCCCGACGGTGAGCCGAGGGTGGATGCCGTCGAGTCCGAGCTCGGCCATCGCTGATAGTTGTGGAAAAGCTGGACAGCGCCAGGTCCGCGCTTTGGTGCCTCAGAGACGAATTTAACCATGCTGATGACTCCTCCGCCAAGTCGGTTCTCCTTGCGCTCAGGATCGTGCTTTGCGCCGACGAGAAGGTCCATCCTGAGTCGTTTTCCAGCCCGGGATCATGATGGCCTTCATCGTCTCTGCGAAGGCTCTCGACGGGCCCGCCGCAGTCGCGGCATGTTGAGCCATAGCTTCGACGTCGAAGCGGCAGAGGAGTATCAGT
Organism: Bradyrhizobium sp. WYCCWR 12699; assembly: GCF_032144035.1. NCBI lineage: Bacteria > Pseudomonadati > Pseudomonadota > Alphaproteobacteria > Hyphomicrobiales > Nitrobacteraceae > Bradyrhizobium > Bradyrhizobium sp. WYCCWR 12699. Next base: position 253,216 of record NZ_JAVTJN010000033.1, read on the forward strand.
AATGTCTCAATCGCAGTCTGACGGTGTCCAGCTCGATTTGTTTGCGCCCTACTTGATCATCGAGAAGGGTTCTCGCCGTGTCATCGTTCGCACGATGGAAGATGGCCATGGGATTAAGACTCGCGTGAACCGGCTCTGCGAGCATTTCGGAGGCCGTTACATCGCCCAGGAGGAGGGCTACGTCATGACCAAGGCCGGCGTGGCCAACATGGAGGCGGCTTACGCGAAGGGCCGCGAATGCTTCTTCTGGATGCTGTAGTTCGTCCAGAGGGCCCGCACAGGCGAATGCGGACGAAGCGCGCAACTGTCGATTTTGCGCAGCGTAGCACGTAAGCCATCATTGACTCACGGCACGATTGCTCGGCGCCGTGAATCCGGGAGTGCAGGCAGGCAAAGTTAACGTCAGCTAAACGGCCAGGGACAGGGCTGGTCTTTGTGCTAAACCGCGATTCATACTTTAACCAAAGCCAAAAGCCTGTGTTGATTTTCCGACGCGCCCGCTCATTTTAGCTTCTCCGTGCATAGGCGCGGGTAAGCCGACGTGGAAGGCCGGGAGCAGCCCTGCCATCAACGAGCTCCGCTGGCAGTGACCGCGGAAAGACTGCCCAGATCCCCGGCCTTGTGCTGGGGATTTGATTTTTCAGGGGGTGCAGGTCGCACCCTTCTGCCGTTGCCCGCTGGAGGCGGCCCTTGGGCGGATCCGTTCTCCGGAAGCAAGGAACGTCTTCAAGACCGTGGTCGCGGAGAGCGCGCGCTGGGAGGCTGGACGCCCACTCCCGGCCAAGCTTTCCGATGCTCGCGCTCATTACTTGGACGAATTAATCTGCGTTCCTTTGTGGCGCATGGCCAGGTTTTCGCGGCGGGCCAATCCGAAGACGGCCGGATGGGCGATAATCTAACATATTTGGCCAAAATCAATTGCGAGGTGCCCCCGCCGCCGTTCGATCTTGTTGAATCTCAACTCCATCTTCTTTGTCGCGATTTGTTCGAAGCAGTCGATGAAAATCGACATCTTCCCTTGCTGGTGCGTCGCAACGGTCTAACGATCTATCGTCTGGACTCGGAGGGCCGGCCATCGTCAAAGGGATGCGTGCGGGCTATCGAAAATCTGCCAGGGTGGCTTTCGGATCTTGATCCCGACCTCCAAAGACAGTTCCGAAGCGCGGCCGAGTATTTGCGATCGAGAATTCCTGAATTCGAGATCACTTGTCGTCGATTTGGCCGCCCGTCGCCATCCGCATTGGAGGCGGCCGATGACGAAGCGATCGCGAATCTCCCTATCTAATGGCCTACTCATCCAAAACGGTGGGACGCGCTGTCAAAGGCTCGGCCATTCCCAAGGGCGCACATAAAGCGCACTGTGGCGGAGAGAGTGGGACTCCCATCCCCCATGCCGCGATTGCGCAAAAACAGCCGAAAAACAAGGATTCCCGAAAAGCCCGGCCGAATTTTGTGACCACCGCTTTGTACCACCGCGACGGCCATTTCGGCCGTCAATCTCGGACGATTTCGAGACGCTTGAGGTCGCCGGACGCCCTGACCGTTGCTCTATCCGGACTTCCCGGCCTCTATGCGATCGAGACGTAGCCGGTGTCTATGGTCGGTAAGCAGGCGAGCGCCTCCCAGGACGGCCGCCAGCGTTCCCAGGCCGGTGCCACCGGCGATCAGGAACATGATCAGCAATTGATATTTGACCGCATCGACCGGCTCGACGCCGGCAAGGATCTGGCCGGTCATCATCCCGGGCAAAGAAACGAGGCCGATCGCCGCCATGCTGTTCACGATCGGCATGAACCCACTTCTCAAGGCGTCCCGTATGATCGGCAGCATTGCTTGGTGTCGGCCGCCGCCTAGCGCCAGACAAGCTTCTACGGCGGCCCGTTCGCGCACCAAGCTGTTCGTCAGCACGTCCAGGCCAAGGCTAATTCCGGTCATGGTGTTGCCCAGCATCATGCCCAGCAGAGGCAGCGCATAGCGCGGGTGATACCAAGGATCGGGGCGTAGCTCCGTGAGGAGCGCGAATATCGTGACGGTGCCGGCGGCGACTAGCGTGCATGTCGCTCCCAGGCCGTATTTCCAGACGCCCGTAAGACGCCGCTTCTGCCGCGCGACGATTTCCCGCGAGGCGAAGAGAACCATGATGAACGCGGCGAGTGCGGTCCAGATCGGCGAGACCGCGGCAAACAGGAACGTCAGCACGTATCCGACGAGAACGAGCTGAACGACCATCCGAACGGTCGCGATGGCCAGTTGCTTCTCAAGTTTGAGGCGGAGAACAAGCGAGAGGACGCCATCCATGACGACAAGGAGCGCGGGTAGGATCAGATCGCCGTACGAAAGCTGAATGTACGTCACTGCCGGCTTTCCTTGATGCCGCCGTCAGGGCTCATCGCGAATATCCTTGATCCGACACGTCGCGCTTGAGCGTCATCATGGGTGCTCCAGATGACGCTCGTTCCATCCGCCACACGTCCGGCAATCAAAGCCTCGACGGCGGCGGCGGATGCCGAGTCGAGCGCCGAGGTTGGTTCGTCCAGCAGCAGCACGCGCGAAGGCAGCATGAGCGCCCGCACAAGCCCCAATCGTTGTCTCTCGCCCGTGGAAAGTCTCTGGATCGGCCAAGGTCCGCAGTCGCTCGGAAGCCCTAGGCGCTTGACGAGCGGTAGGGCATCATCCCAGTTCGTGAAGTGCTCTTGCACGATGTCGGACCACCACCCGGGCTCGGCGGCGAGATAGGTTACTTGCTTTCGCCAAGCGGGGGCGGGCATCGCCTCCCTAAGCGTTCCGTCAAGCTTGGCCGTTCCTTCGTTGGGGTCGAGGTCCGCGATGGAGCGAAGCAGCAAGGTCTTCCCGACACCGGACGGCCCCTGCAGGGCGACGCATTCGCCGTCCTGCAAGTCGAATGACACGGAGATGTGCAAGCGCTTGAGCCCGCTGACCGTCAGCATGCGTCAAAGCTTGAGCTGCAGCTGATCGGCGACCCGTCGAGCGATCTCGGCCGGCGCCTCGGCTGGGTAGGGATGCACAGAGCTGACGTTGATCTCGCCGAGCACGTAGCTATCGCTCCCGTCCGCCTGAAGGGGTCCCAGCATGAAGTCGGCGTCCCAGATCGCGGGCAGGTCGCCTCGCGCGATATCGAGCAACGAGGTCATCTGCGGCGTCCACTCGTCTTCCATCAGCCGACGCAGCCGCTGGAAGCGCGGGTCTGCGTTGGAGGAGTAGAGCCGCGGTCCGGCCTCGGCGCGGTCAGCCGGCGAGTCGACCAGGGCCTTGACCTTGTGGTGGCCGAAGCCCGCGCAGCGGTCGCCTGCCATATAGCAACGCACCACGCCCTCGCTCAGGCGAGGCTGGAACGCCTGGTCGATTACGCTGCCGTTCTCGAAATACTCCGCACAGCGACGGAGAAAATCATCCAGCGTCAGTTCCTCGGGCGTGTCCTTGGTCGCGTCCAGCACCCTGATCATCGGGGAGGTCAACAACCTTTCGACCTTCCAGACACCCTGGCCACCGTTACCGCGGTTGCGTTTGATCACGCGTGGACCAGTGGCGAGCCGCGTCGGCAACTCGGCGCGCATCGCTGCGGCGGTCTGATAGAGCGCCGTATCGCTTCCCCAACCCATCGAGCGGGTGCGATAGAGCGCCTCCTTAGTGCCCATCTTGAGGATGACGTCTGGATGAGCGCTCACCCATACGCCCAGTTCGGCGACGTCGCGCAGCATGGCATCCAGACCGACGCGGTTTCGACCGTCTTGGATCGGGTTGACCCAGACGAGTACGCCGTCAACCGCGAGCAGCTGTTCGCGGACGGCGTCTGCGAAACTCTCGTCGTAGATCACGGGGCGCCCTTTGACGCCGACGGCGGCAAGCGCATCGAAGACGTCGACGAAGCGGCCGCTTTTCGGGGTGGCATCTCGACGCGCGTCGGCGTCTCCTCGCGAGAGGATGGCTACCGTGCGTCGGGCAGAAGAGTGTTTTTCGGTGTCCATGCGCAAGCTCCACGTGTTGCGTGCTGCGCAGAGCTTGGACCGAAGTCTCGCCGGGAGTCTGCTTAATCCCGCCCAGGCAGTCTACCTGATATCGCGAGGATCCTTCAAGCGGCGGCTTTCTTGACTGGCGTGTTGACGCAGGGAAGAGGTCGCTTCCGTTCCGGACGGCGGTGAAATTTTCGTGACGTTCGGTTTCACGCGCCCGAGCGATCGCGGGTTGACAGCCTGGCCGAGTGAGTTTTTAGTCGCGTGACGGGGATATGCGATCTCCCCGCGAGGCGTCATGCTCAAGAATCGCGTCCTGATCACCAAGGGCGCAGCATGTCAGCATTGTACACCTACCTTTCACTCGACAAACTATCTCGATCGTTAGGCTCGGGCCGCGCCGACGCTGGGCCGGCTCGCGGCTTCGCGCTGCGCTTCGCGCATGTTCGACGACGCCATCGAGCGGGTGAACCCAGGTCTCTTCCTACACGACCGAGGTTGCCGCGACACGATCAGGGGATCGCACGATGGTCCGGCCAACAAGGTCAGGTGTGGCCGGATGCGGGACTACTTCTGGGGCTGGGACAACCAGGAGATCAGACATGCGAACATCGATGATCTATCAGGTAGCGATAATCGTGACCCTTGCGGCGGGACTCGCGCCTTCCCGCGCTCTTACCCAAGACGAGCTTGTCGCCAAGATCCAGGCGGCCGGCTACTCGCAGGTAACCGACGTCAAATCGACCGCCGAAGGCATCACCGCCAAGGCGGTGAAGGACGGCAAGCCGGTGACGCTCGTCATTGACAGCAGCGGCCAGATCAAAGAACGAAACTGAGGTGGAGGGAGTACGATGAAACGCACAGTCTGGCCCCTCATCGTGATCGGCCTCGTTCTCGCCTACCTGCCTTTCGTCTACATGGCACGCGCGCAAGCGATCGATTGGCAAAAGGTCGACGAGACCCTCGGCCGGAAGGCTGCGGTCTCCGATGACGTCCACCGCTACGGCTTCCCACGTAGCGACCTTTCGGTGACCCTGGACGGCGTGACGATCAAGCCTTCACTGGCGCTTGGCGGATGGGTCGCCTTCAAACCTGGGCACGGTGGCGCCATGGTCATGGGGGACCTTGTGCTGCTCGAGACCGAAATTAACCCTGTGATGGCGAAGATGATCGCGAGCGGTCTCGAAATCACAGCCGTGCACAATCATCTGCTGCGCGCGAGCCCGGCGACGTTCTACATGCACGTGGCCGGTCACGGCGACCCCCTCAAGCTGGCCTCGGCGATCCATGATGCGCTGGCCGAGAGCACGACGCCGCTGACTATCGCGGCCCCCGCGAGCCCACCGCCCGCCGTGGACCTCGATACGGCGAAGCTCGACCAGATCATCGGCGTTAAAGGCCAAGCAAACGGCGGCGTCTACCAGTTCAACGTGAAGCGGCTCGACCCGATCACGCAAGACGGCACGCCGTTGACGCCCGTCGGCCCGATGGGCGTGGCGATCGGCATCAATTTCCAGCCGACCGGGGGCGGAAAGGCCGCCATCACGGGCGACTTCGTGCTGACGGCCGACGAGGTCAACCCCGTCATCGTGGCGCTGCGGACACACAGCATCGACGTGACGGCGCTACACAGTCACATGCTCGATGAGCAGCCGAGGCTGTTCTTCATGCACTTTTGGGCGAATGACGACGCGATCCGGCTTGCCGAAGGTTTGCGCGCTGCCCTGGACAAAACGGCGAGCACGAAGAACTAAGGCGTAGATCGCAAAGGAGGCGATCCGATGTCCTACCGGGCCAAGCCGCTGCTCGCCCTAGCGTTCATGTCGATCTCGTTGATGGGAGCGTCCGCCATGGCTCAGACCGTGAATTTCGATGACGCTCCCGCGGGAACGTCGCCTGAAGGTTGGATCCTTACGATGACTGGCCGAGGAGAGGCGAACTGGACCGTTGAGCCAGACCACACGGCGCCGAGCAAGCCGAACGTCCTCAAGCAATCCGGCAGGGCGACTTTCCCAGTGGCGCTCAAAAGAGATACCGACATCCGCGACGGCTTCGTCGAAGTAAAATTCAAAGCGATCACCGGCTCTGAGGATCGCGCTGCGGGGGTCATCTGGCGCGCAAAGGATGCCGACAACTACTACGTCGTCCGGGCAAACGCTTTGGAGGACAATGTCGTGCTTTACAAGACGATCAAAGGCGTTCGAACGTCTCTGGATATCGTGGGTCGCAAGGGCGGATATGGCGTCAATGCGCCCGTGGCGTCCGGCCAGTGGCACGTGCTGCGCTGCGATTTCGCAGGAACGCGGTTCAGGGTGACGTATGACGGACGCCAGTTGTTCGACGTTGAGGACGCCACGATTGCTCAATCGGGCATGATCGGCCTGTGGACCAAGGCGGATAGCGTGACCCTGTTTGATGATCTGACGCATGGTGAGGTCAAATAGGTCCCCGTCCCGTTGCCGGAGATAACCATGAACACTCGACCCCTGATGGTCGCGACTGCCTTGGTGATCGCTTCCGTCTGCCCGCTGCGGGCAGAAGAAAACTTGGTCGCCTACAAATCACTAGCTCCAGAGTTGGCATTCGATCTTGCACGCGCCGCGTTGAATAGCTGCCGCTCCCGGGGATTCCAAGTCGCAGTCGCCGTGGTCGATCGTTTCGGCGTGACGCAAGTGATGCTGCGTGATCGCTTTGCAGGTCCTCACATGCCACCAACGGCGGCAGGCAAGGCTTGGACGGCCGCGTCGTTCAGGACCAGTACGACTGAGCTCAATGCGATCAGTCAACCCGGCATGATGCAGGCGGGCATTCGCCATCTTCCTGGAGTAGTCATCATAGGAGGGGGACTGGTGGTCGAAGCCACCGGCTCGCTGGTCGCAGCGGTAGGTGTCTCCGGAGCTCCGGGGGCGACGCTGACGAAGCGTGCGCGAGGGACGGCATCGACGCCATCCGCGACAGGCTGGAGTTCTGACCTGGATATGGAGCGGCTCCAGTATCCTAGATTGGAACGTGACCCAATCGCCAGCGAGGCCCCTCCCGCTGCAACGCTAGAAGTGAGAGCAATCTGTGAACTAGCTCATTTTAGGTTGAAGGAGATCGTGCCCTAACAGGAAGGCGAGTTCGAGGATTGCACCAGGAGCCGGGCAATGGCGATCACCACCGAGAGGACCTCGTTCACCAAAGACATTCAAGGCCGCTACCTCTGCAACAACCTGGCCGAGGTTGATGCGTGGAAATCCACAGGCGGGCGACCATTCGATTTCATCATCGTGGGAGGCGGTACGTTCGGCTCGGCTATCGCCGAGCATCTGTGGTTCCGACAGAAGCAGAGTGGCGGCGGATTGCGGACACTGGTCGTAGACGCCGGGCTGTTCACCGTTCCTGAGCACGTTCAGAACACGGGGATCCAGGGGTTCGGCGATCCGGCCAATCCATTCTTTCTGGACGAAAACTTGCCGCAGCCGGAGCCGCCACGCAACGAGGTTTGGGGCATTCCTTGGAAATCGACCATTCCCTTCAAGGGACTGGCGTATACACTCGGAGGCCGATCACTCTATTGGGGCGGTTGGTCGCCTCGTCTTCTGGACGAGGAGATGTCGGGTTGGCCGGCAAATACCGTAGCCGATCTGAACAGCCGCTATTTCGACGAGAGTTCGCGGCAGATCGGTGTCGACGAGGCGAACGACTTCATTTTCGGCGAACTGCAGAACGCGCTTCGTCGTCAGCTCTTCGACAGTTTATCCAGCGTGCCCGGAGCGTTTGCGCTCGACGCGCTCCCGCCGTCTCCGCTGCTGAAGCCGGGTGCCGACCCCGCACAGTTGCTCGGTCTGACGTCAAGCGGCGGGCTTTCGCAGAACGACCTGCTGAACCTGCTGAAGCTGGAAGCGCCGCTCGCTGTGCAGGCGCGCCCGCCACACGTGGGGTTCTTCCCGCTGAACAAGTTCAGCGTCGTTCCGCTGCTGATAAAGGCGGCTCGGACCGCGGCGAGCGACTCCAACGGCAATGATTCCGTCAAGGAATTCATGGTGCTGCCCGACACGCATGTGCTGACGCTGCGCAGCGTCCCTACCGCGGCAGGGACCTGGCGCATCTCGGGCATCGACACCAGCCGAGGTCCGATAGATCTGGCACCGGGTGGTGCCATCGTCATCGCGCTCGGTACGATCGAGAACGCGCGGCTGGCTCTCGCATCTTTCGATGCCACCGGACTTCCGACCCTGCCGCTCATCGGCAAGAACCTGATTGCGCACCTTCGCTCGAACCTTGTCATCCGCGTGCCGCGGTCGGCGATTTCCGGGCTTTCGCCCGCGGTGAACGAGCTGCAGACCGCGGCCCTGTTTTTGAAGGGACGGGCCACGCGCCCGAATGGTGATCTGATCGGCCACTTCCACCTTCAGATCTCCGCCAGCGGCGGCGGCAACACCATCGGCGCCGAGGACGAGCTCTACCGCAAGGTGCCCGATGTCGACTTCTTCGACCAGCTGAAGACCTCGACCGATACGCATGTCGCAATTGCAATCAGAGGACTCGGCGAGATGGAGCCCGCCGATCCGGCCAATCCCGCCGCTCATCCAAGCCGCGTCGATCTGAGCGCGCGCACCGACGAATACGGCGTTCGTCGCGCATCGGTTGCTCTGACCCCGACGCAGCGCGATCAGGATCTCTGGGCCGCCATGGACGCGGCGATGCAGAAGGTCGCCGCCATCTTCGCCAACGGGCAGCCCATGCAGGCGCTCCAGAGCAATCAGGACGGGCTCGGGACAACCCATCATGAAGCCGGGACGCTTTGGATGGGCACCGATCCGACCGCGAGCGTCACGGACGGCAACGGACGTTTCCATCACACCGAAAACCTGTATGCGGCCGGCCCGGCGCTGTTTCCGAGCATCGGTTCGCCCAACCCGATGCTGACCGGGATAGCGCTCTCGCGCCGCACCGGCGACCTTATCATGACGCCGCCGGCCGTCGCCGCCGACGCGGGTTTCGAGACGCTGTTCGATGGCGCCTCTCTCGGTGACTGGACAATGTCGACGATCAGCAACCAGCCCGGTCGGGACGACCCTGGCTCGTTTAGGGTCCGGCGCGGCGTTCTCGAGGCACGAACGGGGACGGACCTGGGGCTGCTCTGGCTGAAGCGCCCGACGCCGCCTCGCTACGTCTTGCGGCTGCAATGGATGATGACGGCGCCGGACGACAATTCGGGCGTCTTCATCGGCTTCCCGGGCCCTCGGAACGAGGGCTACGACAACACGGCTTATGTCGGCGTCAACTTCGGGTTCGAGATTCAGATCGACGAACTGGCCCGGCCGGATAATGCGCCCATCCACAGGACGGGTGCGGTCTACGCCTTCAAGGGGCCGACCGACGGTCCGCTGAATGTCCATCCGGTCGGAGAGTGGAACAGCTATGAGATCACGGTCGACGGTGCCGACATCACCGTCGCGCTGAACGGGCAGACGGTGAACATTTTCCATTTCGCGGGCGATCCGCAGTCCCCGCGCCGCGGGCTGCCGTCCACCGCGCAGGACCCGCGCTTCATCGGCCTGCAGACGCATACGGGCCGCGTGCTCTTTCGCAACATTCAGTGGAAGTCGTTGGAGGGTCTTGTGGCATGAACCTGATGCCACTCGGATCGTTGGGCGCTGTGGAAACCAACGGCACGGTGACGTTCGGACTCTGGATGCCCTGGTTGTCGGCGGCCGACGGCAACGTCGTCACCGTGAAGATCATCCATGAGGCGGACCAGTTCCTGCAGGAGATGCCGGCCCGGGAGTTTCGGCTCGCGCACAGCGTTCGTGCTCCCTATGGCGACTTCTGGTCGGTCACGGTCCCCGTCGCCGGGACGCCGCCCGCGGTGCCGGGCTCGGCCTGGGGCAGTCCGGGTCGCTATGTCTACCGCTACACCATCACGAACCCGAACGTCGGAATGCTCGACTGGATCATCGACCCCTTTGCGCGCGAGTTCGGTGTCGGCAAGCAATCCGCCTTCACCCTGGGCTATCAACCCTACGTCTGGAGCGCCGGCGAGGCGCAATGGCGGACGCCTGCGCTGGCAGATCTGATCCTCTATGAGGTGAACATCGCCGAGTTCGGCAACGACCTCGATCGCGCCCGTGGGCTCTTGGCCTACCTCGCCGACCTCGGGATTAACGCCATCGAGATCATGCCGCTGTCCAACGTCGGCAATTCAGTCGACTGGGGCTATCTGCCGATCGGCTATTATGGTGTCGACGAGCGGTTCGGCAAGCGGTCGGATTTCCAGCAGTTGGTCGACATCTGCCACCAGCATGGGATCGCGGTGATTGTCGACGTCGTCTATGGCCACACGGGGGTGGATTTCCCGTACTACGACGCCTACACGCGGTTGCGGTACCGCGACAATCCGTTCATGGGGCCGTTTGCCAAGGACTACTTCAGCAATTTCGGCAAGAGCACGGATTTCACTCGCGAGATCACCCGGGATTTCTTTTATACGGCCAATCACCATTGGCTCGAGGTCTATCACGTCGACGGCTTCCGCTACGACTGCGTCCCGAACTACTGGGACGGGCCGATGGGCGTGGGCTATGCGAGCCTCGTCTATAAGACGCACCAGCTGACCAAGGCGAACATCGCGGCAGGTCGCCCGTACTGGAGCCGCTTCGACGCAGGGGCGGGCAAGCCGCTGACGCTGGTGCAAATGGCCGAACAGCTCGAAGCCCCGGAGGACGTGCTGCGCTCGACCTATTCCAACTGCACCTGGCAGAACGGCACCTATGGCGCTGCGCGCGCGGTTGCCCATGGGGATCACGGCCGGCTCGCCGACCTCGGTCTGCAGCTGGGCCTCTTCGGCTACCCCGACCGGGAGACTGTCAATGGCGACGATATCCCCAAGACTGCGCTTCAATACGTCGAGAACCATGATCACGAACGCTTCCTCTGCAATTTCGGGACCTCCAATCCCGACGAAGCCGGCAATCCGCTGTTCGCCGAGGGCGACCGGACGCTTTGGTACATGCTGCAGCCCTATTTGATTGGCCTGCTGATGAGCAAGGGCATTCCGATGCTCTGGCAAGGCGAGGAATTCGCCGAAAACTACTTTCTGCCCGACTTTGGAATGGGCCGGGTCTCGCTGCTGCGGCCCATGCGATGGGATTTCTTCTACGATGAGTCCGGCCGACCGATCGTGAGCCTGATCCGCAGGCTGCTGCGGATCCGGCGGCAACGTGACCACATTCGTCAGGGGGCGTACTTCTTCTTCAACGATTGGGATCGCTATCAGCAGTTCGGAGTTCTGCTGTTCGCGCGCTACGCAGGCGCCCAGTACACGTTGGTTGCTGTCAATTTCAGCGACACCGACCGGACCGTCCCCTTCTGGTTTCCGATGGCCGGAGACTATGTCGAAGAGCTGCATGGCGGCGCTCTCGACCTGAGGAACGTGCTTTCGCTCCGGCAAGTAGATCTAGATATCCCATCTCATTATGGACGGATCTGGACGCTGATGTAGGCTCGGCGACCGCCCTTACGCCCAGTTCACGGCAGGGTCAATATCCGATCGACGCGGTCGCAACGGCAACTGGTCTGAAAATAGTACGGGCGAACGTTACAAAGTCTTTGAGAAACGATAGGGATCGCTCAAATCGCAAGGCGGATTTCGGATCAACCCAATCGATGCTTCCCTCACGGTGATTCTGCCTCACCTAGAGGCGCGGCGCGCCTTGGCTGTCTTGACACTCGCGATTTCGGCGATCGCAGGCCAGGGAGGTCATATCGACCGTCACACGGCTTTTCGATGTTCGGCCCGCTGCTGCGCCCCATATTTCGGACATGCTCCGCAAACCCGCGCGGGCGCGGCCCGGCTGCGATGGGTTGGCTATCGCGCGGACAGAACCCGCGTTGCGGCCGCCGGGGGGCCGCGACTGGGCTAACTAAACCAGGCGGCTCGCGGTAAGGGCCCCGCTCTTCGGCGGTGATCTTCCAGATGTCGAGACGGGCGCATTTAAGACGTTCGTCGACCCGTTATTTCTTCGGCGCAGAGCCATCCTTCAACGAAGCGTCGTAATCGGCCTGCGAGCTATTGATGTTTGATTGATTGCCTGTCGCACTGCTACCGGTTGTCGTCCCGACCGTGTTGGTTGTCTCGCCCGGGGCGTGGGAAGCAGCGCCAGGCCGGTCCTGGTTGCCGACGTAGCCAGATTCGCCGGAATTGCGGGTTTTTATGCCTTTATCCGCTTCAGTCTGCACGCTTTGAGCAACACCGGATTGGGACTTTGGCTCCGTTTGCTGGGCGTCAGCAGCTATCGGTATGACTGGAAGTGCGAAAAGCAATGCCACAGACAAGTATCGCATGGCTGTTCTCCATCTAGGCCCCGCCGCTTCATCAACGTGCGAATCCCAGAACATTTCCGCCAAACTGATGAAAACTTGCGACTGCATCCTTGACGCTTCTCCCGCAGAAAACTGGCAGGAAGACCGCAGTCTTCATCCTTTGTCCGCCGCTACAGCCAAGTCTTCCAGCCCAAGAGCGGTTCGCGTCTCGCAGGAACGACTACGCGTCGGTTTCGTTGATCGTTCTCCGAACAAAAGGGAAAGATAATGGACCGTGAACATGTGAAAGGCGCCGCCGACAAGGCAAAAGGCGCGATCAAGGAGGGGGCTGGCAAGCTTACGGGAGACAAGGACCTGCAAGCCGAAGGCAAGATGGACAAGGCTAAGGGGTCCGCCCACAACGCTGCGGAGACGTGAAGGACGCCGCGCGGGAGGCCGCTGACGCCCTCAAGAAAAAATAAGTAGAAGAAGGTCTGAACTAGCCGCGTCGGGGCGGCTCTTTCTTTATTTCAATTCGAGGTTCGGCGAACTCCCGATGCGAACCTTGCGGTCGGCCGCGTCAAGGTCGATGTCAGGAACGCAATCGAGGAAGCCTCATCTCTCTTCCTGTGAGATGGCAGCAGCCGTGATTTTACTGTCTAGGGGACCGACGGCGAGGTACGCATCCAGCGTGGTGTCCTGCGCCAGCTTTTCGATCTCTTCGGTCCCGAACTGAGCCGTGGCGACCTTATCGGGCGGCACGCCCGATCCCTCAAGAATCGTCCGCAGAGCGCGAGGTTGGCGCCGGTCTTTCCGATGATACCGACCTTGTGTCCCGCGAGATCGGCGATCTCACCGATCTTCGCGGCAGGCTTCTTTTTGAAGTCTTTGCCTGCTCTTCCGGAAGGCGACCATATTACGACGTAGTTCTTGCGCAGTACGGCGAGCGTCTGCGCGTCAGCCGGAATCGCAAGGTCGCTGCGTCCGACCGCCAAGTCGGCTTTGCTAGTGCCCATGAGGGCCAGGGATTCGGCCGCTCCTGGGGTGGTGAGGGTGGCAAGCCTGACGGTCCTGCGGCTCATCACGACTCTGAAAGCGGCGGCGGGCATTCCATGAGCGAGCAATATGATCCCAGAAGGCGTCGGTGGCCCGGGTCGGCCCCTCAGTTTCTCTTACCGGGCTCTGGCGTCTTGTGTTCTTGTGGAAGGGCCTCCAAACGTCGTTCGAGGGAACCCTTCAGAAACTTCGTCAGCTCAGGACCAACTACAAAATAGTAGGACGTGACGTCCGGCGGCGGCATCCGAACACGGAGCATCGTGTCAGGCTTTGACTTTTGGTAGACGACATCCACATTGTGCGCCTGAAGCTCTATGTTGATTTCTTCGCCCACAGGTGGGCCTGAGCGAACCGACTCGGCCATCGACAGGACGGGCTTGCCTTGCCCAAGCAAGGCTTCGAACATGGCGATCGGCATCGAAAACTTAATCTGTTCGCCACCCGGCTGGGCGATAAAAGTTACTAGTATGACATTTCCATTTTCAGCGTAGCCGATTGGCTCAAATCGATCAGTGGGATGGTGGTCATTTCGCCCCCTTGAAGCGCCCTCCGAGAAAAGTTTGCCCCAGCGTCCTCTGGGATTCGAGTCCCCGTCCACTCCCTTCAGGCAGCATGCGTCGGCGTCCACTCCTGAGGCGATTGAGACAGCAATGAGATAGCGAGAGGGACCCCAGCTTCAGGGCGGTGAAGCTGGGGCTTCTTTAGGCTGCCCCTTGGGGAAGGCAGCCACCCTTGGCAATGGGCAACGGGAAAACTTGGCAATCGGCAAGTCGTTCCTAAGTACGACCATAAGTTTCGTCCGGTTGCCTAACTTCCCGCAGCTGCCTCGGGGCAGCTAACTACAGCAGCCCGTGCCGTGCTCCTGAACCGGCGGACAGGGAATGGTGCCGAAGGAACAGAACACGCAGCAGTCGCCAAGGAGCGGCTTCAGGCGCTCGCCGCAGCCTTTGCAGTCGTAGAAGAACTGGCAAGCGTCGGTCGGCATGACCTCGGCAGAAGCGTGACCGCACTTGGGACACGTGATCGTTGAGTTCAGGATCATTTACCTTCACGCGCGTGGCAGCACCGAGTAAAGAGCTGCCTTCAGATCGGTCGCCAGTTTTATTTTCTCTCTCAAAACGAGGATTTTGAAATATTCCTTTGCGATATCTGCGGGGATCCGAAGTGCTTCAAGCTGGCAGGCGCCCAATTTGGACATCGCGGCAATGTGCGTATTTTAGATGGGGTACATGGCAATCCAATCCGCTGTCAGGAAAAAACGGTAAGGAACGATACAGCCAAAAGCGTTGGGGCGTCGCTCGAAATAAACAGCCAGCGATGCTGTCGTTTTGGGCCCTCTGGGCTCCTCGATTTTAGACAACCCGCGCACAGCTTCAATGTGGACCCGCGCCCTTCGCCGTCCACTCCCTCAGAGACTGCCGTCGCAGCTCTCAGGAATGCCCGTCGTTCCAGACCTGCTCGCCACATCGGCTGCAACGAAAGAGTCGGACCGTCTTGTCATTGCGAACGTCAAGGATCTTCGTCACAAGTCGCAGGACGGTGCCGCCGCATCTCGGGCAGCTCTTCTCTGGGAGCGCTGGCGTATCAGTGGTCATGGCCGCCGATTTTAGAGCGCGCCTCGGTTCGGCAATGATTCTTAGTCAGTCCACCCCTCTCAGGACCGTGCATGGAAGGTCCGATTTCCGGTTAGGAGCGGACTTGACGCGGGCGTTTCGGCAAAGTCAGCAACGGGCCAGAAGCTGACCTGCCAGTCGCGCTCACTTTAGTCCGGGAGGCCCGCCGCGCGCAGCGCCTTGCCGAGCTTGATAGCCAGTTCGGGCGCGCAGGCGACGCCGGCGAACTGGCGGCTGATGCGGAACGTCGGCTGCAGTTCCAAGACGCATGCAGCCGCCGCTTTCGCCTCCTCGAAGCGCCCAACCGCAGCGAGAGATGCAGCGAGCTGCACCCACGTGATGCTGTGGGAGGGATTGGCCAGGTTGGAACGGTAGGCTGCATTTGCAGCCTCCTCATATCGATCGCGACAAAAATAGCCGAGCGCCTGCGCGTTGTAGGCCGCAAAGGCCCACGGATCGAACGGACTTAAGCGCATGCCGCGCTCGCTCCAGTCGATTGCGCGTTCAGCGTCCCCGGCCCAGCCCGCCACGACGCTGCCGAGAATCCACGCCAGTGCGGTTGAAGGACTCAGTGCGAGCGCAGCTTCGAAAGCCGCAAAGGCCGCCTGCCGGTCATGAGCGTCCATGCCAAGCGAGAAGCCGGCAAAGGTGAGGGCGCGGGCGTCGTCGCGTCCGTGCTCGATCGCGAGGCGCGCGTGGCGCACCGACGCCCCTCGATCCTCTTCCTTCAGCCCCGCACGCAAGAAGCGGTTGTGGTGGCTCATTGCGGCCAGGCCATGGGCTAGGGCGTAAGTTGGCTCGAGCGCCAAGGCGCGCTGGAGCTGCGCCAGGGCAGTCGCGGCACGATCTGGCATCCCCGAGTCGACGTCCGGCTGTGCACGCAGCACGAGTTCATAGGCGTCGAGAGTGTCGGGACGTTTGCGACGGATCCGCTCGATTTCGGCACGCCGCAGGCTTGGCTCAATAGCACCGACCACTGCCAGCGCGATCTCATCCTGCAACGCGAACAGATCGCCCGCAATGCGGTCGTAGCGCTCGGCCCAGACATATCCGCCGTTGGTTGTATCTGCGAGCTGCGCGTTGATACGAATACGGTCGTCGGCGCGCCGCACGCTGCCCTGCAGGACATACCGCACGCCTAGATCGCTGCCAACCTGCTTCACGTCCGCGACGCGCTCGCGCCAGACAAAGCTCGAATTGCGCGCGATCACGAACAGCCAACTGATGCGCGATAAGCCCGTGATGATGTCGTCGACCATGCCGTCTGCGAACCAGGTGGCTTCGCCCGAGTGCTCGAACGGCAGCACAGCTATGGAGGGCTTTTCCGGCAGCCACAACCTGGCCGAATGCTCGCGCTGATCTGCATCTGCACCAACCCGGTTGGCAATCGGGCCGACATAGCGATAGCCGCGACGTGGCAGCGTTTCGATCCAGCGCTCACCGCCGTCTTGCCCGAGCGCGCGGCGCAGCGCTGCGATCTGAACCGTGAGATTGCTTTCCTCAACATTGAGCCCGGGCCATGCGGCATCCATCAGCGTGTCTTTTCCGACGGGAGCCGGCGCGCGCTCCAGCAGCAGGCGCAGCAGCGCCGCACCTCGCCGGCCGAGCACGGCCGTCGCGTCGCCTCGGATCAAAGCGCCGGTCTCGGCATCGAGTACAAAGGAGCCGAATTTGTAGGTGACTGGTCGGGCTTGGGCCATTTCCGGTGCATTTTGCAACAATTTCGGAGTTGTTTCACGATCTTTGGACGGCGGAAAGACAGGATAGTGCTCCCCATTATCCCGTTGGAGGGCTCAACATGAGTGGCAAGGCGATCGTCCGCAGACCAGGCGAAGGCAAGTTCGTTAGGCTCGCCGGCCAGCCCATGGCCTTTCTGGTCACCGGCAACGATACCCGACATACCTCGATGTTTCATTGGACGATTCCGCCCGGCTTCGCCACCGGGTTGCATGTCCATCGCGTTCAGGAAGAAACATTCTATGTCTTGGAAGGTGAATGCGAATGGCAAGTGGATCATGACCACGTGCATGCCACGCCTGGCACCTACTTGTTCCTGCCGCCAGGCGTTCCGCACAACATTGCAAATGCCTCAAACAAAATCGCGCGTGTCCTCATGACCGTCTCGCCCCCGGGGCACGAGCGATATTTCGAGGAGTTGTCCGAGATTGTAGCGCGCAGCGGCACGGCTGATCCCACGACGATCGGCGAGCTGCGGGCCCGGTTTGACACAGATCAGCTAACGGCACTTAGAGGCTAGGCAGTTCCGCGGCAGGATACAGAAGCCGCATGGCGCAATCTTCTAGTCTAACCTCTCTTTACGGTCAAAAGTAGCCGCAGCGCACGATGCTGGAGATGGTCAGAACTGACGAACCCGAAACGCGATGTTACGTTTAACTTGCAAAACAGACGTCGTCAGACCGGCCGGGCATAGTCCATGGCTCGTTGCCCCCGAAAGCATGTGAACTGGTGCACATCTTGCTCCATTAACAGGGCCTATTGTCTAGCGAGCTTTCCCGCGAGACACAGAAGGACCGCTCCCAATGCCAACGTCTCTACCGGAACGAACGAAGCCTGACGGTCAGCCGTCGCTAAGGAAACTCGCAGCAATGTCTGTTGTCTACGGCACTGTGCTGGTCGTCTTCGTTGGTCTCATTGCTTACGATGCACGGGTCGCAACTTGGATATCTGAAGCGGCCCAAGCAGAGTTTTCCGGTTCTAATGAGACGGTGGCTTCGCAACCGGTCAAACTGGCAGTGCAAAAGCCGTTATTAAGTAGCCGGTAGGACGCACTTGGCCGGCCCAAGGCCCAACTTTCTAATTCGCTCGCGTCATGCATAAGATGGCGGTTGAAGCAAGCGCGAGTCCGCGTCTGGTCCACCGCCGATACGCTGTCAGACGATTCCTTTTCTCTCAATTGGCCTTTCTAGGAAAAGCTTTCGATGCTTTAGCAATCGCTTGCGTTGTGTCCGCGAGGCGCTTAGCAATGTCTCGCATCCTGCGAGCCGCTTGTTCTAAAGCAGAATTATCAGCCGGGCATGCCACCAATAGCGAATTTACCATTGCGTTGAGATCTTCGAGTTGCCGTCTGCAATGCGCAACTTCGGAATGAAGTAAGTCTAAATCGGGTGTGTCCGGAAGCTGCGTTTTCACTTGGATCCCTGCCCCACATCAGCCTGGACAACCGACATGTTCCGTTTAGAGCAATCAATATGCGTCTTCCCTCGGCGCACTGCCAATAGCCCAAGTCGGGCCTTACCGAGCCGGCTCTTGTCACACCGTCCAAGCCGAACGAGTATTGCCATCGATCAACGCTGATGCGTTTCACACCATAGTGGATACCGCAGTGAAACCCGGAGTATGATTTCGGCAACGCCATGAAATTTTGTGGAAGCTCAAGCAGTCAATGAGACGACAAAAGTATAAGCTTTAGAGCTCGTCGAGTAGTCCGGAAAATACCGGACCGTAAAATCCACAAGGCCGAACAGAGGTCCGCTTTGGGTCAGAGGCTGCCGTCGACAGCCAGGATGCCCTTGGTCGGGTGATCTCTCGGAAGCGGACATCGCCGCGCCTAGGCTGAGGTCAACCCCGGGCCAGAAGGCGACAGGACAGGTTTGGCTTGGAGCATCGTTTAGTCATTCAGGTATACCGACTGCTAGATCAATCCGTTCGACCACTGCTGCTTGGTGCTCAGGCTTCCGATAGCGCATGTACATTTGCCGCAAATGAACCTTCCGCAAATGAGGATAAAGTTCTTTGATTCGGGCAAGAAGTTTCTCCGCCTCGGCCGTATCCCCAACCCTCACCGACTCGCCGTACATTGTCACAAGCCCATGTAAATCTGTCGGGTTCAGATCAAGTAGCTTCCTGGTCCAACTCGCAACCACGTCATGTTCGCGCAGTGCAATCGATGTCACTATGTGGCTTCTTATGGCGCCAACTACGCTCATGGGGTCGAGGGGATTGAAACGAACCGCTTGGTGCAATGCTTCCCGCGCGTCAACAGTTTCGCCCATCAGAGCCAGAAGATATCCCTTGATCGACCAAGCCATTGCGAAATTCCGGTTGAGCGCGATGGACCTATTGGCCAAGGCGACACCGCGTTCCACATCATTTTCGAAATTTCCAATTACATAGGCGGCGATGCCTAAGACACCGTCGTCTGCTGGAGCGAGTTCAATAGCGCGGGATGCGAATTCGACAGCCTTTCTGCGCTCTTCGTCGGTTATTGCGTGTTGGTAGTTCCAGTAACGGTTATGGAGACAAAATGCGGCCTGCACGTACGCTACTGCAAAGTTCGGGTCGAGAGAGACTGCGGTCTCAAATTCAGACTGCGCTTCTTTGTTCGTCTCCAACGTTCTCCGATGCAGTAGCGCTAGACCGCGCAAATAATGATCGTAACTGTCCCAGCCTTCTGCAGGCTTGCGGGCTACAAGCTCCGCACTCGCCAGCATAAGCTGGGGTACGATAGCTCCGACGACGCTGGTGGCTACGTTATCTTGCAGTTCGAAAACATCATCCAACAAACCATCAAATTTCTCTGCCCACAGATGCGAGCCCGTTGTCGCTTCTATCAATTGCCCGGTAATCCGTACTCGGCTTCCCGCCTTGCGAACGCTGCCTTCGAGCACGTACTGAACGCCAAGCTCACGCCCCACCTGCTTAATGTTTGCTGATTTGCCCTTGTACGTGAAGCTTGAATTCCGTGCGATTACGAACAACGATTTGAAACGCGACAGGGCGGTAATGATATCTTCCACCATACCGTCAGCGAAGTATTCCTGCTCCGGATCGCCGCTCATGTTCTGAAACGGAAGCACAGCAATTGAGGGCCGGTCAGGAAGAGGGAGCGGCTTCACGGCTTCGGCCTGCAGCTTGGCGCTGGCGGCCGATGCTGCGGCGGACCGGACCCCATAGAGCCGGACTGGTCGGTCGATGTTTTTCAGCGACCGTTCCCCTAAATCGTCGAAGGCGAACGGGGTCTTGCTACAGACCTGCTCATAGGCGCTACCCGATAGGCAGACACCGCCCGGCTCGCATTCGTTCTCAACTCGCGCCGCCACATTGACGCCGTCGCCGAAGATGTCGTCGCTGTCGATGATGATATCGCCGATATTGATACCGATCCGCAAAGTGATCGCTGTCCCAAAGCTGCCGTTCCGCTCGGCCATCTTCGCCTGCACGGCCATGGCGCAAGTGACGGCATCCACCGCGCTGGCGAATTCGACCAACATGCCGTCGCCGGTGGTCTTGACGATTCGGCCCCTATGACTGGCTATGGCGGGATCGATGACCTCGCGTCGGTGTGCCTTCAGTGCTGCTAGAGTGCCGACTTCATCGGTTCCCATCAGCCGGCTATAGCCTGCCACGTCTGCCGCCAGGATCGCCGCCAATCGCCTTTCTATCCGCTCGCCCGCCACGACGGCCCCCGGCACCAATACTGCCCATAATCAAGCATAGGGAACAGGCCCTTGCCAGCACGGAAAAGCCGGAAATGTCTGCTTCGGGTCACAAGCTGCCCATGCCACCCTGTTACGACGGGTCCGCTATTGAGACAGAACCGGCCCGTTTCAGGATGACTTCATCGAGGGCGCAAAATGGCTTCTTACAGCGGGCCCACACGCGAAGGCCGCAGCGGAGGTTCATCTCGCTGCGGCCCACGCCTGTAAAAAAATCCGGGTGAAAATTTTTAAGTAAGGGTATTAGGCCAGCCCCGGTGATCAGAGCCTATTCGGGAAAAACCGGCACGGCGAGTCATTTTTCGCCGGTTCCGAAAATGAAACTGCAGGATGCTAACATGGATTCATGAGGGAGACCCGCCGGGGCTGGCGGGCTGGCGGGCCTCAACCTCTGAGCAGAACCGCGTATGTCCCCACGGTCCATCCCAAAAGCAACACTAACCGGTTCTCGCTAATGACAGTCTAAGATTCAGGTTAGGTTGGCCTGCGATGTGCTTAGGTCTAATGCGGCGCCGATCGTGCGAAACGTCGCGGCGTCGGTCGCAGGAGAGTCCTCGTGGCACTCCTACGACCTTCACTTCATGCGCCGGCGCTCTGATCCGCAATTGATCGGCTGCCGATAGCCTAGGGGCTGGAACCCAGCAGTCCCACATCGGATCTTTACTCTTCCGGCTATTGAAGCGGAGAGCTTACCGTATGAGCAATGGCGGGCAGTTTTTGGATTAGCCTTCTCGGCAGGTGATACCGAAGTTGTTGCAAGCGTGCGCGAAGGTGTCCTTCGCCTTCGCGTCTTCAAAGCAGAACTTAGTCCCGACCTCGGCTCGGTCGGTCCACCACCCGGCTTTGGCGGCTTTTGCGATCCGAAAAGCCTCGCTTCGCAACAAGTCCAGTTGTTTACCAGCAGCATAGACAATGACGTATTTTTCAGTTCCCATGGGACCTCCGAGACTTGGAAGCTAACAACGCAAGGCCGCAGCCTGGGGGCAGACTGCGGCCCGCGCTTGTCAAAAAATCCGGGTGAAAAAGATCTAAGTGAAATATGCAGCCAGCCCCCGTGAAATGATCTTACTGCTGCGCTTGTAGCTTGCAATATGAGCTATTTCACAAACCAGCGGCAGGCTTAACAGGGGAACGGAAAGACCTTGAACCTAAAACGCGGCCACGATCGAGCCTGAGCTGTCGAGGGTTGAGCAGCAGCACTATCCGGATGTCGCTTAGCGTTTGTCGAAATGTGTCCATCCTGTAGCCCCGCTTGTCCGGGGCGTGGTAATCTGGCCGCCTCGCGATCTAGGTTGGCAAATGGTTCTCGTTCGACTGTTTTATTCGTTTCTCTTCATCTTTGTAGGCTTGAGTTGCGCTCAGGCGCAGCATCGGGTTGCGCTCGTGCTTGGCAACTCCGCCTACAAGAGTGTACCCCGGCTGACCAATCCCGTGAACGACGCTAGTCTCGTCGGCGACATGTTTAAGAAGGCTGGGTTCAAGTTTGTTGACATCAGGACCGACCTAAATGCCATGGAGATGCGGAAAGCCCTCCGCGATTTCGGTGCTCGGGCGCGGGAGGCCGAGGTCGCCGTCATCTACTACGCGGGTCATGGTATCGAGCTCGACGGGATCAATTATCTGATCCCAACGGATGCCTCGCTAGAAACCGATAGCGACGTTTTGGACGAGGCGGTCGCGCTCGACCGTGCGCTGTTCGCTGTCGAGCCCGCCAAACAACTCCGGCTCGTCATCCTTGATGCCTGCCGTGATAATCCGTTTGCTAAATCCATGAAGCGGACGGTTGCTGCTCGCGCAATCGGGCGCGGCCTCGCCAAGGTAGAGCCGACTAGCCCGAACACAATGATTGCTTTTGCGGCAAAAGCGGGGTCCACGGCATCGGACGGAGATTTCAAAAATAGCCCCTTTGCCACCGCTATCGTAGAGCGGCTGCCAACGCCTGGCCTTGATCTACGCAAAGCATTTGGATTTGTGCGCGATGACGTCTTGAAGAATACCGGCTTTAAGCAGGAGCCTTACGTCTATGGTTCCTTGGGCGGAGAAGACATTGCGTTGGTGCCGACAAAGCCGTCGTCTACACTGCAGCAGGCTAATCCGCAGGATGTGGTTCGGCGCGACTATGAGCTGGCGCTCCAGGTCGGGACCCGAGCGGTCTGGACTGCATTCCTGGCGCAGTATCCCTATGGCTTTTACGCCAGCCTCGCTCAGGGCCAGTTGGATCGAATCGCGGCAGAGGAGACGCGTGTGACGGCTGCTGAAACGGCCAGACTCGCCGAGCAGGAAAAGTTCCGACTCGCGGCTGATCGAGCTAAGAAGAGCGAACAGGAGAATGCGGCGGCGGCCGCCAAGGCTGCCGAGGACGCCCGGATAGTTGCCGAAAAGTCCAAGCAGATAGCGGAGGCGAAAGCGGCCGTAGCCGAGCAACAACGAAAGGAAGCTGAAGCTGCAGCGGAGAAAACAGCCGCGAAAGCTGAAGCGGTGCCCAAGGACAAACAGATCGGCAGCGGGACCGAGCAGAACGTCGCCGCACTTGCGCCGGCCACAAATGAGCCCGCGCACACGCCAAAAGAGATCAATAAGCTGGTACTGACGGAGCTGCGCCGCGTAGGCTGCATCACCGCGCCATCAGACGACGACTGGAATGGTGCTGCTCACCGAGCGGTCTCGAAGTTCAACAAGCTTGCGGGGACCAAGTTCGAGGTCAGGTCTGCGAGCATCGATCTGCTAGACGCCATCAAGGCAAAGCAGGAGCGCGTCTGCCCCCTGGTTTGCGAGAGCGGCTTTGAGCCAATCGACGATCGATGCGTGAAGCGCACATGCGATGATGGACAGACCCTGAATGAGAGGGGCAGTTGCGTGCCAAAGGATCGCAACGGGACGCCAACGCGAAAACAGGATCGGCCACTTGCCTCTAGACAAGAGGCAGCGCCGGCCAACTCGGCTGAACGGCGCTCACCGAGTGGCGGCCGATGTGTCAGCATCAGTCAGCGATGTGCACTGGAGATCGGCGGACGCTGCGATCCCTCGACCGGAAAATGGGAGTATGGCCGGAATGGCGCCGGAGGGAGCACTCAGTCGTTCAACGCTTGCCTCGGACGGATGATGGCGGGAAGAAGATAATCGCGACTTGGCCGGAGCGGACCGCGTGTCAACCGATGAAAAGTTGGCGCTGGGACGATGTACAAAGTCGACATCGGCGACAAACCCCGCAGCCAACAAGATCAGGAGCCGTCGTTGGCGTCGATCGACAGGACCAGCGAGCGGAGCAGCCGGCGACATTTGGCAGACCTTTGTGGCAGGGTAGCGCTATGCGGACGTCTCGGTGCGATTTTACGACCACATCATCGAGCAAGCCATGCCGACTATGCACAGGAACATCGCGACGGTCCCGGTCCAGCCTAGCCAATAGACCGGCCCCGAAATCATCAGATCGCCCATAACCGACTTCCGCCGTACCAGCAGCATCATCACGGTCATGATCGGAGCGGCCAGTATACCGTTGATAACTGCGCTCCAATAGAGCGCCTTGATCGGGTCGAGCGCCGTGAAGTTGAGCCCGACGCCGAGGGCGACCGAAAGCGCGAGTACACCATAGAACGCGACGGCCTCCTTCGGCTTTCTTGACAGGCCGACCGGCCACTTGCGACCTTCTCCGATCGCGTATGCTGTCGATCCGGCGAGCACCGGGATCGCAAGCAGGCCCGTTCCGATGATGCCGAGCGCAAAGATCAACTCAGCCATTGCCCCCGCGACAGGCCTTAGGGCTTCTGCCGCTTGGGCCGACGATTCGATGTCGGTCTTGCCGGACGCGTGCAACGTTGCCGCCGTAGTCATGATGATCGCGATGGCGATGACGTTCGACACTGCCATGCCGACGAGCGTATCGATCCGAATTCTTTTGACCTCCTCGTCCTCCTTCTCCGGCTCGCGCTTGAGCGGCTTCTTGTCGGGATCGATCCGCTGCTCCTCGGCTTCCTGGGAGGACTGCCAGATGAACAGATAGGGCGAAATCGTCGTGCCGAGGATCGCGACTAAAGTCGTCAAAAAGGGCCCATTCCATTCGATTTTCGGAATTAGGAGTCCTTTCAGCGCCTCGCCCCAAGGCACCTTTGCGAGGAATAGGGCGATGACATAAGCGAGCAAAACGAGCGTCAGCCATTTCAGGATCGCTACATAACGCTCATACTTGAAGAAAATCTGCGCTATGACGGACACCGCGCCGAAGACCACGACGTAAAGGGTGCCAGGTCCGCCGATCAGAAGCTTGAGCGCATCGCCCATCGCCCCAAGGTCGGCGGCGACGTTGATCGTGTTGGCGACGAAGAGCAGCACGATCATGGACCAGGTAACGGGCGCGGGGAAATTTCGGCAGACATTTCCAGCGATGCCGTGACCAGTGACGCGTCCGATACGACCCGAGATCTCCTGGATCGCGGCCATCAGCGGATAGGTGATCAGCATGGTCCAGCCAATGCCGAATCCTAGCTGAGCGCCAGCCTGGCTGTAGGTGCCGATACCGGATGGATCGTCGTCGGAAGCGCCCGTGATGAGGCCGGGCCCCAGGCGCTGCAAGAAGCTGTCCTGATCTTTATTCTCGACCGGCTTCTTGCGCGTTTCCCTCCTCGCCACTTAGTCGCTCCTCGCTGCCTTGGATTCGATTCCGGAACTCATAACGTCCGTGCAGGCCTATTGGTTCGGCGTGTGCAGTTTTGACCACCAGACCAAGTCGGCATGGACGGCAAAGTTGTAACCACGTCCAAAACCTGCATCATGCTGTCATGGTTGGATGGGTCACATGCGTCGTCTGTTGATTTTGCTTGGGGCATCACTGCTTTGTGGCGTCGCACTCGCTCAAGAGGACAAGAAGACCGACGACCTCAAGCCCGCCGATCCTGATACCGGCGAAAGTACCGTGCAGGAGACGACGCTGGGATTGCTGCCCAATCCCTTCGAGAGACAGGGCGTCAAGTTTGCGGTCACTTACATCGGCGAAGTTCTGAGCAACCCGTCCGGAGGCGCAAAACAGAGCGCCGTGTACGAGGATCGCATTAACTTCGCTTTTGATGCCGACCTCGAGAAGCTGGTCGGGCTTAAGCAGGTCACCTTCCACGCGAACGTCTTTCAGATCGACGGCGGCGGACTGTCCCGAGGTTCGCTGTTCAATTTCATGGATGTCAGCGGAATCGAAGCGCTGCCGACGACCCGTCTCTATGAGGCCTGGTTCGAAAAGAAATGGGGCGAGAAGATCGCGCTCAGGGCGGGACAGCTTGCCGCCGATACGGAATTCATGACGTCCAAGTACACGGACGTCTTCACGAACGCTTCGCTGGGCTGGCCGGCCGGTCTGTCGCTCAATCTCCCGAGCGGCGGCCCTTCGCCGCCGCTTGCCGCAATGGGAGCACGTCTGCGTGCCGACTTGAGCGACAATCTCTCGGTGCTGGGCGCCGTATTTGACGGCGACTCGGCTGGCCCGGGCTCCAACGACCCGCAGCTGCGCAATCGCTACGGCTTCAATTTCAGGGTGAATGATCCGCCCCTCGTTCTCTACGAAGCGCAACTGCAGTGGAATGCTAAGAAGGGTGATCCCGGACTCGACGGCAAGCTCAAGCTTGGGGGATGGCGCCATTTCGGCAGCTTCACGGACCTTCGCTTCGATACGACAGGCCTTTCGCTGGCGGATCCAGCGAGTTCGGGAACGCCTGCCGGCATCGCAGGCGACTACGGCCTCTACGCCGTGTTCGAACAGAAGCTCTTTCGCGTCGGCCGCGACGACGATCGCGGCATCGGCGTATTCGCTCGCGGGTCCTATGGACCGTCCGATCGCAATCTGATCGATATCTACGCCGACGGTGGCCTCGAGTTCATCGGGCTGTCCGACGCGCGTTCCCACGACAAGTTCGGCATCGCGGCTGCTTACGCCCATGTGTCGCGTCGCGCGCAGGCACTTGATCGGGACTTCCAGTCGATCTCCGGGCTGCGTTGGCCGCTGCGGACTTCAGAAGAGCTCCTGACGGCCGTCTACCAGTACGAAGTTCAACCCGGGCTGACCCTTCAGCCAAATTTTCAGTTCATCCGCCGTCCCGGTGGCGGCGCCACAGATCCCCTTGGCACATCGGCCGGGAGGCATCTGAAGAACGCGACCGTCCTCGGATTGCGGTCGGTCATCAAGTTCTGATTCACCATGGCTCTATCCGCACGGCTCGCGCCATCATTTCGGGAAAAATAAGCAATCATCCTGCCGTTTTCCCGGAACCTTGCCATCATTCCCGGGTTCTCGGATGCCGCATATGGCGGCGAGGAGAGCAACATGAACAAGCTTCTACTGACGACGGCCCTGGCCGCGCTGATCTCCACGGGCGCGATGGCGCAGTCGACGGTCGTCACCACCACCGGCACCGGTCACGCGGCCGCCGTGCAGATCGAGCCGGAATACCGCACCAAGATTCGCACCTACGTCACCGAGCACAAGGTTCGTCCGGTGCAGCAGAAGATCGTGGTCGGCCAGCCCGTGCCGCGCGAAGTCGAGCTCGAGGCGGTGCCCGCCGATTGGGGTCCTTCGCTCACGAAGTACCGCTATGTCTACTCGGGCGAGCGCGTGATGCTGGTCGATCCGGGGACCCGCACGGTCGTCCAGGAGATCGACTGAGCTTCCCGGCGGGTCGCTGATCGTGGCGGCCCGCCACCCCATCCGGCCCCCGCCGACACCTTGATTTCCCATTTGCGAGCGGCCGTCCATGCCGATCATTCGTTATTTCGTCTTCGTCGGCGGGTTCTTGCTGGCGCTCCTCTTCGCTGCGGATCGGTACCTGCCCGCTCCGGTCGAAGTCGCCGCCGTGGCCGACCCCGACAGGACCATCATCCGCATAAAATCGGCGAGGAGCATTCCGGAGAAGATCGTCTTCGACACCAGCCAGCGGGCCGAATCGCCGATTCTCGCGCAGGCCGATCCGATCCCGGAAGAGCCGCTGCGAGAAGTGCGAGCAGCCATGGCCGCCGTGCCTGCAGCGCCCTCCGGCGAGACCCGAAAGGAAGCGCCGGCCCGCGCTGCGACGGTCCTCACACATCCGAAGCGATCGGCAAAGCTGCAGAAGCGAACACCCGACCGGCGTCTCGCCTTCGAGCGGACCGATCCATTTGCCGGCAGATGGTGGTGAGCGGAAGCGTGACTGGGGTTCAAAGAAAAAGGCCGCTCCCTCGGGGTGCGGCCTTCGTCACCTTCACATGTGCCCGCTCTCACCAGTGGCGGTGGTGCCGATGCCAGTGATGGCGAACGACCGGATAGGACCCACGATAGTAGGCGTAGGCAGGGCGGACGACGCGGCGATAGCCATAACCGTAGGACACTGGCGCAGTGTAGTACGTCGTGGTGTAGCCGCCGCCCCAGCGATAGGGCTCGTCGTACCCGTAATCGTACGCGTAGGGACCGCCATAATAGCCGGCGCTATAGTAACCCGGGCCACCGTAATACCCGTATCCCGGTCCCCAGCCATACGCCGAAGAGGCGAGGCCGCCGATCACGGCACCCGCAACCAGGCCGCCGGCGATTCCTGGTCCCCATCCGCCCCGCCAATGGGCTTCGGCAGGGGCCGTGGTGGCCACCGAGGCAAGACCAAGGGCGCCGACCATCAGCGCCGACATTGCAATCTTCTTCATCGAGCATCCTTTCACGTTGTTCGAGCGCCCCGACCACAACGGGAAGAAATGGCAATGGTTTCGCTTCCCCCGGCGGCGAGCGGGCAATGGATGCTCGGCGTCACTTTTTTGAATTCACCGCACGGCGTTTCCGCAGTAAACTAACTCTTCTTGCGTTGGGGGTTCCCATGTTCGATCCGGCCACGACCGCGCTCTTGCGCGCCGTCTTCGACGAGGTCTGCGAAGACGTCTCGCGCCATGAGGCCGCGGCGCGCACTCATGTAGCCTCGAAGATTCTGGAAGCGGCTACCGACGGCGACACCTCGCCCGAGAGGCTGAAGCAGGTCGGACGCGCGGCGCTCCACGACGCTCCGACCATGTGGCGATAGTTCGAGGAAGGCGGGGGTGAATTTCCAGGTCACCGTGCGCAAGATCCTGGTGAGCTATCCCGACGGGTGCGCCGTCATGACCGATCTCAAGAGCGACATGGCGATCCTGGCGACGAGCGGGCGCGAGTGGGCCGAGCGGACCAGGCGTCTCGCCGCACGCGTGCCGGAGCTCGACATCTTATCGCAAGGACTGGTCGAGCGGCTGAACGGCGGATGGCGGATCACGGAGAAGGGCCGATCCGTGCTCGAGTTCATGGAAGCAAGGCCTGCCGAGAGGATGACGGAGAGCGCTGCGCCCGCCGTGGAGTGGCCGGCTTCAAGTCCAGCGGCGTCCACACCTCTCGCCGCCAGGCGCTCCGGCCGAAGCCAGCGCCTGCAGCGCCGTCGTGCGGCACGCGAGCGGGCCCGCGCAAAAGCTTGCTGAACGCCCGCTTGTGCGTTGAGGCACGCGCTCGGGAAAAACTGGAAACTTTGTCGACTGTGTCGAGTTGCCAGCGATCGCATCGGTCGCCGGGAGCGCAGAAATGGTTGACGATGTCGTCTTGAAGAACGCCACGGAGACCGCCTGGAACGTGTACCACGCTCGGCGCCCCGACGTCGGCGCTCGCGACAGCCGACGCTGTTTGCTGGAGCGCCATCTGCACAGGAGATGGGAAGAGCGTCAGGGTGATACCGAAGAGCTCGCCAGCTTCGGGATCGCCTACCTGCACCGGCTTCCCAGAGACGAATGTTGACGTGCATGAAAATGCTAGTCGCACGCGCAGCCATCGGAAGCACAAGGCCCGGTTGGACGCTGCTCGCGATTTCGTTTCTGATCTCCGCGATCATCGTGATCGGCTTGCGCATCGCGTTCGGAGCCTAGCTCGATGCGGATCGCCCAGCTTGCCCCGTTGGCCGAGAGCGTCCCTCCGAAGCTGTACGGAGGCACCGAGCGGGTGATCGCCTGGCTGGTAGACGAGCTCGTCGATCGCGGGCACGACGTGACGCTGTTTGCGAGCGGCGACTCGAGCACGAAAGCCGAGCTCCATGCCGTGTGGCCGCGCGCGCTACGCCTGGGGCGGAAAGGCGTCGATCCGAACGCCGCCTGCGCGCTCTTGATCGAGGCCATCGGCGAGCGCGCGCGCGATTTCGACGTGATTCATTCCCATGTGGATTGGTTGCCTCTGCCGGTCCTGGGCCGCACTGGAGTGCCGTTTCTGACGACCATGCACGGGCGGCTCGACCTTCCGGGGCTGCCCGATGTGATCGGCACTTTCCCGAAGGCTCCTTTTGTCTCGATCTCGGACAACCAGCGGCGTCCGCTCCCGGACGCGAATTGGATCGCGACGATTCCGCACGGGCTGCCCAAGGATCTGTTTCGTCCCTCCTACGAAGCCGGATCGTACCTGGCCTTCCTCGGGCGGCTGACGGCGGAGAAGGGGCCTGAAGCCGCGATACGCATCGCGCGGGCGGTTCAGATGCCGCTCCGGATCGCCGCCAAGATACCCCGGGCCGAAACGGCCTACTTCAAGAAGAAGCTCGAACCCGAGATCGACGGAGAGACGGTCCAGCTCATCGGCGAGGTGGACGAACTGCGGAAGCAGCCGTTCCTCGCCGGCGCCTCCGCCTTGCTGTTTCCGATCGATTGGCCCGAGCCCTTCGGCCTGGTGATGATCGAGGCGATGGCATGCGGGACG
>NZ_JAVTJN010000033.1:283453-331113 GCF_032144035.1 Bradyrhizobium sp. WYCCWR 12699
TGGCGAGCAGGAGGCGATCGAAGCAGTCGAGAAGGTAATCCGCTTGGACCGACGAAGGGTCCGCGCCCGCTTCGAGGAGCGCTTCGTCGCGAGCCGAATGGCGAAGGAATACGAAGAACGATATCGCGAGCTGGTCGCTGGCAGGTAGCGCCTCCGAAGGAATCGTTCGGCCGAAACAAAACGGCCCGCCCGGCGTACCGGACGAGCCGCTCGTTAAATCGGCCTGAGCTGCCGAGCGATCATTGCTCGGTGCAGACCTTGGTGGTCTTTACGGCGGACTCGGCCTCCGTCTTGGTCTTGTAGACGCCGTTGCCCACCACTGTCGTGGTGGTGGTCGTCGGCTTGGTGTCGACGACGGTGCATTTCTTGGTCGTCGCATCGCGGACGATGTAGAACTCGGCGGCACTCGCGGCCGGGGTGCCGAGAGCGAAAGCGGCGAGCGCGCCGCACACGATCAGCTTCTTCATGGAGTCCTCCTCAAGCAGTTGTAAAGTGGCTATTGCTAACGAGGCGGACGCGGCAGAAGTTCCACTTTTTCCCGGTCTGGAAATTATGATGGAACCGCTTTCAGGTGGTCTGCTTGCCCCCTCGATGACCTGAAATCGCGGTCCGTCCAGCCTGTCTGGCGGCACGACGACCGGCTCGAAATCCGTGTCCTGTCGTTGCGCGCGCTTGCAATTTGGGCAGACGAAGAGGTGCGCGATCATCGTCGTGGGATTGTCCCGGACGAGTTCGGACCGAAACCATCTCATCTCTACACGGCAATACGGACAGGTCGGATTGCCGACTTCTTCCAGGGAATCCTTCAGTCTTTTCATCGGGCGCGCTCCGCCGCTTGGCGTTTGGTAAGTCGTAAAAGTTCGGACAGGGCGCAAATGTATCAAATGATACACAGCGGGCCACGATGCCATGGAAGATCGTGTGGGAGCGGCGCTCAAGAACGATAGGGCGGCGACGCCCTTCTGGTTAACGCGTGTTTGCCGTCCGCGAAGAAGCATGTCCGGTCGCCGTGGAAATCGCAAGCTCGACTCGCCCCGAATTTGCCGACTTTTCCCGATTCGGAACCGAAGGCGGCGCCGAGGGTTGATCGGCGTCCACATTTGTGAGGTTTCAGATGAACAAGCGTTTATTCTTGGCTACGACCGCTGCGGTTGCCATCGCGACTTCGGCGTTCGCGCAGTCGTCTCCGAGCACGTCGAGCTCCACTCCGTCCGCAACGCAGCAAAAGGACTCTACGTCGACGCCGTCCTCTTCGACGTCGACACCCTCGAATCCGTCGGGCTCGGCTCAGACCACTCCCTCGAGCAACTCGGCTCAGAGCCAGTCGCCGACCAACCAGACCGCCGGTAGCCCGCCGTCCAATTCCGGGTCAGGCACCAACACCACCCAGGCGCCCTCCGCGGGCAACTCGACGAACCAGGCCCAGACCAATCAGCCGCCGAACCCGACGACGACGCCGTCCAACCAGGCGCAGACAAACTCGCCGTCTAGCACGACGCAAAGCGCCAATCCGCCGGCTTCCGGCGCCAACCAGGCGCAGTCGCCCTCGGGTAGCGGCTCGACCAACACCGCGCAGCAGCCGAACAATCAGCAGAACACGGCGGATCGTTCGTCGAACACCAACGTGAATGCGTCGGTCAACGACCAGCAGCGGACCCGGATCAGCGCGTCGATCTCCCACCTGAACGTGCAGCCGCTCACCAACGTGAACTTCTCCTTGTCGGTGGGCACCGTCGTCCCGCGCGACGTCCGCCTGCAGCCGCTGCCGGCCGAGGTCGTCGAGATCGTGCCGCAGTATCGAGGCTACAACTTCGTCCTGGTGAAGGACGAGATCGTGATCGTCGAGCCCTCGACCTACAAGATCGTGACGATCCTGCCGTACTCGGGCCGGTCGACAGCGGCCGCGCCGGCGCGGACGGAGCAACGTAAGGTGACGTTCAGCGACCGCGATCGCGAGGTCGTCCGCAAGCACGCGAAGGCGCGCCCGGTCGAGCGCGAGAAGCGGGTGACCACCGGCAGTTCGGTCCGGACTGAGATCCGGACCGGCGAGCGCGTGCCGGAGGGAGTGGAGATCGAGGCCTTCCCGGAGGAGGTCTATCGGGATGCTCCGACCCTTCGCGAGTACCGGTACATCAACCGGGACAGCCGCACCTACATCGTCGAGCCCCATGAGCGTCGCGTCATCGAAGAGATCGATTGATCTCGCAACGGTAGGAGAGAAACAATGAAGACCATCGTGTTGGGAGCGCTCACGGCGACCCTGATGGCGGCGTCCGCGAATGCGGCCCCGCTCGCGCCTGCGGCCATCGCTTCGGCCGGGCTCGGTGCCACCGAGCAGGTCCGTCTCGTCTGCGACGAGTACGGCCGTTGCTACCGGACCCGCGGCCCGCGCTACGTCCAGCGCTACTACGGCGGGGACGACGGGTACGTAGTCCGCAGAGGCTACGGCTACGATGGCGGCCCCGGCTATTACGATCGCAGTTACGGCTACTATGGCGGTGGCCCGAGCATCGGTTTCAGCTTCGGCACCCGAAGCTGGTGAACTGCGAAAGGGCCGCTCTCAGAGCGGCCCTTTCTCCGTCGATTTCCTGTGGGGATGATGAGATGTCGGCTGTTGCGAAGCTCCTGACCCAGAAAGAGGAGTTGCTGGCGCGGCTCGAAGCCGATCCCGGTCCGAACGAGACTGCCGAAATCCAGGCGCTACTCGCGAAGATCGAGACGGCGCTGAAGCTGCTCGGCAGCCAGGATTCCACCGCTGATACGAGACGCGCTAATTTCGCTTGAGTAACTTACTCAAACTCAGCCACTTGGTGGGTGGTATGGAACCGACTTCTTAACCTGCCCAGCGCGCTCTTAGCCGGCACCGCATACGCGGTCCGGTTTGGGTCAGAAGCGCCCGTTTGAGCAGCGCCGCGTCACTTCCGGTATGCCCCGATACGCTGACAATACCTGAACCAAAACGCACTTCGCCATCGGGCCACAAGCGAAAGTCAACGTCGCCGAATGATTGAGGCCGCCAACTGAAGCAGCCTTAGTTCAGCTTGCGCTTTAGTTCTTGGACGAACTTCCGCTGCCTCGATGTCGTCTTCGACCATCTGGCGCAGTTCGTCGATGGCATCGTCCTGTCTGGCGGCGTTAGGAACTCAGCTGTCTTCCCCGAGTTCGAGTGTTTAACCTGTTGAGGAGTCCTAACATGAGCCGCGGAATGCCCTCCCTGACCGCATTTCTCGGAATGCTGGCGATCGCCGGGTATCAAAATCGAGACAAGCTCGCGGAATTGCTTCGAGGGCCGGGCGCCGGATCGCTGGAGCCAGCCAACCCCCAGCAGCCGCTCGGCGGCCTTCTCGGAAATCTTACAGGTATGTTGAGCGGCGCAGGCGTTGGGGGCCTGCTGCAAGGAGGAATTGGCGAACTCTTGGAGAAATTCAACCAGAACGGCCATGGAGACACGGCCGAGTCTTGGGTCAGTTCTGGGCCGAACAAGGAAATCTCGCCTCCGCAGCTCCGGGAAGCAATCGGGCCCGACGTCTTGGACAAGCTCGAGAAGGAGACCGGGCTCTCTCAAGAAGAAATTCTCGCAAGGTTATCGCGTGAGCTGCCACAGGCGATCGACCAGTACACGCCTGAGGGGCGTCTCCCAGCCTAATAGCAGTTGAACGGGTCGTTTATTCGAAGGAGCGGAGAATGGGAATTTTTTGGACGATCATCATCGGCTTTATCGCAGGCATAATCGCAAAATTTATCATGCCGGGTGACAACGAACCATCAGGGTTCATTCTCACCACCGTCCTCGGCATCGTCGGCGCCTTCGTTGCAACCTATCTCGGCCAAGCTCTTGGCTGGTACCGTCCAGGAGAGGGTGCCGGACTCGTTGGTGCCGTGGTGGGCGCCATCATCGTGCTCTTTGTGTATGGCCTCTTCGCCGGCCGACAAAGGCGCGCGATTTGAAGAGCATAAATTCAGGCTTTTGCTGAGCGACCATCTCGGATCGCAGGAGCGCGCGGTCGCCATCGGGCTCCTGCGATATCACTCATGAAGGGGACTTCACCTCCGCACGCGCAGCGGCGGCAACATCAGAGCCAGTTTGCTTGAGGCGGTCCACAAGTTCGGCACCGGTGTCGCTTATCTCCGCGACGACGGTGTCCGAAGCTTCCCTCAGAGCTTGCGAGACGGCACCGGCGCGTCGATTCAGATCCGCCTTCACATCGTCGCTGACGTCGCCGACGTACTTGTTCTCGATATCGGACGAGCGAAACGAGCCTGCAACCGCTGCACCGATCGCGATACCCACGACCCCGAGAACGAGAGGTTGCCGCTCGAGCACATCCGTAAGTGACGATTTCGCGCTGTTGACGGTCTGTCTGTCGGGAAACGAACTGCCGAGTTTGCTGAATTGCTCCTGTGCAAAGGCGACTCCCTCGTCGAAGCGGTCGCGCACGCTGTCGGCAGCTCCCGCCATCGCATCGGAAGCGGCAGTGGTCGCGCGCTGAAACGCGTCTCCGGCGCCCATCGACCCGTGGTCGTCCATCTCAGGTGCGGTCGGAGGCGCCACGGTCTGCTTGACGGTGGATGCCGCCGACCTGAGACCACTCGTCCCAGCGTCGGCAGCGGATGCAAAGGCCTCCGTCGCCGATCGCGCCGCATTCTTCAGCCTCTGGTCGCCCGCGAGCAACCAGAGCGCTCCGCCCCCGATCAGCGCGGCGGCGAGCGGGTTTTCCCGGGCGGCGGTCACCAAACTGTCCATAAAGCTGCTCTTTGCGCTTCTCATCGCACCATCCCCTTCACCGTATCCTTATCCTTTTCGAGCTGGCTGATCGTTTCCCGAGGGGTCAGCTGACGCGCATCGAGCCGGTTGACGCCAATAGCAAACAGTACGGCGGCGATGACCCCCGCAATTATTGCCGAGGTCAGATAGGAGACAGCCGGCGACCATCCGGCCGAGATCAACGCGGCCGACAAGGCGAACAGCGCCATGATGATCGCCGGGATCACCAGAGCGGCGCCACCCACAATCAGGCCTAACGCCCCACCGATCTTCTGAAGCTTCTCGCCGAGCTCCGCCTTTGCCAGGTCCATTTCATTCTGGAAGAGCTTGGCGAACTGCGACAGGGCGTCGCCGAGCAGCGTCGAGATAGCCCTGAATTCGCCCTGGCTGGTTTTGATATCGCGCTCGATGCTCATGGTACGTTGCTGCCCTGTGCCGACGAGGTTTGTTTCGTATCAGAACTACGCTGCATAGAGCCCTGAGACCAGGTTTGTTGTCCCGCCGAGAACGAACCGCCCGGCCTCTGACCGTGTTGCGACGACGACGATCTCTCTGTCGTGTCGCGCTGCTGAGAGGATGACGAGCGCTCGCCCGATGCCTTGAGGAAGCGGACGGCCGCGAACCCTGCCAGCACCGATATCCCGAGAAAGGCAGCGGGCTGACGCTTGGCAAAATCGGTCGCACCCTGGAGGAGATCTCTGAAGCTCCCTTCCCGGACCTTCTGCGCAGCGTCCTCGACATAGTCGGCGGCGGAATCGATCTCCCGCGCCGCGAAAGGCACGTCTGCCTCAAACGCGCGGCCGGCTTCGCGAATGTTGCCCGCCAGGCGCTCGATGAATTCGGCGCCGGACCGCTGCTGCTCGCGGGCCTGGCTCTGGATCTGGTCAACGGCCCCGTCTGCGACGCCCTTCGCTGCATCCGCGGCCTCGCCGAACTTATCCCGTGCAAGACCGGCCGATGTCTGGAAAGCATCGCCGGCGCGCTGCTTCATCTCCGCTCCGACCTCGCCAAGCTGTTCTTTCAAGTCCTTCGCGGCGCCCTTGTCCTGGTTCTTTCCGAATTGGGTGACGTTGTGTGGGTCCAAATCGCTCATGATGGTATTCCTTCAAGTGTTGGTTTGAGAGGGGCTAAAGGCAGCTTTGACCACGTCTTCGGCTGCCTCCTTCAATGTGTCCGCCATGTTCTGCGTCAAACGGCTGGTATGGCTGCCAAGATCGGCTTCGGCGGCCTTTTGCGTCGCAGCGTCGGCTGCGGATGTGGCCGCATCTTTCGCCGCCTCGAACCCGGATTGCGCCGCAGCGGCCGCAGCCTGCTTCACACCGTCACTTGCCCGGCCCATCACCTTGGCTTCGGCCTTGGTTTCTGGAAGAGCGGCAGCAATGATGGCGCCGATCGCGATGCCCAATCCTCCGATCAGCGAGGCATTGTCGCCGATGGTTTGTCGGGCCTGGTCGGGCGCGTTCGCAGCGGCATCCTTGGCGGCATCCATGCCAATCTTCAGCTTTTCACTTGCGAAGCTGGCAGCCTGCGCTGCGCTCGCCCGCAGGCCAGAGGCAAGACCAGCGGCCTTGTCCTGCACGTCAGCAGTCATCCCGGCGGCTCGGCTTTGGGCGGACGACAGCGTCTCCTTGGCGTCGCCCTGTACGGCTCGGGCGCCCTCCGTCACGTCCCCAAGCATGTGTTCCGCTTTGTCCATGACCGGGCGGGTGACGTCTGCAGCGCGATCCCGCACCGTCTTCGACGTCAGGGCCAGTCCGGCGCCGATCATGAGAAGTGGCAGCGGCGTGCCTCGCACCAAGCGGAGCAGCGGGATA
The DNA here is from genome assembly GCF_032144035.1 of Bradyrhizobium sp. WYCCWR 12699. Lineage (NCBI taxonomy): Bacteria > Pseudomonadati > Pseudomonadota > Alphaproteobacteria > Hyphomicrobiales > Nitrobacteraceae > Bradyrhizobium > Bradyrhizobium sp. WYCCWR 12699. The sequence goes on from NZ_JAVTJN010000033.1 coordinate 290,033, forward strand.
CCGACTGCGGCGCCCGCAGCCACTGCGCGCATCGGATTGTCCATGACCTGTTGCTTGAGCCCGTCAACCCAACTCTGGGTCTTATGGCTGACGTATTCGGTAACTTCGGACTTCATGTGCTGCGGCGAGATCTTGTGGCGAATGTCATCGGCGGTGTCCGATATCTGCTCCCTCAATCGCCCCACCGTCGCGGCCAGCTCCGCGCGGCTGCGCTCGGACTCGCGTCTCAACTCCTCCACGGATCGTGTCATCGGGATACCTCTTCATATCTCTTGAATTTGATTTCTTGAATTTGAGAATCGAACTCACCCTTTCTTGAATCGTTCCTCGCATCGCTTGGCAGCCTGCCAGGCGACAAAACGGTTTTGCTTAAGGGAAGGGGAGTGCTCAGCGGTAGCGGTAAAGCTGCTTGCCGGATATCCGCGGAGAAGACGCCGGCGTAAGAAGACACTGTCGCGAGGAACGTCAGGGCCAGAGAACGCTTCGCTGTCTGGCCCACGAAATAAAAAGGGCCGCTATTGAGCGGCCCTGGTTATGATTCACCAATGACGGTGGCGGCTCCAGCCATAGTGATGGCCACGGCCCCTTCCCCACCCGTAATGATGGCCGCGGCCACCGCGGTGCCCCCATCCGTGACCGCCGCCATGGCCGTGGCCACCTTTGACTTCGATCGCGGTCGAGGCAGGTCCACCAATTGCATTCGAAGTCGCAACAGGCATGGCCGAGACGGACGTTGTAGAAGCTATGGCAACAGCGCACGTCAAATAGCTAAGCCTGTAAATCCATTTCATGTATTCTGCCTCCCTGTAGCCGGCGCAACCGTCGCGACCGGGTATCACCTCAACAGTCGAACCGGGAAAAAGTTGCAATCCTGCGACTATGGTGTCGGAGCGACGCTGCTTCAAGGCGAGGCGTGGTTGAACCGAGGGTGGCGGCCGGTGTTCGGACGCCGTGTCTCCTCGCCCGCTAAGCCTGCTAAACGTCAAAGGCTTCCCTGGGCGTTTGCACGATGACTTTCCGCTCAGCCCTGGGAAGCGGACCCTGCGAAACCGAAAGGGGAGGTCAGTCACGGGCCAAGAAGAGACCTTGCCCAGCCTAATTCGCCGCCACGATTAGCATTATTCAAGAACGTGATCGGCTTGAGCAAGGAAGGATGGTGAAAGATCGAGGTTCAAAGCCTTGGCAGCCCTCGCATTGATAGCCAGCTCAAACTTAGTCGGCTGGTAGACGGGGATTTCACTCGGCTTCTTGCCCTCTAAGATGTCAGAAGCTTGTGCAGCCATCAGCCGAAAAAGGTCTGCCAGATCGACCGAGTAAGACATAAGACCGCCGGCTTCCACGAATTCTCGGAAGGGGTAGCACGCAGGCGGGTGACGAGCGGCGATCAAGTCAACCAGCGACTGACGGAGCGGAAGATGTTCACCCTCGTCGGAGACGAGCAGGGCGCTGCGCTCACCGGGTTGCAGCGAGAGTAAGACTTCTTCGTAGGCCCGTTGCGAAACGGTCCTACCTAACGGGAGTTCGATAACCGGAATACCTACACGTCGTGCTGCCGAGCGCGCGGCAATGCCAGCCTCCCTCTCCCAGTACCCAGCGGACGCCAGATAGTAGATTTTCGAGAGGCTAGGTATCATCTCAGTGAGCGGTTGGAATCGTTTGCCGTGAAGCTCTAACCCAGCATCAATGCTCGCACCAGTGAGGTTTCCACCAGGGCGAGCCAGCGAAGAGACGAGCCCCAACGCAATAGGATCTGCAGAAACCGACACGATTGGGATGGATTGAGTTATCTTCTTAAGTTGAACTGCGACAGGGGTTCCTGACGCGAAGATTACGTCTGGATGCGTTGAAACGATATCGGCGGCGACTTGCGGATACCCGTGCCGTTTCACCATTGCCTGAATAGCGTTCGACTATGATGTTCTGCCCTTCGACATATCCGCGTCGGCTTAATTCTTCGAAGAATGATCGAAAATAGCTATTCTTGCTACTGGCGGTCATGTCGCCGATTTTGGCGGCTGGAGACAGCATCGCCATTCGCTTCATTTTCCGCAATTGCTGAGCACCGGCCGACGGCATCACGGCCGCAAGTGTTAGCCCCAGAAGGAAAAAGCGGCGCCTCATGAAGACACACTCCCCACGGCACTCTCTTAATGCATTGGATCATAGCTCGCGGTCCAGGGCCAGAACTTCTGCAATGGGTCAATCGCGACATTGCGACTCGGCTTTCGTAAGGTCCGGTCTACGCCTGACAGGCGATGTATCCTCTGCCGTGAGATACGGCAGCGATGGGCCAGTTCCGGACTCACGTGCCGCAGCAAGCGAGACCATATTCTTTGAAGAATCCGCCCGTGCTAACCTCGCAGTGCGAACTCAAGGAGAGACACATGGCTCGTTCAGTAACGCGTCGTGCCTTGCTTACGACAGCTTCTTTAGTTGCCATTGGCGCCGTGGTGCACGCCCAGCGATCGCAGCCATGGCGCGTCGCGCTGGTTACCTCCGGACAAGGCGACCGGATCATCGGCTGGTTCAGAGAAGCTTTGGAAGCCAAAGGATATCGGGAGGGAAAGGACCTTATATTCGAACTGCGCGAAGCGAAGGGACACTACGCGCTGTTACCGAAATTAGTCGAGGATCTCGTTGCACTAAAGCCGGACATCATAATTGCCGAAGCGACGCCTGCTATTGCAGCTGCACAACGAGCGACCTCGACGACTCCGATCATCATGGCGCCAGCCACCGATCCGATCGGCTCTGGCTTCGTCAGAAGTTTTGCCAAGCCCGGTGGTAATATCACCGGCGTTGCAAATATGTTCGGTGATCTCACAGCGAAGACGCTCGACATTATTCGCCTTCTGTTTCCCAAGGTCCGGAAAATCGGTGTACTCACTTCAAACAACCCGACGCATCCGGCTTTGGCCGACGTAGCGGCCAGGTCGGCGGGCGTCATCGGCATTTCAGCCCAACGGTTCGTTGCGCCCAACCCCGAGGACGTCGAAAAGGCGTTCGCCGACATGCAGGCCGCGGAGTGCGAAATCGTCTACGTACTTGCGGACCCGCCGCGGCCGTCGTTGCCATCAATCGCACTTAAGTACCGCCTGCCGACAGTATATCAGGTCACCAATTACCCGGACCTGGGTGGGTTGATGGCTTACGGGCCGGACATCAAGGCTCTATTTGTTTTAGCGGCCGATTACGTGGACCGCATCCTAAAAGGTGCGAATGCAGCGGACTTGCCGGTTGAGCAACCGACGAAGTTTCAGTTCGTGATCAATCTCCAAACGGCCAAAGCGTTGCATTTGGCCGTCCCGGAGCAAGTGCTCCTGTTGGCAGACAGAGTGATCGAGTAGATTGAGGCACCGAAAGTCCGCTTGGGGTCAAAAGCGCTCGTTTGAATGGCGGCGTATCACTTCCATTGTGCCCCGATCAGCAGACCATATCTCAGCCAAACCGAACTTCGCCCAACGTCTCGCAGCTCGACACAGCCCTGGGATTGGATCTTAAATGGTGGAATCGGAACCGCTCTGGGGCCATTCGGTGATGATGGAAAGAAGGGGATCAGGCCTTGGTCTTGACCGGGAGCCGAAAGGGCGCCCCCAGCCGGTTGAACGCGTTCATGGCCGCAATCGTGATGGTGAGGTCCACGAGATCCTTTGGCGCGAAAGCCGCGCTTGCTGCAGCATAGGCCTCGTCGGAGGCGTGCGTCTCGCTAACGAGCGTGACTTCCTCCGCCCACGCGAGGGCAGCGCGGTACTTGTCGGGAAACAGGTGGGGCACCTCGGCCCAGACCGGAACGAGTGCGACTTTTTGAAAAGGCATCGTGGCCAAGAGGTCCCGGGTGTGCAGGTCGATGCAGTGCGCGCAGCCGTTGATCTGCGAAACCCGCAGGAAGACGAGGTGGATCAGTTCGTGGGGCAGGTCGGTACCCGTGGTGATGTAGTGGTGGATGCCGAAGAGCGCCTTTGCACCCTGCGGCGCCACTTCGTTCCAGACCAGCCGCTTGTTCTCGCTCATGACGTGCCTCGTTGTTCGGAACGCCGGAGATTCGACGCTCGGAGCCATGACGGGCCAAGCGGTCAGGGTGTGACATGGCGCTCGGCGGTTCCATTCAAAGCGGCCGATGTCACATCCAGGCACGTCCGATCGTCTTATCCTTGGGTTCGGGATGCGCGAGCGACGGTGACAGCGGATATGATCTGCGAGGAAACTGGGCGGATGGAGGCGATGGACGATCAGCGGACCACCGAGTTCGAAACGGAGCGCAGGCGCCTGACACGCCTGGCCTATCGGATGATGGGCTCGCTCACCGAGGCGGAGGACGTCGTTCAGGACGCATGGCTACGGTGGGTCGGGGTGGAGGGTGGCGTCGATTCGCCTCCCGCCTATCTGACCCGCATTGTCACACGCCTGTGCCTCGACCGACGCCGCTCCGCGCGGGCGCGCCGGGAAACCTACGTCGGACCGTGGCTGCCAGATCCACTCGTGGGTTCCGTGGAGCAGGACGAGACGGTCGCCGACGACGTCACGGTCACGTTGATGCTGGCCCTTGAGCGTCTGTCGCCTCTGGAGCGGGCCGCTTTCCTTCTCCACGACGTCTTTGACGTGCCGCTGACCGAAGTGGCCATCACCCTCGGCCGCGAGCCGGCCGCTGTTCGTCAGCTCGCGGCGCGCGCCCGCAAGCACGTGCAGGCCGCACGTCCCCGCTTCGACGTCGAACCCGCGGATGCGGATCGGATCACCCGTGCTTTCTTCGCCGCAGCACGCGACGGGGACGTGGCGGCGCTTTCGGCTCTGCTGGCAAGGAATGTCGAGATCCATGCCGATGGCGGCGGCAAGGTCCTTGCTTTCCGCAATGTCATTCGGGGGATCGAGCGGGCCCTGCGCCTTTTTGCGAGGCAGCGGCGCAAATATGTCGTACCGCCGACGCTGCTTCGTGTCGTCACTATCGACGGCCTGCCAGGCTACGTTAGCCTCGATGGACGCGGTTTTCTGCAGACGACTGCGCTCGAAATCCGCGAGGATGGGATCACCGCGATCTACATCGTCAAAAACCCGGACAAGCTGTCTCACTTAGCGACAGAAATGGACTTTCCAGAACGCATCTCGCCGGTACCGCCAGCTTCATGAACTGGCCGAGTGACTGCGGCAACGTGGAGAATCGTTTGATGGGCTGCATACGAGGCTCGCCCACGATCGACGTCCGCTTCGGGTCAATCGCGACGTTTGGGCTTGGCTTAAGTTAGGTCCAGTCTGCCCCGGAAAGCCGACATATCCTCGGCCGTGGGATGCGGCAGCCGTGGGCCAGGAGGAGACCTTATTCATTTGCTCTCGTCTGCCCGTAAACCAAGCCATGAGGTTTCCGTCGCGTCATTGCTCGCGAACGCCAGCTTTTCTGAGTCCTTCGATGATGCCGTCGTACTCACGACGAAACTGCGGATTGTTCGAACGTGCGTAGCCGATTTGCTTGAACCACTGGATCGTGAAGTCCGGTCGGATTGCGTTTAATTCCACGATTACTTGCTGGGCCATTTCCGATTGGCCAGTGGCTTCATAGGCGGCAATCAGATCTGGATACGGAAACCAGTCCGATTTGTTCAAATTTATGGAGCGCCTACATTCCTCAATACCTTCCCTGTATTGGCTTAGATGGACATGAGCGTGACAGAGGAAAAAATGCCAAGTCCCAGCAGCCGGATCTTTGGGGCTTAGGCGCAAAGCGATCTGAATGGGAGAAAACGCTTCGGCCGCGCGTCCCGCCGTAACAAGTACGATCCCCTTAGATGCATACGCGACAGGCGAATTTGGATCGATTTCCAAAGCTGCGTCATATTCAGGCAAGGCTTCCTCAGGATTTCCATAATTCAATATGTTTCCCTTGGCTGCGTGCGCGTTGGCGGCCGCTGGACGTTGTGCGAGAACCTGATCAATTAGCTTGAGCGCCGTCCTTTTGTCCTCCGCTACGGATGTTGACCATCCGTAGATCACACCATCCGCTATGCACGACGCCTTACCGATCATTGCATCTATGTTGCTCGGATCGAGGCGCAGTGCGCTGTCGAACAAGCCGTTTGCCTCTGCATTCGTCAACTTGGTCCGTGGACCATAACGCTTCGCCCAGCCGCGCATGCTGAAATCCACAGCGTCTGGATTGGTCGGTCTGTCTATTTGGCTGCGTCGGCTTTCGGCTTGGATGAGTTCGACGTTGAGGGAACGGGCGAGCCTAGCCGTGACCTGTTCCTGCAAGGACGGAAGATTTGACCGATCGCCGTCAAAGCGGTCCGACCAGACGTCGCGACCGGTCGACAGGTCGGAAAGTGATACGTTCATACGGACCCGATCTCCGGCCCGTTGCACCGCTCCCTGTACCGCCCATCGGACGCCAAGGTCCTTGCCGAGCGCCTTTAGATCAACCTGCTTTTTCTTATAGGTGAAAGCCGTCCCGCGACCGATGACGAACGTCTCAGGCATTTGCGCGAGGTCTGTTGTCAGATCGGTCGTAATTCCGTCAGCGAAATAATCCTGCTCCGCATCGTTGCTGAGATTTGCAAATGGCAGGACAACAAGGGACAAACGAGGAGCAACATCGGGCCGGATCGTAGCCTGTTTCTGTGTTTTTTGGCTTTCCGGAAACACGTCTGTGCGGAGTGTCTTCCAAACGGTCCAGTAGCCAACGAGGCCACCCGCGATCGCGCCCACGGCAGCAATCGAGGCAAGCGCGCCCCCGATCACCTGCAATCGCGCCCGCAAGCGAATCTTTAAGTTGCGATCAGATGGCGGCTTCTCCCGTTCCTTCTCATTGGACGCCGGTTTGCCCGGCTGCCCATTCTCGGATGGCGGTTCGCCAAGTGGGCCGTTCGACACTTCCCAGTTTGTCACCGCTGCCTCCGCGCTCGGACCGCCGGCCTGGACTTCCAACACTAGCAGAATTGCACAGCTTAAGGTTGGTCAAGGCACCTGACTCATCCGCGTTTTTTTATTTGCCGGCTCGGGGGATCGCCGGTCCACGAGGTCCCAATAATGTCCGGTCAGGGTCATTCGCGTCGATCTGACCGCGTTCTCCGCACGTCCGGTGTCGCCTCAATTGCTGCCATGCTGAGCTGACCGTCCTCCTTCGCCTGAGGACAAAAGCCCTCACTACAACCTTCTTACATCCCGCCATCGGTTCTCATTGCATGCGACCGCTTCCTCTCCGGATATTTCGCTTGCAGGAGAATGAATTCTGACAGGCGTTCTTCCCTAACCACATCATTCCCTCCTATTGACACCTGCCGCAAATGGGCAAATCCTTTCCGAGGCGAATTTTCAGCACGATAAATTTCGGTGCTAAGGCCTTTTTTTGGCGCGGTCTGAATCCATTTGCTTTTATCCGAAAACGGAGGGGCCCATGCGCGCGCTCGCTTTAAAAAGCGTCTCTCTTCTCCTCGCCACTCTTGCTTCGATCTGCGCCACGGCCTGCGCCCGCGCACAGGATGCGACCGACGAGCAGTTTGGCAAGGTGCACTTCCAGACCACTTGCAACGACGTCGCGCAACGCCGCTTTGATCGCGGCATGCGCTACCAGCACTCGTTCTGGTACCGGCCTGCGAAGGAGATTTTTAAGGAGACGTTGCAGGCCGATCCGGAATGCGCGATCGCCTATTGGGGCATTGCACTGAGCTTGCTCTACAATCCTCATTTTCCCGCACCGAAGGAAAACCTCGCCGAGGGCCTCGCCGCGCTGCAAAAAGCCAAGGCACTCGGCGCCAAGAGCGACCGCGAACGAGACTATGTCGACGCACTGCTGGCCTTCTACTCGGGGGACGCGAAGACGACGTTTGGCCAGCGGGCACAGGCCTATCTCAAGGCAACCGAGGCCGTCGCGGAGCGCTATCCCGATGATGACGAGGCGCAGATCGCCTACGCCATCACCCTGAATGTCACGGCCTCACCAAACGATAAGACGTATGCTAACCAGCTCAAGGGCGCGGCCATCCTGGAGCCGATCTTCAAGCGGCAGCCGCGGCACCCCGGCGTCGCGCATTACCTGATCCACCTCTATGACTATCCGGCGATAGCGGAGCAAGGCCTCGACGCTGCCAAGCGCTATTCCGAGATCGCGCCGGCGGCGCCGCACGCCTTGCACATGCCGTCACACATCTTCACGCGCGTCGGCTACTGGAACGAATCCATCGATGCCAATATCCGCTCAGCCAAGGCTGCCAAGGAGGGCAAGGACCCCAGCGAGCAGCTCCACGCCGACGACTACATGGTCTACGCCCTGCTCCAGCTTGCACAGGACAGCCGAGCCCGCGACGTCATCGCGGACATGCTTGCGACCACGGGCTATGCGCCGGCCGTTCCCGCCGGCCCCTACGCGATAGCGGCGAGCCAAGCGCGCTACATGGTCGAGCGAGGCGATTGGCCGGGGGCTGCCGCTCTGAGGGTCGAGCCGAGCCGGTTCGCCTATGTCGATGCGATCACCTACTTCGCCCGCGCCCTTGGCGCCGCGCGCTCCGGCAATGCCGACGCGGCGACGGCGGACATCGCCAAGCTGGCGGAGTTGCGAGACAAGCTGCAGCAGGACAAGGACGCCTATTGGGCCGAAATCGTCGAAATCCAGCGGCAAGTCGCCACAGCCTGGCAGCTCAACGCCCGGGGGAAACCGGCGGACGCGTTGGAAGCGATGCGCCTTGCGGCCGATGCCGAAGACAAGACCGAGAAATCCATCGTCACGCCTGGACCGCTTGCTCCGGCACGCGAGCTTTATGGGACCATGCTGCTCGAACGCGGCATGGCGACGGAGGCATTAGCCGCGTTCGAAAGCACAATGCGCAAGGAGCCCAACCGCTTCGGCGCGACGATCGGCGCGGCTCACGCCGCCGAGAAAGCAGGGGATGCCGTGAAGGCACGCCAGTACTATGCGAAGGTGGTCGACATGGCACGGGATGGCGACTCCTCGCGGGAAGATCTGGCGGCCGCACGAAAGTTCATGGCTCAGAATTAGAGAGGGTCCGGCGGCAGGTGCTATGCGTCTGACTAGCAAATCCGCCGCGATCGGCGCAGCCGCAGTACTGTTCTGTGCGGCCGTTGCGGTCTGGATGCTGCGATCCGGCGATCCGACACGTGCAACAGCAGCAACCGGAGAGATCCGCCCGGTGTGGACGGAAACCGACTGGCCCTTCGGGGTAGATCCTTGGGGGAAAGGCAAGGCGTTTCGCTGCAATGCCAACGATTGCGGCGGTGAGGTCCAGCTTTACGTTCGCGCCAAGCTCGGCTTTTGCAATTGCACCACCGGCGTCGCCGACGATACTGACCTCGAGCAAATGGGCGACTTGGCGCTGATTGGTAAGACAACGCCGATCGGTGCCGGTCGGGAGATTGTCGTTGGGCCCATGCAAGGCCGCAGCCGCGCGTATCGGGTTGAGGGAAATGGTAACGCAGCGCTTTCGTTCGCTTTCAATCAGCGCTGCGACATGGTGGCTGCAACGGCCGTGGTTGGACGGGGCGCACCCGGCTCACTGGAGCCAGCGGTGCTGGCATTCCTCAACAGCGATCGCATGTTGAAGTGGGCCGAGATCGCGCTAGGTTTATAACTCAGCGCTACCTCGAGGCTCACATTTCGGCACGCCGGCGTCGTTCCCTAATCCCCGAGCGCAATTCCGCAAACTTAGGATGCCTCAATCGTCAGATCGGGAAAACTCGGCTAAGATGCGACCTTCCCTCATTGGGCATTGCATGTTCGACATGGCAACAACCGCGCTTTTGCGCGCGGTCTTCGAAGAAGAGTGCGAGGGCCTTCGGCAGCGCGAGATCGGGGTGCGTACGCATGTGGCATCGAAGATCCTGGAGGCCGCCACCAGTGGCGAACTCTCTCCCGAGAACCTAAGGCAGGTCGGCCGCAAGGCCCTCTCGCACGCGCCCACCATGTGGCGCCACTAATGGCTGGGAGCGGACGTGAACTTCCAGGTCACTGTTTTGAAGATCTTGGCGGCATACCCGGACGGGTTTGCCATGATGGAAGACCTCAAGCGTGACATGGCTATCCTGGCGACGAGTGGCCGCGACTGGGCGGACCGGACGAGGCGGCTCGCGGCCAAGGCGCCCGATCTGGACATCTGGTCACAAGGACTGGTCGAGCGCCTAAGCGGAGGATGGAAGATCACAGCCAAAGGACGGGCAGTGCTCGACCTCATGGAGGCCCGCCCAGCGGCGCCGGAGGCCGTCCAGGTGCCCGCGGTCGAAGATTCCATTGCGGCGTCCACGTCGCCCGTTTCTTCGCTGCGGCAGCCCGCAGACGGTGCGAAGCGGCGGCGCGAGCGCCGGGAGCGTCGCCGCGAGGCCCGTGAACGAGCAAGGGCGAACGCCTCCTGAAGGAAGTTGAACGAAAAAAGCCGCCAGCGGAGGCGGCTTGATAGTCCCGGACCGTCGGTTGCCTCCCCAGCCCCAAGCGTACCGCCGTTACCTTGTTTGCGGCCATGCCGCTCCGAGCTATCGAATCCGCTTCGATTCGGCTATTGGGCGGCCGATTTATGCGCGGCGCATTTTACAGAGCCGGCAAAGGGCGGGATGAGGATGGAAGCCGACCCCAAGGGTTATGGTCAGCCGCCACGGTCCCGCGCGCCCAGACCACGCGCAGCAACCCGTTTTGAACCGAGAGCTCGTTTCCGCCGACGAGAGCGCGTGCCGCTGAGGCCAGCTCAAAACCGATCGCGGAGGGCGCCGTCTAAGAACCGATTGCGGGACTGGGGCGTGTACTCATAAATCGAGCATCGTCCAGCACGGCGAGGTCCGCAGTGTCTTCAAAAGCAGACATCGACGATGCCAAGTGAACGTCCGCTAGGGGCCGATACTGTTGAAAAAGTCGAAAGTAGAGAGACAGCAAAAATCTCGATCGGATCAGCTCTAGTCGAGTCTTGGCAATAAAGGCCGTTGCCACGAGAATAGGAAAATCACACAGCGATCCCGCAAGGATTGACGTAGTCCCTCGCGTCAGACGGCGTCGAGCGCACCAGCAGCCTTTAGAAATTTGGCATGCGCGCCACAGAGGACTTTTTCAACAGTATCGGCCAATAGCCGACAACAAACTAGGGGTTTGTCATCAAGGCTCTGAGCTTTGGGGGCTGCAGCGATACATAGGGTTCCAGCACGCGCCCGCAGATGCAGCGTATGGACAATCTGACGAGATGCCACGTCCCAAGGCGGGGTCGGTTGGCAGCGACCCTCTCTCGAACGGCTAGAATTGTCGCCTGATCCCTTCTACACTTAATGGACAGGCGGAGCGGTCATGTCGCGAGAGAATGGAGGCCGAGGACGCAGGTTGGCGGCCATCATGGTCGCCGACGTGGCGGGCTATTCTCGGCTCATGCACAATAACGAAGAGGCTACACATGCCCGCCTCACGGCGCTTTTGACTGATGTTGTCGAGCCGACCATTAGGCAACACGGAGGCCGCATCGTCAAACACACCGGCGACGGCTTCCTCGCCGAGTTCCCGAGCGCGGTCGAAGCGGTTCGAGCAGCCGAGCACTTTCAGAGTGGCGTTGGAGACCTCGCAGCCGGAGAGGAGGAAGAGAAGCACATTGTCTTTCGCGTTGGCATCAACATCGGCGACGTCATCGTCGAGGCGAACGATATCTTCGGCGACGGCGTCAACATCGCCGCCCGCCTTGAGGGGATCGCCGAGCCCGGTGGTGTTTGCCTTTCCGCGTCCGCCCATGATCAGGTCAGCGGGAAGATCGACGTCGAATTCATTGATCTCGGCGAGCATAGCCTCAAGAACATTGCGCGTCCGGTACGCGCGTATGCAGTGAAACGCAACCGGCTCGACTTTGTCGCAAAGGGCTCAACGTCGCGTGAGCTCGCCGCGCCGCGTCTGTCGATCGTTGTGCTTCCTTTTGCTAATTTCGGTGGCAATCCCGATCAGGAATATTTTGTCGACGGTATCACCGAAAGCCTGACGACCGACCTGTCGCGCATCCCAAGCGCCTTCGTCATTGCACGCAATACTGCGTTCACCTTCAAGAACAAACCGGTGGACGCCCGCGTCGTCGGACGCGAGCTCGGTGTGCGCTATGTGATGGAAGGCAGCGTGCAGAGCAGTAGCGATCGCATCCGCGTGAATGCTCAGCTCATTGACGCGACAACCGGCGCGCACCTCTGGGCCGAGCGTTTCGACAAACCGCGCGCCGATATTTTCGACATGCAGGACGAGATCACCACGCGCCTTGCCCGGATCGTTGGTGTCGAGCTTGTAGCCGCTGAAAGCCGGCGGGCGGAGCGTGAGCGGCCAGGAAGCATGGACGCCATCGACCTCGCGATGAGGGGTTGGGCGATTCTGAACCAGCCCCTATCGCTGCGTGGCCACCGCGCGGCATGTGAGCTCTTTGAAGACGCGCTCCGACGGGACGATCGCAATGTCGAGGCGTTGATCGGCATTGCCACCTATCATTCTGATGAGGTTCGTACGTTTGCTTCGACAAACCGGGATGAACAGCTGCGTATCGCCGGGACGGCGATCACTAAAGCTTTGGATCTCGCTCCGCGTAACGCCGCGGCACATCTTATCTATGGGAATGTGCTCATGTCTCGGGAGCGACAGAGCGGTCCCTGCGCGAATTCGAATTTGCCATCACTCTTGATCGCAACTTGGCTTGGGCTCACGCCAATGCCGGCTTTGCGAAGGTGTTGCTCGGGCGTGCAAAGGAGGCGGAAGCGGACCTCATGAACGCTATCCGGCTGAGCCCGCGTGATCCCGGGTTGGATCGCTGGGACGCCCTGCTCGGAATTGCAGACTTGTTTCTTGGGAGGCTGGAATCGGCGCTGGACCGATTGCGCAAGTCGATCGAAATGAACCCGAACGTCGCCATGGTGCATTTTTTCCTGGCCGCCGCATCCAGTCTGAGCGGGCTTATGGACGAGGCGAGCGCGGCGCGGGAAGCCGGCCTCCGGCTCGACCCGAACTTTACGGTGGCCCGATTTCGCAACGAGCGGCGCAGTCAGAACGCTACATTTTTGAGCCAGAGGGAGCGGATCTATGAAGGCCTGCTCTTAGCTGGCGTGCCGAAAGGAGAATAAATGTCCTCCACGGCTGGTGAAATGCATGTCTGCTTTGGGTCTTGGCTGTGTGAAAACGCCAAGATGGTTGAGAGCGATAGAAGAAGTTGTTCGTCCAAGGCCGATCTAGCGCTTATGCGCGCAACCGATTTCAAGCCAGACGGCGAACTGAAGAACGCAATTCTAGCCGTTTTTCGCCTCCTCGCGTTTTTACACAGCAAGGGTCAATCGCGTCGATTCCCTCGCGTCCCCACGTGTCTGGTCCGGCCTCGACTGCCGACGTCCGGGACACGATGCCGATCTTCGCCTTCGGGCCAACAGCGAACATCACCGCTTCGTTCGTCTTTGGACTGAACTTACAATTTCCGCCGCTGCGTTTTGAAGCTCGGCCAGATGATGAGCTGCGAAGGCTTCGATGGAGAACGCTTTTTTGAGCCAGAGCATGTTGATCGCTCCAAGCACGCGGGGACCATCGCGCAGGGGAACCGCGATCGAAAATAAGCCGTCCGAGTGCGGCGGCCCACCATAATAGCCCCCGCTGTGCATTGAGTTGCGTATGCCATAACCGCGCTCCCGCACCTCGTCGAGAATAACGTTGAACCGCCCCGGTTCACGTGCAAGCCGGTCTTCGGGACGGCTCGATTTGCGAAGTAAATCGAGCACGCGTTGACGTTCTTTGGTCGGACAGTACGCAAGATAGGCTGTCCCGACGGCGGACCACAGCCAGTTGACAGGCAGTCCGATCCGCTCCTGCTGCAACAGGAAGGGACTCCGGGCCCGGGTCGTTTCGCGGATTTGCATGTGATCGCCTGCGGGCACCATCAAATCTGATGGCCAGGAGACGCGCTCGCACAAGCGCTCCAGGATCGGCGCCGCGGCTTCCGCTATCCGGTCGTGATGTTCGCGACGCGAGGGTGCATGCGAAAGCATGGCACCGATCCGGTAACGCCCGTCACCAAGCCTCCGCGTCACAATACCTGCTCGGGCGCAGGTGTGCAGGATGCGCAGTATGCTTGGTTTCGAGATGCCCGTGAGGAGGTAAAGCTCCTGCAGCGACGAATCCGGCTGCATCTGCAGCGCTTGCAGAACACGTAATCCGCGTTCCAAGCTCTTGATAACTTTTGGCCCGGACATCGAGTGACCTCACAGGTTCCACGGCGTGAAACGTACCATTTCACACTGCGGAACGCATGCCGATTTTCCTAGCTCGGCGCGAACAGGGGGCCGAAGCTGGCGTGCGTGCTGAAGTTCACTTTCATCGTTTGATGGAGACTTCCATGACATCTCACCTCTTTCGCCACTCCACCGTCTTATCAGTTGCGATCCTGCCTCTGCTTGCCGCCACAGGATTGGCGCAGTCATCCTTCCCAACGGGGACGATTCGGTTCGTGGCGCCTAACTCGGCTAGTACCCCGCCCGACATCATCAGCCGCATTATCTCGAGGGAACTAACGGAATCCGAAGGCTGGCGAGTCATTGTGGAGAACCGGCCGGGCGGCGTCACCACGATTGCGGCGAGCGACGTCCTGAACCAGCCGTCGGACGGCAACAGCCTCTTTGCGATGTCTGTACCATCGGTTGCAGCACCGTCGCTGGTGCCGAAAATCGCGTACGACCTAAGCAAGGACTTCGACCCTGTCATCAAGGCTACCGTCTCCTACAATGTGCTGGTCGTGAATCCATCGGTGCCGGCCACGACGGTGGCCGAGCTGGTAGCGCTGCTGAAAAGCCAGCCGGACAAGTTGACGTTCTCCTCGGGTGGCTTCGGCACGCCCGCACATCTTATCGGCGAGCAGTTCAAGCAGCAGACCGGTACGCGCGCCCAGCACGTTCCCTACGCGCAATTTTCGCAAGCGATCGGCGATTTGCTCAACGGCACAAACACGTTTCAGTTCATCACCGTATTGCCGGTCGTTGACCTGATTAAGACGGGCAAGCTGCGCGCTTTGGCGGTGACTGGTCCGAAGCGTGTCCCGGCCCTTCCCGACGTCCCAACCATCATCGAAGCTGGCTATCCCTCTCTCGTGGTTGAGGACTGGACGGGTTTCGCGGTCAAGCACGGCACCCCCAAGGAAACTGTCGCGCGGCTTAATGCAGCGATTAACAAGGCGCTGCAAAAGCGATCGGTCCAGGAAGCGCTGGCAAAGATTGGCGCCGAACCGGCAGGCGGCACGCCGGAGCAATTTGGCCGCATGGTCGGCGACCAGGTCGCGCACTGGTATCAAATCGTCTCCGGCGCCGGCATAAAGGTAGAGTAGCAATGACCGCTGATTTCCGGGTGACGCTGCTCGGGACGGGGGTACCGATCCCCCGTCCCGACCGGTTCGGGCCCAGCACGTTAATCGAGGCCGGCGGCCACACTCTTCTTATCGACGCCGGCCGCGGTGCTACGATGAGGCTATTTCAGCTCGGCGTTCCCATAGGCAGCATCGATGCACTGTTGCTCACGCATTTTCATTCCGACCACACTACAGGGATTCCAGACCTCTGGCTCACCGGCTGGCTGAGCTCTTATTTCGGCAACCGCCGGCGGCCTCTTAATGTGATCGGGCCCGTCGGCACCGCCAAGCTGATGCATCATATTGAAGCAGCCTATGCGCACGATATCGACATCAGGGTCGCGGATGAGAAGCTCGCCCGTGAGCACGCCGCTATCGACGTGAAGGAATTTGCTGATGACGGCGCCGTTTATCAGGCCGGCGACCTAAGGGTTGTTGCCTTCGCCGTCGACCATGGTGAGGCCATTAAGCCGGCTTACGGCTATCGAATCGAATATCAAAATCGGGTTGCCGTGATCTCCGGTGACACCCGCTACAACGTCAATGTGCTGCGCTACGGCGCGGGCGCTGACCTGCTGGTGCATGAGGTCGCCATGGCGCGGCCGGAACTTTTGAGCGAAGTTTACATCCGGCGCATTCTCAATCATCACACCTCGCCTCAGGAGGCTGGGCGAGTGTTTGCGAAGACCAAGCCGAAAATGGCCGCTTTTACCCATCTCGTCATGCTCGCGAGTAAGACCGTCGCGGCGCCTGCTATAGCTGATCTAGTAGCGGCGACACGCGAGACCTATTCCGGGCCGCTTGTCGTCGGCGAAGATCTGTCTAGCTTCGAGATAGGCGAGACAGTTACAATCGGACGTTCAAAATCGGAGATCTGAAAATGTCGGCTTCGGGTCACAAGCAGACTTCGCCAGATCGATCCATCTGACGGCGACGCAGGCACCCATTCACTTTTGCGGAAGTCCTGCCTTGCGCAAACCATCGGCGATCCGCACCCGCTGAGTGAGGCAGGTCGGATGATCCGAGGGCGAACTGGCGTGGAATTCGGCGATGCTGAAACCAGGGTCGAGAACGAGGCCCGCCTGCAACGACGCCTGCGCTTCCTCGATCCGCCCGAGATGCGCCAGCGCCGCCGCCAGATAGAAGTGAACGAATGCCGCGACATTCCGGTTGTTCTCGATTGATCGCTTGAACCAGTTGACCGCAGCTTCATCGGCGGCAAGATATGACTGCGCGACGCCCGCGGTATTCATCCAGCTGGACGCCCGGCTGTCTCGAGGTGACAGCCGAAATGCATTCATGATGCAGGCTTCGGTTTCCTCAGCCCGGCCGAGATAGCACTTGCCAAGTCCAATCCACGCGTGAGCGGCGGCCAGATTTCGATCCAGCGCCAAGGCGCGCTCGCATTCGGCGATACCCTGGGCGGCGCGCTTGGAGAAAATCTGGGTCACACCCACGATGCAATGCGCCATCGCATGATCTGGCGTGTGTGCCAGAATCTCGGCCAGGGACGCCTCGACCGCCAACAGGCGCGCGGTTCGGTCGCTGGTCATCATGGACGTGGCCCGCATGGCATCGACGAATGCCATCCCAACCTTGGCCTCAACGTTGCCGGCGTCCAGGCAGAGGGCCCGTTCGAAGAATTTGCGCGCTTGTGACAGGATTGCGGGAGCTCCTCCCCGGTTCACACTGGCCATGCCCTGGAAATACAGATCCATCGAATCGGGATGTGGCGCCCGCGCCGCCCGGCGGGCCTCGGCAGTGACCAATTCCGTTCCGAGCTGGCCCGCAAGGCGCGCACCGATTTCATCTTGCATGTCGAAAATATCGGCGATCGGTTTGTCGAATCGCTCAGCCCACAGATGATTGCCGGATTCGGCATCGATGAGCTGGACGTTGATGCGCATGCGGCCACCACCACGTTGCACGGAACCTTCAAGAACATAACGAACGCCAAGTTCGCGACCCACCTGCTTCAGATCAACATGCTTTCCCTTGTAGGTGAAAGCAGTGTTGGGACCGATCACGAAAATGCCGGCCATGCGTGATAAATCCGTCGTCAGGCTCTCAGTCACGCCGTCGACGAAATATTCCTGGTCGGGATCAGGGCTCAGATTGGCGAACGGCAGAACAACAAGTGAGGGTTTGTCAGGGACGGCGAAGGCGGGTCTCGGCGAGCCGCTCGCGATGGTCGCGCTCGCCGGATCGGGCATTTCATGTACCGTGCCGACGAAACGGAAGCCCTTGCGCGGAAGGGTCTTGATGAGACGTTGCTCATCACCGGAGTCACCAACGGCCTTCCGCGCTGCATTCAGGCGTGTGGTCAGAGCCACTTCCGAGACAGCGCGGCCTTCCCAGATGGTGCGTATGAGGTCGTCCTTGCTGACGACGCGCTCACGATTGTCGATCAAATAGCCGAGCAAGTCGAACACTTGCGGCGCGATGGCGATTACATCCGCCCCGAGACGTAGCTCGCGCCGATCGGTATCGAATGAAAAATCTTCAAAGAAATAGCGCACGCCACTTCCCCGTAACTGCGACATCGATGTTCTTACACCCGAGCGCAAGAATAAGCTGACGGTAAAGAAAAAGTAAGCCGGAAACCAAGCCAGCCCCATCCCCGCCGTGGTACATGAAAACGTAGAGCGGGGGCCGTGGCATCAAACCGCGGTGAGGAGACAGTTGATGATCACACGTCGTGATTTGTTGACCGTGGCGACGGCTGGCGTCGCGTTCTCCGCCGCGAACATTGCGCAGCAGGCCACCGCACAACAGCTGCCAAGAACCGCACATATATTGTCGGGTTTCACGCCCGGGCTGCAGGACGCCCTGGCAAGGCTCGTTGCCGGCCAGATGAAAGATTATGCGGAAACGATTGTAGTCGAGACCCGGCCGGGTGCAGGCGGTCGTGTCGCGGTGGAGGCGGTGAAAACGGCCGACGCCGACGGATCGGTCATGCTGCTCGCGCCGCTTGGATTCATGATGTTCTTTCCACACGTCTACAAGTCGCTCAGATACCAGCCGCAGGATTTCACCCCGGTCTCGACCATTGCCTCGACCCCGACATTGCTGACGATCGGTTCGAAGGTGCCAGGCGAAGTGAAGACCCTTACAGATTTCGTCGCTTGGTGCCGCGCCAATCCGAAACAGGCCACCTACGGCACGCCGGGTGCCGGGACCACTCTGCATTTCCTTGGTGCGATGCTGGGGCGCACTGCCGGCTTCGATTATCTTCACGTACCCTATCAGGGCAATGGCGCGATTCAGGATTTGCTCAAAGGCGAGATCGCGTCGGCGATCCTGCCAGTCGGCAGCTCGCTCGGCCTCGTCCAATCCGGCGATATTCGGGCCTTGGCCACCACCGGCCCGCGCCGCAGCCCGTTCGTTCCCGCGGTACCGACGGTGAGGGAAGCCGGCTATCCGTCGCTAGAGGACCTCACATGGTATGGGTTCTTCGTTCCCGCGAAGACACCGGCCAACATCGTTGAAAAGCTCAATACCGCCATCCAAGCGGCGCTACGCACCGATGAGGTCAAGTCCGGCATGGAAAAATTGGCGGTCGAGCCCGACGCGATCGCTATGGGAGACTTTTCCCGGCTGATTACATCCGAATCCGATCGGTGGAAGGCGATCGTACAGGCAACCGGCTTCGTCCCGACCGATTGATCTAGGAGATCGGACCGGCGGAAGTTTCGATTTTAGGAACCATCGGGGGAACACATGAGCCAATCAGAATCTATTCATGATCTCGTGCAGGCGCATCGCATCACGGCGGTGATCTATGTGGCGGCGAAGCTCAATCTCGCCGAGGCCATCGGCGAAGATGCGAAATCGGCCGCCGAGCTCGCCGGGCTGGTATCCACGGACGAGCGCGCGCTACGCAGACTACTCGTTGGCATGACAACCGTCGGCCTCTGCAAGCAGGTGGACCGGGACCGATTTTCCTTGACCGATCTTGGGCGGCAGCTCGACGGCAGCGCCGATCAATCTTTCAAGGACTGGGCTCTGTTTGAGGGCGAGATGCTCGTGCAATCCTGGAGCGGACTAATCGATTCGGTTCGCACCGGAAAAAGCGCGACCCAGCTCCGGGGAGAAGGCGACGACCGCTATGCCGCGGGAGGCAATTCGCCGGAATGGATCGCTCGGTTTAACGCCGCGATGGTTAATCTCACGCGGACTGTGGTTCCTAGGATCGTTGAGGCCTTCGACTTCTCGACCGCGCGTGTCGTCCTGGATGTGGGTGGGGGCACCGGCGAACTGCTCGGCGGCGTGCTGGGGCACCACCCCGGTCTTGAAGGGATCGCCTTTGACCTTGCACGCTGCGAGGAAGCAGCACGGGCACATTTCGACCGTCTGAGTATCGCAAATCGCTGCCGCTTCGTCGCCGGCAACTTCTTCCAAACGGTGCCATGCGGCGCCGACACAATCTTATTGAAGAGCATCATCCATAATTGGAAGGACGATCGTTGCAGGATCATCCTACGCAATTGCCGGGATGCACTTCCATCCGGCGGCAAGCTGATCATTGTCGAACGGATCATGCCGGAGGCTGCCGTGGCCGACCCTGAACACCGTTCGCGCGCTATGAGCGATCTCAATATGTTGCGGGGAACCGGCGGCGTCGAACGAACGGAATCCGAATACCGCACGCTGATTGAGTCTGCCGGCTTCGTTTTTGCCAGAACGTCCAGTGCCGGTGCGTTCAGCCTTATCCAGTTTGAGAAGGTCGCCAGCTGATCTCGGATAATTTAAGGGCATCGCAAGGCCGATTTCTCCGTTTGGAGGGAAACAATGTCACGCAGAATATCGCGACGACAATTTGCGGCAGCGACCGCCATGTCATCTGTTGCCTTCTTCGCGGCGCCTCATGTGCGCAGTGCTTACGCCGCCGGCAAACTATCGATAGGTCTCTGGGATCATTTCGTGCCTGAGGCTAACAAGGCGTCGGGCGATCTCATCAAGGAATGGGCTGCGAAGGAAAAAGTCGAGGTCCAGATCGATTACATTACAACCCAGGGCAACAAGCTCTTGCTGACCATCGCCGCCGAAGCGCAAGCGAGAGCTGGCCACGACATTCTCGCGATGTCGACGTGGCGGCCTCACACGCATGCCGAGCAGCTCGAGCCGGTCAACGATATCATGGAGCCGATCGTCAAGCAGAACGGCGAGGTTAACAGCGTCGTGCAGTATCTCGGCCAAGTGAACGGCGGATGGATGGCCGTTCCGGCCACGGCTGGTAGCCAAATCCAGGCTTCATGCTCTCGCATCGACCTGATGAAAAAATATGCCGGCATTGACGTGCAGGACATGTATCCGGCCGGAGGAGCACCGAGAGCCGACAATTGGACAACAGAAACCTTCCTGAAAGCAGCAGAAGCCTGTCACAAGGGAGGATTTCCCTTTGGAATCGGATTGGGAGAGACGATCGATAGCGTCGCTGCTGCCGGCGCATTCTTCCACTCATTCGGCGCACAGCTGGTCGACGCCTTTGGTAAGATCACAGTCAGGACCGACGAAGTGCGTCAAGCTCTGGAATTTTACAGGAAGTTGATCGGGCTTTTGCCTCCCGATGTAGCAGCGTGGGACGATGCATCCAATAATAAATGGCTCATCTCCGGCCGAGGAGCGCTGATCATGAATGCGCCCAGTGCCTGGGCGGTGGCGAAGCGAGATGCTCCACAGATCGCCGCGCAATGCTGGACCCACGGCTTCCCGGCGGGTCCGAAAGGCCGCTTCGCGCCGTACCTGCCCTTCTTCTGGGCGATATGGAAATTTACTAGAAACAAGGAAGCCGCCAAGAGCCTCCTCGTTCATCTCTCACAGCCGTCATCGATTGAGAGAATGGTGGTTGCAAGTGGAGGCTATGATTTTCCAGCCTACGAGAAGTTCACGACGTTGAAGATTTGGGCGGAAGCAGAGCCCCCCAAGGGCACCCTTTATCACTACCCAAATCCCTACAAACATCAGAAACTCTCCGTCGTGGCTTCGCCGGCTCCGCCGAAGATTGCGTCGCAGATCAATGTCCAGGCGACGTTAACCAAGATGTGTCTCCGTTACGCACAAGGCGAAGCGATGGAGAGGGTTCTCGCTTGGGCGGAAGGCGAGTGCGAGGGCTTCATGCGGACCTGAAAAAGAGAGGGCATGCAATTACCGGCCTACAGCGCGGTCCTGCTGCCTGACGGCGTAGCGCCTATACTTTGGACGGGACTGCGTGCCGCCGCTCGCTATGGAAAATCGAGGTGCGGCGGCGACAAAGCCGAGGAGGACAGCGGACACCGTAAGGACAATCGTCGGGGAAGAGTGGCTGATCATCTTGGTATGCCCTCGTCCGGAACACGCGGCGCGCGCCCGTCATTCGACATCGCCGATGAGTCGCCCGGCGATCCATTCCCCAGGAATCTCCTGCTAGGCCTTTAGCAGCCGGCTGTTCGCAGGCGTTTTTAAGAATTTGCTTCAATATTGATTGAGTCTGCTGCGGGTCACAAGCAGTCCTCCACCGGCTGCGTGAGCTGAGGGACCACAAGCAGGCGAGAAGACTGATCACTAACAGCCATTAAAAAGCTTTAGGGGGAGGCCCACCATCCGTCGGGAAAAACAAGCAACGTCCAATCCACTTGGTTGTCGCTCTGAGGGGGGCTGACACCTCCTGCATTTCTGCCTGGTGGCGTGAAGCGACTGCGGCGGACAGACAGGACGCGGAGATCGCGGCTTCGGAGGCGGCGAGAAGCATGGCGTCTAGAGCGCAATGCTGGTGCACCGCGGGCGCGCTCTGCATCTTCGACTAGACTTCGAAGGTCTTCCAGCTCTGAGAGCTGAGAGGCAAGGTCGCAAAGTCGTTGCAGATAAAGGATCGCGCGAGAGCTTCGCATAAATGTCCTCCACAGTACAAAACGCACTACTAGGACGGGAAAAATCGGCAATCTACCATGGCCAGAGACCGGCTTTCAATATGTCAGGCTCACTGGCTCCAAATGCCACGGAGGGCTATAGCGATTTGCATAGTCCTGCCGCGCGGCATCGACATGGCGGAGCGGCTTCGCTGCCCTTGCGCAGCAGCAAATCTTGACAATAAATGCTGGGCGACTGGGGCGGACTGAGGCGTGCCGTGAAACTTCTGACCGAGTATCTCGAGCGCGCAGTTCAGCTGGAAGCTTTGGGACGAAGCGAAGCTGACCCGGCTTTCAGGCAGCAGCTGTTCGAACAGGCCAAATTATATCGTGAGCTGGCGGCAAGGCGGGCCAAGGATTATGGGCTGCCGCCCCCCAGCCCTCCGGAAACTCAAAATAGACATGGCTTAATCACGATCTTGCTGAGCTGGACTCGTCTCAATCTGCTGAAGTTGCTCGAGCAGCTCAGCTTCCAGATCACGAAGGTTCTTCGCACTTACCCCTTCCGAAAAGTCTTTCTTTAACCGCCGACACCGGGCGAGCTTTTGCTCGACTGCCAGTTTTTCCTGTTCAAGGTCCATACCGCTGAAATTCCCGCGAGACGGAAATGTTCCGGGATTTCACGTGCCGAAGGTGTGTCACGGGGCCTGACGTTTTCAGGAGAAAGTGGCAATATGCGCAAATGGAGCAGGATAGATCATCGAAGCGACGCCGGGTCTTCAAATCTGGGAAAATCATATTTGGCCCGACAGCCCTTGATTGCGTCGTGAGAGATATTTCGGAAGTCGGAGCGAGGATCGCAGTCAAAAGCCCGCTCTGGTTTCCTGACAATTTTGTGCTCGGTATTCCCTCTGACGGTCTCTTGCGGCATTGCCACATCGTCTGGCGGCAAGACGGTCAGTTTGGGTTGGCGTTCGACGATTAAAGGGCGCCTCGGTTGGCGGCCATTAGTGCTGCGTCGGCTGCTCTGGGATCTGCTCGCCGTGCAAATGGTCGAGGACCTGGCCGAGGTCGCGCATATCGAACAGTTCCCCGCATATGGTGCAGCGGATAAAGTGCTCGCGTTCGTCCTCCGCGGTGAAGCCGGGGGATTTGCCTTCGGTCGGCATCAAGCGACGCTGCGCAGCGGCAGGGCCAATTGCACGTTGAACGGACTTGTCGCATTGGCGTGTATGAAGTCCTGCAGGGCAGGCGAGATCTCCGCATCTGTGTTGGCGGCGCGTTCGGCCAGGGCGTCAGCGATGTCAGGGGTTGCGTCCCGCGACCACCCCTCGACCGCATTGAAGCACACGATGCGGAGCGGATAGGCGTATTGCCCGGAAAGGATATCCCGCAGGACGGTCTTGAGGTCGGTATCGGCTTCGTCGGTCTCGCGCCAGGCGCATCCCGCGCGAGCGCCGAAATCCTCGAGCTCCGAACTCTGGGCGAAGAGACGGCCCCGGCAGGGGATTTTCAACGGGGGTAGGCCGGGGCCGCTCCGCCGGCTTGGCGGCAGCCGGCGAGACTCTTAATTTTTTCACAAGACCTTCGTTCCAGTCGTTCGATCCTGCAGCTGGGCTCTACGCAACGGTGCGGTTTGGTCGCGATTGCAACTTGAGATGCCTAGTCACAGTCCAAAGTGCGTGAGAAAATCAAATCATAGTCGTGCGTCGCGGAGGGAAGCCCGATGCGCCTTGCTTTGCCTTATCTCGGAATTTGTCTCTGCACCTGCCTCGCGGCATGGCTGTCCTTGGTGCTGATCTACTGACCGAGTAGGTCCTCACCAGACGTCACCAACGTCACATAGGTGCCGCTTTCGTGGAGCGTCAGCCAGCCCTGCTGGATGGGGCGAGGCCGGCGCTGAATTCGCTGTGCCGCTACGCCGCCGCAAAGTCGCTCGAGCTCGCCGAGGTGCCGGTGGTGCCGCTCGGGCACCTGTCCGAGGCCGCCCGCCGGGCCTACTGCATGGCGGACAACCGCATTGCGGAAAGCTCGACCTGAGACGAGCAGCTGCTCGCCCGCGAGATGGCGTATCTGCGGCAGGCCGGCGCCGTCGACCTGGCGTGCTCGGTTTCTCCAAGAAGGAAATCGACCGGCTGCTCAAAGGTGCGCACGGCGGGCCACGCGGGCGCACGGAGCCCGATGCGGCGCCGGCGCGGCTGAAGGTCGCCGTCTCCCGGCTTGGCGACACCTGGCTTCTGGGCGGCCACCATGGCCCAGCAGCTCAGATATACGCCTATCCGTTGGCGCAGAGCCGCACGGTCCAGCAGGAGCAAACTGAGGCGGCATCTTCAATCGTGGAGTCATCCATGAATGGGATCATGGATATGATGACCGGGATGGGATGGAGCATAAGCCTGATCGTCCTGCTCGTTCTCGCGCTGATCGTGCTCGGCATCGCTGCGCTCATCAAGTACCTAGCCAAATAGCGCGACGAATTAGGACGCGGACTCATTAAGGCGCAGCCACAGGCTGATTGACGCGAGTTGAACGAATGCAAGGTAGTTGGCAGCGAGCCTATCGTAGCGCGTCGCGACCCGACGGCAATGTTTGATCTTGTGGAAGAACCGTTCGACCTGATTGCGAGCGCGGTAGAGATATGGGCTGAAGCAGATCGGGGCGCTGCGATTGCTTTTCGGGGGGATGTTGGCCCACGCACCCTTCTTCATGGCAAGCTCTCTGATCCAGTCGGCGTCATAGCCGCGGTCGGCAAGCAGCATTGCCCCGGATTGCAAACGAGACAGCAGTTTTCCGGCAAGTCGAACGTCATGGGCCTCGCCGGGGCTCAACGCCAGCCGTACCGGCCGACCATTACTATCGACCACCGCATGTATTTTGCTCGTCAACCCGCCGCGTGACCGTCCCATCGATTGGCGCTGGTTCCTTTTGATGCAGGCTCCATGCTGGTGCACGCGGACAATGGAGGTATCGATCATCTGGACGCCGGTATCATGGGCGCCGGCAAGTGCTTCCATGATACGGCAGACACCCGCTCGCCGCCACCTGACAAAGCGGTTATAACAAGTGGTATACGGACCAAACGCCTCGGGGAGATCACGCCAGGGTGCTCCGGATCGCAAGACCCAGAAAATTCCATTGAGGACACGGCGGTCGTTAACCCGAGGAACGCCACGCGGCTTGTTAGGGAGCATGGGCTTGATGGCAGTCCATTCATAATCCGCGAGTTCGTAGCGCATGATTCGGGCCCCAGTTTGGAAGTTTGAATCACGGCAATCGCACCGAAAGCAACGCCTAGATTTCCTCTGGTCCGGCGCTTACGGGCAGAGCGGACATCAAACAACCGATAGTCCCCGCCGAAACCGTCGAATATGACCCGAAGCACCGTTGGACCTGATGTGGCGAGTTCGCCAACTTAATCGGCGAACAGGCGCACCGCCGAGCGGCGAAGGCCGCTGACGGACGGCATTTTTAGTCGATCCGATATCATCTCTCTGCAAGACGGAATGGAATCTTTTAACGAACTGCCGACTCGAGACCTTGGAGAATTTCACGGGCGCGCTTTATTGAAAAATCATGTGCCGCCCGATCGAAGGACGGGCTCCCCCGCATCATGTAACCGTGGCGCCCCCCGAGAAAGATGTGCAGTTCGACGTTGTCCATACTCGCCGCTAGATCACGATACGCTTCCAGCACCTCGACTGGCGCGCGATTGTCCTCGTCGCCCCAAATGAGACAGACTTGCTCGCGAACCCCGACAAGTTCGTGAAGATAGTCCAGCATCTGGGATCCGTGGCAGCAGATACCGGCGGCATAGCCAAGTCGTTTCGGCCCGAGAATCGCATACGGGCCGCCGTAGCAAAACCCCATGACCACCGCCTGGCCATTGAATTGCGGAATTGTGCCGAGGTGCCTCAAGGTATCGATCATATCGTCTTCGCCGGCCTTGATTTGCTCAAGGCGCGGCTCGGCGCGCTGGGCCGTGCGCGGGTCGTTCCGGGAAAGCGGCCCGGCAATCGAACGCCAGAACAGATCCGGCACCGCGACAACGAAGCCATATGCCGCAAGCTCGTCGGCGATTGCGAGCATGTCGGTATCCACGCCATGAATGGCGGAAGCAAGCACAACGCCAGCAGCCCGCTTTTCAGGCTCGGGCGTGACCAGATAGCAATCGAACGCGCCGCCGCCTTTCGCGCAAATCCTGCTGAACTTCCCTTGCATCTCGAATCCCACCTTTCGCTTGAGGTGCAGCGGCAATGCCTGGTCCAGCTGGGATGCGCGGTACAGAGATTGCGGCTACCCAAGACACCGTTATCTATTCCGGTCGGATCTTCGCCAGGCGGATCACTTTGGCCCACTTCTTGGTTTCACCGGCCATCAGCTTGCCGAAATCGCCGGGCGAGCCGCCGAGTGCCGTCGCGTCGAGACCACGAAGACGCAACCTGAACCCCGGATCGGCCAGAACGGCGTTGGTCTCGTTGTTGAGCCTTTCGATAATCGCGGCCGGCGTGTCCTTCGGCGCGCCGAGGCCGAACACCGAACTCGCCTCGTAACCTGGCACGAATTCGCCGATGGCTGGAACATCCGGCAGCGCTTCGGATCGCGCGGCCGTCGTTATCCCAAGCGCACGCAGCTTGCCGCTCCCGATGTAGCCGATCGATGGCGCCAAGTTCACAAAGACGACCTGTACCTGCCCGCCGAGCAGATCCGTGATCGCGGGCGCAACGCCTCGATAGGGCACATGCTGAAGATCGAGTCCGCCGGCTTCCTGATTGAACAGTTCCGCGGCGATATGGGTGATCCCGCCCACGCCACCCGAACCATAGGAGAGTTTCCCGGGATTGGCTCTGGCATAGGCGATGAACTCTGGAATTGTATGGGCAGGAACCGATGCGTGTATCACCATCACCAGGGAGCCACGGGTCAGACTCGCGACCGGCGCGATATCCCGCAGGAAATTGAAATTAAGATTTTCGTAAAGCGTTGCATTGATCGCGTTGGGGGAGCCAACCAGCAGGAGAGTGTAGCCGTCCGGAGGCGCACGCACGACCGCATCAGTGGCGATGTTGCTTCCCGCTCCGGGTCGGTTCTCGACGATGAATTGCTGGCCCAGCCGCTCCGAGCACCATTGCGCCACCAGACGCGCAAGGATGTCATTTGGCCCGCCCGCGGCGAAGCCAACCATGATGCGCACTGGCCGGGACGGGTAAGTATCGGCCCGAGCCAAGCCCGACAGCAGAGGTGGCGCAGCCATCCCCATTGCGAGGTGCAGAAATTGACGTCGGGAGGGCGTCATACGCATTGCTCCGTCGAACCTGCACTCGCACCGGCTCTCTTCAACGCGCTGAAGATAGTTGATGCTGTCATAAGCGCATAAGGCTATTGTCTGATGAGATCATCTCAAAACGGAAATGGGGTACTCTCATGCAGATGAGTGATCGCATCGGAAAACGAATGAAGCTGCAGGACCTGCATGTGCTGATGGCGGTGGTGCAGGCTGGCAGCATGGGCAAGGCGGCGCTCATACTCGATACCACCCAGCCTAATATTTCGAGATCGATCGCGGAGCTTGAGCATGCGTTCGGCGTCCGCTTGTTGGATCGCCACCGGCGAGGGATAGAACCGACGGAGTGCGGCCGCGCCCTGCTCGATTGCGGTAGCGCCGTCTTCGACGAACTACGCCGCGGTGTGAAGAGCATCGAATTTCTGGCCGACCCCACCGCTGGTGAAGTGCGGATTGGAACCACGGCTTTTCTGGCGGCGAGCTTCGTCTCCGCTCTCATCGATCGGCTCTCCCGGCGTCATCCGCGGATCAGATTTCAGCTCTTGACCGGCTACCTAGAGACACTGCACCGCGATCTTAGCGAGCGCAAAGTCGATCTGTTAATCGTGCGGAGCAGCGGCCCGATGACTGACGAACGGTTGCATTTCGAATTTCTTTTTGAAGATCACTATGTCGTCGCGGCTGGTGCGAAAAATCCTTGGACCCGGCGCCGCGACATCCAACTCTCGGATCTGGCGGAGGAACGTTGGGTGCTTCCACCGCGGGAGAGCGTGATCGGATCAATCATCACGCAAGCCTTTCGCGCCGGCGGATTTGAATATCCACGCGCGACGGTCGTCACTGATTCCCCCCATATGCGGGTCAGCTTGCTGGAGACAGGGCGGTTCATCACGGTTTTCCCGTCTTCCGCACTGAAATTTCTCACCAAGAGGGCAGCGCTTAAGGTGTTGTCCGTTGAACTGCCGGCGGCACGTCGACCGAACGGGATCGTCACTGTTAAGGATCGCGCCGTCAGCCCGCTTGTGCAGATCGTCATTGACAGCGCCCGTGAGCTCGCAAAGCCGACGGCGAAACGAAAGTGACAAACCGTATGTCTACTTTGGGCCATCGCGACATATTGCGCTGCGGCGCGGACTTGGTCGCTATTGCGGTGGCGGACATCGCCTTGTCGCATCTCGGCGCTGGGTTTATGGGTACATGGCCTAGGGCTTGCGCCGCAGCACTTGCTGATCGACGCCAAGCGATTGAAGGAGATCGATATCCCTCAGCAGGCCATCATCAAGGGCGACGCCAAGTCCGCCAGCATCGCTGCGGCGTCGATCCTGGCGAAAGTCGAGCGCGACACGGTCATGCGGACTCTCGACATTCGTCACCCCGGCTACGGCTTCGCGGATCACAAGGGCTACCCCGTGCCGGCTCACTACGAAGCTCTTGCCAGGCTCGGTGCATGCGCCGCTCACCGTCGGTCGTTCGGCCCCGTACGCAAGGGTCTCGGGTTGCCGCCCCTGCCGCCGTGGCCTTCGGCATCCGAGCGGGCCGCCGGTTGACCGGGTCGGACGTCTCGTCACGGCGGCGCTATTTTCGCGACCAACTCCTTTCGCGAACGACGTCCTTGGCCTTTTTGTCGGACCGCAGTCCTAGATAGACCGGCTGGCGCAGCTCTCCCTTGCTGGTCCACTCCGCGAACTTCACCTCTGCGACCAACGAAGGACGCACCCAGGTCGTGACCTGCTCATCCTTCACCTTGACGGAAAAGGGCGACTTGGCCGGCTTGAGCTTCAGGAGCTTGCCGTAGAGCTCTTCGAGAACCTGGTGGCTGAAGCCGGTGCCAACGTGGCCGATGTACCGCCATCCGCCATTTTCCCGCACCGCCAGCGCGAGAGCGCCGAAGAACGGCCGGGTCCGCCTCGGCGCCGTGAAGCCGGCGATCACGACCTCCTGCCGCTGCGCGGTCTTCACCTTCAGCCAATCGCGGTCCGGCGTCCGGAGGCGTAGAGGCTGTCGGCGCGCTTGGCCATGATACCTTCGAGATGCCTTCGCTCAGCTTCTGCGAAGAACTTCGTCCCCTTGCCTCTGCGGTGGTTGCTGAACGCGATCAGCTTGCGGCGCGGCAGGATGCTCTTTAGCCGCTTCTTGCGCTCGAGAAGCGGCAGCGCGCGCAGATCCTCGCCGTCCGCGAACATGAGGTCGAACGCGCAGTACAAGAGCTTGGCCTCATGGCGCAGAGCGTTCTGAAGCAACTGGAAATGGGAGGCCCCATCCTTGCCGATCGCGACGAGTTCGCCATCGATCACGGCATCCGCCTTCACGCCCTCTAGCGCTTTCGCGACCTCGACATAGGAGTGGCTGATGATCTTCCCGTTACGGCTATAGAGCGCGACCCGACCACGCCGGATTTCAGCCACCATACGAAAACCATCGAATTTGTCCTCGAAGATTCAGTCGGGATCGTCGAACGGCGCATCCGTCAGCGTGGCCAGCATGGGCTGCAGGCGAAGAGGCAAGGTCGATTTTCGGGCCATGGCAGGGGCTCTCTACAGGGCCGGCAAAGGCCGAAACGAGGAGGATGGAAGGCGAACCCGCGCGCTGTCGCCGGCCACGAGCGGTCCCCCGGCCCGGACCACGCCCAGCACTCCAGATTTGAACGGAAGGCCCGTTTCCGCCGACGAGAGCACCTGTCGCTTCAGGCCGGCCCGGAAGCGGTCGATCAGGACGCAGGGCGTCCGCAGGCCCGTCAGCTCGACGACTGCGGACGACCCGAGGTCGATCAGTGTCCCGAGCGGCATCCGTTCGAGGTCCAAGCCGGCGGTGGTGACGTTATCGCCGAGGTCGCCGGCGCCAACCTCGAAGCCAGCTTCGAGGAGCGATGGAAAGAGTTCGGATGGGATCAGGTGGACCTGCCGGAGATTGGGCAGACGGGGCCGGCGGCGTGCCAAATAGCGGTGCCGGACGAACGGGCCGGCGTGGGCGTCGCCTTCGACGCCGTGGCCTTCCACCAGGATTATGCGCTCCCGAGTTGGTTTGCTGAAGTGGTGCCCAGGGTCGGCGGCGACCGCCACCACCTTTCCCAGCAGCGCAAATTCTTGCTTCCGCGGCATCAAGCGGCGCGGGCCAACGAGCGCCGCTTGTGGCGCAGGTAGCGCGTAATCTCGGTAAGCGACATCGCATTCAGGACCCGGTCAGCAGGAACACCGCCCTTACGGGCCATCAGGACGCCCCAGTGCATGTGGTCGAGCTCGGGAATCGAGTGCGCGTCCGGATTGATGCTCAGCATGCAGCCGAACTCCAGCGCCGCCTGATGCCAACGCCAGTCCAGGTCGAGCCGCCATGGGTGGGCGTTGATCTCGACGACGACGTCGTGCTTCGCGCAGGCCCGCAGCACCTTTTCGACCTCGATTTCGTAGCCCGGCCGCCGCTGTAGCTGCCGCCCGGTCATGTGGCCGAGGATAGTCGTGTGAGGGTCGGAAATAGCCCGAAGCAGCCGCTGCGTCTGGGCTTTACGCTCCAGTTTGAACCGGCCGTGTATGCTGGCCACCACGAAGTCGAAGCGCTCCAGCACCTCGTCGTCGTAGTCGAGCGACCCGTCCGCCAAGATGTCGGACTCGATACCCTTGAGGATCCGGAAGTCCTTGCTGAAGCGCTTGTTCAGGCGGTCGGCTTCCCGGTGCTGCTGCGCGATCTCCTCAACTGTGAGGCCGCCCGCGTAGTGGGCGGACTTGGAATGGTCGGCCACGCCGAAATACTCGAAGCCCCGCTGGCGCGTGGCCTTAGCCATGGTCTCCAGCGTCTCGGTGCCGTCGGAGGCATCGGTATGGCAGTGAAGGATGCCGCGCAGGTCCTGGTCGGTGACGAGCTTCGGGAGCTTGCCTTTCAGAGCCGCCTCGATCTCGCCGCGCCCCTCCCGGAGCTCAGGGTCGATGAAGGGCAGCCCGAGGGCGCGGTAGATGTCGGCCTCCTCGCCTGCGATTAGCGTGCGGCCCTTGTGGAGGCCGTCAGCGTCGAACCGCATACCCTTCTTGGCGGCCAAGGCCTGAAGTTGCTCGATGTGGCCGGCGGAGCCGGTGGCAAAGAGAAGGGCGGCGCCGAAGTGCTTGCGGTCGGATACTCGGGTTTGCAGCCCGTCGGCCGATGGAGTCGATGTCTTGTCCGGCTTGGCAGCCTCCGCAACGATCGCGAGATCGCCGACGAGTTCGCAGCCGCGGCGAAAATCGCCGGCGATCGTCACACGCTTGAGTTCGGGGCGGGATTTGCGGATCGAGTCCTTCGCATGCGCGAGCAGGGCGGCGGCGCGGTGCAGGTGGAGGCGGCCTTCTCCGCTTTTGGCGATTGCGAGGTTCTGCAGGATCTTGCTCTGCAGTGCGGCGCCGAGTCCCTTCGCCTTCTTGATGCGGTCATGCTTGGCGGCGGCCTCCAACTCCGACAGCGAGCCGATGCCGAGATCTTTGTACAGGCGCAGCACTTTCTCCGGACGAAGGCCGGGCACGGCGAGCATCTCGAGCACGCCCGCGGGAAACTCCTTCCGCAGCTTTTCGAGGCTGGGATGACTGCCCGTCTTGTGAAGTTTGGTGATGATGTCGGCAATAGCATCGCCGACGCCCGGGATCTCAGTAAGCCGATCCTCGGCGACGAGCACTTCCAGAGGAACGGCTACGGCCGCCAGGCTGTCGGCGGCCCGAGAGTAGGCTTTCGCCCGGTAGGGATTGCCTCCTCGCAAGGCGGTGCGCTGCGCGTACTCTCGCAGGAGCTTTGCCACACCTCGCGCGTCGAGCGAAGGCATTCAGCCAGCCTCCCGGTCCGAGCTTTGCGGCGCCGCCGGAGCAAGACGACCGCCGGAGCGGTCACTTGGCCGGCGGTCGAGAGAGGCCTCGAGCTTCTGGGCTGCGCGGAAGTCCTCAAGATGCTGGACATTGGGGCCGTAGGCAGCCTCTTTCTTGAGGAGATTGTAGATCCGGCCGGCCACCAGTTGTAGATGCTTCATCTTGCCCCGCGGCATGGATCTCGCTCTGCAGAGAGCTCGGATGGCGTAGGCGCGGAAGTAGTCGAATGCGTCTGACATGATGTCAGTAAACGCCGGCTCTCGCCGGTTGTTCGATGGGCTCTGCCAGATCGCCCGGCGTCCTGCCGCAAATGCGCGAAGTGTGGAACTCCTCGCCGCCTTCGAAGTTGCGAGACTCGTTGATTGAGGTAGGTAGACTGCCCGCCGTCGGCTCCATCCCGGCGGCGGATTTTTTGTGAGTTGAGTAGCGTGGCAAAGCGTACGAAGGCGCCTCGGGCCGAAAAGACCGAGGGCCCTACAATGCCGGGGTTCATCGAACCCCAGTTGGCGACCCTGAAGATGAAGGCGCCTTCGGGATCCCTCTGGATTCACGAAGTCAAATACGATGGCTACCGCATCCAGCTGCGGATCGACGGTGACGACCGGCGGGCCTACACCCGCAACGGCCATAACTGGGTCAACAAGTTCTCAAGGATTGCCGGCACCTTCGATATCGAAGGACAGGCCATCGTCGACGGCGAGGTCGTCGTCATCCATGATGGGCGCACGAACTTCTCCGAGCTGCAGGCAGACCTAGGCAGGGGCGATCAGGATCGACTGGTCTACTTCGCTTTTGATCTGCTCTGGCGGGACGGCAGAGATCTGCGCAAGGAGCCGCAGATCGAGCGGAAGAGGCTGCTCAAGGAGCTAATCGAGGAGCACGACCTCCAGGAGCCCGTCCTCTATAGCGAGCACCACGAAGGGGACGGCCAGGCACTGTTCGCGGCAGCCAGCAAGCTGAATTACGAAGGCATCGTCTCCAAGCGGCTGGATGCACCGTACCGGTCCGATCGGGTGGAGGCTTGGCAGAAGATCAAGGTCGTTCAGAAGGGCAAGTTTCCCGTGGTCGGTTTCATCAAGGACCCGTCCGGCGTGGCCGCGCTCTATTTGGGCAAGAAGGAAGGCAAGGATCTGGTCTACATGGGAAAGGTCGGGACCGGATGGAGCCGAACCACCTCGGCGCAGATCCGCAAGGCGCTCGACAACGTGGTGAGCCCGAAGCAGAAGCTGACCAAGACCATCAGGAAGCCGAAGGCCACGTGGGTCGAACCCAAGTTTTACGCGGACATCGAGTACCGAGACATCACCTCCGAAGGTCTGCTGCGGGCCAGCTCGTTCAAGGGGCTGAGCAAAGGAACGCGCCGATCATAGCCGCGTTTTCCTGCAGAGTAAGTGGAGTACCGGTCATGGATCCGGAACGGCGAGTTGCGAAGGCCTTGGAAGACGCACAAGGCATCTTGGCCCGGCATGTCGAGCCCGGCCCCAGAGATTGCGAGCAAACGATAAACAAGCTGCTGGATGTGCTCGACGACGAAGCCGTCGTGCAGGCGCTCAAGGATTCGAAGATGGAAAAGCCCACAACAGAACAACTCGACGAGCTCAAGAGGCTCAGTGCAATCGCGCGCGTGCCGGACGAATCCGAGATCGTGACCTCGAAGGAAGAAGCCGAAACCCGGATCCGCGATCTGAAAGACAAGGCTCGGATGGAATGAGGCGATGCAGGACGACATCCAGAGCGAAGAGCTAGGTCGGCGAAGGGACGTCGATCTCGGACATCCGGGCATGAACCCGATGGACTCGTTCGATCCCGATATGCCGTGCCGCGTTCGCGATGGTCTCAACGACCAGATCATCGAATGGAGCCCTCAGTGGGCTTCGATGTACCGCGAGCACGCGTCGAAATGGGATGAAGGCGTCATTTCCTGGGACGGCCTTTTGCTTGACGGGTGGGCGCCCATCGTTCCGAGCCATCCTTGCGGTCACTGAAGCGTCGCAGCGAAGCCGGCCGGGAACTCGCGATTCCTTGCGGCGTTGCACCTCATCGAACATTCGCAAGAGGAGGAGCCGATGGCGGCAGCGAAGAAGAAGACCGCACGTGGACGCAAGCAGGACCGGGCACGTGTCGCGAAGGGACAGGACTACGAAGTTCGCTACGAAGCTAAGAAGACCGGCCGCTCGGCATCGGCCGTCAAGAAGGCAGTCAAGACGGTCGGCAACAGCCGCAAGCGCGTCGAGAAGCGTCTGGGCCGCTAGGCCGCCTCAGATCCGGCCGGATAGCCTGACGCACTTATCGAGAGTGCGAGCGATGACTGGCGAGCCGAAGCCGACCAAGTCGGCGAAAAGGCGCCGCCGCAAGCCGCGAGGAGATCGTCGACTACGTCGTGGCGATCGAGGGATGGGATTGGGGCTACTCGTTTTCGCTCAACAGGGAGCGGCAGCCGATCGACCCCTACGACGAATTTCGCCACTTGCAGGTCAAGGAGCGGCTGTTGCGGCCGTCGGGGCAGAAGACCGAGAGGGCGGATATTTCGCTGCTCCCTTCGTCCGACCTGGAAGAGGAGCGGCGCAGAGACTTGCACCCCGTCGCATTGGGGTCGCTCCCACGTCACGCAGGATGCGATCTTGGGCAACATCGGAATCCCGCGGGACGCGCTGACGCCGATCCTGCAGATGCTGATCGCCGGCAAATTCAATTTCGTGCTGATGCGGGGCAGCCGATTCCGGCATCGCAGCGCCAAGGTCAATAGTCTACGGCTTGAGGCCAAGCTGACCGAAGACGATGTGGCGCTCGAAAAGGAATCGGCGGCCTGACCCTGCCGCGAAGGCTTTCTCCGCCGCTCGCGCGTCAGGCCTCGCCGGGCCCGGAGAAGATCGAGGTTGGAGGCGTCGTGCGCGGTAGGGGGAGCGGGCGCTCGGGCGGGGAAGATCGCGACGCCTGACCGCCTTTCGCATCATACCGCTTCGCCAGGTCCAATAGGCGTCGCCTGGTGAACGGGTTGGCCCTTTCGGCAATGGTCCGGACCCGGTGCGCGAGACCCCGATAGAATTCCTGCTCCATGGCGCACCCCACGCACGACATCACTCCTCAAATTTGAGTGGCCTGCACTCGGGGAGTCAAGCGGCGCAGGCGCGGAGGTCTGAAAACTTTTCAACGTGCCTTGTACCGACGCCTCAGGCGGGCCTAAGTTGCCGGCGGCAGGAAATTTCGACATGACGGTGCTGCACCCGATCCGGAAGGCGTGTCCGGCCTGCGGAAGGCCCATGAAACTCGTCAAGAGCGACGCGGGCCCCGGCAAGGAGCGCTATGTCTGTCCGGTTTGCGAGGACGATCCTTTGCACGACCCTGCCGCTCGCAAGTGGGTGGATAGCCCGTTGAAGCCGCCTGCGGACTGAGCTCTCCGTCACCAGGAACGGTAGTTAGATGCGGCTGGAGAACCGGGTGAACGCGGTCAGCCTCTGCACGGTCGGCTCGACGTCCTGCATGTAGGTCTCGGACCGGAGCAACGCGATCTCGTCGCCGAGCGCGGTCTCGTCGACGTCTCTGAACCAGGACTTGGCGCGCCCGTCGCTACCGTCGTTCCAACGATAGCCGCGCCTTTTCAACGAGTCCTTGAGTTCGAATGCGGTCTGCTCCGCCCAGACCCGCATCGTCGGCTTGCGGGCGGCCGCCAGCAACAGCGCCAGCGCCGTCGAACCGGTGGTCGGAAGCTCGGATGCCAGCACCTCCAGCAGAGCGTGACAGTCGTCGACGGCCCGATGCGCCTGGTGGAAGAAACCGGCACCGTTCAGCAGATACGCTCGGGAAGTCTGGGAACGGTGCGCGACGGACGCTTCGAGGTGGGTGCCGGCAACCGAGGCTGCGATCGGCGCGATGAGTCCGCAGGAGAAAGCCGATTTTCTCCGGAAGATTCCCGCGTGGATGAAAACGGAAGCCCAGGCCCCGTTGATGGAGGCGGCCCTCGACGGCGTTTCGGGCGACGATCTGGCAAGCTTCGCCGCAGCGATCGGAAAGCAGACTGGCTTCGCCACCGCAGCATTCGACGAACCGATGGCGCACGCAGCGCGAGTCCCGCGGCTACCATTGCTTGGGAGCTGAGTCGCAAGGGAGAGAGAGAAATGGCTGTCAATAAGCCGACTGGCGACAATGCCAGGAAGGGGTGCTGTCAAGAAACGCTCGCAAACCAAAACCACAATTGGTGGAGCAAGCGGTTGGACGAAGCGCGACAGAAGTTCCGGGGAGTTCATGGCCGTCAAGAAACCGAAGAAGGGAAAGAAAGCGGCCAAAAAGTTCAAGGGCGTGCGCGTCGAGAAAAAGAAGGCGAAGAAGAAAAAAACGGCGAAACGCTAGTGTCGCTTGCCCGGTCGCTTCGGTGTTCGCAGCAGCGGGCGCATCGTTTCAGTTGACGCAAACTTGGTCTCAAAGCCCTCGGGCAGCAGCGGTAGCTCGTCGGGGTCTGGTTCGTTGCAAGCCGGGCAGGGGGCGCCCGCGCCGCCACACCCACACGCGCGTGGTCCTTCCCAGGGGCGATCTAGGTGGTTTTCGCAGACCCAGTGGGTGTTGTCACAGCGCGCGCAGAACCTCATTGCACCAACGGTTCCTCCTCGATCTCCTCGCCGTGCAGATGTTCGAGCGCCTCGGCAAGATCGCGCATATCGATCAGTTCTCCGCAACCTGGACAGCGCACCAGATGGTCCCGCTCGTCGCGCGGCGTCCAGCGCAGCGGCTTCCTCGGTCGTCATCACGCGACGCTGCGAAGCGGCAGCGGAAGCGCCAGCTGCAGGTTGAAGGGCCGTGTGCCGTTGGCCTGGATGAAATCCTGCAGCGCCTGGGAGACTTCGGCGTCGTTGTTGGCGATGCGCTCGCTCAACGCGTCCGCGACGTCCGAGGTTGCATCGCGGGACCAGCCCTCGATCGCGTTGAAGCAGACGATCCGGAGCGGATAGGCATATTGGCCGGACAGGATGTCCCTTAGGAAGGTCTCAAGATCGGTATCGGCCTCGTCGGTCTCGCGCCAGGCGCAGCCGGCGCGGGCGCCGAAATCCTCGAGCACCAGGTAGATGTCGCGGTCGAGACGGTCGGTCGGCACAATCGAGGGCGACGAGCGCATACGCTTACTCCGGTACAAGGCGGAGAGACGGCCCCGACACGCAGGGTTGCTACGGGGGATATCGGTCGGGGCCGCTCCGCCAGCTCGGCGGCGAGCCGGCGGGATTCAAGCTGAGCCGGCCGGCTTAGTTCCTCGCCACTCGTGCGGACTGTCGCGGCGCATCCACGGGCGCTGTTCTAAGAGCAGGGCTCGCGGCTGCTTTTTAGGCACCTTCGGCTTGCACTTGCATTATTGCTTATGGACAATGACGCTGACAGATACCTACGCCACGCGAAGGCCTGCCTTGACGAGGCACAGAGGGCGATTGGTGTTGCCGACAAGGAGGCGTGGCTGGAACTCGGCGAAGAGTGGATGGCCATGGCGGAGAAAGCGCAGCGGGAAAGCTCTCATGAGCATTAAAGCGGTGAAGGATGCAGCGCGTACATATTGTTCGGGTGATCACTGACAGTGGCGAACGCCAAATTTGGCTTGCGGCAACCGCTCGGGACAAAGCAATCGACGCCGTGCTCGAAGTCGTCCCTGAGGGGTGGGCGGCCAGCCTAGTTCGGGGAGAGCTGGGAGCAGATGACGCCGCAGCGCTGAATATACAGCCTGGCGAAGTGCGAAAGCATCAAGTGAGCTAACGCGAACGAAAAAGTCCCAGCCGCCGTCTGGACGGCTGGGGCTCGCTCACGCCACAGGAGATCACCTGTTGTCCGGCAGGTGCACAGGAAGAAGCGTCAGCGAGTGTGTCTGTTCCTATGGCCTCTTTGGGAACCGTTCCTTTGGCGGGAACGTTATGAGCGTGAGGACCCTGGGGAGGATCGGCATGACGCAACACCGCCGAAGAGTGAAGCAAACCCGCTCCCTCGAACAACGGATGGCAGAGCTGGCCGCCCAACTCAAAGAACAGGCCAGCGAGTTACCGGCAGGTCCAGAGCGCGAGGCCCTGCTTAAGAGGGCTCGGATTGCCGAGACGGGCGCCCACTTATCTGACTGGATCACCTCGCCCGGCCTCCATCCTCCAGAATAGTGCTTTGAAAAGATCAACGAGAGGCGCCGGGCTTCTCGGCGTGGATGTGCAGAACGTAAAGCGTGTTTTGCGCTTCGTCGGTGACTTCCATTCGCTAGTCCGGACCGGGCGCCAGCTTTCCATCGATGCCTTGGAGCATCTGACCGGCCGTCACGGTCGCTTCCTTCCAAGCGGCGTGCTTGTCAGGGAGGTCCTTTCCCTCTTCGTCGATGAGCTTATGTTCGTGGGTAACGTGGAAAAAGTATCGCGGCATTTCGGTAAAAATGCTGCTTTGGAAAAGTTGTTCCGACTGGGCTGCGTACCCATTGAGCAACTGGCCGCCTTGTGTCCGCTCAACAACAGCCGCGGAAAGCGGACGTCCGCCGAGGTCGCTGAAGGGCCAACAACGGAAGTCACCGACCCGTGACGACGATGGCCACCCCGGAAACCAAAAGAAGAACGAGCACTACCTTGCGGAATGCGATCTCATCTAGTTTGCCGTAGAGCGACCAACCAAGCAGGGTTCCGGCCACAAGCACCGGCAGGCCGATCAAAAAGAGCCGGATCGTTTCCGGTGCAACTAGCCCCATCCCGCCGAAGGCCAGCAGCGTCAAAGCAAAGGTCACGACGGCAGTCGGCTGCGATACCGAGCGATGCTCATCGCGGGGCCAACCGCGCAACACGCACCACAAGGTCGGGAGAATGCCACCAAGCCCGGTAGCGCCACCAAGCACCCCATTGAGAAATCCAATCCCAGCGTCCCCGGATCGCCCTACCCTTTTCAAGTCAGGCATTTTCGGTCGGAGCAGATTGTAAAGGCTGAATGCGATCAGCAGTATTCCGACACCCGTCCTCAAGTGCACAGCCGATGCTAATTCGAGAATGGCGATGCCTGCGGGTATTCCGACGGCGCTTCCAATGACAAAAGGTAAAAGCCGAGATGGAATTATTGTACGTCGCAATCGCAAAGTTGAGTAACCCTGTACCAGCAGCGCGTAAGCGACAATCAATGTCGTCGTCTGCACCGGCGTCAGGGCGAAAAGCCAAATACCCGCAGCAACCATGCCAAATGCGAAGCCTGCAAGCCCGGTTACAAATGCAGCGGCGAATGTGCCTATCAGAAAGATAGCAAGCTCGAACGGAATTGCATTACTCATAACGATGGCCTTTCGTTGTGGTGGTTGAGGAAGAGGTGACGACCCGGCAATTCAGCCGTGTGTCTCTTCGGTCCCATCACGGCACCATCGATAGAGCGCGTCGTAGACCGGCATCATGGCTTCAAGCTGGGCCACGTCGTCCCTGAACATCCGGGAATAGCCTAGCGAGATCGCCAGCAGCCCACCCGACTGGGATGTCAGATCGGGCTCTCCGGTATCAGCGCCACGAATGATCGCTGCGAGACGCGACAACGGTTCGGTCTTGAGATTGAACTCCTCAAGCATCACGTCGAAAGTGCAGGCGTCACCTCGATCATTCCAAATGCCATGCCCGGTGTCGAACGGAGTTGCTGCGAACCTCTCCGCAACGGAAGCAACCTCCGAAGGAGCGACGAAGAGGAATATCGCTGTCGGATCGATAAAGCGACGGATCAACCACGGACAGGCTATTCGAACGATCTTTGGTCGCGATCGCGTGACCCAAGTTGTCCGACCGGCTTCGTCGCGAACTGGTAGCCGGTTCGTGCTCAATTGCAGTTGGTTCGCTTTGCACCATGCGTCGAAGCCGCCCGCAAGCGTCTCGGCAACGATGCCTGCTTGCCGAAGCCAAGCTGCTGTTCCTTGGCTGATATTCCCGCCATTCCGACAATAGACAACTACGCGTCGGCCAGAAATGTTTTGCGCCCAATTCGATATAATCTCGGAATTCATTCGGCGTGCGGTGGGCAACAAGCTCCGGTCAATGTCGCTGCCGTCACCGTCGCTTGGACGAACATCGATTAGCGTCGGTGCGCCGGGCAGGCCAATGATACGGGATAGTTGTTCTACCGATATTTCGGTTGGTGACGGCATGGCGTCCACCTCTTCATCGAGGGTTTGGACGCGATATTCGGCTGCCGCCTCACGGGGTCATCGCGATATCCCCAGAGATACATCTCGTACCGAAATCGCCTAAAAGTCAATCCGGTTGACTTCTCTTATGGGTCACATGCGGGCGTCGTGGCCATACTCGCCTTGGTCCGTTCGTACCTCGCAAGCCGACGTCAGGGCGTAGAGAAAGAGAGGCTGCTAGGGGCCACAAGGCGACATTTACACGGTTGAGAGGCCCCCCTCTCTTTGACGCTCGCAACACCGCTGTCCTTTGAGCAAGGCGGGTAGCTAAGCTACGATCGGCCAGTGACCCGATAGACTCGCGCCTCGCCCTCGACGCCACGCAGCGGGGCGTCGAACTCTTCGACACCGTACCCCGTCAGGAGCTGGCGAACGGCGGGGGCCGTATGGAGCGCTTCCGTAAGACAGATTTCGCCGGCACCGGCGAATGATTGCACCCGAGCTGCGATATTCACGGTCTGGCCGAAATAGTCGAGGTTCTCATTGAGGGTCACGGCGATAAACGGCCCGCAATGGGCGCCCATCTTGAGAATGATCGCCGGCTGGCCATGATCCCGGTTGAACCGTTCGATGTCTTGCAGAATTTGGAGCGCCGCCGCCACGGCATCCGCCGGTTGGAAGAACGCAGCCATGACGGCGTCGCCGATGGTCTTCACAATGGCACCGGCATGCTGATGAGCGATTGCATCTAGGAGAGCGAAA
>NZ_JAVTJN010000033.1:331289-701183 GCF_032144035.1 Bradyrhizobium sp. WYCCWR 12699
TCTTCATCGACGCGCTCCGAACGGAAGAGCTTGCGGAACGTCTGGCGCGTCAGCAGCATGCCCCGGAGACGTAGGGATCGAATTGGAGCGTCGGCTTTTTAGGCATCGCTAGGATTTCAGGCGGCCAGTTGATCAGGAGCAGCGAACCGCGCCTGGGACCGGTGTTGCTGATCTCGAAGACCACGGAGCCCGAAGGGAGGGCCGAAACAGCTGGCGTGAACCGTTGCCCGTCATAGGCGATGCGAACGATCATCTGAGTCTTCGGAACCTGCTCGGCAGAGGGAGCGAGCATGACCGGAAGCATGAAGCCCGCCTGCGTCTGGACGTTGACGCCGGAGAGGGCGCCCGGCTCGATCTCGGCCTGCAGCGTCGTCGTCAGGCCGGATGGCAGATAAGTCATTCCGCGGAGGAGGCCGCGCAGGAAATCGACAAATCGGGTTTGTCCGCCAGGCAGACGCCCGCTGTTGGCGAACTTGAGCTTCCAGTGCAGATCTTCAATCGAAAGATTATCGATGTCATACAAAGCGAGGGGTCGGACTTGCGGCGACACGGAGAAGGAAACCTCGATGAAGTCGTCCAGCTCCGTCTCGCCCTCGATATCGCACAGCCCGCAGACAAAATGGCTCCGGAGCGCACGGAGCCCCCAAAACTCTCCAGCACCAGGCCCGAGTGGGGGCAGAGAATGTCCCAATGCATGTCGACCAGCCCGACACGAGCGGCGTGGAGAAATAGATCGATCGACTCCGGCTCAGCCACGCTGCGGTCGCGGGCGAACGCCAGCGGATTGGCACGGTACAGGCTGACCTCGTCACCGCTACGGATCAGCGTTTCGAACTTGGAGATGACGCGCGGGCTCCAACTGCGGGCCTGCTCGATCTGGGTCATCTTGCTTTCGAGAAGCCGTTCGTCAATCAATGTCATTGATCGGCTCCTGGCGATGCAATCTGCGCTGGGCCGTCTTGAGCAACCGCTGCCCACGGGACATTGTATGGCAAGACTTTTGATCCTTCCATGTCGCTTATGGGTCAAACGCGTCGGTTTAGCCCGTTTAAGTTAGGTCAGGTCCACCCCTGACAGCCGACATATCCTCGGCCGTACGATGCGGCAGCGATGGGTCAGAAGCGGTCATCGATCACCCCGTCCGCACAGCGCAGGAAGGTTATTCGGGCAGCCCCGCTTTCCGAAGGCCCTCGATCAACAGCTTTGAGCTTTTGGGGGCCCGGGCGATATGCGCCGATATTGTAAAGGCAGGATCGATCTCAAGCACACGCGCCGCCGCGGCGTGCGCCTCAGCGTCGCGTCCGAGGTGGGCGAAGGCAGACGCAAGTCCACGGCAAGCTGGCACAAAGGAAGGATTCTGACGAAGGGCTTTCTTCAAGACAATGATCGCCTCGTCAAACCGGCCAAGGCCCATAAGAGCATTCCCAATGCCCAGAAACGTCATGTGTAGCAGCGGGTCTACGGGGCTCATGCGAATTGCACGTTCAAAGCTTTGGATGGCCTCTTCGGGCAGTCCCCCCATTGTATAGACCCAGCCTCTATTGTTCCAAGTGCGCCAGGAATTCGGGTTGAGCGCGACCGCCCGGTCAGCCATTTCGATTTCAGCTTCACTATCGCCGACCAGGCCTGCTGAGATTACGGCAACCCTTGACAACGTGTCGGGGTCATCATCATCGATGCTCAACGCCAAACGTGCAAGCCGCATTGCTTCCTTGGCGTCGAACTCGGGATCGTTGGCATAGCCTAAAGCGAAGTTGCTCGCGTGACAGTCAGCTGCCAGAGCCGCTGCAGAGCTGAACCTCGGCTCTAGCTCCAAAGCCCGATGAGCCAACTTAATCGCCTCGGCCAAACTTTCGCGGGTCGTCAGGTAATACTGTTGCATGGA
Source organism: Bradyrhizobium sp. WYCCWR 12699 (assembly GCF_032144035.1). Classification (NCBI taxonomy): domain Bacteria; kingdom Pseudomonadati; phylum Pseudomonadota; class Alphaproteobacteria; order Hyphomicrobiales; family Nitrobacteraceae; genus Bradyrhizobium; species Bradyrhizobium sp. WYCCWR 12699. The sequence continues at coordinate 333,175 of NZ_JAVTJN010000033.1, forward strand.
TCGGAGAAAAAAATCATAGGCAGTGAGGTTCTCTGGTCGCCGCCGCGTAGCCGCTTCAATCTCTGCTTGAAGCATCTTTGGCTGAACAGCCGAGACAACGGCGAGTGCAACTTCGTCTTGGAGAGCGAAAATGTCCGTCAGATCACGCTCGAATCTGTCCGCCCATAGATGCGCGCATGTCACCGCATCAATCAATTGCCCTGTGATTCGAACCTTCCCCGATGCCTTGCGCACGGCCCCCTCAAGCACGTAGCGCACGCCGAGCCTGCGTCGGACCTCCTGGATATCGACAGCTTTGCCTTTGAAGGTGAAACTTGAGTGACGTGCGATAACGAACAGAGACTTAAAGCGCGACAGCGCGGTGATGATTTCTTCCACCATGCCGTCGGCGAAATATTCCTGCTCGGGATCGCCGCTCAGGTTCTCAAACGGCAGCACAGCGATAGACGGTTTGTCGGGGAGCGCAAGGTCGGCTTTCTGAAGTTCTAACTGATTATCGGCAACTGCTGCGCCTGCCGGTTCCTTCACTTCCCGGACTGCTCCGACGAAACGGAAGCCCTTGCGCGGTAGTGTTTTTATGAAGCGCTGTTCCTCGCCGGAATCGCCGATTGCAGTCCGGGCGGCATTCAGGCGGGTTGTCAGCGCCGCGTCGGATACGCTGCGCCCATTCCAAATGACTTTGATGATGTCGTCCTTGCTGACAACTCGCTCCCTGTTGCGGATCAGGTAACCAAGCAGATCGAACACCTGTGGTGCGACAGGGACGAGCTCCCCCTCGCGATGCAGCTCGCGCCGATCGGTGTGGAAGACGTACTCCTCAAACAGATAGCGCAACTTCCTTCCCCGTTGCCAGTCTCGGAGCGACGCTGCGCCCCTGCGCCAGTCGGAATGAAGAGAATAAGCCGCCGATAAGGAAAATGTAAGCCGCTCGTAAAGCCTACCGAACCGCGCTTTGGCAGTCTAGACGGCGAGAAACGTAGCGGAGGCGACGATGAGTGCGACCTACGAATCCAGGAGAATGCGACGGGCCGCTGCATTTGCACAACGGAGTGCCACTCTACTTGTCTGCGGTGCGCTTGTCATCGCCTGCGCCAACGCTGCTGAAGCCCAATGCTCTGCGCAGGATGTCCTGCGCAATCACTTGGCGCTCAAGGGGGCTCCGCCAGCCCGCGACACCCGGACGTCATTCAGCTCCGCCGCCGAGGTTCCTTTCTGGAAGAGGATTACTGTCGGGACCTTTAGGGATTTGGCCGCTCTTCGGGGCGCGATGAGTGCACTGGGCTGCGGTGTTGGGAGCTCGGCTGACGAGATTATCGGAAGACCGGCCTTTACCCTCAGCGGGAAGAAAGCCGAGGTCGAGCTTGTTGCCGTGTCGCCAGCCGAACTTGGCTTTGAGGGCAAAACGGCAGCGCTGCGGGACGTCTATGCGCGCGCACAATTGCTGGGCCTTCTGCTTGCGCCCGCCGAAATCGCAGCGCAGCTAAGACTTCAGTATCTGGACCAGCCGATCGGCGAATTCCTTATCCTGGCGATGGAGCCGATCAGGACATGGGCTGGTGAACCGGTCATCCTAACAGTGGCGAATGGTGGAGCGGGCCTCATTCTGATCGGGCAGGACGGCCAAGACGGTTTGGACCTGCCGGTGAGGTCGCGTTTTGTATTCGTTCGCCCTGATACACCCGGCCCTCCACAGGCAGCGGCATTTGCTCCATAGCCAGAAGTAAAAGCGATTTTGTCGGACTTCCATTTTCCGCATATCGCAGGGTGAGGAAGCAGATCGGCGCATAGTGCGCTTGCAGCCTCGTAGAGAGGAACGAATGTCCGCGAGAATACATGCAGCGCTGATGCTTGGCCTGATTGCGTTGGCGACACCGGTGCTCGCCCGTGATGACGGGCGCTACGCCAAGTCGCCGCTGAAGCCATGGTTCGAGAGCTTGCACAGCGAGTTTGGGCAGTGCTGTACGGATGCCGATGGATACATCGTCTTCGACGCCGATTGGGAATCCGACCGTGGCCATTACCGCGTCCGCATCGAAGGTGAGTGGGTCGTGGTTCCTGAGGGCGCCGTCCTAAAGCAACCGAACCGCGCCGGTCCGACTATGGTATGGAAGCACTACATCGATGGCCATCCGCGCGTTCGCTGCTTTCTGCCCGGCAGCATGATCTGAGAACGTACGCCGGAATTCCATGCAGGGAGTCCGGGTCGCGGCGTTCTGAATGACCGTGCTTGAGTCAGTGAACTCGTGGCTTTGCAATTCAGAGGAATTGCAATGAGATCAGCACTTCCCGAACAGCCGCATGCAATCAGGGGGGGAGACCCATGATGCGGCAAGCTATCGTTATTTTTTCGAGAGGTTTCGGCTGGTAAAATCTAGCGAGCTTGGGAACGAGCGTAGAGAGGAGCAGAGCCGGCCTCGCTTCTATTAGGCGTGCACCGATCACTCGGGCTTCCTCGACCCTGCCAGACATTGCGTGGCAAGCCGCTAGAATAAACTGTGCGTTGAGATAGTTGGGCCGGTGCAGCACAGCCAACTTGGCCCATGATGAACCGTCTTCGTATCGATCTGTCAAAAAATGAGCAAACGCTATTCCGGTCTGCATCAGAAAAAGAAACGGATCCATAGGGCTTAAACGCACGCCGGCATGGAACTGTTTGAGCCCCTCCTCAGCATTGCCGCGCCGTATGTGTTCCCAGCCGATACTATATCGTGCAACAGCCAAATTTGAATTGAGCTCATGCGCCTGGAAAACAAGGGTCGTGCCCTCGTCGAGCTCATACAGTACGCCGGCAATAGCCTGCCCGACCCTCACAAGGACAGTTGGATCTTCCTTATCGAGCTCAATTGCGCGCCTCGCCAGCCGTCGGGTCTCATCGCGTTCCTGATCCGCATCGACCGTCCAGCCGAAGACCTTTCGTTGCAGGCAGCAATAAGCGCCCAGCGCGTATGCTGCGGCCAACCCGGGATCGATCTCGACGGCAAGCCGAGTCAGTCTGAGGGCTTCAATGTTTTGTTCGCGAGTGAATTGATAGAAGCTTGAGAGTGCACGAAGATAGTAATCGTAGGCCTGAAGATTTTCGGTTGGCTTGCGTTTTGCGCGCTCTATCTCGGCCCGCTCCAATTGAGGAACGAGTACGCCAATCACGCTACCCGTCACTTGGTCCTGCAGATCGAAGATATCACTGAGTTGGCTGTCGAAGCGGTCCGCCCAGAGGTGGGCACCCGTCGTGGCCTCGATCAACTTTCCGGAAATGCGAACCCGGTCGCCCGATCTGCGCACGCTGCCTTCGAGCACGTACCGAACGCCTAGCTCGCGCCCGACCTGCCTAATGTCGATAGGCTTGCTCTTATAGCTAAAAGTAGATTGTCGCGCGATGACGAACAGCGACCGTGAAAGGCCGGTGATGATGTCCTCGACCATGCCATCGGCGAAATACTCCTGTTCTGGATCCGAGCTCAGGTTGGTGAATGGGAGAACGGCGAGCGACGGCTTGTCGGGAAGTGTGAGGGCAGGTTTGGCGGTCTCCCTTTGGAATTCGTTTACTGCCACCGTGGGGGCTCTGTCAGCTTCCTGCACCGTACCGATAAAGCGATAGCCCTTCCTCGGCAGCGTCTTGATCAGACGCTGGCGCTCTCCGGAATCGCCAATCGCGGATCGAGCTGCATTTAGCCGGGTCGTCAGCGCGGCATCGGACACGAACCGTCCCTTCCAAATGGCGGTGATGAGCTCGTCCTGCCAACTACGCGCTCGCGGTTGCGAATGAGATAGTCGAGCAGGTCAAAGGTCTGTGGCGCCAGGGCAACGACGTTTGTGTCGCGGTATAGCTCGCGGCGGCCGGAATCTAGTTCAAGATCTTCGAAGAGATAGCGCAAGATGCGAAATCCCTCTAGGCGGTCGCCGGTTAAAAGCGGCAACAATTCGCAGGTAAAGAATAAGCTGCCCATAAGGAAAATGTAAGCAGCACGTCAAGCGTGTTGGGCCAAATCTTGGCAGCTTATCTGGGTGGAAACAAGGCACCCGAGGATGCTGCAAATGAGCACGATTTACCAGACAACGGGCTTGGTCCAGACGACCGTAGCGCAGCGAGGCAACGTGGGTGCGTTCATGAATTGTTGGACCGCCTTTAAGGAATGGCGAAAATGGGAGCGGCTGCGACGCGATCTTTGCAACCTGAGTGATCGGGAGCTGATGGATATGGGCATTACGTATTCCGAGATCGATTACGTGACCTCAAACCGAACTACGAACCCGCGAGGTATACCATCGGCCGAATGATGTCGACCGACGGCAGCGATGGACAGTCCCTCGGAAAAAGGCCGACGCGAGCCGCGTCGCGGCCCAGACACCGACTTCCGGTATGGGTCGATTCTGTTGAAAAAGGCGGCGGTTGCGACGCAGAGGGATCAATGATTCAGTCAGTCTAATTGGCAGGACTGAAGATCATGATGGGACATCGGCAAGTCGAGCAGGCCGCGTTGTTCTATGAGTTCTCGCTGGAAAGGCATATCCCGGCCGACCACTTGCTCCGGTCGATCGATAGATTTGTCGACCTTGAAGAGGTCAGACAGGACCTGGCGCCTTTCTACAGTAGTATCGGTCGACCTTCGATCGATCCCGAGCTGATGATCCGGATGCTGCTGATCGGTTACTGCTTCGGCATTCGATCGGAGCGGCGCCTGTGCGATGAGGTCCACCTTAACTTGGCCTACCGATGGTTCTGCCGGCTTGGTCTAGATGGCGCAGTACCTGATCACTCGACGTTCTCCAAGAACAGGCATGGGCGCTTCCGACAGAGCGACCTCTTCCGGTGCGTGTTCGAGAGCGTTTTGCGTCGCTGTATCGAGGAGCGGCTGGTCGGTGGTGAAGGATTCGCCGTCGATGCGAGCCTGATCAAGGCCGATGCCAATCGGCAGAAGGGGATCGAAGGCGACAAGGGACTTCCACCGGAGGCTGCCGGCCGAGCGATCGACGAGTATGTGGCTGTCCTCGATGATGCCGCGTTCGGAGCAGCCACCGAAGTGACCCCGAAGTTCGTGTCGCCCTCCGACCCAGCGGCGCGCTGGACGGGAGCGCACGGCGGCCAAGCCTTCTTTGCCTACTCGACGAACTACCTGATCGACATCGAGAACGCGATCATCGTCGATGTTGAGGCGACGACGGCAATCCGGCAGGCGGATGTATTGGCTGCCAAGCGCATGATTGAGCGCTCGCTGGAGCGGTTTGATCTCTATCCGAGCCGGCTCCTCGGCGACAGCGGCTATGGCTCGGCCGAGATGCTCGCCTGGCTGGTCTATGAGCATGGCATCGAGCCGCACGTTACAGTCTTCGACAAGTCGGCTCGCACAGACGGGATCTTCTCGCGCGACGACTTCACCTATGACCACGCCGGGGACGTTTATCGTTGCCCCGGCGGCAAAGTTCTTACCACGACCGGAACGCTGGTGAATGATGGCGCCACCATGCTTTACCTTGCCAGCAAGCACGATTGTGATCGCTGCGCATTGAAGTCCCGATGCTGCCCCAAGCAGCCATCACGGAGGGTGCCACGCTCGATCTACGAGGGCGCTCGCGACATGGCGCGCCAGATCGCAAGATCATGGGAGGGCCGCACCTCGCGTCGGCTCCGCAAGAAGATCGAGATGCTGTTCGCGCACCTCAAGCGCATCCTCAAACTCGACCGTCTACGCTTACGAGGTCCAAACGGTGCGCGTGACGAGTTCATCCTGGCGGCCACCGCCCAGAACCTAAGAAAGATGGCCAAGCTGATCCCGATGTCCACCCCGAGGCTCGCATAGCGATCGGTAGAGCAGTTCGGCCACATCGCGACCGAGCCATTACAAGGAAATACTGCCCGCCTTTTTCAACGGAATCGGCCCATTGCAGAAGTTCAGAAGGCTGCAACTTCGGTCTGCTATTTGGCATAAAGCAGACCTCTTTCCACCGTCCGACCGATAAGCTTTCATACGCTTATCAGTCGCCCCTGCTGGAGGACGTTACGGACGACGGCCTTAACATGCCGATAATCTTGTTGCCTTGCAGGAATTGGCAAGCAAATCGCGTTTTCAAGTTCATCCAGCCAGAAACCCTCCGTCCACCGCCACAACAGTTCCGGTCGCATATTGCGACGCCGGCATGCAGAGGAATGCGACGGCCCCGGCAATGTCCTCCGGCTGACCCCAGCGCTTGAACGCGGTACGGTCGGCGATGCGCTGATAATGCGCAAGGTCGGTGCGGCCGGCGGCATTGATCGCTGTTTCGATATAGCCGGGTGCAACAGCGTTGACGCGAATGCCGTCTTCGGCCCACTTCAAAGCCAGTGCCTTGGTCAGCATCACCACACCGCCCTTGCTAGCGCAATAGGCCGGTATCCGCGGCAAGGCTAGGGTCGCGTTCATCGAGGCGATGTTGACGATCGAGCCTCTGAATTCCGACAGTAGCGGCTGGAATGCCATGCAGGTCCGGAACGTGCCGGCGAGGTTGACGTTGATCACCTTCATGAAGGTCTCGATCTCGAATTCCTTGTCCCGTGCCAGAATGCCGGCACAATTGACCAGGGCGTCGACGCGCTCCTGCTTCTTGGCAAACGCCGTGACAGCCGCATCATCCGTGACATCAAGCGTCGCCAGGGTCAGGCCGCCGCGCGGCTTGAGCAGCGTGCGGGCGAGGTCAGCCTCGTTGGCGCCGGTCGCCGTGACTGTCGCGCCGAGATCGCAGAACTGGCTGCTGATCGCCGCGCCAATGTCGCCGGCGCCGCCGATCACGACGGCATGGAATCCGGGGGCGAGAGAAAAATTCGAAGTCATCGGCAAGGCCTCACGTCAGGGATTTCGGCGGGGAGCCGTCGATTCGCGGACCACGAGCGAGAAGTCGATCTCGCGGTGCATGATGGTCTGCTCGCCGGCGAGGTTGCGCACCAGATATTCGCCGGCGCGCTGCCAGGTTTCTCCGGTCGGAACATGGATCGTGGTCAGGCTCGGCCGTAAATGCCGGCTCCAGTCGAGGTCGTCGAAACCGACCACTGACAGGTCGCGCGGCACGGAGAATCCGTCACGTTCCGCCTCGAGCAATACGCCATAGGCGATGACGTCGTTGCCGCACACCACGGCTGTCGGACGGTCTTTCAGGTTCAGGAGATAGCGGGCCGCCTCGCGTGCGTCGTCGAGCGTATAGGGCACCTCCACATGCCATTGCGGAGGTAGCTCAAGGCCGTTCTCGGCGAGCGCGCGGCGGAACCCGGCGACGCGCGCGCTGGCGCGGTCGTTGTTGCGCTGGAGCGCCGAGACGATGCCGACGCAGCGATGGCCGAGTTCGATGACGTGTGTGGCGGCGCGATGGGCTGCGGCCTCGTTGTCGGTGCCGACGCAAGGGTACGGCCGGTCGGGCTGGTAGATGCCGACGTTGATGAAGGGGACTTTGTTGTCGGCAAGCAACTTGCGCAACCCGTCGTGATGGCAATCGCCGCGTAGCACGAGGCCGTCGACGCCGCGGCTGATCAGATTGCGCGCCTGCTGCAACTCGACATCGAGATCGTAGCCGCTCGTGGTGAGGAACAGCATGTAGCCGACCGACGATAGATATTGCTGCAGCGAAGCGATGCCGCGCGCGAACATTGTATTGTCGATGGTCGGCACGATCGCTCCTAGGGTGCGCGAGCGCCGCGACGAGAGAATGCGCGCCGGCGCATGCGGGATGTAGCCGAGCGCATCGATGGCTTGTTCGATGCGCACACGCAGCGACGGGCTCACCGCATCCGGATTGTTGAGAGCGCGCGAGACCGAGGCAGTCGAAACGCCGGCGCGGGCCGCGACGGCGCGGATGCCCTGTTTCACGGATTTGGCGTTGGTCAGTCTCATGTAACGTTACATTATGCTGCGGCGCAACCCGAGCGCAAGCGGGAGTGTCGCAAATCTGCCGTAGATTGTGCAACTTGTCCATCGCTTGACACGGGGGATGCGAGGTCTATTTTGTAACCGTTTTCAGATAGTGATCAAACGTACTCAAAATGGTCCGCCAGCTTAAGGCGGCCAGCCGGGAGGAGAATTCGATGAAGGCCAGGATGCTCGCGACCCATGTCGCGTTGCCCGTTTTCGCGATTGCTGCCGTCAGCGCGCCGGCACACGCAGCCGATTTCGACTGGATGAAGTTCAAGGGCAAGACCGTCACCTTTCTCGCCAACAACAATCCGGTCGCGCAGGCACTGCTGACCTACAAGGCCGATTTCGAGAAGCTGACCGGCATGACCCTGAAGGTCGACGCCTATCAGGAACAGCAGATGCGCCAGCGTCTGGTCACGGTCATGAATGCGAACAGCGACGAGGTCGACGTGTTCATGACGCTGCCCTCGCGCGAGGGCGAGCAGTTCGCCGCCGCCGGCTGGTATGGCGATCTCACTACCATGGCCAAGAACGAGGTCGCCAAGGACTATGATCCGGCCGGGCTGAGCCAGGCATTGCTCAAGGCCGCGACCTTCGGCGGCAAGCTGACCAGCATGTCAATGAACATCGAGGGTCCGATCTTCTACTACCGCACCGACATCTTCAAGAAGTGCGGCCTCGAAGCGCCCAAGACCATCGAGGACGTCGAAGCCGCTGCCGAGAAGATCAAGACCTGCGACAGCGCGGTGACGCCGTTCGTCTCGCGCGGTCTCAAGCCCGCGGTGGCCTATACGTTCAGCAACATGCTGCACAATATCGGCGGCACGTACATCGCCAATGGCAAGTCGAATCTCTGCTCGGCCAAGGGCAAGGAAGCGCTCGACACCTATAGCCGGCTGCTGCGCGACTTCGGCCCGCCCGGCGTCGTCAATTACAGCTTTCAGCAGATTTCCGCGCTCTATCGCAGCGGCCGCGCGGCCATGGCGTTCGAATCGTCCAACGAGTTGCGCACGGTGATGGACGGCGGTGCGCGGCTGAAGGACACCGGCCTGCTACCGTTCCCGGCAGGCGAGGCCGGCCAGGTGCCGACCACGATCGGCTGGGGCATGGCGGTGTCATCGCATAGCAAGCAGCCCGAAGCGGCCTGGTATTTCGTGCAATGGGCGACCAGCCCCGAGGTGCAGAAGAAGATGGCGCTCCAGGGTATCGCCCCGCCGCGCCCGTCGGTCGCCAAGGATCCCGAATATCGCAAGTGGATCGACGAGGAGCCGGTCCGCAAGGAATGGCAGGCCGCGCTCGACGTGCTCGCCACCAAGGGGTCTTCCGAAGTCGGCTATCCTATCGTCGCCAATCCGGAATCGCGGGAATTCATCGGCCAGGCGGTGCAGGACCTGATCCTGAAGCAGAAGCCGATCGATCAGGCCTGCGCCGACGCCGACAAGGCGCTCGATGCGTTGATCGCCCAGAAGTAACGGCCCTCATGCCGGCAGGCTTGCGGTCTGCCGGCTCTTCCTTCCCAGGGACAAGGACGCATGTCCGATACGGCTGCGACACTCACGCAGGACCGGCAGAAGCTGGAGATGGCAGCGCTTTCGGCGCCGGCCGTGCTGTTCACGGTCGCGATGATCGCGTTTCCGGTCGTCTATACGATCTGGCTCGGCTTCCAGACGTTCACCTCGACCGGCAAGCAGTCTTTCGCGGGCCTCGCCAACTATTCCAAGCTCGTCTCCGACGTCGAGTTCTGGCACGGGCTGTGGATCACCATTGCGCTGTTCGTGCTGTCGCTCGTGTTGCAGCTCGTGTTCGGCGTCTGGCTCGCGCTGGTGCTGTTCCATGCCAAGCGTCTGCCGGGCATCGTTCGCTCACTGTTCATCTCGCCCTTCATGATGCCGCCTGTCGTGGCCGGCATGATGTGGCTGGTAATTCTCGATCCCTCGCTGGGCGCGGCCAACTACATCCTGCAGTCGTTCGGCCTGCCGCCGTCGGACTGGCTGGCCTCGCCGACATGGGTGATTCCGACCTTCGCGCTGATCGACAGCTGGCAGTGGACGCCCTACGTTGCATTGATCGTGCTGGGCGGCCTGCAGTCGCTGCCGCCGAGCGTCTACGAGGCCGCACAGATCGACGGTGCATCGGCGTTCAAGACCTTTCAACGCATCACATTGCCCTTGCTGCTGCCGACCATCGTCACCGCGGCGATCCTGCGCAGCGTCGATCTCCTGCGCTTCTTCGACATCATCTACATCACCACCCAAGGCGGCCCAGGCAACGCCTCGAACACGCTCAACATCTACGGCTTCCGGGTCGGCTTCGAATTCTTCAACATCGGCTATGCCAGCGCCCTGATGCTGACACTGACGGCGATCGTGTTCGGTGCCGTGCTCGCCTTCAACCGCCTGCGCGGCGCAGTCGCCTGGTGACGCCATGACTGATGCCGCCAACACCGATCGCTGGATCCGCTGGCTCAACACGCTGCAGCTCGTGCTCGCCGGCGTGCTCATCATGGCGCCGACGGTCTGGATGGTGCTGTCCTCGTTCAAGCCGTCCTTCGAGGTCACCGCCTATCCGCCGACGCTGATCTTCTCGCCGACGCTCGAGAATTACGTCGAGCTGACCAAGACGACGCCGTTCCTGAGCTACGCGCTCAACAGCCTCATCGTCACCGTCGGTTCGACCGCGCTCGGGTTGCTGTTTGGAATCCCCGCCGCGTTCGCCGTCTCCTGGACGCGGATCTCGTGGCCGGCGATCCTGACACTGGCGGCGCGCATGGCGCCCGGCACGCTGTTCCTGCTGCCCTGGTACGTTATGTTCCGGCAGATCGGCATGATCGGCTCCTACACCGCGCTGATTCTCAGCCATGCCGTGATCACGCTGCCGATTGTGATCTGGGTTCTGCTGCCGTCTTTCGACGGCATCCCGCGCAGCGTGTTCGAGGCCGCCCAGGTCGACGGCTGCAGCGTCACGCGCATCCTCTGGCGCATCGCGCTGCCGCTGGTGGCATCCGGCGTCGCTGTCTCGGCGATCCTCGCCTTCGTATTCTCGTGGAACTACTTCCTGTTTGCGCTGGTGCTCTCCAATGGCGACACCAAGACGCTGATCGCGGCGGCCTTCAACTTCATCGGCGAAGGCTCGACGCAATGGGGCGCACTCATGGCTGCAGCGACGCTGATCGCGTTGCCGCCGCTGGTGCTGGCCGCCCTGGTTCAGCGCTGGCTGGTGTCGGGGCTGACGCTCGGCGCGGTGAAAGGCTAGGTAATTGATGAACATATCATCCCGTCCGAATTCGGTCATGCAGGCCGCGGTCTTCCACGGCAGTGATCGCATCACCATCGAGCGCGTGGCGATGCCTGATGTCGGTGCCGGCGAAGTCCTGGTCCGTGTCTGCCGCACGGCGCTGTGCGGCTCCGACTTCAAGCTCTGGCACAAGGGCGCCGAGTTCACCGCCGGCCACGAGATCTTCGGCGTCGTCGAGCAGCCGGGCCATCGCCTGCATGGCCGTCGCTGCGCCGTCTATATCCCGCTGCATTGCGGTCACTGCGCCGCCTGCAAGCGCGGTGATACCCAGATGTGCCTCGAGGTCTCCAGCCTGATCGGCTGGAACAGGCCGGGCGGCTATGCCGAATATGTACCGGTGCCGGAGAACTGCCTGCTGCCGGTGCCCGATGACATCGAGGACAGCCTCGCCCCGCTGCTGCTCGACACGATCGGTACGTCAGGCCATGCCGTGCGCTTCGTCAGCCGGGTGGTGCCGGCGAGCGGGGCTGGACCTGTTCTCGTGACGGGCGCGGGGCCCGTCGGCCTCGGGGTCGTGCTGGCGCTCCGCGCGCTCGGCTACGACGATATCTACGTCGCCGATCCCAATGCGGCGCGTCTGAAGATCGCGCAATCCTTCGGCGCGAAGGCGCATCCCGTCGGTGACACCTCGAAGCGCTTCGCCCTCATCATGGAGTGCTCGGGCGCGCACGCAGCGCGCAACCTCGGCATCGAGCTCGTGCTGCCGCGCGGCGCGCTGGTGCTGGTCGGCGAGAACGCCGCGCCCTGGACCATCGAGGAAGGCAAGGTCTTCCGCCGCAAGGACTTCTATATGATCCGGACCTTCTACTTCCCGGTCTCGGATTTCGAGCCGAATGTCGAGCTGCTGCGTAGGTACAAGGACGAATACCGCGTCCTCGTTGACGGCGAGTTCGGCCTCTCGGCTCTGCCTGAAAATTTCGCCCGCTTCGCCAAGGGCGAGCTGATCAAGCCTGTGCTGGCGCTGGACTGAGCGATCATGGCCTCGATCTCGATCCGCAACCTCACCAAACGCTACGGCAATTTCACCGTGATCCCCGACCTCAACCTGGAGATCGCGGACCACGAATTCGTCGTGTTCGTCGGCCCGTCTGGCTGCGGCAAGTCAACCTTGCTGCGGATCATCGCCGGCCTCGAGCCGATCTCATCGGGCGACCTCTATATCGGCGACAAGCGCGTCAACGGCGTGCAGGCCGCGCACCGCGATATCGCCATGGTGTTCCAGGATTACGCGCTGTATCCGCACATGAGCGTCTACGACAACATGTCGTTTGCCCTGGAGTTGCGGGGAACGCCGAAGAGCGAGATCGACACGCGCGTGAAGCGCGCGGCCGCCCTGTTGCACATCGAGCCCTATCTCAATCGCAAGCCGAAGGAACTCTCCGGCGGGCAGCGCCAGCGCGTCGCCATGGGCCGCGCCATCGTGCGCAATCCCAAGGCCTTCCTGTTCGACGAGCCGCTCTCCAATCTCGACGCCAAGTTGCGCGGGCAGGTGCGCGCCGAGATCAAGGCGTTGTCGCAGGAGCTGAAAACCACTATGGTCTTCGTTACCCACGACCAGATCGAGGCCATGACCATGGCCGACCGCATCGTGGTGCTCCAGAGCGGCACGATCCAGCAATACGACACGCCCGAGACGGTCTATGAGCGGCCGGCCAATCAGTTCGTCGCCGGCTTCATCGGCTCGCCCGCGATGAACTTCTTCCCGGTCGAATGGCGCCAGGAGCGCGCAGTTCTCTCGGAAGGTGGAGCGTTGGTGCCGTTGGAAGGCGAGCCGGCGGCCCGGCTGAGCAAGTCCGGCAGCGCCGTGCTCGGCATCCGCCCTGAGCATTTCGCCGTCGCGGCCGATGGAGCCGATGGCATTGCCGTCACCATCAAGCTGGTCGAGCCGCTCGGGTCCGACACGCTGATCCATTTCGACCTCGCCGGCGGCTCGTCCATCGCGAGGGTCGATCCGGCGCTACGGCCGAAGGTCGGCGATCGCATCAATCTGCGGCCACAGCCAGGCAAGACGCATCTGTTCGACTCGGCCAGCGGAGAGGTCCTGCGGTGAGTGCGTCAGCGAAGATCGGAGATCTCGCGAACGTCGCATCCGGCGCGAAGCCCGTGCATGTGATCTGCCTCGGACTATCCGCGCTCGATCAGGTCTGGCGCGTTGATCGGCCGTTCGCAGGCGGTAGCGAGAAGATCAAGGCCGTCGCGTACGGCACACTCGGCGGCGGTATGGCCGCCAATGCGAGCGTGGCCGTGGCCAAGCTTGGCGCCTCCGTCGCGTTCTGGGGCCGGGCAGGGAACGATGCCGCCGGCCATGAGATGAAATCGGCCTTTACCGCTGAAGGCGTCGATGTCGAGAACTTCCGGCTGTTTCCCGATGGACGTTCCTCCGTCTCCGGGATCATCGTCGATAGCTCAGGCGAGCGGCAGATCGTCAATTTCCGCGGTCTATTCCCTGAAGCCGCAGACTGGCTTCCGCTCGACGCCGTCGCGCGCGCATCCGCCGTCCTGGCCGATCCGCGCTGGGTCGAGGGCGCCGCGACGCTGTTCCGCGAAGCGCGCTCGCGCGGAATCCCGACCGTGCTCGACGGCGACATGGCTGGCCCCGAGGTGTTCGAGCGGCTGCTGCCGCTGACCGATCACGCCATCTTCTCCGAGCCCGCGCTCACCGCCTTCGCCGGTTCGGCCAAGGACGAGTCTCTCGCAGCGCTTGCGCGCTTCGGCTGCCGCGTCATTGCGGTGACGCGCGGCGAGGGCGGCGTCAGCTGGTACCAGAACGACGAACTACAACGGCAGGCAGCCTTTAGCGTCGACGTCGTCGACACCACCGGCGCAGGGGACGTCTTCCACGGCGCCTATACGCTGGCGATCGGCGCCGGTCTCGACGTGCGCGCCGCCATGAATTTTTCGGCGGCAACGGCCGCCATGAAATGCCGCCATGCCGGCGGCCGCAATGGAATCCCCACCATCAACGAGTGTCTTGTATTCATGAGGACGAAACCATGAGAACGATTGGAAAGAACCGCGGCCTGGCACGGCTCGCTGACGCGGATGGCCACTTTCGCATGGTCGCGCTGGATCAGCGGCCGCCATTGTTCGATGCCATCGCCAAGGCAAAGGGCATCACGCGGGACCAGGTCGAATATTCCGATGTGACTGCGGCCAAGCGCCTGCTGGTCGAAAACCTCGCGCCACATTGCAGTTCGATGCTATTCGACCCGAATTTTGCGGTACCCGCCGCGATCGATCTGTTGCCGCCGCGCTGCGGCCTGATCATGACTCTCGAAGAGCACCGCGTCGAGGAGACCGCCGGCGGCCGCAAGTCGCGCGCCATCACCAACTGGAGCGTCGACAAGATCCGCGCCATGGGCGGCGACGCCGTCAAGGTGCTGGCGTGGTACCGGCCCGATGCGGATGCCGCGGTGAACGAGCACCAGAAGAAGTTCGTGCGCGAGATCGGCGAGGACTGCGCCCGTCACGACATTCCCTATGTGCTGGAACTGCTGGTCTATCCGTTCCTCGGCAGCGCCAATCACACTGCGGACTACGTGGAATCGCCCGGCAAGCTTCCGGCCCTCGTTATCGACAGCGTGCGCGAATTTGCCAAGCCCGAGTACAATGTCGATCTGCTCAAGCTGGAGAGCCCGCTGGCGGCCAACAGCCTGCCGGCCCGTGACGGCGGCGCAGAAGCCAAGGCCGCGCAAAAGGAGTTCGATGCGATCGGCGACATCTGCCGCGCACGCAATATTCCCTGGGTGCTGCTATCCGGCGGCGCTGCGCCCGAGAAGTTCGAGCGCGTGCTGGACTATTCCTATGCCGCTGGCGCAAGCGGCTTCCTCGCCGGTCGCACCATCTGGCTCGACGCCGTCCTCAAAAACTTCCCGGACCGCGCGGCGGTCGCGGCCAGCCTGCGCAAGGATGGTCTCAATGTGCTCGACCGGCTTAGCGAGCTGACCACGGCCAAGGGCTCCCAGTGGAAGGCGCGCTATCCTGGCTTCACCGACATCAAGCAGGAAGGTGACTTCGCGCGCGCCTACTGAGATGATAGTGGTGCTGCGTGCTCTCGCAGGATCTGCAACATGACTGACAGCTTCACCATCCGCTCGATGGAGGCGTTCTGCTATCGTTACCCGCTGGCAACGCCCGTCGTGACGTCGTTCGGGAAGATGCTGAATCGTCCCGCCTCTTCGTTCGTGTCGTCGACGAAGACGGCGTGGAGGGATGGGGTGAAGCCTGGTCCAACTTCCCGGCACCGGGCGCGGAGCATCGCGCTCGGCTGGTCAACGAGGTGCTTGCGCCCGGCCTCGTCGGTCGCAAGTTCGAAGATCCCGCTCGGGCCTTCGAGGCCATGAGTAAAGGTACCGAAGTCCTTGCACTTCAATGTGGCGAGCCCGGACCATTCGCGCAGGCAATCTCGGGCATTGATCTCGCACTGTGGGATCTTTTCGCGCGGCGTCGGAATCTGCCGCTGTGGCGATTGCTCGGCGGCCAGTCGAGCAAGATCAAGGTCTATGCCAGCGGCATCAATCCCGGCGGCGCCGCGCAGACGGCTGAAGCGGCGCTTAAGCGCGGCCATCGGTGCGTTGAAGCTGAAGGTCGGCTTTGGCGCCGAAACTGACATTGCGAA
The DNA here is from genome assembly GCF_032144035.1 of Bradyrhizobium sp. WYCCWR 12699. Lineage (NCBI taxonomy): Bacteria > Pseudomonadati > Pseudomonadota > Alphaproteobacteria > Hyphomicrobiales > Nitrobacteraceae > Bradyrhizobium > Bradyrhizobium sp. WYCCWR 12699. The sequence goes on from NZ_JAVTJN010000033.1 coordinate 348,961, forward strand.
CCTCTCGGCGCTGCGAACCATCGTCGGTGCCGGCATGCTCGCGACCGATGCCAATCAGGGCTGGTCGGTGGATCAGGCGCTGGAGATGCTGCCGCGGCTCTCCGAGTTCGATCTAAACTGGCTGGAGGAGCCGATCCGCGCCGACCGGCCGCGCGAGGAGTGGCGCAAGCTGCGCGCGAACGCAAATATGCCGATCGCCGCGGGCGAGAACATTTCCAGTGTCGAAGATTTCGCGGCGGCTCTCGGGGACGATGTGCTCGGCGTGATTCAGCCCGACATCGCAAAATGGGGCGGGCTTACCGTTTGTGTAGAACTCGCCCGCCAGATCCTGGGGGTAGGCAAGACGTTCTGTCCGCACTATCTCGGTGGAGGCATCGGCCTGCTTGCGTCTGCACATCTCCTTGCCGCTGTCGGCGGTGATGGCTGGCTGGAGGTCGATACCAATGATAATCCGTTGCGCGATTTGTTTTGCGGCCCGGCTGCCGATGTGAGGGAGGGCACGATTGAATTGAACCAAAATCTCTGGCTTGGAATAGTGCCTGATCTCTCCGCTATCGAGTGCTATCGCAGCATCCAGGCCAGAAGATGAGGCTCCAGAGTTTCCGGCGGCCAAATCGAAGGTCATGCGGCCTGCCGAATTCTTTTTTGCTGCTCGCCCAGAGTGTTTGGCTCCAACCGGAATTGGGGTACGGCTCTTCGGCTAGCTCCGCGGCCAAGCCAATTGATCAGGGCTTCCTGTTCGGTGAGCGAATTACCGAGTGCGGAAAACACGACGGTACTGATAGCTTGTTGTTGACTGCGCAGGTGGTCTTCAACCAGCTTGTGTCGAGTGACATAGCCTGCGTTCACACCAGGGATAGAATGGTTCATGAGGAGCTTGGCATCGAATTCGGAAACGCCGGCAGCGGTGGCAATCGTCCGAAATGTCTGACGAAGGTCATTGCCCCATTTTGACAAAACATCTCGACCCTCCTTTGTTTCCGCTAAATGTCCTGAGGCGCTCTCAGCTGGGAACAACCATTTTTGCGCTTGAGACGGATGCATTTGCCTGCCGAAACGAAGCACCCGAATGAGACTCAGGATCATTTCCCGAGACAACGGGATGTCGAACGCTCGCTTGCTGCCTCCCTTGGGCTTTGGGATGTGGAGAGTCCGCCGTCGAAAATTGACGTGTTCGGGCTTGGCCTGCTGCAATGCGGTAGGCCTAGACCCACACAGCAGCGTGAAGAGATGGAATTCACGCCGGATTGGATTATCTAGGTTGGCCAGCTCGAGAAACCATTCTTTCAAATCGCCGGTGCCCATACCAGTATTCCTGCGCTCCTCCTGATTCCAATCGACAGCATCTGCGGGATTGTCACGCGGCAGCGATCGATTGGTCTTACGCGCATGATTGTAAATGGCCCTCAGCGTCCGCATGCTGCCATTTGCCATGTAGGGACCGTTCTCCTTGGTAAGTTGATCATGCTTTTCGGCGACGCGAGCGGGATCATTCGCGAGATCCAGTAATGGGATGTCCAGCCATTCCGAAAAGAGACGTTCAACATGATCGCGATACCCGCTTATCGTTTTCTCGCTGCGGCCTTTTCGGATCAAGTGGGCTTCCAGATAGCGTTGCCAAGCCTGCTTCAGGGTAGCGACCGCTACAGCACCATTCCCATCGGTCTCAGCCTGTTGGGCCTTTCCGTCTTGCCTCGCTTTCGGGTGCTGTCCTTTGCTGATCTGAGCAAGATATTCCTTGGCAATCGCGCGGGCTGCCCTGGTCGTCAACTCGCTGGCGTCACCAATCGATACTCTGATGGAGGAGGCCCGCTTTCCTCGTTGTCTAAGATCACCTTGAACAGTGAAGGTCCGTTTTCGCTTCCCGACAACCACGAAGAAGCCTTTCAACTCGGTGTCCCGAGCCAAATACCAGCCATCCTCAGGAGTCGGCAGCCGAGCGATGGCCTTATCGCTGAGAGCAATGCGAATGTCGGTCATGAGGGGCGACGTGAACTGCTAAAACGGTTTTCAAACGGGTTTGGCGAGCCGAGGTGTTTGAAGGTCTGCGTTCGCCGGACTGCGAAGCTATGCGACAAGTCCCTATAAATAAAAGGTCTTCTGCGACCTCATCGTAATGTGGCGCAGATTCAGAAATCGAAGCGAGGCGCCGGTTTTGAACTCTTAATCAGCGGGTCCCAGGTTCGAGCCCTGGTGCGCCCACCACCCTTAAGATATTGGCCCGCAAGGGCTATTTTCATTTCTTGAATAGAACTAATCGAGTCTCGTGCGACGCTTTTAGTGGTCGCACGTCGCACGCCGTGCGACCTGACAGATATTCGGGACCTTATTCATCGGAACGAGCGCAGAAGGTCGTTGCTCGCGGACGGCGTTGGCAGAGTTGGATGACCCAATGCCAAAGCGTACGTCGCGTCTTACGAAGGCGGAAAGCGTTGCGGGATTGATTAAGTGCGCCCCCCCGGCGACTGCGATCTTAAGGCACAGCCGGACAAACGAAATTCTGCCGCCGTCCGTTTAGCCCTTCATTCCTTCCTTTCGAACCTGCAGTTCGAGCCTGTCGGTGCCAGAATCAGCGCGAGCCGCATTTCGGGCGCGGTAGTGCTTCACGATGGTCTGCGCGCTTCGGTATCGGGAACTTTGGGCGGCTTTGAATCGAGGGGAGTGTCAAGCTGCCGAATACAAGTGAGTCGGGAAGGGCGGGGGCGGATGATCCATGTGGCCGCACGGTCGCGACATGTTCGGTTGAGGGCAGGGATCTTGGGGAATGGCTTGTACGCAACGGTCTTGCATTGGATTGGCTCCAATATTCGAAGGGCAGATATCACGAAGCCCAGCGCGAAGCTAAGCGCGCCGTTCGGGGACTCTGGACAGGGAGCTACGTCGAGCCCTAGCTCTATCGTGCATGCATCCGCGCAAGCGGGAAGCCGTCCGCCTATTTGGACGACGCAAATGCCCATCGTTGATGGCCTCAACTGCAAGGCTTTCAATCCACAATGTGATGGCCGATTACCGGACTTACGCTGGTGGCTCTAGCGAGGTTCGGGCGACCCACGCTAACCCATCATTCTCATGATCTCACTGCACAAATGGGAATGAAAGGGTTGGAGCCAACCGTGAACTGCCGGCCTCGGTTACGCGCTTGAAGTGGACGGTCGACTCAAAGCCGAATTTGCAACCAGAGACGGCGCCAGAGCAGGTGGAGAAGAACTAAAGAAGCGTTTGCTTCAGATCAGGATCTATGACGCGCAGACGAATGCGCGCGAGGAAATTTAGATCCTCCCATTGGCGGGTTTTTCCCGCTTGCGCGCCGCGCGTTGGAACACGTGTGTGGAAGACATATCCAGACAATCTACGAAAAGAATAGATCAAAGCCTGCCGACATAACCGGCTTTTTCCCATTTCAGTTCGAGATCATCGGCTACGCATTGCGGCGCTTGGACCGCGCTCTGATCGAAATAATGCCTGAAGTCGACATGCACCCGCATATTGTCCGGCCGATAGGAGGACATGCGGTCGTAGACCAGTACCGGACCGGCCTCAAAGTGGCGATAGACCGACTTGTGAATTGGCGATTTGGACAGCCCCGTTGTCTCGTCAGCCGGGATCTCACGGAAGCCCAGTTTAAGAAAGCTGCCCGCCTGCTCATTATGCTGTGGCCCAGCAGGATCTGGTGACAGGCGCAGAACGCTGCCGTCATGCTTGAGCCCGTTAGGGATGAGGGATGCTGCTGCTAACATCCAGTTCAGCGCAACGTCGACAGCCGAGTCTCGTTCTCTAGATAGCCTCCGCCAACGTCCGCATGCACGCCAGGAAACCAGACCCGTTCAAAGAAGATGTTGCCTAGAGCGTCGCGCGTGTAAGTCCGAGAGCCATCGAGTGGATTCCGCTTCACGCGCGCGAAATCTTCGCGGTTCTCATCGATCGAGATCGCATGCTTGGCGTAGGGAACGTTCGGATTGAGCGTCGTGTCGTAGAATTTATGCTTGGGCGGCGCGAAATGTAGCGTAACGAGCCGCTTGAAAAAGCCATGGCCTGGCAAGGCCGGTGCAATCTTCAGATAGTTCTTCGTTAAGATCAGGGCCGTGAAGATTCCGAGATAGCTCAGGTCACGCGTCACATGTCCGGCCCATGGGTAGGAAGGCTCGAGCCAGCTTCCAAGGTAGTGAAGGCCAATCAGTACGTCTTCGAGCAGCCGTACTGATGCCGGAATGGGGCGGCAATCTCTGCGCGGGTGTCCAACAGAAACTTCCAGCAGCCATAAGCATCCTTGCGGCTATAGGACGGACAGAACTGATAGACGTCCTTGACTGCGTGCTCAGCCAGCTCATGAATGCTCTTCGGATCGCGGCGCAACGGCGGGCCGTCAGGCATGTGGCGCGGGATGCCGCAGTCCGGCTCTCGCCCGATGATGCATAGAACTAGCATACCTGAGGAGCCATGAATGTTCGAAAGCGGACAGACGCGAGTATTGCGCCCGACTAGGCTGCGAGCATCCTGGACGCTGGTGAAGCGCTCAGGGCCTAACAGCATCAGCGGATGCCAAATGTGCCGGCTGCGCTGAAGCGGCTCCGTCCGCGAACGCAGTGTTGCCGCTGCGTGCCGGGTATGAGGCAGGAGCAAGCTCGGCAGATTGGCTCAACGATGGTCGTTCCCGTGCGCACTGTCCTTCTCATTTTGGGAATATGGCTACTGGTGAACGTTCTGTTCGTCGTACTTGTCATGCCCGCACGCAGACCGGCGCCTGCTCGGCGCGCAGGAATTCCATCTCCGGTGAGGATCAACACGACGGCCGGTCGTCCGGACCATCAAGACCCACCACTTCTGCAGCGCGGGATGACGCCGGTCGCAATCAGAGTTCTTTTCGTCGTGCTCCTCCTTCCAGTCTTTCGAGCGTGGAATGCGGTTCGGCGACGCTTCAGAGGACACCACGACTAGAAGTGGGGCCATCGCGCGCTTGAGATTCTCGTCGATCTTCACAGCGGCGCCCCCTCCAGCGCTTCAGCTAGACCATCACGCAGATCGCAAGTGCGCTAGCTATGGCCATGCCTCCAAGCACCGGTATCACGATGACGATCGGCAACGGCGCAATGTTGCCGTTGTCCGGTAACATCCACAATACGGGCACGATCTCGTTGAACTCGACCGGCGCGGAGACCGACCTCCAACTTGTCGGGCACGGCATTTTGCTTGAAGGTGGCGGTCAGGTGCTGTTGTCCGACAATAGCGAGAATAGTGTCAGTGGAGCTGTTTCCGACGTCACGCTGACCAACATCGATAACACCATGTCGGGAGCCGGACAGCTTGGCGAGGGGACATTGAGTCTTGTCAACCAAGGTACAATCAATGCGACGGGCATCGACGCGCTCGAGATCGATACCGGTAGCAACATCATCGTCAATTCTGGAACGATTGCGGTCAGCGGCAGCGGCGGTCTGGTCATCGACAGCAACGTGGACAATTCGGGGCTGCTGTGGGCGCATGGCGCCAACATCACTCTCAATGGCATCGTAAGCGGCGGCGGCACCGCATTGATGGATGGCGTGGCTACGATCGAATTCGGAGCGGCTTCATCTGCGCATGTTGGGCTTGATGCCGCGGGCCACCGGGACAATCGTGCTCCATGACCCCTTCGACTTCGGCGGTGTCGTGTCCGGGTTCAACGAAGATGACCACCTGGATCTGCTCGACGTCGCATTCGGGGACGGCACGACCACGAGCTATGTCGCAAATCAGGCCGGCACTGCGGCATCGTTTAATTTTATTATAGCGATGCTCATCCGTAATAATCCGGTGATTCCTTCCCGACTCCAGCCAGTGCCCTGCCCAGAATTCGATTGGTGAGGTAGCTATCTTCTTTGTTTCACGACGTTTTTGTCGATTTCCGGATGGTCGCGATGCGGTGGTTTTGCGATGGTTATTCAATTAAGGCATTAATACATTAAAAGTTGACGATAATAAACATTTAATGAATAGTTTATCGCTGGCGGGGCCGGAGATAAATCCGCAGCCGCTGAAGTTGCCGAGGTGTCTGCAAATCTTGAGAGAAGGGATTTCTCCTATGTTGCATCATTTCATCGAGACCAAGGAAGCGTTGAAGCGTCTGCGGACGGACCAGGACGGCGTGGTGTCATTCGAATACATCATCGTCGCCGTTTGCATCGTTGGCGCAGTAGGTGCCGTGTTCGGCGGTGGAGCTGGTGGCCAAATCGGGGCCGCCTTGACGACCGGGATCAGCGCTATCACCACCGCCTTCGCCACTGCGATCGCCGGCTGAAACGGCGATTTGACTCCAGAGGGGGGCATCGGAATGTGTCCCCCTCTCGAATGTTCCTTCCTGCGTTCCTAGTGTGCCTTCCACCTCTTTGAGGCATGCATTTTCATGAGCTGGGTTTCATACATCGCCTCGATTCTTGAAATCGTGTTGTTGCTCTACGTCGCAACGATCGATGTCGCGACGCGTCTGATCCGAAACGAAATGTGTCTTGCGCTGACGGCCCTCGGGATCGCCAGTCAATTGCCCAATCCGATGCAAGTTGCCGAGTCGCTGATATCGGCCGCGATCCTCTTTCTGCTGCTGTTCGTCCTGTACACGCGCGGAGGCATCGGCGGCGGCGATGTCAAATTGCTGACTGCGCTGGCGATCGGATTTACACCGACCGGCCAGATTCAGCTCCTGACCATAACGGCGCTGGCCGGCGGCGTTCTTGCCCTGGTGCATCTGATGATGCGCCACCTGCCTCATCCCAAACTGGCACCCGCCAGATCGTCACTCCCGCGCCGAGTCTACGCGATCGAGCGTTGGCGCCATTTGCGACACGCCCCGCTGCCCTATGGGGTTGCAATAGCGTGCGGGGGCATCTGGACGATTTTGAGCAAAGGATTGTGAGATGTCATCCGCGTTGCGTCTGTCGATCATCATGGTGCTTCTGCTCGCAACCACTGCGTTCGGGCTGATCGCCTACAACATGAACCTGCCGAAGGCGCCCGCTCCGGCCCCGGTGCAAGTCACGGAGACGGCCCCGGCCCCGGCGACGACCGCCGGATACTTCGTCGCGGCGCGTTCCTTGCCGAAGGGGACTTTGGCCCGCGAAGAAGATTTCACCGTGCGGTCGGTGCCGCCGGAGCGCATTCCCCAGGGCGCGATCCTCGAGACGCCCGAGTCCAAGGCCGGACTTCCCGGTTCTCTGATCCGCAGGTTCGTTGAAGCAGGGAGTCCCGTGACGTTGCAAGACATCCTGCGTCCGCGGGATCGAGGCTTCCTGGCCAGCGTCCTGGCACCGGACAGCCGTGCCATCAGCATCAAGGTCGACGAGGAGGCGGGTGTCTCCGGCCTGATCAGGCCGGGTGATCACGTGGACGTCGTGTTGACCCAGGTGTTCGAGAAGGCCGACACCGCACGTCGAGCCCTGAGCGAGACCGTTCTGCGCAACGTTCGGGTCATCGCGATCGACCAGGAGATCGTGCAGGGCGCACGACCAATCGGCGGAATGGCAGGCAAGCAAATGCAAACAGTGTCCCTGGAGCTTGCGCAGGAGCAGGTCAAAAAAATCATCGTCGCAAAGCAGCTCGGAACACTGTCCCTGGCCGTACGTGCAGCAGTCGATCAATGGGACAAGGCCGACACTGGCGCGATGTCGAGCTGTGATGTGTCCCCTGAACTTGCTCGCCAGTACGCGATCGCACGTCAGAGAACGGCAGTCGTCATTCATTCGGGCGGCGAGACCAAGCAATACACCGTCAGAAAGCAAGACGAGGACGCGCTCGTCAGCTGCGAGGGGGCCTCGGAAGTCGTGCACCAGACCGCAACGGCCGAAGATTATGCCAACAGGTTTTCGGAGAGACGTTGATGAACATTGCCATAGCCGCTCCGCCCGAAGAAACGACATCGATCGTCACGCGTAACCGCATCGTCTGTTTCGTAAACGATGAGATCAGTGCCGCGGCTTTGCGCAAGGGGCTCGAAGGCGCCAACCTCTCGATCAGGCGCGGCACGATCCGCAATGCGATACGGATGCTGGAATCCGACACAGATCTGTGCGCGCTGGTAATAGACATCAGCGGCATCGATGATCCCTTCACTGAACTGGAAAGGCTGGCCGGCGTCTGTCCGCCCGATGTCCGCGTAGCTGTGATTGGCGAGAACAGGGAGATCACCTTCTACCGTGAGCTTCTGGAACTCGGCCTGGCCGAGTATCTGCCGCGGCCGCTCACGCGTGATTTGGTGCTGGACCAGTTGCGCCCAAAGCTGCTGGGCGACGTTGCGGCTAACCAAATCGATCGTGGCGGTCACGTGGTCTCGATCTGTGGGGCGCAGGGCGGGGCCGGCGCCACGAGCATTGCGATCAATCTGGCACTGCAACTGGCCGAAACCACCAAGGCCAAGGTGGCGCTGCTTGACCTTCATCTGCAGGGCGGCGAAGCCGCCGTGATGCTGGGTGTCCGTCCCGGGCCGGGGCTGCGCATCGCCCTGGAGAATCCGATGCGGGCGGACACACTGTTCCTCGAGCGGGCGGCAATCGAAGTCAACGAGCGGGTCTGTCTGGTCTCGGCTGACGAGGATCTCGATGCGCAGCTCGAAATCACGGAAGCCGGCGTACGACACGTGCTGGGTCTGCTCCGTCAACGGTTCAACTACATCGTCGTCGATGTGCCCGTCCCATTCCCCCCGTCGATCTATCCGGTGATTACGCTTTCCCGTCACGTGATGGTGCTGCTCGAAGCCGAGGTGACCGGACTTCGCAATGCCCACGCACTGCGCACCGCCATCACCAACATCGCCGGCAAAGATCGGGTCTTTACCTTGCTCAACCGGGCCGGTCGTCCCGGTGGACTTCCCAGGGCGGCAGTTGTCAAGGCGATGGGCGCAGAGCCGGACATCGTCGTTCCCGATCTCGGCAAGGGGATGACCGAGGCTGTCAATCTCGGAATTCCAGCTCTGAAGCACGTCAGGAAGTTGCGACGTCACCTTGCACCGATTGTACGGGAGATCAGCGGTGTCGGCGCCGAGCGGAAGAGTTGGTGGAGGAGGGTGCTCACAGCACATCTGCGATGAAAAAGTTCGGTCGGCGCGACGAAGAGGCGTCCGTTTTTGTAGCTGCGTCAGGGACTGGGCTGCCTGGTCCTGCGGCAAGCTTGCCTCTGTCGATGCCCAACGTTGCTGCATCTGCGCCAAGCGCGCCTCCACCCGCGTCAAACGTGCCCGCATCCGCGCCCAGGCGCGACGAACCCCCGATCCACCACCCGGTGATACCGGCTTCGTTGCGTGAACGGGTCATCGAGCAGATCGAGCCAGCGGTGGCCGCAACGGTTTCGCGGGAAGTTCTTCGGCGGCAGATCGAGGAAATCATCCATCAAATTGCCAACCAGGAGCGGCTCGAACTGTCGGGGCGCGAGCAGCTTCAGCTTGCGGACGAGATTGCCGACGACATGACGGGCTACGGGCCGCTCCGTCCGCTGCTGCTCGATCAATCGATCGACGATATCATGGTGAACGGTCCGAGCAACGTCTACGTGGAGCGAAGCGGCAGGCTGGAACGAATTGCGGTGCGATTCCGCGACAATGATCATATCGCCTCCGTCGCTCAGAAGATTGCGGCACAGGTTGGCCGGCGCGTCGACGAATCCAGCCCGATGGTGGACTGCCGCCTGCTGGATGGCAGCCGCGTCAACATCATTCTCCCGCCGCTGGCGATCCACAGTCCGTGCATCTCCATCCGGAAATTTCCAAGCCGCCGTTTGGATATCGCCGGATTGATCGAAAATGGCTCAATGACCGCGGCCATCGGTAAACTGCTGGAGATCGCCGCCCGGTCTCGGCTCAATATCCTGGTCTCGGGCGGTACCGGATCCGGCAAGACGACGCTCCTGAACGCGATGAGTCAATTCATCGATCACAGCGAACGCATCGTAACGATCGAGGATGCGGCGGAGTTGCAGCTTCAGCAGCCGCACGTGATCAGCCTGGAGACCCGGCCTCCCAGCCTGGAGGGCACGGGCCAGGTGACGCAACGCGATCTGCTCGTGAATGCCCTGCGCATGCGGCCCGACCGAATCGTGGTCGGCGAAGTCCGCGGCGCGGAAGCTTTCGACATGCTCCAGGCGATGAACACCGGCCATGACGGATCTATCTCTACCGTCCACGCGAATAGTACCCGGGATGCCCTGACCCGCATCGAAAACATGGTGCAGATGGGACAAGTCAATTTGCCGTCGCGGGCCATTCGAGCTCAGATCGTCGCTGCACTCGATCTCATTGTGCAGGTCGAACGCATGCGGGACGGGCAACGTCGCATCGTTCAGATCAGTGAAGTCATTGGCCTCGAAGGGGAGGTGATCACCACCAATGACATCGCAGCCTTCGAATACAAGGAGGAGGATGAGCAGGGTCGTCTAACGGGCACCTATAGGTGCAACCTTGCAACCCCGAAATTCAAGAGCCGTCTTGTCTATTACGGGCTGGATGGAGCGTGGGCCGAGGCAATGAGGCAGATATGATGCCGGAGTCCGTAATCGCGTCTTTTCTGGCGCTCGCGATGTGCGCAGCAGCCATTTCGCTGTGGCTCGACGCTCGGGAGCGGCGCATCAATCGCCGGCTGGCGGGTGCTCTGCCAGCTTCCCATCCGGCAAACCTGCCATCCATTCGCCGCTTGGAGACCGGGTCTCCGTCGCTGTTGCTCCATCGCGTGGCAAATTACAATCGCGAGATACCTTACACCTGGCATCCAACCTACGTGCTGCTTGCCGGCGCCATCGCAGCAGCGGCAATCCTCTACACCAATCGCCTGCTGGGATTCTCCATTCTCTACGTGTCCGTCGCGGCGACATTTGCCGCCATAGTCGTCGTGCGAGGTCTCTTTGGATGGCAGCAACGTCGCTTCGCCAGGCAGCTTTTTCGACAGCTGCCTGATGCGATCCAGCTCGTGACGAGCACCGTTCGATCGGGTCTGCCCGTGCACGAAGCTTTTCGCGCCCTGGCGCGCGACATGCCGCAACCGACGGCTGGGCAGTTTGCCATCGTATGCAGCGAGGTGAATCTCGGAAGACCTCCCGAGGACGCCGTCCAAAATGTCTATCGGCGAACGCAAGTGGCGGAATACGCGATGTTCGCAGTGACCCTTGCAGTTCAGCTGAGATCGGGTGGCAGCCTGGCGGAGACCTTACAGAACCTGGGAGACACCGTGAGGCAACGTGTTGCACTGGCTGCGCGGGCCAAGGCGCTGGCAGGAGAGGTGATCTTTTCCTCGCGGGCGCTGACGATCTCGCCCTTGCTTGGGGGCGGGGTGCTGTACGCGGCCAATCCGCAAACGGTCGATCTGTTGTTCACGGATCCGGTTGGAAACAAGCTGCTGGCTTATGCAGTGGTCTCGGTGCTTGTCGGGGCCTTGGTGATAAGCTGGATGGTCAGACGGGAAACGGCACTATGACGCTTGATATTGGCCTGGTGGCCCTCGCATTCGCAGCCGGTGCTGCGAGCTGCGTGTTGATCATCCGCGAAATGCACATTCGCGCTTTGGACGTGCGGGTGTCGAATGCCGTGCTGGGCGTTGCCGGACGGTCAGCACCCTTCCAGGACATGACTGGTTGGTTTTCGTCGCTCGGCATGCGGTACCGCCGTTTCTACGCAGAGGAAAATCTCGATCAACTGCGAGCGATTCTTCAATCAGCCGGTTTCAATCATCGTCGAGCCCTGCCGACCTGGATCGGTGTCAAGGCGGTCAGCATGTTCTTGTGCCCGATCCTTGCCGGAGGGGTCGCCCAGCTCTTGGGGAAGCCGCTGCTGGACGTGCTGGTCTTCACACTGATGGGCGTGGCGGTCGGGATCGTGGGACCGCGGTTGATACTGGCGATGCTGAAGCGGCGGTTTGATGCCGCCATTCGTCTGGGCACGCCGGATATGATCGATTTGCTGGTCGTGTGCAGCGAAGCGGGAATGGGCCTGGAGAGCGGGCTGGCACGCGTAGCGCAGGAAATGAACGAGACCAATCCCTCCATAGCCGGGGTCTTGAGGAATCTTCTTGATGATCTCCGGATACTGCCTAGCCGCAGCGAGGCATTCGAGAAGCTGGGAGCTACGTCGGATGGGCTGCGCCGATTCGGGACTATGCTCGCTCAAAGTCTGCAATACGGGACGCCGATCGGCCAGGCGCTGCGGAGCATCGCCGTCGACCTGCGGCGAGAACGTATTACCAAGCTGGAAGAAAGAGCACACAAGCTGGGCGCCAAGCTGACCATTCCCATGGTGCTGTTCCTGCTTCCAGCCATGTTCGTCATTTTGGGAGGAAGTCCCATTCTGCATCTCGTCCGTTCATTTGCCAGCTTCGGTAAATAGCCATGAGCACGGTTGTCCTGTCGAAAACCCCCTCCTACGATCGGACGATGCAGCTGTTCGGCGGCATGTGGTTCATGTTGCTGGCAGTTGGCGTCGCCATCAAGATTGGCGCGTTGCCCAATGATCCCTGGCCCTCGCTCTTGTCGAGCGTATGCCTTGCGATCTTCTACGTAGTGCTGGCGCTGTTGACCATCTCGCGGCCGCCGGCAAAGGCGCAGGCGGAAGGTCTTCTCCCGAGAATAGCGGCGTTCGTCGGCACATATATGCCGTGGACGATCGCCATCTTCGGCCAGACCGACAAGGCGCTACCAAACCTGGCATCCACCGCTTGCGTGTTGATCGGCATGATCATGATGCTGGTCACGATCAGGCATCTGGGCAGGTCGTTCAGCCTGGTGCCACAGGCGCGCAACGTGGTGCAAACGGGTCCGTATCGGTGGATCAAGCACCCGCTCTACCTTGCGGAAGAAGTCGCGGTGTTGGGTGTGGTGCTGAAAAACCCGTCGCTGCTGACAGCCATCCTGCTCGTCCTGCATATCGGCGTCCAGATTTGCCGAATTCATTACGAAGAGGACCTGCTTCGGCGCAACTGCCCGGAATATTCGAGTTACGAGGCCTCGCGCTGGAGATTGATTCCTTATGTTTGGTGACGGCTATTGATCCGGTGACGACCGGGAGCGGTGAGTATCGATCAGAGGTAGGCTCATGAGCCACAAGACATCTTTCATCGGAAATCAACGCGGCGCCGTCGCCCTTGAGACACTGATTGTGTACCCAGTCTTGGTGGCGTGCTTGCTCATGGCGCTCGCCGACTTAGCTGCTGCGGGCTTCCAGTATATCTCAGCGTGGAGCGCTTTGCGCTCCTTCGGGCAGTATGTGCAGTACTATAATCCGCTCGGCCCTGACGGCACGGTGACTTGGCGGCCAGGGCTACAGACGACAGTTGCTGGTCATGCGATCGGCAACATCCAGGTCAAGTGCGGAGACGCAGGAGCGGCCTGCTCGCCGAGTAATCTTGGTTCTCCGAAGTACATTACATTTTCGACGACTATCACTTTGGCTCCGATTGTGTGGAGAGGGCTGCTATGTCCCACCACTTGTACGTACACGCTGCGTTACTCAGAACGCTTCCAATAGGTGCTTCCATGCGCCGTCTGCTCAATTCCGAGCGAGGCTCGGCAGTATTCGCAACAGGCATCGCCCTCGTGCCGCTCATCGGAGCGGTTGCCCTCGGGGCCGAGGCCGGATCGTGGCTCGTCACCCACAAGCACGCGCAGAACGCCGCTGACTCAGCCGCCTTCTCGGGCGCCTTGCGACTATCATGCACGATGGCGGGTGCAGCCTGCGACACGCAATCAGTAGATTATCGTGGCAAGGAATTCGCGGCACAGAACGGGTTTTGCAACTCCAGCCCGATGGACACCACGCCCTATCCGGACAGCCAGTGTCCGACAAGCCTACCGACCAGAGTCTCGCGAGCCGTGCAGATCGATATCGGCATCTACAATGCGGGCACGTTCACAACGCCGCCAACAGGCACCGGCAACGCCGTTCGCGCCAGGGTCAGCCAGCAACAACCGGCCTACTTGTCGGCAGTGCTGGGTTTGACGACCGTCAACATCCCCGCCCAAGCCATAGCGCTGGTCCAGCAGCCGACCAAGGCATGCGTCCTCGCGCTTGGACCTGATTCAGGCGCACTCAAGCTGGCTGGCAATCTCAGCAACAACGGAACTGGCTGCGCGCTGATGTCCGATACGAGTGTCCAACTCGCCAGCGCTCCATCTTTCACCGGCTCGGGATGGGCGGTCTATGGTGTAAGTGGCTGCACCCCATCAGGCACCTGCAGCGGTCTTAGCGTGTCGCACAACTATTTCATGACGTACGCTAGCAATCCGCTCAGCAAACTGGACACCGCGTCGTTCAACAGCAGGACGGGCAATACAAACATGCCATGCACCCTTCAGCCGGATGGGTGGAAGCATTGCACGCCAAATAGCGCCGGGACCGGAGCTTACGGCAGTTTCACGGTGCAGAACGGCGACAAGTACGTTTTGGACCCGGGAACATACTTCTTCTACAAGGCAAATATAAAGATGACCGGCGGACAACTGAAAGGCGTAGGCGTAACCCTCGTCTTGCTCGGAGACTCGCAGCTTACCATCAACGGGGGTACGGCTGATCTCTCCGCACCTGCCACTAACACGTTCTCCTCCGATCTAAATGGCGTCCTGATTGACGATCAGGCTCCGAGCAAGACCAGCAACAAGGTCACCATCAACGGTGGCGGTCTGGTTAGCCTGGGCGGAGCGATCTACTTCCCCAAGGTCGATGTTAGCTGGGCCGGTACGACGGCCAGCACCAATACGACCTGTTCGCAAGTGATCGCGAAAACGATCGACATGAGCGGTGGCGGCTACCTGAGCACAGACGGGTGTGCTCCGGCCACGATCATTTACACTCAAATGGTCGCTTTGGTGCAATGATGAGAAAGCTCGACAATCGCGGTACCGCGCCGTTTGAATTCATCATGGTGTTCGTGCCGCTTTTTACGTTGATGTTCGTTATCTTCGATCTCGGACGCTATGCCATCACGATGCAGTCCTTGCGGACGCTCGCGAGCGCCGGTGCCCGAGCGGTCATGATTAGCTGCTATACGCCCGCCATGCTGCAAAGCCCGCCGCAGTCGCCGGCCGGCTGCACCGGGGATCCACTCTCCACGGCGGCCAAGCAGAACGCGGCGCCCTTCCTGTATTTCGGCCACCTCACACCAACGCTGACTGTCGGCGCCAACGCCAACAATTTGACCGTTACAGCTTCCCAGGCCCAGTTTACCATGCTGATGCCGATATGGGGCACGGCACTCAATGCGCCGAGCGCGTCAACGCAAATTCCTTTCTAGTGCAGTCCCAGCCGATGACACCCAACCTCCAGGCCAATGCCAAGAAAGGCACCTCAGCGCAGCTTGAAATATGGCAGCATAGCTTACGCGTTTTTACCTGAGATTCGCCGTTGCCGCGCCGGTCGCGTGGCGCGTGCTTGGGCGTCTCCATGCCTGCGAGCCAGCGATTCGTTCGACGACGAGAGGAGAAGAAATGATGCTTGCCGGCAACATTGGAAAGTTTTCTTTGTCGCTTGAGGCAGCGCGGTAATCGTCTCTTCTTGCAAGGAGGCTGTTTGAGGGAGGATGATCTTGGAAGCACGCAAGTAACGAATTGTAGTGGGACAGCTAGTAAACTCTGCGACGTGATACGCGGAGGCAAATTGTTGGGGACATCGAGCACGTAGATTTGCGGGGGTGGCCGCGGATTACAGTTGGGGGGGACTCGAATGGGTGGTGATCGCGTTTCGGGTAGGGCTGTAGGGAGGCTTCTCGCCTTCGGCGTGATGGGCCTTGGTGCTGCGCTCGCCTCCTTTGCGTCCGCGGACCGCGCGACGGCTGCAGACCGGCGCTCCGGCGGCGTCTTCGTTAGCGAGATGAATGACGTCCAGCGGGTCAAGCTCGTCGTCAACAAGTCACGTACCTTCAGGGTCGACACGGCATTCGCGACCATCGTGGCCGGCTCGCCTGATATTGTGGACGTGAAGTCGCTCAGCGATCACCTGATCTACGTCCAGGGCAAGCAGACCGGCACGACAAACGTCATCCTGCTCGACTCCTCGATGAAGCAGATCGGCATCCTCGACGTCGAGGTGGTGATCGATACCGGCAATCTCCAGCAGAACATCCGCAGCAGCACTGGCGGGCACGGGATTCGCGTCTCGGCTTCCGAAGGGCAAGTGGTGCTCAGCGGAACGGCCGCCGATGCGGTTACGGCCGAGCGGGCCATGGCCATCGCCACCAGCACGGTGGCGAAGGGGGGCACGGTCGTCAACGCGATGAGCGTCGCGGCCCCGCAGCAGGTGATGTTGGAGGTGCGCTTTCTCGAGGTAAGTCGGGAAGCTGGCCGCAACCTAGGCGTAAACCTTTATGCTGCGAACGCTAATGGCACCAACGTCGGCAATACCGGGCTTGGTTCAACTACCGCCGTCGGGCGGGCGCCGATTGGCGGCATCAATAACATCACGCGGGCCCCAACCACCGGCAACACTAGCAGCCTTAGTGGCAGCAGCACCCCTGTTGGCGCAAATCCTGCCGGCAGTCTTCCGATACTCGGAACTTTGGGAACACTCGCCGGGACCGCAGGCGGCATCGCGCCGGCCCCGTTCGGTAGCTTGTTGACCAGCATTATCAGGACCAGCAGCGGCGGCTCGGTGGACCTATTGATCTCGGCGTTGGAAACCAAAGGATTGGCACGTCGGCTGGCGGAGCCAAATCTGACCACCCTGTCCGGCGATGCCGCCCGCTTCCTCGCTGGCGGCGAGTTTCCGGTGCCGATACCGACGCAGACGACGAACGGCTTTCCCACCATCACAATCGACTACAAGAAGTTCGGCGTTGAGCTCGCCTTCGTCCCCACTGTGCTCTCGCGCGGTGTGATCAATCTTCGCGTCGAGCCGTCGGTCAGCGAACTTGATTTCGCCAACGCCGTGACGATCCAGGGGACGACCGTTCCGGCGCTGACCCGCCGCGACGCGCGCACCACGATTGAGTTGCGCGACGGTCAGAGCTTTGCCATCGCCGGCCTGCTGCAGACCCGCAACCGCCAGGACGTTTCGCAATTGCCGTGGATCGGCTCGGTGCCGGTGATTGGAAGCCTGTTCAGCAGCAAGTCGTATCAGCAGGAGGAAACGGATCTGGTGATCATCGTGACGCCGCGCCTGGTCGCCCCGGCGGCGCCCGGTCAGCAACTGGCGTCGCCGCTCGACTCGCGGCTTCCGGCCAACGATGTCGATTTCTTCCTCAATGGTCAGATGGAGGTCCGCAAGCGGTACCATGATTACGTCAATTCCGGAGGCGAGGTGAAAGGACCGTACGGCCACATCATCGCGCCTGAACTCAGGGCCCCCGTCGTCGTCCCGGCCGCGAGTGCCGATCAGACGGTCGTCAAAACTCTAAACTAGAGGACGCGCGAGATGACGATCAGGTATCTGGCTCTGTTTGCGCCGTTCCTCCTTGGGGGATGTTACGGCGTCGCCGGTCACGACGAGGTGGACCGCTACTTTCAGCGTTCCGACAGCATCACGGTGACCGCCGGCGATGCCAAGCAGGTCAACGCCGTCACCCATACCATCCATCCATGGCCGCGAAACGTCGGTGACCGTCGGATTGCGTACGACGCGCGGCGCGTGGGGGCCGCCGTGACGCGTTACGGCAACCAGCAACAGCCGGTGGATCAACTCCCCGACATGGGCGATCCGACGAAGCTCATGGGCCAGCGGCCTCCGGTCACGCAGAATGTCAATGTCACCGGCCTGGGCGCGGGAGCATCGGCGGGAATATCGGTGCCGGTCGGCGGTCCGGCAGCGGGGGCTAGGTAGCGGTGTTGGTAGGTGAGTTTAGCGACGCGTATTTGCGCTCGGTGGAGTGGGAAATGTTAGGCCGAGCGGGGAAAAGGGTTATGCGGCGTGCCATCATACTGCTGACCTGTTGCTGGCTGGCGCCAGGCCTTGCAGGCTGTGACTACACAACGAGGGAAGCTGCCATCGTGGCTCCGGTCGAGCCACCGGGCGGGGACCCCGTGCAGGAGCCGACCGACGTCAAGTACTATCCCTCCGACGAGCCTGTGCGGCTCGGCCTGGAGCACTACAATCGCGGCAGTTACGGACTCTCACAGCGCTATTTCAAGGATGCGGTCGAGAAATCACCCAGGGACGTCACCGCCTGGATTGGGCTCGCGGCGAGCTACGACAAGCTGCGTCGGTTTGACCTTGCTGATCAGGCCTATGCCCGGGCGATCCGGCTCGGCGGCGAAACTGTGCAAGTCCTGAATGACCAGGGATATTCGTACATGCTGCGCGGCAATCTGAGTGCGGCGCGCCGAAAGTTTGAGAAGGCTTATTCGCTCGACCCAGGCAACCCGGTTATCGCCAATAACCTCGAGCTTCTCAATGGCAGCCGGCGGTTCATTGAAAGACCACCAAACAACCAGCCTTAACTGACGATCGGCTACTGCGATCGCGGCCAGTTCTCGTCAATTTGGCCCAATCACAGCATCAGCCTGACGGCTGCCGCTGCGTACGATGACAACAACGCCATTGCGAACGGTGAATCGCGCGCCGAGCAGTTTCCGCACCTTCTCCGTGATCGGAGAGGGAAAAGGAACGGTTTCTCCTACGACGGGATCGCCGACCTTTATCGTCTCGGTCGCGGGGCCGGCAACCGGTGCAGGCTTGATGTAGTCTCGGACAAGCTGAATCTCCTCACGTGACAGGATCAGCGGCGCCTGGTCAGGTTGGGCCTCCGACAGCGGTTTGGGTGCTCCGCTGCCAGCCTTTTCACGTATCTCATTGGTGCTTGCGATTTGATCGAGCCTGGCTACGCGTAGCTTGAGCGCGATGATGTCGCGTTGCAGCGTTGCGATCTCCGATTTGCGCGCGTTGACCTGCATGAAGACAATGATCGCGCAAACGCAACTCACGACGAAGCCGACGCTCAGCAGTGCGATCAGCCACCGCTCGAAGTTTCTCATCGACCCTCCGGTGGTCCGGGCGAGTTGATCGCGCTGGAGATGGCGCCGCCAGATGCGACGTGCTCGGTCGATCCAATTGGTGGAGCCCGTTACGACGGTTGCCGCCCGGCCCGACCCAAAATGCGAGGGTGACGAGGCGGATTGCTCTCGCGCCGGATCGATGAACGACGCCGTGTCGACTTGCTCAAGCCCTGGATTGTCAGGGACGCGATCCGTCGTCGTCAGATGAGCGGCAGGGTGGAGGGGATCCATCTGCTTATCGAGCCGGGCCATCTCCGCTCTCCATGCAGCCATCTATTAACCAACTTCAGCAGTTGCGCCGACGCGGCCAGAAGGGTACCCGAGGATTCGATCAATCGGAACGGAAAAGGCTCTAAGCCGCGGCGTGAGCCGCTCCAAGGGCAGCTTCAAGATAGAGAGCCAACTAGTTGCTAGAGTTCACCCCCGCGGATGCTCCGACCACGCCGACGTAGCCGGTCAAATGAAGCACTATGATCGTGCGACGAATGCCCACTTTCAGTCGGGACAAGTCCAGTGGTGCGACCAATAAGCCATTGATTGTGCTCAACTCGCCGTTGATTCTTAATCAGCGGGTCCCAGGTTCGAGCCCTGGTGCGCCCACCATATCAAGGCCTTAGCGAGAAAGACTGTTTGAGTAACTAATTTCTCAAACGATGTTTGTTTTGAAAGACCAGCCAGCGCGCGATGGGCTGCTCTTTGCATAGCTAAGCAGCCGGGATGTTTGGTGGTTGGGCTGGTCCCGGATTTCTCCAATGATGGACTGGAGCGGGAGTGGCGTTGCACGACGTGTGCACCGGAGATCAAAAAAATCTGGCGACAACTCGTGTGAGGGGCTTCAGTCCCTGAGCTCGGCACGGCTGGCATTGCGCGACCGCGGCTAGAGAATTGAACGCGGCCGTTCAAGTCTCCCGGCAAGGGAAATCCGTGGAGTCGACCGTTCCGGCGATCATGCTGAGCGACAGCGGCAGCCGCGCCTCCAGACGCGACAGCTCTGCTCCATCACCCGTGGGCTGCTCCGATATCGACTGTCTGCCGGATGGCTCGACTCCCGGCTATTGCGCGGTCCAGCCGCCATCGACGGCGATCGTTGTTCCCGTAATCTGGTCTGCTGCCGGCGAGCACAGGAAGGCCACGGTGCCTCCAAGTTGCTCCGGCGAGGCAAAGTCGAGCGACGGTTGTTTCTCGGACAGCAGTTCCTCGACGGCTTGCGTCTGACTGATGCCGCGTTGCGTGGCCATGTCGCTGATCTGCTTCTCGACCAGAGGCGTGCGCACCCAGCCGGGGCAGACCGCATTGCAGGTGACGCCGCTTCCTGCCGTCTCCAGGCCGACGACTTTGGTCAGGCCGACCAGTCCGTGCTTGGCCGCGACATAGGCGGCCTTGTGTGTTGAAGCGACAAGTCCGTGGGTGGAGGCAATGTTGATAATCCGTCCCCAGCCCTGCTTTTTCATCTGAGGCACCGCTGCCGCAATGCCGTGGAACGCGGCCGACAGGTTGATGTCGAGGATTGCATCCCACTTGGCAGCCGGGAACTCATCGACCGGGGCAGTGAACTGGATACCGGCATTGCTCACCAGGATGTCGAGACGACCGAATTTCTCGATCGTCGCGGAAACGAGTCTGCGCACGGCGGCCGCTTTCGACATGTCGGCACCGTCGTAGACGACGCGCACGCCGTGGTCTCTCTCGATTCTGTCGCGGATCGCCTCGATCTCGCCTGGCTCGCCGAAGCCGTTCAAGACAAGGTCGGCGCCGAGCCGCGCGAGTTCTCGCGCAATTCCGAGCCCAATGCCGCTGGTCGAGCCAGTGACGATTGCCACCTTGCCCTTCAACATCGGAATTGCTTTCGACGCCTGGTCGAGATTCATGCGCGGGTTCATGGTCGTACTCCTGAGGTGCGGGTTGAACGGATGGTTAGTGGGCGCCGCCGGCATCGAGCTGGCCGGGCTTTTTCAGCAACATGGAGGCCGCGAGTGCCACGATCAGCGCGGCGCCGAGCAGGAAGAACATGTCGCTGAAGGCGAGGATGAACGCCTGCTTCTGCACGATCCTGCCGATCGCGACATAGGCCCGGTGCGCAGCATCGCTGCGGTCGATCACGCCGTGGCTGATGAAATACTGCGTCAGCTTCTCGACCCTCGCCTGCGTCGCCTGTTCCAGCATCGAGACAGACTGCATCAGCACGTTGGAGTGATAGTGTTCGCGCTTGGTCAGCAACGTCTGCAACAGTGCGATGCCGACGGCGCCGCCGAGGTTGCGCATCATGTTGAACAGGCCGGAGGCCGAGCCGGCGTTCTCGGCCTCGATGCCTGCCGTAGCGACGGCCGACAGCGGTGCAAACACGAACGCCTGACCGACCGCACGAACGACATTGGGCCAGAACAACTGGTCGGTAGCGTAATCATTGGTCATGTGGACGTTCATGAAATTGGAGGCGGCGAACAGCGCGAAGCCGATGCCGATGATGATCCGGGCATCGAAACGCCGCGTCAGTTGCGGCACCAGCGGGATGAACAGCAATTGCGGCAGTCCGGTCCACGCCAGCACCATGCCGATCTGTTCAGCGTTGTAGCCCTGGATACGCGACAGATAGACCGGCAGGATGAACACCGAGCCGTACAACGCGATGCCGAGCAGGAAGTTGGCAAGGATGCCGAAGCCGAAATTGCGGCGAGCCAGCAGCCGCAGATTTAGCAATGGCTTCTTCGCCGTCAATTCGATCCACAGGAAGGCGGACAGCGCGACCGCGGCGATAACTGACATTTTGACGATGAAGGGTGAACCGAACCAGTCGTCCTTGTTGCCTTCCTCCAGCACCGTCTGCAGCGCGGACAGGCCGATTGCCATCGTAACGATGCCCGGCCAGTCGCCTTCGCCAAGCAGCGACAGATTCATCGAGGCGGGCTCGAGTGAGAACCACAGCATCGCAATCATCACGGTGCCGGGTACCAGGTTGACGTAGAAAATATACTCCCAGCCCCAGTTCTCGGTGAGATAGCCGCCGATCGTTGGCCCGATTGCGGGAGCGAACGTCGCGGAGATCGCAAACAGCGCGAGCCCGATCGGCTGCTTCGCCTTCGGCAACAGTGTGATGATGAGCGTGAATGCCATCGGGATCAGCACGCCGCCGGTAAAGCCCTGCACCGCGCGCAATACGATCATCTGCGGCAGGTTTTGGGCCAGTGCGCAGGCCGCCGAGAACAGCAGGAACAGGATCGCGTTGGTGAGAAGATACACCCGGATCGAGAACACCTGGGCCAGCCAGCCGGAGAGCGGGATTACCACGATCTCGGCGATCAGATACGAGGTCGAAATCCAGCCGCCGTCGTCGGTTCCGGCGCCGATCGCGCCCTGGATGTCGGCGAGTGAGGCATTGACGATCTGGATGTTGAGCACCGCCATGAAGGCGCCGAGTGTCGCGCCGCCCACCGCGATCCAGGTCTTTGCGGTTACGGCGGGATCCGCCGGCGCCGCCGTTGTCCGGCCTTCACCGGCGGCGTTTGCATCGGCAGCGGTTTGCAGCGTGCTCATGACACTCTCCAGGATCCGGATTCATTCAGCCGTGGCGCTCGTGCCGCGCGAGGCGAGGCGCTTTTTCGCTTCACGCGCGGCAACGGCCGCCGACTTGGTGTTGATCGTCGGTTCAGCCGACATGCCCGGACGCAGCAGGCCTTTCAGATCGTGATCGTCGAGCACGATCTTGACCGGCACGCGCTGCACGATCTTGGTGAAGTTGCCGGTGGCGTTGTCGGGCGGCAGCAACGCGAATTCGAGGCCGCTGGCCGGCGAGAGGCTGTCGACACGGCCCCGCAGCCTGATGTCGTGGAAACCGTCGATGGTCAGTTCGACCGGCTGACCGGTTCGCACATGGGTGAGCTGGGTCTCCTTGAAATTGGCGATGACGTACACGGCATCGAGCGGAACCACCGCCATCAACTGCGTGCCGGCTTGCACGAACTGGCCCACACGTAACGAGCGCGCACCGACCGTACCCTCTACGGGCGCGGTGATCTGCGTATAGGACAGGTTGAGCGCCGCCTGTTGCTCGACGGCGCGGGCGCGGTCGAGCTGGGCCGCCGCCTTGGCGCGTTCGGTGGCGAGCACCTCGATCCGCTTGTTGGCGGCGATCAATGCCGATCTTTCGCCGGCCAACTGGGCGGACTTTTCGCGCAGCGCCGCGTCGGTCTGCTGCGCGCGTTGAATGGTGCCGGAACCGGACTTCATCAGGCCGTCGTAGCGGGCCTGTTCTTCCCGCGCGAACTTCAGCGCGGCCTCGCTGGCTTCGACCAGGGCAGCCTGTTGCTGAATGACCGGCTCCTGCAATTCGATCTGCGCATTGAGGTTGCGCACCGCGGCACTTGCCGCGGCGACATCGGCGCGAGCCTGATCGAGTGCGGCCCTGAAGTCGCGATCGTCGATTCGCGCCAGCAACTGCCCGGCCTTGACCGGCTCGTTGTCGGCAACGAGGACTTCGCCGATATAGCCCGAAACCTTCGGCGCGACGATCGTGGAGTCGGCTTTGACATAGGCATCGTCGGTCGTTTCCAGATAGCGGCCGGTGGTGAAGTAGTAGTGGCCGAACGTGGCGGCCGCAGCGACGCCAAGCGCCGCCGCCAGCACCAGGGCCGCACGCTTAATCGCCTGCCGTGAGGGACGAAGGCTGGTTTTGGCTTTTTGCTCATCGGCATAGGCAAGTGTGGACACGGCGTTCTCCCAAATCTGCAGGATGCGTTGAAGCTCAGTCGCGGCGATGGACGTCGTGGGTGACCATGCCTAGTTCGGGGGGCGGTCGGTCGAGGCGTCGTGGCTCTGCCAGCGTGCGGCGGATGTCATCCAGCCCGCTCTGCCAATGCGTGCGCATCGCGCTCAACCCGAACTCGTAGTCCCTGGAGTGGCCTTCGTAGAGCTTGGACTGGTAGATCAGGTGGATGATGTTGTAGGAGCGATGGCGGGCCAGGTCGGCAATGGCGCGGATTTCCGGATCGTCCTTTGCGCTTGCCGGCAATTTCTCCATCGTCCGCTGCAGCGCCTGACGCATTGTCTGCATCCGCGTCATGTGGTCGGTGATGGCGCGCGTGCGGCTGGAATATTGAATGTCCTTTTGGCGGCTCGACACTTCCATCATGTCATGGGGAACACGGCCCCTGGCCGACCAGAGATCGATCTGGAACGTCAGCGTGTCGCGCGGCTCGCCGGACAGCACGCGGGAGAGGGGCGTGTTGGACACGACGCCGCCGTCCCAATAGTGCTCGCCGTCGATTTCGACGGCGGGGAATCCGGGCGGCAGGGCGCCGGAAGCCATGAAATGCTTGGCTCCGAGCCGGCGCTCAGCGGTGTCGAAATAGGTCAGGTTGCCGGTGCGGACATTGACCGCGCCGACGCTGACGCGCATTTCGCCCGAGTTCAGGCGGTCAAAGTCGACCAGTCGCTCCAGCGTCTGTTGCAACGGCGCCGTGTCGTAAAAGCTTGTCGCTGCATCGCCCGTGAACGGGGACCAGAGGGGCGGCGGGAAACGCGGCTTGAAGAAGCCGGGCTGGCCCTGCACCAGGGCCCGGGTCGCCGCCAGCGCGTTGCGCACCGAGCTGATGTCGAACGCAAACGGCAGTGCATTGGCGAGCCCTTCGCCGGCGGGCCACTCGATCGAAAAGGCGCAGATGGACTCCCAGAATTCGCGCAGCCGCTGTACCCGCTCGCCTTCAGGCGAGCCCGCGATGATCGCAGCGTTGAGCGCGCCGATCGAAATGCCGGCCAGCCAGTTCGGCCGGATGCCGGCCTCGTGCAGGCCCTCATAGACTCCCGCCTGATAGGCGCCGAGCGCACCGCCGCCTTGCAGCACGAGGGCGACGACGTCGTAGGGAAGCGCGTTGCCTTGCTGTTGTGGCGTTGGGTTGGTCCGTTCGCGTATCACGTTTAGCATTGCCAGAACTCCTTGCATGATGGTCGATCCGATCAGCCGGCATTCGCTTCGATCAGAACCCTTGGTCCACGAACGGCAGCGCCAGGGGTGAGGTAGTCGTGGATCACGTTGCCGAGCCCAAGCGTCAGGTCGGCAACGATGTGCTTGGCGGACAACACTTGGAGAACCGGCAGCTCGGCGACGGGAGCCAGCGCATGCGAATAGAGGTCCAGCGCGGCGGGCCCGGTCCACGCGCCCTTCACATTGATGTCTTCGAGGTGGTAGCGCACCAGTTCGCAGATGCGCGCCGTGCCGTCGACGTGAGGGATGATCTTGAGCAGGAAGTTGGGGCCTGCGAGCTTTCGGGCTTCGAGCGCTGTGTCGAGCGTCCGGTGCTTGTAGCCCATGGTGCCGGTGGCAACCCGGACCGAACCGTAGTTCAAGGTCCCGACCAGCGTATCGGTCTCGACGGCGAGTTTCGGCTGCGCAAGTTTCTTCGGAAAGCCCCAGAGTTCGCGCCCGCCGGCAATCGGCGGATGATCGTTGAGAAACATCTGGTGCGTGAAGCTGCCGGTCTCGCCCCGGAAGGATACCGGAATCACTTGACCGCTTTCGGTGTAGTCGCCGAAGCCGGTGGAGTCGGGCATGCGGATGAATTCGTAATTCACTACCGGCTCGGTCAGTTCGAGCGGTTCCGGCACGATCCGGCGCAACGCCTCGGGATCGGTTCGGTACTGAATGATGAAATACTCGCGATTGACGAAGCGATACGGGCCAGGCGGAAAGGCCGGGTTCGTCAGCGGCATCGCAAACGCGCTCGCGCGCAGGGTCTCGTGTTTCATCGAGGTCGAGCTCCAGGAGGGGTGTGGTTGCGCGGGCCGCGCTTCGGCGCGGGAAACGCGGCCCGTATCGGATGAAGCGCTGATCGGGCGTGCCTGTCGGCACTAACCCGACAAGCAATCAGTAGTCCCAGAACGCAGGCACCCAACGAAAGGCGTCGCCGGCCACAGCCACATGGCCGACGGATGGGAACGGCATATGCGTGGCCACCAGCAACCCGCCGGTTTCCGCCAGCTCGCGCAAAAGGCTGGTGCGGGCGCGGGCCGCTTCCTCGGGGTAGTGTTCGAAGCCGTTGTGCCAGTCGGGGTGTTCGAACCCGACGGCAAACACGAGGTCGCCGGCGAACGTCAGCCGGTCGCCGCCGGACGCCAGGCGGACGATGCTGTGCCCGGGCGTGTGACCGCCGGTGCGGTGAATGACCACGCCCGGCGCCACTTCGTGCTCATCCTCGAAGAGCCGAAGCTGGCTACGGTACTCCTTCGCGAACCGTTTGGCCGTAGCCCGAAGCGCATCCGGGAAACCGTCCGGCATCGAAACCTGGGAGAAATCGGGCGATTCCCAGAACTTGACCTCGGCGGCCGCCACGTGGATCTGCAGGTCCGGGCGCAGTTGCTCCTTCACGCCTTCGACGAGCAGCCCGCCAACGTGGTCCATGTGCATGTGGGTAAGCACCACGTCGGTCACGGAGGCGAGATCGATGCCAGCGGCCTCCAGCCGATGGATCAATTGTCCGGCCCGAGGAAGGGGAAACTCCGCACCCATCCCGGCGTCGATCAGGATGGTCCGGCCGCCGCTGCGCACCACGACCACGTTGAGCGCCCAATCGAAGGCGTCCGGTGGCAGGAAATTGTCTTTCAGCCAGGCCGCGCGGATAGCGGGTGCTGCGTTGTGAGCCAACATCGCGCCCGGCAGCGTCAGCACGCCGTCGCTGACCACCATCACGTCGATCTCGCCGATCCGCAGCGCGTAACGCGACGGAACCAACTCATCGGGCACCTTGTTGCCGGTGTATGAGGGGTCGTGCAGATTCATATTTCTCTCCTGTTACATGGTTGGTGCTGGCTGGTCTTGTTCGGGTAGGCCGTGCAGCCAGCGCGGAGCGCGGCCGGTTCGCGTGACGGTCTAGAAGAAGCCGCTGACATCGCCGACACGCTCCGGATCGGCCGAGGCAAGAGCGGCAGCGCGCTCGGCCTTCGGCGGATAGATCCAGACGGTGTTGATCTCCCGCTTGGTCTTCTTGGCGGTGTCGCCGACCATCGTCACCTCGCGCTCCCAGCCGCGGGTGAACACCGCGTCGGCTTCGCCGAGGTCGAGACAGGTGACGTATTTCTCCTGGTGGTAGCGCTTGGTCGGAACGCCGAGCAGCTCGGCGGCGGCGTTATGGCCGGCAAAGGCGCCCATTCGCGTGGCGTGCTGGCACGACATCAATGCGTAATTGCCCTCATCATCGCAGGCGGCGCGGGCGGCGTCGCCTGTGGCGAACACGCCAGGTACCGACGGCACGCGCAAATCACGGTCGACGAGCAGCCGGCCGGAATTGTCGCGCTCGGCGGCGACCTGTGCGGTCAACGGAGCCGCGCGAATGCCGCCCGCCCAGATCACGGTCTCGGCCTCAATGTGTTCGCCTGACGTCAACGTGACGCCCGATTGGTCGAGCGAGGCGACGCCGGCGCCGAGCCTGGTCTCCACGCCGCGCTTGTGCAGGGCGTCCTCGATAACGGGGCGGGGTCCTTCGCCCATGGCGGAAGCGATCGCGCTGTTGCGGTCGACGATGATGACGCGCGGCTTGGCGTCCTTGCCGAAGATCGCGCGAAGTCGCGCCGGCAATTCCGTCGCCGCCTCGATTCCGGTGAATCCGCCGCCGGCAACGACGACGGTGTCGCGCCCGTTTACCGCCGGCCGATCGGCCAGGCTGTGCAGGTGCCGGTCGAGGGTCATCGCATCATTGAGATTGTCGACGCTGAAGCCATGTTCGGCGAGGCCCGGAATGTCCGGACGGAACAGCCGGCTGCCGGTCGCCACGACAAGCCGATCGTAGGAAAGGCTCCTCTTCGTACCTTTGGCGCCGCCGATTTCCACGGTGCGAGACCTGGTGTCGATCGTCTCCGCGCTGCCTTGCACATAGACAACGTCGATAGCCTTGAGGACATCCGTGAGGGGCGCCGTCAGGGTCTCGGGCTTCGGTTCATACAGGCGCGGGCGAACCACGAGTGTCGGCTCGGGTGCGACCAGCGCGATCTCGAGCTCTTCGGGTGAGACGCCCTGGATGTCGCGCAGGCGGGCGGCGGAAAGTGCGGCGTACATGCCGGCGAAGCCGGCGCCGATGATGACTAATCGCATGTGTCTACTCCTCTGGTTTGACTTCTCGGACTCGCGCGTCACCGTTGCCGCTCCCGCATCCGGAATGGCTTGTCACGATCGGCGATGACGCGAAGGCGTGAAATGGATTGGTCGAGCGCCTAAGGCGCGGTGCAGCCCGGCGTTATCATGGAAGGACGCTCGCACGCTGCGTGACAGCCACGGGAAACCGCCGGCCGGCGAATTTGAAAGGCGATCGACTCGCTGGGCCTCAAGGGCCAGTCATCGTGGAAGATGGAGACCCCGGCTCTGGTCATGATCGACGTTGTCGACGGGATCGGAATTTCGACTTCCTCCCCCGTTGCCGAGGTAAAGCGGACGCTGAGTGACAGTCCGTACACCAGCGCGGTCGCGATGACCCGGCGTCGCGGCACAATTGCAAGGAGGGCGACACAGTGCTTCCAGGCCATTGCTCGTCTCCGTCCGTTGTCGATGTTCGATACCGCAAATCTACGGGATCGGAGCTGCGGCCGCGCCAGCGCGATTGACGCGGTTGCAGAGAGATTGCTGTTAACGCATGCGACGGCGCCATTGGCTCGGCGTGTCGCCGGTCAGCTTCTTGAACGCCGCCGTAAATGCGGTCTGCGATGCGTAACCGAGTTCTGCGGCCACCACCTCGATCGACGTATCGGTATCGCACAGCATGTTCATGGCTCGCTCGAGCCGCTGCTGGCGCAGCCAGGCGTGCGGCGAGAGCCCGGTGCTTTCCTTGAAGGCGCGGCAGAAATGGAAGCGCGACAGGCCGGCGTCCGATGCCAGCGCAGCGAGCGAAACGTCGGCATCGCTGCCCGAGCGCAGGCGTTCGATCGCGCGGCGCAGAGCATGTGGGGACAGCCCACCTATAATCGGTTCGAACGTGACCAACTCGCCAGTATGCGCAGCCAACAGACGTGTGGTCAGGAGATCTGTAAGCTGGTGTCTGAACAGGGCATCCAGGGTCGCGTTGCCCTCCAGCACATCCGCGGCACTCATCAGCAATCCGGATGTGATGGAATCGGGATGTCCCGTCCGTTCCAGAAGATCGCCGGGAGCGGAAGCGCCGGCTTCGCGAGCCACGCGTTCGAGCGTCATGTGTGGAAGATAGAGCTGGATGACATCGACAGCGCCGGGAATATCCCATCTGGCGCTTGAACCAGCCGGAATGATCGTCACAACTCCCGAACGCGCCGTCCCGGTCACAGCCGATCTCCCGGTGCGCCGCTCCAGACGCTGAACGCCGGTGGGGTAGGTCATGATGACGTGGTCACGCATAGGCTCGACCACGTCGTGCAGGGCCCCATGCTTCCAATGGGCGATGGCTCCATTGGAGGGGTCTGACGCCACCTGCAGCGGTACGGTCTTCAAGACGCGCGCCATCTCCGCTTCGGCAGCGCGCTGCCGGGTATCCGTTGGAGCCTCGCGGCCGGGTGCGGCCAGCAGGTCCTCCAGGGGATCGTTGTCGACCGGTCTCTTCATCGAGCCGTTCTCGCGCTTGGAATGCTACTCGTCATCCGCAAGCAGTTGCCGCTACTGCACGCCTTGTCGCCAATCGCTCGGGGTTTTGCCGGTCAAGCGCCTGAAGGCGGCCGCGAATGCGGTCTGCGAGGCATAGCCAAGCTCGGCCGCCACCGACACGATCGATGTGTCGGTGTCGCGCAGCATGTTCATGGCCTGCTCAAGGCGGTATTGCCGCAGCCAGGCATGAGGGGAGAGCCCGGTACTTTCCTTGAACGCGCGGCAGAAGTGCGAGCGCGACAGGCCGGCGTCCGAAGCGAGAGCCGCAAGCGAGACGTCGGAATCGCTGTCGGAGCGCAGGCGTTCGATGGCGCGAAGCAGGACCTTTGGCGAAAGCCCGCCCGTGGCCGGCTCGAACGTGGTTGGCGAGGCGGTGTGCACAGCCAGCAGACGCGTGGCGAGGAGGTCTATGAGTTGATGCCTGAACAGCGTGTCGAGTGCGCTGTTGCCCTCCAGCCCATCGGCCGCGCTCAACAGCAATCGGGATGTAACGGGATCGGGATGCCCCGTTCGTTCGAGGAGATCGACCGCTGCGGCAGTGTTGGTTTCACGGGCAACCCGCTCGAGCGTCGCGGTCGGAAGATAGAGCTGAACCACATCCACGGGTTTTGGGATATCCCACCGGGAGCTCGATCCTTCCGGAATGACGATCACAGCCCCGGGACGGAACGTTCCCTTCGCGACCGATCTTCCCGATCGGCGCTCCACGTGCTGCACCGTGCCATTGTAAGCCATGATGACGTGGTCGCTCATGGGCTCGACGACGTCGTGCAATGGGTCATGTTTCCAATGGGCGATCGCAGCACCGGAGGGATCCAATGCCATGCGGATCGGTTCGGTGTTGAGGACGCGCGCCATCTCCACATCAGCGGCATGCCGGTCGGCGTTTGGCGACTTGTCCCGATGTGCTGTGGTTGCATCGGACAGGCTTGTAGAGGGATCGATCGGCTTGCTCATGGCGATGCGCTTGCTTGAGGGAATTGCACCCGCGCCGGAGTGGCCTGCCTGCGTGAAGCCTCTGCTTCCTTCCGCGGTATCGTGCCGCTAGGCGCCGCGAGTTTGTCGGGTGCGTTCTAGGCGCGTAGAACTACGTGGTCTTTCTTAAAGCAACCGCGTCTTGTCTGATTCTGCTCAAAGCGCGCTGGCGGCCATTTTTGATCGGCTGCCGTGGTCGGATTGACGAGGGGGCGAGTATCGCAACCAGGCGCGGTGGGCATTGAAATCACTTCGAAAAATCGCTTTGTGACCATCATGGTGGCCAGTCCTCACAATTGCGTTGACCGCCGCCGTGAACCTAGACCTCCGCACCCGGATACCGGATACTGCGCGCCGGAACGGAGTGCCGGCGGTGCGTCGAACGGCCCGATCGACCTCCACGAATGGTTCAAACACATGACGCATGCGAGCACCTTCGGACAGAGGGTCAGGCAGCAGTTGCACCTGAGGGATGCACCGCCCTCGCTGATCACGCGTTCACTGCGCGGCATCGAACTCGCGGTCACCGAAACCCAGGTTGATAACCCGATACCGGGTCGTTCCGGCTCCGTGGCCGATGAAGCCTATTTCGTCAGTCTGAAGCTTCACGATTACCCGGACTGCGAGCTCTGGGAAAACGGCAAGTCCGTCGGGAAGGCGGATGTTAGGGCCGGTACGACATATCTGTACGATCTCAGGCGCGATCCGGGTTTCATCATCGACAAACCATTTCATTCCCTCCACTTTTATCTTCCGCGTTCAGCGCTTGACCGCATCGCGAGGGAATCCGGCACACCGCCTGTTGGCGACCTCGCCTGCCAGTTCGGCTTCGGCCATGACGACGAGGTCATGCGTCATATCGGCACATTGCTGCTGCAAGGGCTCAGCCGACCGGCCGAGGTCAACCAGCTTTTCATCGATCACATGATGCTGGCGTTCACCGCGCACATTGCCCAGGCCTATGGCGGGTTGCAGAGCACGACCGGGCCCGCTCGCGGCGGCCTTGCCCCGTGGCAAGTAAAGCGTGCCTGCGAAAAGCTCGACTCCGACCTCGGCGGGACACTTTCACTGCAACAGATCGCGGCCGAGTTTGGCCTCTCGGTCGGTCATTTTTCGCGCGCGTTTCGAATTTCGACCGGCCTGCCGCCGCACCAATGGCTGCTGCGCCAGCGCGTGGAAGCGGCCAAGCAGTTGATGACCATCGTACGGGACCTGCCATTGTCGGAAGTTGCGGTATCGGCAGGATTCGCCAATCAAAGCCACTTTACAAAGGTGTTTTCGGCGCAAGTCGGCACCAGCCCCGCGGCATGGCGCCGCGAAACGCAGGGCACCAGGGAAAGCGGAAGCTGATCCTTCGATCAGCGGCGCCTGGCCCGTGAGATCGTGTAGGCGGCGCGGCGGGCCGCAAAGATCTCGTCGGGCGGATGCCCGATGCCTTCGGCGAGGACTGCCGGATCGAAGACGTATGCATCGCGCTTTTCGATTGCAGTGATCACGATTGTTCCGAGGCGCACCGTCTCCCGGCGGTCCTCGTCCGGCCATCGGATCGTGACATCCAATATGGGGTCTCCGAGGCGGCCGAGCACCGCCATCAGGCTGAACCGGATATCGCGTGCCGCGATCCGGCTTTCCAAATCGTCGTGCAGGAACTCTTCAGGCTTCGTCCTGGCCGCGCCTTCGGTCGGCGCAGCACCTTGGCTGCCGACCGGGACGACCTTGAATTTGATGAATTGAGTCTCGCCATACCGATTTGTCGCGGGAAAGGCGTGGACGGCCCAGTAGGTGGTATCGGCAACGCTTGCGGGAAGCGGATGGGCAGCCACATAGCTTGCCTGATGCGAAGTCTCAGGATTGGCGGCGGAGAACGCCTCGACTTTTTCCGGATCGGGTCGTTGGCCGGACCCGGGAACGCGCGCCTTCAGATACGCCAACATCTGCGCCGGGGTCCTCGCATAGTGAACGGGCGCGCTCTGTGTGAGAATGTCGGAACGATGCTCCGTATCTCCGAGCCTGAAGCTGAACCCGCGCAGCACGAAATTATCAGTGTTCGGCAAGCGGGGATTGCCGCCGTCCAGCGAGAAGCGCGCCAGCACGCGTGATGCGGCCGTGAAACTCTGCGACTTCGTAATTTCTTCCGCTCTGTCTGACGGGATAAAGGTGCCGCGGACACAGCGGCCTCTGGCGAAGCTGGCGCGTGTCTTTGGCGACACACCGGCCGACGCTTTCAGCGTGTCGACGATCGACGCGGGCGTGGCAGCGCCGGTTGGGACCCGGATCATGACGATACCTCCGGCGTCTTGCTAAAGCGGCCAGGCGCGGCAGGCATTCGGGCTTTGAAACACAAGCGGCTGGGCGGGCTTTGGCCTCCAGCCCAGGCGGAAGATCGGAACGCTGTCTCTGGTCATGATCGAGACCATGGGATCTCGTGTGTGAACCGGTTGCGCCGCAATCCTCGCTCCTTCATCTCCGGTCGAAGCCAAGCGCACCGTCGCTGAAAGGGCGCACATGAAGGTGGTGGAGAGGACTTTCGGCCGCGATGCGAGGGTCGCAGATTGGTTGACGAGATTCTTCCAGATCATCGCGTGTCCTTCCATCTACCGTTGACGTCGATACGGTGATGGTAGGGAGCTGGCGCAGCACTGCCCCAGAGCGATTGATCCAATTGCAGAGCGATTGCGGGCAGTTGTGCGGTGTCGCGATGGCCTGCGGCCGAACAGGCGAATGTCATGGCGCCGCGATCGACCTAGTCGTGCTGTTGCCAGGTCAAGGGCGGCCGGAAACGCTCGCGGCCTGCCGCAGAACATATGCTTCCCAAACAGCCTTCGCTGCGGCGCTTGGTAAGCTGACCGACGGACCCCCAGCCGATTGGCGCCCGCGCGTTCGGTAACAGCAATCGCTCTATGGGTACGACAATCGCTCTGGCGCAGCTCCGGATTCGATTCGCTAGATCCTCACAGTGCCCACTCCAAAAAGAGGAGACGAGCGATGGGCTGGATGATCGACAGCGTTGGACGATTGATTGCGCGGCTTCAGAAGCAGGCCAACCGCGGTGCGCCGTTGCCGCCGAACGATTCGACGGCCTTGCGCGACACTCTTCGACCAGGTGACGTTTTGCTGGTCGAGGGCAAAGGTCGCATTTCCAGCGGCATCAAGTATCTCACTCAATCGGCCTGGTCGCACTCGGCGCTGTACGTCGGGCCGATGGCGGGTTCCGCAACTGACGGTGAGCCTCATGTCCTGATCGAAGCCAATATAGACGAAGGTGTCGTGGCGGCGCCGCTGTCGAAATATCTGCATTGCCAAACCCGTATCTGCCGGCCGGTGGGCCTCAGCGGAGCGGACTGCGAGAAGGTCTGCCGCTACGCTTCCGAACGCATTGGCCTCGGCTACGATTTCAAGAACGTCATCGACCTGATGCGGCATCTGTTCCCATGGCCAATGGCGCAGCGTTGTCGCCGCCGAACGATCGCACTTGGCTCGGGCGATGCGAGCCGCATCATCTGTTCTTCGCTGATTGCGCAAGCCTTCGAAGCCGTGCGTTATCCGATCCTCCCCACGATCACGCACATCGATAGCCAGACTGCGCGGCGCGAAATCGCCGAGCCTCGTCACTCATCACTCTACGCGCCACGCGACTTCGATATTTCGCCTTACTTCATGGTGGTGAAGCCCACGCTCGCGCGCGGCTTCAACTATAAGGACATGCATTGGACCGCCCAGGGTCGCACTCCACAGCACACGCTCGCTCCAGAGATGGAGAGGCGCGATCGCGCAAGTGGCATGCGCCCGAATTTCCCGCTGGACCAATGACATGCGGAGTATCCGGGCGGAAAACGCGGAATTCCACGATCCGAGGCGGGAGGCTTTCTTCCTTCCGCTCCATTCGGGACTACGACGTCAAGTCGCGTGGCCTTCGTTTCTTGGGCCGGCCGGAACGATGGAGACCCCGCACCTCCTGCTGTTGAAACAGCTCGCCGCAGACGTCACGCAACCATTGGTTTGCCGGGTCGTGATGGAAGCGGGCGTGCCAATATTGCTTCACCGTAAAGCCGGCGATCGCCAGCGGGCAATCGAGCACGCGCAGTCCGTAATAATGAGCCAACGTCTCGCCAATGTGTCTTGGAAGGGTGGCGATCAGGTCAGTTGTCCCGACGATTGCGGGCAACCCCAGAAAGCCCGGGAGTTCGAGCGCAACGTCAAGGACCATGCGCTGCTCCCGTAGCGCGTCCCCGAGCAAGAGATGTCCAGTGCCGGAGCGAATGAGGACGTGGGCCTCACGCCTGAAATCCCTTGCGGTGATGCGGTCGCGGATCCGGGCATGGTTTGCGTTCGCCAGGCAAACCCAATCCTGCGGAAACAGCACCTGTTGGAAGTGCCCGGCATCGAGGTCCGAGATGTAGCCGAGCGCCAGATCAGCCTCGCCAGACTGCAGCATCCGCGGAGTATCGCCGCCGATCTGCGCCGCCTCGATGCGGATGCCCGGCGCAACTTGGCGGACGTAGCCAAGAATGGCGGGCAGCAGCGTGATGTGGCTCGCATCCGTCATGCAGATGACGAAGCGGCGCTTTGCAGTCGCCGGATCGAACTCCGGGCGAAGCTCCGCCAGGCGACGCAGCATCTCCAGGGCCTGTCTGGCCGTGCCGATCAAGGCCTCGGCGCGCGGAGTCGGTAGCATTCCCTCCGCTGATCTGATGAAGAGCGGATCGTGCAGTTCCTTTCGCAGGCGCGCCAGCCCAATCGAAATGGTCGGTTGGCTTTGACCGAGCTTCTCGGCTGCTTTGGTGACACTGCCCGTGGAGAACAATGCGTCAAAGAGCCGGAGCAGGCGCGGCTCCAGCAGGCTCGTCTTGGAGGGATCCCGGTGCTTCATTGCGATCTGAAATAATGGTTATAAGGATCATAGAATATCCAAATACCGGGCCGCCTGCTAGCACGCTTCCAACGCCAAAACGGGCGAGGGAGAAGCGTTCGGATGAGGATCTGCTTTATCGGAGCGGGAGCCCTCGGTTCGACCATCGGCGGCACGTTGGCGCGCGGTGGAGCCGAGGTCTGGCTAATTGATCCGTTCCAGGCTCATGTCGACGCGATCAATGCCGGTGGTTTGCGGATTCTCGAAGGTGAAGCCGAGAGCGTCGTGAAGGTCTCCGCCTGCGCCTCCGCGACGGAGGTCGGCAGCGTCGCGGACCTCGTCATTGTCCTCGTCAAATCCTACCATACGCGCGATGCGATCCGAGCGGCGACGCCGATCATCGGACCGCAGACGGTCGTGATGTCGCTTCAAAACGGTCTCGGTCACGAGGACATCCTTGCGGAGGAAGTTGGCCGTGACCGGGTCATGGCCGGCAAGACCTACGTTGGTGGCGTGCTGCTTGGCCCAGGCCATGTTCGCTCCGGGGTCATCGGCAAGGAAACCATCATCGGCGAACTTGATGGCCGCCTGACGGACCGCGCGCGGCGAATTTCAGAGACGTTCAATCGTGCGGGCATTCTCACGCAGCTCAGCGACAACATCCTGGGCACGATGTGGGACAAGTTGTTCATCAACGTCGCCGGAGGAGGAATTACCACCGTTACCGGGTTGACCTATGGCGGTCTCTATTCACTGGCGATCCTGGAAGATTGCGCGCTGGCCGCAATCTCGGAGGGCATCGCGGTCGCACAGGCCGCCGGTGTGAAGATCTCAATCGCCGATCCGCGCCGCGCCTGGACGATGGCGTCCGCTGGACTGCCGCCCGAGTTCAAGACGTCGATGCTGCAGAGCCTGCAGTCCGGGAATCTGACTGAAGTTGATTACATTCACGGCTCCGTCGTGCGTTGGGGCGCCAAGCTCAACGTGCCGACCCCCGTCAACGCGACCCTCGTCGCGTTGGTCAAAGGGCTCGAATACGCCCGCAGCAATTATCCGGGAAAGGCCTGAGACGATGTCGTTGCCGCGCGCCTATGTCGAGCACGTCGCGATCCGTGTGCCGGACGTTGATCGTCACGTCGACTTCTTCCGTGAGGTGCTCGGTCTTGCCGTTCGCGACGAGCAACTCGCCGACGGTGCGTGCCCACGTCAGGTATGGGTGCTCGGAAGCGTGCAACTCATCGAGGATCCGCATTTTGCCGGACCGGAGGGGCGTCTCGCCCATCTCGGCATCATGGTCGACGATTACGAGGGCGTGCTCGCCCGGGCCGCCGCCTGGGGCGCCAAGGCGTTGCCGGCCGGGCCGAACTGGCTCGCGTTGCCGGGCGGGTTGAACGTCGAGATCTTGCAAGCGAGCGCTGGCGCCGTGGAAGCCGCTTTGGCGATCAATCCCCGTGCCTAGAGGAAGACGCGACATGACCGACGAGCGCTACTGGGACGATGCCAAGGTCGGTGACGAGTGCGTCACCCCCGCGGTGACGGTCACCGAAGCGATGGTGAACGCCTATGCCGAACTAACGGGTGATTTCACGCCTGTGCACGTCGACGAGGACTACGCCAAGACCACGCCCTTCGGCACGCGCGTCGCGCACGGGCTGTTTGGTCTGTCGCTCGCTGACGGTTTGAAGACCCGTGCCGATTATCGCTTCCTTCCGGGAATGTCGCTGGGCTGGACGTGGGATTTCAAGCTGCCGATCAAGCTCGGCGACACCGTGCATGTAAAGTTCCGCATCGGTTCAATGCGCGCCACCAAGCGGGAAGGGTGGGGCATCGTGGTGCTGCCCTCGGAGCTGATCAACCAGCGCGGCGAAGTGGTGCAGCTCGGCGAGCATCGACTGATGATTCCGATGCGCCCGAAGACCAACGCCGCAGGAGAGCAGGCATGACAGTGCAAGATCTGCCGCTGAGAGGCATTCGCGTCATCGACTACAGCCATTTCCTTGCAGGCCCGTTCATGGGCCGCTGCCTCGCCGCGATGGGCGCCGAGGTGATCAAGGTGGAGCGTCCGAAGCAAGGTGATGCGGGCCGCGCCCATGGCTATTTCAAGGACGGACAATCCGGCTACTTCCTGCAGCAGAACATGGGCAAGCAGGGATTGTGCATCGACCTGCGCGACAAGCGCGGTCTCGACATGATGATGAAGCTCATCAACACGGCCGACGTCTTCATCGAAAACTACCGTCCCGGCGCACTCGAACGCCTCGGACTGGGTTACAAGGCGCTGTCGGCGCGAAACCCCAAATTGATCTACTGCTCGGTCTCCGCCTACGGCCATACCGGTCCCTATGCCGACCGTCCCGGATTCGGCCTGATTGCGGAGGCGATGTCGGGTGCCTTGGCGCAACTGGGCTCTCCCGGCGAAGCGCCGCCGCTGCTGCGGATGCCGTTGGCCGACATGTACACCGGCATTCACGGCGTTGCTGCCGTCAATGCCGCGCTGGTCGGCCGCGCATCGTCCGGGCGCGGTCAACATATCGATCTGGCGCTGTACGATTGCGTGGTCTCGATGCACGACTATGCGGTTCAGCGTTACTTCTTTTCTGGCGGTACCGACCTGCCAAAGCAGACCGGCAGCGGTCAGCCGGACTCGACCGTCTACGGCGTCTTTCCGGCAAAGGACGGCAATCTTGTCATCGCCGCACAAGTCGATGATGCGTGGCGACGATTGGCGAGCCTGATCGGGGGGGACACGTTGGCATCCGACGAGCGCTTTGCCAAGCCTGCCGCGCGCAACGCCCATTATGCCGAAGCGATGGATATCGTGCGCAACTGGACGCTGTCGCAACCTTCTCGCGATGCCTGCCTCGCCGCACTCGAGGAGGCGGGTGTTCCGTCCGCTCCCGTGCAGACTATCGAGGAGGTCGTGAAGGATCCGCAGATCCATGCGCGCGGCATGCTGGTCGAGCAGGAGCATCCCGTGCTCGGCAAGGTCACCCTGCCGAACCTGCCGTTCCGATTCTCCGATTGCGACACCATGGTGCGCACTCCAGCACCTCTGCTTGGCCAGGACAACCGCCGCATTGCCGCCTCGCTGGGACTGTCGGCCGAAGCGGTCGATGCGATGGTGCGCGATGGCGTGCTCTACAACGAAGCCGCAGTGCGGGAGTGAGCCATGAGCGATCGTTATGCGGTAATCGGCAATCCGATCGGCTTCAGCAAATCACCTCTCATCCATGGCGCGTTCGCCAAGATGACGGGCCAGGACCTCGTCTATGAGGCGATCGAGAGCCCCCTTAATGGCTTCAGCGAACGGGTCGATCAATTCCGCGCCGAGGGTGCCAAGGGGCTGAACATCACCGCCCCGTTCAAGCTCGATGCCTTCGTCTACGCAAACGAGCATTCCGAGAGCGCCACACGCGCAGGCGCCGCAAACTGCATGAAGTTCGAAGGCGATCGGATCATTGCCGAGAACTTCGATGGTGTCGGCCTTGTGCGCGACATCACCGTCAATCTCGATGTGAAGATGAAAGGCCGCCGCGTCCTGATGCTCGGCGCCGGCGGGGCGGCACGTGGTGCGCTGCTGCCGTTTCTGCGCGAAGAGCCGTCCGAGCTGGTTCTGGTCAATCGAACGCTGGCGAAGGCGGTGGCATTGGCCGAGGAGTTTGCCGGCTGTGGTCCCCTGATGGTCAGCGGCTACACCGAGCTGGCCGATCTCGCCGAGGGGTACGACGTCGTGGTCAACGCGACATCGGCCAGCCTGCGGGGTCAAATGCCGCCGCTTCCACGCAATGTCTTGCGCGGCGCGGAACTGGCATATGAACTTGCCTACGGCAAAGGATTGACTCCCTTTCTGCAGGCGGCTCGCGCGGAAGGCGTCGCCAAGCTCGCCGACGGCGTCGGCATGCTGGTCGAGCAGGCAGCGGAAGCGTTTTCCTGGTGGCGCGGCGTTCGACCGGGCACGGCTCAGGTGATCGCCGAATTGACTGTCCCATTGAGCTGACGGGCGATGCCGAACATGCATCCGAAGTCCAACTTTCTCGTCGGCCTGATCGGCAGCGGCATCGCGGCGTCGCGCACGCCGCCCATGCATGAAGCGGCCGCTGATGCCGCTGGAATCCGGTATCTCTACAAGACGATCGACCTGACCGAGCTGAAGCTCGGCATCGAAGCCTTGCCCGAATTGCTCACGGCCGCAAAGCGCATGGGTTACGATGGTTTGAACGTGACCCATCCCTGCAAGCAGGCAATTCTCCCCCTGCTGGACGCGCTCTCGCCGGATGCAGAAGCGCTCGGCGCGGTGAATACCGTGGTCATCCGGAATAGTCGGATGACCGGCCACAACACGGACTGGTTCGGGTTTGCCGAGAACTTTCGCCGCAACATGCAAGGTGCGCCGCTCGGCCGTGTCGTCCAGTTCGGCGCGGGCGGTGCGGGCGCGGCCGTGGCCTTCGCGCTGATGAAGCTCGGCGTGCAGGAGCTGACCATCATCGACGTCGACTTCGCCAAGGCGCAGGGCGTGGTCGAGGGCTTGTCCCCCCGATTTGCAGAAGGGCGCTTGAGGGCCGGCCAGGATGTTGCAGCCGCCGTGGCCGCCGCTGACGGAATTGTCAACGCGACGCCGATCGGCATGGACAAGTATCCGGGCACACCGCTGCCGACGGCCCTGCTGCGACCCGATCTGTGGGTCGTCGAGATCGTCTATTTCCCGCTGGAAACATCCTTGCTGCGTGCGGCGCGTGCCCTCGGCTGCCGCACCGTCGATGGCGGTGGCATGGCGATCTTCCAGGGCACCGAAGCATTTCGCCTGTTCACCGGCATCTCACCCGATCCAGACGTCTTCTTCGCGACTTTCGCGTCCCTGGGAGGGTGACACCCGGCCGATGGGTGAGCGGCACGTACAACGCCCGAGAGGAAACGTAAGGATGGGCTACACGCTCGATTTCTCGGTGGTTTGGCATGCAATGCCCGCACTGCTGTGGGGTTGCGTGGGTACGTTGAGCCTGGCGTTCGCCGGAATGACGCTGGCGATGCTGATCGGCGTCGGAGGCGTCGCGGCACGCGATTCGAAGGCGGCGT
This sequence comes from Bradyrhizobium sp. WYCCWR 12699, assembly GCF_032144035.1. Lineage (NCBI taxonomy): Bacteria > Pseudomonadati > Pseudomonadota > Alphaproteobacteria > Hyphomicrobiales > Nitrobacteraceae > Bradyrhizobium > Bradyrhizobium sp. WYCCWR 12699. Next base: position 389,364 of record NZ_JAVTJN010000033.1, read on the forward strand.
GGCTGCGTGGTCTCGTGATCGGCTTCGTCGAGGTCGTGCGCAATACACCTTTCCTGGTGCAGATCTTCTTCCTGTTCTTCGCCCTGCCGCTCATTGGACTGAAGCTCAATCCGACAGCGACCGCCATAATCGCGCTCGGCATCAATGGCGGCGCCTACGCCATCGAGATCATCCGCGGCGGGGTACAGTCCATTCACAAGGGGCAGGTGGAGGCCGGTTACGCGCTCGGATTGCACAAAGGGCAGGTGTTCCGTTTCATCGTGCTCAAGCCCGCGCTTCGCGCGATCTACCCCTCGCTGACGGGCCAGTTCATCATGCTGACACTGACATCGTCGATCTGTTCGGCTGTGTCCGCCTACGAACTGACGTCGGTTGCACAGCGCATCGAGAGCGACACCTTCCGCAGCTTCGAGGTCTATTTCTCCGTCACCGTCCTCTACCTCGCGATCTCCTGGCTCTTGATGCTGGGCTTTGCGGTCGTCTCTCACCGCTTCTTCTCATATCCGACACGCTGAGGGAGGCCAGCATGACACCGCATTTTGGTCTTCCCGAGTTCGGCTTCCTGCTGCGTGGGTTGCAATGGACGGTGCTGCTCACGCTGGTCGCGTTTGCGGGCGGCTGTACGGCGGGGCTCGCCGTCGCGTTGCTGCGCACCTGTGGCCACAGGGGCGTGGAATGGGGCACCCGCATCTACATCGGGATATTTCAGGGCACCCCGCTGCTGCTGCAGCTTTTCGTCGTGTATTACGGATTGGCGCTGACCGGGCTGAAGCTCGATGCCTTCGCCGCGGTGGCAATCGGTTTCACCGTGAATGCCTCGGCCTTCCTTGGCGAGATCTGGCGCGGCGCGATACAGGCCGTGCCGCGCGGCCAGACCGAAGCGGCGATGGCGCTGGGACTGCACTATTCGTCGCGGATGCGGGACATCGTGCTGCCGCAGGCGATCCGCATCTCACTGCCGGCGACCATCGGCTATCTCGTGCAGCTCATCAAGGGCACCTCGCTCGCCGCCATCGTCGGCTTCATCGAGCTCGCTCGCGCCGGTCAAATCGTGTCGAACCAGACCTTCCAGCCGTTGCTGGTCTTCGGCGTGGTCGGCGCGATGTACTTCGTCGTCTGCTGGCCACTCTCGTGGTGGGGCGGTCGGATGGAGGCCAGGCTCGCCCTGGCCAGTCAAAGATAGTAGCGGCGCACTTACTCTACAAATAACCATCACCAGGAGGAGATACTCATGTTGTTTTCATCCAATCGTCGCCAGCTCAAGCTCGCGCTATTGGCATTGGCGGCTCTCGCCATCGCTGGCAAATCGCAGGCGGGGACACTGCAAGACGTGAAGAAGAAGGGCGTCGTCGTCATCGGCATTCAGGGGGATAATCCGCCCTGGGGCTATGTCGACAGCTCAGGAAAGCAGGATGGCATCGATGCCGACATGGGGCGCGCCTTCGCTGAATATCTCGGCGTCAAGGCCGAGTTCGTCCCGCTGGCGGTGGCCAATCGCATTCCGGCTCTGACCACAGGCCGCGTCGACATTCTGTTCGCAACCATGGCCATGCTGCCCGAGCGCGCGAAGGCGGTGCAATATTCCAAGCCGTATGTCGCCAATGAGATCACGCTCGTCGCCGCCCAGGCGACGCCGATCACCGGCAATGCCGACATGGGCAAGTACGTCATTGGCGTTCCGAGGTCCTCCACGCAGGACACCCAGGTGACCAACAACGCGCCGTCCGGAACCGAAATCCGCAGATTCGACGATGACGCGGCCACCATCCAGGCGCTGCTCTCCGGCCAGGTCCAGGCCGTCGGTGCGAACCTGTTCTATCCGCAGCGTCTGAACGCCGCAAAGCCCGAACTTGGTTTCGAACCCAAGCTGCACTTCACAGCTCTGTACAACGGCGCCTGCACGCGCCTGGGCGAGAAGGAGTGGAATGAGACGGCCAACAAGTTCATCGACGAGATCAAGTCGAACGGAAAACTGGCCGCCTTCTACGCCAAATGGATGAAGGTCCCGGTCCCGGTCTTTCCGGACTCCGTCCCCGGCGTTCCCTTCACCGTCCAATAGCCACTGCGAGCGGCCGACGCGCGATCCGCGTTGGCCGCCGCCCGAGAGCGGAGGCCGGCATGCAAGACCAGAACCTGATCGAAATGAAGGGCGTGCAGAAGTGGTACGGCGGGTACCAGGCTTTGCGCGACGTTGATCTCACCGTGCGCAAGGGCCAAAAGATCGTGCTCTGTGGTCCGTCCGGCTCGGGAAAGTCGACGCTGATCCGCTGCATCAACCGCCTCGAGCCGATCCAGCAGGGCAGCATCGTGGTGAACGGTCATCGGCTGGACGACAGCATCAGGGCCATCGATGTCGTACGCCAGGACGTCGGCATGGTCTTTCAGAGCTTCAATCTTTTCCCGCATATGACGGTCTTGCAGAACTGCACGCTCGCGCCCATTCGCGCGCGCCGCCTCAGCAAAACCGAGGCCGAAGCGACCGCGCGAAAATACCTCGAGCGCGTCCGTATCGGTGACCAGGCCGAGAAATATCCGGCTCAGCTTTCCGGCGGCCAGCAACAGCGTGTCGCGATTGCGCGTGCGCTCTGCATGCAACCGAAAGTAATGTTGTTTGACGAGCCGACCTCGGCTCTCGATCCCGAAATGGTCAAGGAGGTGCTCGACACGATGATCGGCCTCGCCAACGACGGCATGACCATGATTTGCGTCACCCACGAGATGGGCTTTGCCCGCCAGGTTGCCGACCGTGTGATCTTCATGGCTGAAGGTCAGATCATCGAAGAAGACGCGCCTGACGCTTTCTTCCGCAATCCACAGCACGCCCGCACCAGGCAGTTTCTTGGCGAAATCCTCGCCCATCACTGAACGGAGTTGTTGTATGAGTCGTCTCGTCTACGTCCTGAACGGGCCAAATCTCAATCTGCTCGGCAAGCGTCAGCCCCACATCTATGGTCACGAGACGCTTGCGGACGTGGAGCGGGATTGCCGGGCGCTGGCCAGGGAGCTTGGCCTGGAAATTCGCTTTCATCAATCCAATAGGGAATACGAGCTGATCGACTGGATTCACGAGGCGCGCGAGACGGCTGCCGGCATCGTGATGAATCCTGCGGCTTTCACCCATACGTCGGTCGCCATCCTGGATGCCCTGAACACGTTCGAGGGGACCGTGATCGAGGTGCACATTTCCAACGTGCACAGGCGCGAGGAATTCCGCCATCATTCGTTCGTCTCCAAACGGGCTGATGGGATCATCGCAGGCTTTGGCACCCAGGGTTATCTGCTCGGCTTGCGTCGTGTGGCCAGGCTCCTTGACGAGAACAAGGAATAGCATCGGCGCCGGCGGCACGAGAGTTGGCGGTTTCGCTGAAAGTCGACAGCTTTTGTGCGCCCACCATTCTCAAAGCATCTCACACCCAGCCGCCATCGACGATGTAGTGCTGGGCAGTGCAGGCGGAAGCTTCGTCCGAGGCGAGGAAGACGGTGACCTTCGCGACCTCGTCCGGCACCAGCCGGCGCTTCAGGCACTGCCGCTGCTGCAGCTCGATCTCGCCGGCCGGCGTCATCCATTTCTCGAGCTGCCGCTCGGTCATGATCCAGCCGGGCGCGATCGCGTTGACGCGGATATTGTAGGGGCCGTAATCGCGGGCCAGCGAGCGCGTCAATCCGATCACGCCTGATTTGCTGGCGGTGTAGGCGGCCATGCCGCCCTGGCCTGCAATCCACGACACCGAGCCGAAATTGACGATGGCGCCGCCATTGGCGGCCTTCATGTCCGGCAGCACGGCTTGCGACGCGAAGAATTGGTGCTTCAGGTTCACCGCGATGCGGTCGTCCCAATATTCGGGCGTCATCTCCTCGGTCTTGTGCCGTTCGTCATGCGCGGCGTTGTTGATCAGGATGTTGATCGCGCCGTGCGCCTTGCGTGCCTCCACGACGCCGGCGCGCAGCGCGGGGATGTCGGTGAGGTCGACATGTTGGAAATGCGCCGACAGTCCCTGATCGGACAGCTCGCGCGCCAGGCGCTGGCCCTCGTCGATCTTGATGTCGAAGAACACGACCTTGGATTTCTGCTCCGCGAAGCGCCGCACGATCGCAGCGCCAATGCCCGCCGCACCTCCGGTGACGAGCACGACCTTGCCGGCGAGGTCGGAATAGATGGCGGCCATGGGCACCTCCCAGTCATTTGCGGGTGGCGCGGTGGGCCGTCCCGACTCTTGACCAGACCTTAGCCAGTCCGTCCATGAGGTGCATAGGTCAGAATTTTAGTTGCGTACCTCAAAAATTGAAGGCAGAATTGCAGTCAAAGAATAAGATCGGCTGGGAGGATGTGATGAGACTGCTCGGGAAGCTGGGACTCGCCGCTGCCGCATGCCTGCTTGGCGCCCAAATCGCTGCAGCCGATACGACCGTCAAATGGCTCCACATCGAAGCCAACCCCGTCCAGGTGAAGCTCTGGGAGGAAGTTGCGCGCGCCTATGAGGCGTCGCATCCCGGCGTGAAGGTCGAGATGCAGTTCCTCGAGAACGAGGCCTACAAGGCCAAGCTGCCGACCATCCTGCAATCCAAGGACCGGCCGAACATCATCTACAGCTGGGCCGGCGGTGTGCTGAAGACGCAGATCGAGGCCGGCGTGCTCGATGACATCACCGACCAGGTGAAGGGCTACAGCGACAGCCTCACCCCGGCTGCGCTCGCTGCGTTCACGAGCAATGGCCGCGTCTATGGCCTGCCCACCGCGTTGTCGCAGGTCGGCTTCCTCTGCAACAAGGAGCTGATGGCCAAGGCCAAGGTCGATCCCGCCGCCATCAAGAGCTGGGACGATCTGCTCGCCGCGGTGAAGACACTCAAGGCGGCCGGCGTCACGCCGATCGTGGTCGGCGGCGCGGACAAATGGCCGCTGCATTTCTACTGGACCCATCTTGCGGTGCGCATCGGCGGCAAGCCGGCCTTCGATGCGGCGTTGAAGGGCGAGAACGGCGGCTTCGCCGGCGAGACCTTCCAGAAATCGGGCGAGCTGTTCAAGCAGCTGGTCGATCTCCAGCCGTTCCAGAACGGCTTCCTCGGCTTCAAGAACCCGCAGGCCGTCGGCTATTTCGGCGACGGCAAGGCGGCGATGACCTTGGCGATTTCCACCGTCTATCATCTGCAGCGCGCGCTCGCCGCCGACAAGACGGGTCTGTCCGAAGACAAGATCTGCTGGTTCGATTTCCCGGTCGTATCGGGCGGCAAGGGTGCGCCGACGGATACGCTTGGCGGCATCACCGGCTGGCTGATCACCAAGGGCTCGCCGAAAGAAGCCGTCGATTTCCTGAAATACTTCGTCTCGAAGGACGTGCAGACGCGGCTTGCGGCGGGCAACTTCATCATCCCGGTGGTGCAGGGCGCGGACGCCGGTCTCAACAATTCATTCATGAAGCTGATCGCGGCCAATCTCGCGAAGTCGAACTACCACCAGAACTTCTATGACCAGAGTCTCGGCCCCTCGGTCGGCCGCGTCGTCAACGACGTCACTGCGGAGATCGCCGGCGGCAGCATGAGCCCGCAGGACGCCGCGAAAGCGATCGAAGCGGCGTGGAAGCAGGGTAACTGACGGTGGAACGACGCATCGCAAGCGTGCCGGCGATGGGCGTTGCGAAGCCGTCGTTCTCGCCGCTTGCGGTCCGCGGCCCGAGCTGGGACGGCCGCTTCACGGTCCTCATCCTGTTCCTGCCGCCGGCGCTGCTGCTGTTCACGCTGTTCGTGGTCTTGCCGATCGGCGAGGCCGCCTGGTACTCGGCGTTCAACTGGAACGGGTTCGGCAAACCCACCAACTGGATCGGCCTGGACAATTACCGTTTCGTGCTGGAGACGCGCGCCTTCTGGCTCGCGCTGCGCAACAACGGGCTGATCATCGCGGTCTCGCTCGCGATCCAGCTGCCGCTCGCGCTGACGCTGGCTTTGATGCTCGCGGAACGCTTTCGCGGAGCCGTGGCGCTGCGCATGCTGTTCTTCATGCCCTATATCCTCGCCGAGATCGCGACCGGGCTGATCTTCTCCTTCGTCTATGACGGCGACTACGGCCTCGTCGCCTCGATCTGGCGCAGCTTCGGCGCCGAGCCGCCGCATCTGCTCGCCTCGACCGACACCGCGATGCTGGCGGTGCTGATCGTGATCGTGTGGAAATATTTCGGCTTCCACATGATGTTGTTCATCGCGGCACTCCAGGGCCTCGACAAGAGCCTGGTCGAGGCGGCCCGGATCGACGGCGCAACGCGAACGCAGGCGCTGCGCCATGTCGTCATCCCCCTGCTTTATCCGACGATCCGGCTCTCCGTGTTCTTCGCGATCGTCGGCTCATTGCAGCTGTTCGATCTCGTGATGCCGCTGACGCGCGGAGGACCGGCGGATTCCTCCAACACGATGGTCAGCTTCCTCTACAACAACGGCATTTCGCGGATGCGCGTCGGCTACGGCAGCGCCATCGGCGTCATCCTGTTCGTGATTTGCGTGACCTTTGCCTTCACCTACAAGCGATGGTTCATGCGCGATGAGTAGGGCCGAGACCACCCGCGCGCCGTTCGATCCGGCCGTGCTGTTCAAGGCGGCGTTCCTCGCCGTTGTTGCCGTCTTCGTGCTGGTGCCGCTGCTCGCGACCCTGCTCGGCGGCTTCAAATCGCTCGGCGAGTTGCGCGTCAATCCGTTCGGCTGGCCCACGCACTGGGAATGGCAGAACTATGCCGACATCCTGTTCTCGGCCCGCTACTGGCAGCTGCTGCGCAACTCGCTGATCATCTCGACCCTCACCGTGACCTTGACCTTGATCGTCGCCTCGATGGCGGCGTTCACCTTCGCCCACGTCAGATTCTTCGGCAGCTCGATGCTGCTGAGCTATTTGACGCTCGGCCTGCTGTTTCCGGCCGCAACGGCCGTGCTGCCGCTGTTCATCAAGGTGCGCGATCTCGGATTGCTCGATACCTATTTCGGCGTCGCGCTGCCGCAGGTCGCCTTTAGCCTTGCCATGAGCGTGCTGCTGCTGCGGCGCTTCTTCAGGGATATTCCCTATGAGCTGCTCGAGGCCGCGCTGGTCGACGGCTGCAGCTACATCAAATTCTTCCGCTACGTGACATTGCCGTTGTCGCGGCCGATCTTGGCGACCGTCGGCACCATCACCTTCGTCAACAGCTGGAACGCCTATCTGCTGCCACTGGTGATGCTCAACACCGACGCGCTCTATCCCTGGCCGCTCGGCATCATGATTTACCAGGGCGAGTATTCGTCCGAATGGCACCTGATCCTGGCCTTCATCACGCTCACCATCCTGCCGACGATCATTCTGTTTCTGCTGGCACAGAAGCATATCGTCGCCGGCCTCACGGCAGGCGCCGTCAAGGGGTGAGCGGGACTTCACGGAGAGCACAATGAGAAAAGTCGGCGTCGGAATCATCGGCTGCGGTGTGATCAGCACCGCCTACCTCAAGGCAGCGCAGCGCTTCCCGGTCATGGAGGTGAGGGCGCTCGCCGACATGCGCAGCGACGTGGCGGAGCGGCAGGGCGCGGCCTTCGGGCTGCCGGCGATGCGGGTCGATCAGCTGCTCAAGCGCGACGACGTCGAGATCGTCGTCAATCTCACCGTGCCGCTCGCCCACACCGATATCAGCTTGGCTGTGCTGAACGCCGGCAAGCACGTTCATTCCGAGAAGCCGCTTGGTATCAACGTCGCGGAAGCCCGCAAGGTGATGGATCTCGCCGCGCAGAAAAACCTTCGCGTCGGCTGCGCGCCCGACACCTTCCTCGGCGGCGGGCACCAGACCGCGCGCAAGCTGATCGACGACGGCGCGATCGGCACCCCCGTCGCCGGCAGCGCCTTCTTCGGCTGTCCCGGCCATGAGCGCTGGCATCCGGCGCCCGGCTTCTACTACTTGCGCGGCGGCGGACCGATGCTCGACATGGGCCCGTATTACATCACCGATCTCGTGCAGCTCCTGGGGCCGGTCGCGAGCGTGATGGGCTCGACCGCGCGCCCGCGATCGGAGCGTCTGGTCACGAGCCAGCCGACGAACGGCAGCTTGATCCCGGTCGAGGTGTCGACCCACGTCGCGGGCACGCTCGAATTCGAGAATGGAGCGGTGGTCTCGATCACCATGAGCTTCGACGTGCCGAAGCACCGGCACGCGCCGATCGAGATCTATGGCGACAAGGGCAGCATGCTGGTGCCGGACCCGAACCGCTTCGGCGGCGAGGTGCAGGTTGCGAAGACCGGCGGCGAATTCGAGACGGTGCCGCTGACGCACGGCCATGTCGAAGGCGAGTTCCGCTCCATCGGTGTCGCCGACATGGCCGCCGCGATCCTGAACAACCGCCCGCATCGCGCCAGCGGCGCACTGGCTTTCCACGTGCTGGAGGTGATGGAGGCGTTCCAGACCTCCGCCGACGAAGGGCGGCGTGTCAAGATCGAGAGCCGCGTCGAGCGGCCGGCGATTCTGCCGGCCGGACGTGAAACCGGACAGATCGACTGAGGGAATGACCATGCGCAAGGCATTGATTGTATGGGGCGGCTGGCCGGGACACGATCCCGATTTGTGCGCCTCGATGATCCGCGGCTGGCTGAAGGCGGAAGGTTTCGAGGTCCGGATCGAGACCACGACAGAGGCATTCGGCGATCCCGCGATCCATGATCTGTCGCTGATCATCCCGATCTACACGATGTCGAAGATCGAGAAGGCAGACGCGCTCAATCTCTGTGCGGCGGTGCGTGGCGGCGTCGGGCTTGCCGGTCACCATGGCGGCATGTGCGATGCGTTCCGCGATTCCGTGGACTATCAGTTCCTGTGCGGCGGGCAGTGGGTTGCGCATCCCGGCAACATCATCGACTACAAGGTCGACTTGACGAAGCCGGACGACCCCATCATGAAGGGCCTGAAGAGTTTCGAGCATCGTTCCGAGCAATATTACATGCATGTTGACCCCGCCAACGAGGTCCTAGCGACGACCACTTTCACGGGCGAGCACGCGCCCTGGATCGACGGCGTGGTGATGCCGGTGGTCTGGAAGAAGCGTTACGGCGCGGGCAGGGTGTTCTATTCCTCGCTCGGCCACCGTGCCTACGAGCTCGACGTGCCCGAGATCCGGACGTTGATGACCCGCGGCATGCTGTGGGCGGCGCGCGAATGACGGCTGGCGCGATGCAGCCAGCCGTTCGCGCCACGCTGGAGGACGTCGCGCGCGCGGCGGGCGTTTCGCTTGCGACCGTCGATCGAGTCGTCAACCGGCGCGAGGGCGTCCGCGCCAAGACCGTTGCGCGTGTCGAGGCCGCCGTCGCCAAGCTCGGCTACCGCGCGGACTTAGCGGCCGCCCGACTGGCGCGCGGGCAGAGTTTTCGCTTCGCCTTCGTGCTGCCGACCGGCAGCAACAGCTTCATGACCAATCTGACCGAGCAGGTCCAGCGCACCGCGGAGTGGCTCGCCGGTCAACGCGGCTTCATCGATATCCTCCATGTCGACGTGTTCGATCCGGATGTGCTGGCGGGCGCGCTCGAAAACCTGTCGCCGGCCTATCAGGGCGTCGCCGTCATCGCGCTGGACCATCCCAGGGTGCGCGCCGCCATCGACGAGCTCACCGCGCGCGGGGTCGCCGTGGTCACGCTGGTGTCGGACGCGCCGAGTTCGCGCCGCCTGCATTATGTCGGTATCGACAACCCGGCCGCGGGGCGGACTGCCGCAACGCTGATGGGACGTTTCCTGGCCGGGCGCGAGGGAACGGTCGCCGTGATCGCGGGATCGTTGTCGCTGCGCGATCATACCGAGCGGCAGTTCGGCTTCCACCAGATCCTGTCCAGCGAATATCCAAGCCTGGTCGCGCTCCCGGTCATCGAAGGCCGCGACGACAGCGAGCGGACGCGGGAGCTCACCGCCGCGCTGCTCGCGCACCATGCCGATCTTCGCGGCATCTATTGCTGTGGCGCCGGAAACCGCGGCATCGCCGATGCGCTCGAGGCCTCCGGCCGCGCACGCGAGGTGGTCTGGATCACCCACGAGCTCACTCAGCACACGCGGCGGTTCCTGGTCCGCGGCACGCTCGATGCCATCATCAACCAGGATCCCGGGCACGAGGCACGGTCTGCGGCGCGCATCCTGCTCGCGCATTGTTCGGGCGAGCCCATCAGCCCCGACCAGGAACGCATCCGCATCGACATTTTCCTGAGGGACAATCTGCCGTAACGTCGCGCATCGCGGGCAGTGCGCACGCTCCGGTACGCTGACTGTTGAATGTTACCGCGGCGGCGGTGGGAGGGGAAAAAACCTTCTCCGTCAGATGGACATGCGACAGCGGGAAGTCGCTGCCATGATGCCGCGTAGGACGGGCTTGAAGCGGGGCCCTTGCTGAAAGTTCCCGCTTTTGATCCGGCTCAAGATTTTGACCCGGCTAGTTCATTAGAATGCGGTTCCCAGGGGGTGCCACTTGCATCCCGCCTCGGCAGCTTCGCCTCTGGGATGATGACGTCAACCGAGCCGCGTGAAACGCGGGAATGAGTTCATGCCCACATACTATTTCGATATGAAGGATGGGGTCCCTGTTCGCGACAGGTCCGGATTGGAGCTTGTGAGCGATGGCGCCGCCATCGTGCACAGCAAGAGCCTGGCCGACAAGGTGCGGAGGAATAAGCCCAAAGGCCACCCCGACCTCCGGATCGTCGTCATCGACGAGAGCGGCCGGGAAGTCCACCGCGAGCAGATCTATCCGGACGCGACCTGACTATTATCTCAGGCGTTGCGGAACTGCGATTGCCAGCCGTTTGGCGATGTTCGCCGAGATCAGATAGGCAATGGCAATGGCGATGATCGTCGCCATAAGTCCTGCGGAAAGCCCGGTAAAGCCGAATGCGCCTCCCCACGGGCCAAGCGTAAGCGCCACGCCGGCAATCAGGGCGCCGAGAGATGTCGCGATCAGGATGTTGTGCGGGCGGTTCGCGCGCCACGGCAGTTTGCGAGACCGGATCACGAAGATCACCAGGATCTGGGTCGTGATCGATTCCAGGAACCATCCGGTTTGAAACATCGGCGCATCCGCATCGAACAGCTTGAGGAGAACGGCGAAGGTGATCGCGTCGAACAGGGACGACACTATTCCCATGATGATGGTGAAGCGGAGGATGCTTGCCATGTCCCAGGATTCGGGCCCGGCAACGTCTTCAGGGTCGACGTCATCGAAGGGGATGCCGATTTCGGAGAGATCGTAGATCAGATTGTTCAAGAGGATCTGCAGCGGCAGCAACGGCAGGAAGGGAAGGATGATCGAGGCGAGCGCCATCGACAGCATGTTGCCGAAATTCGAGCTCGTTCCCATCCGGACATATTTCAGGATGTTGGCAAACGTCCTGCGCCCTTCGCGCACGCCGGCCGCGAGCACGGACAGGTCCGGCGCCAGCAAGATCATGTCGGCGGCCGCGCGGGCGACCTCGGTCGCGCCCGTGACGGATATGCCGACATGGGCGGCGTGGAGCGCGGGGGCGTCATTGACGCCGTCCCCCATGAAACCGACGACGTGATTGCGGTGCCGGAGCGCGGCGATGATCCGTCGTTTCTGATCGGGGTCGATCCGGGCAAAAAGGTCGATGTCATCGACGCGGGTAACCAGCGCGGCATCGGTGAGCTCGGAGATCTCGGCGCCGGTCATGATCCGGTCCGCTCTGAGGCCGACGGATCGCGCGACGTGCGCGACCACTGCGCCATGGTCACCCGAAATGATCTTGATGGTCACGCCGAGCGAGCTGAGCGCGTCGATCGCCGAGGCTGCATCCTGCTTCGGCGGGTCGGCGAAGGCACAAAAGCCGATCAGGGTCAGATGGGTCTCGTCGCTGACGGCAATGGTCTGCTGGCCGGCCGGAATGGATTTGATGGCGACGGCAAGGAGCCGGAAGCCGTCGCCGGCATAGCGCGCCTGGATGTCGGCCATCTTCTGTTGCCAGGCGGCGTCGAGCGGATGAGCCAGACCATCGATTTCCACGGCAACGCAGCGCGACAGGATGGATTCCGGCGCCCCTTTGGCGATCAGCGTCTGCTCGCCGTTGCGTACCGCTAGAACGGACAGGCAGCGCCGCTCGAAGTCGAACGGGACTTCCGAGAGCCGAACCCAGCCGTCGAGATCATCGCGGCTCGCTGACAGGATCGCGTCATCGAGCGGGCTTCTCACGCCGGCCTGGAACGTGCTGTTCAGGCGGGCGAGGCTCAGAACGCGGTCGCTGGATCGCCCCTGCGGCTCGATATGCGCCGCCAGGGTGATCCTGGCTTCCGTGAGCGTGCCGGTCTTGTCGACACAAAGCGTGTCCATCGCCCCCAGATCGTGGATCGCGGACAACCGCTTGACGATAACCTTTCGCTTCGCCATGCGCAGCGCGCCGCGGGCGAGGGTCACCGTCATCACCATCGGCAGCAGTTCGGGCGTCAAGCCGACGGCGAGCGCGACGGCGAAGAGGAAGGACTCCATTGCGTTACGTTGCGCGACGAGATGAGCCATCAGCACGAAGAGAGTGAGGAAGAGTGTCAGCCGAAGGATCAGAAGTCCGAGCCTGCGGACACCTTGCTCGAGAGCCGTGGGTGGTGAGTTGGCGGCCATTGCCGAGGCGATCGCGCCAAAGCGCGTCCGGCCTCCCGTCGTCACGACCAACATCTTGCCGCTTCCGCCGACGGTACTGGTTCCCGCGAACAGGGCGTTCGTGGCGTCCGCCGGCAATGACGCGGAGCAGGCGCCGTCCGTCTTGAACGCCGGGAACGGCTCGCCTGTCATCAGGGCTTCATTGACCTGCAGATCCTGCGCCTCGAGAACGATGCCGTCGGCCGGTATCAAATCGCCGATACGGAGCTTCACGACGTCCCCCGGGACGAGAGCCGTCACCGAAATCGTCGCATCCTTGCCGTCCCTGACAACGTCAGCCTGGATGGCAACCGATTCCCGCAACGCTTCGGCGGTGAGCTCCGCGCGATGCTCCTGGACGATATCGAGCGTGATGGACAGGGACAGCACGGTTGCGATGATGGCAAAGCTGCCGATATCGCCGCTCAACCCGGATACGAGCGCCGCCGCCAGCAGTATGGCAACCAGCGGATTCCAGAGCCGTTGGCCGAGCTTGCGCAGGGCCGACCGGCCTTGGGAGGCGTCGACGCGGTTTGCGCCGACGATCGCCAGCCGTCGGTCGGCTTCGATGCGTGACAGGCCTTCCGGGCCGGAGCCGAGCGCGCGATAGAGCTCGTCCTTTGGCATTTGCCAGAACGTTGCAGCCAAGGGCTTGGCCGGGCTAAATCGTTCGATCATGGATGGGCTCGGCGGTCGCTGACACTTGGGCGAAACCAGGGTACGGGGCTGCTCGATTTCCGGATTGATGCAACGCAATCCAGCCCCCGGCCGGCATGCTCACACCGTCACGAGGCAGACACCAAGAGCAACGATCATCGCGAGCGGGCTGGCCGCATCAATGCTTGCGGCTGTTTCCCGACGGCGGAAATATCTGATTGGCGGGCGGTTGCCCGCCGGTTGGAACGGCGATGGCAATGAAGCCGCGGCCCATCGAGCCGTGACAAGCATTGCAGCCGTCGGTCAGCACGCGCATGGAAGCGGCGAACTTGCGATCGTCGCCCGCCGCGATCGCGTCGGCGATCGACAGCAGCGGCTCCTTCATCGTGGTCACGTTGCTGACGGGCACCGCCGGGTAGAAAATGGCTGCTTCGGCCAAGCTATTCGTCAGCTGCCGCAACTCATACGCGGCCAGGTCCCAGTTCTTCGCCTTGCCTGCATACCACAGCTTGAGATGCTCAAGCTGTGCCATGCTCATGACCTCGACGAGGCGAGGCGCTTCTTGTTTCGCGCTCGCGGAGGGCGGAAAGTCGGATTGAGCAATCGCGGATGTGATCGCGCCCACCGAAATCGTGAGAACGGCGCACCAATTCTTCAGCGTCATCCGACCATTCCCTGCTGATTGAACGTCTTGAATATCAGCGCCGCGGGCAGCGCTCTTGCGCTGAATCAATCCTTCCGCGTTCCCCGGGGTATCGCGCCCTTGGTTTGTCGCGAAAGGGCGCCAGTACCCACGGCGTCATGGCCGGGCTTGTCCCGGGCGTCCACGCCTTGCCACGCAGCACAAAGAACGTGGGTGCCCGGGCCCTTGCCGCGCCGAAGCGGCTTCGGCCGCGCAGCCGGGACAAGCTCGGGCATGACAACTTCTGCTGAATGTTCAAATGCGATTTCCCATTGTCGTGAATGGCATCGCAGTTTGCGCCTCGACAAAGTGGCCGCGACTGCAGCCGCTTACCGTTCTCGAGTGCCGACACGGGATTTCGTGCGCGGACGATGGGAAGCAATTCGTGATCGGAACCAGCCTTTGTAAATGGGCCATCAGTTACTTCGCGGTCGCAATCGCATGGCTGCTGCTTGCAGAAGCGCTGATCGTCATCGGATTCGGCTTTCCGAACCACGATATCGGCGGCCCGGATACGCTCGTCATCGTCCACATGATCAGTATCGGCTGGTTGAGCACGGTCCTGTGTGGCGCGCTGTTCCAATTCGTGCCGGTGCTGGTCGCAAGGCCGCTCTATGCAGAGCGCTGGACGCTGCCGGCTCTCGCGCTGCTGACGCTGGGGCTGACGGTCCTGCTCGCAGGCTTTCTGGTTCTAGGCGGGCACTTCAACGGGCCGCCCTTGCTGCTTCCCCTTGGCGCTGGCCTGTTGACCGCAGGTTTCGCTCTGGTCGTTGCCAATCTCGGCATGACGCTGTGGTCGGCCCGTCCCTTGCCCGGACCGGCGCGGTTCGTCGCGGGTGGGCTTGCCTGCATCTGTGTCACGGCGACATTCGGCGGCCTGTTCTCGCTGGTGCTGTCCGGAACCGCCATCGGGGCGCAATGGCCGGACCTGCTGGTGTCCGGCGTTCCGATCCACGCGATTGCGGGGCTTGGTGGATGGCTGACATTCACGGCCATGGGCGTCAGCTATCGCCTGCTTGCGATGTTCATGCTCGCGCCCGACGGCGATGCGCGGCTCGGCCGGCTGGCCTGGCTTGCCGGCATCGCCGCGCTGGCGGTCGGACTTGTCGGCGGCGTGCTTGCGCTCGGGCGCATGACCGGGCTGAATGTGGCGCTTCTGCTTGCAGGAGCGGCAGCGCTGCTGTCGCTGGCCGCCTACGGTCGCGACGTGCTCAGCCTGTACAGGACCCGCAAACGTCGTGCGCTCGAGCTCAACACGGGCATGAGCCTCGTTGCGCTGGCGAGTCTCGCCGCCGCCGCAATGCTGGGCGCCACGCTTCTTGCGACCGGTGCTTTCTCATCCCATGTCGGGGCGCTGGTCTTTCTCGTCGCGTTCGGCTGGCTCACCGGCCTCGTGCTTGCCAATCTCTACAAGATCGTGCCGTTCCTGACCTGGCTCGAGACCTACGGCCCGGTGATGGGCAGAGCGCCGACGCCGCGCGTCCAGGATCTCGTTGCCGAGCGCCGCGCGTTGAAATGGTTCGTACTGTTCTTTGCCGGAAGCTGGACGGCGACGTTGATGCTCCTGTTCGACACGGCACTCGGCTTCCGCATCGCCGTCGCGGTGGTGACGCTTGCGACGCTCGGCCTGAGCGAGGAGTTCATCAGGGCCCGGCGGCTTGCGGACGTGGCGGAGCCGCTGCGCCTGCCGACCGGAGCCGCAATGCCTCATCTTCTGGTCTCACGGAACTGAATGGAGATTGCCATGACCGCATTCGTCGACGTCGATGTCCGGCCGATCCTGCGGGCAGGCGGCGAGCCGTTCTCGATCATCATGGCCGCGCTCGAACGGCTCGAACCCGGAGAGGGGCTGCGGCTCTATGCTCCCTTCAAGCCGGTTCCTCTGTTCGACGTCATGGCGAGCAAGGGCTTTGCTCATCGCGAGGCCGAGCTGGAAGGCGGCGAATGGGAGATCCGCTTTATGCCGGACGATGGCTCGGTCGGAACAGCTGAACCGGCCTCCGCTGCCGCGAGCGACGACGATTGGCCGGAGCCGGCGGTTCATCTCGACAATCGCGACCTCGATCCGCCGGAGCCGATGGTGCGCATTCTGGCTGCCCTGGAACGGCTCGCGCCGGGCCAGACGCTCCACGCCCTGCTCAGTCGCGAACCGGTCTTCCTGTTTCGGGAGCTGGAGAAGCGCGGCCATCAATGGCGCGGCGACTTCACGCCGCAAAAGGATTCCTATCAACTGACGGTGAGGGTGCACGCATGACCTTCCATGATGAGGATCTCGTCGCCAGGATAAAGCAGGCGCTGAAGGTGGTGATCGATCCGGAGCTCGGGCACAACATCGTCGACCTCGGCTTCATCTATGATGTCCAGGTCGACGGCGGCGCCGCGCACATCACCATGACGGCGACGACACGCGGCTGTCCCGCCGCGTCCTTCCTCAAGGAGGGGGTCGCGAGCAGCGCATGCCTCGTTCCGGGAGTGGACTCGGTCGATGTCACCATGACGTTCGAGCCGCCCTGGCAACCCTCGATGATCTCGCCGGGCGTCAGGTCGTCGCTCGGCTTTGCCGAGGTGAATTGAGCTGGCGAGGCGACTGCGCTGGCTACTCGCCTTCGGAGCCGGGGCCGGACCAGATCTTTGCGGGTGCGCGCAGCCTCGCGAGGTCGAGCAGGTTGATCGCCCGGGCGGCGATCTGGTCGATCACCTCGTCCATCGACTGTGGTCTTAGATAGAAGGCCGGCATCGGCGGGGCAATGATCGCGCCGATCTCGGTCGCCTGCAGCATGCTGCGCAAATGGCCGAGATGCAGCGGGCTCTCGCGGACCAGCAACACCAGCCGGCGCCGTTCCTTGAGCTGCACGTCGGCCGCGCGGGCCAGGAGGTTGTCGAGCTGCCCCCAGGCGATCGCCGAGAGCGTACGGATCGAGCACGGCGCCACGATCATACCCGCGACCGGATAAGAGCCGCTGGCGATCGCGGCCCCGATGTCCGAATGAGAATGGTCGCGGAAGGCGAGCGCGCGCAGCCGCGCCAGCGCATTGCTGCCCACTTCTTCGTTCAAGGTTCGTTCGGCCGCGGGCGAGACCACGAGATGCACCGCGTAATCCGGATTGTCGGCCAGCAATTCGACGATGCGCATGCCGATCGCGGCGCCCGAGGCGCCGCTGATGCCGACGATGATGCCTTGCCGCCCGCTCATGAGAGGGCCGGGGCGCGCGCCGTGGTGGACAGGCCGAGTGTAGCCCACATCGCATCGATGCGCGCGACCACGGCAGGATCCATGGCCAGCGGAACGCCCCATTCGCGATCCGTCTCCGGTGGGATCTTGGTGGTGGCGTCGATGCCGAGCTTGCCGCCAAGCCCCGATTTCGGCGAGGCGAAGTCGAGATAGTCGATCGGCGTGTCGGTGAGGGTCACGAGGTCGCGCGAGGCATCGCTGCGCGTCGAGACGGCCCACATCACGGCCTGCCAATCGCGGACGTCGATATCGTCGTCGACCACGATCAGGAGCTTTGTGTAGCTGAACTGCGGCAGCATCGACCACAGACCCAGCATCAGCCGCCGCGCTTGTCCGGGATAGCGCTTCTTGATCGCCGCGACCGCGATCCGGTAGGAGCAGGCCTCCGGCGGCAGCCAGCAATCGGTCACCTCAGGGAATTGCTGACGGATCAGCGGAACGAACAGGCGATTGAGCGCCTCGCCGATCCGCGACGGCTCGTCCGGCGGCCGGCCCGTGAAGGTCGAGAGGTAGACGGGCTGCCGCCTGGTGGTGATCGCCGTCACGCGCATCACCGGGAATTCCTCGACGGAATTATAGTACCCGGTGTGATCGCCATACGGACCCTCGGGCGCGGTTTCGGTCGCGGAGACGAAGCCCTCGATGACGATCTCGGCCTCGGCCGGGATCGCGAGCGGGACGGTGAGGCATGGCGCGAGGTCGGGCCGCTCGCCGCGCAGGATGCCGGCGAAGCGCAGCTCCGACATGGTCTCGGGCAGCGGCAGCACCGCGGCCAGGATGGTGGCGGGGTCGGCACCGATGACGATCGCGACCGGCATGTCGCGCCCGATCGCCTTCCATTGCTGGTGATGCCGGGCGCCGCCGCGATGCGCGAGCCAGCGGATGATGGCGCGATCGCGGCCGAGCACCTGCATGCGGTAGACGCCGACATTCTCCTCCTGGTCGGCCGTCGCGGATTCCGGCGGCACGGTGATCACGAGCGGCCAGGTGATCAGCGGCGCCGGCTCGCCGGGCCAGCAGATCTGGACCGGCAATCGCGCGAGATCGATGTCGGGCCCCATCGTGACGCAATCCTGCACCGGCGCGCCTGCGCGCGTGCGCGGACGCGTCGCCAGCGCGGCGCGGGCGAGCGGAAGCTTGTCGAAGACATCCCTGATGCTGTTCGGCGGTCGCGGCGCGCGGAGCTCGGCCATCAGCACGCCAAGCTCTTCGAGACGGTCGGGCGCGATTCCCATGCCCCATGCGATCCGCTCGACCGTCCCGAACAGATTGGTGAGGAGCGGCATCTGCGAGGGGCGGCCATCGGCCCTGACCGGCTGCTCGAACAATAATGCCGGTCCGTGTACCTCAAGCACACGCCGGTGGATTTCCGTGATCTCGTGGACGACGGAGACCTTCTCGCGAATGCGTCGCAACTGTCCCCGGCTCTCGATGAAGCGCAGGAAGTCGGACAAGTCGCGAAAGCGCGGCACATCACGCTGCAACTGGACAAGCTCCCAAAAAATCACAGCTAGCCGTGTTGTTTTCGGTCTTCATTGTTCCCGCTCAAATACAGCGGCGTGCAATCCGTCCAGATGTGGGCCATGAATGATCCGTCCGCCGCATCGCCCGGCCAATTGCCGACGATTCCGCCGCTCGTCGCAATTGCCATGCGTCCGCTACCTCTGCTGCCGTTGCAGCTCGTTCTCGGCGGCGTCCTGCAGCGGATCCACCGGCGCAATCCTGCAATGTTCGACCGGCTCGGCGATCACGCGCGCGCGCGGTTCGGGATCAAGCCGATCGATCTGCCCTTTGCCTTCGTGGTCGAGGCGAGGCCGCCGCGCCTGTCCGTCGTGCGCGAGCTGCCGAAAGGCCTGGACGCGCGGATCTCCGCCTCGCTTGCCAATCTCCTGGCCCTGCTCGAAGGCAGGGTCGATGGCGATGCCTTGATGTTCTCGCGCGAGCTCGTCGTCGAGGGCGATGTCGAGGCGGTGCTGGCGTTGCGCAATGCGATCGACGACGCCCAGCTCGATCTCGCTACTGAAGTGTCCTCGTTGTTTGGCCCGCTGGGCGCGCCGGCGAGGCGCGCCTTCGCGGCCGCCCTTGGCCGTATGATCGGCTCATCCGGCCAAGGCGAGTCATCGAGATGATGGAACTGATCTGTCCCGCCGGAACGCCGGCTGCGCTGAAGAGCGCCATCGATGCCGGCGCCGACGCGATCTATTGCGGCTTCTCCGACGAGACCAATGCGCGCAACTTTCCGGGATTGAATTTCAGCCGCGACGAGATGCGCAAGAGCATCGCGCTGGCGCATAGCCGCGGCGCGCGGGTCCTGGTGGCCATCAACACCTTCCCGCGCGCCTCCGCCGTCGACATCTGGCATCGCGCGGTGGACGATGCGGTGAGCGCCGGAGCCGACGCTCTGATCCTCGCCGACATCGGCTTGATGGATTACACCGCGCGGCGCCATCCGAACCAGCGTCTGCACGTCTCGGTTCAGGCCGCCGCCGCGAACCCGGATGCCATCGCCTTCTACGCCGAAAATTTCGGGGCGCGGCGCGTCGTGCTGCCGCGTGTCCTGAGCGTGCCCGAGATTGCCGAGATCACCCGCGAGTCCGCCTGCGAGACCGAGGTATTCGTGTTCGGCGGGCTCTGCGTGATGGCGGAGGGGCGCTGCTCGCTGTCGTCCTATGCGACCGGAAAGTCGCCGAACATGCAGGGCGTCTGCTCGCCGCCGAGCCACGTGACCTACGAACAGAGCGCGGACGGGACGAAGTCGAGCTTGGGCGGCTTCACCATCAACCGGTTCGCCGCGAGTGAGCCCGCGGGCTATCCGACGCTGTGCAAGGGCCGCTTCTCGACCGCGCAGGGCGCCGGTTACATCTTTGAGGATCCCGTCAGCCTAGATGCCACGACCTTGCTTCGGGGTTTGCGCGATGCCGGCGTCACCGCGCTCAAGATCGAGGGCCGCCAGCGCGGCCGGGCCTATGTCGAAAGCGTGGTGCGCCATTTCCGCCATGCACTCGCGGCGCTGGAAAGCGGGAGCGAGGCCGACATCGCAAGCCTGAAGCCGTTCACAGAAGGGCAGGCCTCCACGCTCGGCGCCTATCGCAAGAATTGGCGCTAATCGTTTCGACTATGTGAGGTCCGGAAGATGCAACTCAGCCTCGGTCCAGTTTTGTACAATTGGGCGCCGGAACGCTGGCGCGACTTCTATTTCCGTATCGCCGACGAGGCGCCTGTCGATGTCGTATCGGTCGGCGAGATCGTCTGCTCGAAGCGATCGCCGTTCTTTGCAGACCACATCCCGGCCGTGGTCGAACGGCTGCAAAACGCAGGCAAAGAGGTGCTGCTCGGCTCGCTGATCCTGGTCTCGCTGCGGCGCGAGCGCCGCCAGACCGAAGAGCTCGCTTCGGCCGAAGGCGCACTGGTCGAGGTGAATGATCTGACCTGTCTCAGGACGCTCGCGGGCCGGGCGCACGCCATCGGGCCCTTCGTCAACATCTACAACGAAGCCAGCGCGGCCTTTCACGCCGCGCACGGGGCGAGGCGCATCTGCCTGCCGCCGGAGCTGCCGCTGGCTTCGATCGCGGCGATCGCGAAGGCAATCCCCGATGTCATCACCGAGGTGTTCGCGTTCGGCAGGGTGCCGCTTGCCATCTCCGCGCGCTGCTATCATGCGCGCCTCCACAAGCTCGCCAAGGACAATTGTCGCTTCGTCTGCGAGAAGGATCCGGATGGACTGCTGCTGAACACGCTGGGGCAGCAGGAGTTCCTCACCGTCAACGGCGTGCAGACCCTGTCTCACAGCTGCGCCAATCTGCTGGGCGAGGCCGGCCTCCTGCGCGAGAGCAACGTTCGCTCGTTGCGCCTGTCGCCGCAGGATTGCGACATGGTCGAGATCGCCAGGATCTTTCGCGACGTGCTCGACGGCCGCGAGGATTTCGATGGCGGCAACCGCCGCCTTGCGGCGGCTTATCGCGGCGTGCCGTTCTCGAATGGGTTCCTGTGGGCCGAGCCAGGTCACCTCTATCGTCAGGCCCGATCAGGGGATGCGCAAGGCTCGGCGGCGTAAGAGGACAGAGCGATGCCGGTGCATCAGAAGCTCGTGGCCATCGCGGCCAGACGTCGGTGCGCTCTGTCCCGCGCAACCTCGATCGGCTGCTGCGGTCCGGTGGTTGGCCCGATCGGCACGAAACGGACATTGTCGATCCCAATGAAGCGCAGGATGTCCCGCAAATAGGGCGTTGCCATGTCGATGCGGCCGCGATTCATGCCGGTGGCGAAGTCGCTGCCGCTGGCGAGAATCACCAGCGTCGGCCGGTCCTTCAGCAACGGGAGATAGCCCTGCGATGGGTCGAAGCGAAAGGTCAGCCCGGGCTGGACGACGATGTCGAACCATTGCTTGAGCTTGTAGGGGATGCCGAAATTCCACATCGGCGTCGAGATCAGCACGCGATCGGCGAGCGCGAAGCGGGTCGCCATTCGCTCGGCCTCGGCAAAGCTGTCACGCTCCGCGTCGTTGAAGGCCTGTCCGTTCATCCGTGCATATTTGGCCTCGACGATGGGACCTGCGAATTCCGGCATCCGCTCCCGCCAGAGGTCGACGACATCGATGTCCCAGTCCGGCCGGGCCTGACGGAAGCCGTCAAGGAAGACGCGCGCGCCGGCGCTCGAGACGGAGTCGGCGCGGGGCGAGCAGGACAGATGCAGGAGCTTGGCCACGGGTCATCCCAACGCCCGGATGACGGCATCCGCCCGGGTGACGATGGCGACGTTCTGCATGGCAAAGTTGATCGAGGCGGCGTGCCAGTCCGCATTCATGGTCGAGCAGCAATCCTCCGGCACGATCATGAAGTAGCCTTTGTCGGCACCGGTGCGGGCGGTGTGCTCCACCGACATGTTGGTCCAGGCGCCGGTGTTGATGATCATGTCGCGCCCGGTCGCCTTCAGGATTGTCTCCAGCCGCGTGCCCTCCCACGCGCTCATGCGCATCTTCTCCACGACGAAGTCGCCGGGCCGCGGCTCGAGGCCGGAGACGGGCGCAACGCCCCAGCTTCCGCGCACCATCGCCTTGCTGTCGACCAGCCCTTCGAACAGCGGCGCATTCAGCGTCACGCCGGGCGCGCCTGGCTCGACGACGAACCAGACATGGATGATGGCGACACCCCGCGCGCGGGCGGTCTCCGCAAGGCGGCGGACATTCTCGACGACATGCTGCTGCTTGGCGTGGCCGGGCGCGCCTGATTCGGCGAAGGCGCCGCCGTCCATGATGACGTCGTTCTGCAGGTCCTGGATGATCATGGCGCAGCGCTGGGGATCGAGCCGCATCTCGCCGTCGGCGAGGATGGGCGCCTGCGGGGCGGCGCTTGCGGTCGCGCCGCCGCCGCTTCGCCGCCCGCTCATATAGGGCTCGTGCCGCGGGCCGACCTTGGTCGGGATCGCATAGACCGAATGGGTCGAGGTCAGGTACAGCGTGCGGAAATCCGGCCCGCCCCAGGCGAGGTTGGCGACCAGCTCGGCCACGCGCACCTTGCCGAGCAGCTCGCTGCGCGGCGAATAGACCCAGACGCCTCCGGGCGCGGTGACCCAGACATTGCCGTGCTGGTCGCACTTCATGCCGTCGGGCAGGCCCGGCTCCAGCTCGGACTTGATGCCGCTTGCGAACACCCGGGCATTCGAGAGCGAGCCGTCGGCATTGACGTCGAAGACGCGGATCAGCGCCTGCACGGTGTCGTTGACATAGAGCAGCTTCTCGTCGGGCGAGAAGCACAGCCCGTTCGGCTGGTCGAACAGGTTTCGCTCGACGACGAGCTTCGGCTCGCTGCCGGGGACGACGCGATAGACGCCCTGGAAGCCGAGCTGGCGCGGCCGCTCGACACCGTAGACCGGCATCCGGCCGTACCAGGGGTCCGAGAAATAGATCGCGCCGGACGAGTGCACGCAGACGTCATTCGGGCTGTTCAGCTCCTGCCCCCCAAAATGCGACGCCAGCACCTCGCGCCGCCCGTCCGGCCGCTCGCGGATCAGCGATGATGTCGCGTGCTCGCAGACGATGAGGTTGAGCTCGGCATCGTAGGTCATGCCGTTGCATTTGTTCGAGGGGCGCTTGACCTCGGCGACGCCGCGCCGCGCATCCCAGCGCCGGCGCACGTCGCCGGGCATGTCCGAGAACAGGAGGTAGTGATCGACCGGATGCCAGACCGGCCCTTCCGTGAAGTCGAAACCCGTACCGACCTGCGCGACCGGGGCATAGGGGTCGATCAGCGCCTCAAATTCGCTTCGCAAGGTGACGTGGGTCATCGGTCGATCCTCGAGTCGCGTTACGCTGGGAACCAGTTGCGTGCCGGCAGCGATTGCACGATCGGGCCGGGGACCTGGTCGTGCAGGCGTCCGATGACGTTGCCGCCTTCGATCTTGGCGGGACGGTCGTGCACCGGCAACAGATAGCGTGAATTGCTCAGCAGCTTCTTGATCGAGGCCTTCTCCGCGCGCTTGCTGGTGCCGTGGTTGCCGGTGGTCCGCGGCTCCCAATCGTGGATCTCGTTGAAGGGCGTCACGATCTGGTCGTTGAAGTCGTAGATCACGTCGCCGCAGATGGTGGCGATGCCATCGGCGGTCTCGACGATGACGTTCATCGAGCCTTCGGTATGGGCATTGGCGGCGTCGCAATAGACGCCGGGCATCAGCTCGATGGGACCGGTGATCTCGAGGTCGAGGAAGCGCAGCGCGCTCTTGGTGTGCAGCCGATCGATCAAATGCTTGATGTCGGGCGCCGGATATTGCGGATGCATCAGGCCGGACACCGAATATTCGAGCTCCTTGCGGTTGAGCACGACGGTCGTGTTCATCGGAAACAGATCGTCCTTGCCGGCATGGTCGATGTGCAGATGGGTATGGCAGACGAAGCGGACGTCGCCCATGCGCACGCCGTGGCGCGCGAGCTGGTTCTCGATCATGTTCTCGTGGTACTGCAGCCCGCGCATGCCCAGCGTCTCCATGATCTGGTTGGAGCGGTAGCCAGTGTCGACCACGACAGGATATTTCCCGCCGAGGATCAAAAAGCCGAGGGTGAGGACGCGGCGGGTGCGGCCGCAGTCGCGGCCGAGCACCAGAAAGCTCGATTCCAGCTCGATATCGCCGTAGTCCAGGATCTTGATCTCCAGCGCCATTCGTTGCCCTCCCTGATCTGTTTCTTGTCTGTCAAAGCCGGTAGACGCGCGTTGCGGTCGTCCTGAAGATGGCGTCCTGCTGCTCGGCGCTGAACGGAGCGGCGGCGGCGCGAAAGGCCTCAACGAGATCGCGATAGCTGGTCCACAATTTCTCGATCGGAAAGTTGGAGCCGAACAGGCAGCGCTCGGCGCCGAAGATCGCGACGGTGTCTGCGAGCACGGCGGCGATGTGCGCGGGATCATTGCGATGGATGAAGGTGCCGAGCCCGGAAAGCTTGGAGACCACGTTGGGACAGGCCGCGAGCCGGGCCATGCCGGCACGCCAGGCCGCGCGTCCCGCGGGCGAGAGGTCTTCGAGCATCCCGGCGTGCTGGAGGATGAAGGTCACCCCGGGGCAGGCTTCGGCGAGTGCCGCGGCGTCCGGCATCTGCGGCGTGAAGACCTGAAGGTCAAAACTCCAGCCATAGTCGGCGAGGCGGGCGACGTTACGCTGGATCATCGGATCGGCGCAGAGATCGGCACGTGCGGCAAAGCGGTAGAGCGGATTCTCGTGCCAGTGCAGCTGCATGCGCACGCCGCGCACCAACGGGTAGCGCTTCAGGCGGTCGAGCTGCGGGCGGACGTCATCCACGGCAAAATTGGCGTAGGCGACGATCGCGTGCGGCCAGCCGTGTTCGTCCGCGGTCTGCTGCACCCAGGCGGCCTCGTCCTCAAAGCGGTCGTTGGCCCAGTTGGTCTGGACATAGACCGATCGGGTGACACCGGTGCCTTTGAGGTCGTCGAGATATTCGGCAATCGGATAATCGCGCCGGATCGGCTCGTAAGGTCCGAAGATGCGCGGTTGCATCGGGCCGATCAGCCAGGGCAGGTCGGCCTGCCGCCAGATGTGATGATGGCCGTCGACAATATCGGTCACGCCGCTCTCCTTCGTCCCAGCGCCAGAATATGCGCGACGATCGACGCGCTCGATCCGCCATCTTCGAGGTCATCGACGAAGCGCTCGATGGCGATCAGCGCCTCGGTCTGCGGGCGGAAGCCGGGGCTCGTCGCCAGGGGCGTCAGCCAACTCAGGCGCCAGGCCCGCCGCGACAGCTTTGCGACCGCATCGCGCAGCGCATCGGGTTCGCCGCGCTCCAGCCCGTCCGAGACGATCACGACAGCGGCGCCGCGGGCATAGCCGCCGAAGCGAGGCACGGCGAGGAAGGCCTGGAGCGCGTCGCCGATGCGGGTGCCGCCGTCCCAGTCGCTGACCAGATGCGCGGCGGCGTTCATCGCCTGCTCGCGGCGCTTCAGCCGCAACGGGCGGGTGACGCGCGTCAGCCGCGTGCCGAAGGTGAACACCTCGACATTGGGCGCCGCCTGCACCAGCGCATGCGCCAGCTTCATGTTCTCCTCGGTGCGGCTTTTCATCGAGCCGGAGACGTCGACCAGCAGCAGGAACTTGCGTGGGCGCTGCCGCCGCTTCATGTGACCGAGCCGCAACATCTCGCCGTCGCTGCGGACAGAGTCGCGTAAAGTACGGCGCAGATCGGCAAACGGCCCGCGCCGGGCGCGCATGCGGCGATGGCCGCGCCGCCGGGGCAGGCGTCGTGGCGCCTCCCGCGCCAGGCGGCGCAGGGCGTCTGTGCCCGCGGCCGGTCCAAAGCGGCGCTCGACCAGCGCCTCGGTACGGGTTGCAGTCAGGCCGGACTCGCTGGCCTCATCGGACAGCAGCGGCTCCTCGTCGCCGCGGCCCTCTTCCTGAAGCCGGACCGTCTCGTCGTCCTCCCCCTCGTCGTCGCGCGCAATGGCCTCGCTGCCGCGGAAGTGCAGATCGAACAGCCGGTCGAAGGTCGCGCGCCGCTCGGGTGGCGGCGCCAGCGTCGCCAGGGCGGCTTGCCTGACGTGCTCGATGGTGCGCGGGCCGAGCAGCTCGACGGCGGCAAGGAATGTCGTGGTCTGCTCCGGCGCCACGGCAAAGCCGTTCGCCCGCAGCAGCGGGACAAAGGCGACGAAGATGCGGGCGGCGCGCGGCAGCTGCGGTTCGGTGCTCATGCGGTCGCCTCCGCCAGCATGGCATCGAGCCGCGGCGAGATGAAATGCAGATCCTCCTCGTCCTTCAGCGCCACGCCGATCGACCGCTTGAACGCATCCGGCCAGCGTGCGCCGCCCTTGTTGAGGAGCGTCGCGGCCTCCGCCCAGTCGACGGCTTCGGCGATGCCGGGCGCCTTGCTGAGGGGCTCGCGCCGCAGCTTCTCCACCGCTGCGACGACGGCGCGGGCGGTGGCCTCGGCGACGCTGGAGGCGCGCATCATGATGATGCGCGCCTCGCGCTCCGCGGTCGGATAGTCGATCCAGTGATAGACGCAGCGGCGGCGCAGCGCCTCGTGCAGATCGCGCGTCCGGTTCGACGTCAGCACGACCACGGGGCGTTCGGCCGCGCGCACCGTGCCGCGCTCCGGAATGGAGATCTGGAAGTCGGAGAGGAATTCGAGCAGGAAGGCCTCGAACTCCTGGTCGGCCCGGTCGATTTCGTCGATCAGGAGCACGGTGGAATCCGGCGCGCGCAGCGCGGCCAGCATGGGACGCTCGATCAGGAAGGTCTCGCCGTAGATGTCGATGCTTTCGTCGCCGGCCTGGCGGATCGCCAGCATCTGGCGCGGATAGTTCCACTCATAGAGCGCGGCAGAGGCGTCGATGCCCTCGTAGCATTGCAGGCGGATCAGGCGGCGGCCGAGCACGGCGGCGATCGCCTTGGCCGCCTCCGTCTTGCCGACGCCCGGCGCGCCTTCCAGCAGCAGCGGCTTGCCCAGCGCGAGGCCGAGATAGGCTGACGTCGCAAGGCCCTCGTCGGCGAGGTAATAGGCCGCGCGCAGCGCTTTCTCCAGCGCCTCCGGGCTGTCGATGCCGACGATGTTGCTGCGAACCGCCACGGCCCAATCCTCTAACGCCGGGCCTGCGGCCGCGCGCCGCCCTGGCTCTTGATCGCGCGCAACACCTTTTCGGGCGTGATCGGGAGGTCGTCGATGCGGACGCCGACGGCGTTGAAGATCGCGTTCGCAACGGCCGGCAGCACCGGGTTGGCGCACATCTCACCGGGCCCCTTGGCCCCGAAGGGACCATCGGGCGCCGGACGCTCGAGCACGGCGATGTCATGCGGGCAGATGTCGCCGGGGCCGGGCATCAGATATTCGACGAAGTCGCGCGGCCCATGCACGGGATCGGGATAATAGGGCTCCGGGGTCTCGTAGAGCGCGTGGCTGACGCCCATCCAGGCGCCGCCGACCAGCTGCTGCTCGACCAGGCGCGGGTTGAGCGCGCGGCCGAGTTCATAGGCGGAGTCCATGCGCACCATCGCGACCTCGCCGGTCTCGTCGTCGACCTCGACCTCGGCGACGAGGCAGGCATGGGCGTAGCAGGTCGCCGGCGACATCTCGCCGGTTTCAGGATCGACGTTGGAGAGCGGAACGAGGAAGATGCCGCGTCCCGAGATCGTCTTGCCCTGCTTGAACTGTGCGGCAATCGCGACGTCCTTGGTCGAGATCGAACGGTGCGGCGCGCCCTTGACGTGGATGTTGCCGCGGCCGTCGGTTTCGAGATCGGCCGCGTTGACCTCCAACTCCTCGGCCGCGGCCTCCATCATCACGCCGCGCGCCTCGCGGGCGGCGGCCATCACGGCGTTGCCGACGCGGTGGGTGCCGCGCGAGGCAAACGAGCCCATGCAGTGCGGACCGGTGTCGGAATCGGCGGTGTCGACATAGACGTCCTCGACGGGCACGCCGAGCGTCTCGGCGCAGATCTGCCGCGTCACCGATTTCATGCCCTGGCCGAGGTCGATCGACGACAGCGCCACCGTGAACTTGCCGCTGGGATTGGAATGCACCAGCGCCTGGCTCGGATCGCCGCCGAGATTCATGCCGATGGGATAGTTGATCGACGCCATGCCGCGTCCGCGATGCCTGGTCATCTCAGCGTCTCCTGGTGCCGAACACGGACGAGAACCGCGTCGCGCCGTGCGATGGCGCGGCCGGGCGCGGCGGGGGAGGCGGCGGCGCCGGCGGGGGCGGATCGCGCGGCGGTTCCCGCGTGACGGTTGGTGGCAGCCGGTCGTAGCTGGTGCGCTGCTGGACCGGCGCGGCTGGACGTGCGCGCGAAGAGTCCGTCGGCGTCGGCGGGATTGCGGCGCGGCTGCCGCCGCCGTCCTTGCGCGAGGAGGCGCGTCTGAACTCGTCACGGATCGGCCATTTGGCCTTTTCGGCCGCGACCTGGACGCATTCGATCAGCGCGGTGTTCTTGGCCTCGCGCCGGTGCGCTTTCATGTCGCCGTCGCGATAGGCGTTGAGGATGCGAAACTCCATCGGGTCCATGCCGACGAGGTTCGCGAGCTTGTCCATCTGGCACTCGATGGCAAAGTCCATCGCCGTGACGCCGAAGCCGCGCATGGCGGTGGCAGGCGTGCGGTTGGTGAAGACGCAGTAGACGTCGCCATAGACGTTCGGGATGGTGTAAGGGCCCGGCAGATGCGCGGCGCATTTCACCGCGGCGTAGCTGGACAGCCTTGTATAGGCACCGCTGTCGAAATAGGCCCGGATCTTGCGGGCGACGATGCGGCCGTCGCGCATCACGCCGTCCTTGATGTAGATGCGTTCGGCGCCGCGCGGCGGACCATATTGCATCTCCTCCTCGCGCCCGAACACGTAGCGGACGGGACGCCCGGTCAGCATGGCGCCGAGGATGGCGAGCGGCTCAGTCAAGGTATCCACCTTGCCGCCGAAGCCGCCGCCGACGGTGCCGCCGATGAAGTGGAAGGTGTTGGACGGCACGTCCAAAATCTTGGCGCAGGTGTCGACCGAGAAGAACAGCGCCTGCGTCGAGGTATAGACGACGTAGCGGCCGTTGGTGTCAGGCGCAGCGATGGCACCGTTGGTCTCGGTCGGCGCATGCTCGATCGGCGACATCTGATAGCGCTGTTCCAGCACGTGGTCCGCGCCCGCGAGCGCCGCGTCGGCATCGCCGAAGCGCAGGCGCTGGTGGTCGTAGACGTCGTGATAGATAAAGGCGTTCTTCGGATAGGTCTCGTTGACCACGGGCGCGCCGGGCTTGAGCGCATCCTCGACGTCGAACACGGCCGGCAGCGGTTCATAGTCGACCTTGACCTTCGCGATGGCCTCGAAGGCCTCGCGCTCGCTGTCGGCGACGATCGCTACGATGGGCTCGCCCTTGTAGCGGACCTTGTCGACCGCCAGCGACGGCTCGTCGTCCTTGCCGAAATTGATCAGGCTCAGAAGCGTGTTGAGATTGACCGGCACGTCGGTGCCGCGGATGATCCGGCGTACGCCGGCCGACCGCTCGGCCTCGGTGGTGTCGATACGGCGCAGCCGTGCGTGGGCCTGTGTCGAGCGCACGACCTTCAGGTGCAGCATGCCCTGCAGCTTGTGGTCGTTGAAGTAGCTCGACGTGCCCGTGACATGGCCGAGCATGTCCTGACGCTGGGTGCCCTTGCCGATTTCCTTGAGGTTGTCGTCGCGCTCGTCGGCGAAGATGTCCTTGCGCAGTTCCAGCATGGTTGACCTCAGGCGCTGACCCGGCCGCCGGCGGCGGCGAGGATGGCATTGATGATCGGCTCGTAGCCGGTGCAGCGGCAGATGTTGCCGGAGATGGCCTCGATCACCTCGTCGCGGCTGGGCGACGGATTGCGGTCGAGCAGCGCCTTGGCGGCCATCAGCATCCCCGGTGTGCAATAGCCGCATTGGGCAGCAAAATTGTCGGCAAAGGCGCGTTGCAGCGGATGCAGGTTCGGGCCCTGCTTCATGCCGTCGAGCGTCTCGACCGACCGGCCTGCGACCGTTTCGGCGAGCGTCAGGCAGGAGAGGTGGAGCTCGCCGTCGACCAGCACGCTGCACGTGCCGCAGCCGCCCTGGCCGCAGCCGAATTTCGGCGTCATGTCGCCGATAAGCTCGCGCAGCGCGACCAGCAGATTGGTGCCGCCGTCGACGAAGATCGCGACGTCGCGGCCGTTGTGGCGAAATTGCAGGGGGATCTTGGCCATGGCTCTATTCCTGTCCCGACAGCAGGCGCCGCAGATGCACGCCGACGATCTCGCGGCGATACCAGGCGCTGCCGAGCGCGTTGTCGGATGGCGAGGTTCCTTCGGTGGCCGCGGATGCGGCGGCGGCGATGGTCGCAGCATCGAGCGAACGCCCTTCGAGCGCGCGCTCGGCGGCACGGGCGCGGATCTGGGTCGGCGCCATCGATCCCAGCGCGATCCGGGCGCCCGCGATCCGGCCGCCGCTGATCGGCAGATGCGCGGCCAGCGTGATGACCGAGCCGCCTTTCGGCTTGATGCGCGCGATCTTGCGATAGCGGAAAGCTTCGGCGCTGGCAGGCCGGGTGCAGGACACCGACAGCACCAACGTCCCGCTCTGCCGGTCGCGCGCCTGCAAAAACTCTTCGATCGGGACGTCGCGTGCGCCGAAGCCGCCGGCGACGGCCACCGTCGCATCCAGCGCCAGCAGCGCGACGGTGAAATCGCCATAGGGACTTGGCGCAAAGAGGTTGCCGCCGATTGTGCCCATGTTGCGCACGGCCGGGCCGCCGATCGAGCGGGCAGGCGCATGCAGGAAGGCGAGGTCGCGTTCGGCGAGAACGCGCGCAAAGGTGACGCCGGCACCGAGCGTGACGCGGGGGCCAGAAGCATCGATCCGGGCGAGAGCTTGATCCTGCGCGCGGACGATTGTCGAGACCGACACATCGCCCTCGTTCAGCGCGCGCATCACCAGCGTGCCGCCGCCGAGATAGCGCGCGCTGCGGTCCGAGGACAGCGCGCCCGCGGCTTCGCTGGCGCTCGTAAAAGTCTTCACTGTCACGGCCATCTATGCGGCCTCCTTCAGATGGCGGCGGATTGCCTCGAAGCCCGCCTGATAGATGTCTTCGGCGACCATGTGGGTGATGCGGTCCTTGTCCTCGGGCTTCGTGGTGAAGCGGGACTCCCAATGCCAGAAGGTGCGGTCACCATCCGTGACCGGCAGCAGGCGGACATGGGCGACGTAGTTGAACATCGGGACCGGCGTATCGAGCAGGCAATAGCTGAAGGATTGTTCCAGGTCCGACAGCGCCAACAATTGCTCGCGCAGCTCGGAGCCGTCGTTCAGCTTGAATCGCCTGACGCAACCGATCTTGTCGGAGGATTGCGCGCGTTCGATTGAGGAGGTCGCGACCGCCGGATGCCAGCGGTCATGCCCGTTGAAATCGCGCAGCACGCTCCACACCGCGTCGGTCGGCGTATCCAGGATCGTGCTCTTGACGATGTGCGGCACGGCTAGCCTCCAAACACGCGCTTGAGCGCGTCGAACCCGCCCTGGAACACGCCGCCGCCGATATTGCTCACGAGCTCCGTCTCCCGTTCCGGCGCGCAGTCGAATTCCGCGGTCCATTCCACAAAGGTCTGGTCGCCGTCGGTGACCGGCGTCAGCCGCAGGGTCGCGACGTAGTTCTCGACGCCCATCGGAGATTCCAGGATCGAATAGGTGCAGAACATGTCGTAGTCGGAGAGGCCGAGCAGCTTCTCGCGAATGCGGTCGCCGTTGCGCAGGCGGAAATCGCGCACACACCCGATCTTGTCCGCGGGCTCGCCGCCCTCGATGCGGCTTTCAGCGATCGCCGGATGCCAGTTCGGCAGGCCGTTGAAATCGCGCACCCGCGCCCAGACGCGGTCGTTGCGGGCGTTGACGACGGTGGAGACGTAGACGCGAGCCATGGTGCGACCTCAGCTCTTCTTCCGCGGCCCGCGCTCGGCCGGCGGCTCGCCGCCCTCGGCCGCAGGCGGCGTGGCCGCCGGCTTGTCACCGCCGCCACCTCCGCCGCTCTTGCGCGCGGACTCCTTGATGCCCTGCATGTCGCGGGCTTCGCGGATCAGGCCCGGCATCTTGGCAAGGCTGCCGCCCTCGACGCCGATGTCCGCCAGGATGGAATCGATCAGCGGCGCCTGGACGCGGTAGCGCAGGGCGGAATCGATCACCTCGTCGGTGGCGCTGCGGCCGCCATTGCCGCCATTCCCGTTGCCGTTGAGGCCGTCGACCTGGAGGATGCGGATGCCTTCGATCTTCTCCATCGGCTTGACGCTCTCGCGCACGATGCCCTCGATCCGGTCGAGCAGCTTTCTGCGGAACAGCGAGTAGCGCGCCTGGTCGGTCAGCACGTTCTCGGCCTCGTTGAGCATCCGCTGCGCCTCGGCCTCGACGGCGGCGCGCACCCGCTCGGCCTCGGCTGCGATGCGGGTCTCTTCGGCCTGCTTCTCGGCGAGCATCACCTCGACGGTCCTGCGCCGCTTGGCGATCTCGCTCTCGCGCGCCGTGATGACGCGCTCGGTTGCTTCGGTCGCGCGCATCCGCGCTTCCTCGGCCGACGCCTTGGCGGCAGACTCTTCCAGAGATTTGAGATGGATGGCGATCGCCTTCTCCATCAGGACGGTCTCGACCTCCTTCTCGCGATTGACCTCGAGCTTGCGCAGCTCGCGCTCGCGGCCGACGCGGGCTTCATCCAGGCCCCGGTCGGATGCGATGCGGGCGCGCTCGACCTCCTCGCGGGAGGCGATCTCGGCCTCCTGCAGGGATTGCACGCGGGCGACCTCGAGCTGCTCGATGGCGCGGCGGCGCTCGATGCGGGCCGCTTCCAGCGCCTGCTCGCGCGAGACGTCCGTGGTCTCGACCTCCTTGCGCGCGACGATCTCGGCCTGCCGGACCTGGCGGTCGGCATCGATTCGCTCGGACTTCTTGGTCGATAGCGCGATGACGCGGTCCTCGTCGGCGATCTCGATCGCCTTCTTCTGCTCGATGTTGAGCACCTCGCGCTTCTTCGAGGAGTTGATGCGCTCGGCCTCCAGCGCCAGATCGACGGTAATACGCTGGCGCTCGATGGCGTCGCGCCGCTTCAGCTCGGCCGCCTCGAGGACACCGGTGCGCTCGATTTCCAGCGCGCGGGTGTCGCGCTCGGCCTGGATGCGTTCGGCCGCAACCGCCTTCTCCTGGGCGATGCGGGCCGCCTCGATCGCCTCGCGGGAGGCGATATCGGCCTCCTCGACGGCGCGGTTGCGGGCGATCTCCAGCGAGCGCACGCGCTCCTCCTGGGCGATGCGGCTGGCCTCGGTGGTCTCGCGGGCGGTAATGCCGGCGACGTCCAGCGCCTGGTTGCGCTCGATCTCCAGCTGCCGCGTGTTCTGCTCGGCGGCGATGCGCTCGGCGGCGAGCGTCCGCTCACGGGCGATGCGGGCGGCTTCCACGGCGCGCTGTGCCTCGATCTCGGCCTCCTGGATGGTGCGCACCTGCTGGATCTCCAGCGCGCGGGTGCGCTCGTCCGAGGAAATGCGCTCGACATTGACGATCAGCGTCTGGGCTATGCGGGCCTTCTCGGTGGCCTCGCGGGCGGCGATCTCGGCTTCGTCGACGGCGCGCGTGCGCTCGATCTCGCGGCGCCGCGTCTCCTCCTCGTTGGCGATACGGGCGTCGGTCACGACGCGGTCTTGCTGGATCCGCGCCTTCTCGATGGCTTCGCGAGCCGCGATCTCGGCTTCTTCGATCGTGCGCATGCGCTCGATCTCGCGCTGGCGCACCTCGCGCTCTGACGCAATCCGCGTGGTGTCGATCGAACGCTGGTTGGCGATCCTGGTCTTCTCGATCTCCTCCCGTGCCAGCAGCTCCTTCTCCTCGATGGTCCGCGTCCGCTCGATCTCCTTCTGGCGGGTTTCCCGCTCGGAGGCGATGCGGGCCTCGGCGATGGCCTGGTCATTGGCGATGCGGGCGCGCTCGATGGTCTCGCGGGCGGAGATCTGGGCCTGTTCGGCCTCGGTCTCGCGCAGTGCACGTTCACGGGCGACTTCCGTGCGCTGCAGGGCGCGGCGCATCTCGATGTCGCGCTCCTGTTCCAGCCGCGCGGTTTCGCTCTCGCGCTCGATCTCGAGGGCCTGCCGCTCAGCCTCCAGATTGCGGGTGCGGATCTTGATCATCGAGTCCTGCTCGATGTCGTTGCGTAGCTTCCGCCTGGCCTCGATGTCCTGCATCAGCTGGGTCAGACCTTCGGCGTCGAACCGGTTCGACGGGTTGAAGAATTCGAGGTCGGTCTGGTCGAGATCGGTGATGGCGACGGATTCCAGTTCGAGGCCGTTCTGGGCGAGGGCCTCGGCCGCTTCGGTCTTGACCCGCGCGACATAGTCGCCGCGCCGCTCGTGCATCTCTTCCATGGTCATTTCGGAAGCAACCGAGCGGATCGCGGAGATGAATTTGCCGGCGAGCAGCGCGTGCAACTGCCCGGGCTCCAGGGTGCGGCGGCCGAGCGTGGCCGCGGCGATCGAGACCGCTTCGCGGGTCGGCTGTACGCGGACATAGAAGTCGGCCTCGATGTCGACGCGCATGCGGTCACGGGTGATCACGGCATCCTGCCGGGAGCGGACGATGCCCATCGGCAACACGTTCATGTTGACGGGCGTGTAATCGTGGATGAAGGGCAGCACGAAGGCGCCGCCATTGATCACCACGCGTTCGCCGAGGAAGCCGGTTCGGACGAACGAGGTCTCCTTGGAGGAACGATGGTAGAGCCAGTTCACGATATAGACGCCGACCACGATCACGACGATCGCGACGATCAGCCAGAGGATCAATTCACCGACCAACATCCCCGACATCTTTTCCTCCCTCGAACCCTTCCGGCGTTATCGCGCGCCGATCGCCTTGAATTGACGTACCTGCTCCGTCAGCGCCCGTTCCACGGGCAGCCGCTCCATCGAGGACGCGCCGTAGAAGCCGTGGCAATGGCGGGTGTTCTTCATGATGAAATCGGCATCCGCGGGATCCGCGATCGGGCCGCCATGCGCCAGCACCAGGATGTCAGGATTGACGCTGAGCGCGGCGGAGGCCCAGGTGTCGATCTGTGCCGGACAGTCCTCGAGCTGCAATGCGGTCTGAGCGCCGATCGTGCCGCCGGTCGTCAGTCCCATGTGACAGACGACGATGTCGGCGCCGGCGATCGCCATCGCGGCGGCCTCCTTCTCGCTGAACACATAGGGCGTCGTCAGCATATCCTTGTCATGCGCTTTCGCGATCATGTCGATCTCGAGGGCATAGGACATGCCGGTCTCTTCGAGATTGGCACGGAACGTGCCGTCGATCAGGCCGACGGTCGGAAAGTTCTGGACGCCCGCAAATCCGAGAGCCTTCAACTGGTCGAGGAACACGTCCATGTCGCGGAACGGATCGGTGCCGTTGACGCCCGCGAGCACCGGCGTCCGGGTGACCACGGGCAGCACTTCGCTCGCCATCTCGACCACGATGGCGTTGGCATCGCCATATGCCATCAGGCCCGCGAGCGAGCCGCGGCCGGCCATGCGATAACGGCCGGAATTGTAGATCACGATGAGATCGACGCCGCCGGCCTCTTCGCATTTCGCGGAGAGCCCCGTGCCGGCGCCACCGCCGACGATCGGCTCGCCGCGACGCGCCATGTCGCGAAACCGTTTCAGAAGGGCAGCGCGTTCAAACCGGGCCATCGGTCACCTCGCTAGTCTCCGCCGTGCGCCGGTGCGGCCGAACAGGGTTCGGAACGCGCTGACGACAGTGGCGGCGAACTCGGGATCGTTGATGTTCTTGGGCGTGCGGATGAGCTGCCGGTTGCCGGTCTGCCGCACATCGCGCTCGAGCGTGCGGAACAGCGCCGCGTCAGCGTCCGGATCCCAGAACGGCTGGCCCCGCGCATCGAGCGCGGAGACGCCGCCCTCGGGCAGGAAGAAGCGCACGGGGCCGTCCATCTGGTTGAGCCGCTCGGCGATCCAGCGGCCCATGCGCTCGTTCTCCTCGACGCTCGTCCGCATCAACGTCACCTGCGGATTGTGGACGTGGAATTTACGCCCGCGGTAGCGTTCGGGAATGGTGTCGGGCGCGCCGAAATTGACCATGTCGAGCGCACCGACCGAACCGACATAAGGCAGCCGGCTGCGGATGATCGCGCCGAAGCGGTCCTCCGTCGCCGGGAACACGCCGCCCATCAGGAGGTCGCAGACCTCGGTCGTGGTGAGGTCGATGATTGCGGCTAGCTGGCCGGACTCCACGAGCTTCTCCATGGAACGGCCGCCGACGCCGGTGGCATGGAAGACCAGGCACTCGAAATCCTCGTGCAGCTCGGCGGCGATCTTCTGCACCGCCGGCGTCGTCACACCGAACATGGTGATGCCGACCGAGGGCAAGCCACCGGCCTCGCGGGCGGTCGACGTGCGCGCATCGAGCCGTGCCTTGACCATGCCGGCGATCGCGTTGGCGCCGTTGGCCAGCACCGCGCGCGAGATCGAGTTCAGCCCCTGCACGTCGGTGACGGAATACATCATCGTGATATCGGCGGGGCCGACATAGGGGCCGACGTCGCCGGACGCGACGGAGGAGATGATCAGCTTGGGCACGCCGATGGGGAGCGCGCGCATGCCCGGGGCAACCAGCGAGGCCGCGCCCGAGCCGCCGGCCGAGATCACGCCGGCGACGTTGCCTTGGCGCCGCAGCCAATTGGCGAACGCATCGGCCATCGCCGTCACGGCAGCGCCGCGATCCGGGCCGAACACGGCGGAGCCGCCGCGGCCGTGGTTCAGGGCGATCTCCTGCGCGGAAACATCGCAGCTGGAATGCCTGCCGCTGGTCGAGACGTCGACGAGGCGCGTGCGCAGGCCGCTTTCGGCGATGATGTCGCGGAGGAAGCGCAGCTCCACGCCCTTGGTGTCGAGCGTGCCGACGACCAGTATGACAGGCGGGCCGGCTGTCTGCGCCGCCACCGGCTCGCGCTTACGCCGCGCGGTCTCGTCGAGCCGCGCGACCTGGGTCGAGAGCGTGCGCGCCGCCGCCTCGATGCGGGCGATCGGCACCGGCTGCGACCACCGCGTCGGCAGCGTCGGGTTGGAGATGTAGATGCGGATCGGCCGGTCGCGGCGCGGAGCGGGCGCCGGTTTGGCTTCGGTGCCGGACGCGGCGACGTCGAGGTCCGGCTCGAGCTCGGCGTGAAGCCCGACGCCGAGCAGGCGCTGCTGCAGCTCGCGGTCGGCGGCGAGCCGGGCGGACTCGATGATGCGGTTGATGCGGCCGTTGACCATGATCGCGACGTTGCGCGAGATCGCGGTGGCGACGCCGATGTTCTGCTCGATCACGAGCACGGACATGTCGCCGTCTTCGCCAAGCCGCAGCAGCATCTCCTCGACCTGCGCGACGATGACGGGCGCGAGCCCCTCGGTCGGCTCGTCCATGATGAGCAGATGCGGATTGGTGAGCAGCGCGCGCGAGATCGCCAGCATCTGCTGCTCGCCGCCGGAGAGCTGGCCGCCGCCGTGACCCTTGCGTTCGGCAAGGCGCGGGAAGGTGTCGTAGATGCGCTCGACGGTCCAGGGGCCCGAGCGCATCCCGCCGGCAAGCTGCAGATGCTCGTCGACGCTGAGCGAGCGCCAGAGCCGGCGGCCCTGCGGCACATAGCCGACACCGAGCCGGGCGATCTGGGCCGACGGCCGCCGCGTGACGTCCTCGCCGCGAACGCGGATCGAGCCGCCGCTCACGCTCACCAGCCCCATGATCGCCTTGCACAGCGTGGTCTTGCCCATGCCGTTGCGG
The DNA here is from genome assembly GCF_032144035.1 of Bradyrhizobium sp. WYCCWR 12699. NCBI lineage: Bacteria > Pseudomonadati > Pseudomonadota > Alphaproteobacteria > Hyphomicrobiales > Nitrobacteraceae > Bradyrhizobium > Bradyrhizobium sp. WYCCWR 12699. Next base: position 427,299 of record NZ_JAVTJN010000033.1, read on the forward strand.
CCGACGACGGAGAACACGCCGCTCTCTAGCGTGAGGTCGACGCCTTGCAGCGCGTGCGAATGGCCGTAATAGACGTCGAGGCCGCGGACCTCGAGCGCGGCGGCGGAGCGGCGGGGCTCATTCATGGCCGCCTCCGAGATAAAGCTCCTGCACTTCGGGGTCGGACTGAATCTCTTCCGGCAGGCCCTCCTTGAAGATGCGGCCGTTGTGCATCATCGTGACGCTCTCGACGACGCGGAGCGCCACGTCCATGTCGTGCTCGATGATGATGTAGCCGATATGCGCCGGCAGCGAGGTCAGGATCTCGATCAGCTCAGTCCGTTCGGTCGGCGACAGGCCGGCGGCCGGCTCGTCGAACAGCACGAAGCGCGGGGCACCGGCGAGCGCCAGCGCAATCTCGAGCTGGCGCTGCTGGCCGTGCGCGAGCTCGGCCACGCGCTGGTCCTTCACGGCGGACAGATGCACGGCCTGCACGAGGTTGTCGGCCGCATGCATCAAGGCGTCGTTCTGCCCCGGCCGCAGGAACGAGAAGCGCCCGCGCGAGACGCCACGGCAGGCGAGATAGACATTGTCCTGCACGGTGAGGCCGGGGAACAGCGCCGAGATCTGGTAGGTGCGGCGCAGCCCGCGGCGGATGCGTTCGTAGGGCGGGAAGTGCGTGACGTCCTCGCCGAAGAAACGGATGGTGCCGGAGGAGGGCGGGAAATCGCCTGTGATGCAGTTGAACAGCGTGGTCTTGCCGGCACCGTTGGAGCCGAGCACGGCGCGCCGCTCGCCGGGACGCACGGTGATGGTGATGTCGGTCAGCGCCGCCAGTGCGCCGAACAGCCGCGTCACGCCGCGCAGCTCCAGCGCGGCGCCGGCGCCGACGGCCGAGAGGCGCTGCGCGACGCTATCCATGGCCGCGTCCTCCGCCCGGTCGATCTGCAGCGCCCCGCTGGCTCTGGCGCCAGCGCTGCCACAGGCCGATGACGCCGTCCGAGGACCAGAACACGATGGCGAGGAAGCCGAGCCCGATCAGCAGCCGGAACCGGTTTCCGTCGAGCCCGAGCTTGATCAGAACGTCGAGCGCGAATGTGCGCAGCAGCACGAAGATCAGCGCGCCGATGAAGGGACCGATCGGGCGCGTGATGCCGCCGACGACGGCGATGATCAGCACGTCGATGCAGGCCCCGACGCTGACCGAGCCCGGCGAGATCTGGCGATAGTTCCAGACCTGGAGCACGCCGGCGAGGGCGGCCACGAAAGAGGCGAAGGCATAGGCGGCGACGCGGTGCGCATTGACGTTGAACCCGAGCGCCGCCATGCGGCGCGGATTGTCGCGCACGCCCTGCAGCGCAAGGCCGAAGGGTGCGCGCGAGAGATACTCGACCGCGAAGTAGCAGAGCGCGGCGACCGCGAGCACGATGTAATAGAAGGGAATGTCGGCGCGCCAGTTCACGCCCCAGAAGTGCGGCGTGGCCACATTGTTGATGCCGGTGTGGCCGTTGAAGATCGCCCAGTTCTGGTTGGTGAAATAGTAGAAGGCAGCTCCGATCGCCAGCGTGATCATGATGGTGTAGATGCCTTCGGTGCGTACCGCGAGCGCGCCGCCGAGCGTGCCGAAGGCGGTCGCCAGCGCCAGCGCCATGGGGACCGCGAGCCACCACGGCCAGCCCAGGCTGATATTGGCGTTGCCGCTGACGCCGAACACCGCGACCATGTAGGCCGAGAAGCCCGCGATGGTGAGCTGCATCAGGCTGACCATGCCGCCATAGCCGGCAAGGAACATCAGGCTCAGCGCCATGGTCCCGAGAATCAATGTGGAGGCGAAGATCTCGATCAGGAAGAAGCCGTTGGCGATCAGCGGCATGATGACGAGAATGAGCGCGACGATCCAGGCGGCGGGATTGCTGAACTCCGGCCATGTCCGCGCCGCGCGTTGCGCCATCGTGGCGGGGCGACCGGCAATGCGGGCATCGTGGGTGAGCGACATGTCAGCGCCTCGCCAACAGGCCTTGCGGCCGGATCGCCAGCACCAGCACCATGATCAGGAAGGTCACGACGATGGCATAGGTCGGGATGTAGACCGAGCCGAGCTGCTCGGCGAGGCCGATGATCAGCGCGCCGAGCGCGGCGCCCGGGATCGAGCCCATGCCGCCGACGATCACGACCACCAGGGAGGCAAGCAGGAAGCGGATGTCCTCGCCGGGCGACAGCGACTGGAAGGTGCCGCCGACGACGCCGGCGATGCCCGCCAGCCCCGCGCCGAACGCGAACACGGCTACGAAGACGAGCTGGATCCGGACACCGGTCGCGGCGAGGATATCGCGGTCGTCGACGCCGGCGCGGATGATCATGCCGATGCGGGTGCGATTGAGCGCGAGCCACATCGCAACACCGATGATCACGGACGCCGCGAAGATCACCAGCCGCACCATGGGGTATCTGAGATACACCGGCTCGCCCGAGGATTTGACCGCCGTGATCAGCGGCAACTCGATGGGGCCGATCAGCCAGTTCGGCGTCTGGATCTGGTAGAAGTCACCGCCGCAGGCCCACAGCATGAGGTCGGCGAACACGATCGACAGGCCGATCGTCACCATGGTCTGCCTGAGATCCTGTCCCTCCATCCGGCGGAACACGATCACCTGGAGCAGCACGCCAACCACGGCGGTGAGGATGAAGGCAGCGATGAAGCTGAGGATCCACGAGCCGGTCGCCGAGCTGATGGCATAGCCGACATAGCCGCCGAACAGATACAGCGAGCCGTGCGCCAGGTTGACGTTGCGCATCAGGCCGAAGATCAGCGTGAAGCCGCTGGCGACGAGGAAGTAGAGTCCGCCGAGCGTGATGCCGTTGAAGACGGCATTGAGGAAGACGCGCTTGCGGCCGACGGCCTCTTCGAGGCCCGGCGGCCAGACCGCGAAGATCAGCCAGAGCGCGACGGCAATCGCGATGATCACGATCAGCGCCCAGGCGGGATGGCGTTCGACAAAGCGGCTCATGACGAGCCCCCTGTCTTGACCTCGCCCCGCTTGCGCGGAGAGGTCGGATTGCGCGCGAGCGCAATCCGGGTGAGGGGGACGCTCCACCTGTCGAACTGCCGCCGTCCGCGCGGAAGCTCCGCCTCACCCCAACCCTTTCCCCGCAAGCGGGGAGAGGCAGCAGTCAGGCCGTAGCGCTCCGCGCCGTCCTCTGAATGCAGGTCAGACAGCCTCGCAGCGGCTGCACACCTCGCCATGGACGCACGTCCTCCCTGGACTCGCGATCCTCTTTCGGGACCGCGTTGCCGGCATCCTAGCGAGGCTCGGAGGGGAACGTTTGATCGTGAGTATCTTTTCGCGCGGATATCAGGCGCGCAAGATCTTGGCCGCGCGGCGGTAGTCGGTCGGGGCCATCCCGACATTGGCGGCGAAGAAACGGGTGAAGCCGCTCTGCGAGGAGAAGCCGAGATCGAAGCCGATATCGGCGATCGGCGTCTCGCTTGCCACCAGCGCTTCGAGCGCCTGTTCCATGATCAGCGTGTTGAGATAGAGGTTCGGCGTCACGCCGGTCTGGACGCGGAACAAGCGGTAGAAGTGCGGCCGCGACAGGCCGGATTCCCGTGCGATGGTGTCGAGCTCGATCTCCGCGCCGGGGCTTTCCGACATCATCTTGATGCATTTGCGCACGCGGAAATCGGTAACGGATCCATTTGCGCGTGGATCGCGCGCGATCTCGGCCTGCTGCCAGCTTTCGTCGTAACAGATGTCGATCAGCCGCCGCAGCTCGGAATCCAGGCTGGAGAGCGATGGTGCGCCGCAAACGAGCGCGGCGGTCCGCCTGATATGCTTGTCGAGGGCCGGCGTGCGCTTGAACTGGGTGCGGCCGAAGCGCAGCCGGTGGGTGCCGGAGGCATCGGGCGCGAACCATTCGGCATTGACATAGAGCACGAAGAAGATCGCGCCGCCCTCCATGTCGGCGGGCAGGAAATTGTGCGGTTCCCAGGGATTGACCGCGACGACGGTCGTCTCGTCGAGATCGTAGTGCCCCTCGCAAACGTCGATGCATGCGGGCATGCCGCCGACATGGAAGATCAGATGACCTTCACGATGGGCGTGGATATTGAAAGGGCGGTTCAACTGATAAACCGTCGCCCGACCGAACCGGCCGTGGAAGACGGCGAGCGCACGGCTCATGCCTTCCCCTCCCGAATGTTCTTGTCTTTTCGGCCAGCGTTCAACAACGCCGCCGAGATTGCAAGAGCGGAGAGCGACCGCGTCAGCAAGTCGCTCCCCCCACTTGCGTGGTGGCAGTCGCGATGCGTCAGTATTTCTTACATTCCGGCACGGTGCGGCTCGGCAACCCGATCTTGGAGAACACGGCGGGATCATAGCCCAGCGTCTGGTTCACGTTCGGGATCACCTTCACGACCTTGCTGAACAGCGCGCCCTTGCCGTCATCCACGACTTCGGTGACGAAGTTGGTGCCGATCGCCTGGCGGTTGGAATCGAGCTTGATCTTGCCGTTCGGCGCGTCGATCTCGATTTTCGCCAGCGCAGCCTTGAACTTCGACTGATTGTTGCTGAGATCGCCGTTGACCTCACGCAGGGCCAGAATCAGCGCCATCGTCGAGCCGTAATAATTGGTGGCCAGCAGCGACGGGCTTGGGAAGCGCTTGTTGGGCGGGAAGGCGTCCTGATAGGCCTTCACGAATTTCTGCCAGCCCGGATCCTCCCAGGTGTCGGCCTGACCGCTCGCCGCGATGGTGCCGATCAGGGCGTTTTTGGCGTTGCCCTTGGACGACAGGATGGTCTGGTCGATCATGATGGAGCCGCCCATCAGATGCGCCTTGCCGCCGGCCTGCTGATACTGGTTGAGGAAGTTGACGGCGTCCGCGCCGCCGAGGCCGAGATAGATCGCATCGACATCGTCGGGCAGAGCGGCGATCACCGAAGCGAAATCCTTGGTGCCGAGCGGCACCCATTGCCGGTTGGTGACCTGTCCGCCGGCGCCGCAGAACTCGAGCACGAGGCCGAACACCTGGGTGTAGATGAAGGAATAGTCCTCGCCGACGGTTGCGATCTTGCGATATTTCTTCTCGTCATAGGCGTATTTGCCGAGGCCCACCTGCCACTGTGCGCCATCCATGTTGTAACGGAAGAAGTTCGGGGCAGGGTCGACATAGGTCGTTTCCTGCGCGCCCGATGCGGCGTTGATGAAGGTCAGCTCCGGATGGGTCTTGGCGAAGTTCTTCACCGCAATGCCCTCGTCGCCGGAGAGCGGCGACAGCAGGATTTGCACCTTGTCCTGCTCGATCAATTTTCGCACGGCGCGCACGGCGGAGTCCGGCGTCGCGTCGGTCGAGGCGACGATGAATTCGAGCTCCTTGTCGCCGATCTTCTTGCCCAACACGTTGAGCGCGGTCTGGTGGCCGCGCATGCCGTCCTCGCCGAGCACCGTGTAGGTGCCTTCGAGGGTCGCGGTCACGCCCACCTTGATCTTCTCCTGGGCGATCGCCGCGCTTGAAAGAAACAGGCTGCTCAGCGCGAGCAGTCCTATGCTGCATTTCGACATTGTGCTCCTCCCTGTGTCGTCGATTATTGCCGCACCGGGCGGTGCGGCGCCCCGTGACTTTCGAAGGCTGGCTCTCGAAGGCCCGCGGCTTTGAAAGGAAGCTAACCGAAGTCGCCCGCGGTGCATGCGTGAGGGCCTCGCCCGGCTTGACGGGCAGTCTCATTTTCGAATGCTGCGGCGCAAATGGTTCCGCGCTGCAGCAGTGCGGTCACAGGAACGCTTCCGGCAGGCCCCTGTTAGCGGAGCACATTGCTGGAGCCGCTTCATGACCGACTATCCAAGACCGCCTTATCCGTCGCAGCAGCAGCCGATGCCCGGTTCGACGCGTGCGATGAAGCCACGTCCCGATCACGGCGAGGAGAGCTATCGAGGCTCGGGACGTCTGGCCGGGAAGAAGGCGCTCATCACCGGCGGCGACAGCGGCATCGGTCGAGCCGTGGCGATCGCCTACGCCCGGGAAGGCGCCGACATCGTCATCTCCTATCTGAACGAGGACGAGGATGCGGCCGAGGTCAAGGCGCTGGTGGAGCGGGAAGGGCGCAAGGTCGTCCTGATTCCCGGCGACATCTCTGAGCCCGAGCACTGCCGCTCCATCGTGCGCCGCACCGTGGAGGAGTTCGGCGGCATCGATATCCTCGTCAACAATGCGGCGCATCAGGCCACGTTCAAGGACATCGGGGATATCAGCGACGAGGAGTGGCAGCTGACGTTCGCAACTAACATCCACGCCATGTTCTATCTGACCAAGGCCGCCGTGCCGCACATGCGGCCGGGCGCTGCGATCATCAACACGGCGTCGGTGAACTCGGACATGCCGAACCCGACGCTGCTGGCCTACGCCACGACCAAGGGCGCCATCCAGAATTTCACGGGCGGCCTTGCCCAGATGCTGGCCGAGAAGGGCATTCGGGTCAACGCCGTGGCCCCGGGTCCGATCTGGACGCCGCTGATCCCTTCGACCATGTCGGAGGAAAGGGTCAAGAATTTCGGCAAGCAGGTCCCGATGCAGCGCGCAGGCCAGCCGGCCGAGCTCGCGACCGCCTATGTCATGCTGGCCGATCCGCTCTCGAGCTACACGTCGGGAGCCACGCTCGCCGTCACCGGCGGGAAACCGTTCATCTGAGAAGCAGGTGGCGGCGCCGGCAAGCCGGGCCGCCATCTCGCAATCGGCGAATCTCGATCAGGCGGCGTTGGACGCCTTGGCGTTGACGCCCTTGCGGAGCGCCACCGTGTTCAGCTTGGTGTTGGCCGCCTTCTCCTCGTTCAGATTGGTGGTGAGGAAGCGCACGATGTCGTCGTGGCCGAGCTCTTCCGCCCAGGCGATCAGTGTGCCGTAGCGACACATCTCGTAGTGCTCCACGGCCTGCGCGTTGGCGACGATCGCCGCATCGAGCACGGCCTTGTCCTCGATCTCGCCGGCGGTCGCGTCGGCTTCCTCGATCAGGCCGTCGATGGCCGGGCACTGCGTGCCGCTCGGCTCCTTGCCGAGCTTGGCGAAAACCTTGTTGAGCCGCTCGACCTGCTTGTTGGTTTCGTCCAGATGAGCTTTCAGCCCGGCGGCGAGATCCCTGTTGGTCGCCTTGTCGATCATCTTGGGCAGCGCCTTCAGGATCTGCTGCTCCGCGTAATAGATGTCCTGCAGCCCGTGCAGCAACAGGTCTTCCATCGTTTTGATGTCCTTCGTGAAGAATCCCATAAAAGACGCCTCCTTTTCACAATGATGACACTGGAACGCTAGCCGGCCCTAGCTGTTCCATTTCCGTGTGCTGACGAGGAGGGCCGAATGAACAATGGCAGTGATCATCTTGCGGGCTTGCTCGGGCGCGCGGCGATGGACGTGTGGGGCGACATGCCTCGCGACATCCAGGAGGCGCTGTTCGAGACCGCCATGAAGGGACGCGAGACCGAGCGTGAGGAGCTCGCCCGGCTGCTGCACGAGCGGCATCCGCGCACGCTTCATCCGGCCCGGCCAGGATGATGCAGGCAATCGGAACGAACGCGCCAGCTCATGATTGGTAAACTGAGGTGGCGCGTCGCCAAATGGCTCGAATGAAGCCGCGGCAGGCGCATCGCCAACCGTTGATCAAATCTGTGAGTTGATCGCCGTGACTGAGGTGAACATCGGAAAATGGTACGACCCGATCTCGGAACGATGGATCGTGCCGCGCCAGGCGCACGCCATCGCCGCATTTGGCCAGTCCAACTCCGAGAAGGTGCCGGAGGGGCACCAGAGGAGTGAAGCACAGCGGATCTGGCAGTTGCTGGTCGATTGCTGCGCTCGTGGATGATGCCGGCGCGGCCCGGAGGCGGGCGTTGGTGCGCGCCGCTATGGCATGGCGGCGATCACGGTCATCTCGAGCTTGACGCCCGGACCGAGATCGGCCACGCCGATTGTGGCGCGAGCCGGCAGATCAACTTCCGCGAAGTCCGCCTTCCAGACCGCGTTGAACTCTGCCTTCTCCTTCAGATCTGTCATGTAGATCGTCACCTGCAAGACGCTGTGTGGATCGGACCCGAGATCCTTTAAGAGCCGCGTCAATTGGGTGAGCACGTCCTTGGCCTGTCCCGACATGTCGAGGCTGGTGTCCTCCGGGACGATGCCTCCGATGTAAAGCCACCATTGTGCTCGACCACTGCGTGAATCTCCGCTACGTCCGGCAAATCGCGTTTGATCATGAGGTGTCCGTTGTCGCTGTGAGAGGAGCGAGATATCGCACATTTCCGGCGCACTGTCCGCGAATCGGCGCCGCCTGATCCGGCGATGGTCACCATCCCATGTTCGCGCACGACAGCCCGGCGTTTCCGTCAGCGCTGATCTCGGCGACATCCCGGGCGGGATCGGTATACTGGCGCCACGTGCCGGAACGAGGAATACGCGATGGACGATACGATTGGCTTCCCCGACCCCGGTCTTGACCTGTCCGACGGCTTCCGGCCGCACACCTCGCATTGGGGCGTGTTTTCTGCGCGTCAGGGCGCTGATGGTCTCGAGGTCAGGGCCTATGCGGGGGACCCCGATCCGAACGGTATCATCGACAATTTTCCCGGTGCGCTCCGCCACCAGGCGCGCATCGCCCAGCCGGCCATCCGGCGCGGCTGGCTCGAGCGCGGGCCGGGCCCCGACGATCGCCGCGGTCGCGACGAGTTCGTCCCGGTGAGCTGGGAGAAGGCTCTCGACCTGCTCGGCGACGAGCTCGGCCGCATCCGCGATACGCGCGGTCCCGGCGCGGTGTTCGGCGGCTCCTATGGCTGGTCGAGCGCCGGCCGCTTCCATCACGCCCAGAGCCAGGTGCATCGCTTCCTCAACATCGCGATGGGCGGCTACGTGCGATCGGTCAACTCTTACTCTTCGGGGGCGTCCTCTGTGCTGCTGCCGCAGATTCTGGCGGGCTATGAGGACATCACCAAGCGCAACGTCACCTGGGAGCAGATCGCGGCCGAGACTGAGATCGTGCTGGCCTTCGGCGGCATGGCGCTGAAGAACTCCATGGTGGCCGGCGGCTCCATCAGCAAGCATGTCGAGCGCGGCGCCATGGCGGCGGCGCGCAAGCGCGGCTGCGAGTTTGTCCTGATCAGCCCGCTGCGCGAGGATCTTCCCGTTGAAGCCGGCGCCGAATGGATGACCTGCGTACCCGGCACCGACACTGCCCTGATGCTCGGCATCGTCCACACGCTGGTCAGCGAAGGTCTGCACGACCAGGCCTTCCTCGATCGCTACACCGAAGGCTGGCCGGTCTTCCTGCGCTATCTCACCGGCGAAACCGATGGCCAGCCCAAGCACGCCGACTGGGCCGCCGCGATTTGCGGCGTCGATGCGGATACCATCCGCAAGCTGGCCCGCCGCGCTGCCGGTAAGCGCGCGCTGATCACCGTCTCGCATTCGCTGCAGCGCGCCGAGCATGGCGAGCAGCCGGTGTGGATGGGCATGGTGCTGGCGGCAGCGCTCGGCCAGATCGGCCTTGCCGGCGGCGGCTACGCCTATTCGCTCGGCGCGATCGGCTATTACGGCCGCCGCGTCAACGACGTGCCGGGACCGACGCTCGGGCAGGGCCGCAACGGCGTTGCCGATTTCATTCCAGTGGCGCGCATCGCCGACATGCTGCTCAATCCCGGCACCACCTATCGCTACAATGGCGAGACCCGCACCTATCCGGATATCCGCCTCGTCTATTGGGCTGGCGGCAACCCCTTCCATCACCACCAGGACATCAACCGCCTGCGCAAGGCGTTTGCGCAGCTCGATACGTTCGTCGTGCATGAGCTGGCCTGGACCGCCACGGCGCGGCACGCCGACATCGTGCTGCCCGCGACGATGACGCTGGAGCGCGAGGACATCGGCTATTCCACCAATGATCCCCTCATGGTCGCCATGCACCGGATCGCCGAGCCGTTCGGGCTGGCGCGCGACGATTACGATATCTTCGCCGATCTCGCCGAGCGCCTGGGGGCGCACGAGCCCTTCACCGAGGGGCGTACGTCGCGGCAATGGCTGAAGCATCTCTACGAGCCGACCCGCGCCTCGCTCGCCAAGCGCGGGCTGGAAGCGCCGAGCTTCGACGAATTCTGGGCGCGCGGCAGCCTCATCGTGCCGCAGCAGCCCGACGACGGCGGCCGGCTGCGCCGCTTCCGCGAAGATCCCGTCAATCACGCGCTGCCGACGCCGAGCGGCCGCATCGAGGTCTTCTCGGCCAAGATCGCGGGCCACGGCGATGCGGATTGTCCGGGACATCCGGTCTGGCTGGAGAAGACCGACATGCCGAAGCCCGGCGCGCCGTGCTTCCTCGTCGCCAACCAGCCGGCGACGCGCCTGCACAGCCAGCTCGATTTCGGCGGCCATTCGCTTAGCTCGAAGCATCGCGGCCGTGAGGTCGCGCGCATGAACCCGGTCGATGCGGACGCGCGCGGCATCAAGGACGGCGACATCATCCGCCTGTTCAACGCGCGCGGCGCCTGCCTTGCCGCGGTCCACGTCACCGACGGCATCGCGGCCGGCGTCGTGCAGCTTCCGACCGGCGCCTGGTACGATCCGATGGATCCCGAAGACGAGGCGCCACTCTGCGTTCACGGCAATCCCAACGTGCTCACCCGCGACGTCGGCACCTCATCCCTGGCGCAGGGCTGCACCGGTCAGCTGACGACGGTCGAAGTGGAGAAGTTCACCGGCAATCTGCCGCCGATCCGCGCGTTCGATCCGGCGTAGGGAGCACCAGCGACCCAGTTGCTCTCCGGGGAAGGACGGCGCGCTTCGACCGCGATCCGTTTGCCCTTGTTGGCGAGACGCCAGCGCGCCGGAGACTCGCCGCTGATGCGCTTGAAGACGGTCGAAAAATGCGCCTGCGTGCTAAAGCCGACGGCGAGTGCGATCTCCGCCAATGGCCGCTCGGTGGTGGCGAGCAATGTCTGCGCATGCTCGGTCCGGCGATGCAGCAGATATTCGCGGGGACGGTAGCCGGTCGCGGTGCGAAATTGTGCCGCAAAATGCATCCTGGACAGGCCCGCGACATTGGCGAGCTCGGACAGACTGATGCAGCGGCCGAAATGTTCGGCGATGTAGTGCTCGACGCGCCGCAGCCGCCATTTCGGCAAGGCATTGACCCTGACGCGCGGCGATTCCATCCGTGGGCCGGCCGGGCCGTCAGCATGTGCCGCCTGCAGATTGTTCGACATCGCTCGTCCTTTCCTGCGTTGCAATTACTTGCGACCCCCGGCAGCGTGCAACCAATGCTTTCCATGCTCGAAGGATAGAGGTGAACCAGCCAGGACTCCCGTTAGGGGTGATGAGGTTCTGTTAGATCTTGTGCGTCCGGGTGCGACAGCCCGCCGCAGTGACGCCTGTGCTCGCAGATCCATCCAACCCGTCATTCGAACACGGCATCGAAGATTTCGACGTCCATGAGCACGGGCTTGGCGATCACGGTTCCGTCCGGCCGCAGGGTCTGAATGCGTCGAAGCGTCGGGACCACGATGCCGCCGAAGCCGTCATGGGCCCAGGAGGAATGTGCGATCTTCATCCCGAACAGATCGTGATCCATGCGCCGCTGCAGGGCGCTCTCGTCGAAATAAAGGATCTGCTCGGACGCCAGCATGGCCAGGTGCGCCGGGAATTGCGCGCGCAGCCGGCGCCAGGTTTCGGCGCTTTCCTGCCAGGGCGACAGCTCCTCGATCACGACATCGGGGCGCGCAAGCAGGAACGGCGTCGTCAGATAACTCCAGATCGCGACACCGCAGAAGAAGACGAGATAGAGTTCATCCGCAAGCGCGGGCGGGCCGACCTCGGCGAACGCAAGGCCGGGGTTGCTCCAGGACTGCAGGACCTCACCATCCAGGTTCTCGATGGTGATCGCGTCGGGTTGAAAAGAGCCGGAGCGTTCGCCCCCGGTGATGCCGGTGAAGCGGAGCGATTGTGTCCGGGTCGAGCCTTCCGCCGTCACGTCCTTGAATTCCCGGGCATGTCCGGCGTCGGCGAACAACGTTCCGCCGATGGAAAGGTGGAGCGTGAAACGGCTCAAGCTGTTCCAGCGTGCCATTCCGCCGCTGGCATCGATCACATCGTCTAGAAGCGCCATGTCCCGCCATGTCCACCGAGCAATGTCTCCACCATGGCGGCGCCCATGCGGCTTGGCGTGTTAGAATGTGTTAGGACTTGCGAGCCGGGAGCGCGGTGGTATCTTGTTGAAGATGCTCTCAATTCAGGCCGCTCGGCAGATTTGATGCGCCGATCTGACGGCGCGCCCCGCAAGGCCCTCCTGGTCCCTCGCGACGGGCGGGGCGAGCGGGCCGGCCGGGTCGACGCCGATCATAACAGAATCTTGCAACGTCTAACGCGCCAGATGCGCGCGATGCATCCACAATAGCCTTCGAGTTGAATCGCACTTCCAGCGGGGTCCGGAATCGGCCCTCCAGCGAACGACGGTGTCGTTCGATCTCAATTCGTTGGCAATCTCGACGAGCAGTGTCGTGATTGGGAGCTCGTGCTGCGGGAGTTCCACCATCGCATGAAGAACACGCTGACGGGGAGCTCGACATGACCACTCTCGGAATCCATCCCGAACTCTCGACATCGCCCAGCGCCGACTGGAAGCTCGAAGTCGTTGTGATCCCCGTGTCCAATGTCGATCGCGCCAAGGCGTTCTACGCGCGCCTTGGCTGGCGGCTGGACGCCGACTTCACTTCTGGAAACGATTGGCGTGTGATCCAGTTCACCCCGCCTGGCTCGGCCTGCTCGGTGATCTTCGGAACCAATGTGACGGCCGCCGCACCCGGCTCGGTGCGAGGGCTCTACCTGATCGTCTCCGATCTGGAGGCGGCACGACGGGATCTGCTCGACCGCGGTGTCGAGGTCAGCGCGCCATTCCACGGTGCCGGCGATGTTCACGCCGGGCCGGACGAGCCGTACCTGTTCGGCAGTGTTCGGCTCAGTGGCGCCGACCCCAACCGCGGCAGCTACAGCTCGTTTGCCTCGTTCAGCGATCCCGATGGCAACGGTTGGCTGTTCCAGGAGGTGACAACGCGACTGCCGGGACGCGTCGCAGGCAGGGCTACGACATTCGCTTCGCAGACGGAATTGGCGGCTGCACTCCGCAGGGCGGCGGCAGCGCATGGCGAACATGAGCGGCGGACCGGTGGACATGATGAGAGCTGGGCGGAATGGTACGCCGACTACGTTGTGCGCGAGCAGGCCGGCCAACCGCTGCCGAGCTGAAGGCGCAGCGTTCCTCGCCCGCCACGCCAATGTCGCCTTGCTCCGGTAGGGAGGCGAATACTGAAATCTTACAGGGAGAACCGACATGATCCGCAAAGCAACGGCCGTCTGGAAAGGCACCGGTCGCGATGGAACCGGCCATCTGACCAGCGAATCCGGCGTGCTCACTCAGACGCCCTATTCGTTCAAGACGCGTTTCGAGAATGAGAAGGGGACCAACCCCGAGGAGTTGATCGCGGCAGCCCATGCGGGTTGCTTTACGATGGCGCTGGCTTTCGGCCTGCAAATGGCGGGATTCACGCCGGACGAGCTCTCGACAGAAGCGGCCGTGACCCTCGAGCCTGAAGGCAAAGGCTTCAAGATCAGCAAATCCGCGCTGACGCTGCGCGCGAAGGTGCCGAACCTCGACGATGCCGGCTTTGCCAGGATCGCCGGCGAGGCCGAGAAAAACTGCCCGGTGTCGAAAGTGCTCAACGCAGCGATCACGCTCGACGCCAAGCTGGCTTAAGGCGAGCATCGCGGTCCCACCGGCTCCGGGACGCGCCTGGGCACGCATGAACAGCATGGCTTTCGGCCGGGCGGCCGAGAGCCTATGTTACGGATATGGAACGGACCGAGCAATCAATCGGGAGCGGAGATATGACGACGGAACGCGCAGTTTTGGCCGGAGGGTGCTTCTGGGGCATGCAGGACCTCATCCGCAAGCAGCCGGGCGTGGTCTCCACCCGCGTCGGCTACACCGGCGGACAGGTGAAGAACGCAACCTATCGCAACCACGAAGGCCACGCCGAGGCGATCGAGATCATGTTCGATCCCGCAAGAACCAGTTTCCGGACCATGCTGGAATTCTTCTTCCAGATCCACGATCCCACCACGCTCAATCGCCAGGGCAATGATCTCGGCACCAGCTACCGCTCGGCGATCTTCTACACGAGCGATGAGCAGAAGAAGATCGCCGAAGACACCATCGCCGACGTCGAGGCCTCACGCCTCTGGCCGGGAAAGGTAGTGACCGAGCTCGCGCCCGCTCGCGACTTCTGGGAGGCCGAGCCGGAGCATCAGGACTATCTCGAACGTTATCCGGACGGCTACACCTGCCACTTCATTAGGCCCGGCTGGAAGCTGCCCCGCCGCGCGGCCGCGGTGGGAGAGTGAAACGCAAACGACGAAGACTTGATCGCTGACGCGCCGGAAGTGCACTCCCTCTCCCGCAAGCGGGAGAGGTAAGCGGCGTCAGTTCCTGAGTTGCCTCATCAACGCGCGGGCCGCGCGCAGGTCGGCGATCTCCTTGCCCTCGCTAAACCCGTCAGAGGCCTTACCGAGAGCCGCATGAGCCTCCGGGCCGCGGCCTGCGTCCATCAAGAGCCGCGCGAGACTGGTTGCAGCGCGCAGCTGCCAGAAGCGCGCGCCCTGCCGGACGGCAATGTCGATCGCTTCGCGAAAGCGCGCCTCGGCCTCTCCCGAGTGCCGCGCGCTTGCGAGCATCAGCTCGGCCTTGATGCGGATCAGCTCCGGCAGATACCAAAGCTCCTGCCGGTCGTTGCAACGGGCGAGGGCGTCCTCGATCATCTCGAGGCCACGGTTGACCTCGCCGGCCTCCAGGCAACATGCGGCGAGCTCGCCGAGCAGCGGAAGAAAGCGCGGCAGGAAGCGCGCATCGCCGGCGCGATTGAGCTCTTCGCGCAATAGCGGCAGGCCGGTCGCGATGTCGCCGCGCCTGGCCGTGACCGCGGCGTTGAAGGCCCGGGCCCACAGGCTCCACAGCCGGATGGCGTGGCGTTCGGTGTGCTCGAGCAGTTCGGCGCCGTGGCGCTCCGCGGCATCGAAATCGCCGGACCAGAACGCGATCGGGCAGGCCGCCTGGCCCAGCACGCTGCAGAAGGTCAGCGCATGGCCGTTGGCCCGGCCTTCCCAGATGTTCTCAGCCGCGAGCGCCTGGGCCTGATCGGCGAAGCCCTGCAGCCACAGGATGCGGGCGCGAAAATATTGCGTCGATATCCTGAGATCGAGCGGAAAGATTTTCGGCTTGGCTACCAGCACATGCAGCGAGGCGTTGACCCGGTCGATCCGCTGGCGCGCCTCGTTCTGGTCGCCGAGATAATGCAGCGCGACGGCCATCAGGCGGTCGCCCAGCATGAGATCGGTGGTGTCGGGCGAGTTTGCAGCCGCGTTCGCAAAACGGTCGGCGAGCGCACGGGCCTTGCCGAACTGCCCGTTGTTGAACTGGTCGATGCACAAGCCCCAGAGCGCGCGCAGCCGGAAATCCTTGTCGTCGAGGCGCTCGGCGATTTCGAGCGTCGTCTCGAGGATCGGGCGCGCCTCGCGCGCGCGGCCCTCGCCATACATCAGCGACCAGCCGAGCGCGGACAGCAGCTGCATGCGGACGCGGTCGTTGCCGCGGTCCTCGCCCAGCGCCGCCAATGCCGTCCTGCAGCGCTCGCGGCATTCGGCGAACAGCGAAAGGCGCACCCACAGGGGCACCGCGGTCGCCGTCAGCGCGATGCCGAGCTTGGCATCGCCGTCGGGCCCGAAGGCCCAGTCCAGCGCGGCGCGCAGATTGTCCACCTCCCCACCATGGGCGCTCTGCCATTCCGGCAGCGGCGTCGCGGTATCGGCGCCCGCGTGCTCGAAGACATCGCGAAAATGCTCGGCATGGCGCCGCGCGAACTGCCCGACTTCACCGAGCTCGCGCAGCTTGCCGAGTGCGTAGGTGCGCGTGGTGTCGAGCAGGCGATAACGCAGCGCTCGCGAGCCGGATGGCGAGATCAGCGATTTGGCGACCAGGCTGTCAATCGCCTCCAGTGTCTCCGAAGTGCCGAGGCCGTCGCCGGACGCGACCGCGGCGGCGGCCTCCGGCGCGAACGGCCCGGCGAACACCGACAATCGTCGCAAGATGGCGCTTTCCGCCGGCGGCAGCAGGTCATAGCTCCAGTCGAGGGCGGCCGCGAGCGTCTGGTGCCGCGGGACCGCCGTGCGCCGCCCGCGCCATTGCAGCGAAAAGCGGCTGTCGAGCAGGGAGGCCGTGCCGGCGATGCCATACGCATCGACACGGCCCGCCGCGAGCTCGATCGCCAGGGCAATGCCGTCGAGGCGCCGGCAGATGTTCGCCACGAGCGGCGCCTCTTCGGCGCTGAGCTGGAACGGCCCGGAGCTCTGCGCGATGCGCTCGACGAAGAGCTGGGCGGCGAGATAGGCCAGAACCTCGGCGACGTCGAGATTCTCGCGCTCGGGGGGACAATCCAGCGGAAACAGCCGGAAGATCCGCTCGCCCTCGCTTCGGAACGACTCGCGGCTGGTTGCGAGAACGCGAAGCTGCGGCGCCTCGCGAACGATGTGCTCGACGATCGGCGCCAGCGTGTCCAGCACATGCTCGCAACCGTCGACGATCAGCAGGGTCGGTCCGCTCTTCAGGAATGTCAGGATCGCCGGCGTCGGATCTTCCGAGCTGACCGTCAGCCCGAGCACGGAGGCGATGGTGGTCGTGACATGGCCGGCGTCGCGCAGCGGACCGAAATCGACGAAGAAGACGCGCCCGCCGAAATCCGCCGCGCGTCGATGCCCGACCGTGACGGCAACGACGGTCTTGCCGATGCCGCCCGGGCCGACCAGGGTCATGAAGCGATGCAGCGTCAGGCCGTTCGAGATCTTCTCGACGATCTCCTCGCGGCCGATCATCTTCGCGAGCGGAGCGGGCAACGAGCGGGGCGGACTGATGTCGGCGGCGACAGGCGCGGCGACCTGCGGCGCCGCTTGAGTGGACGGCGCGACAAAGCAATAGCCGCGCCCCGGCACGTTGAGGACATAGCGGGCCGACTTGCCGGTGTCGCCGAGCACCTTGCGCAGCGCTGCGACATGGAAGCGCAGGCTACCCTCGTCGACATTCACATCGGCCCAGATGCGCTTGACCAGCTCTCTCTTGTCGATGACTTCGCCGGGACGCTCGGCCAGCAGGATCAGGATATCGAGCGCACGGCCGCCGACGTGAAGCGGCTCTCCCTCCTTCTCCAGGAGTCGGGATTTTGGAAACAGCCGAAATGGCCCGAATGAAACGACCGAGTCTTGGTTACTATCAGCTGGCACGTGCCATTGCCCCCGCGAGGGAGTCAAAAGGTATTTTATTGTGGTCTAGCAGAACGAGGCGTCCAGTAAACCGGCCGAAAGCCGCATGGCTGACAGACCTGCGTGGATGGCTTGGGTCGGCGGCGGCCCCGTGAATCATGCTTGAGATGGAAGGGGTTAGCTCGCGGCGGTCTGGCGCGAATCCGCCGTGACGACACGCGCCGTCAGCGTGACGAGACCCATCAGCGCAGCCAGCAGCCAGAACGCCATCGGCAATCCGCCCAAATGCGCGACGAAGCCGACGCCCGCAGGGCCGATCAGGATTCCTGCATAGCCCGCGGTCGTGATCGCGGCGACCGCAAGGCCGGTCGGCATCACCGTTTGCCGGGCCGCCCGGCGGAAGAGTACCGGTACGAGGTTCGACGCGCCGAACCCGATCAGCAGGAATCCGGTGATCGCGACCGCCGCAACCGGCGCGGTCAGCAGGACCACAAAGCCTGCGATCGCGATCAGGCTGCCCCACAGCAATGTCGCGCGGTCCCCGATGCGCGCAACGACGGCGTCGCCGCCGAGCCGGCCCATCGTCATCGCGATCGAGAACACGATGTAGCCGGCTCCGCCCTGCGCCTCGGTGACGAGGCCCGCGCCGATCACGAGCAGCGCGCCCCAATCGAGCATCGCGCCCTCGACCAGGAAGGTGATGGCGCCGAGCAGCGCGAGCAGCAGTACCGATCCGTGCGGCAGCACGAACAGCGGGCCATCCTGCGCCTGCGCGTTGCGCAGCAGGCGCGGCCAGGTCACGACCATCGCGATCAGCATCAGGGCCGAGCAGATCAGCGTGCAGGCGAGCGTGCCGAATTGCAGCGACAGCAGCGCCGTCATCAGCGCGGATCCGGCGAAGCCCCCGATGCTGAACAGCGCGTGGAAGCCGGACATCAGCGGGCGAGCTGCGGCGCGCTCCACCTCCACGGCGTGGATGTTCATGGCGACGTCGATCGAGCCGAGCGCGGCGCCGAATGCGAACAGGGCCAGCGCCAGCGTCGCGGGCGAGCTCGCGACCGCGAGCAAAGGCAGCACCAGCGCCAGGCCGAACCCGCCCGCCAGGATGATCGGCCTGCTGCCGTAGCGCGCGCTCACGATTCCCGTGAGCAGCATCGCGACGACGGAGCCGATGCCGAGGCTGAGCAGCAGCAGCCCGAGCACGCCGTCATCGACGCCCAGCCGCGTCTTCGCGAACGGCACCAGCGGCGCCCAGCACGCGATGCCGAAGCCCGCGACGAGGAAGGCAAGCCGTGTCGCAAGGCGCGTCGCCGGCCGGTCGGCAGAAGACATGGGAACTCCAGGGGGAAGCAGAGGCGGGATGACCGACAAGCCCGACAAATGCCGCAGCTTTATGTCCGCGGCGCTTCCGCATCGTCGCGGGCAGCCCGCGAAAGCCGCAGGCGGACGCGCAGGCCCTTCGGCGCGTTGTCGAGCAGTTCGAGCGTTCCGTCATGCGCCGTCACGATCGCCTGCGCGATCGAGAGGCCGAGACCGAATCCGGCCGCCTCGTCCATGGTGCGGGCTTCCTCTCCGCGCACAAAGGGCTCCAGCATCGCCGCCTTGTTCTCGTCGGGAATGCCGGGCCCGTCGTCGGAGACGTCGATGACGAGCCGGTCCTCGACCGTCGTCAGCGCGACGTCGATTTGGGTTCCGAAGCGCGTTGCATTCTCGACGAGGTTGGTGACCGCGCGGGTGATTTCGTCGGGCCGCAGGACGAAGGCGGCCCTGTTCGGGCCGGAATAGGTCACGGCAAATCCGGAATCCGAAAACTGCTCGCAAACCATTTGAAGCAGCGCCGCGACGTCCACCAGCGTCGGCTTGACCGGGCTCTCGCTGCGCAGGAGCGACAGCACCGATTCCAGCATCGACTGCATCTGGTCGAGGTCGCGCACGGTCTGCGTGCGTTGTGCCGGATCCTCGATATATTCCGAACGCAGCCGCAGACGCGTGATCGGCGTGCGTAGATCATGGCTGATGGCCGCCAGCATGCGGGTTCTGTCGTTCATCAGCGTGGCGATGCGATCGCGCATCCGGTTGAGCGCTCTCGCCGCGGACCTGATCTCCTCCGGTCCGTTTTCGGGCAGCGGCGCGGAGGACGGGCTCAGGCTGAAATCCTCCGCCGCGCGCGCGAAGGCCGACAGGGGCGAGGAGAGTGCGCGACCGGCCCAGACGCCGAGCAGCGTCAGGCTCGCCACGAGGAACAGCAGCGTCGAGGTCCAGAGACCGCTGACGAAGGCCGGCATCTTGGGCGATCCGATCGCGGCTTCGAGCACGTCGTCGCCCGGAAGGTGGAACCAGACGCGCTCGTCGTCCGCGCCGCTGCCGCGAACGAGCTCGGCCTTGACCCCGAGTGCGGAAGGAATGGTCAGTGACGTTCGCATCGACTGCGGCGTGGTGGAGGCCGAGCCGCCGTCTCGCAATTGGAGCTTGAGCGCTGGAAAGGTTCGGCTGACGCTGTCGAGGACGAGCGCGCGCTCGGCTTTCGGCGTGTTGGCGATCATCCGCACGATCAGCTCGATCTGCTCCAGCGGCGTGTCCGCCAGCAGTTTCGGCTGGTTGAGGAGAAAATACCCGGCAATCAGGACGTGGATCAGGATCAGCGATCCCAGGATCAAGGCGGCGATCTGGCCGCTGATCCGCCTGAAGCTGAACAGCGCGACGATATCGGCGGCGCGGCTCATGCTTCCTCCACCAGCGGCGTGAAGACGTAGCCGCCGATGCGGACGGTCTTGATCATGGATGAGCCTTCTGTGCGGTCGAGCTTGCGGCGCAGCCGGCTGACCAGCACGTCGATGCTGCGGCCGAAGCTTCCGCCGGAACGGCCGCGCGTCATGCTCAGCAAATTGTCGCGGGTGAGAACGCGTCCTGCCCGCTCGCAGAAGGCCTGCAGCAGATCGAACTCGGCACTGGTCAGCGGCACCTGCGCGCCTTGCGGGTCGCGCAACTCGCGCAAGCGGAGATCGATGGTCCAGCCCTGGAACTTGAGACGGGCAGGGGCGGAGCCGGCGGCGAGGCCGCTTGATCGCCGGCGCAGCACCGCGTTGATCCTGGCGAGAAGCTCGCGCGGGTTGAACGGCTTTGCCAGATAGTCGTCGGCGCCCATTTCGAGGCCGAGGATCCGGTCGAGATCCTCGCCCCTCGCGGTGAGGATGATGACCGGCGTCGTGGAGTCCATCCGCAGGCGGCGGCAGAGGCTCAGGCCGTCCTCGCCGGGCAGCATCAGGTCGAGCACGATCAGGTCGACCCGGTCGTGGGAGAGATGGCGGTCCATCTCCTTGCCGTTCGCGACCGCGTCGACCGAGAAGTCGTGATCGCGCAGATAACGCGAGATGAGTTCGCGGGTCGGCTTGTCGTCCTCAACGATCAGGATGCTCGGGCTGCCGCTGGTCATGATTGAAATCGCATCGGGGGCGCCGGTCGTTGGTCGATTTGCAGACGGATCTCCCGTCCGAAGCACTGCGGTCATGGGCAATCCTAGGGTCAGTCGCGGCTCAGCGCCACCACGGGGTCGAGGAACGCGGCGCGGCGGGCGGGGAAGAAGCCGAAGGCGACCCCGATCCCGGTCGAGGTCAGGAACGCTGCGCCGATCGAGAACGTCGAATAGCTGACCTGGAAGCCCGGCACGGCAACGTTGACGGCGAGCCCGAGCAGCACCGCGACGACGATGCCGGCGATGCCGCCGATGGATGAAATCAGGGTCGCCTCCACCAGGAATTGCTGGAGGATGTCGCTGCGCCTGGCGCCGACCGCCATGCGCACGCCGATCTCGCCGATCCGCTCCGAGACGGAGACCAGCATGATGTTCATGACGCCAATGCCGCCCACGACCAGCGAGATCACCGCGATCGCCGCCACCAGGAACGCCAGCGTCTGCGTCGTGCTAGTGATGGTGCGGCGGATGTCGTCGGTGTTGAGGATGACGAAATCCCTGGTGTTGTGCCGCTGCGTCAGCAGCGTCGTCACCGCGTCCTGCGCCAGATTGGTCGAGATATCGTCGCTGATCCGCAGCAGAATGCTGCGCAGCGAACGATCGCCCGTGAACTGGGCCTGCACGGTGGTGTAGGGCAGGTAGACCGACAGGTTCTGGTTCGAGCCGAACCCGCCCTGCTGCTGGGCGATCACGCCGACGATGCGGCACGGCACCTTGCCGAGCCAGATCACGCGGCCGACGCCTGCGGTCTGGTCGTCGGCGAAGAACGTCTTGCGGGTATTGTCGTCGATGACGGCCTGCCGCTCGATGTTGCGGGTCGCCTCGGTGTCGAACAAACGGCCCTTCGCGAGCTTGGCACCTTTGACCTTGAAATAGCTCTCGCCGACGCCGTTCACCAGCACGTTGGACTCGTTGCCGCGATACCGCACCGTGGTGCTGGTCGAAACCGTCGGCGTGACCCCCGCAATGAAGGCCTGCCGGTCGAGCGCGCGGGCGTCGTCCAGCACCAGCGTCTTGATCTTGCTCGCCCGCGCGTCGCCGAAATCCTTGCCTGGAAACACCTCGACCGTGTTGGTGCCGAGGTTCGAAATGTCGGACAGCACCTTGCGCTGTGATGCGTTGCCGAGCGCGACCACGGACGACACCGCGGCGATGCCGATGATGATGCCGAGCATGGTGAGGAAGGCGCGGAGCCGGTGCGCGGTCATCGCAACCAGCGCCATCCGCGAGGCCTCGCGCAGGCGCCGCAACGCGGCGGGCCAGCCCGGGCCGTTGCCCCACGGCGTCCGCGCTACCGTGACGGGCCGCTCCGGGGTGTCCGTTGTTCCGGTGCGGCGATCGGAGACGATCTTGCCGTCCCGCAGCTCGATGACGCGCTCGGCCCGTGCGGCAACATCGGCATCGTGGGTGACGATGATGATCGTCCTCCCCTCGCGGTGCAGCTCCTCCAGGATCTTCAGGACCTCCTCGCCGCTGCGCCGGTCGAGCGCGCCGGTGGGCTCGTCCGCCAGGATGACCTCGGCATCGTTGATCAGCGCCCGAGCGATCGAGACGCGCTGCTGCTGTCCGCCCGAGAGCTGGTTCGGGCGATGGCCTCGCCGGTCGTTGACGCCGAGTCTTGCGAGGAGTTGCTCGGCTCGCGCACGGCGGTCGCGGACCTTCATTCCGGCATAGATCGCGGGGATCTCGACATTCTCGCCGGCAGAGAGGTCGCCGAGCAGATGATAGCGCTGGAAGATGAAGCCGAAATGCTCGCGGCGCAGCGCCGCCAGCGCATCGGCGTCGAGCTCGGAGGCGTTCTGGCCGGCGACGCGGTAGGTGCCGGAGCTGGGGCGGTCGAGGCAGCCGAGGATATTGAGCAGCGTCGATTTGCCCGATCCGGACGAGCCGACGATCGCCACCAGCTCGCCGGGCCGGATGCTCAGCGAGATATCGTCGAGCGCGACCACGCTGACGTCGCCGGTCGCGAACTCCCGCCGAACGTTCTCGATTGCGATGATCGGATCGGCCATGTCAGAGACCTCCGGGCGGGCCGCCCAACACGCTGCGCGATGCGGTCTGCTCGTTGGCCTCTCCGGTGACGACCCGCTCGCCTTCGTCGAGGCCGGACGTGATCTCGACTGTCGTGCGATCGTTGAGTCCGGTCTTGACCTCGCGCTCGCTGACGTCACCCCTCGTATTGAGGGTGCGGACGGTACTGCGGCCGTCGGATTTCCGGATCAGCGCGAGCGCGGGGATGACCTTCACGCGCTTGGCCTCGCCGGTGATGATGTGCACCTCGGCGGTCATGTAGGTCCGCAGCGAGAGCTCGGTGTTGGGGACGTTGAAAACGCCGATGTAGTAGATGGCGGTGCTGGTGGAACTCGATGAACTCGAACTCGTGCTCGATCCCGACGTGGTGGTCGAGGAGAAGCTGGCGTCGCTCTTGATCGATTCGGGCGCCGGCTCGATCTGCTCCAGCTTGGCCTCGTAGCGATGGTCCTGGTCGCCGAGGATGGTGAAGTAGAGCGATTGCCCCGGCTTGACCTTGACGATGTCGGCCTCGGAAATCTCCGCGCGTACGGTCATCGTCCCGAGCTGGCCGAGCACGACGATGGTGGGCGCGGACTGGACGGCGTTGACCGTCTGTCCTTCCTGCACCACGGTGGCAAGCACCGTGCCGTCGATCGGCGCGGTGATGCGGGTGTAGTCGAGGTTGACGCGCGCGGTCTCGACGCTGGCTTCAGCCCCTACGATCAGGGCTTCGAGCGCGGCGATCTGGGCGCGGGTCTGCCGCACGGTCGAATCCGCGCTGTCGAAATCGCTGCGGGAGGTGGCGCGTTGCGCCAACGTCGCCTGCTGGCGCGCGAGGTTCGCCTCGGCCAGAACCAGCGCGGCCTCCTACTCGACCTTCTGCGCACGGTAGTTCTTCAGCGACGCCTCGGAGCTGCGCAGATCGTTCTGCTTGGTGACGGGGTCGATCTGGGCGATGACGTCGCCGGCCTTGACGGTGTCGCCGACGCGGACGTTGAGGGCGGTGATCCGTCCCGACACTTGTGCGCCGACAGCGGTGAGGCGCGCCGGCTTCAGCGTGCCGCTCGCGAGCACCTCCTCGCGCAGATCGCTGACGGTGACCGGCGCGGTGATGTAGGACTGCGCCTTGCTCGACGTTCCCGGAACGCGCGTGGCTGCGACCACGCCGGCAGTTACGACGGCAACGATCGCCGCGCCGATCTTCAGGCGTTTGGCGGTGATGATCTCGGTCACTTCTGCGCCTCTCGCAAGTGAGGTCCCGTGTTGGTGTCGACGATGATCGGCCTCGACACGTCGTCCGGATCGGACCAGCCGCCGCCGAGCGCCTTTGCCAGCGCAATGTAGTACTTGGCTGCCGACACCTTGCTCTGGATCAGCGAATCCTCGGCGGAATAGAGCGAACGCTCGGCGTCCAGCACGTCGATGAAGCTGGCGCTGCCGGTCTCGAACAGCGATCGCGACAGCCGTGCGGCTTCGCGGTAGTTCCTGGCCGCTTCCGACAGCTTGGTGGCACGGACGCGTTCGCGCGACAGCGAGACCAGGGCGTTCTCGACGTCCTCGAGTGCGGTGAGCAGGGTCGAATGGAACGTGGCGAACGCCTGATCGCGTTGCGCCTCCGCAATCCTGACGGTGGCCAGGCGCTTGCCTGCGTCGAACACCGGCACGGTGATCGAGGGCCCGACCGACCAGCTCAGGCTCGAATATTTGGCGAGATCGCCGGCGCGTATCGCGGAGGTGCCGACCGAGCCGGTCAGCGACACCGCCGGATAGCGGTCGGCCTCGGCCTGGCCGATCTTGGCGGTCGCCTGCGCCAGCTTGCGCTCCGCGCTGGCGACATCGGGGCGGCTCATCAGGAGATCGGCGGGCAGCCCGGCGGGCAGGGGCATGCGCGGCGCCGGCACGGGCGCGGACCGGGCCATCAACGAGGCGACGCCGTCGGGCGGTCGCCCAAGCAGGATTCCCAGCCGATGGATGTCGGCCGCGAGCGCCAGGGACGTTGGCTTCCGTGCTCGCGGCTTGCGCGGTGGCCTTGGCGAGATCGACAGCGTTGCCGCTGCCGGCCTCGTATTTGCTGCGGGTCAGCTTTTCGGTGTCGCGCTGAGAGACCGATGTTTGGCGCGCCAGCGCGATCCGCGACTGGTAGCCACGCGCCTCGACGTAGTAAGCGGCAACGTCGCCGATCAGCGTGACGAGGCTGTTGCGCAGATCCTCCTCCGCCGATTGCTGACCGCCCACCGCCGCTTCGATGCTCCGTTGCGTGCCGCCGAACAGGTCGAGCTCCCAGCTCGAATCGAAGCTTCCCTGGTGCAGCGTGTAGGGCGCTGTGTCGGCGACGGCCGAGGCGGAGGTCCCGCTGGTCTTGTTGTCGGTCACCGACGCCGAGCCGCTCACGGACGGAAACAGGCCTGCCGCCGTCTGTTGCAGCGTAGCGCGCGCCTCGCGCACGACGGCTTTTGCCTTCGCAACGTCGGGATTGGCTTCGACGGCCTGTTCGATCAGCCGGTTGAGCAGGGGATCGCGCAAGCGCAGCCACCAGCGATCGAGCTTGCCGGTGTCCCGGTGCGGGGCGGTGCCGGCGCTCCAGTGCGAGGGCAAGGCGAGTCGGGGCGGGCCAGCGTAATCCGGGCCGACAGCGCAGCCGGCCAATGTCGCGCCCAGCAACAGCGCGGCGCAGGCCAATCCGGCGCGCGACCTGCGGCTGCGCAACGGCGCAGGCTTTGGAGGATGAGCCTCATTGGCAA
This sequence comes from Bradyrhizobium sp. WYCCWR 12699, assembly GCF_032144035.1. Taxonomy (NCBI): domain Bacteria; kingdom Pseudomonadati; phylum Pseudomonadota; class Alphaproteobacteria; order Hyphomicrobiales; family Nitrobacteraceae; genus Bradyrhizobium; species Bradyrhizobium sp. WYCCWR 12699. Next base: position 452,824 of record NZ_JAVTJN010000033.1, read on the forward strand.
ATGGCGGGGGACTTGCGACGAACACGTTTGGCGGCATCAAATCGGCTGAAATCCATGGACCTCGGTCCGGGGAGATTTGCGGTCCTCTGGGGGAGAGCGAGGGCGACCGCCACTAGCCGGCCGATCGTGGCCTTTCGGCAGCCGGAATGTTGCTGAATGTAAACAGGTATTGCCAGACGTCTCGGCGCGGCGGAACAGCTGACGTCCCATAGCCCGTGGCCCGGGTGGAGCGAAGGCGCAATCCGGGGCCGCTCGCCGTGTTCGGCCCCGTCGCGGATTGCGCTGGCGCACCATCCGGGCTACGCGTCCGCGCCTGTGTCGGCCCCTGTCAATCCGTCTCGCTAAAAATATTCCACTTTACCGAAATTCGGTTTTGGCGTATGTGTCGCCCATCCCGGCTCACCAAGAGGGGCGATCTCGAGGTCGTCTTGATCGCGAGCCGGGCTTGCGGTGGACGCGGCAGCGTCGGCATGAGAGGTGCGGGCAGGGCGGGTAGTCCCTGTGAGCTCGACACCCGCGTGCAGACGAACGGCGCTGCTAGGCTTCGTCTCGCCTGTAAGTTTTCAGCTCCGTCGACAGGGCTGGAAATACTGCGGCGAAATGGCGGGCCGTGCGTACGGCAAAACCGTGTGGTCCTGGCCGTCGTTGCTACGGTCAAGCCGTTCGAAGATGTGCGCGAGCCCAACCGGGTGGACGGCATCATCCAATTCGAACGGCGAGGGAGGCCAAAGGAAAGTTCGGCTCCCGGGAGAGCACGGCATAAGCCGTCCGACCATCGCGCAGGGAAGGCCGAGTGATCGGCACCACCTGTATGCTGCTGTGCGGTCTTCTCTGCGTGTGCATTTCGCGCAGCGGACCGCGGGTGCGATGTCAGCACCCGGTCTTCCCTGCACCCTCTTGGCTCAAGAGGGACGAAAGACGAAGCAAAGCTCGGGTGAAATCCACCGCGAGATCGCGAGGGCATGTCTGCGATTTGAGCGAGCGACGGAGGCCGGCGATGGTACGCTCTGCTTCGTGGGTCCGGCTCTGCGCCGCAACGCTCAAGCGCCTTGCGCTTTTATCGGGACACCTCTCACCACGAAATCGGAATTCGCTGCGCAAATCCGCCCAGATCGGAGTCGGGGCTCAGCGGCTGCCGGTCGAGCGGCCGATTGTTGTTGCTGCGTGCGAAGGAGGCGCCGGGCGGAAAGGCATAGTCGGTAAACTTGCGCTCGCCGGGGAGCACCTCGGTCCCGCCGTCGAGCCACGATCGCTTGCTGACATAGATGCGCGTGCGCGGACCGGATTGGTAGGAACGATTGGGGCCGCGCGGGCCGTACTCGTAAACCGCGTCCCGGGCCGCTCGCGGCTCGCGCTTGCCGGCTGTGGCGGGATGGGCGATGAGGGTCGAGGCCAGGAGGGCGGCCAGCACTGCTCGGGTCGTTACATGCGCGTTCATCGAACAACATCCTGTGCGAATTTCCTGACACGGCCGCCTCTCGCACCGACTTGAGAGCCTGTAAAGAATCCCGGCGTTGCGCGATGTTGCTGGGCTGCTGCATGGGCAAAGCGACCGCGCGGCCGCTTCGAGGCGGCTCGGTCGCCGCTCACAACGCGCGCGGTCATTGCGGTCGCGCTGCTCACGCGTCCGATCGACCAATCAAATTCAACGACCGGAAACAATGCAGCAATCTCCAGGCCACACCGCGGCCACAGCCGTCTCGTTTCAGAGCAGGCGAGGTATCGTTGAGGTGTGGAATGTCGTTTTTGCGGGCCGGGCTGATCGTCGTGGCGATGAGTGCTGTATCGATTGCAAGTTCACTCACGCTTGCGCTGTTGCCGCGGCCGGTGGCGGCGCAGGCGATGCAATCGATCGTCGTCGAAGGCAATCGCCGCGTGGAGGCCGAGACGGTCCGCTCCTATTTCAAGCCCGGCCCGGGCGGGCGTCTCGATCAATCCGCCGTCGATGACGGGCTCAAGGCGCTGATCGCGACCGGCCTGTTCCAGGACGTGAAGGTCAATCAGGCCGGCGGCCGCATCGTGGTGTCGGTGGTCGAAAACGCCGTGATCGGCCGTATCGCATTCGAGGGCAACAAGAAGATCAAGGACGAGCAGCTCTCGGGGGAGATCCAGTCCAAGCCGCGCGGATCATTCTCGCGGGCGCTGGTGCAGTCCGACACGCTGCGCATCGCCGAAATCTACCGGCGCTCCGGCCGTTACGATGTCCGCGTCACGCCCGAAATCATCGAACAGCCGAACAACCGCGTCGACCTCGTCTTCACGGTCGAGGAGGGTGCCAAGACCTCGGTCAAGTCGGTCGAGTTCGTCGGCAATAGCGCGTTCTCGGCCTCGCGCCTGCGCGACATCATCAAGACGCACGAGAGCAACCTGCTCAGCTTCCTCGGCAACAACGACATCTACGATCCCGATCGCGTCGAGGCCGACCGCGATCTGATCCGCCGCTTCTATCTCAAGAACGGTTACGCCGACGTCCAGGTTGTCGCCGCGCTCACCGAATACGATCCGGAGAAGAAGGGCTTTCTGGTGACCTTCAAGATCGAGGAAGGTGCTCAATATCGCATCGGCTCCGTCGACTTCCGCTCCAGCATTCCCAACTTCGACACGGGCTCGCTCCGCACCTATTCGCGCGTCAGCGCAGGCTCGCTCTACAACGTCGAGTTGGTCGAGAAATCGACCGAAGAGATGCAGATCGAGGCCTCGCGCCGCGGCTATGCCTTTGCCGTGGTTCGTCCCGGCGGCGACCGGAATTTCGAGGCGCACACCGTCTCCGTGGTGTTCAACATCGACGAGGGCCCGCGCACCTATATCGAGCGCATCAATCTGCGCGGCAACACCCGCACCCGCGATTACGTGATCCGCCGCGAATTCGATCTCTCGGAAGGCGATGCCTACAATCGCGCGCTGGTCGATCGCGCCGAGCGACGGCTGAAGAATCTCGACTACTTCAAGAGCGTCAAGATCGTCACCGAGCCCGGCTCCTCCAGCGATCGCGTCATTTTGATCGTTGACATGGAAGAGAAATCGACCGGCGACTTCTCGATCTCGGGCGGCTACTCCACCACCGACGGCGCGCTGGCGGAAGTCTCGATCTCCGAGCGCAACCTGCTGGGCCGCGGGCTCTACGCCAAGGCATCGGTCAGCTACGGCCAATATTCACGCGGCGTATCGTTGTCCTTCGTCGAGCCTTATCTGCTCGGCTACCGGATGGCGCTCGGATTCGACACCTATTGGAAAGAGCAGAAGTCGAACAGCTATACGAGCTACGGCGTGACCACGCTGGGCTTCTCCCCGCGCATCGGCCTTGCCTTGCGGGAGGACCTCTCGCTCCAGCTTCGCTATTCGCTCTACCAGCAGAGCATCACGCTCGCCAGCGCCTACAACAATTGCAACAACAACGCGTCGAACGCCTCGCTGGCCTATAATCCGACGCCGGCCTACATCCAGAACGTCCTGGGCGGTGCGGACCCGACCAATTCCACGAGCTCGGGAGTCTATGGCTATGGCTGCTACGGCGACGGCGAGTCGAGTCTGCCGGTTCGAAAGGAGCTGGCGAACGGCGCGACCTGGACCTCGGCGCTCGGCTACACGCTGAACTACAACACGCTCGATAACACCAAGAACCCGACGGACGGGTTGCTGGTCGATTTCCGGCAGGACTTCGCCGGAGTCGGCGGCGACGTCACCTATCTGAAGACCGTGCTGGACACCAAATACTACACGCCGCTCGTCTCCGAGATCGTCAGCGTGATTCACCTCCAGGGCGGCCTGCTCAGCAAGCTCGGCAACCAGGATCTGCGCATGCTGGATCACTTCCAGATGGGGCCGAGCCTGGTGCGCGGCTTCGCCTCGAACGGCATCGGGCCGCGCGACATCACCTACTACAACTACGGCTCCAGCGGCGATGCGCTCGGCGGCACGAAATATTGGGGCGCGTCGGCGGAGCTGCAGATGCCGTTCTGGTTCCTGCCCAAGGAAGTCGGCCTCAAGGGCGCGGTCTACGCCGATGCCGGCTCGCTGTGGGGCTATCAGGGGCCGACGTCGTGGTCGGCCACCGGCGAAGTCAACACCAAGGCGTGCCCGACCTGCGGATTGCAATATGACGACGGCAGCACGGTGCGATCGTCGGTCGGCGTCGGCCTGATCTGGGCCTCGCCGTTCGGGCCGCTCCGCTTCGACTATGCCGTGCCGATCACGAAGGGCAAATACGACGTCGTCCAGGAGTTCAGGTTCGGCGGGGGGACGTCGTTCTAGAGCACGATCCGGAAAAGTGTTCAGCGGTTTTCCGAAAAATCATGCTCAAGAAAACGGGCGTTAGCCCCCGAGGATCCGCCGGCAGGCATCGACGAAGACCTCCGCGCCGGTGACGATATCGGCATCGGCGGTGTTCTCGGTCCAGTGATGGCTGATGCCGCCGATCGACGGCACGAACAGCATGGCGGCGGGCATGACGGTCGCCAGCATCTGCGCATCGTGGCCGGCCCCGCTGGGCATGCGAATGGATCGCCCACCGGCCAGCGCCCGGCTTGCGGCGTCGATCGCATCCTGAAAGCCAGGGTTCATCATGGCAGGCGCGCCGGTGCGCAGCTTTTCGACGGTGACGGTGCAGGGACCGTTCGCGCTGGCATCATTCGCCATGGCCCGCAGCAGCTGCTCCAGCCGGGCAATGACCGAAGGATCGTCGTCGCGGATCTGGAACAGCATTTCGGCGCCGCCCGGAATGATGCTCGGCGCGCCCGGGTCGAGCGTGATGCGCCCGGTGGTCCAGACCGTGCGCGGGCCGCAGGCGGCCGGAAAACGCTCGTCGATCGCGACGCAGAATTTGGCGAGCGCCAGCCCTGCATCCTTGCGCACGGACATGCGCGTGGTGCCGGCATGGTTCTGCTCGCCGGCGAAATTGATCTGGTATTGCCAGATGCCGACAATGGAGGTCACGACACCGATCGCGAGCCTGCCGCTTTCGAGCGTGTCGCCCTGCTCGATATGCGCTTCGAGATATCCGACGTGGCGGCCCGGCTCGGCGCCGATGCGCGGCCGGCCCGCAAGGCCCATCTCGGCGAGCGCATCGCGCATGGTGCGGCCGCTGGTGCGGTCGCGCGCGGCGTCGATGTCGGCTTCAGTCACCTGCCCGACATAGGAGCGCGAGCCGAGGAAATGACCGAAATGTCCCTCCTCGTCGCACCACGCCGCGACTTCGACCGCGCCTTTCAGCGAGGGATCGGCGTTGAGCACGCGGGCGGCTTCGAGCGCATAGACGACGCCGAGCGGGCCATCGAGCCAGCCGGCGTAATTCTGGCTCTCCAGGTGCGATCCAGCCAGCAGCTTGGGCCCGGCCTTCGTGCTCGTGCCAAAGACGTTGCCGATGCCGTCGATTGTCGCGGAGAGACCGGCATCGGGCAGCTTGCGTACGAGCCAGTCCAGCGAAAGCCTGTGCGGCTCGGAGAAGGTCGGCTTGTGCACGCCGGTCTTGTAAGCGCCGATGGCGCGCAGCGCATTGAGATCGGCGAGAACGCGCTTTCCATCGGCGCGCGGCATGGTGTCAGGCATGTTCGGCAACCTTCAGCGCCTCGGTGCGGATCTCCTCGACCAGCCGTTCCTTGAGCTGGACGAACTCGGGCGTGGTCTTGATCTTGTAGGAGCGCGGATGCGGCAGGTCCACGGTAATCTCGGCCTTGATGCGGCCTGGGCGCGCGCTCATGACGATGACGCGGCTGCCGAGGAAGATCGCCTCCTCGATGTCGTGAGTCACGAACAGCACGGTCTTCTGGTCGCGCTCCCAGATGGCCAGCAGCATCTCCTGCATCAAGGCGCGGGTCTGGTTGTCGAGCGCGCCGAACGGCTCGTCGAGCAGCAGGATTTTCGGATCGTTGGCGAGCGCGCGCGCGATGGCGGTGCGCTGCTGCATGCCGCCGGAGAGCTGCTTCGGCCAATGATTCTCGAAGCCGGACAATCCGACCTGGCGGATGAAGGCGTCCGCGATTTTGTTGCGCTCCGCCTCGGACACGCCGCGCTCGCGCAGGCCGAAGGCGATGTTCTCTCGCACGGTGAGCCAGGGAAACAGCGTGTAGGACTGGAACACCATGCCGCGATCGGCGCCGGGGCCCGTCACTTCGCGTCCGTCGAGCGTGACGCGCCCGCTGGTCGGGCGGTCGAGGCCGGCGACGATCCGCAGCAGCGTGGACTTGCCGCAGCCGGAGGGGCCGAGGATGGTGACGAAGTCGTTGTTGCCGATGGTGAGGTCGGTCGGCTCCAGTGCCTTGGTCGGCGCGTTGCCGTGGCGCGCCGGGAAGGTGCGCGAGACCTGCTCGACCTTGAGGATCGTCATGCGAGCCTCCACGGAAACAGCCAGGCGTTGAAGGCCTTGAACATGAAGTCCGAGAGCAGGCCGATCAGCCCGATCACGATGATGCCGAAGATGATCTGGCCGGTGTTGAGTAGCGCCTGGCTGTCGGTGATCATGTGACCGATGCCCGAGGACGAGCCGATCAGCTCGGCGACGATGACATAGGTCCAGGCCCAGCCCAGCACCAGCCGCAGGATTTCCGCGATCTCGGGCGCGGAGGAGGGCAGCAGCACCCGGCGGATGATGCCGCGGTCGCTGGCGCCGAGCGTATAGGCGGCCTCGACCAGGTCGCGCCGCGTGGCGCCGACGGTCACCGCGACCATCAAAATGACCTGAAACACCGAGCCGATGAAGATGACGAGCAGTTTTTGCAATTCGCCGATCCCGGCCCACAGGATCAGAAGCGGAATGAAGGCGGAGGCGGGCAGATAGCGCGCGAAAGAGACGAACGGCTCGAGGAACGCTTCGACCGGCTTGTAGGCGCCCATCAGCAGTCCGAGCGGAACCGCGATGATCGCGGCGAGCACAAAACCGCCGACGACGCGCCAGATCGTCATGCCGATGTCGTACAGGAAGCCCTGCTTGGTGATCAGGTCGACGCCCTCCTGCACCATGGTGAGCGGGTTGGCGAGAAACACTTTCGACACATGGCCGCCGAAGGTCGCCCACGACCACAAGGCAACGAACACGACGAAGAACGCAAGGCCGTAAGCCAAGCGCTGCTTCGATGTAACAGGGTCCAGGGGACGCATCGACGATCTATCCGGGCAGTGAACGAAATTGCCGGCCCCGCCGTGAGACGAGGCCGGCAGCTCCTGGGTGACTTACTTGATGAAGCTGGCGTCGAAGAGGTCCTCGACCTTCGGCGCGGCCTTGATGATGCCGATCTCGAGCAGCAGCTCGGCGGCCTCCTTGTTGAAGGTCAGGAAGTCGCCGGCGAAGAACTTCTGGTTGGCGGCCTTGTCCTGCCAGCGCAGATATTTCGCCGAGTTGGCGAACTGCTCGCCGGTCTGCTTCACGTCGGCACCCATGATCTCATAGGCCTTGGCCTGGTCCTTGGCGATCATGTCGAGCGCCTCGAAATAGCTGTCGGCGAGGGCCTTCGCGGCTTTCGGGTTCTCGGTCAGGAATTTCGGCGTGCAGCCGAAGGTGTCCATCACCATCGGATAGTCGAGCGTGGTCGCGATGATCTTGCCTTTGTCCGGCGCGGCGCGCACCGTCGACAGATAGGGCTCATAGGTCATGGCGGCATCGTTCTGGCCGGAGACGAAGGCCTGCGCGGCCGCGGCCGGCTCCAGGTTGACGACGGTGACGTCCTTCACGGTGAGGCCGTTCTTCTTGAGCATCCAGGCCAGCGCGAAATACGGCGAGGTGCCGGGCGCTGAGGCGGCGACGGTCTTGCCCTTGAGGTCCTTGATCGCGGCGACGTCGTTGCGCACGGCCATGCCGTCGGCGCCGAAGCTCTTGTCGAGCTGGAAGATCTGCTTGGTCGCAACGCCGTTGGCGTTCCAGGAAATCCAGGTCTCGACCGTCGTCGCCGCGCACTGGATGTCGCCGGAGGCGACGGCGAGATGGCGGTCCTTCTGCGGAATCTTCTTAATGGTGACGTCGAGGCCGTTCTTCTTGAAGATGCCCGCCTCCTTCGCCAGCGTCAGCGGCGCAAACCCGGTCCATCCGGAGATGCCGACACCGACCTTGACGTCGTCGGCGAGCACGGGAGTGGCGGCCGCAAGAGCAATGATTGTCGCAAATATCGTCGAACTACGCATGATTGTCGTCCTCTGCCGATCGATGGATTGACGTCCTGTTGGTCTCTTCATGAAGCGTTGCACGATTTGTGCCGACATAGCCACTCAGCCTCCCTTGAATCGCGCGACAAGGCGGTGAGAGTCACCGGGATAGAGCAGGCGCACGGCGGTGATCGTGCGCGCGCTGCGCCAGGTGTAACGGTCGATCACGAGACAGGGCGCGCCGACGGCGATCGCGAGTGCGCCCGCCGTGTGATCGTCCGCGACGATGGCGCTGATCGTGTGCTCGGCCTCCGTCCATGGGACGTGGTGAAGCAGCCACGAGCCGGGCGGCTCGCGCGAGAAGTCCGCGGTCGCGGCATCAGGTACGGACGACAGATCGATCAGCCTGTCCTCGACGGCGAACGGCACGTTGTCGGCGCTGTGCCGGCAGGTGATCGCGACCACCTTGCCGGCCTTTTTGACGCCGAGCCGGTCACGGTCGGCGGAGGTGGCGGTGCGCAGCTTGCGGTGGATCAGCTCATAACCGTAAGCGCGTCCGAGCGCGGTGATCTCGGCGCGGATGTCGGTAATCTGCAGAACGGCGGACTGATGCTGCGGCCGGCGCACGAAGGAGCCGGCGCGGCGCCGCCGCTCGATCAGATCGGCCTGCGCCAGCTCGGACAGCGCCTTGTTCACGGTCATGCGCGAGCAGCCGTAACGCGCGACCAGCTCGTGCTCGAAGGGAATGCGATGCCCGGGCGGCCATTCGCCGGTGAGGATGCGCCGCTCGATATCGGCGCGAATGCGCTTGTAGAGTGTCGGCTTGTCGGCGGCATCGGTGACGAGGCTCATGCAACGAGCCTCCGTACCGCCGCGTTGAAGTGCTCGCGTGCGGCTTGGCGCAATCCATGCTGACCGCCCTCGACCACCTTGCGGCCGCCGGCCCAGACGCAATCGATCGCGCCGCTGCCCGCGGCAAAGATCCAGCCGTCGATGGTGGCATCGCCCCGACGCCCCGCCAGCGAGGGATGCGCTGCGTCGAGCGTGACGATGTCGGCACGTGCGCCGGGCGTGAGCCCGACCATCTCCTGCGCCAGCGCCTGTGCGCCGCCCGCGAGCGCGTGATCGTACAGCGTGCGTCCGGTCGAGCGGCCTGCGCCGGCGGAGAGCACGTTGCGCTCGCGGTGCTTGAGCCGCTGGCCGTATTCGAGCTGGCGCAATTCGTCGGCGACGCCGACCAATACGTTGGAATCGGTACCGACACCGAACGCGCCGCCGGCCGCGAGAAATTCACGGGCGGGAAAGATGCCATCGCCGAGGCTTGCCTCGGTGATGGGGCAGAGGCCGGCGACCGCGCCGGCCTTGCCGAATGCGCCGACTTCCGCTTCCGTCATGTGGGTTGCGTGAATGAGGCACCAGCGCCGGTCGACCCGCGCGTGCTGCAGCAGCCATTGCACCGGCCGTCGTCCCGACCAGGCCAGGCAATCCTCGACTTCCCTGACCTGCTCGGCGGCATGAATATGCACCGGCCCGCCTTCCGCCAGCGGAATGATTGCCGCAAGCTCGTCCGGCGTCACCGCGCGCAGGCTGTGCGGCGCGATGCCGATATTCGCGCCGGGCAATGTGCTGATCGCCTTGCGCGAGGCCGTCATCAGCGCGGCGAACTGATCGACCGAGCAGATGAAGCGCCGCTGGCCGGCATGCGGCGCGGCGCCGCCAAAGGAGCCGTGCGCGTAGAAACTCGGCAGCAGCGTCAGCGCAATGCCGGACGCCTCAGCCGCCTGCGCGATGCGCGCGGCCATCTCGGCGATATCGGAATAGTGCGAGCCGTCGCGATCGTGATGCAGATAATGGAATTCGCCGACGCGGGTAAAACCCTGCTCCAGCATCTCGACATAAAGCAGGGTGGCGACGGCGGCGACATCGTCCGGCGTCATCGCCAGCGCGAAGCGGTACATCGTCTCGCGCCAGGTCCAGAACGTATCGGTGTTGTCCCCGCGCAGCTCGGCGAGGCCCGCCATGCCGCGCTGGAAGGCGTGGCTGTGCAGGCTCGCAAGTCCCGGAAGCGCGATGGCGTGACGCTCGCCGCCGGCGGCAGGCTGTACGCCCGCAGTCACCTCCGCGATCGCGCCGGCGGTGATTACCACCTGCACGTCATTGGCCCAGCCCGAGGGCAGGAGCGCGGAGGCGAAATGCAGTCGGGACATGATTGATGACACGCCGGCTGGACAGAACCGCCTTACGATTATATGTCTAGACATATAAGTCAAGCATCCCAGGGCGCAGGGACATCCGCGAAGGGACCGTTGCATGGCAGAGCGCTTCGACCGGATCTGGCACAATGCCCGCCTCGCCACGATGCGGGCGGATCGTCCTGATTTCGGCGCGATCGAGCAGGGTGTGATCGCTGCGCGCGGCGGCCGTATCGTTCACGCCGGAGCAGAAGCAGATTTCCCGGCGGATGCGGACGCCGTCGAGCGGATCGATTGCCAGGGGCGCTGGATCACGCCGGGGCTCGTCGACTGCCACACCCATCTGGTCTATGGCGGCAACCGCGCGCACGAATACGAGCTGCGGCTCAAGGGTGCAAGCTACGAGGAGATCGCACGCGCCGGCGGCGGCATCGTCTCGACGGTGGCCGCGACACGCAAGGCAAGCGAGGCCGAACTCGTCGCCAGCGCGCTGCCGCGGCTCGATGCACTGATCGGCGAGGGTGCCACCACCGTCGAGATTAAGTCCGGCTATGGCCTGGATACCGAGACAGAGATGCGGCAGCTTTCAGCCGCGCGAAGCATCGGTCGTCAGCGGCCGGTTGCAATCCGCACGTCGTTTCTCGGAGCCCACGCCCTGCCGCCGGAGGCTGATGGCGACAAGGAGCGCTACATCGCTCTCGTCTGCAAAGAGATGCTGCCTGCGGTCGCGAAGGCCGGCCTTGCCGATGCCGTCGATGCCTTCATGGAGGGCATAGCGTTCTCGGCCGAACAGACGGCGCGCGTGTTCGAGACGGCGAGAGGGCTTGGCCTGCCGGTCAAGCTGCATGCCGACCAGCTCTCGAATCTCGGCGGCGCAGCGCTCGCCGCAAAATTCTCGGCGCTGTCGGCCGATCACTTGGAGCATACCGACGACGCCGGCGCGGCCGCGATGGCGCAGGCCGGCACTGTGGCCGTGCTGCTGCCCGGCGCCTTCTACTTCATTCGCGAGACGCAGAAGCCGCCGGTCGAGGCATTTCGCAGGCATGGCGTGCACATGGCGCTCGCCACCGACTGCAATCCCGGCAGCTCGCCGCTGACCTCGCTGCTGCTCACCATGAACATGGGCGCGACGCTGTTCCGGATGAATGTGGCCGAGTGCCTTGCCGGCGTGACCCGTGAAGGCGCGCGGGCGCTCGGCGTGCTGAACGAGACCGGTACGCTGGAAGCCGGCAAATGGTGCGACCTCGCGATCTGGGACATCGAACGGCCCGCTGAACTGGTTTACCGCATCGGCTTCAATCCGCTGCATCGCCGGGTGTGGAGGGGCCAGTGATGGAGCAGGGCGCAGCGATCGTCGTCAAGCCGGGAACGGTCAGCCTCGACGATCTCGCGCGTGTGCTTGCAGGAGCGCCTGTCGTCCTCGATTCCTCGTTCTGGTCGCGCGTGGACGCAGCCGCGGCGATTGTCGCGAAGGCTGCGCAAGCCGATGCTCCGGTCTACGGCATCAACACCGGGTTCGGGAAGCTCGCCTCGAAGCGCATCCCACCCGACCAGACCGCGCTGCTTCAACGCAACCTGATCGTGTCGCATTGCTGCGGCGTCGGCCCTGTGACGCCGCAGCCGATCGTCCGCCTGATGATGGCATTGAAGATCGTCTCGCTCGGACGTGGCGCCTCCGGCGTGCGCCGCGCGGTGATCGAGCAGTTGCAGGGCATGTTGGCGCAAGGCGTGTATCCGCTGGTGCCGCAGCAAGGCTCGGTCGGCGCCTCCGGCGATCTCGCGCCGCTTGCGCACATGACCGCGGTGATGATCGGCGAGGGGCAGGCGATCGTTGACGGCAAGATTGTATCCGGCCAGGAGGCGCTCGCCGCGGCCCGCCTCGTGCCGCTGACGCTCGGTCCCAAGGAAGGCCTCGCGCTGATCAACGGTACGCAGTTCTCGACGGCCTACGCAATATCAGGCGTGCTGCGCGCCTTTGGCCTCGCGCGTGCCGCGCTCGTCACCGGTGCACTGTCGGTCGATGCGGCGATGGCCTCGACGGCGCCATTCCGTCCTGAAATTCAGGCGCTGCGCGGCCATGCCGGTCAGATCGCCGCGGCGGCGACGCTTACGGCGTTGCTGGAGGGCAGCGACATCCGCCTGTCGCATCTCGATGGCGACGAGCGCGTGCAGGATCCTTATTGCCTGCGCTGCCAGCCGCAGGTCGCGGGCGCGGCGCTCGATCTGATCACGCAGGCTGCCCGCACGCTGATCGTCGAGGCCAACGCGGTCACCGACAATCCGTTGGTGCTGGTCGAGACCGGTGAGATCGTCTCCGGCGGCAATTTCCACGCCGAGCCGGTGGCGTTTGCCGCCGATGCGATTGCGCTGGCGCTATCCGAGATCGGCGCGATTAGCGAGCGGCGCATTGCGACGCTGGTCGATCCCGCACTCAATTTCGGCCTGCCGCCGTTCCTCACTCCCGATCCCGGCATCAATTCCGGCTTCATGATCGCCGAGGTGACGGCCGCCGCGCTCTATGCCGAGAACAAGCAGCGGGCGCTCGCCTGCTCGATCGACTCGACGCCGACCAGCGCCAACCAGGAAGATCACGTCTCGATGGCGGCGCACGCCGCGCGGCGCCTTTCCGACATGGCCGACAATCTCGCCGCCATCCTCGGCATCGAGCTGCTGGTCGCCGCCCAAGGCATTACGCTCCGCGCGCCGCATGCGACCAGCGCGCCGCTCATTGCCGTCATCGCCGCATTGCGCGAGCAGGTGCCTGCACTCGGCGCCGACCGTTACATGGCCGGCGATCTCGCCAGGGCCGCCGCACTGGTCGAAGCCGACGCGCTGCCGGCGGCCGCACTCACAGCGCTGCCATCCGATCCGTTTCCGAGACTTGATTGAGAGGTCCGCATGAACCGCCGACTGGACAACGACCGCACCATCCGCGCCCCTCGCGGCAGCGACATCAGCGCCAAGAGCTGGCTGACGGAAGCGCCTTTGCGCATGCTGATGAACAACCTCGATCCTGATGTTGCCGAGCGCCCGAGCGAGCTCGTGGTCTATGGCGGCATCGGCCGCGCCGCGCGCGATTGGGAGAGCTTTGACCGGATCGTTGCGGCCTTGCGCAAGCTCGAAGCCGACCAGACGCTGCTGGTGCAGTCCGGCAAGCCGGTCGGCGTATTCCGCACCCATGCCGATGCGCCGCGCGTGCTGATCGCGAACTCCAACATCGTGCCGCATTGGGCGACGCTCGATCATTTCAACGAGCTCGATCGCCAGGGCCTGATGATGTTCGGCCAGATGACGGCGGGCTCCTGGATCTATATCGGCAGCCAGGGCATCGTGCAGGGCACCTATGAGACCTTCGGCGAGGTTGGGCGGCGCCATTATGGCGGCAGCCTCGCCGGCAAATGGATTCTGACCGCAGGGCTCGGCGGCATGGGCGGCGCGCAGCCGCTGGCGGCGACCATGGCGGGGGCTTCGATGCTCGCGGTCGAATGCCAGCCGAGCCGCATCGAGATGCGGCTACGCACCGGCTATCTCGACCGCCAGGCCGCAACGCTCGACGAGGCGCTCGCGATCATGGCGGAGGCCGCGAAGACGAAGAAGGCCGTCTCGGTCGGCCTGCTCGGCAACGCCGCCGAGATTTTCCCGGAGCTGGTGCGCCGCGGCGTCAAGCCCGACATCGTCACCGACCAGACCAGCGCGCATGATCCGATCAACGGCTACTTGCCGAAGGGCTGGACGCTCGCCGAGTGGGAAGCCAAGCGCGCGTCTGATCCGAAAGCGGTCGAGCGCGCCTCGAAGATGTCGATGGTCGAGCATGTCCAGGCGATGCTGGATTTCCACGCGCAGGGCATCCCGACGCTCGACTACGGCAACAACATTCGCCAGATGGCGCAGGACATGGGCCTGAAGAACGCCTTCGATTTCCCCGGCTTCGTGCCCGCTTATATCCGTCCCCTGTTCTGCCGTGGCGTCGGGCCGTTCCGCTGGGCCGCGCTGTCAGGCGATTCCGAGGACATCTTCAAGACCGACGCCAAGGTCAAGGAGCTGATGCCCAACGACAAGCATCTGCACAACTGGCTCGACATGGCCAAGGAGCGCATCAAGTTCCAAGGCCTGCCCGCGCGGATCTGCTGGGTCGGCCTCGGCGATCGTCATCGCCTCGGCCTTGCCTTCAACGAGATGGTGGCGCGCGGTGAGCTGAAGGCGCCCATCGTGATCGGCCGCGATCATCTCGACAGCGGTTCGGTCGCAAGCCCCAACCGCGAGACCGAGGCGATGAAGGACGGATCGGACGCGGTGTCGGACTGGCCCTTGCTCAACGCGCTGCTCAATTGCGCGAGCGGCGCGACCTGGGTCTCGCTGCATCACGGCGGCGGCGTCGGCATCGGCTATTCCCAGCATGCCGGCATGGTCATCGTCGCCGATGGTACGCCCGAGGCTGCGAAGCGCATCGAGCGCGTGCTCTGGAACGATCCCGCCAGCGGCGTCATGCGTCATGCGGATGCCGGTTACGACATCGCGATCGACTGCGCCCGCGACAAGGGGCTCGATCTGCCGAGCCTTGCGAAGTAGCTAGCCGCTCACCAAGAGCTTCGGCATCGTCGTCTTCGCGCCGTCCATGAAGGTCTGGACGGCGTCACGGACGATGGCGTCGAGATCGGGCGGGATCGGTGTTTCGTAGATGAACTTGCGGATGGCGAGATAGAAGATGCGGCCGTGCAGGCCCCAGAACAGCTCGGTCTCGCGCTCACTCAATGCGTGTGCCTTCGCGTCGGGCAGCCTCAACTCATGGCGCAGCTCGGCTGCCGCCGGCTCGATGATCTCGCGGCGGACGATATCGAGATAGCGGCCGGTGATGCCGAACGACTTCATGCCGGAGAACACGAAGATCCGCACCCAATTGTACTCGAACACGCGCTCGACATAGTCGAGATAGAAGCGCGTCAGCCGCCCTTCCAGCGATTGCGAGCGGTCGCGGATCATCGGCCCCCAATCGGGCGACCAGCGGCTGAGATAGACCTCCTGGTAGACGCGCTCGATCAGCGCCTCCTTGCTGGGGAAGTGGCGATAGATCGCCGAATGCGTGATGCCCATGCGCTTGGCCAGCTCGCGGGTCTGCCCTTCGAAGCCACGCTCGGCGAAGAAGCGGATCGCTTCCTCCACGATTGCGCGCTCGCGGTCGGCCGCGCGCATGTTGCGACGCTTTGGCGCGGACTTGCTACCTGTCTCGGTTCGCTTGCGAACCGGTCGCCTCAAAGTTTTCTGGGGTTTTCGGGCCATCTCGTCGCTGAATCGCACGTCTCAAGCCTTCATAGCCCAAGCCGCTTTTGTGACCAAATGGTCATTTCCTGTTGACCGGCCTCGGGAGGCGTGTCAGGATTTTGAGACCAGATGGTTACAAATCTGGCATCCCGGCTGATGCGCCGATGGATCTCGGGGAAACGGCAGTGAAGGCGAGGGCTTTCAGCTATTTTCGTGCGGCGACGATCGACCAGGCGTTGGACACTCATGCGCGCGCCGGGGAGGATGCGCGTTTCATTGCCGGCGGCCAGAGCCTCGTGCCGGCGCTGTCGCTGCGGCTGCAGGCGCCGCGGCTCCTGATCGACATCACCCACATCGACGAGCTGCGCGGCGTCAGGCGCGAAGGCGGCCATTTGCGCATCGGCGCCCTGACGCGCCATTGCGAGATGCTGAGCGAGCCGTTGATCGCCGAGTTTGCGCCGCTCTTGCATGCCGCGGCGCCGTTCGTCGCCCATCCCGCGATCCGCAACCGTGGCACCTTCGGCGGCAGCGTCGCGCTGGCGGATCCGGCGTCCGAATTTCCCGCGATGACCTTGGCGCTGGATGCCGAGATCGAGATCGTCGGCCCCTCAGGCCGCCGGCGCGTCAAGGCCGACGATTTTTTCATCGACCTGTTCGAGACGGCGTTGGAGCCGGGTGAACTGATCACTGCAATCTACGTCCCACTGCTCAAGGCCGACCAGCGCTTTGCCTTCGACGAACTGGCACGGCGGCGCGGCGACTACGCGCTGGTCGGCTGCGGGATCATGGCGACGTGCACGGGCGAGCGCGTCGACGACATCCGCATCTCGTTCTTCTCCGTCGGCAATACGCCGACGCGAGTGAAGGGGGCGGAGCGCGCCCTGATCGGCGCGCGTCTCGATGCGGAGCGTATCGCCGCCGCGCAAGGCGCGCTCGAAGGTGATCTCGTGCCGCCCGAGAGCGACGAGGTGCCACCGGCGATGCGGCTGCATCTCGCCCGCGTCTTGCTTGGCCGCCTGCTCGGACGTCTTGGGGCGGGCGCATGAGCGGCTTCGACGATAGCCTGCTGACCGAAGCCGACGAGACGGTGCGGGTGCGCTTCGTCGTCAACGGGCGCAAGGTCGCCTGCGAGGTCGCGCCGCGTGACACGCTGGTCGATTGCCTGCGCGACAAGCTCGAGCTGACGGGCACGCATGCCGGCTGCGAGATGGGCGCCTGCGGGGCCTGCCTGGTGCAGATCGATGGCCGCGCCGTGCATTCCTGCCTGGTTTACGCGGTGCAGGCCGATGGCACGACGATCAACACGATCGAGGGGCTCACCGAGAGCGGTGTGCTCGCCGACCTCCAGGCCGAATTCCACCGACGCAATGCGCTGCAATGCGGCTTCTGCACGCCGGGCATGCTGGTCAACGCGCAGGAGCTGCTGTCGCGGATGACGCAGCCGAGCCGTGACGAGATCCGCGACGCGCTGTCCGGCAATTACTGTCGCTGCACCGGCTACGAGGCGATCGTCGATGCCATCGATGCCGTCGCCAAGGCGCGCAGCGAAGGCGGAGGGGCGACATGAGCGCGCTGACCTCGCTCGATCGCCCGAATTCCTATATCGGCCGTTCGGTGCCGCGCCCGAACGCCAAGCGCTTGCTGGCCGGGCGCGGGCGCTATGTTAGCGATCTCAAGCTACCCCGCATGCTCCATGCCGCGTTCCTGCGCAGCCCGCATGCGCATGCGAAAATCGTATCGATCAATACTGAGCCGGCGCGCGCGGTCGAAGGCGTTCACCTCGTCGCCACCGGCGAGGATCTCGCAAGGATCTGCACGCCGTGGACAGGAACGCTCGACCATTTCAAGGGCATGATCTCCGCGCCGCAATGGCCGCTGCCGCTTGATCGCGTGGTCTGGGCCGGGCAGGCCGTGGTCGCGGTCGTCGCCGAGAGCCGGGCGATCGCCGAAGATGCGCTGGAGCTGATCGAGATCGATTACGAAGACCTCCCCGTCGTCGTCGATATCGACAGCGCGCGCGTCGCGGGCGGTCCACTGGTCAATCCCGGCAGTGCCAACAACACCTGCTTCCGAAGCCAGCTCGACAGCGGCACTGTGGACGATGCCTTTGCGCATGCCGCACACGTCGTCGTGGAAGAAGAATTCACGTTCGGCCGCCATACTGCGGTGACGCTCGAGCCGCGCGCGATCGTCGCGGATTACGATCCTGCCGCCGGCGCGCTCACCGTGCATCACGCCACGCAGACCCCGTATCAGTTTCAGGACCTCTATTCGCGCCATTACGGCATTCCGGAGGCCCGCGTCCGGGTGATCGCGACCGATATCGGCGGCTCCTTCGGGATGAAGCTGCATGTCTATCACGAGGACATGGCGGTGGTCGGCCTCTCGATCCTGCTCGGCCGGCCCGTGAAATACGTTGCCGATCGCATGGAGTCCTTCGTCTCCGATATCCACGCCCGCGACCATCGCGTGCGCGCTCGCATGGCGCTCGATGCCAAGGGTGAGATCCTGGCGATGGATGTGCTTGACATGACCGCGATCGGTGCGTTCTCGACCTATCCACGCACCAGCGTGGTCGAGGGCAACCAGGTGATCCGCCTGATCGGCGCGCCCTATCGCTTCAGGAACTATCGCGCCACGCTGGAGGTGATCTTCCAGAACAAGGTGCAGACCAGCCAGTATCGAGCCGTGGGCCATCCCATCGCCTGCGCCGTTACCGAGCGGCTGATGGACATGGCAGCGAGCAAGCTCGGCCTCGATACCTTTGCCATCCGTGCGCAGAACGTCATCCCCGACGATGCCTATCCTCAGACCTCGCCGACCGGTTACCGCTTTGAGGCGTTGTCGCATCAGGCCTGCCTGAAGCGCCTGCACGAGCTGATGGATTACGACGCGCTGCGCGCCGAACGGGCGGAGCTGCGCAAGCGCGGCATCTATCGCGGCATCGGCATTGCGACTTTCGTCGAGATCACCAATCCGAGCCCGGCGTTCTACGGCGTGGGCGGCGCGCGCATCTCCTCGCAGGATGGCGCGATTCTCAGCCTGACACCCTCCGGCGAAGTTCGCTGCATGATTTCGGTCACCGAGCAGGGGCAGGGTACTGAAGCTATCATCAGCCAGATCGTGGCCGACCAACTCGGTATCGCGCAGGGCCACGTCAAGGTCATCACCGGCGACACCGAGGTCACCCCGCATGGCGGCGCCACCTGGGCCTGCCGCGGCGCCGGCATCGGCGGCGAGACCGCGCTGCAGGCCGCGCGCGCCCTCAAGCGCAACATCCTGGAGATTGCGGCGCTCATTCTGCAGGAACAGCCGCCCGCGCTCGACATCGCCGACGGCGAGGTCGTGGATGCCGCGACGCGCAAGCCGCGCCTGCCGATCGCCGAGATCGCGCGCATCGCCTATTTCCGCTCCGACACGCTACCGCCAGGCACGCAGGCGCAGCTCACCGTCAGCCACCATTTCGCGCCGCAGGGCTATCCCTTTGCCTTCACCAACGGCATCCAGGGCTGTTCGCTGGAGGTCGATGTCGAGACCGGCTTCATCAAGCTCCTGAAGCATTTCATCGTCGAGGATTGCGGCCGCGTCATCAATCCGATGCTGGTGGACGAGCAGCTCCGCGGCGGTATCGTGCAGGGGCTTGGTGCGGCGCTGTTCGAGGAATGCCGCTACAGCGACACCGGTCAGCTCATCAACGGCTCGCTCGCCGATTACCTCGTGCCGATGCCGATGGAGATGCCCGACATCGTCATCGCCCATGTCGAGACGCCGACCGCCGACACCGAGCTCGGCGCCAAGGGCGTCGGCGAGGCCGGCACCGCGGCGGCGTCCGCTTGCGTGCTCAACGCCGTCAACGACGCGCTCGCGCCGTTCGATGCCACGATCAATTCGATCCCGATCACGCCCGCAAAAGTCCTGAAAGCCCTGAAGCGCTTCTAGAAGAGACAATTGAAAAAGACATTGGAGGACATCATGCCCAAATCCGGTTCGACGTCGAAGATAACCCGCCGCAGCGCGCTCGCCGGCCTCTCGGCCAGCGCAGCCCTGCTCGCCATGCCCCGGATTGGCCGCGCGGCCGACGAGACGATCCGCATCGGCTTTCCGACGCCGCTGACCGGTCCGTTCGCCGCGGAAGCGCGCGATCAGGTCAAATGCGCCGAGCTCGCGGTCAAGCTCGTCAACGACAAGGGCGGCATCGGCGGCCGCAAGGTCGAGCTCCTGGTACGTGACGACAAGCTCAATGCCGGCGAGGCCGCGACGCGCACGCTGGAGCTGATCGAGAAGGACAAGGTCCATGCCGTCGTCGGCGCGCTCTCCAGCGCCGTGCAGCTCGCGGTCAACGAGGTCACCCGCGCTCGCGGCGTGATCTACGTCTCGATCAGCCAGTCCGACACCATCAACGAAGCCAAGGATTTCAGCAAATACACCTTCCATGAGGCGCTCAATCCGCACATGACGACCGCAGCGGTGGCGCGGCAGACCCTGAAGAAGGGCATGAAGGTCGCTCATCTCGTTGCCGACTATGCCTATGGTCACGAGATGCTGCGCGGCTTCAAGCGCGCGCAGGCGGCGATCGGTGCTGACAATGTCGGCGAGATCCTGCATCCGTTCGGCGCCGCCGACTACTCCACGTTCATGCCGCGCCTGATGTCGATGCGGCCGGACGTGCTGTGCATCTCCAATTTCGGCCGCGACCAGGCCAACGCGATCAAGCAAGCCGTGGATTTCGGTGTGAAGCAGCAGATGAAGATCGTCGTGCCCGTGATCCTGCACAACCAGCGCCTCGCGGTCGGCCCCGACGTGTTCGAACGCGTAGTGGGCGGCGCCAATTACTATTGGGGCTTGGAAGCGCAGAGCAAGTCGGCGGCCGCCTTCAACGCGGCGTTCAAGGCCACCAATGGCGGCGCGATCCCGACCGATTACGGCGCCTACGGCTATTCCGGCGTCGGATCCCTGCTGGCCGCCATGCAGACGGCCGGCGGCACGGATACCGACAAGGTCGTTGATGCCCTGGAGAAGCTGCAATACGATCTGACCAAGGGCCCGCAGCATTACCGCAAATGCGACCATCAGTCGGTGCAGTCGGTGCTGGTGCTGGAGTCCAAGAAGAAGTCGGCGATGGCTGGCGAGAACGATCTGTTCGCCATTCTCGCCAACGAGGCCGGCTCCGACGACATGCTGCGGACCTGCAGCGAGCTCGGCCACGCCACTTAAGACTGCACGATGGACCTGTCGCTGATCATCATGCAGCTTCTCTCCGGGATCGCCCTTGGGTCGGTCCTGGTGATCACTGCGCTCGGCCTCACGATCGTGTTCGGCATGCTCGGGGTGGTGAATTTCGCTCATGGCGCGCTGTTCATGATCGGGGCCTATGCAGGGCTCTATCTGGCCTCGCTCACCGGCAGCTTCTGGTGGGGCCTGCTGCTTGCGCCTATTTTGATCGGCGCCTTCGGCATGCTGATCGAGTTCGTCCTGATCCGCAGGCTCTATGGACGTTCCATCGACGATCCGCTGCTGCTCACCTTCGGCCTCAGCTACATCCTGGTTGAGGGCGTGCGCATCGTGTTCGGCAGCGACGGCATTCCCTTTCCAACCCCGCCGCAGCTGATCGGCGTGCTGGATCTCGGCGTCGGCTTCTTCCCGCGCTACCGCCTGTTCGTCATCGTGCTGGTGGCTGTGGTGCTGCTGGCGCTCTGGCTGACGCTGGAGAAGACCCGGATCGGCCTGATCGTGCGTGCGGGTGCGCGCGATCCCACCATCATGCAGGTGCTCGGTGTCGACATCGGCCGGGTCTGGCTCGCGATCTTCGGCCTCGGCGTCGGCCTTGCCGCGCTGGGTGGCGTGCTCGCAGGGCCCATGCGCAGCGTCAATCCGGAAATGGGGTCGCTGGTGCTCGCCGAGGCCTTCGTCGTCACCGTGATCGGTGGCCTCGGTTCGATCGTCGGCGCGGTTGTGGCCGGGCTCATGGTCGGCGTTTCCATCAGCCTGGTGGCGCTGTTCGCGCCCGAAATGGCGACCATCGTCATGTTCGCGCTGATGGCTGTGGTGCTGCTGATCCGCCCGCAAGGCCTGTTCGGCGTGAGAGGGAGGACGGCGTGACGCGCCCTTCGAGCGGCGAGGTTCTCGCCAGGCCTGCCACGAGCGGGCTCGACCGGATTCTCGATCACCGCGTACTGCTCTCGATCGCCGTGCTGGCTGTATTGCCGTGGCTGCTGCCGTCCAAGGCGCTGGCGGTCAACGTCCTGATCTACGGCGTCGTGGTGGTGGGCTACAATCTGCTGTTCGGCTACACCGGCCTGCTGTCGTTCGGCCAGGCGGCGTTCTTCGGCGCGGGGGCCTACTTCACCGGCATTGCGATCGGCCGCTACGGCGTGCCCTGGTTTGTGGCCGTGCCGATCGCCGTGCTGCTCAGCACCTGTCTTGCCGCCCTGATCGGTATCGTCTCGACGCGCACCCGCGGCATCTATTTCTCCATGGTGACGCTGGCGCTGGCTCAGCTCGTCTATTACGTGGCGCTCCAGGCCGCCTCGTTCACCGGCGGCGAGAACGGCCTGCGCGGCTTCACCGTCGACCGCGTCAACCTGTTCGGCCTGCAGGTCAACTTCCTCGATCCCGTCAACAAATACTACGTGCTGATGGCCTTCGCAGGCTTGGCGATGTGGGTCCAGTCGCGCATCCTGAACTCGCCGTTCGGCGCCGTCATCGAGGCGATCCGCGAGAACGAGCAGCGGGCGCGGGCCTGCGGCTACGACGTCGAGCGCAGCAAGCTGGTCGTGTTCATGCTGTCGGGCGCGATCTCCTCGCTCGGCGGCTGCATGCTGGCGCTGCATCTGTCGATCGTGCCGCTCGACATCCTGCATTACCAGACCTCCGGCATGATCGTGATGATGGTGCTGCTCGGCGGTGCGCGCAGCTTCTTCGGACCCTTCGTCGGCGCGGCGAGCTTCCTGATCCTGGAGGATGTCATCTCGCTGTGGACGCCGCATTGGCAGATCTTCGTCGGCCCGATCTTCGTGCTGTTCGTGCTGTTCCTGCCCAAGGGCATCTGGGGCACGCTGCTCGATGTGCTCGGCATCGGAAAGGCGCGGCGATGAGCAGTGAACTGCTTCGCGCCGAAGGGATCGGCAAACGCTTTGGCGGTTTCGTCGCGCTCGAAGGCATCACCGTGTCGTTCGCTGCCGGCCAGCTCACCTCGATCATCGGGCCGAACGGCGCCGGCAAGAGCACGTTCTTCAACATCCTCTCCGGCGCGCTGACGCCGACGTCCGGCAAGCTGCATTTCAGGGGCCGGGAGCTGAACGGCCTGCCGCAGCACCGCTTCGTGCACCAGGGCATCTCGCGCTCCTACCAAATCACGAACATCTTTCCCGACCTGTCGGTGCATGAGAACGTGCGGGTCGCGGCGCAGGCGCTGACCGTGAGTTACGACATCTGGCGCAACCGCGCCCGGCTGTCCGAGCTGCATGCGCGTGCCGATGCTGCGCTCGAGGCGGTCGGATTGCTCGGCAGGCGGAACGAACTGGCAAAATTCCTGGCGCACGGCCAGCAGCGCGCCCTGGAGATCGCGATCGCCCTGGTCTCGGAGCCGGAATTACTGCTGCTGGACGAGCCGACCGCCGGCATGGGGCCGGAAGAGACCAAGGACATGGTCGCGCTGCTGGAGCGGCTCGCCGACAAGCGCACCGTGCTGCTGGTCGAGCACAAGATGAAGATGGTGCTGGGCCTGTCCAAGCGTGTCGTGGTGCTGCACCACGGCCGGCTGCTCGCGGACGGCGCGCCGGAGGAAATCAGGAGCAACCCGGACGTCCGCCGGGTCTATCTCGGACAGAGTGAAGGCTATGGCTGAGACGGCATTGCTCGACATCGAGAACCTGCACGCCTGGTACGGCGCGAGCCACGTCCTGCACGGCATCTCGCTGCATGTGAAGGAGGGCGAGGTGGTCGCCCTGGTCGGCCGCAATGGCGCCGGCAAGACCACGACCTTGCGGGCCGTGATGGGCCTGATGCCCAAGGCGACGGGCCGCGTGCGCTTTGCCGGCAAGCAGGTTCTGCCGCTGCGCGCCCATCAGCGCTTCCACCTTGGCCTCGCTTACGTGCCCGAGGAGCGGCGCATCGTTCCCGGGCTGACCGTACGCGAGAACCTCCGGCTCGGCCTCGTCGCGGCCGGCAGCGATATCGAGGAACGAGCCGCGATTGACGAGATCGCCGAAACCTTCCCGCGCCTGAAGGAGCGGCTCGACCAGGAGGGCGTCACGCTCTCCGGCGGCGAGCAGCAGATGCTGGCGATCGCGCGGGCGCTGATCGCAAAGCCCAAGATGATCCTGCTGGACGAGCCCTCGGAGGGCATCATGCCCGTGCTCGTCGAGGAGATGGGCGTGCTGTTCCGTCGCCTGCGCGACGAGGGCAAGACCCTGCTGCTGGTCGAGCAGAACGTCGAATGGGCGCTGCGGCTCGCCGACCGGGCCGTGATCATCGACCAGGGCGAGGTCGTGCACCAGAGCAGCGCAGCGGCGCTGCTCGCGGACAAGGACGTCCAGGAACGCTACTGCGCGGTGTGATACGAAAGCATGATCCCGAAAAGTGCGAAGCGGTTTGCCGGAAAGATCGTGCGCAGAAAATAGACTAAAGCGCGATGACTAAATTTCGTCGCGCTTCAGGCCACGACCTTGGCTCCGCCGCCGTCGAGGCGCTGGCGTTCATCCGCCAGATAGTCGGCGATCGCATCGGCCGGCATGGGCTTTGCGAAATAGTAGCCCTGGATGAAATCGCAGCCGAGCCGGCGCAGGCTGTCGAGCTGGGCGCGGGTCTCGACGCCCTCGGCGACGCAGGCGATCTCCATGTCGTCGCAGAGGCCCGCAAGCGATTTGATGATCTTGTGACTCACCGGATTTTCGTTGATCTCGGCGACGAAGCTGCGGTCCACCTTGATCTTGTCGAGCGGCAAACGGTGTACGTGGCTCAATGACGAATAGCCGGTGCCGAAATCGTCCAGCGAAATGCCGCAGCCCATCGCCTTCAGCGTTGCGATCGACTGCTGCGCGCGAACGAAATCGAAGGTGACGGCCGTCTCGGTGATCTCGAAGTCAATCCGGTGCGGCGACAGACCGCTTTTCTCGATGATCGAGATCAGCGGCAATATGCCCTCGGCGGCACAGACGTCGTGAGCGGACAGGTTGAACGACAGGCGGATGTCGTCGGGCCAGGTCCTGGCCGTGGCGAGCGCGCGCGCCAGCAGCGCCTGGGTCAAAGGGCGGATCAGGCCGATGCGCTCGGCCGCGGGAATGAAGTCGGCGGGAGAGACCCAACCGAGGCGGGGGCTGTGCCAGCGCGCCAGCGTCTCGAAACCCGAGGTGTGCTCGCTCATGGCATCGACGATCGGCTGGAAGACCAGCTCCATCTCGGCGCCGAAATCGGAGGTGCGCAACAGGTTTTCGATCACGCCGCGACTGCGGATCTCGGCCTCGAGCTCGCTGGAGAAGGTCACGGTGCGGCCGCGCTGATGACGCTTGGCATGGTACAGCGCGTAGTCGGCACATTCGTAGAGCGCTTCCGACGTCGTCGCGGAGTCCGGGAAAACTGCGAAACCGATCGAGCAGGACAGCCCGGTATGGGCGGTGTCGAGCTGGTAGGGCAGCTTGACCTTACTCCCGATGCGCTCGCCGAGCCGCGTGAGGTCCGCATCCTCGGGGTCACCGCAGACGACGAGGCCGAACTCGTCACCGCCAAGCCGGGCGAATTCCACCCGTTGCGGGCCAAAGCCCTCGCAAACCTCGCGGATGCGCCGGCCGGCCTCGATCAGGACCCGGTCGCCGACCGAGTGGCCGTAATTGTCGTTGATCGGCTTGAAGCCGTCGAGGTCGATGATTCCGACCGCGACGCGGACATGCCTGCGCTCGGCGTCGGCAAAGGCGCTCGACAGTTCGGCGAAGAAGCGGCGGCGGTTCGGCAGCTCGGTGAGGGAATCGAGATTGGCGAGGCGGAAGTTCTCGTCCGAGAGCGCCTGCGTCGCCGCCTGTTGCGCGAGCAGCGATTTGCGGCTGGCAACGAGATCGGCGAAATCGCGGTAATAGATGAACAGCACCGTCACCATCGCGCCGGAAACCAGGAGGTTGTTGACGGCGATCGCCTTCAGCGTCGGCTCGCCCGTCGCGAAGAAGAACAGCACATAGGGTATGTCGACGATCAGCGTCACGATCAACGCCGCGGAGCGCAGATGCATCAGCGAGAAGATGCAGCCGATCACGGTGACCGCCATGTAGAAGGCGACCTGGCTCTTGGCGAACGGATCGCCGTAAGGGTAGAGCGCGAAGGACCAGGCTGTGAAGCCGGCGCCGATCGGCAGCGTCAGCCAGTTGGTGGCGCGCAGATTGCGCAGGATGTCGGCGTCGCTGCGTACGAGGTGACGCTGGCGCAGCCACCAATAGGTCCGCAAGCCTGCGAGCACGGTCAACACAGTCGGCACGATCATCGTCAGCCAGTTCGGCGCCACGTTCACATAGGTGTAGGCGACGGCGATCGTGTTGCTCATGAGGATGAAGTAGAGCAGCGGGACTTGCTTGGAGAAAGCGTCGAACTGCGCCCGCATCAGATCCGGGTTATCTGCGGGAACGCGAAACAACCGGATTGCGGCGGCAAGATGAGACTTCAAATCGGCAACAGGCATTGAAATACGAGCCCCGGATCCCCTGAAAAACGCGGGCGATCTTGCACGGCGGGGGTAAAGGGCGCGTTAGATCGATCTCGCGCCGAAGGCCAGAGCAGATTGCGCGCGACCGGAAATGTCTCCGGTCGCGCGCACTGGTGAGGCCGCGTTAACGATAAGCTGTCGCGCAAGCGGGCGCATCGACCGCAAAGTCCTGCAAAGCCTTGGCCACGTTCTGCTAACCATGCGCGTCGGCGCAGCGTCATGCCGCACCTCTCCCCGATGCAATGGGGAGAGGTGAAAGACAGCCTCCGATGGTCGCTACTTCTTTTCCAGCGCCGCGGTCTGCTTGGCGAGTTGCTTGTCGAACTCCTCCGACAGGCCGGACGCGTAGGTTGCGAGCTCGCCCGGTTTGACGAACGGGTTCGGCGCGCCGTCCTTCATCTGTGCACGCTTGGCCTGCATGCCATAGACCTCAGGATGCGGCCCGAGCAGGACGTCGACCTTCATCGCTTTCACCTTGGCGTAGGTCGCGCGGTAATCGTCGATGATGCCGGGATAGGTCGGCTGGCCGACCAGCCTGTTAAGTGCCACCGTGCCGCTGCAGAAGAACAGCACCTCGCGGCTCTGATCGCCGTCCTTGACGGTCATCTCCCAGCTCGTGCAGCCCGGCGAATGGCCGGGCGTTGCATGTGCAATCAGCGTGGTGTCGCCGAGCGTCACCGTGTCGCCCTCCTTCACGACACGGTCGACCTTCACCGGCGGGAAGGCCAGGTCCTCGTTTTTCTCGTCGCCGGGATAGTAGCCGCCTTCGAGCAGCGGCTTGTCGCGCTCGCCGGCCACGAGCTGTGCACCGGTCTCCTTCTTGAGCTCGGCGAAACCACCGGTGTGATCGATATGCGCGTGCGAGTTCAGGATGATCTTGATATCGGCAACCTTGAAGCCGAGCTTTGTGATGCTGTCCTTGATCGTGCCGGTGGACTGGGGCATCGCCGTGTCCATCAGGATCAGGCCTTGCGATGTCTTGATGACGTAGACGGCGATACCCTCGGTCCCGACATAGTAGATGTTGCCGATGAGCTGGAACGGCTCGAACGGCGCTGTCCACTTCTGCATGACCGTGGCGAGGAAATCCTTGAGGGTCTGCGCTTGCGCGCCCGTTGCGAACAAGGCCAGTGCGCACAGCGCGGCCGTCAGGTTCTTCATAGTTTGTCTCCCGGATTGTTCTTGTCGTTTTGATCAGGCACGGATGTGGCACCGGCCGGTGCGCAAGTTACGTCGCGGCCGCCATTACGGGCAACTGCTTCGCGCGCGGAAAATTTCAGGTGTGTTGCAGGAACAACGGCGTGTCGGCTGAAAGCCGCGCGGGACCGTTAGCGCCCGATCGTCACGCCGGCGGTCGAGTGCATGGCGTCCCTGAGGCTCGTCGCGTTCTTGTCGTCGAGAACCTCTCGCGTCAGCACGGTGGTCTGGCCGGGCGTGTTGAGGATCGTCTCGCCGCGCGAGGAGGACAGCCGGACGGCCTTGTAGGACGCGGCCGGATCGGTGGCGGGGGCCGTCGCATGCGGGTGGCGCGACCGCTTGCCGGGCGCCGCAACCGCGGCTTGCGAGACACAGAGGGCGGCGATCACGACCAGAAGCAACGAGCTCGTGCGCATAGGCGATCTCCCATGTCGGGATGTCAACCTAGCACGTCGCGGCGGTCGCTGCAGGCGAAAGGATCAGGCGAGAGCGGCCTGGCGTTCCCGCGCCGGTTCGCGGACTCGCTCGAGTTTCCCAGGCTCGGCGAGCTGCGTGAAACTGCGGTTGCTCGCCTGCGCTGGGGCCTCGACGATGACGCCCTCGCAGACGATCTGTCCGCCGAGCATCTTGAATTCCAGCTTGTCGTAGCGCGGCATGGTTTCGCCGGCCGCGGGCGGCAGCAGCCCGATGCTGCCCTGGATGTTCAGGGTGGCTTCGCCAGTGCCGTGAAGCCGAGGATTCCACATCCTGATCCCGCTTTCCGCCCAGCGCTGCCGGATCAGCGCGGCGCGATCGGCAGGCTCCGCGGGTCTCGCGCGAACTTTCGGCGGGCTGCGGATTTCCGGAGCCGGCGACACCAGCGCCGGAACCGGCGCGATGTCCGTGACGACGCTGGCCGCATCAGTGGAACCTTGCTCCACGACAACCGCCGCGACGGGCGCAGCAACATCCGCGGCTGCCGGCTCGATGGCCACCGCGTCGTTCGGCAAGGGATCGCCGTCGAAATGATCCTCAGAGGCAGGCTCGACCAGAACTTCGGCAGCGGCGGACGTAACGCGCGGCGTGCCAGCGGTTGGCTCAGTATCCTCGATGATGTCAGGGGTGCGATTGTCACTGACGACGAGCGCAGGGACGTCAGTCGGAGCGATCTCGACATCGGTGGACGATGGCGGTGCGTCTTCCGCAACAATGGGCTCGGCGTCAGTCGGGGGCGCGGGAGGTGGCTCGCTGCCGACCACGAGTTCGGCGGCGTCCACCGATTCGCCGACAACCTCGACGGCGACCGGCTCCGCGTCGGCGGCCTCGACTTTCGCCGGGGTCTCAACGACAGGATCGTGGCTGATCGCGGGTTCGTGAGCGTCTTCGGCCGCAGTTTCGATCTCGGCGGCCGAAGCCTCCTCGACGACCGGCGCGATGTCGGACGGGATCTCCCGTGAGACATTGTCGCTGGCGACGGCGTCGGTTGGTGCTGCCGGCGGGCTCTCCGCGATGATGGAGATCGCGGTATCATCCTGGGTGGAGCGAACCTCGTCCCCGGCCTCGTCCTGCGCCGAAGTCGTGCTGATTTCGGCAAGTTGAGTCGAAGCGGATTCCGCGACGTCTTCGGCGACAACGACTTCGGCGACAGGGGCTTCGGCGTTGATGGGCGAGACGTCTGCGGCGACCGGCGTGACGTCGATGCTGCCGCTATGCGGCTCAGGCCGAAGCCGGGTGAATGCCCATTTCACCGCGGGGATGCGGCGCAGCAACGATATCAGTCTCGAAAGCACTAGGAGTTGTCCAAGAGGTACTCGGCGTGAGGCAATCGCTGATTCGCCAGCAATATGAAAAACTGCCCCGGCCGTCACATCCCTGTCAATCTAGGTGAGATCAATTGCAGAACATCCGCGCATTCGTCGCGTAAGTCGGCGAGTGACGTGTCAGCCGTCATGGCAAGGCGGCGATCGTCGCAAAGGCCACGGTTTGGCCGACCAACGTGACCGCCACCACAGTGCAGCCGCGCCGAAGCAGGCACGCTCTTTCCGAAACGGAAGGAGAGTGAACGTGATCCACAAGATTTGTCTTGCCGCGGTCTTCGCCGCTAGCATGGGCGCGCCGGTGCTCGCGGACGATCTCACGCCGAAAATCGCCGCTCACCTCATTCCGCCCAATGCGGAGATCCACATCTCCTGGACCAGTCCTGCATCCGATCCCGAGGGCCGCGCGATCGAGGTGGTCTGCGGTGAGGTCACGGTTCGCAATCCCAGAGGCTTTTCGACATCGACGTTTGCCTATGTCGTCGACGACGACAAGCTTTGGCTGGCCTGGAAGATCGATTGGATGAAGGAACCGGAGTCGCAGGGCGTCCGCCGCGTGATGAGATATTGTCCAGGCCGTTGATCGACCCCTGCCGGTCCGTGGGAGGGGACGACGGTCCCCTCCCGGGATCCTCGACCTTCCGACTATTTGCCGGAGCCGGCACCACCGCCGGAGCCTGAGCTGCCGCCGGCCTGGCTGCCCATGTTGTTGGTGTTGGTGCCGCCGGCCGATGGTTGCTGCGCACCCTTGCTGTCGCTGGCCTCATTCTGCATGTTCGACGAACGTCCGGTCGTCATGCCCTTGGTGGCGGGGCCTCGCGACGAGGGGCCGACGTCGCTTTGGCTGGAGGCGCCGGGAGCCGGTTGTGTCTGCGCGATGGCGCCACCGGTCGCCAGCGCCATGATGCATGCCGATGCCAAGATGAGCTTCTTCATTGGATTCTCCTTGACTTTACATCCCAGATAATCCGGCTGCGCCAGCGACGTTCCTGCCGCTTTGTAGCCGCTCGCTCAACTCTATGCGGCCTTACGTCGGGGTTCCCGTTTTCGTCGCCACGGGCTATTCAGGACCGTCATTGTTTGTCCGGGAATGCCGCATGAGGAAGATTATCGCCATCGGAGCGCTTCTGCTCTGGTCCACCGTCGCGTCCGCACAGGATCGCACCATCACGGTCGCTTCGACCACCTCGACGGAACAATCAGGCCTGTTCGGCCATCTGCTGCCGTTGTTCACGAAGGCCGAAGGCATCGGCGTGAAGGTCGTCGCCGTTGGCACCGGCCAGGCGCTGGACATCGGCCGGCGCGGCGATGCCGATGTCGTCTTCGTCCATGACAGGCCTGCCGAGGACAAGTTCATGTCGGAAGGGCAGGGCGTGAAGCGCTTCGACGTCATGTACAACGACTTCATCATCATCGGCCCAAAGAGCGATCCCGCCAAGATCGCCGGCGGCAAGGACGTCACGGATGCGCTGCGCAAGATCGCGGCGGCGAAGGCGCCGTTCATTTCGCGCGGCGACAAGTCCGGCACGCACGCGGCCGAGCTGAGGTTGTGGAAAGAGGCCGGCGTTGATCTCGGTGCCGGCAAGGACAGCTGGTACCGCGAGATCGGCCAGGGCATGGGCCCGGCGCTGAACATGGCCTCGTCGTCGAACGCCTATCTGTTGTCGGACCGCGGCACCTGGCTGTCGTTCAAGAATCGCGGCGAGCTCGCCGTCCTGACCGAGGGGGACAAGCGGCTTTTCAATCAATACGGCGTCATGCTGGTGAATCCCGAAAAGCACCCGAACGTGAAGGCGAAGGACGGGCAGGCCTTCGTCGACTGGCTGGTCTCGTCGAAGGGGCAGGAGGCGATCGCCGGCTACAAGGTCGGGGGCGAGCAGCTATTTTTCCCCAACGCGTCCCACTAGCAGGAAGGCGATCGTCGACACCGCCACGCTCAGCGCGAGCAGGAT
Source organism: Bradyrhizobium sp. WYCCWR 12699 (assembly GCF_032144035.1). Taxonomy (NCBI): domain Bacteria; kingdom Pseudomonadati; phylum Pseudomonadota; class Alphaproteobacteria; order Hyphomicrobiales; family Nitrobacteraceae; genus Bradyrhizobium; species Bradyrhizobium sp. WYCCWR 12699. The sequence goes on from NZ_JAVTJN010000033.1 coordinate 483,977, forward strand.
CAGTCCGAGTCCGAGCGCCAGCGGCAGGTCGCCCTTGCTGGTCTCCAGCGCAATCGCGGTCGTCATAGTCCGGGTGAAGCCGCGGATGTTGCCGCCGACGATGATGATGGCGCCGACTTCCGCGATGGCGCGCCCGAACGCCGCGAGAAAGGCCGTCAGCAGCGAGGTGCGGCCGAGCGCGAACAGCAGCGCCATGCTGCGCAGGGCCGACAGGCCGTCGATCCGTGCGAGGTCGCCATACTCCGCCCACAGCAGGCTCGCGGGCCGGTGCACCAGCGCCACCACGATCGGCGTGGCGAGCAGCGTCTGCGCGATGATCATGGCGGCCGGCGTGAACAGCAGTCCGGCCGCCCCGAGCGGGCCCGACCGCGACAGGAAAAGATAGAGCGCGAGCCCGACCACGACCGGCGGAAGGCCGAGCAGCGCATTGGTCAGCACGATGATCACCTGCCGCCCGCGGAAACGCGTGATCGCGAGCAGGGCCCCGATCGGTGCGCCGATCATGAGGGCAATGACGCTCGCGGTCAGGCTGACGCGAACCGACAATGCGACGATGCCAAGCAGCTCGGCGTCGGCTTCGCCGATCAGCGTGAACGCAGCGCCAATGGATCGGGCGAAGTCGTTCATCCGCGTCGGGACGTCGGCGCCAGCGGGAGTGCCTCGGGAGCGTCGGGGTCGGGACTGCGAAGGCTATGCACGAAAAATTCCCTGCGAGGATTCTGGTGCAAAGCACCTGGTGGCTCCGCCTGCCGCTTGGGAAGGTTTCCCGCCGGCAGGCCGATCACAACATACTCACATGGAGCGGTTTGAAAACTGAATTTAGCCTGGTCGCGTTCGGCTTCAGCGCTTGACGACGCTCGTCGAAGCCGAGACCGTCGGGGTGACTCTAAGGCTCTGCTGCCAATAGCGTTCGACCTGATCGACCAGGGTGTGTGGGAGCGGGACGTAGTTGAGCGTCTCGGCCTGGGATTTGCCGCTCCCGAGCGACCAGCGGACGAAGTCGATGGCGGCTGCGGAGCGCTCCGGATATTTCGGCGCCTTCGGCATCAGCACGAAGGTCGTCGCCGTGATCGGGTAGGCGTCTTGACCGGGCGCGTTGGTGAGCACGAGATGGAAATCCTTCTCCGCCTTCCAGTCCGCGCTCGCGGCCGCGGCCTGGAACGATGCGCCGTCGGGCACGACGAAATTGCCGGCACTGTTCTGCACGATCCCAAAGGAAATCCGGTCGAGCCGTTGCAGCGCGTAGGTGTATTCGAGATAGCCGATCGCGCCGGGGACCAGGCTGACGAGTGAGGCGACGCCGTCATTGCCTCGGCCGCCGAGGCCAAGCGGCCACTCGACCGAGGTGCCTTCACCCACGCTCGCCTTCCATTGCGGGCTGACCTTCGACAGATAATTCGACCAGTTGAACGTCGTGCCGGAGCCGTCGACCCGGTGAATTACCGTGATCGGCGCGTTGGGCAGGCTGATATCAGGGTTGATCGCGCCAATGGCCGGATCGTTCCAGGATTTGAGCTTGCCAAGGTAGATGTCGGCGAGCAGCTGGCCGGTGAAGCGGAGCTGGCCGGGCTTGATGCCGTCAACATGGACCACCGGGACGACGCCTCCGATCACGATCGGAAATTGCATCAGCCCGAGCCTGTCGAGCTCCTTCGGCTCGAGCGGCATATCGCTGGTGCCGAAATCGACGGCTTCCTTCTTGATCAGGTTGAGGCCGATGCCGGAGCCGACCGCTTGATAGCTGACGATGTTTCCGGTCTGCGCCTTGTACGCGTCGGTCCATTTCGCCATCACGGGCGAAACGAAGGTCGAGCCGGCGCCCTTGATCTCCGCTGCCAGGCCCTGCGTTGCGACGACGAGGGCGGTGAGGATGACGGGGAGCTTGATGTGTTTTTTCATGGTCACGATGCTAACGGGCGAGCCCCGCTGCTGATGTGGGCTATGTCACAAGAGAGCTGCGAGGCATTCGCGGTGGGCTGGGTGCATCAATTACATCGCGTCGGTGGGGGCCGCATCGTCCGATCGGTGTAGGTCGATGGCGATCGGAAGCGCGCCGGTGGCGGCCGTTCGTTGCGGGCACCGGCAGAGAGCCGGAGCAAATTCAGGGGCGAACCGCCTGCCAAACGCCCAAACGGGGCCCGTTCGCGGCCGAAAGGCGGCTTTATTCCCGCCATGGATGCTTTAAGGAAGGGGAAGGATCGGGTCGCTGCCGCCTGGCGGCGGTGCTAGACCCTGGTGCAGGAACAATGGGCGGGGCCGGCCTGGCACGCTCGCAAGGATGAAGGATAAGAGGCAATGATCCAGACCGTTGGCATCATCGGGGCAGGGACCATGGGGAACGGCATCGCGCAGATCTGCGCGGCGGCCGGGCTCTCAGTCGTGATGGTCGACATTTCCGATGCGGCCGTGAACCGCGGGCTTTCGACCGTTGGCGGCAGCCTCGAGCGCCTGGTCAAGAAGGAGAAGATGTCGGCAGCCGATCGCGACGCCACGCTCAAGCGCATCACCGGCACCACCGACCGGGCGAAGCTGTCGGATTGCGACCTGGTCATCGAGGCCGCGACCGAGAACGAGGAGCTCAAGGTCAAGATCCTGAAGGACCTCTGCGCCAGCTTGTCGCCGCGCACGCTGGTCGCGACCAACACCTCGTCGATCTCCATCACCAAGCTTGCTGCCGCGACCGACCGTCCCGACCGCTTCATCGGCATGCACTTCTTCAACCCGGTGCCGGTGATGGCACTGCTGGAACTGATCCGCGGCCTGCAGACCTCGGACGACACTCACGCTAAGGCGCTCGATTTCGCCCAGCGCGTCGGCAAGGTGGCGATCACCGCCAAGAACAGCCCGGGCTTTGCCGTCAACCGCATCCTGTGCCCGATGATCAACGAGGCGATCTTCGCGCTCCAGGAGGGGATTGCGACCGCGGAAGAGATCGACGCCGGCATGAAGCTCGGCTGCAACCATCCGATCGGGCCGCTGGCTCTGGCCGATCTCGTCGGGCTCGACACCATGCTTTCGGTGATGGAGGTCTTTTACAAGGGCTTCAACGATCCTAAATATCGGCCAGCGCCGCTGCTGAAGGAAATGGTCGATGCCGGCCATCTCGGCCGCAAGACCGGGCAGGGCTTTTACAGCTACGGCGCCTGATCTTGTCATTTGCGCTGCGACAAAGACGGACGTAGCGAATTGTCTCAGCATGGACGCAGGTGTCCTTCCTTCTCCCCCTTGTGGGAGAAGGTGGCGCGAAGCGCCGGATGAGGGGTTGGTTCCGCAGGCTCAAATGCTTGAGGCGTGAGCGGAGAGATACCCCTCACCCGTCTCGCCGCTATGCGGCGAGCCACCCTCTTCCACAGGGGGAGAGGGGAAGACGAAACGGGCGAAGAGAAATATGTCGGATCGACTGAAGGCCGAGCGCGAGGCGGCGGCCGCACGGCGGAACCTGTTGACCCAGGATGCGATCGAGCGCACCGGGATCACCGAGGAGATGATCGGGGAACTCGTCACCCGCTTCTACGGACGGGTACGCGAAGACGCCCAGCTGGGACCGGTGTTCGCCGCCGTGCAGAACTGGGACGAGCATCTCGCCAAGCTCAAGGATTTCTGGTCCTCGGTCGTGCTGATGAGCGGCCGCTATCACGGCTCGCCGATGCGGGCGCATCTGCCGCTGAGTCTGGTCGGCGGCCATTTCGACCGCTGGCTCGATCTGTTCGAGCAGACCGCGCGCGAGGTCTGCCCGCCGCCGGCCGCAGCATTGTTCATCGACAAGGCGCGCCGCATCGCCGACAGCTTCGAGATGGCGTCCGCAACCGTTGCCGGTTCTATCGCCGCGCCGCGTCACGTGCTCAGGTCCTGATGCCGACCGACTGCCTGCAGAGTGTGCAAGCATATCGCGTCGCGTTTGCGCAGCGCGACGAATAGCGCGCTGCACCAATTCCGACATCATCGGTCTGATCTGCAAAATCATCATGCCGATCGCGCCGCGTGACGTTGAAATCGCGAAAACGCGTTTGATTGTATTCAGCCTTGCTCAATCAAAACGAGCAAAGCCATATTGATGCATTGCGGCGCCAATTCTTCGCCTTGTTTTTGGCAGAGTTCCAGCGCCTGCTTGCGAACATGTCCCGCGCATCGTTCACGACCGACTCCTCATCGTCCGCGAGCTCCACGGAACCAAACGCTGATGCATGCAGTGAGCAGACGCGGCGAACCGTGCTGCTCGGCGCGCTCGCCGCCACCGCCTGCCTCGGTTGCTCCGCACAGGCGCGCGCGGATGAGGATCCGCCCGGCTCCGACGAACGGCCCCAGAAGGGCGATGTGCTCGTCTTCTCCGAAGGCGACAAGGAAGGAAAACTGATCACCGCGGCCGACCTGCCGGCCGGCGGACCGCCGGTGCATGCCTGGCCAAAGGATCCCAAGACATCGGTGGTGCGCAGTGCCTCCCGGCTCAACGAGATCCTGATCATCCGGCTCGATCCCGCCGAGCTCGACGAGAAGACCGCCGCGCGCGCCGTCGACGGCATCATCGCCTATTCCGCGATCTGCGCGCATGCCGGCTGTCCCGTCACCGCCTGGGTGAAGAGCGATGTCGGCGACAAGGAGGTGTTCAAGTGCATGTGCCACAACTCCGAATACGATCCTCGCGCGGGCGCACAGGTCGTGTTCGGACCGGCGCCGCGGCGGCTCGCGGCGCTGCCGCTCGCGCTCGCTGACGGATCGCTCAGCGTCGCCGGCAATTTCATCGGAAAGGTAGGTGGCGCGCAGCCAGGATGACGGACGGTGCGGGCCCTAAGCCCGCGTCACGAGAGGTCGTATCCGCCGACGGCGGACGACGGGACGAACGACAAGAATTCAACACAAGAATTCAAACGGATGAAAAAAGGGGAACGTCCATGAACACTTCCATGATCAGGAAGCAATTCTACCTGTCCGGCTTCGTCGCCTTCACCTGCCTCGTTTCGACCGCCGCAATGGCTGGCCCGATCGAGAGCTATTCGCCGGTCACGGCGCAGCGGCTGGAAAATCCGGAGCCGAGCAACTGGATGCTCTATCGGCGCACCTATGATGGCCACGGCTACAGCCCGCTCGAGCAGATCAATACGTCCAACGTGAAGAACCTCACGCCGGTCTGGACTTTCGCCACCGGCGTCGTCGAAGGCCACGAGGCGCCGCCGATCGTCAACAACGGCGTGATGTTCGTGGCGACCCCGATGGGGCAGGTCATCGCGCTGAATGCCAAGACCGGCGACGAATACTGGCGTTACAAGCGGCAGCTCCCCGACGATCTGTTCCAGCTGCATCCGACCAGCCGCGGCGTCGGCCTCTGGGAGGACAAGCTCTTCCTCGCCACGACGGACGACCACGTCGTCGCGCTCGATGCCAAGACCGGCAAGGTGGTGTGGGACACCAAGGTGCAGGACTACAAGAAGGGCCAGTACATGACCCTGATGCCGTTGATCGTCGACGGCAAGGTGATCGTCGGCGGCTCCGGCGGCGAGTTCGGCGTGCGCGGCTATGTCGCCGCCTATGACGCCAAGGACGGCAAGGAGCTGTGGCGCACCTTCACCATTCCGGGCGAAGGCGAGCCAGGCCATGAGACCTGGCAGGGCGACGACTGGAAGAACGGCGGCGGTTCGGCCTGGATGACTGGCAATTACGACAAGGAGACCAAGACGATCTATTGGGGCGTCGGCAACGCCGCGCCATGGCCCGGCGAGACCCATCCCGGCGACAATCTCTACACCTCCTCGGTGCTCGCGCTCGATCCCAACACCGGCAAGATCAAGACCCATCACCAGTATCACCAGAACGATTCCTGGGACTGGGATGAGGTCGAGGCGCCGATGCTGATCGACCTGCAGCGCGACGGCCGCAACATCAAGAGCCTGGTCCATCCGGGCCGCGACGCGATCTTCTGGGTGCTCGAACGCACACCGACCAAGATCAACTATGTCGCCGGCTGGCCGTTCGTCTCCACCGACGTCTGGAAGGGTATCGAACCCGAGAGCGGCAAGCCCATCGTCGATCCCGCGCACAAGCCGGTGATCGGCAAGCGCGTCGAGTTCTGTCCGTCGCTGTGGGGCGGCAAGGACTGGCCGTCGGCGGCCTACAGCCAGAAGACCGGCCTCGTCTATGTGCCTGCCAACGAGAACTTCTGCGGCGGGTTCACCGGCGAGAAGGTCGCGCTCAAGCCGGGCGAGCTCTGGCTCGGCACCAAGCCGGAGGACATCGGCCTGAAGACGAAGCCGGGCGCGGATCATTTCGGCGAGCTGCAGGCTTGGGATCCCGCGACGGGCAAGAAGGTGTGGCAGCACAACTTCCCGAAATCGCAGCTGTTCGGCTCGGTGACGGCGACTGCGGGCGATCTCATCTTCGTCGGTGGCACCAACGACCGCAACTTCCGCGCCTTCAACGCCAAGACCGGCGAGCTCCTCTGGGAGCAGAAGACCAACTCCGGCATCATGGGCATGCCGGTGTCCTATGAGATCGACGGCACCCAATACATCGCGATTCAGTCGGGATGGGGCGTGGACGCGCAACGGATCCAGGACGCGCTGGTGACCAACAACATCGGCATCGAAGCCAATGTGCCGCAAGGCGGCGTCATCTGGGTGTTCGCACTGAAGAAGTAGCTCCGCGGGCGGATCGAAGATAGCGGAGCAGCAGGGGGTGGCGAATGCGGCGGACGGCGGCGTCCGCCGCATTCTAGTGTTCGGGATGGATTGCCCGTGCGCGTACTCGTCGTCATGTCCGGGCTTGTCCCGCCTGCGCGGCCGAAGCCGCTTCAGCGCCGCGAAGGCCGTGGATGGCCGGGGCGAGCCCGGCCATGACGGCGCGTGAGCAGCCTACTTTCCCTGACGATCGACCTTGTCCTTTTCCTTCTGGTTCATCTCCTGAACCTTTGGATCGGGATTGTGCTGTCCGGTGGTCTGGGTGGTCGAGGCGGGCGGGGCGTTGGCGTTTGGCAACGAGTTCTGGTCGGGCGTGGTCGGGCGCGTGGCCGTGGTCGGCGGCGTCGTATTGCCTTGGGCGAATGCGCCGGAGGCCGTCACAAGAAAGGCGCCCGACAGCGAGACTGCGAGCGCCCTTGAGATGTTGGTCATCGATCTGCTCCTGTCAGATCGATGGAAACGGCGCGAGAAGGTTTGTGTTCCGTCTCGCGCTTCTCTTTCGTCTTACGCCTCCAATTGCTTGCCGATCGGAAGCGAGCGGATACGTTTTCCCGTCGCCGCGAAGATCGCGTTGATCAGGGCCGGCGCGAATGGCGGAACGCCGGGCTCGCCGACGCCGCTCGGCGGCATGTCGGGTCCGGGCGGCACGATGTAGACGTTGGTCACCGCAGGCGATTCGTCGATCCTGACGACCTGGAAGTCGTCAAAATTCTTCTGCTGTACCTTGCCGTCCTTGAAGCTGATCTCACCGTATTTGGCGAGGCTCAGCCCCATGATCGCAGCGCCCTCGATCTGCGAGGCGATGCGTTCGGGATTGACATAGGTGCCGCAATCGATCGCGGTGTCGACCCTTGGCACCGACAGCTTGCCCTTGTCGTCGACGGCGACCTCGACGATGGTCGCGATGTAGCTGACGAAGCTGCGGTGCACGGCGATGCCGAGGCCGTGGCCCTTCGGCACCTTCCGGCCCCATTCGCCCTTCTCGGCGACCAGCTCGACCACCTTGCGCAGGCGCGCGGTGTCGATCGGGTAGCTGTCCTGGGGCTCGCCGTAGTTCCAGAGGTCCTTCACGTTCGGCTTGACGATGCGGGGCGAGCCGATCAGCTCGAGCAGCATGTCCTTCTGGTCGCGCCCCGTCGCCTGCGCGATCTCGCCGACCATCGACTGCACCGCGAAGGCGCGCGGGATGTTGGAGACCGAGCGGAACCAGCCGATGCGGGTATGCGCGGCGGCTTCCGGATTCTCGCAGGAGATGTTGGCGATCTCGAACGGCATGTCCGCGAGGCCCATGCCGACCTCGAACGGTGCCTGGTGCACGGTGCCGGCCGCGAAGGTCGAGGCGATGCTGGGAGCCACGCTGCGGTGGCGCCATGCGATCACCTTGCCGTTCTTGTCGAGGCCGGCCTCGATCCGCTCGGCCGAGACCGTATGCAGGAAGCCGTTACGAATGTCGTCCTCCCGCGTCCATTGCACCTTCACCGGCGCGCCGAGCTCCTTCGACAGCAGGGCAGCCTCGAGCGCAAAGTCGCATTTCGACTTGCGGCCGAAGCCGCCGCCGAGCAGGGTGACATTGACGGTGACGTTGCCCTCGGGAATGCCGAGCGTCTTGGCGACGTCGTCGCGGGTGCCGCCGGGGCTCTGCACCGGCGCCCAGATCTCGGCCTTGTCGCCCTTGACGTCGGCGACCGCCACCGGCGGCTCCATGCTGACATGGGCAAGATGCGGGATGTAGTACTCGCCGACGATCACCTTCTCGGCGCTCTTCAGGGCGGCATCCGCATCGCCCTCCTTGCGCACGACGAGGCCCGGCTTGCGCGAGGCCTCCTCGAGTTCCTTGCGGTAGGCGACCGAGTCGTATTTGGCGTTGGCGCCGTCGTCCCAGGTCAGCTTCAGCGCATCCCGGCCCTTGATCGCCGCGCCGGTGTTGCGCGCGATCACGGCGACGCCGCCGAGCGGCTGGAACTTGGACGGCCACGGCCAGCCTTGAACCTTCATCACCTTCTCGACGCCGGGGACCTTGAGTGCCGCGTCCGGATCGAACGAGACGAGCTTGCCGCCGGTCACCGGCGGGCGTGCGATCACGGCATATTTCATGCCGGGCAGGCGCACATCTGCGCCGTAACGCGCCTTGCCGGTGGTGATGTCGTGGAGATCGACGATGCCGATCTGGCCTTTGGTCAGGTAGCGGAAATCCTTGGGGTCCTTCAGCTTGAGGCCTTCGAGTGCGGGCACTGATTCCTTGGCGGCATCAGTTGCGAGCTCGCCGAAACCGAGCTTGCGGCCGCTGGCGCTGTGGACGACCTCGTGATTGACGGCCTTGACCTCGGTCGCCGGCACGCCCCAGCGCTTCGCCGCGGCCTGCTCCAGCATGGTGCGGGCGGAGGCGCCGATCTGGCGCATCGGGATCAGATAGTGACGCGTGCTGCGCGAGCCGTCGGTGTCCTGGTTGCCGAACTTGACCTCGTCGCCATGGGCCTGCTGCACCTTGACCCTGGACCAGTCGGCTTCCATCTCCTCGGCCACGATCAACGGCAGGCTGGTGCGTACGCCGGTGCCCATTTCCGAGCGGTGCCCGACGATGGTGACGATACCATCAGGGGCGACCGAGACGAAAACGCGCGGATCGACCACGACGCCGTGCGGCATCTTGCCGGCACCGGTTTCATAGGCCAGCGCCTGGCGCGACATCACGGGGGCGGCGAGCACGAAGCCGCCGGTGACGCCGAGCCCCTTCAGGATGCTGCGGCGCGAGACCTTCTCGACCCTGACGTGCTTCTCGAAACCGCGAAGCTTGCGGGGATTGTCGATGAAATTCATGTCACACTCCCGTCGATGCGAGATGGACCGCGTTCTCGATGCGCTGGTAGCAGCCGCACCGGCAGATGTTGCCGGACATCGCCTGGCGGATCTGGTCGTGCGAGGGCTTGGGGTTGTCCATCAGAAGTGCGGCGGCCTGCATGATCTGGCCGGCCTGGCAGAAGCCGCATTGCGGCACGTTGACCTGGCGCCAAGCCTTTTGCACCGGATGGTCGCCGTTCGGATGCAGCCCCTCGATCGTGGTGACCTCGCGTCCGGCAACGTCGTTGATCGACGTGATGCAGGAGCGCACCGCCTCCTTGTCGACGATGACGGTGCAGGAGCCGCACAGGGCCTGGCCGCAGCCGAACTTGGTGCCGGTCAGCCCGGCCTCGTCACGCAGGAACCAGAGTAGCGGGAGATCCGGGTCGCCGTCCCAGCTCTGTTCCTGGCCGTTGATCTTCACCTTGATCATGATCATCACTCGCTCTTCATAAGCATGCCAAATTCAAAACGCGCCGACGCCTGTCGGCGCAGTGCCAGTTGCGTCGCATCCCGGCCCACGCTCCTGCACGGGCAGATCCCGGCAGCGGGCAGGAAGGCGAATCTCGTTGATCGGATGTGTTCGATACCTCCCGTTCTTTGTTCTTGATTGATTGTATTCGCGCGGCATCGTGACGGCGCGATCGTAACGGGATCGCGCCTGCTCGGCGTTCACAGCCGAGTGTTCTCACGGGGAAAAGTCTGCATCGATGGTTTGTCAAAAGCAGGGCGCGTCAGCGCGCTGCGTGGAGTCGCGTTCGCAAACGGGGCTGCGATGAAAAAGGCTTCGTCCGCCAGAAAGACTGCACGGACGAAGCAGGATGCCTCAGTCGAGGGAGGGAGAAACGCAGGGGCCGGAACTTCGAGAGGGAAGTTGGCGGCGCTGCGCAGTCATTCAGAGACCAGGACTGAGGGAGCTCGTCACCCTCGTCGACGCGTCGGTTGCAGAGGCGGCGGCATCGCCGCATTGGTCCTGAAGCGCGGACCGATCCGGCTCGCTGGCGGAGGTCGACGCCAGCGAGCACGGGGAGGTCTGGCCGAAGCTCGGTGGCCTGGCCAGCTCAGGGGGCCTTGCTAGGCGGCCTTGGCTTTGGCGACGTGGGTCGCGATCGCATCCATCAGGGCCGGCGATAAGCAATCATAGGGCTCGAGCCCGATTTCCTTCAGCCGCGAACGAATGCCCGCCATCTGCTCCGGCTTCACGCCGGATTCGATCACGGAGGAGACGAAGGCGGCGAATTGCGGCGCCTGCGAGCCCTGCTCCTGGAACAGCTCGGGATGGACGAAATCGAGACCGTAGAACGGGTGGCCCTTGTTCTCGATCCGGCCGTACATGTGGGTGCCGCAGGCCTTGCAGGCGTGGCGCTGGATCACTGCGGAAGGATCGACGATCTGGAGCTTGTCGCCGTTCTCGAGCACGGTGACGTTCTGGCGCGGAACCACGGCAACGACCGAGAAGTTCGCGCCCTGCGGCTTCCAGCATTTGGTGCAGCCACAGGCATGATTGTGGGCGACGTCGCCCTTGATGCCGACCTTGACCGGATGATCGCTGCATTTGCAGACGAGCGTGCCGCCGGCAAAGCTGCCGCTGCCCTGTTTGAGGCCGTTGTCGATCGAGGGATGGAGTGCAACAGTCATGGGTCGATCCTCCTTGGGGTGACGGTTTCGAGCTAGAACACGACGACTGAACGGATGGATTTGCCCTCGTGCATGAGGTCAAAGCCCTTGTTGATCTCCTCGAGCTTGAGCACGTGGGTGATCATCGGATCGATCTGGATCTTTCCGTTCATGTACCAGTCGACGATCTTCGGCACGTCGGTGCGGCCGCGCGCGCCGCCGAAGGCGGTGCCGCGCCAGTTGCGCCCGGTGACGAGCTGGAACGGGCGGGTGGCGATCTCCTTGCCGGACTCGGCAACGCCGATGATGATCGAGGTGCCCCAGCCGCGATGACAGGCTTCCAGCGCCTGGCGCATCACCGTGGTGTTGCCGGTGCAATCGAAGGTGTAGTCGGCGCCGCCGTCGGTGAGGCCGACGAGATGCTGGACGATGTCGCCGGTGACCTTCTTGGGATTGACGAATTCGGTCATGCCGAACCTGCGGCCCCAGTCCTCCTTGGCATCGTTGATGTCGACGCCGATGATCTTGTCGGCGCCGGCCATCTTGGCGCCCTGAATCACGTTGAGGCCGATGCCGCCGAGGCCGAACACGACCACGTTGGAGCCGGGCTCGACTTTCGCGGTGTTGACGACGGCGCCGACGCCGGTCGTGACGCCGCAGCCGATGTAGCAGCTCTTGTCGAAGGGAGCATCCTCGCGGATCTTGGCGACCGCGATCTCCGGCAGCACGGTGAAGTTCGAGAAGGTCGAGCAGCCCATGTAGTGGTAGACCGGCTTGCCCTTGTAGGAGAAGCGGCTGGTGCCGTCGGGCATCACGCCCTTGCCCTGCGTCGCGCGGATCGCGGTGCAGAGATTGGTCTTCCGGCTGAGGCAGCTTTTGCACTGCCGGCATTCCGGCGTGTAGAGCGGGATGACGTGGTCACCCGGCTTCACCGAGCTCACGCCGGGGCCGATCTCGCGGATGATGCCCGCGCCCTCGTGGCCCAGGATCGACGGGAAGATTCCCTCGCTGTCGAAGCCGTCGAGCGTATAGGCGTCGGTATGGCAGATGCCCGTCGCCTTGATCTCGACCAGGACTTCGCCGGCCTTCGGACCTTCCAGATCGAGCTCGACGATCTCGAGCGGCTTCTTGGCCTCGAAAGCGACGGCGGCACGTGTCTTCATCGTAAACTCCTCAGATTCTCATCGGGCGCCAAGAGGTCGTCTCGGCAATCCCAGTAGCGTTCACTTCTTGCCCATGCAGGCGTCTTCCGCCTTGGTGTAGGCCTCTGTCTTCTCCTCCTTCTTGGAGGGGCGCTGCCGGCCCCACGCTTCAGTGGAGCGGGCGCGCAGATAGACGTACAGATCGTCCATGTAGCAGGCGACGTTCGGGTTATCGCCGAAGGCCGGCATGACGTTCTCCTGCGCGGTCGAGACGTTCTTGCGACCGGAGGCGACCACGCCGAGGAAGTCGCCATAGCTCATCGACTTCACGGAATCCTTGAGCGCCGGCGCGTAGGTGGAGCCCATGCCGTCGGGCCCGTGGCAGACGTGGCAGTCGGAGTGATAGCGGCGGTATCCGGAATAGGTGAACCAGTCCACGGTGCCGTCCGCCGAAATCTTGTAGGTCGGTGTTCCCTCTTTATCGAGCCACTTTCCGTCGTCTTCCTTCTTCACGGCGGTCGGGTCGCCCGGACCGTCCGCGAACGCAATTCCTCCGGACGCAACCAAGATCGTCGCAGCAATGACAGAGCAGATTTTACGCAAGAGATTTATCCTCGAAGGAGCCCGGGGGAGACGAGCCGGCGCGTGGACTTGATCCACGCGCCGGAGCGATGATGATGGGCCTAGTTCGGCAGCGAGAACACGGTCAGCGTGCCGCCGAGTGCCGTGTAGTTGCTGAGGGCTGCGTAGCCACCGACTGCGCCGAGACCTGCGGTCGGATCGGTCAGACCGGCCGCCAGACCGATGCCGGCCCAGCCGCCGACGCCGGAGAGCACTGCGACGTATTGCTTGCCGCCGTTCTCATAGGTGGTGACGTTGCCGATGATGCCGGAGGGAGTCTTGAACTTGTAGAGCTCCTTGCCGGTCTTGGCGTCGACCGCCTTCAGGTAGCCTTCGAGCGTGCCGTAGAACACCACGCCGCCGGCGGTTGCGAGCGCACCCGACCAGACCGAGAACTGCTCCTTGTTCGACCAGACGATCTTGCCGGTCTTGCCGTCCCAGGCGATGAAATTGCCCATGTGGCTTTCACCCTGCGGCGGATACATCGAGAGCGTCGCACCCACATAGGGCTGGCCCGCGGTGTAGCTCACCTTGAACGGCTCGTAGTCCATGCAGACGTGGTTGGTCGGAACGTAGAACAGCTGCGTGTCCGGCGAGTAGGCTGCCGGCTGCTCGTCCTTCGTGCCGAGCGCGGCCGGGCAGATGCCCTTCACGTTGTGGTCCTCGCCCGCCTTGTCGGTCGAAGCTGCGTCGAGCACCTTCGGACGACCATAGGTCGGCGAGTTCTTGTCCATGTCGACGCCGGAGGTCCAGTTCACCTTCGGATCGTACTTTTCGGCGACCAGCAGCTCACCGGTGGCGCGGTCGAGCGTATAGCCGAGGCCGTTACGATCGAAGTGCGTCAGCAGCTTGCGCGGCTGGCCGTTGATCGACTGATCCGAGAGAATCATCTCGTTGACGCCGTCATAGTCCCACTCGTCGTGGGGCGTCATCTGATAGACCCACTTGGCCTGGCCGGTGTCCGGGTTGCGCGCCCAGATCGTCATCGACCATTTGTTGTCGCCGGGACGCTGCTTCGGATTCCAGGTCGAGGGGTTGCCCGAGCCGTAATAGAGCAGGTTCAGCTCGGGATCGTAGGAGATCCAGCCCCAGGTCGCGCCGCCGCCGATCTTCCACTGATCGCCTTGCCAGGTCTTGAGGCTCGAATCCTTGCCGACAGGCTTGCCGAGCGCGGTGGTCTTCTCCGCGTCGACCAGGATCTGGTCGTCCGGTCCTTCCGAATAGCCGCGCCAGGCCAGCTTGCCGGTCTTGATGTCGTAGGCCGACATATGGGCCTGCACGCCGAACTCGCCGCCCGAGATGCCGATCATCACCTTGTCCTTGATGACCATCGGGGCCGAGGTGCCGGTCTCGCCCTTGCTGGGATCGCCGTTCTTGGCGGTCCATGCGACCTGACCGGTCTTGACATCGAGCGCGACGAGGGTGGTGTCGGCCTGATGCAGGAAGATCTTGCCGTCGCCGTAGGCAAGGCCGCGGTTAACCGTGTCGCAGCACATCACCGGGATGACGTTCGGGTCCTGCTTCGGCTCGTACTTCCAGACGATCTTGTTCTCCTGCGAAAGGTCAATGGCGTAGACCTTGTTCGGGAAGGGCGTGTGGACGTACATCATGTTGCCGATGATCAGCGGGCCGCCTTCGTGGCCGCGCAGCACGCCGGTCGAGAAGGTCCAGGCCACCTGGAGCTTGCCTACGTTTTGTGCGTTGATCTGGTTGAGCTTGGAATAACGGGTATTGGCGTAATCGCCGGTCGGCATCACCCAGTCTTTCGGGTTCTGCGACATCTTGAGCACTTCATCATTGGCTGAGGCGCTCCCGACGGCGAGCGCCGCCGCTGAGCCGAGTAAGGTCGCCAGTAGCACCTTGCGCATAGTCATTCCTCCGTTGGTCTCGTTTATTGTTTCCGTAGCAATATCGATTCACCGGGCTTTTCGTCCGGCGTCTGCTCGTGCAGGGCGGTCACGATTGGGACCAGAAACGATGCTGTGCTGTTTCCTCCTCCTGATGAGAGCCACGGGTCCACGTGCAGGAGCGGCCCGTTCTTGTTGTTCCTGCCGCAATCCCTAACGACTTCGTCACCGGGAAACTTGCCCAAGAGAGAAGCCGGTTTGCTCGACAGCGCACGGCGGAAAAGAATTTGATTTTGCAGTAGCGAATTCAGCGGCTTCCGCGCGGCATCGCGGCCGCTCTCAACGCTCAGGTTCCCCTTGACGGCGCTGCAACTAAGGCGGAGGATTAACTTTCAAGGGTGGCAATGGAACGATGGCGCTCGTGCCAAAAGACCGCTCAAATTCGAGGTAAACGTCACGCAATCACGGCCGAGGGCTCCGACAGCGCTGGTCGCGATTCGCGTCGAATTCCGGATCAACCAGTGGCTGGATTAATGTCCGACACCATTCACACGCTCTCGACGACCGGCATGACGCCGAAGCGCCAGATCCAGAGCTGGATCGACGGGCTGACGAGCCTGTGTGGGCATTTCGACGTCGATCCGCTGGAGGCCTCGTCGCTCGAAGGCCGCATCGACTACACGAGCGTCTCGCGCCTCAAGCTCTGTCAGATCGAGGTGAGCCAGCATCGCCTCGCGCACACGCTGGCGCGCGCCAAGGCCAATGAGCACCCCTACATCAAGATTCACTTCCAGACCTACGGCGTGTCCTATTTTGAACAAGAAGGCCGCCACATCGAGATCAACCCCGGCGACATCATCGCCTATGACGTCTCCTGTCCGCATTCGATCATCAGCCCGGCCTTCACCCGTCACGACGTGGTGATCGTGCCGAAGGCGCTGCTGCGAGACCGCGGATTCCCGTCGCAGCGGATGCCCGCATGCAAGCTGTCGGCGAAGACAGGCACGGGGCGGATCGCCCACGATTTCGTCCACGCGACCTTCGACGAAGCGGCAAAGCTGTCGGCGAACAGCGCGGTCGGCGTCGCCGATTCGCTGATTGACCTGCTGTTGCTGCCGCTGCGCGAAGCCGACACGATGTTCGACCGGGTCGGGCCCGAAGCGATGTATGTGCGCGCGCAGTTCTTCATCCGCGAGCACCTGCGCGATCCGGATCTGTGCATCGACCAGATCTCCGCCGAACTCGGCTGCTCCAAGCGCTATCTGCACATGTTGTTCTCGGAACGCGGCACCACGGTGAGCGACTACATCTGGCAGGCGCGCTTGCAGAACTGCCGCCAGGAGCTCGAGGCTCACGCCGGCAAGACCATCACCGACGTCGCGTTCTCCTGGGGCTTCTCCAGCTCATCGCATTTCAGCCGGGTATTCCGGAAATACTTTGGCGTGGTGCCGTCCTCGATCCACAAGGCGCAGCAGGGCGTCGCGAGTTCGGGCGAGCATTAGGCGGGCGCCGCAGCCGCCCTGGCGATCACGCCGCTCCGGCGACCAAATGCCGGTTACGCCGATGCCGCAATGTAGGGAATGCTGACCAGCAGGGCGGCAAGCAACACGGCGTTGCAGAGCATTCCACTCCAATGCAGCCGCCGCAGCCGACCCGCGGCATCGGTATCGCCGGCTTCGCCGGCGTTGAGCTGCTCGTCCATCCGCTGCATGAACCAGCGGCGCCCGCCAATCGCAAGAGCTGCAAGCAGGCCGACGCCGATCGCGGCGAGCGGGCGGCCGTCGAGCAGCAAAGCCAGCGTCGCGACGATTCCGGCAACGCGCATCACCAGAAAATGGGCGTTGAACATGCCGCGCAGCAACAGCGCGACCGGCCTTATATCGAGCTTCACCAGCAGGAAGGCGGGCGATGCCAGCGTGAAATAGCCCATCGGAAAAAGCAGGATGACCATAACGGCGACGGCGACTGCATCCGGTGTCATGCGATCGGCCCTAATTGTCCGCCCCAGGAGGGGCTTCCGGCGGTGGCGCGCAATCATAGCGTGAAATTGCACTTCCGGCACTAGGCTTTGGTCGGAAGCCGGCCGGGAAGGAGGGCCTGCGCGCCGCGCCTCGAGGCTCAGGCCGGTTCGAGGCCGAGTGATTTCGCGCTCTCGATCCAGACCGGCAGTTCGCGCTGATACAGTTCGTTGGTCTCCTTGAAGCCGATGGCGGGCTCGAGCACGAAGGTGGCGAGTACCTCTTTCACTTTCGGATCGTTGTTGGCCGCGACGCAGAGCTCCGCCAGGCGGTCGACGACGGCTTGCGGCGTTGCCTTGGGCACGGCCCAACCCGAAAAGCCGCTCACGGTGAAGAATTTCGAGGTCGCGCCCTGTTCCGGGAGGGTCTTGACGGTGGGGATCGCGTCGACCTTCTTCGAATGCACCGCGAACACGGTGCCGCGGTCGCTTTGCAGGACCGACTGTGCCGCCGTGTAGCTTCCCATCGCGACATCGAGCGTGCCTTCGAGCATCCCGGTCCACATCGGCGCCTCGCCGCGGTAATGGATCGGCTCGATGTTGAGGCCGTACTGCTTGTTGAGCTCGTTGATCGTCATGTGCGGGGCCGAGCCCGCGCTGTAGGTGCCGAAGTTCACCTTGCCGCTCTTGCGCGCGAAGGCGACGAAATCCTCCAGCGTCTTGACCCCGGTCTTCGGATTGGCCACCAGCAACAGGCCGGCGCCGGGAATGACGCTGACGAGCGTCAGATCCTTGTCCATGTCGTAGCCGGGATTCTTCATCACCACGCGGTTCATGATGTAAGTGGTCGAGATCGAGCACAGCATGGTGTGACCGTCGGGCTCGGCGCGGGCGACCTCCGCCGTGCCGATCGCGCCGGACGCGCCGGGCTTGTTCTCGACGACCACGGTCTTGCCGACCTGCTTGGAGATGAATTCGCCGTAGGCGCGTGCGAGCAGGTCGGTTTGCCCGCCGGCGGGATAGCTGCAAATCATGCGAATCTGCCGCGACGGCCAAATACCTTGTGCCGAGGCGCTGCGCGAGACGAAGGGCATCGCGAAGGCGCCGGCTCCGGCGGCGATGAAGTGGCGGCGATCGATTTTCTTGGACATGATTCTCTCCCGGTTCCCCGCAGGGTACTGCACCAGGCTGGCGCTGCCATCGGCGTCAGGCGAGACAGATTGGCGCATTCGCTACGGCGTCGGTCTGGGATGCGGGAGCAGAGTTCGTGCACCGGACGCGGCGCAGCGTTCCTTCAGCCGCGCGGCACGGCGTGCCGCACTGCGTCCGGGATACGAGAGCCTACCGCTGGATGATCTTGGTCCAGACGTCGCCCAGAATGGCGGGCTCGCGCGGCGGCAGATAGGTGAGGCCGGCCTGCCTGCCGAATTCGGCGATCCTGCCTTCGGCCGCGAGGGCGCTCAGCGCCTTGTTGACGGCCTCGATCAGCGCGCCATCGCCGGCAAGCCCGACATAGCCGCGATTGGCGCCGATCGGATAATAATAGCCGGACGCCGTGAGCGCCGTATCGGGGTGCGCGGCGCGATGGGCGTCGAAGCGCGCGAGGTCGATCAGCGTCGCGTCATGGTCGCCGCGCTGGAGCGTGCCGAGCAGATCGTCGCGGCCGGGGACGAGATGGGTGATGCTGTCGATCAGCCGCCCCTTGTCGAAGGTCATCAGGATGGCATCGCCGAGCGAGCCGCTTTCGATGACCAGGCGAAGCCCGGCGAGATCGCCGATGTCGCCGATCTTGCGGCCGCTTGCCTTCGACCCTAGCACCACCGTCATCGGCGAATAAACGTAAGGCAGACTCGGCGCGAGCACGCCGAGCGCGACGCGGCGCCGACGATCGTCGCGTGTGGCCCCGGCGAAGTCGGGCAGGCGCGCCGTCTTCATCCCGGGGACGACGAGCGAATCCTGCGTCAGCGCGTAGCCGCCGACGAGCGAGCAGCGCCCGTCCGAGAGCAATGCGTTGGCCTCGAGCTGGGGGCTCGAATCCTCGTCCAGCTTGCTCTCGAACCACTGGATCGTCAGCGTTCGTCCGAGCCGCTCCGCCACCGCCTGCGCCAGCAGCACGTCGAAGCCGGCGTCCGGCTTGCCGCGGTGGTGCGCCGAGAGCGGCGGCCGGTCCTCGTCGAGGCAGATCCTCAGGGGATCGTCGGCCGCGAGCGCGACCGATGATGCCATCGCCGAAAGAAGCGCCGCGACGCTCCACGCAGCCCGCCAGCCCCTCATGGCTTCCTCCGGCTGGAGATGAAGGCCCAGAGGTCGCCGATCTGGTCGTCGCTGAGAATGTCGCCCCAGGGCGGCATCCTGTTGTTCTTGCCGTTCTTCACCGTGGTGACGAAGCGTGTCTTGTCGTCGGGGAAGACGCGCAGGTCCGGCGTGATGGTGCCGGAGTTCATCAGGTTCGGGCCGTGGCAGTGCGAGCATTTCTCGGCATAGGTCGACTTGCCGTGGTCGATCTGCGCCTGCATGGGATTGCCGGTCGGCTCGTCGGAGGCGCGAACGGTCGCCGCAAGCGCGACCGTCAGCACCAAGGCGGCGGCGAAGACCGCCGCCGTCTCGTGTGACATTTTTCTCAGCATCATGCCGCGGATTACTGCTTGACCGCGAAGACCCACAGCGAGCCGCCGGGCGGCACCTTGGCAAGTCGCTCGTCGCCGGAGAACAGCGAGTAGACGCCGCCATAGCCTGATGTCACCGCGACATATTGCACGCCATCCTGCTGCCAGGTCACCGGCTGGCCCTCGATGCCGGACCCGGTCTGGAATTGCCAGAGCTTCTTGCCGGTGTCGGCGTCGAAGGCCTCGAACTCGCCGGTCAGCTGGCCCGAGAACACGACGCCGCCGGCCGTCGACAGCACGCCCGAGAAGCGCGGAATGTCGCTCGGCGCTTCCCATTTCGACTTGCCGGTCATGGGATCGATCGCCTTGAGATGACCGCGCGGGCCGTCGTCGAACTGCCAGGGATCGGTCAGGTCCATGCCGAGATACCATTCACCCTGCTTGAAGGTGACGGGCTCGGCCTTGTACTTGCCGCCGAAGTTGAGCGTGTTGGCGTAGGCCAATCCGGTCTGCGGATTGAACGACATCGGCTCCCAGTTCTTGCCGCCGAGGATGGACGGATAGACGGTCACCTTCTTGCCCTCGCGCGCATCCTTGGCAACGTCGGTCTCGATCGGCTTGCCGGTCTTCATGTCGACGCCGGTCGCCCAGTTCACCTTCACGTAAGGGTTGGCCGCGAGCAATTTGCCGTTGGTACGGTCGAGCACGTAGAAGAAGCCGTTGCGGTTGGCATCCATCAGCACCTTGGTCGGCTTGCCCTCGACGTTCATGTCGGCGAGGACCATCTCGGCCACGCTGTCATAGTCGAACGGATTGTTCGGCGAGAACTGGTAGTGCCACTTGATCTTGCCGGTCTTGGGATCCATCGCCAGCACGGAGCAGGTGTAGAGATTGTCGCCGGGACGCACCGCCGAATTGAACGGTCCGGGATTGCCGATGCCCCAATACACCGTGTTCAGCTCGGGGTCGTAAGACCCCGTGATCCAGGTCGAGCCACCGCCGAGCTTCCAGGTGTCGCCCTTCCAGGTGTCGCCGCCGGGCTCGTCCGGCGAGGGGATCGAATGGGTACGCCAGAGATGCTTGCCCGTTGCCGGATCCCAGCCGTCGATGAAGCCGCGTGTGCCGAACTCGGCGCCGGAAATGCCGGTGATGACGACGCCGTCGGCAACCAGCGG
Organism: Bradyrhizobium sp. WYCCWR 12699; assembly: GCF_032144035.1. NCBI lineage: Bacteria > Pseudomonadati > Pseudomonadota > Alphaproteobacteria > Hyphomicrobiales > Nitrobacteraceae > Bradyrhizobium > Bradyrhizobium sp. WYCCWR 12699. Next base: position 504,448 of record NZ_JAVTJN010000033.1, read on the forward strand.
AGCCACCGTCATCGAATAGCCTTCCTTGATGTCGGCCGCCTTCTGCCGCCACAGCTCCTTGCCGTTCTTGGCGTCGAGCGCGATCACGTTGGCATCGAGCGTGGTGCGGAAAACCTTGCCGTCATACAGCGCCGCGCCGCGGTTGATGATGCCGCAGCAGACGATGCGCGGCGTCTCGGCGGGATATTCGACCTTGGTTTTCCAGATCTGCTTGCCGGTCTTGGCGTCGACCGCCATGGTCGCATTGTGCGAGGTCACGTAGATCACGCCCTGGTACACCAGCGGCTGCGATTCCTCGCTGCGATCGTCGTTGAAGGAGTAATTCCAGACCGGGACAAGGTTCTTGACGCTGTCCTTGTTGATCTGGTTCAGGGTCGAGAAGCGCTGCAGATTGTAGCCCATCCCGTAATTGAGAACGTTCGATGTATCAGTCGCGCCCTTGACCAGCTGCTCGGTGGTCTGTGCGCTTGCACAAGTCGATGCAAGCATGACGAGGCTCGCGGCCATCGCAAAGCGTTTCATCCGTTCCTCCCAATATGCGCGCCTTTTGACGCTGCGGGAGCAACACTCCGTCGGAAACCAAAACGCGTCAATACGAAAGTCACACGTGTCGTGCCGATATCGTTGAACGCCGGCGATGGTCACCTTAGGGAAACCTGACGCGGCCGCGCACAAATTGTGCGGAGACGCTGAAAAAATTCCGCGCCGCGAGGCAGCTCCGGACGTGGATCGTCGAGGGGCGAGGATCTGGTTCCCCCGGTTGTCGCGCGCGCAAGTTGCAATTTCGGACTTGAACCGGCGACCTCTTGTGGACTTATGTCGTTTCTATCCCGCCCGAACCAGGGCTCTTCGTCTGGGAGGTCTTGATGATTTCGCCTCGCTCAGTTGCACTTGCGCTCACGATTGCATTGTTGTCCGGCCCGGCGTGGCCGGCCTCCGGCAATGCGGTCAAATTGTTCGATACCGACAATGACGGCACGCTCGATCTTGCCGAGGTGAAGAAGGCGGGAGCGGCATTGTTCGCAAAGCTCGATCCGGATCATGACGGCACGCTCGATGCGCGCGAATTGCGCGGACGTCTTTCGGCGAAAGAACTCGCAGCCGCCGATCCCGACCGCGACGGCACGCTGACGCTCGACGAATATCTGTCCGTGGTCGAGCAGCGTTTCAATGCGGCCAATCCCGACAAGGACGGAACGCTGGATGCGAAGGAGCTGAACTCGCGCGCCGGACGCGCGCTGTTGCGATTGTTGCGGTGAGCGGTGCAATCGGAACAGACGTGACGAGGGTGGCTTTTTGCGAGCATTTCCGCTCCGACACTCGGAACATCGGGCAGCTCGGCCTGTTCTCTTCGCGATGTCCTGCCCGGCGCCGGGGCAACGCGGCGGGAGAAGAGGAGATGCAGATGAACACGAAACGTTCCGTTTTTGCCGCCTGCGCGATCCTGACCTTGAGCGCCGGCGTTGCCATCGCCGGCCCGTGCAACACGGGCAGCGCCAGCACTGACAAGGATGCCGGTTCTGGTCCGGTCACCGTGGGCTCGGCGCAATCGCACGCGTCCGGTTCAGCCGGCGACTCCAGCCAGCATCCGCCGACCAGCACGATGAATCGTGCGAGCGGCGAAACGCCGGCGTCGTCCGAGGATGCGCAGCGACAGATGCAGAGCCAGCCGACGGCCGCTCAGCGAGCCGAAGGTGCCAAGCCGAACGGCACAGCAATGGCCGACAAGGGTTGCTGACGGCGCGGTGGCGCTGGTGTCGATTCGACGCGCGGTGCGTCGCACAAGCAGCGTCTCGCAGGTCGTGTTTGACCAAGAGAGAACTGGCTTTGCCCGAGAGAGAAATGCAGCCGCGAAGAATCGACACAGACGCGCTCGCCAGACGAATCGAGGCTTGAACTGCATCTGACGCAGCCCTAGGTTTTGCGCCGCGCGATGTCGCGCTCAATACTTGGGGAGACCCCGAATGGCTTGGAAACCTCCGAAGATCGTGGAAGTGCCGGTCGGCATGGAAATCAACATGTACGCCTGCGCTTCGCGCAAGTAAGACTGACGACCTGCCGCGGCTTCGATGGCAAACGCCGTCGAAGCCGTGGTAGTGTCGGGAATGCGCGCGAGAGCCAACAGCTTCTGGACCATTGCTGCCTGCACGGTCGCGCTTCTGCCCGCATGCGCCGGCGCCGAAGAGGGTTTCGATACCGAGCACATCTTCGGCTTCATGATCGGCACCGATGTCGGCAATCCGGGCGAGCGCGAATTCCAGACCCAGACCACGGGCCGCTTCGGCAAGGGCGCAGGGACCTATCGCGCGCTGGAGAAAGAGGTCGAGATCGAGATCGTGCCGATGCCGAACTTCCGCATCGAGGTCGGAGCCACCGCCAGCCTGCACGACATCACCGGCGTCCCCGATATCGACGACCGCCGCCAATTCAACTTCCAGGGAGCTTCGCTCGACCTGCGTTATCGCCTGCTCGACCGCGAGCGCGCGCCGTTCGGCCTCACCGTCGCCGCCGAACTTCATGGCGACCGCATCGACGAGACCAGCGGCGCAAAAGGGCGGATGTACGGCACCGAGTTCACGCTGGCCTTCGACCGCGAGCTCATTCCGAACTTCGCCATCGGCGCCCTCAATTTGATCTATCAGCCGGAATGGGCGCGCTTCGAGGTGGCGGGCACATCCGAGAAGAGTTCGACGATCGGAGCGGCGTTGGCCGGCCTGGTGCGCGTGCGGCCCAACGTGCTGCTCGGCGGGGAGCTGCGCTACTTCCGGCAATATGAAGGCATCGGACTCGGCGAGCTCTCGGGCCAGGCCCTGTTCGTCGGCCCGACCGCCTATGTCCAGCTGTCCGAGCGCTCACGGCTGACCTTGAGCTGGAGCATGCAGGCCTGGGGCCGCCCGGCCGGATCGGGCGGCAATCTCGACCTCGTCAATTTCGAGCGCCACCAGGCCCGGATGGTGTTCGGGGTGAACTTTTAGGTCCTTCCCCCACCCACAAAAGGGGCGCGGGATCCGAGCGTTCCGCCTGCAGTTCCTGCCCATTCCCCTGGCAAGTTGAAACTTCCCCCTCCGTCGAGCGTATCTTTTCGTGCTAAATCTCCATCGTCCCCTGCCAGAGGATTCCGGCATGAACCCGATTGACCTGGTGGTAACCGTGTGTGCGGTCCTCTCGCCTGCGACCTGCGAGGAGCAGCATCTGATGTTCAACTATGGTGGGTCGCCGCGGCAATGCGCGATGGCCGCGCCGCCCTATATCGCGCAATGGGTTGGTGAGCATCCGAAGTGGCAGGCCGTGCGCTGGCGCTGCGAATATCCGCACCCGAACGACAAGGCCTAGGCCGTCGCTACTTGGTGCAGTCCTTCAGATCCTTGTCGGCAATCGAGAACACCGCGTCCGCCCTGATCTCGATGTCGCGGACCACGCATTGCCGCCCGTTGGGATAGCCGACCTTGGCGTCGTAGCGGCCGGGCTCGACGCCGCTGATGCGCAGCCGCTCGTCGTGGTCGACCTCCTTATCCTTGTCGTTCAAGCACTGGTTCGGGCCCCAGTCGGTCTTGCCGGCGGGTGAAAGCTGAAAGCCGGAGATCGTCTCCGTCGTCAGGTTCCAGAGCCTGATGCCCTTGCCCTTGGCCTGCGCCAGTGCCACGCCCGGCACCGCGACCAAGAGGATGCCGATCGCAATCAGCCTGCGCCGCATTGGTGAGCCCTCCTTCGACGAATTGATCCAGTTGACCACGAGTGTTCATTTCGCATCAAGCGGCAAGGCCGCCAGCTCGGCCCTGATCCTCATCAGATCGGCTTCGCTGCGCATCGCGCGCGGAATGGCGATCGGCACTTCCTGCACGATACGCGCAGGCCGCGGCGACAAAAAGAACAGGCGGTCGCCGAGCCGGATCGCATCGTCGAGACTGTGGGTGACGAGCAGCGTCATCATCGGGCGGCTGGCCACCAGCGTCGCGATCTCATCGCGCAGGCGGCCGGCGAGCGCGTCGTCGAGCGAGGCGAGGGGCTCGTCGAGCACCAGCAGATCGGGTTCGACGGCGAAAGCGCGGGCGAGCGCAACGCGCCGGGCAAGACCGAGCGACAACTCGCCGGGAAAGTGGCTGCGATGCGCGTCCAGCTCCAGAAACCTGAACAGCTCCGACAGCTTCTCCTCGGTCACATCAGGAGCAGCCAGCCGCACATTCTGCTCGACCGAACGCCACGGCAACAGCCGCGGCTCCTGGAACACCATGCCGATCCGCGCCTGCGGCGGACGGGCGACATGGCCGGTGAACTCGCCGTCGAGACCGAGGATGATGCGCAGCATCGTGCTCTTGCCGCAGCCGGAGGGGCCGATCAGCACGCCGACCTCGCCGGGGCAAAGCGCGAATTTGAGCGGCGCGAGCACCTCGTGGCTCCCGCCCGCGGCACTCCTGAATGTCTTGCCTGTGATGTCGACTTCAAGCCGCACGGGGCCGCCACCGTGTTGCGCGGGCTTCGAACGGCTGCACCAGCAAGGTTTCGATCACGAGCACGACCGCGGCGAATGTCAGCGAATAGGCGAGCAGCCGCGGCGTGTCGAACAGCTGGAAGGCGACGCCGATCTCGAAACCGACGCCGTTCGGACGTCCGAGCAGTTCGGCGACCAGCACGATCTTCCACACCAGCGAAAGTCCGGAGCGGGCGGCGGCCGCGATATAGGGCGCAAGCTGCGGCAGCACGACATGCCGGAACGCGCGCCAGCGCGGCATCGCGAACACGCTCGCCATCTCGTCGAGCGAGCGGTCGAGCGCGCGGGTGCCCTCGCGCAAGGTGACGACCGCGGTCGGCAGCTTGTTGATGGCGATCGCCGCGATCGCGGCGGCCTCGGTGAGGCCGGCCCAGATATAGGCCAGCACGATCACGACCAGCGCGGGCAAATTGAGCAGCAGGATCAGCCAGGGATCGCCGAGCCGGTCGGCGAGCCTGACTCGTCCCATGAGGTAGCCGATGGCGCTGCCGAGCGACATCGCCAGCACGAAGGCGAGCGTGACGCGCGCCAGCGTGGCGCCGAGATGCAGGAACAGCGCGCCGGTCGATGCTTCCGCGATCATCACCTCGAGCACGGCCGGCGGGGAGGGCAACTTCGCGCCTCCGACGAACAGCGCGGCAATCCACCAGGTCACGAGGAAGAGAGCGAACGAGAGAAGACGCAGCACCTCAGTCTCCAGGCACGGCGTGATAGAACGTGCCGGGATCGAGCTCGGCGGCGGGGCCGACGAGGTCGCGACCACCGGTCTCGGCCAGCACGCGATACAGCACGCGCGCGTCCTGTTCCTCTTCAGCGATGCTCCGGCGCGGAATACCGTCGCGATAGCGCTCGCGATAGGTCTTGAGCAAGGTGACATCGCTGGTGCCGGTGAGCGGGGCGATCTTGTCCCAGGCCGCATCCGAGGTGACCAGCAATTGCTTGGCCTTGCGGGTCATGGCGATGAAGCGGGCCACGGCGTCCTTGTGGCTTGCCGCCCAGCTTTCGTCGAAGACGTAACCGACCGCGGAGACGGCGCCCTTGGCGCCCAGCTTCGGCAGGATCTCTTCGATGCCGGCGAGGCGCCTGAAACCCTTGGCTTCGAGCTGGGCACAGAAATTCCAGAAATTCAGGCTCGCCTCCATCTCGCCGTCGAGTGCCTTGGCGGCGATCAAAGGCGGGGCGCCATAGGCGATGGTCGCCTCCGACTTCAGGTCGATGCCGTCCTGCTTCATGCGCGCCTGAAGCAGCAGCCAGCTCTTGTCGATCGCTCCGCCCGCGACGGCGAGCTTGCGGCCCTTCAAGTCGGCAAGCGTCTTGATCGGCGACGATGCCGGCACCATCACGGCGCCGAGCGCACTGGAGTAGGGATAGAAGGTGAGCTTGGCGCCGAGCGTCCGTTCGCGCGACACCCACAGCCAGTCCGACAGGATGATGTCGGCACTGCCCGCGCGCATCGCGATCTTGCCGGCCTCGGTGCTCGCGAGCTCGGTGACCTCCAGCGCGAGGTCCGCCTCCTTGTCGAGCCCGCTCGCGCGGATCGCGGCCAGCTCCCAGGAGAATGTTCCGGTTTTCTGCACCGCGAGGCGGATTGTCTCCGCGGCGCGGCCGGGTGCGGCCAGCGTCAGCATCAGCGTCGCGAGCGCCAATGTTCGACCAAGTGCCCATATCACACCAAGTGCTCTCATCGCCTTGTGAGCCGTTTCCTCTGACAGAGTGCTTTTCAGGACAATACGCATAGCATAGCTTTGCTCGCAACCCGCGGGAGGATGCGCATGAAACTGGCCGGACAGCTACGACCGATTGTCGCCGTATTGACGGTGCTGGCGGCGAGCGTGTGCGTCGCGCGAGCCGAGGAAGCCAACGATTATCCGACGGCGGCGCGCGCGGAGTACGTCTATGGCTGCATGAAGGCCAATGGCGAGAGCCGGCAGTCGATCGAGCAATGCTCCTGCTCGATCGACGTGGTGGCCTCGATCGTCCCCTATGAGCGCTATGTTACCGCGGAGACCGCGCTCAGCATGTCGCAGGTGCGCGGCAATCTCGGCGTCCAGTTCCGCACCTCGGAGCAGGCGAACACGGCGGTGAATGATTTGCGGCGCGCGCAGGCGGAAGCCGAGGTGAGGTGTTTTTGAAGATCTTCCTTCTCCCCTTGTGGGAGAAGATGGCGCGAAGCGCCGGATGAGGGGTATCTCTCCGCGAGCTCATGTGTGGAGAGATACCCCTCACCCGTCTCGCCGCTGCGCGGCGATCCACCCTCTCCCACAAGGGGAGAGGGAATCAGCGCAAGCGTCACGACCTAAGTCCCCGGCTTCTCCACATCCCACTCGTTGCGGAAGACGTGTCCCTCCGTGTCCTTGGCTTCCGCGCGGAAACGCTTGGCGCCGTTGGAGACGTAGGTGAAGCGCAGATTGGGATCTTCCGAGATCGAGATGCCGCCTTCCATCGACAGCACGGGGCTGCCGTCCTGCGTCAGCTTCAGCTGGTTGACGAAGAAGGCTGGAATATAGAGCTGCGTGACCTGGTCCATCTGCAGGCCGGAATTGTTGGGATGGCCGATCATGATCTGCGCTTCGCGGATGCGGCTCGCCGGCACCTCCTCGCGCGCGAACTGCCGGTAGCGCATCTGGCCTAGCCGGTTTTGCGCCTCCTCGGCGTTCTTGCCTGCCGGCGCCGAGCAGCCGCCCGAGGCCTTCACATAAACCTTCGAGACATAGAGCTGCCCATCGCTGAGCTCGGCCACCGCGTGGACGTCGGTGTAATTGTTGACGCGCACGCGCGTCGAGATCTCGGTGACATTGGCATCGGGCCCGAGCTCGAACTTCGCGGCCATTGGCGCGGGGTTACGGTCGATCACGAGCGTGATCGAACGGATCCGGCGGCTGTCTGCGGGCGACAGCTTGCTGCGCAAGGTCACCGGCACGATCGCCGCGTCCTCGGCGCGATACGGCATCTCGATGCCGATCACCGCACTGCCATCATTCATGGGCCGGCTGTTGAAGATGTCCTGCACCAGACCCGGCCAGGGATCGTAGGCCTCTTCAGCCTGCGCGGGCACGGCGAAGGCGATGCCGAGCAGTGCGGCGATCAGGGGCAGGCGGCGTGTCCATCGGGTCATGGTCGTGGTCCTCTGAGTCAGCGAAGCTGATCTCGGAGTCAGCGAAGCTGATCTCGGAGTCAGCGAAGCTGATCTCCCGCACATGTTAGCGCGCCCGCTACTCCCATTCAATTTCCGAGAATGCTGCAGTTGCGTTCCGGGCGTTGTAATCGCCGAACAGCTCCCAGCGCGGCCGTTCCTCGGCAGCTGCCTTGTCGGCGGCGGCCCGGATCGGCTCGCCGTTCTTGTTCAGCACGCGCACGTCGGACAGCAGCGTTGACAGGTAACGCCGTTCATCGGTCAGCGCGGCAGGCCAGTCGCTCACGGGTCCGTGACCGGGAACGACGCGTTGCGCCGGAATGGTCTGCAATTCCTTCAATGTGTCGAGCCAGCCGCGGATGCTGCCGTCCATGACCGGAATGTGGCGCAGAAAAACGAGGTCGCCCGCGAACAAGGTCTTGGTCGTCTCGTCGTATACGCTCACGTCGCTGTCGCTGTGCCCGGTCCGCCAGGCGCGCAGGGACAGGCGACGCGATCCGAGATCAAGCGTCATCGTGTCCGAAACCAGGAGGGTCGGAGCAATGATCTTCACGGGATCGATCAACTCACTGCCCATGATCCGGCGAAAATTGTCGAGATAATAGGGCCCGCGCGTCGCGAGCGCCTGGGGCAGCTTGCTGTGGCCGACGAAAACAGTGTCTCCGGCCACAAAGGCCGCGTTGCCGAAGACATGGTCGGGGTGGCCATGGGTGTTGATGACATAGCGGATCGGCTTGGGCGTGCGGGCCCGCACGGCGGCCAGCAGGGCCTCGCCTTCACGCAAGCTGCCGCCGGTGTCGATGACGGCCACGGCATCGTCGCCCACGATGAAGCCGAGATTGGCGATGTCGCCCTCGTTCTCGCGGGTCATCAGGGCAATGGCTCCGGAGTGTACGAAGATTCCGGTTGCGACTTCGCTCACAGGCAATTCGGCCGTCGCGGCCCGTGCTAGCGTTGCGATCCCCAGCAGGGACAAGGCTACGATCACTCGAGTGATGCGAGACACTTTTCCGCCTCAGTTCAAAGGATTGGCCGCATTGCATTGCAGCAAAACGAAGCCAACAAAGTTTGGCGCGACAATTCCTGCAAGACATGGTGCGTCATGCGTTGCATGGATAGCATTCAAACAAAACGAGGAGGAAGCAGGATGACGGAGGCCGGACGACATCGTCGCTGGTTATTTTCAATGTGGGTCCTGGTTGCGTCCTGCGCGCTCGGCGATGTCGCCGTGGCGCAGACCAATGACAGCGGCGACCTCTCGTTCGAACTGGTCGACCCGAACGTACTGCGCGTCTGTGCCGATCCGCGCAATCTGCCGTTCTCGAACGAAAAGGGCGAGGGATTCGAGAACAAGCTCGCCGAATTCTTTGCCGACAAGCTCAAGAAGAAGCTCGACTATGTCTTCTTCCCGCAGGCCACCGGCTTCGTGCGGATGACGCTGGGCGCGCATCGATGCGACGTCATCATGGGTTTTCCGCAGGGCGATGACGTCGTGCAGGGCACCAATCCGTATTACCGCACGACCTATGCACTGGTCGCCAAGGCCGGCAGCGGGCTCGAGGACGTCGACACGCTCGAAGATCCGAAGTTGAAGGGCAAGCATGTCGGCATCGTCGCCGGAACGCCGCCCGCGACCAACATGGCCATTGCCGGGCTGATGAGCAATGCAAAGCCCTATCCGCTGATGATCGACACGCGCTACGACAATTCGGCGCAGGCCATGATCGACGACCTCGCCGCCGGCAAGATCGACGCCGGCGTGCTGTGGGGACCGATGGCCGGCTACTACGCGAAGAAGGTCGGCTCGCTTCATGTCACGCCGCTGGTGAAGGAAACCACGGGGCCGAAGCTGGTCTATCGCATCGGCATGGGCGTGCGTCCCGCCGACCAGAACTGGAAGCGGCAGCTCAACAAGCTGATCCAGGAGAACCAGGGCGAGATCAACAAGATCCTGATCGACTTCGGCGTCCCGCTGCTCGACGAGAGCGATCGGCCGCTCAATGCGGATACGGCCAAGAAGTCGCCATGAGACGGCTTCTTGCCACTGCGCTCGTCGTCGCCGCGTTGGCGGCGCCGTCGTTCGCGCAGCAGCAGGAGCCGTTCGAGCCCGAGGGTTATCGCGCCGACAATTACCGCGCGCCGGTGCCGGCGACGCTGGCCGGCGCGCGCGTGCTCACCACGGCGGAAGCCGAGACGATCTGGCGCGCGAAGAGTGGTGCGTTCATCGACGTGCTGCCGAGGCCGCCGAAGCCGAAGAACCTTCCGGAAGGCACGGTGTGGCGCGATGCGCCGCGCAGGAACATTCCGGGCAGCATCTGGCTGCCTGACACCGGTTACGGCTCCTTGCCGCCGGCCATGGATGATTATCTCCAGCGCGGGCTCGCGCGTGTTTCGGGCGGCGACAAGGCCGCGCTGATCGTGATCTATTGCCTTGCCGATTGCTGGATGTCCTGGAACGCCGCCAAGCGGGCGCTAGCCTATGGCTATTCCAACATCGCCTGGTACCCCGACGGCACCGACGGCTGGGAGCGCGCCAAGCTGCCGACGGAAGAGGCGCAGCCGGCGCCGCGGCCGGAGCAGTGAATGACTTGATTGGCCGCGCTACGCATTCGTGTCCCGGACAAGCCGTAACGCGTGAGCGTTGCGGCGCATTGCCGGGACCCAGACGCCGCGAGCTCGTCTGCGACATGGGCCCGGCTCTGCGGTGCAACGCTGAAGGGCGCTGCACCGCGACCGGGGCACAAGGAGAGAGACGCATTCTGGCGGGACAAAAGCGGCGAGGCGGACGCCCAATACTTACTGCTTCTGCAACTTCGTCAGCGTGCCGGTGCCGTTATTGTCGGTGGCAGAATAGTTCACCCTGTCGCCGGCATGAACGGCGTCCAGCATCGCGGCGTCCTTGGTCTTGTATTCTTGCAGCGCGCCGGCACTTCCGGTGCTGGCGCCGACCGTGCCCTTCTGGGTCTGCTGGATCGAGATCGTGCCGTTGAGTCGGTCAATCCGCATGACCATGCCGGTCATGTCGTCAGCAAAAGCGCTGGTTGCGAGCATGCTGAGGGCCGCAGCGCCCGCATAGATGAATCGCGTGGTTCCCATCGAGGCCTCCCGACGTCTTGGAGTTCACTTCGACAAGCCATCCTAGATCGATTTGGTTCCGGCAGATAGCAGGGCAAAGGTTAACCAGGCCGCTCCAGGAACCCGGCGGGAGCCCTCGGCAAGGCCGACGCTACTCCATTTCCTGCTGAATCACGCGGCCGAGGGCGAACAGGCGCTGGTCGATCGTGGTGGGAACCTCGCAGACGAACCGCACCACCTTGTTACGGTCTTCGAAAATGCGGGTCTTCCAGATCAGCTCATTGCCGAGCGCCTCGACCTTGGCTTCGTCACGCGGCGTGGCGCCCTGCAGCGCCTGGAGCTGGATGGCCTCCTCGCGGATCTTCTCGGCGGCCTCGCGCTGCTTGCGGCTGACGCGTTCGAGCCCGTTCATGACCTGCGAACGCTGGGCGTTGAGCGTATCGAACAGGCCGGCGAACAGAAGCTTTGCGTTGCTGGCCTTGTCGGCGGAGGAGGCGGCCAGAAAGTCCTTCACCGATTTCTCAGCCTCGTCGATCGGCGTCTTGCGCGCCGACAGTTTGGCGACCAGCGCGGTGATTTTCGTGTCGTTCTTCCATTTGGTCTCGGCATCGTCGAGCGCAGGACCGGCCCAGACGGCGGCGAGCGAGATCTCCGGCACCTTGGCCTGCGTGCAGGGCCAGTTGGGATAGCGCGGATCGGCCGCGCGCACCGCCGTACCCGACAGCGCGAGCACCAGGACAGCCATCGCCAGAACCTTCATCCTTCGCCTCCTGCAGGCCCCCGTCGCGCCAGCCCGCGCGAGGGATCATAGGCCCAAATCGCGCCGATCATGAAGACGATTGTGCAGCTTGCTACCACCGCCAGCGAGATCCAGTTGATCTGCCCGTAGAGTGCAAAACGGATCAGCTCGACCGCATGGGTGAACGGATTGACCTCGCAGAGATAGTACAGATAGGGACTGCCCTCCTGCACCCGCCAGAGCGGGTAGAGCGCGGAGGAAGCGAAGAACATCGGGAAGATGACGAAGTTCATCACCCCGGCGAAATTCTCCAGCTGCTTGATGCCGGAAGAGATCAGCATGCCAAGCGAGCCCAGCATCAGCCCGGACAGGATCAGCGCCGGCAGCACGGTGAGATAGCCCGAGGACGGCGGGGTGATGTCCCAGAACCAGGCGATCAGCAGGAAGGCATAGACCTGGAGCAACGATACTGCGGTGCCCGCCAGCAGCTTGCAGAACAGCAGGAAGCCGCGCGGCAGCGGGCTCACAAGCAGCGTGCGCATGTTGCCCATCTCGCGGTCATAGACCATCGACAGCGACGATTGCATGCCGTTGAAGAGCTGGATCATCGCCATCAGCCCGGGCGCGATATAGACCTCGTAGAGGATGTAGGTCTCGTAGGGCGGGATGATGGAGATGCCGAGCACCTGGCGGAAGCCGGCAGCGAAGATGAACAGCCACACCAGCGGCCGCACCAGCGCCGAGACGAACCGCTCGCGCTGATGCAGGAAGCGCAATCCCTCGCGCCAGACGATGCCGGTGAGACACGTCATGTACTCGGCAAATGAGAAGCCGCGCGGGACCTCGCGCGTCGTGATGCTGCTCATGCGCCGCCTCCCGGCATGGTTTGCGCGCCGGTCAGGCGCATGAAGGCGGTGTTGACGTCCTGCGCGCCTGTTGCGGTGATGACGCGGCTCATCGGTCCCTGCGCCAGCACCTTGCCCTGGTGCAGCACCACGAGGTCGTCGCTTGGCATGATCTCGTCGAACAGATGCGTCGCCCAGAGCACGCCGATGCCTTGCTCGGTCACGAGCTGGCGGACCTGGCTGATGATGTCGGCGCGCGCCTTGACGTCGAGGCCGACCGTCGGCTCGTCGAGCAACAGCAGCCGGGGCCGGTGCAGCAGTGCGCGGGCGATCTCCAGCCGCCGCATCTGTCCGCCCGAGAGGTCGCGCACCTTGCTGCCGGCGCGGTCGGAAAGCCCGATGCGGCCGAGCAGGTCGGCGCTGCGCGCGGCGGCCTCGCTGCGGCTGATGCCGTGGAGCGCGGCGTGATAGAGCAGGTTCTGCGTCAGCGACAGGTCGAGATCGAGCGTGCGCGGCTGGAACACGACCCCCAACAATCGTAGCGCCTCGCCCGGGCTCTTGCTGATGTCATGGCCGAAAATGCCGACACGGCCGGACTGGATGCCGAACAGGCGCGTGATCAGCGAGAACAGCGTGCTCTTGCCGGCGCCGTTGAGGCCGAGCAGGGCGGTAAAGCTCGCCGGCTGCACATTGAAGGAGACGTCGATCAACGCCCGGCGCGGCCCATAGGCATGGCTGACGCCGTCGATCGAGAGCGCCGGCGCCGCGGCCGGATCGGGGCCCGGCACCTCGCCTGGGTCGGGAATAGGAGCTGGGCTGGTCATGGCGCGATCGTGATGCCCCAGGGCAGCTCGCCCACCTGAATGGTCTTGATCACCTTTTGCGCGGCGACGTCGATGACGGAGACGTCGTTCGAGACGCCGTTGGTGGTCAGCAGATATTTTTCGTCTGGGGTGAACGCCATGTGCCAGACCCGCTGTCCCACCAGCAGATATTTCGTCACCTTGCGCGAGGCGACATCGACCACGGCGATGCGGTTGGCGGGGCCGAGCGCGACGAAGGCGGTCTTGTCGTCCTTGGTCATGCCGATGCCGACCGGCTGGATCGCTTCTTTCCGCAAGCCCGGGATCTCGAAGGTGACCTTGCCGATCACCGCGTGCTTTCCGGGATCGATGATCGAGACGGTGCCGCCGATCTCGGACGACACCCACACTTCGGAAGCGTCGTGCTTGAACTCGGCAAAGCGCGGCCGGGCGTCGACCAGCACGTTGGCGACGATCTGGCGCGAGGCGGTGTCGATGAAATGCGCCATATTGGTCGTTTCCGACGTATTGATCAGCGTCTTGCCGTCCGGGCTGATGGTCATGCCTTCGGGCTCGACGCCGACCTGGATGTCGCCGAGCCGGGAGCGCTTCTCGAGGTCGATCACCGTCACCGTATTGTCGTTCTCGTTGGCGACATAGAGGATCTTGCCGGCGGCATCCTGGGCGAACAATTCCGGATCGGGGCCTGAGGGCAGGCTGTCCACCACGCTCTGCGTCTTGGCATCGATCACCTGGATGGTGTCGTCGTCGCCGACCGCGACCATCACGAACTTGCCGTCGCGCGTGAAATCGATGCCGCGCGGGCGCTGCCCGACCTTGATGGTCTTGGTCACCGTCCAGCTGTCGGTGTCGATCACCGAGACGGTGTTGCTCTTCTCATTCGAGACATAGGCGATGAAGGCGTGCGCGGGCGCTGCCGCGAACGCCAGTCCGGCGAGAAGCCCAACACGCCCCATGCGCAGCATTCGCGTCCTCACTTCAGCTTGCATTTGCTCTCCGGACGATCATAGCCGAGCGTATCGAGCTCGGAGACCTGATGCAGAAATCCCTCCTGCGGCGAGACCGACACCACCATGCGGCCGTCGACCAAGAGGATCGGCTGGCGCAGCTGCAGGTTCCAGTCGCGCAAGGTGAGCCGCGTGCCCTTGAAAGCCGCGACCGAGAAGTCCGGGCCCTTGATGAAGTCCGAGACCTTCTTGACGTCGCCCGAGTTGGTGCGCGAGGTGGCTTCCCCGATCATGCGCACCGCGGTCCAGGCCTGCATGTCGAGGGCCGTCATGCGCCGCGAGTTGAGCTTGACGAAGCGGTTCTGCATCTGGATCGCGCCCCACTGGTCCTGCGATGCGTCCCAGCTGCGCGGCACGAGGCCGGCCGAGCCGGCGACAGGCCGCGGATCCCAGGTGCGATAGGGCAGGTAGGCGCCGAACACCTCGCTCTCGTCGGCCGCGACCAGGACGTCATAGGCCGGCGCGCCTTGCGTGAACACCGGCATCTGGCGCTGGATCAGCGTCACGCCGCTGTCGGTACGGCGGGCGCCGCCTTTGTCTTCGAAAGTCTTCTCCTGCACGATCTTGGCGCCAAAGCGTGTGGCGGTGCGCCGGAGCGCGTCCGCGAACAGCTTGTCCTCGTCGTGCGAGCCGACCACCAGCAGCCAGCGCGACCACTTCTTCCACACCAGATACTGCCCGAGCGCATCGGCCAGCATCGCGCGCGTCGGTGCGGTGTGGATGACGTTGGCACGGCAATCGGCTTCGCGCAGCCGCTCGTCGATCGCCCCCGCATTGAACAGAAGCGTGCCACGGTCGCGCAGGGCATCCGAGACTTTCAGGAGCGCATTGGCCGGCAGGTCGGTGATGATGAAGCTGTTCTTCTCGGCAAGCGCGGTTGCGGCCTGTACCGGGTCCTCGCCCTCCTTGATGCGGCGCTCCTCCAGCGCGAAGCGCTGGTTGAGAAACTTGCCCGTGGTGTTGTTGTCCTCGATCGCAAGGCGCGCGCCGGCGACGCCGTCATTCTCCGCAGGAAGTTCGACCAGGGATAGCGTCGATCGGGTGCCGGCGACACCGAGATAGCCGACGCCGATCAGGGCAGGCTCCGCCGCGAGCGCGCTCGTCGCAGCAAGGCCAAAGGCGATCAGACCGGCCAACCATCGGATCATGTTTCCTCCAGGTATTCTCTCCCGCTTGACCGCCGGTAGAGAATTGTCTCTGCTTCAAGCATGACCAATTTGTCAGGGCATGCAACCCCGCATTTCGTCCCCGCGCGCACGAGGACTGGAATCACGATCATGCGAGCATCGATGGTGATCGCCGCTTTGCTGTTGACGCCTGCGGTCGCGCGCGCCGATCCGCCGAAGCTGGCCGTGTTCGATTTCGAGCTGATCGACACCAGCCTGCCTGGGGAGTTCTATGGCTCCAGGCCGGAAGAGGCGCGGCTCCTGCGCATCAGCGAGCAGCTGCGTAAGGAATTGACGGAGTCCGGCAGGTTCCAGGTGCTGGACATCGCGCCGGTCAGGGACGCGGCCCGTCACGCCAATTTACAGGCCTGCGGCGGCTGCGATCTCAAGCTCGCCGGGCAGCTCGGGGCAGACCTCGAGATCACTGGCATGGTGCAGAAGGTCTCGAACCTGATCATCAACCTCAACATCTATCTGCGCGACGTGAAGACCGGCGCCATGATCACAGCGGCGAGCGCCGACATGCGCGGCAACACCGATGAAGCCTGGACGCGCACGATGAGCTATCTGATCCGCAACAGGCTGCTGGCGCCGAATTACGGCAAGCGGGAGTAGGGGGAATTACTCGCCGCGATGGCGGTGCGCCCTCGCCCCTTGTGGGAGAGGGTGGATTCGCGAAGCGAAGCCGGGTGAGGGGTTCTCTCCGCGAGTCCAACTCTTACTGAATTGCGGATAGATACCCCTCATCCGGCGCTTCGCGCCACCTTCGCCCACAAGGGGAGAAGGGAAGGGCAGCAAGGGCCACTCAGCCCTTCAGCTTCTCCGCATGCCAGTGCAGGTGATCGCCCATGAAGGTCGAGATGAAGTAATAGCTGTGGTCATAGCCCGCCTGACGCCGCAGCGTCAGCGGGATGCCCGCCTTGGTGCAGGCGGCTTCGAGCAGTTCGGGCCTCAGCTGTTCCTTCAGGAAATTGTCGGCCTCGCCGACGTCGACCAGGAAGCTGGAAAACTTCGCGCCGTCCTCGATCAGCGCCACCGTGTCGTGGCTGCGCCATGCGTCCTTGTTTGGTCCGAGATAGCCGGTCAGCGCCTTGATGCCCCAGGGCACCAGCGAGGGCGCCACGATCGGCGCGAACGCGCTCGCGGCGCGATAGCGATGCGGGTTGCGCAGCGCCACCGTCAGCGCGCCGTGACCGCCCATCGAATGGCCCATGATCGATTGCCGCTTGGCGTCGACGGGAAAATTTCCCGCGACCAGCTTGGGCAGTTCGTCCGTGACATAGCTCCACATCCGGTAATTGCGCGCGAACGGCTCTTGCGTCGCATCGACATAGAAGCCGGCCCCGAGGCCGAAATCATAGGCGTTGTTGGCATCGCCCGGCACGTCGGTGCCGCGCGGTGAGGTGTCGGGAGCGACGAAGATCAGGCCGAGCTCGGCGCAGGCTTTGCGGAATTCGCCCTTCTCGGTGACGTTGGCATGGGTGCAGGTGAGGCCGGAGAGATACCAGACCACGGGCAGCTTCGCGCCCTCGGCGTGCGGCGGAACATAGACCGAGAACACCATGTCGGTTCCGGTCGCCTGGCTGGCATGGCGATACACACCCTGCACACCGCCGTAGGATTTGTTGATCGAGACAGTCTGAATCGTCATGCCTTCACTCCGTGGCATCTCACCACATCAACATTGCAACGCTTGTATGACCGAAATTTGTGGCGTCGTCAGGCGACACCGCTGTCGATCGCCAGCCGCACCAGCTCGACCGAGGTCTTCACTCCGAGCTTCTGGCGCATGATGGACGACGTGTTGGCGACCGTCTTGTACGACGATTGCACCAGCCAGGCGATCTCCGACAGGCTTTTTCCCGCGCTGAGCAGCCGCAGGATCTCCATCTCGCGCGCGTTCAGCTTCGACAGCGGGCTCTGCGCCAGCGTCGGCCCTGCAAAGGCGATGCTGCGCGCGATCGCGCTCGGCAAGTACGTGCCGCCGCCTCCGACGGCGCGGATCGCCTCGACGAGGTCGTCGGGATCGCCGGTCTTGGAGACGTAGCCCTTCGCGCCGCATTCGATCGCCCGCGCGGCAAAGGCCGGGTCATCGTTCATGCTGAACATGATGATGCGGGCCTCGGGCGCGCGCTCGAGGATGCGGCGCGCGAGCTCGAATCCGGAGACGGTCGGCAAATTAATGTCGATGATGCAGAGGTCCGGGCGCTCGACGATGAAGACGCACTCTCCGTCTTCGGCGTCGGCGGCCTCCAGAATCTCGATCTCGCCCTCGTCGGCCAGCACGGCACGGCAGCCGGAGGCGACGATGGGATGATCATCGACGATCAGAATGCGCATAGGCGTTCCCCGCGACAGCGTTCCTCGTGACAAGATTTGCCCATTCTGCGCCGCATGATACCGACATGGGACGGGCGCGTGAGCGATGTGTCCGAGGTCGCCTCATGCAACCCGGGCGGGATTGCTGTACGCTTCCGATTAGATATCCGCCGCTTCGCCTCTGTCAACGTCATCGGACAGGGGCGGGCAGAGCTTCGCGAGGCACGGGCGACACCAATGTGGCAAAATCTATCCTTGCGCGGGCGCATCAACCTGTTGCTGGCGCTGCTGCTGGCGCTGGGGCTCGCCGTCAATATCGGCCGGCAGGTCGCGGAAGCAGGTCCCCGCGTGCAGGCCGAGGACCAGAGCGTGATCCGCCTGGCGCGCGAGTTCATCGAGATGATCGTCGCCGATCTCAACGAAGCGCCCGATCCGGATGCCAGGCTGAACCAGATCGCACGCGATCTCAGTCGTCTGCGCCATGTCAGCATCGCGCTCCGGGACGAAGGAGGTCGTCCACTGACGACGCCGCGGACAGACGCCGATGACGACACGCGCGGGCCGCCGGCCTGGTTCGTCAGCCTGGTTCATCCCGAGCAGACCGCGGTCAGCGTGCCCGTCTCGATCCATGGCAAGCCGGGCTCGCTCCTGATCACCGCGCATCCCGACGACGAGATCGCCGAGATCTGGGACGCCATCGTCACCCAGCTCGAGGTCGGCTCCGCGATCGCGCTGGCGCTGTTTTTCCTGATGATGACCGTGGTCGGCCGGGCCCTGGCGCCGCTGCGGTCGTTGGCGGAGGCGATGGGGAAGCTCGAAGGCGGACATTACGAGGCCCGTGTCACGCCGGGCGGCGCGCCGGAGCTCGCCGCGATCTGCACCAAGCTCAACCACCTGGCCGCAACGCTTCATGAGGCGGTCGAGGACAAGCGGCGGCTCGCCGAGCGCGCAGTGTCGCTCCAGGACATCGAGCGCAAGGAGATCGCGCGCGAGCTCCACGACGAGTTCGGGCCGTATCTGTTCTCGCTGCGCGCGCATGCCAGCGCGCTCGCGAAGCAGGCGGATGGACGCGTTCCGAGCACCGAAGCCGTGCGAAAACACGGCAGCGCCATGCTGGAGCAGATCAACGCGCTGCAGCAATTCAATCGCCGCGTGCTGGAGCGGCTCCGGCCCGTCGGTCTCGCTGAACTGGGCCTGCGGCAGGCGCTGGAATCGCTTTCGCGGCTGTGGCGGGAATCGCATCCCGATGTCGCGATCGAGACCGTGATCTCACCCGCGCTGGGCGCGACGGGTGAGACCGCCGACCTCACCATCTACCGCATCGTGCAGGAGGCGCTCACCAACGTGTTCCGCCACGCCGGCGCGACCTCGGTCAATGTCGTCATCGAGCCGGCGGAGCAGATGGCGAACGATGGCCGCGTCTGCGCCCGGGTACGGGTCAGCGACAATGGCCGCGGCATGGAGCCGGGCCAGAAGCTCGGCTTCGGCCTCGTCGGCATGCGCGAGCGGATTCTGGCGCTCGGCGGCACGCTTAACGTCGTCTCCGGCGCCGGCGGCTTGACGGTAGAGGCGCTGGTTCCGACTGCGGCCGCCTAGTGGCGCCCGAGGCGGTCGGGAATAATTCCCGATTTCGTCGGGAAAACGGGTGCGGATATTGCCCGACCTTTTGTGGCTGGCGCACCCGTTGCGGCCGAATACACTCGTCCCGACCAATCGGCGAAGAGCAAAACAGCCGGTGGTCACGGATGGGAAGGCGGGGATGGGCAAGGTTCTTCGGTTCAAGCGTCATGTGTTGATGGTGTCGACCGGTCTGGTGTCCGGGCTGGTGTTTGCGGGCCCCGCCGGGGCCGCGCCGGACGAGGAGACCAACGTCCAGAACTTGCCGCCGGTCGAAGTGGCGGCGCCGCCGCCATCGGTGGCAAGGCGCACGGCGCCGACCAGGCCGGTCGCGCGCATCGGGGCCGCGCAGTCCGCGAGCCCTCGCACACGCATCTACGTCTACCCGACCGCGCCGGGTACGGGCAGGGGTCTCGATGTCGACAAGGTCCCGTCGGCGATCAACGCCGTCGATCCGAGCCAGATCAAGCGCACCGGTTCGCTGAACATCACCGACGCCCTGCGCGACAACATCGCCGGCGTCAACATCACTGAGGTCACCGGCAATCCGTTCCAGCCGGATGTCGAGTTTCGCGGCTTCGTCGCCTCGCCCGTGACGGGCACGCCGCAGGGCCTGGCGGTGTATCAGAACGGCGTGCGCATCAACGAGGCCTTCTCGGATGCCGTCAATTGGGACCTGATCCCGACCGCCGCGATCAGATCGGTGACGCTGGTGACCAACAATCCAGCCTTCGGCCTCAACGCGCTAGGCGGCGCCATCAATCTGCAAATGAAGGACGGCTTCACTTACCAGGGCGCCGAGATCGACGTGATGGGCGGCTCGTTCGGGCGCATCCAGGGCTCGGCGCAATGGGGCAAGCAGGTCGACAAGAACTACGGCGTCTACGCCGCGCTCGAAGGCCTGCGTGACAACGGCTTCCGCAATTTCTCGCAATCGACCGTGCGGCGCTTCTACGGCGATGTCGGCTACAAGGCCGGCGACAGCGAATTCCACGCCAATATGGGCGTCGCCAAGAACGATTTCGGCGCCAGCGCCACCGTCCCGGCCGAGCTGCTCGACAAATACTGGGGCGCGACCTACACCACCCCGCAGACCACATCCAACCGCGTCGGCTATCTCAATCTGACCGGCAAGGCCGATGCGACGCCGACCTGGACCCTCGAAGGCGCTGCGCATGTGCGCAGATACGAGCAGAAGCTGGTCGACGGTAATCCGACTGACGCGCAGGAGTGCGCCGATCCGGCATTGCTCTGCTTCGGCGATGACGCCACGCCCGCGAATGGCGCGGGCGGCGTTCAGCTTGCCAATCCCTTTGCGCCGGGAACGATCCTCGGCGAGATCGACCGCAGCACGATACGTTCGACCAGTTTCGGCGTGTCAGGGCAGGCTACCAACACCGATCAACTGTTCGGGCATGACAACCGCTTCGTGATGGGCGCGAGCTATGACGCAGGCGTCACGCGGTACAACGCCACCGCCGAGATCGGGTCGATCGGGGAAAACTACGTCGTCAACGGGAGCGGCCTCTTCCTCGGGCCGACCGGCCAGCCGACGACAGTTGCCGGCCCCGTCTCGCTGCGGACCGTCAATCAATATAACGGCCTCTATGCGATGGACACCTTCAACGTTACGAATGCCTTCGCCATCACCGGCGGCGGCCGTTTCAACATTGCGCGGATTTCGCTGGAGGATCAGCTCGGAGCCGATCTCAACGGCGATCACACCTTCACGCGCTTCAATCCGGTGATCGGCGGCACCTACAAGATCACGCCGGAGTTGACCGCCTATGCCGGTTACTCCGAGGCCAACCGCGTGCCCACGCCGCTCGAGCTCGGCTGCTCCGATCCAGCCCGCCCCTGCCTGATCGCGGCGTTTCTGGTCTCCGACCCGCCGCTCAAGCAGGTGGTGTCCAAGACCGTGGAAGCCGGCCTGCGCGGCACCAAGGAGTTGAACATCGGCACCCTCGGCTGGAAGATCGGCGGCTTCCGCGCGACGAATTACGACGACATCGTGGCGGTACCCGTCGTCGGCCGAACCGGCTTCGGCTATTTCTCAAACGTCGGCCGGACCCGCCGGCAGGGCCTCGAGGCCGAAGTCAACATCAAATCGCCGACGCTGCAGTTCCAGGCGAGCTACGCCTTCGTCGACGCGCGCTATCTTGACCCGCTCGAGCTCGGCTCGGAAAGCCCGTTTGCCGACGGTAACGACAACATCCATGTCGTTCCCGGCAACCAACTTCCCGCCATCCCCCGCCACCGGGTCAAGGTCGGCGTCGACTACGCCGTGACCGACGTCTGGAAGGTCGGCGGCAACGCGCTGTTCGTCTCCAGCCAATATCTGGTCGGCGACGAGTCCAACCAATATGCCAAGCTGCCGTCCTATACCGTGTTCAATCTCCACACCTCCTACCAGGTGGCGAAAAACATCCAGCTCTACGGCCGCGTCGACAACGTCTTCGACAAACGCTATGCGACCTATGGACAGTTCTTCGACCGGGAGGCCTTGCCCAACTTCACCAATGGCGGCGCCGAATTCACCGACCCGCGCTCGCTGAGCCCGGCCCGGCCGCGGGCGTTCTACGCGGGGATGCGGGTGACGTTCTAGGTACGGGTGCCGCGCCCCTGGTGTCCGCGATAGCGCTCGCTGAGCTTGGCAGAATATTCCGCCTCCGGCATGATGGTTTCGGAGGCCTGCTTTGCCGTGTCGTTGAAGAATCCGGATGCCGTCGCTTCGATCGTTGCAGCGCTTCGGCGCGTCTATGGCGATGAGATCGCGCGACTCATGCTCGTCGAGGGTATGACTCTCGCCGATTTGATCGATGCGATGTTTTCCGCGTCCCCGAGCCACCGCGATGCCGTTCGAGACATTACCGACGGATTGGACGATTTCGTCGTTTCGCCGGACCTCGGTCTGATGTGGCACCTCAAGTACATCTATGGCGACGAGCCCGGCTCCCTGCACGTCGTGGACATGGAGATCGCCACGCCGAATGGCACGCTGGCAAGCAAGGACGTCTGGCTTCGTCTGTCATCTTAGAGGCGCGGTCCTTTGGACGATCTGGTCCCGGCACCGGCAAAGAGCGGGACGTCGTCGTCTTCACCAATCAGAAACCATGTCAAATGATCCGAAAAGTTTAACGAAACCGCTCGGCGGTCTCCGCGTCAGTTTGTCGGAGGGCCGATGTCATGATAGAGCGCCAATTGAGAGAGCAGGAATGCCGGATCGCGCGTTACCGGCGGTTGGAGCGGGAGGTTACGGATCCGCTTGCGGCGTGTCTGCTTCACGGCATCGTCGAGGAGCTTGAAGCCGAGCTGCGCAAGGACAGGCCGGATTGGCACGGGCCGCGCGATTAACGCTTTCTTAGCGCTAATCATGCGGATTATCGTGGAGGGTTGCCAGGGGAGACTGCTCCCATGCTGAAGGACGGGACATACGCGGCGTGGTACAAGACGCCGCTCGACCAGGGTACCGGGATCGTCCATGTCGCGGATGGACAGATCTGGGGCCGCGACAGCCTGATGACCTATCATGGCTCGTGTCACGTCGACGGAGATCGCTTCACCGCCACCGTGTCGACGAAGCGCCATACCGACGGCCGTGCAACGGTGTTCGGCATAGACGACGAGCTCACGTTGGACATCGAGGGAAACTGCCCCGGCAAGATCGCGACCTACACCGCGACGGCACAACAAGTGCCCGGAATGATTCTCCAGGGAACGCTCATTCTCACCGAACAGCAGCCGCCGGCCGGTGAACAACGAGCCGAGCAGCGCCCGGCGTTCAATCCCGACAAGCTGCCGAAGTTGCCCAAGCGCTCGCGCTGAGAAACCTCTGGCGGGCTGCTGGGGGCATTCTGAAACGGCTGACCGGAAGAACCAGCGAGAAGGGACACTATTCTTTCTCCAACCCGCCCCGGGCGAGTAGCGCCGCTTGCTGCAGGGTGACGCTGCGGACCAGCGGATCCGCATGGCGGTGCACGAGCTGCCAATCCATGCCGTCCTTGCGGTAGACTTCAGTGACGCGGAGCGACCAGTCTTGAGCGGCCAATCCGCCGACTTCGGCGCGCTGATGTTCCACCATGACAAGAACGACAAGCGCGTCCGACGCAAGCGTTTGCACCACCTCGAGGTCGGTTTCGCCCTCCCTGAAGTACCGCGATAGGTCAGCCAAGCGTTTGGGGCTGGCGTCAAATCCGTGACTGGCAGGCCCGCCAAAGGGCTGCATCAACGTGAAATCCGGTGCGATGCGGACAAGCTCCAGCCAGCCATCCATGTCGCCACGCATGAAGGCGGCATTCTTCCGGCGCGCGCGTTCGATGAGGTTCGCTGTTACCTCGGGCCCGGCGGCCGCGTCGGCCGAAAGCTGAACCAGAGGCACTGCAGCCGCAGCGGCCATCATCGCGCGCCGCGACAACTTTTGCTGCCTGGATGCCGATCGGGTCTGTATGGACGCCTTCTTGGTCATTTCGCAGCTCCTGGTCCAACGGGTGCCCATCCATGAAGTCTTGAGCTCGATGAATCCAGCGATATGATTTCAGCAACATGCTGAATCAAATTGATCTATCCAGGATTGATCTGAATCTCCTCGTGCTCTTCCGCGTGGTCCTGGAAGAACGTCATGTCGGCCGGGCAGCCGCTCGGCTGAGCCTGACGCCGTCGGCTGTAAGCCATGCGCTTGGCCGGCTCCGGCTTCTGCTGAATGACCCGCTGTTTCTGCGGACACCTAAGGGGGTGGTTCCGACGGCGCGGGCCCTGGAGCTTGGGGAGCCCGTAGCCGAGATCATCGCACGCATCGAACGATTGATCGGCTCGGCCGCACCGTTCGACCCGAAGACAAGCAGTCGCCGGTTCACGATTGGCGCTCCCGATGCCGTACTGGTCTCGGCAATCGGTCCGCTCCTGCGATCGATTGCCACTACGGCGCCTCACATTGACATCGGGCTGATCCACCTGATGCCGGCGCCGCGCGGCGGCGCGATCGGAGAGCCTTGGCAGGAGAATCTCGACATGCTCGAAAGACGCGAGCTCGACATCGCGATGCTGCCGCTGCCGGCGGTATCACCTCGTTTCGAGGCGCGGAGGCTTTACGAGGAAGACTTCGTGCTGGCCATGCGCAAGGGACATCCCTTGGCAAGAGCGCCCAGCCATGCTGCATTCGCGCAATCGCAGCACATGCTGGTCTCTCTCAGTGGTGAGCCACGCGGCTTCGTCGATGAGATGTTGGCCAAGCGCGGCCTCGAACGCCGCATCGCCCTGACCGTTCCGAATTTCATGATGGCGCTGGCCCAGCTTTCGGAATCCGATCTGATCGCGGCATTGCCACGCCGACTGATCGAGCAGTATGCCGGCCGCTTCGGCCTGGTGTTCGTTGAACTGCCTTTCGCCCGCAAGGCGGATACGATCCGGGCCATCGCCACCAAGGCGGCGATGAGAGACGCCGGCATCGCGTGGCTGATGCAGGTTGTGGTCGGGTCAATCGGAACAAGCCGACGCTAGAATCGTCACACCGAATTCGAGAGGCGTTCATCCCGGAATGGGCGCGACATTTTGCCTGCCGCACCTTGTACCGCTCTGAGTGCCCGACACCGCTTCTCAAATGGCCTGGAAATGTCCATTGTGCCGGCCCGAAAGAGAGAAGAGGAGCATCATTGATGACGGATACGGTCTCGCGCCGCCAGTTTGCCAAGCTGGCGGGGTTGTCCGCAGCCGGGATTGCAAATCCTCTCGAGGCCGTCGATGCCAAGCCGGCAGCGCCGCCGCGCGCGGGCTTTCCGGCAGGCTTCGTCTGGGGTACGGCGACCTCGTCCTATCAGGTCGAGGGCGCGGTCGACGAGGACGGGCGAGGGGCCTCGATCTGGGACAAGTTCGTGCGCATCCCCGGCAAGATCGAGGACGGCACCACTGGTGACCGCGCCAATGAGCATTATCACCGCTACAAGGAGGACATCGCGCTGATCAAGGCGCTGGGCTGCAAGGCCTACCGCTTCTCGGTGGCTTGGCCGCGGCTGTTCCCGGATGGCGACGGCAAGCCCAACCCGAAGGGGCTCGACTTCTACAATAGGCTTGTCGACGAGCTCCTGAAGAACGGCATCGAGCCGTGGCTGACGCTCTATCATTGGGACCTGCCGCAATCGCTTCAGGATCGCTTCGGCGGCTGGCGCTCGACGGAAACCTGCAAGATCTTCGGTGACTACGCGGCTTATGTCGCCGAGCATCTGACCGATCGCGTCAAGAACGTCTTCACGTTGAACGAGAGCGGGCGCTTCGTCTATTTCGGCTACGGCATCGGCATCGACGCGCCGGGCTTGAGGCTGCCGCAAGCCGAGGTCAACCAGATCAGGCACAACAGCGCGCTGGCGCACGGGCTCGCGGTGCAGGCCGTGCGCGCCCACGGCCGGCGCGGCACCAGGGTCGGGCCGGCCGAGAATATCGATGCCTGCGCGCCCGCGATCGACACGCCGGAGAACGTTCGTGCCGCCGAGATCGCGCTGCGCGAGATGAACGCCGGCTATCTCAACGTCATCATGACGGGCCGCTACACCGACGCTTTCCTGAAATTCGCCGGCGCCAACGCGCCGAAATTCACCGACGCGGAACTCAAGATCATCTCCTCGCCGGTCGATTTCCTCGGCCTCAACATCTACGCGCCCCAGAACTACGTGGTGGCCTCGGACCAGGGCGCGGGCTTCATGCCGCTGCCCATCCCGAACTCGTTCCCGCACATGAATTCGGACTGGCTGCGCGTCGGGCCGGAGACGCTCTATTGGGTGCCGAAGCTGGCGGCAAAGATCTGGAAGACGGATGCGATCTATATCAGCGAGAACGGCGCCTCCGGCGACGACGTCGTCACGCCGGACGGCAAGATCTACGACACCGACCGCATCATGTACCTGCGCAACTATCTCGCCCAGCTGCAGCGCGCCACGGCCGAAGGCGTGCCGGTGCGCGGCTATTTCCTCTGGAGCCTGATGGACAATTTCGAGTGGGTCTACGGGTTGAACAAGCGTTTCGGGCTGTACCATGTCAATTTCGACACCCAGGTCCGCACGCCAAAACTCAGCGCCAGCTTCTATCGCAACGTGATCGCGAAGAACGCGGCGGGGGCGTGATGTCTTCTCCCGCGTAAAATCACCAGAGGTCGTCATGCCCGGGCTGTCCCGGGCATCCACGTTCTTGGCGCCGCGTAGCAAGACGTGGAGGGCCGGGACAAGCCGGCCATGATGTCGGCGGAGGCTTTCGTGCGGCGGAAAATCCGGGTGAGGGGCGGGAGAGGACGTGGCGCCCACGCATTGACTCTCTTCTTCCGCTTATTCAGAACCGTCCTCAACGCTCAAAACAAAGAGGACAACGCCCATGACCGATGCACTCATCATCGATGCCTGCCGCACCCCGCGCGGCGTCGGCAAGGCCGGCAAGGGAGCGCTTTCGGGCATCCATCCGCAGCAGCTCGGCGCAACCGTGCTGCGCGCGCTCGCGGAGCGCACCGGCATCAACACGGCCGACGTCGACGACATCGTCTGGGGCTGCAGCGCGCAGGTCGCGACGCAAGGCGGCGATCTCGGCCGGATGTCGGCGCTCGATGCCGGCTACGACGTGCGCGCCAGCGCCGTGACGCTGGACCGTTTTTGCGGAAGCGGCATCACCAGCGTCAACATGGCGGCATCCTCGATCATGGCAGGCGCGGAAGACCTCGTCATCGCGGGCGGCTGCGAGATGATGTCGATGGAAGGACGCCGCGGCTCAGGCCCGATGATGATGGACAACGGCAATCTGCGTCTGCGGGCTAAGCATCCGCAGTCGCATCAGGGCGTCTGCGCGGACGCCATCGCGACGCTGGAAGGCATTACCCGAGGGGACGTCGACGCGCTCGGGCTAGAGAGCCAGAAGCGCGCCGCGCATGCGATGGCGAACGGGTATTTCAAGAAGAGCCTCGTGCCCGTTCACCGGGAGGACGGCAGCCTCGCGCTCGACCATGAGGAATATCCGCGGCCGCAGACCACGATGGAGGGGTTGAGCAGCCTGAAGCCGGCATTCCCCGCGGTCGCCGACTACGTGCTCGACGACAAGGGCACGACCTATCGCGGCCTGATCCTGCAGAAATACCCGGAGCTGAACATCGACTTCGTGCACCACGCCGGCAATTCCTCCGGCGTCGTCGACGGCGCCGCCGCCATCCTCCTGGCTTCACCCGCTTACGCCAAAGCGCATGGCCTCAAAGCCCGCGCCCGCGTCGTCGCGATGGCGAACATGGGAGACTCGCCGACCCTGATGCTGAACGCGCCGGTGCCGGCGACGCGCAAGGTGCTGGCAAAGGCGGGCCTCTCCATCGACGACATCGACCTGTTCGAGATCAACGAGGCGTTCGCGGTGGTGGCGGAAAAATACATCCGCGACCTCAAGCTCGATCGCGCCAAGGTCAACGTCAATGGCGGCTCGATCGCGCTCGGCCATCCCATCGGTGCCACCGGCTCGATCCTGATCGGCACCGTGCTCGACGAGCTCGAACGGCGCGACCTCAAACGCGGTCTCGTCACCATGTGCGCCGCCGGCGGCATGGCGCCCGCCATCATCATCGAGCGCGTCTAGCCTTATTTTCTAGGGTGAAACACGCGCCTCCTTTGACAAAGAGGCCGGTCGTCGCTTGTCGAAAGTGGCGAATCAGTTCTAGCAAGATGTCGTGCGGGCCTTTGAAACAAGGCAAAATCCGCTGCCTGAGGCTTCTCCCGCTCTGGAAGCAGCTAAAATGCAGGGTTTTTTGCCATAGAGGGCCAAAAAAGCCCGTAAAACCGCGACAAAACTGTGCAGAAGGCTATAGGCCTTCGCCGGTTGGTCTAATATGCAGCCGTCACGAATCAGAGGAGACACGATGGCAACCCAGATGTCCAAATCGCAACTGATCGAAAAGATTGCGACCGCTACCGAGCTTTCCAAGCGCGACGTCAAGAGCGTCATGGAGACGCTGACCGACGTCGGTCACAAGGAGCTCAAGAAGAACGGCCTGTTCCTGGTGCCGGGCTTCGCCAAGTTCGTCGTCATCAAGAAGCCCGCGACCAAGGCACGCAAGGGCACCAACCCGTTCACGGGCGAAGAGATGATGTTCAAGGCCAAGCCGGCTCGCAAGATCGTCCGCGCCCGCCCGGTCAAGGCGGCCAAGGACGCCGTTGGCTAACGACGCAAAGGCCCCCTTGGCTAGAGGGGGCCTTTTGGTTGGGGCAGCCGCGAGGACTTGAGACGGAGGGCTCAACCCTTGCGGCGCTTCACCCGGACCGGAACCGGCTGAAGCCGCGGTTCGGGTCCTGCAAGCGCATCGCGCACCCGGTCAACGGCACGATCGAGCAGCTGGCGCAGCCGCTGCGTTTTCCGAGATCGCTTCGCGTCTTCGAGCAGTTTCTTCATCGCATTCACTCCGCCGCCTCGACCTTTGCCTCGACCGGCTCGAGCGCGGCCGCGATGGCTTCGTCGACGCGCTCCAGCCAGATGAATTCGAGGTTGTCCCGCGCGCTCTTCGGGATGTCGTCGTAGTCCCGCTTGTTGCGCGCCGGCAGCATCACCCGCTTCAGGCCGGCGGCCGCGGCTGCGACCACCTTCTCCTTGATGCCGCCGACCGGCAGCACCAGGCCGCGCAGCGAGATCTCGCCGGTCATGGCGGTGTCGCTGCGCACCGTGCGATTGGTGAGCAGGGACGTCAGCGCCGTGAACATCGCAACCCCCGCGCTCGGTCCGTCCTTCGGGGTCGCGCCCGCGGGAACGTGAACGTGGATGTCGCTCTTCTCGAACGCCTGCGGATCGATGCCGAGCTGCGAGGCTTTGCTCTTCACCAGCGTCATCGCCGCCTGCACGCTTTCGCGCATGACGTCGCCGAGCTGGCCGGTCAGGATCATGCCGCCCTTGCCGGGCACCTTTGACGCCTCGATGAACAGGATGTCGCCGCCAACAGGCGTCCAGGCAAGGCCGGTGGCCACGCCCGGAATGCTGGTGCGCTGCGCGATCTCGCCTTCGAAGCGCGGCTGGCCGAGCACCGTGCCGATGTCTTTCACAGTGATCACGACCTTCGCGGCCGTGCCCTCGGCGACCTGCACCGCGGCATGCCGGAACAGCTTGCCGATCTCGCGCTCGAGGTTACGCACGCCGGCCTCGCGGGTGTAGCCCTTGACCACCAGCTTCAGCGCCTCCGGCTCGA
Source organism: Bradyrhizobium sp. WYCCWR 12699 (assembly GCF_032144035.1). NCBI lineage: Bacteria > Pseudomonadati > Pseudomonadota > Alphaproteobacteria > Hyphomicrobiales > Nitrobacteraceae > Bradyrhizobium > Bradyrhizobium sp. WYCCWR 12699. The sequence continues at coordinate 533,842 of NZ_JAVTJN010000033.1, forward strand.
TCTCGGCCTGCTCGGCCGAAAGGCCGTTGGCCTCCAGCTGCCGCCGCACCAGATAGCGCCGCGCGATCTCCAGCTTCTCGTCCTCGGTGTAACCGGCGAGGCTGATCAGCTCCATGCGGTCCAGCAGCGGACCCGGGATCTGGTCCAGCATGTTGGCGGTCGCGATGAACACCACGCGCGACAAGTCGAAGGGCACGCCCAGGTAATTGTCCCGGAACGTCCCGTTCTGCTCGGGGTCGAGCACCTCCAGCATGGCGGCCGAGGGATCGCCCTGCACGCCACGGCCCATCTTGTCGATCTCGTCCAGCATCATGACGCAGTTGCGACTGCCTGCCTTCTTGATGCCCTGGATGATGTTGCCGGGCAGCGCACCGATATAGGTGCGCCGGTGGCCGCGGATCTCGGCCTCGTCATGCACGCCGCCGAGGCTGACGCGCACGAAGGGGCGATCCATCGCGCGTGCGATGGATTGGCCGAGCGAGGTCTTGCCGACGCCGGGCGGGCCGACGAAGCACAGGATCGGGGCCTTGCCCTGCGGGGCCAGCTTGCGCACCGCCAGATATTCGATGATCCGGCTCTTGATCTTCTCCAGGCCGAAATGGTCGGCATCCAGGATGGCGCGCGCCGCCTTGATGTCGATCGGCTTCTCCGCGGGCAGCGCCCAGGGCAGCTCGATCAGCCAGTCGAGATAGGTGCGGACCATGCCGGCCTCGCCGGCGGCCTCCGGCATGCGCTCGTAGCGGCGCAGCTCCTTCCTGGCGTGCGCGTCAGCCTCGGGCGGCATGTTGGCCTTGGCGATGGCAGACGTCAGCTCGGCGACCTCGGCCGCCTTGCCGTCGCCTTCGCCCAGTTGCCGCTGAATGGTCGCCATCTGCTCGCGCAGGATCGCCTCGCGCTGCCGCTCGTCGAAGGATGCCTTGGTCTTCTGGCCGATCTCGTTACTGATGCGCAGCACCTCCAGCCGCTCGGCCAGGTGCTTGGACACCTTCTCGACGCGCAAAGCGAGGTCGATGGTTTCCAGGACCTCCTGCTTGTCCTGCGGCTTGATGTCCATGAACGAGGTCGCGAGGTCCGCCAGCGCGCCGGGCGCACTGGTGCCCTGGAACATCGCGGCCAGCTCGGGCGGCGCCTGCGGCAGCAGCTCGATGGCCTCGATGGCCTGGCGCTGCAGGTTCAGGGCCCGCGCCTCGATCTCCGGCGAGGTCGTGGTCGGCTCGGGGATCTGCTGGAAGCGCGCGACCGGGAACGGCGTCCCCGGCAGGAAGTCGAGCAGGCGCGCGCGCTGCACGCCCTGGCAGACGATGTGGTGGGTGCCGTCGGGCGCGGTGATGTAGCGCACGATGTTGGCGATGGTCGCGACCCGGTAGAGATCGTCGGCTCCGGGCGCCTCGGTCTCGGGGCTGCGTTGCAGGACGATGCCGATCGGCCGCTGCTCGCGCAACGCCTGCTGCGCGGCGGCGATGGACTTCGCACGGCCGATCGTGATCGGTGCGATGGCGCCGGGGAACAGCACCATCTCGCGTACGGGGACGATGATCAGCGCGTCGTCGGGGATCTTCACGTCGTTATCAGTCTGTTCGTTGTTCATCTGTTCGGCCATGATCGACCTCAGGATTTGGCAAGGCGCAGCGCGACGCAGCCGTCCATCACGAAGCGGCTGATGGCGTAGCGGCCGAGGGGCAATGCAATGCGGCGCTCGAAGCGCCCCTGCGGCAGTTCGAGCCGGTGGATGCGGGCGTTGCGGAGCTCCGGGGGCAGGGTGCGCTGGCCGGAGATGACGAGCACGCCGTCATGGATGACCGTCTCGACATTGTCCGGATTGACGCCGGGAAGCGCGACCAGGATCAGAAGCTCGTGCTCGGTCTCGAGCACGTCGATCGGCGGCTCCCAGCAGGCTTCCTGGCGGCCGAACTGCTGGCGCAGCCGGTCGGCGCGGGTCAGCGAGTCCAGGGCTTCGGACAGCATCCAGTCGAGGGGATTTTTTGGTTGCATGTTGGGGCTCAGGGGGTGGGAAAGCCTGCATATGGGGCCGGTTCCCGGGAAATCCAGTGCGGCGGCGCTGACGTGCCATGCGCTGTCGTGCGATTGAAAAACAAACGCCGCGGCCCTGGCCCAACGAGCAAACGCCGCGGCACAGGCCGCGGCGTTTCGTCATCGGCAGCGGCGCGCGTCAGGCCGCCGCGCGATACTCTTCTTCCGCTTCGAGGTTGATCACGGACGTGGCGAGCTCCGTCAGCGTGTGATCGGTCGCCTCTTCCTCGTCCAGCGTCGCCTGAAGCAGCCTTGCCGCGTCCGGCATGCCGAGCTCCTCGGCCCAGGTGCGCAAGGTGCCATAGCGCGAGATCTCGTAGTGCTCGACCGCCTGGGCGGCCGCGAGCAGCCCCGCATCGAGCGCCGGGGCGCCCTTGAAGTCCTTCATGATCTCGGCGCCCTCGTCGGTGATGCCGTTGATGGCCTCGCAGGGCTTGCCGCGCGCCGGCTTGCCCAGCATCTTGAAGATCTGGTCCAGCCGCTTGACCTGGCCCTGGGTCTCCCGCAGGTGCTTGTTGAAGGCGGCAGCCAGCTCCTTCGATTGCGCGGCCTTGGCCATCTTCGGCAAGGTCTTGATGATCTTGTTCTCCGCGAAATAGATGTCCTTCAGCGTCTCCAGAAACAGGTCGCTGAGCATCTTGGGCGCCTGACGCGGTCGGCGCGCCGCGGTCTTCTTCGTCGTGCGCTTCTTTGCTTTAGCCATACATCCTCCTCATGAGGTGACACGGGAAGGCCTCGCCCTCCTCAATCCTCAGGCGATCAAAGCCGCTTCATGAACGAAAGTTCCAAACGGCTAAATTGCACGCGGCGCTCACTCAGGTCGGACGCTTGTAGGGATCTTCCTGGCGCTGTCGTGCCTCGGTGTTGCGATCGAGCTGCGCGCGCTCGCTGCGCCTGAGGTGGCCGGCCTTCATCACGCCATAGACGAGGACCCCGCCGAGCACGAACGCGCCGATGAACCAGAGCCAGAGCAGGTTGGCCGAGAGCTGGCCGAGGAGCATTCCGATTCCACTGTCGCTCATTGTCGTCTCCGGTGATTTGCAAAGCGGCTTTGCTGGGCTAAGTCAGCCCGGCTGCCATCGTTCCTGCGTCCAAGGACCACGCCGACCATGCTCGACTTCGCCCTGTCCGCCTTCGTGACGCTGCTGCTGGTTGTCGATCCGGTTGGCCTCGCGCCGGCCTTCATCGCGGCCACCGGGAGCATGCCCGACACGGCCAAACGCACGATCGCGTTGCGCGCGCCGCTGATCGCGGCCTCGATCCTGGTGATGATCGCGCTGGTCGGAAACTGGCTGCTGCGCCAGCTCGGGATCGGCATCCCCGCCTTCCAGATCGCCGGCGGGCTACTGCTGTTCGGCGTGTCCTACCAGATGATCTTCGGCGATCGACCGCATCGCGAGGCCCGCGAGGCCGACAAGGCAACCGCGGAGCACGCCTCCGATGTCGCAGTGTTTCCCCTGGCCATCCCCATGATGGCCGGCCCCGGGGCGATCGCGACAACGCTGCTTCTTTCCGGTAGCGCCGATTATGGGGCAAGGCTCGCGATCATCATCGCCGTCGTCCTGTCGGTCTGCCTGCTTTGCATGCTGTGCTTTGTCTCGGCCCACCTGATCGCGAAGACCCTCGGACGCACCGGAAATGCCGTGCTCTCGCGCGTTCTCGGCATGCTGCTCGCGGCCTATTCCGTGCAGTTCGTGATCAACGGGATTGCGGCCGTCCGGGCCGGCCTGTCATAGGGCTGCGACGTCAGGTGAATCCGTTGATTTTGCCGCCCATTTCGTGATTTTGCCGGAAGGGCGCCGCGGCGACACCCGATCCGGGCCGCTTTCGCTTGCACTGCCATGTTGCTTTGACGTACTTCCGGTCTAACAAGCCCATCGTCAGGAATCGGGATGTCGATGACAACGGACGAGGTCGCCAAGAGACAGGCCATCATCGACGCTTGCCGGCGCATGAATGCGCTCGGCATCAACCAGGGCACCTCCGGCAATATCTCCGTCCGGCATGTGGACGGGCTCTTGGTCACGCCGACCAGCGTGCCCTATGAGGCCATGACGCCCGAGCAGATCGTCTTCATGACCATGGACGGCGCGCATGCGCCCGATCAGAAGCCGTCGAGCGAATGGCGGTTTCACCGCGGCATCCTGAAGTCGCGGCCCGACGTCAACGCCGTGGTGCACGCCCATCCGACCTATTGCACCATCCTGGCGATCATGGGCATGGAGATTCCGCCGGTGCACTACATGATCGCGGCGGCCGGCGGCGACAGCATCCGCTGCGCGCCCTATGCGACGTTCGGAACCGCGGAATTGTCCGAACATGCGGTGCGGGCGCTGGAGGGCCGGCTGGCCTGCCTGCTCGACCATCACGGCATGATCGCGATCGGCAAGACATTGGACAAGGCGATGTGGCTCGCCGTCGAGGTCGAGACGCTGGCGCGGCAATATCACGGCTGTCTCCAGGTCGGGCAACCGCCGTTGCTCCCCAGCGAGGAGATCGAGCGGGTCCGCCAGCGCATGGCCGGCTACGGCCTGTCGGAAGGGTAGGGCAGGCAGAAAGTGTTCGTGCGGCTCAGGCATCTCGTCGATCGCAAGGGAACGAACCGGACCATGGTTCGGCTGCGCGCCCTCTTGCGCAGCAACGAGTTCTACCTGATCCCGCTGGCGCTGGTGATCGGCACGCTGGCCGGGGCGATCGTGACGCTGATGGCCGAGATCGCGCAGATCGCGCATGTGGTGATCTACGGCATCCCCATCGACGTGCGCCTCTCCTCCAATGCCTATGTGAGTCCGTGGGCGGCGCTGATCGCGCCTGCGCTCGGCGGGCTGGCGCTCGGCATCATGGAATGGTCGCGGCGGCGCATGAAGATCTCGAGCGCGGTCGACCCGATCGAGGCGAATGCGCTGCGCGGCGGCAATCTGTCGATGCGCGACAGCGTGGTGGTGTCGAGCCAGACGCTGATCTCCAACGGCTGCGGCGCATCGGTCGGCCTCGAGGCGGGCTATACCCAGATCGGCTCGGGGATCGCCTCGCTGTTGGGCAAGTTCTTCAATCTGCGCCGCAACGATCTACGCCTGATGGTCGGTTGCGGGGCTGCCGCGGCGATCGCGGCGGCGTTCGGCGCGCCGATCACCGGGGCCTTCTATGCCTGCGAGCTGATCGTCGGCGTCTATTCGGTCGGCAGCGCCGCGCCGATCCTGGCCGCCTCGCTCGCCGGCGCGCTGACCGCGCAATGGCTCGGCGGCGCGCCGTACTCGCTGGAAATCCCAAAGGTCAGCGCCGTCGGCGTCGAGCAATACCTGGCCCTGATCGGGCTCGCGCTGGTCACCAGCGGCGTCGGCATCGCCGTGATGCGCTCCTCGCCGATGTTCGAGCGGCTGTTCAAATGGATGCCGGTCTGGTTGCGACCGGTGACCGGCGGTCTCATCGTCGGCGGATTCGCGATCGTCACGCCGCAGGTGCTGGCGGCCGGCCACGGCGCCATGGTGCTCGATCTCTTTCACGAGATGGCGATCGGCATGATCGCGCTGATCATCGCCTTGAAGGTGACGGCCTGCCTGATCTCGCTCGCCTCGGGCTTCCGCGGCGGTCTGTTTTTCGCATCGCTGTTCGTCGGCAGCCTGATCGGCAAGTTCTTCGCCGCGGTGCTGCTCCTGATCAGTCCGAACTTTGCGATCGATCCGCTGGTCGCGATGCTGACGGGCATGGCGACACTCGGCGTCGCCATCGTCGGCGGCCCGCTCACCATGTCGTTCCTGGTGCTCGAGATGACCCGGAACGTCGACGTCACCGCCGTGGTGCTGGCCGGCTGCATCGTCACCTCGATCTGCGTCCGCTTCATGTTCGGCCATTCCTTCTCGACCTGGCGTCTGCATCTGCGTGGCGAGACCATCCGCAGCGCCAATGACGTCGGCTGGCTGCGCAATCTCACCGTGGAGCGCTTGATGCGCTCCGATGTCGGCAAGGTGCCCTCGACCACCACGATCGCCGCCGTCCGCCGCGAATTCGTGCTGGGCTCGCGGCCGGGCGTGGTTATCGTTAACAACGCCGACGAATATGTCGGGCTCGTCTTGCTGCCCGATCTGTTCTCCAACGACCTCGACACCATCGCTGACGAGATCCAGGTGATCGAGCTCGCCCGTCTGATCGACATCGTGCTGATCCCGGAAATGAACGTGAAGTCGGCGATGGCGGTGTTCGACGAGGCCGAAGCCGAGATGCTGGCGGTGGTCGATTCCACCGACAGCCGCAAGGTGGTCGGCTTCCTCACCGAAAACTTCGCCCGCCGCCGCTATGTCGAGGAGATCGACAAGGCGACGCGCGGCGTGCTGGGCGCGCTGTCGTAGGATCACGGAGCCTTGGGTGCGGGACGGCGGCTCCATGCGCCGCCGTCCACGCCATTATCGCCCCGGGTGAGACGGGGACGCGACAAGGAGCGTCACGATCCGCCGGACCATCGGCAGCACCACGAGCAGCGTCGGAAAGGCGACCAGCCAGGATAGCGCCCAGGCGCCCGGCCAGGTCGCGAGGAACGCCGGCGTTGCTCCCAGGCTCCGAAGTGTCGAAATGACCGACACCACGGCCGTCATGAGGATGGACAGCACGAATGGCATCACGACCGGCGCATAGCGCGCAGGCAGTTTGCGAACCACAATCATCTGATTTCTCTTGGAAAAGGACGCGTCAGTCACGTTGAACCCATAAAATAGCATCGATCCCGACGGCGTCGGTTGATGCGTTGGTTCACGTGAAACGCTTACGGCGACCGAAAAACGGCGCGGCTGTTCATTATCCGCTCAGGTTGGAGGGCGCAAGCTGGGATGTGGCCGTTCGATTTACAATCGTTCGAAGCGTGGCGGATTGCCGCGATCAGGAAACCATTTCAGTGGTTTGCGCGTTACACACCGTTTGCTTATCTATTTTTTGAGCCAGAACAGAGGAAGATCAAGATGAGTGATGGACCGAAGAGATCCGCAGCCGGCCGCAACACGGTCCTGGCCGCGCTCGCAGGTGTGGCGCTGCTCGCAGCCTCTGCGTCGCCCTCGGCCGCGGCGTCCCAGGGGTCGGCCCCGGCGGTGTCCGCAAAGGCTGCAGCGGCAGCCCAAGCTTCCTCCGACGTCACCGATTTCAGCGCAGCCCGGCGTCACCATTATTATCGACGCGGGCCGAACGCCGCCGGTCTCGCCTTCATGGGCCTTGCTGCGGGGGTGATCGGTGGCGCCATCGCCGAGAGCCGGCGTCAGGAGTATTACGAGAACCGCTATTACGGCCCGCGCCGTTACTACGGCGGCCCAGGCTATTACGGCGGCGGTGGCGGTCTGTATTACGACCCGGGCTACGGCTACCAGCCATATTAGGCGGTCGTTTCGTCCGGATGAAGCCAACGGGTCGGCGCGAAGTGCCGCCCGGCGCAATCCGTAGAGACAATGAGCGACTCCATCGCCGTCACCCCCGCGTGACGGCAGAGCCGCTGTCGCTGGATGTGCTCGCCTCTCCGGCGGGCCTCGAAGGATGACGGAGCGGGGAAGCCTGGCCTGTGTTGCCCTCGGTCAATCCGTCTCGCTAAAAATATTCCACTTTACCGAAATTCGGTTTTGGCGTATGTGTCGCCCATCCCGGCTTATCCAAGAGGGGCGATCTCGAGGTCGTCTTGATCGCGAGCCGGGCTTGCGGTGGACGCGGCAGCGTCGGCATGAGAGGTGCGGGCAGGGCGGGTAGTCCCTGTGAGCCCGCGGCCGCGTGCAGACGAGCGGCGCTGCTAGGCTTCGTCTCGCCAGTAAGTTTTCAGCTTTGTCGACAGGGCTGGGAATACTGCGGCGAAAGGACGGGCCGTGCGTACGGCAAAACCGTGTGGTCCTGGCCGTCGTTGCTACGGTCAAGCCGGATCGAAGATGCGCGCGAGCCCAACCGGGTGGACGGCATCATCCAATTCGAACGGCGAGGGAGGCCAAAGGAAAGTTCGGCTCCCGGGAGAGCGCGGCATAAGCCGTCCGACCATCGCGCAGGGAAGGCCGAGTGATCGGCACCACCTGTATGCTGCTGTGCGGTTTTCTGCGTGCGCGTGCAATTCGCGCAGCGGACCGCGGGTGCGATGTCAGCACCCGGCCTTCCCTGTGCCCTCTTGGATTTGAGGGTGGAGCGACGAAGCAAAGCTCGGGCGAAATCAGCCGCGAGGCTGCGAAAGTATGTCTGCGATCTGAACTGCGTGCCACGCACTGGGATTTCGTAGGGCGGGGAAAGCGATGCCGTCGCCTCATCCTCCGTCATCGCGAGCGGAGCGAAGCATCCGGAAATCCATCCGTGGAGAGATTCTAGAAGCTTCGTCGCATCAGCGCAAAATTGCTCGGCAATTTTGTCGCGAGCTTCTCGCAATGACGTGGAGAGAGTGCCTCACACTCCTTTCGCGTGCCCCGGACGCAGCGCAGCGCCCTTGCGATGCGCTGCAGAGCCGGGACACGCGATGACCTGCTGCCTCCTGTTCTTTCGTTCCGCCCCGGTCATCCGATGCGAAGCCCGCCGGCACACGCCGGTCAAATATTCGGCAATCATGCCCACTAGCGCCGATGGACTTGCCGGCCGCAATCCGGTTCAATGGCATCAATTAAGCTTCCAGGCGACAACGATGTCGAGATATCTGCTGGTCCTGCTGCTGCTGGCCTCGCCGGTGGCGGCGCAAGTCAAGATGACGCCGAAGACCAATGCGGCGCATCCCGATCCCTGTGCCCCGATCGGGCGGACCGCGGATGGCAAGCTGGTGTATTCGATGAAATGCGAGACCCTGCCGACACCGCCCGCACCGTCGCCGGAAGCGGAACTGAAGGAGGCGCCGGCGCAGGCAGCGGCCGAGCCGGAGGTCAGGCGGAGCGGCATTTTCGGCTGGTCCTACGACCGCAGGTGATGCGACCGCGCCACTTGCGCGAAGCGGGCGGGAGTGCTCTTGCTTGAGCGTTTCCCGGGGCCACCCGGCCCGATCCAGAGAGACGCGATGAGCAAACTCGTTATCCGCGCCGGCGAATTCAGCTTCGACGCCCGCTTCGAGGAGCAGCTGGCACCCAAGACGGTCGCCGCCTTTCGCAAGTCGCTGCCGTTCGAAAGCCACATCATTCACGTGCGCTGGAGCGGCGAAGCCGTGTGGATGCCGCTCGGCGATCTCGATTTCGGCGTCAGCTACGAGAATCCCACCAGCTATCCCGCGCCCGGCCATATCATTCTCTATCCCGGCGGCATCAGCGAGACCGAGATCCTGCTGGCCTATGGCGGCGTGCGTTTCGCGAGCAAGATGGGGCAGCTCGCCGGCAACCATTTCATCACGCTGACCTCTGGCCTTGAGAATCTCGCAACACTGGGCAAGAGCGTGCTGTGGAAGGGCGCCCTGCCGATCCGCTTCGAGGAAGTCTGACTTGACCGATACCAATTACCCGCGCGATCTCCGCGGCTACGGCCGCAACCCGCCGCATCCGGAATGGCCCGGTGATGCCCGCATCGCGGTGCAGTTCGTCGTCAATTTCGAGGAGGGCGGCGAGAACAACATCCTGCATGGCGACCGCGCCTCGGAAGCCTTCCTGTCCGACGTGCTCGGCGCCCAGCCGTGGCCCGGCCAGCGCCACGCCAATATCGAATCGATGTTCGAATACGGCTCGCGCGCCGGCTTCTGGCGGCTGTGGCGGATGTTCGGCGAGCGCAACTGGCCGACCACGGTGTTCGGCGTCGCCACTGCGCTGAAGCGCAACCCCGAGATCGTTGCTGCGATGAACGAGGCGGGTTGGGACATCGCCAGCCACAGCCTGAAATGGATCGAGCACAAGGACATGACCGAGGCGCAGGAGCGCGCCGAGATCGCGGAGGCGATCCGCGTCCATACCGAAGCCACCGGCACGCGACCGCTCGGCTGGTACACCGGACGTTCCTCGATCAACACCAACCGCCTGTTGATGGAGGAGGGCGGTTTCCTTTATCTCTGCGACTCCTACGCCGACGATCTGCCCTACTGGATCAAGGGCGCGAACGGCAAGCAGCTCGTCATTCCCTATACGCTTGACGCCAACGACATGCGGTTCATCAATCCGCAGGGCTTTGCCGAAGGTGAGCAGTTTTTTACCTACCTCAAGGATGCCTTCGACGTGCTCTATGCCGAGGGGCAGACCGCGCCGAAGATGATGTCGGTCGGCCTGCACTGCCGCCTCGCCGGCCGGCCCGGCCGCGCTGCGGGCCTGATCCGCTTCCTCGACTATATCGGCAAGCACGAGCGTGTCTGGGTACCGACGCGATTACAGATCGCGCAGCACTGGCACGCCAGGCACGCGCATCTTGCCGCCGACGCATTTGAGATCGGCTGATCATGTCGCAAATCTCTCTGTCCGATCTCAATGCCGCTGCCAAGGCCGACTTTGTCGCCGCGCTTGCCAACGTCGTGGAATATTCGCCGTGGATCGCCGAGCAGCTCGCCGACAGGCGGCCATTCGCCGGCATCAATCAGTTGCACACGGCACTGATGGGGGCGATCCAAAGCGCCCAGCCCGACGTACAACTGGCGCTGATCCGCGCGCATCCCGATCTCGCCAGCAAGACCCAGCGCGCGGCAGGGCTCACGGCGGAATCGACCGACGAGCAGAACAGCGCCGGCCTCGACCGGCTGTCGGATGCCGAATATGCCGCGTTCGAGCGCGTCAACAACGCCTACCGCGACAAGTTCGGCTTCCCCTATATCGTCTGCGTGCGCCGGCACACCAAGGATTCTGTGCTGCGTGATTTCGAGATCAGGCTTCGCAACATCGTCAAGACCGAGACGCGCCGTGCGATCGAGGAGATCGGCCGCATCTCGGCACTGCGACTCGATCAGCTCGTCACTGCCGATGACAAGCTGAAGGTGCATGGCCGGTTGTCGACGCATGTGCTGGACAATCATATCGGCAGGCCTGCGGCTGGCATTCCGGTCGAACTCGTGGAGCTCGCAACGCTGGGTGAAAGCCGCGTCATCGCGCGCGCGGTCACCAATGCGGATGGCCGCACCGATCGACCGCTGATCGGCGGCCGCCCGTTGCCGATCGGCCGCTACGAGCTCAGATTCAGCATTGCCGGATATTACGCCGAGCGCAACGTGCAGCTCACCGATCCGCCTTTCCTCGACGAAATCCCGCTGCGCTTCGCAATCAGCGAGCCGGAAGGCCACTATCACGTGCCGCTATTGGTGACGCCGTGGAGCTATTCGACCTATCGCGGCAGCTAAACATGCTGCGCGGATGAGGCGACCGCCGCGGCGTCCGTCTCCGCGGCCGCGCCGCCGCTCAGGCCGTTGAAGAAGGCATTCAGCAACACCGAGACGATCGCGCAGAGCAGGATGCCGGACTCCAGCAGCGGCTGGAGATCGTGCGGCAAATTCCGGAACAAGCCGGGGGCGGCGAGCGGGATCAGGCCGAAGCCGATCGAGATCGCGACGATGAAGAGATTGTAGCGGTTGTTGCGGAAATCGACCGAGGTGAGGATGCGCGCGCCTGTGGCCGCCACCATGCCGAACATCACGAGGCCCGCGCCGCCGAGCACGACCAGCGGCACCGCCTCGACCAGTGCGGCAAGCTTCGGCAGCAGCCCGAGCACCAGCATGATGCCGCCGCCGGTGATGGTCACCCAGCGCGAGCGCACGGCGGTGACCGAGACGAGGCCGACATTCTGCGAGAACGAGGTGTAGGGGAACGTGTTGAAGATGCCGCCGAGCAGCGTGCCGACGCCGTCGGCACGCAGGCCCCGGCTCAGCGCCTCGCGGCCGACGGCCTTGCCGGTGATGTCGCCGAGCGCGAGGAACATCCCCAGCGATTCGATCATCACCACGATCATGACGACGCACATGGTGATAACGGGCACCAGATGGAATTGCGGCATGCCGAAGCGGAACGGGACGATGAGCGCGCCCCATGGGGCGGCGGTGACCTTGTCGAAATGCATCACGCCCAGAATGCTCGCGAGCACGGTGCCGGCGATGATGCCGAGCAGCACCGAGACATTGGCGAGGAAGCCGGACCCCCATTTGATCAGGCCGAGAATGAACAGCAGAACGAACAGCGAGATGCCGAGGCCCTGCAACTGTCCATAGGCCGGATTGGGAAAGCTGCCGGCGATGCCGTCGACCGTCCTGGTCAGCGTCGGCAGGCCGCCACCGGCCCAGTTGATGCCGACGCGCATCAGGGAAATGCCGATGATCAGGATGATGCTGCCGGTGACGACAGGAGGAAACAGCGGCAGCAGCCGGCTGACGAACGGTGCGACGATGATGCCGAACAGGCCTGCGGCGATGACGGAGCCGTAGATGCCGAGCAGGCCGATGTCGGGCGCTGCCGCCATCGACAGCATCGGACCGACCGAAGCGAATGTCACGCCCATCATCACGGGCAGGCGAATGCCGACGCCGGGGAAGCCGATGCATTGCACCAGCGTCGCGAGCCCGCAGGCGAACAAATCGGCGCTGATCAGGAAGGCGACATCCTCCGGCGGCAGCTTCAAGGCGCGTCCGACGATCAACGGCACCGCGATCGCGCCGGCATACATCACCAGCACGTGCTGGAGCCCGAGCGCCAGGAGGCGTGGGATCGGCAGGACCTCGTCGACGGGATGGACTTCGCTGGTCATGGATGAATATCCCGAAACATTCCTAACCAAACTTGTCGAGCAGCGCCGGAAACAGCCGGTCCGGCTTGAACGGCGGCGCGGTGAAGCGGATGCCGGTGGCATCGGCAATGGCGTTGCCGAGCGCGGCGGCGACCGGATTGTACGGACTCTCGCTCATCGACTTCGCCCCCAAGGGACCGACGGTGTCGGATGTCACGGCGAAGAACACCTCGGTGCGCGGCACGTCGGCGAAAGAGGGCAAATGGTAGTCGCGGAATTTCGCGTTGATGACGCGGCCGTTCGCGTCGATCACCATCTCCTCGTAGAGTGCGGCGCCGAGCGCTTGGGCGACGCCGCCTTCGACCTGGCCGCGGCACTGCATGGGATTGGCGACGACCCCCGCGTCGGCGGCGTGCACGCTCCTGAGAATCCTTAGCTCGCCGGTGCCCCGGTTCACGGCGATGCGAAAACCCTGCACGTTGAAGCCGACCGAGCGCGGCGTGCCGCCGGAATTGCCGTTGCCCGCGAACATGTGTCCGCGCTCGCGGCCGAGCTCCGCCAGCTCCGCAAAGGACATGCGCCTCACGCCGCTGACGACGGCATTGTCCTCGAGCACACAGGTCCCGACGTCGCACAGCCAGGCGCCGGCGGCGGCCGCTTTCAGCTCGGTCGCGAGCTGCATGGAGGCCGCATGCGTCGCCTTGCCGGCGACGAAAGTGCCCGCGCTGCCATAGGCGCCGGTGTCGTGGCCGCCATGGGCGGTGTCGGACTGGCGCAGGCCGATTTTGTCGACGGTGGTCGCAAGCGTGGTCGCCGCGATCTGCCGATGCACCGTGCTGGTGCCATTGCCGAACTCGGCGGTGCCGACTGTGAGGTCGAAGCCGCCGTTGTCGTTGAGCGCGATCGAGGCGTCGGCGAGATGGCCGGCCGGCGGCGCGGAGTCGATCATGGTCAGCGCGATACCGTTGCCGATCAGCCATTCCGGCGATAGGTCGGGCTGCGCGCTATCGGCTTGCATGGCGCGCTCGACGAGATCGAGGCACTGATCGAGCCCGTAGGAGCCGTAGACGACGTCGTGAAACTCGGACGGCGGCGGCGACACCATGGGGTCGCCGGGCCTGACGATGTTGCGTCGGCGCATCTCGTAGGGGCTGATGCCGAGCTGTTTCGCCAGCTCGTCGATCGCAGCCTCGATCGCGATCTGCGACTGCGGCAGGCCATAGCCGCGAAACGCTCCCGCCGGCACCGTATTGGTGTAGACCGCAAAACCATCGACCCGCTTGTTCGGACAATTGTAGACGGCGATGGACTCTGCCAGGGCGTGGAACATCACGGGCCCGGCGTGATTGCCGTAAGCGCCGGTGTTGGAGAGCAAATCGAGCTGCAGCGCGGTGAGCTTGCCGTCGGCATCGGCGCCGGCCTTGATGTGGACCCGCATCGGGTGCCGCGTCGAGGTCGCGATGAACTGCTCCTCGCGAGTGAACTCCAGCTTCACGGGCCGTCCGGTTTTCAGCGCGGCGAGCGCCAGAATATCCTCGACGAACATCTCCTGCTTGCCGCCAAAGCCACCGCCGACGCGCTCGCAGAACACGCGGACCTTGTCCATGGGAAGCTGGAAGATGTCCGACAGCGCGCGGCGGGTCAGGAACGGCACCTGCGTCGAGGTGCGGACATTAAGCACGCCTGCGTCGTCCAGCCACGCGAGCCCGCCATGGGTTTCCAGCGCTGCATGCTGCACGCGATGACTGTGGAACGTTGCCTCATAGGTAACGGCCGACGTGGCGAGCGCAGAGGCGACATCGCCGAACTCGCCATGAATCTCTGCCGCAAGGTTACGCTGGGGATCGGCGATGCGGTTCGCGGTGGTGCGGTCAGGGTGAATGATCGGCGCGCCCGCCGCCATCGCCTGCTCGGGGTCGATCAGCGCCGGCAGAATCTCGTAGTCGACCTTCAGCCGCCGGCAGGCCTCCTCCGCCGCGGCTTCGGTCTCGGCAACGATTGCAGCAACGCGCTGCCCGATGAAGCGGACGACGTCGTCGAGGATGCGGGTGTCCTCGGGGTCCATCCAATCCATCTCGTGCCGCGCGGTCGAGATCAGCACCGGGGGCGCGTCGTCGTGCGTGAGTACCGCGTGCACGCCCGGAACCTTCAGTGCCTCCGATTTGTCGATCGCGACGATCCTGGCGTGAGCATGAGGCGACCGCACCAGCTTGACGTGGAGCAGGCCGTCGATCGCTGTGTCGAACGTGTAGCGCGCCGCACCACGGACGATGTCGGGGCCTGCCGGGGCCGGCAGGCTGCGGCCGAAGGCGGCGCCGGGCTCGACGCTCGCCTCGACATTGATCCTGCCAAGCAATGCATCCTCGATCGCGCGGTAGCCGGTGCAGCGGCAGATATTGCCCTTCAGTGCCGCGCCGAGATCGGTGCGCTGGGCCTGGTTCAGCGAGGCGCAGGTCAGGATCATGCCGGCGGTGCAGAAGCCGCATTGAAAGCCCTGCGCATCGAGGAAGGCCTGCTGCATGGGATGCGGGCCGTGGTCGCCGCCAAGGCCTTCGATCGTGGTTACGGGGCGTCCCTCGGCGCGGAATGCCGGGATCAGGCAGCTGTGCACCGGCTCGCCGTCGAGCAGCACGGTGCAGGCGCCGCAGTCACCGGCATCGCAGCCCTTTTTCACGCCGAAATGGCCGAGCTCGCGCAGGAACGTGCGCAGGCATTGGCCGGCGCGCGGCGCCTGCGCAAATGTCTTGCCGTTGATCTCGAAGCTCACGGTGTTACTCCCAAGAGCTCGCAGCGGATCTCCTCGGCAAGCCGCACTGTCATGTGCTTGCGCCAGAGCGGCTGTCCGTGGATGTCGGTGTGGTACAGATCATCAGTGATCTGCCGTGAAATCGCATCATGCAGCTCAGTCGCGTCCGGGGCGCTGCGAAAGGACAGCTGGATCGGCCGCACCGTCGATGCGGTGATTGTCAGCAGCAGTGTGCCATCGGTATCGAGGTTGCCGATCAGGAGCGCCGCCGAGCGACCGACCGGTGCAAGCGAGATCTGCCGAAAGGCCGTGCGGCGTTTCAACGCGGCAAGCGGAATATCGATCTGTCGAAGCAAGTCCCCCGGCGTCAGGCGGTTGCGCTGGTTGCCGGTGACGAAGTCGACGACCGGAATCTTCTGCTCGCCGCCACCGGCCTTCCAGATGGTGCAGACGCCGTCGAGTGCCGCGGTGAGCGAGATCATCGGCCCTGCCGGCAACGACATGCAGAGATTGCCGCCGACCGTCGCCGTCTTCCAGATCTTGAACGAGGCAAGAAAGGCCCGGCAGCACTGGCCGATCAGCGGCGCTGCGAGCCAGTCGGGCGGGCAGGCGAAACCATCGAGCTGCGCGACGGTGCAGGTCGCGGCGATGCTGAGATGGCTGTCGGTGACCGTCAGCGCCGGCCATTTCAGATCGGTGAGGTCGATCAGCCGTGTCAGGTGGGTTTGCGGTTCAGAGAACAGCCAGGTGCCGCCCGCGAGCCAAGCATCCCCTGCCGTCCAAACCGGCAGCTGTGCGCGCGTTTGCGGATGGGCGACCGCTGTGATGGTATTCAAATCCATGGCTGCGCCCACGCTTGCGTCGGGTGAATCGTCCAACGGAAAGTCTTGCAAGACCGGAGCCAAGTCGCAAGAAGAAGTCGTAATGCCAAGTCGCAGCAAGACCGTGATTGGACCCGCCTCCGCCTCGCGGTCCCGTCGTCAGCGAATGTGAGGAGAAGCGCGATCATGAGCGATGCAAGGCCGATCTGGATCAGGGATCCCCTGGCCATCCTCGCCGACGGTGCCGAGCGTGGGATTGTGGTGACGGGCGGCCGGATCGTCGAGCTCGTGCCGGCCGGCGGCACACCCGCGACCGCCGATGTCGGGGTGTTCGATGCAAGCGAACACGTCGTGCTGCCGGGCCTGATCAACACCCATCATCATTTCTACCAGACCCTGACGCGGGCGCTGCCGGCGGCGATGGACCGCGAGCTGTTCCCCTGGCTCCAGGCGCTCTATCCGGTGTGGGCACGGTTGACGCCGGAGTCGCTCGAGCTCGGCGCCACGGTGGCGATGTCGGAGCTGCTGCTGTCGGGCTGCACCACCACGACCGATCACCACTACGTCTTCCCGGCAGGACTCGAAGATGCCGTCGACATCGAGGTGGCTGTGGCAAAGCGGCTCGGCGTGCGCGTCCTGCTGACGCGCGGCTCGATGAACCTGTCGCAGCGCGACGGCGGCCTGCCGCCCGACAGCGTGGTGCAGGACCAGGATACGATCCTTGCCGACAGCGCGCGCGTGGTCGCAAAACACCACCAGCGCGGTCCGGATGCGATGGTGCAGATCGCGCTGGCGCCGTGCTCGCCGTTTTCGGTGACGACGTCCTTGATGCGCGCCACCGCCGATCTCGCGGGCAAGCTCGACGTACGCCTGCATACCCATCTCGCCGAAACCGAGGACGAGAACAAATTCTGCCAGCAGATGTATGGCTGCCGTCCGCTCGACTATCTCGAACAATGCGGCTGGCTCAACGCGCGAACCTGGCTCGCCCATGGCATCCACTTCAACGCGGACGAGATGAAGCGGCTCGGCAAGGCGAAGACGACCATCAGCCATTGCGCGTGCAGCAACCAGCTGCTGGCGTCAGGCTGCTGTCCGGTCTGCGAGATGGAGGAGGCAGGCGTCGGGATCGGGATCGGCGTGGACGGCTCGGCCTCGAACGACGGATCGAACCTGATGCAGGAGGTGCGGGCGGCGTTCCTGCTGCAACGGGCCCGCTATGGCGTAACGAAAGTCAGCCACAAGGATGCGCTGCGCTGGGCGACCAAGGGCTCGGCGGCCTGCGTCGGCCGACCCGAGCTCGGTGAGATCGCCGTCGGCAAGGCCGCCGATCTCGCGCTGTTCAAGCTCGACGAATTGCGCTTCTCCGGCCATGGCGATCCCCTGGCCGCGCTGGTGCTGTGCGGAGCCCATCGGGCTGATCGGGTGATGGTCGCCGGACAATGGGCCGTGATCGACGGCGCGATTCCGGGCCTCGATGTCCCCGATCTCATCCGTCGCCACAGTTCCGCGGCGCGGGCCATGCAGGCAGGATAGGGAATTGAAAGAGGGGGCGACCACAAGTGCCGGGTGCTTCTGGCCACCCCCTCCGAACCTCCTCCGGGAGGAGCAGGTGTCTTAGTCCAAGCAAGAAGCGTGCTACTTGCCCGGCAGCTTGTCGTCGATGCCCTTGACGTAGAAATTCATGCCGAGGATCTGGCCGTCGTCGAGGTGATCGCCGCCCTTGCACTCCACCGGCTTGCCGTCCTGCCCAATGATCGGGCACTTGAATGGATGCAATTTGCCCGCGGTGATCGCGGCCTGGGCATCCTCCGCCATTTTTTTCACGTCGTCAGGCATGTTGGTGTAGGGCGCCATCGCGAACATGTGGCTGTCGAGGCCGCCCCAGCTGTCCTCGGACTTCCAGGTGCCGGCAAGCTCGGCCTTGACGCGCTCGATGTAGTAGGGGCCCCAGGTGTCGAGGATCGAGGTGAGCTGGGTCTTCGGCCCGAACTTGATCATCTCGGAGTCCTGACCGAAGGCGAGCTTGCCGCGTTCGCTGGCAATCTGCATGGCGGCGGGCGAATCCGTGTGCTGCATGATGATGTCGGCGCCCTGGTCGATCAATGCCTTTGCGGCGTCGGCCTCCTTGCCGGGATCGAACCAGGTGTTGGCCCAGATGATCTTGACCTTGATGTTCGGGTTGATGGTCTGCGCCGCCAGTATCGTCGCGTTGATGCCGGAGACGACCTCCGGAATCGGGAACGAGCCGATATAGCCAAGCACGCCCGACTTCGACATCTTGGCCGCGATCAGGCCCTGGATGTAGCGGCCCTGATACCATCTGGCCGAATAGGTCGACATGTTCGGGTTACGCTTGTAACCGGTGGCGTGCTCGAAATGCACGTTCGGATATTTCTTGGCGACCTTCAGCGTCGGATCCATGTAGCCGAACGACGTCGTGAAGATCAGCTTGTTGCCCGCGCGGACCAACTGCTCGATGGAGCGCTCGGCGTCGGGACCTTCGGGCACGTTCTCGAGATAGGTGGTCTCGATCTTGTCGCCCAATTCCTTCACCAGAGCCTGGCGCGCGAGATCGTGCTGATAGGTCCACCCCAAATCTCCGATCGGGCCCAGATAGATGAAGCCGACCTTCAGCTTGTCGGCGGCGGAGGCTGCACCGATGCTCCCGGCGAGCAGGAGCGTAGCGGCCAGCGCAAGACATGATTTCCTCATCATCGATCTCCAAACATCAGGGGTAAGCCACGATCCGCAAGCGAGCGCGCCCCATCGCGCCCGTCGCGAAAATGAAATTCAGCGGTCAGGAACGAACACTGTCCCGAGCGCGGCCGGTGCCGTCGAGCCGCCGCTGCGCGCGCGGGAGAGCAGAACCAGAACGATGATGGTCGCGAGATAAGGCAGCGCGGACATGAATTGCGAGGGAATGCCGACGCCCCAGCCCTGCGCATGCAACTGGAGGATCGTCACGGCGCCGAACAGATAGGCGCCGACCACGAGCCGGCCCGGCCGCCAGGACGAGAACACCACCAGCGCCAGCGCGATCCAGCCGCGGCCCGCGGTCATGCCCGGGATGAAGAACGGTGTATAGGCGAGCGGCAGATAGGCGCCGGCAAGGCCGGCGCAGGCGCCGCCGAACATCACGGCGAAGGTGCGGATGCGCAGCACGGGATAACCGAGTGCATGCGCGGAGACGTGATTGTCGCCGCAGGCGCGCAGGATCAGTCCAGCGCGCGTGCGGTACAGGAACCACCAGACGCCGACGACGAGTGCAATGGAGACATAGACGAAGGCGTCCTCGCCGAACAGCACGCGGCCGACCAGCGGGATATCGGTGAGGCCCGGAATGGAGAGATGAGCTGCCGGCGTGATGCGCTCGCCGACAAAGCCGGCGCCGATCAGTCCGGACAGCCCGACACCGAGGATGGTCAGCGCGAGACCCGTCGCAACCTGGTTGACGGCGAGCCCGAGCGCCATCAATGCGAAGATCAGCGACATCATCGTGCCCGCGACGATGCCAAACAGCGCGCCAATGAAGATGGATCCCGTGAGCCAGGCGCCGGCAAAGCCGCAGGCCGCGCCGACGATCATCATGCCCTCGACGCCGAGATTGAGCACGCCCGCGCGCTCGGTCACGAGCTCTCCAGTCGCGGCGACCAGGAGTGGCGTCGACGCGGCGAGCACGGCCAGGACGATGGCTTCAACGAGTTCCACGGGCCACCTGACGGTTCGGCAAGACCAGTTTGAAGCGATAGAGGATCAGGGAATCGCAGGCGAGCACGTAGAACAGCAGAATGCCTTGAAATACCTTGGTGACGTCCAATGGGATCTTCATCGTGATCTGCGCCTGCTCGCCGCCGATAAAGGTCAACGCAAGGAAAAGGCCTGCAATCAATATACCAAGCGGATTCAGACGGCCGAGGAAGGCAACGATGATCGCCGTAAAGCCGTAGCCCGGGGAGATGCCGGGCTGGAGATGGCCGACGGGACCTGCAACCTCGATGATGCCGGCGAGGCCCGCGAGCGCGCCTGATACCGCGAAAGTCAGGATGATCAGCCGATCGGCCTTGAAGCCGCCGAACCGCGCCGCGCGGGGGGCTGCGCCGACGACACGGATCTCAAAGCCCTTGATGGTTCGTCCGAGCAGGATTGCGGCTGCCGTCACGACGAGAAGCGCGATGATGGAGCCGAGATGCAGCCGGCCACCCTCGATCAGCAGCGGGACGGTCGCCACCGGGTCGAACTCGGCCGTGGTCGGGAAATTGAAGCCGTGCGGATCGCGCCAGGGTCCGCGCACGAGATAGTCGAGAAAGAGGTCGGCGACATAGACCAGCATCAGGCTGGTCAGGATCTCGCTGGCACCGAACGTTACCTTGCAGATGGCCGGGATCAGCGCATAGAGCGCGCCCGCGGCAGCTGCAAGCACGAGCATCGCCGGCAACACCCAGGCGCCGGCGTCGGTGCCTTGCGTCCTCACCGCGATCCAGCTTCCGGCGACCGCACCGATCAGGAATTGGCCTTCGGCTCCGATGTTCCAGGCATTGGCGAGATAGCAGAGCGACAGCCCGATCGCGATCATCACCAGCGGCGTCGCCTTCACCGCGATCTCCTGGAGCGAGTAGCCGTCGATGAGGGGCGCGATGAAATAGGCGTGCAAGGCGAGCAGCGGATTCTTGCCGAGGATCGCGAACAGGATGACCATGGTCACGATCGTGAGGCCGACCGCGATCAGCGGCGAGACCAGCGCGATCGTGCCGGAGCGCTCGGCGCGCTTCTCAAGCACCAACTGCATGCGCGGCCTCCTTCGGCTCCAGGCTGCTGCCGCCCATGAGAAGGCCGAGCTTTTCGCGCGTCGCCTCGCTGGCGGCGAGCGGCGCCGATAACCTGCCGTGAAACATCACGGCGATACGGTCGGCGATCTCGCCGAGCTCGTCCAGATCCTGGCTGGTCACGAGCACGGCGGCGCCCGCGCTTGCGAGATCGAGCAGCGCCTGGCGAATGACGGCAGCGGCGCCGGCATCGACGCCCCAGGTCGGCTGGCTCACGACCAGCACCGCAGGGTTGCGCAGGATCTCGCGTCCCACGATGAACTTTTGCAAATTGCCGCCGGAGAGGGACGCTGCTTCGGGGTCGCGCTTGGCCTTGCGTACGTCGAAGGTTTCGGTCGTACGGTCGACGATCCTCAGCGCGGCGGCCGCGTTGATGAAGCCGCGACGGACCATGCCGCTTGCGGCGTGACCGGTCAGCAGCGCGTTCTCCGAGAGCTTCATGCGGGGCGCCGTGCCATGGCCGAGCCGCTCTTCCGGGACGAATGCCGCACCCAGCTTGCGCCGCTCCGTGATGGAGAGATGGCCGGCGGCAATGCCTTCGATCACCACGGTGCCCGGATCCTTCGACCGCCGCTCACCGGACAGTGCGGCGAACAATTCGTCCTGGCCGTTGCCGGCGACGCCGGCGATGCCGAGGATCTCGCCGCCCTTCAGTTCGAACGAGATGTGCCCGAGACGCACACCATGCGCCTCGGTTGGCGCCAGCGAGAGATCGTTGACCACCAGGCGCGGCACCGTCGTCTGTCGGCCGGCGCGAGCCTTCACTTCCTTGATCTCGCCGCCGACCATCATGCGGGCGAGCGAAGCTGCGGTCTCGCGCCGGGGATCGCAGGTCTCGACCTTCCTGCCGCCGCGCAGGATCGTTGCGGTATCGCAGAGCCGCTTCACCTCCTCGAGCTTGTGGCTGATGTAGAGGATGGCGCGGCCTTCGGATCTGAGGCGTTCCAGCACGATGAAAAGCTGATCGGATTCCTGCGGCGTCAGGACTGCGGTGGGTTCGTCCAGGATCAGGAATTTCGGGTCCTGCATCAGCGCGCGGACGATCTCGATTCGCTGGCGCTCGCCGACCGACAATTGCCAGACCTCGCGCTTGGGATCGAGCGGCAGACCATAGGTTTTCGACACCTGCTCCAGCCGCGCCGACATGCCCCCGAAGGATTCTTGTCCGTCGAGGCCGATCGCGACGTTCTCGGCGACCGTAAGATTGTCGAACAGCGAGAAGTGCTGAAACACCATGCCGATGCCGCGGTCGCGTGCTTCCGAGGGGCCGGACAGCACGATACGTTGGCCTTGCCAGCGAATCTCTCCGGCACTCGGCTGGATCAGCCCGTAGATCGCTTTGACCAGCGTCGACTTGCCTGCCCCATTTTCACCGAGGAGCGCGTGGATTTCGCCGGGCCAGATATCGATGTCGATGGAATCATTGGCAAGGAAATCGCCATACCGTTTGGTGAGCCCGATCGTCCGCAGCAGCGGGGACTCGCCGGAATTCAGGCCGTCAGGTGTCGAATCCAACATTCGCTGATGCGCTTGCATGGTGAAGTGTCTCGATACTGGGCCAGTTTGAACGCCGGCGTAAGGTGTGAAAATGCGTCATCCCTTGCTCAACGCTTTGGCAGGGATCGGGTGGCGGTGCTCGTACGCCTTGTCATCGCCCCGCGGGCGCGGCTCACGCGCGCGCTGTTGCAGATTTGTGACGGTTCAAGCCAAATCGGAACCGGTTAGGCAGACTTGACGTCGCAGTGAGCAAGATTGCGCCATCACGCTCATGCCCTGCGGATCGACGTAGCGTCGGCTCCCTGACCATCGCGCACCGCAACATTCGCCCGACATGAAAGAGGAGCGAAATCAAACGGGAATGTCCGACAATAGCCGGCTTCGCCCGGCCGCGCGCCTCGGCGGGATGCCGTGAAAAGCCTTTTGATTTCCAGGATGGAGCGCCGCCGCTTGCCGAAACAAGCGGCATGCCTTGGAAAAAGTTGAGGCTTCTCACTCGGGGAGATCGGCGCAAGTCTCGCACCCAAGGGCGTTTGTTGACGTGTCCAAACTTGGGGGTATTCAGGATGTCGTTTCGTTTCACGGCAGTGGCAGCAACGGCGCTGTCACTTGCTACGCTGGCCACCGGTGGCTTGGCTCAGGCGGCGGATCTGCCGGTCAAGGCTGCCAAGAAAGCGCAGGACCTTCCGTTCTTCCTGGTGATCGATAACCGCGTCACCTTCTCCTACATCTTCAACGCCTCGCAGCCCGGTGCGTGGTCGTTCCGGCCCGATGGGTCGATCGACAGCAAGACCACCAAGCAGGTCTACTCGTTCACCCATTTTGACGCCTGGGCGTACGGCACGAACTTCTTCACCATCTCGATGTACAAGTCCGATCACAATGACCCGGCCGGGCCCTGCACCAATGCGGGCACGATCTTCGGCGCGCCGGCATCGTGCGCCGGTGCGACCGAGATCTACGGCCTGTTCCGCTCGACATTCGGCTGGAATGAGCTGTTCAACACGAAAGCCTTCACCGCGGGACCGCTGCACAATATCTCGTTCGAGGTCGGCATGGATGCCAACACCGAGAACAGGTATTTCGGCGCCGCCAAGCGCGACGTCGTCGGCGGTCTGCAGTTTGCGTTTGATCTGCCCTACAAGGGTTACTTCAACGTCGCGCCGCTGGTGTATTGGGAGTTCGCCAATCACAACGCGTTCAGCCAGTGCGGATTGTTCGGTCCAGGCGTCCCCGGCGTGACCTGTATCGCGGACGGCAACACCTCGTTCAAGCCGACCTGGGCCGTCGAGATCAACTACTACATGGATCTCGGCTTCCTGCCGCCGAACATGCAATATTTCTCGATCAGCGGACGCGCCGGCTGGTACGGCAAGAAAGGCACCGACACCGAACCGCTTCCCTACAGCCCGGCGAACGGCGTTTACAACACGGCAGTCGAGCTGAATTCGGAGCCGATCCGCTTGACCTTCGATGCCTCGAAGGCGGCCTGGGGCGACAAGTACTCCCACTTCGTGGACGTCTGGGTGGCTTACCGCTACTGGCAGAACAAGTTTGGTCTCGATCACAATCTTGCCGTCGGCTGTACCACGGCCGTCGGTGGCCGGACCGTGAGCACGGGGTCCTGCACCGAGTCCTCGCTCTATTCCGGGATCTCCGTGAAGTTCTGATCGGTTGAGGTTTCCGGAAAGAAAGTAGGGTGGATTAGCCGCAGGCGTAATCCACCCTACTTCGTTCGGCGGACGCGGAAGCGTGGTGGGTTACCCCAGCGGACTGCGCTTCGCGCAGTCGCTTTGCTAACCCACCCGACAGATCTGAGCTCGTGCCTACTTCGTCCACACGCCGTCGTGCAGCGCTTCGGCTTCGTCCTCGAGCGCCGGGCCTACGACCTCGGTCGGCCGCTGGCCGCTGGCAAAGACCTCGCGACACGGCAGATCGAGGGTCGGATTCTCCGGATGGTTGCCGGTGACGCCGCGCAGGCGATGCTCGCTGAGGCCATAGACGACGCGGCCGATGCCGGCCCAGTAGATCGCGCCGGCGCACATCGCGCAGGGCTCCGCCGAGGAATAGAGCGTCGCTGTCGCCAGCACCTCGCGGCTGAGCGTGCGGCAGGCCTGGGTGGCCGCGAGACGTTCGGCATGCGCGGTGCCGTCGTGATCCGGCATGTAGCCGTTCTCGGCCTCGATCAGCACCTTGCCGCCCGCGACGACGATACAGCCGAAGGGATGATTACCATGGGTGAGCGAGCGACGGGCGATAGCGAAGGACAAGCGCAGAAAGTGTTCGTCACGTTCGGATACACCGGCCATCGAACCTCCTCGGTGAGTGTCGCTTCGCGTCCGCCGATCACGGCAAAAGCGGCGTCGCTGGTCGTGCTTCATACACCATTCAACGTGGAACCGGAGGCCGGCGGTCATCTGGGCGAAATACGAATCAGCCATGCTCTGGATGGTGGCCCGCACCATCGGAGTGACCCCGGCCGCATAGGAATAGCGATATCTCGTTGCCCTCAGAACGTAGAAATCGATTTTACCAAGGCACGGCTGCGACATTTGTCGCCAATGCCCTCCAGGCGGTCAATTTTCTGGGGGATCGATTCCTGAGAAGATCGCGTCATTCGTTGTCGGCCATCGAGGACCTGTACCGGCACTCGATGGACAGCGCATTTTCGGTCACCGAGGCCTTCCTCGTCACGGGCGCACCACATGCATCCGCTTACTATCCCCGCGACTTCGCCTGGTTCTATCCTGACGTCCTCGACCCCGAAACCATCATGGATGCGCAGGATGCCGTGCGGCGAGCCCGGCTGCTCGACAGGAGCATCCGTTTGTTGCTGGAGGCGGTTCGCGCCGACGTCGTCACGACGACCATCGTCCCGGCCGGACGCGGTCGATACCTCGGTGTGAATTACTTCTCGCGTCCGTCGGATACGCTGCTCGGCATTCTGGCCGGCCTGCAGCAGATGATCTCGGCCGATCAGAGGACCTCGTCCTATTTGGCGATGTCGCAATGTGCGCATGCCGGCCGCCTGCTGCTGGCCGAATATGGCGTTGACCTCAAGCGCGCGATCCTCAAGCTCGCAAGCGGGCTCGAGCCGTTCGGCCGTGACGGCACCTCCTCTTTGCTGTGTGATGCCCATCGCCCTCGCTCCGCCGCAACGGATACCCGCGCCGAGCGCCGGCGCTTCGTGACCAATGCCTGCGTCCACACGACCTTCGTGTGGAGCGTGCAGCTCGGCATCGTCGACGAGAACGAGCTGAAGAGGCTGCTCGGGTGCGATCTCGCGCAGTACAAGAAGGACCTGCTCCGTCTGTTCGGCAGAGACGGATACATCAGGCATTCCCTGGACGGTCCGGCGAGTTCGCCGGCGTCTTCGGTCGCGCTGGATTTTGTCAGCGTGCATCGCGGCTTTTGGGATCTGAACGATGCGAGCGAGCGTAAGCTGTTCGCGGCCACGGCGGATCTGATCATCGCCGAGCCGCGCTTTCGCATCCCCAGCACGTTCCACTTCCTGGTGTCTGCCGATAATCCGCGGAACAAGATGATCCACAAGATTGCGGCGCCTGCTTACCAGGGACGTTCTTCCTGGCCGACGTTCAACGTCGAATTTGCGGATCGCATGTTGGACTATGATGAGTTTTCGGGGAGCGACACCTATCGTTCGTGCGCTCAGGGAATATTGAAGGACATTCGGACCGCGACCGAGCTGCACGGCGGATATCAGGAGCTGATCTCCGAGCAGGGTCTGAAATATCGCACCTGGGCCTATAAGGGCGCGGTGGCTCACTCCTGGTTTCCGCGTTTCCTGTCGGTCTGGAGGAGGGCGTATGGATCGCCGCTCCTGCGGTGGAGCGACTGACCTGCGCGGCGATATGCCGGCAGGGAAGGTCGCTGAGGATCAGCGCGAACGGCTCACGCCACGAGATCCAGCAACCGGCACGATCCGCGCACGAGCACCTTGCGGCCCGCCGGCGTTATCGCAGGTACGCCGTCGTTGATGGCGACGAGGCCGAGCTCGACGAGGCCTTCGACGAGATAGGACTTCGAGAGGCGACGGTTCGACAGCGGGTTACGAAGTGTACGCAGCGCTTCCCACTGGTCCGGTGCAAGTTCGAAATCGAGATCGTCGCTCATGTTGCCTCAAGAAATCGTGCCGTTCGCGCCTCTGTTAGCGGCGCTGCATGAAGACCATGCGACGACAATGAGTCGGGAATTCGGTGGGCTGTTTAGAACGTCTCTTCACGAATTGCCGCACTTCGTTGCGACACGAGAAGTAGATTGTCTGATCGCGAATATCGTCCCGTGGTTCGATCACTAATTGATGATCCGCAGTTGATGTTGCGCTGCGAGCTATCGCAGTGCACGGGAAGTATCGCTGTCCCATTATGTGTCGCGACATGCCCAGAAATCATGAAGCGGGCGATCCGGGATTCTGCTATTTTGATTCGCGGCGAATGACTTCACGCGGCAGGAGTGGAGTGCATGAACAGGCTCGTTGAAATTCGCAGTCAGGAAACCCTGTGCCGGGAGCGTGCGGCATTCGATCTTGATCGCCGGCTGTTCTGGCTCGCGCAAGCCGAGGAATGGGAGCAGCGCGCGCTCGACGAGATTGCTTATCACTTCCGGGAGTGCAACGTCGGCCAGGCGGAGCTTGTGCGAAACTGAGATTGGTCGCGAGCGAGACCTACTGATAGGTTGCCACGATATCCGACACGGCGCGCTCGAGCTGTTGCGCGGTGGCGCACTGGCGCACGACGGTACAGAAGGTCGCATAGCGTGGCATCTCGGAATCGCCGAAGCCCCAGGCAAGCCGTCCTTCGGGATTGAGCCAGACCAGCCGCTTCGAGCGCTCTGAGATGCGGCGCAGGATGTCGGCGCGCGGATCGAGATTGTTGCTGCGGGCGTCGCCGAGCACGATCACCGTCGTCCGCGGCGTCAGCGCGCTCATGAAATCCTTCTCGAAATCGACCAGCGACGAGCCGTAGTCCGACGAGCCGAAGCCGACTTTGGACATGATCTCGGCCATCGCCTCTTCCGGCGCTTTCGCCTCCAGGATGTCGCTGACCTCGATCAGATGCGAGGAGAAGGCGAAGGAGCGGACGTCATCCACCACTTCGTGCAAGGAGTGGATCAGAAGCAGGAAGAAATCGGACACTTGCGCGACCGAGCCGGAGACGTCGCAGAGCGCTACGATCTTCGGGCGGTCGCGGTGCTTGCGCTTCCACGCCGTGAGGAAGGGCACGCCGCCCCACGCTGCGTTACGGCGCAACGTGCGGCGGACATCGAGATGGCCGCGGCGCTGGCGCTTGCGCGGCTTGGAATAGCGCTCGCGCAGGCGGCGCGCGATCTGGCGGATGAGGGCGCGCATCTCGGCGATCTGGCGCCGCTCGATGCGGGCAAGCGGCGCGTTGCGCAGGATCTCGTTGCGGAGGTTTTCGGCCTCCTCGCGGGCATAGAGCGCAAGCCCCTGCGAGACCGTATCGCGCACCGCCTCGCGCAGGGCGTCGAGGGCGGTACGCAGTCGCTCGGCCAGCGCCGGATTGGTCGCGGTCAGCTCGTCGAGATCGTCGCGCAGGCGCTGCAGGCCCATGGCGTCGAGGATGCGGCTGGAGAAGATGCCGCGCTGAGTGGAGTAGCGGATGTCGGACAGGGAGGCCGTACCGGAGGCGCTGGCAATGGCGGCCGCGATCGCATTGCGGTCCTGCGACAGCAGCATCTGCGCAAGCGGACCCAAATCCTCGGGAGATTGACCTTCGCCCGGCTCGCTGGCCGAGCTGGAGGAGGGCGACTGATCTGCGTCCTGCGACGCGCCGTCGTCGGGCGTCTCGGGCTGATCCTGCCGCGGCTCAGGCTGGCTGAAGAAGAGGTCAAAACAGTCGCCGAGCGCGAGCTTCTCGTCCTGCGATTTGGCGAGCGTCAGAAGCAGAGCGTCGCGCAGCACGGCACGGTCGGAGATGCCGACTTGCGCGACTGCGCGCATCGCATCGATGCTTTCGGCAGGCGAAACGTGGACGCCGACGCCCCGCGCCGCCCGAAAGAAACGATGGAGGTTCTCGCGCATCGGCGTCAACCGAAGACGTTGGACCGTGCCGCCTTGGCAATGAAGGTCGTCACCTGCGGCGATGCGGCCTCGATGTCGGCTTCGTATTTCAGGAGCACGTTGAGGGTGTCCTTGACGATATCGGTGTCGAGTTCCGTGGCCTGCAGCAGCACCAGGACGCGCGCCCAGTCGATGGTCTCGCTGACAGAAGGCAGCTTCTTCAGATCCAGCGAGCGGATCTCGTGGATGAAGCCGACCATCTGCCGGCGCAGGGCCTGCGAGATGCCGGGCACGCGGCTTTCGACGATGCGCTCCTCGAGCCGTTGCTCGGGGAAGCCGATATGCAGATGCAGGCAGCGCCGCTTCAGGGCGTCACCGAGATCGCGCTCGCTGTTGGAGGTGAGGATGACGGTCGGCGGCGTGATGGCCGAGACGGTGCCGAGCTCGGGGATCGTGACCTGGAAGTCGGACAGGATCTCCAGCAGCAGCGATTCGAATTCCGCGTCAGACTTGTCGATCTCGTCGATCAGGAGCACGCAGCCGCCCGGCTGCTCCAGCGCCTGGAGCAGGGGACGCGGCTCGACGAATTCCTTGGAGAAGAACACGTCGCCAAAATCGTGGAGCTGGTCGAGCGCGGCATGCAGCGTCTGCGCACCGCCTAGGACTTCGCCGAGCTTGTCCTTGAGGATCTGCGTGTAGAGAAGCTGCTTGGCGTATTTCCACTCGTACAGCGCCTTGGCCTCGTCGAGGCCTTCGTAGCATTGCAGGCGGATCATCTTCATGCCGCGCCAGGCGGCGATCGCCTTGGCGAGCTCGGTCTTGCCGACGCCCGCGGGGCCCTCGACTAGGATCGGCTTCTCGATCTGCTGCGACAAATAGACGGCGGTCGCGATCTGCCGGCTCGCGATATAGCCCTGCGCGGCGAGGCCGCTCTCCACTGCCTCGATCGAGGTCGAGGCCTTCTGATCAGCCACGAAAGGGCGCTCCCAAAGGTCTTGCTTGGGGCTTGTTCTGCCTGCGTTCCCGGCAAAGAACAAGCCTCGTTTGGGAGACATCAGACCCGCATGAGCGGCGTTTTTTCCGCTGAACGCAAATAGTTGAGCGGTTCGCCGCTCGCGATCAGTGCCGCAGCACTTCCGGCTTGCGGATGGTCTGTCTGACCTCGGCGCCGCAATCGGCGCATTCATAGACAAAGTCGATCTTGGCAAGGCTCCAATGCGGCTCGACCTCGCGCACATACATCGGCAGGAAACCCATGCAGGTGGGACAATTCACGGGCGCGATTTCGACGTCCTGATGATGCTGTACATAAGCTGGCATCTCGGCTTTCCTTCGCAGGCGACCACCAAACCCCGCGCAGAAGCTACTGCCAGTCGCCTCAGGCGCGTCATCAACTCTTTCGAACGGAGCTGGAACGGCCGAGGTTTGTCGCTCGCTGTGACATTCTTGTTACGTCACTGTACTGTAACAGGCGGACCGAATGCCTATTTCTGCGGCCAATCCGGTTTTTTCGGATCCTCACCCAACGATAAGGGAGCAACGCCCATGACGCATGCCATTCGTTTTCACAAGACCGGCGGTCCGGAAGTCTTGGTCTGGGAGGAGGTCAGCGTCGACAAGCCGGGGCCGGGCGAGGCGCGCATCCGCCACACCGCGGTCGGCCTCAACTTCGTCGACATCTACAACCGATCGGGCCTGTACCCGGCGCAACTGCCGAGCGGGCTCGGCAGCGAGGCGGCCGGAATCGTCGAGGAGGTCGGACCCGGTGTCACCGATCTGAAGCCCGGCGATCGCGTCGCCTACGGCGCCTCGCCGCTCGGGGCCTATTCCGAGGCGCGGCTGATCCCTGCGGACCGTTTGCTGAAGCTGCCTGATGGCGTCGACGACAAGACCGCTGCGGCGATGATGCTCAAAGGGCTCACCACGCAATATCTGATCCGGCAGACCTATCGGGTGAAGGCCGGTGACACCATCCTGCTGCATGCGGCAGCCGGCGGCGTCGGCCTGATCCTGAGCCAGTGGGCCAAGCACCTCGGCGCGACCGTGATCGGCACCGTCAGCAACGACGAGAAGGCCAAGCTTGCCAAGGCGCATGGCTGCGATCACGTCATCATCTATACCCGCGAGGATTTCGTGAAGCGGGTCGACGAGATCACGGGCGGCAAAAAGGTCCCGGTGGTCTATGATTCCGTCGGCAAGGACACGTTCCTGAAATCGCTGGATTGCCTCGCGCCGCTCGGCGTCGCCGCGCTGTTCGGTCAGTCCTCCGGCGCGGTCGAGCCGCTCAATCTCGGCCTGCTGGCTCAGAAGGGCTCGCTCTACGTCACCCGCCCGACGCTGTTCACCTACGCCGCCAAGCGTGAAAACCTCGTTGCGATGGCAGGCGAGCTGTTCGACGTCGTCAAGTCCGGTGCGGTCAAGATCGAGGTGCACCAGACCTATCCGCTGAAGGACGCCGCCAAGGCGCATGCCGATCTCGCCGCGCGCAAGACCACGGGATCGACCGTGCTGACGGTGTAATGTCCGGCCGGACGTGGCGCAGGCGATCGCGCCCTGCGTCACGTCCGTTCGTGCTTGCGCAGGTCCCGTATGTGATCGAGGCGGGTTGCCTGCAGGTCGATATCTTCGGGCGGGATCTGGGGCAGGGCGGCCTCGCTCAGGATGGCCTCGGTGACGTCTTCGACGATATTTTCCGCGATCTCGTGGATGAACGAGACGTTCTGGTATTCACCCGAGGCGATGCGGGAGACGACCTCCCGTCTGGTGATCTCGGGATCGACGACGGCCTCGCGGCCGCGTCGTCCGTAGTCGATCATCACGACGAAATACTGCATGAAAACGGCCCTGCCACGTCCCAGCACCGGGATCGCGGCAGAGTATTTCCGAAAATCGGAATCAAGTCAACAGGAATTTCCGAATAACGGAAATCGACGTCACTTGCTCTTCTTGCGGGGGCGTGCCGACTTGGCGCGGAGCCGCTCGAGCTGCCCTTTGGGCATCGACAGGCAGATCTCCCCCACCCACTCCAGCTTGACGCCGACGATCGGCTTGGCATTGAAGCTGGTGAGATTGACGACTGACGGACTTTTCCCCCGCTCGATGGTCTTCAAATAACGCTCGCCGGTCTTGAGGCGGACCACGGCCTCCTCGCCGTAGAAGCTCGACAGCGGATGACGCTGGTCCTTGTAGACCACGATCACGTCACCGCTCTCGTATTTGGGCAGCATCGAATCGCCGACGATCTCGAATGCGACGGTCTCTTCCATGATCGGGAAGGGCAGCGCTATGTCGCCAAGCCCTTCCGGCGGAACCTGCTCGTAATCCGGCTCGATCACGGCGCCGGCACCGACCCGGCCCATGATCGGCGCGAGATTGAGTTCGAGATATTCCATGATCGGAATGATCTCCGAAGCCTTCACCAGACGTTCGCCGCCGAGGATCTCCGAGACCGCGCCGGGCCGCACGCCCATGGCCGCCGCCAGGCCGCCCTTGCTCTTGCCCGTCTTCTCCAGGCCCCGCTCGATCATTGCAACGTCCAACATGATGATTCCCTCGATTGCGCACCGTCCTGCCTCTTGTAATCCGAAATTCGGAATTGATGCAATTATGAATATCAGAATTATTGCTTGACTTGGTCTTCGGAATACCGGAATGTGTGTTTCGCCTCCTGGTCGTTCGATGAGAGGAGGCTGATCACAGGACAGCAATATGGAACCGGGCCATTGGCCGTCGG
The DNA here is from genome assembly GCF_032144035.1 of Bradyrhizobium sp. WYCCWR 12699. Classification (NCBI taxonomy): domain Bacteria; kingdom Pseudomonadati; phylum Pseudomonadota; class Alphaproteobacteria; order Hyphomicrobiales; family Nitrobacteraceae; genus Bradyrhizobium; species Bradyrhizobium sp. WYCCWR 12699. Next base: position 566,135 of record NZ_JAVTJN010000033.1, read on the forward strand.
AGCATTCCGACGCGCTTCGCGACTATTTTCGCATGGGCATGTCTTATGCGGAGATCGGCAGACAGATTAACGCAAGGTTTGGAACGGCTTACACACGCAATGCGGTGATCGGCCGCGCCAAGCGGCTGGGGCTCGTCGTACCAGAATGGATTTCTAGTCCTTCGGTCGCGCCGTATTTGCCGGGTGAGGCTCCGGTTTCGCCGCGCCGCGCGGTGTTGCCGAACCTGAATTTGCCGCCGAAGTCCGCAATGAAGCCGGCGGCGCCTATCAAGTTGCGCTGCGTCGGCGTTCAGCCGCGCCTGATCCAGCTGGTCGAACTCGAGCCCGTCGACTGCCGCTATCCCTATGGCGGCGACAAGGACGGGGAGGAGATCGCCTTTTGCGGTCATCCCTGCCGGCCGGGCTCCAGCTATTGCGCGCCGCATGCGCGCCTGACGCGCCGCTCTGGTGCCGCGTCCGCCCGTGCCCCCGGTCCCGTCGTGCTGAGGCTGGTCTCTGCGGCCTGACCTTCGTGCCACCCAGTTCAGTCGTCAATTTCGCAAAGGAGTATCCGAGTGGCTCGTGCCCGACGCAACAAGTCCTACACATTGGCGCAGATCTACGACCGGCGATCCCGCGATGTCCCGTTCAACGCCGAAGTGGCGGAGGTCGAGGTCGACAATCCGCTGGCGCTCGATTCCGGCGAGAAGATCTTGGCCATCCGGTCGATCCGTGGCGATCCCTTGGGGCGGCTGCACGCACATCATCAGATCGACGAAGCGCAATACCGCGGTGGGCGAGCCTTCCAGAACGATTGGGAGCGGGCGGAGCGGGGGCCTCAGGCGGTGGATCCGACGAGGGAATATGTCGATGGCGCGCGTACGCGCGAGCCTGTCACCGACAGCCAGCGCCAGGCGGTGCTGCGGTTGAACCGGATCGAGCGCGAACTCGGCACGGACGGCGCCGCGCTGGTGCATGACGTGCTGGTGCTGGGCCTGACCATGGACCAGATCGGCGCGCGTCGCGCCGTCCGAACCCAGCGCTGGAACGATTATTTTGCGCGGCGTTTTCGCGAATGTCTGGACCGGCTGGCGCTGATCTACGGCTTTGCGACGGAAACGGGGGCACAACGGGCGCAGCGGCGCAGTTGAAGACGTCACGCCGGCGGCCTCGGCTGCCGGCGTGCCAGTCGGCTGCTTATGGATGCGGCACGATCTGGTAAGGCGTCGTGTACGGTTCGACGCGCAGCGAGGCGTTGGCCAGAAGCCCGATCTTGGCGGTCGGCGCCTGCTGCAATTCGCCGTTCGGGCCGCGATGCACGTTGTATTGCCAGACCGTGAGATCGCCCTTCTGCGCCAGCGCGTGCGCAACCGCGCTCGCATCATTGCCGCCGAGCCCCTTAAGCTCCTCCGCCGATAATCCGACGACGATTTCGTCCTTGATGGTGATGATCTTGAACAGGTTCATCTTGGTCTCCTGGGCCCATGCGCCTTGTATTGAGAGGGTGAAAAGCGCGACCGCGGCGCCCTTGATGAGATCGCAGCGAGAAAGCATGCCGTCGTCCTTTGGTGCTGACGCGCGCCCGAATCGAAGAGTCTTCAGCCATGGCGCCCGGTGTCTGCGTGGCCGTGTCGCAACGGCTTGGTCGCCCGCTCATGGACAATGGTTCATGGGCGGACACATATCCGGGCCGACGAGCGACGACCGCGCACAGATCGGGACGCTGGAGATCAGCTTGCGAGATCGATCTTGATTTCGTCGCTGTTACAACCGCCGGGGCCGGACTCAACAAATGCGTGTATGCTCCAGAAGAAGTCATGCGCAGCCAATGTCCGTTCATGTCGGAAACAAGCAGAAACGTTGTGCCAATTGACAGCGGTCCGGGCAGTATGCGTGATTGATGCAGCTTGTTGACGCAGGTGGGTGACGGCGGTCGATATTCCTGTTATCCGGAATTGCCGTGGTGCGATGCAGACGAAGCATCACTACATCCATTGTTGGACTTGCCGGACGGGTTGTTCCTTGGCATAGTTGCAACCAGATGGTTGAGCCGGTTGTTGGACATGTTGTTCAGCGTGCCAGCCGGCCGGGGCCACCCGGCCGAGAGTTCGTCGCCATAGGTCCTGTTGCGGCGGCGGCGTTCGGTTCTTGGCGGATTGCAAAAGCCGATGCTTGTCATAGGTGCGAGATGAAGAACCTCGGTTTCGCGGCTGAATTGCAGCTCAAGCTCGGCGCGCCCACAAGCGGCACGGTCGAAAGTCTGCGCCTGCTCCGCGCGTTCCTGAAGCTCGCGCCGCGACAGCGTTTCGAGGTCATCAAGCTGGTCGAAGACCTCGCCACCGAAGAAGCCCTTCCCGAACACCCCTTGTCCTGAGCCCGGCCGCGCGCCGGCCTGATGCTGTCTCTTCGCCTCCCGCCGTAGCCGGACCGCCGGCGAGGTTTTCCCCGCGGCTGACCGCTGGAAGGCGGTCCAGCAAGTGTGGTATTCAGTAGGGAAAGCGGGAGGAGTGCGACCATGATCGAACCGAAGCTCGAAGTTCCGGCCGAACTGCGCGACCTGGCCGAGAAGACGATTGACCAGGCGGAAAAAGCATTCGGCATGTTTTTCGAAGCGGCCACCAAGTCGATGTCGTCCGTTCCAGGCGCGGGGACGGAGGTGTCGAAGCAGGCCCTGGTTTTCACCGAGCAGAACATGAAGTCGGCGTTTGAGCATGCGCGCAAGCTGGTTCATGCCACCGACCTTCAGGAGGCGATGCGAATCCAGTCCGATTTCCTGCGCAGCCAGTTCACCAGTGCTGGAGATCACATGCGCCAGATGACCGGCAGTCTCATGCAACCGGGCAAGGGCAAGTCCTGATTCTCGCGCCTGTCCGCGGCGTACCCGCAAATCGAACTTGCGTGGCCGCGATCCGCATTTGCGATGCTGGGGCAGGTCCATGCGGACTGCCGGATGGCCTTGTTCGCCGTCCGGCGTCCCTTCTATGGTCCCTGTCGGTCCTCCGGCAGGGATTTTTATGTGCGGCCGATGTCGTGCTAGCGCAGCGATGCGATGTAGGCCGCGATGTCGCCCGCCTCGGTGCGGCTCAAGGGGAAATTCGGCATCTTCGGGTGCGGATCGAGCAGGAAGAAGGCAAGCCTCTCCGGGCTGAAGTCTGCCTTGCGCGCGACAGAGACAAAGGAGGGGACGTCGGCGCTCGCCTGGGTTTGGCCGTTCGCGACGACATGGCAGCTTGCGCACCAGCGCTTGGCGAGGTCGGCACCGTGATTGGCATCGGCTGCGAGCGCAGACGATGTGCCGACGCTGGAGGTTACGGCAAGCAGCAGGCAGATTCGTCTCAAATGCTGGTGCATAGGGTAACCTTCATGCATTCGTTGGCGTCCGCCGTGCCTATCCGCAGCACGATCCGGGAAACTGTGAGAGATCAATGCGGGCGATGATCGACCGGAGCAGCTTGCGGACCGAGCGATAGAGATGCCGTACGAATGCCGGCATTCTCGCCGCGGGCAGGCCTAGGCTTCTTGCATCGAGGCCTTTCGTCTCAAGACTTTCGATAGAATGCGACACGTGTCTCTCCGAGGCCATAGGGTTCTTCTATCCCGTCGCCTCGGAGCCGCCTTGATCTGCCGCAAAGCGTTCCCGGCTAATAGTCGCCCGGATTCATGATCATCGGGCTTTTCGTATCGGCCGGCGCGAGCGCGCTGCTGGCGCTGTCGCGCAGGAAGCGATCGAGCGTCTCCTGGATCTTCTCCTTGACCGAGTTCGGGCCGCGATCGCTCATTTCCGTGTGCTGCGCGCCGGTGTGGACGATGTCGATGCCGCGCGCCTTGGCCTCCTCCGGCGTCGGCAGCACGCCTGGATCGGTCACGAAATGCGGGTCCTTCGACCGGAACGACAGGATCTTCATGCCGTCACTGACCACGAAAGGCACCCTGAGATTGTCGAGCGTGATCACTTTCGACACCAGCTCCGGGTGCTGATGGGCGACATACATGGAGACATCGCCGCCGTTGGAGTGGCCGACGAGGGTGATGTGGTCGTAATCAATGTTCTCCTGCTGCTTCTTCAGCTTATCCAGCACGAAGAGAATGTTGGCCTCGCAGCGGATATAGACGTCGCGCCGGCCGACATATTGCTGACCGACATGGGTCGTCAGCGGCGGGTCGCTCGGCAGGTCCTGCTGAATGCTGGCGACCAGATAGCCGCGCGCGGCAAGCACATTGGCGAGGAAGGAATATTCGGTTGCCTTGACGGTATTGCCGTTACTGATGACGGCGAGCGGGAGTTTCCAGAGGCCGAGATTGGCCTTGGTCTCGTAATCGCGCCGTACCGCCAGGTCGACCGAAATCGGCCGCTGCCGCGAGGCGTCGAACAGCGCCAACGTCTCATGGCGGATCGCGAACCGGCTGACGAGGAGATATTCCCCGACGCCGAGGACGCAGAGAAACGCCAGGATTGCAAACACCTTCTTCATGGCTTGGTCTCAAATCACGTTCCGCTGAACATGGTCATTGGGAACTCCCGGATCGAGCGACCGTGATCAGGTTACGGGATTAAATTTAGGCAACTCTGTGAGCAAGGCTGCACTAGCCGTTTGCCGGGGCGACGTGCGCAAACGACCGGCCGGCTAGAGACAGCCCGACCTGCCGCGTTCGGGGCAGAGCCGGAATGCGCTCGACAGTGTGAACAGGAACCGGGCGCTGCGGCGCTCGTTGTCCGGCGCCCGATAGCTCAACGGCACGGCCACGCCGAGATCGGCCAGGAGATCGTCTGGCAGGAAGAAGCGTACACCGGCTCCGGCCGATGTCAGCGACAGGCCGTCGCTCAAACGGTAGCCGTCGTTCCAGACGGCGCCGGCGTCGCCAAAGGCATAGAGCTGATAGCCGGTCCAGTAGCGGAAATTGAGCTTCTGGTCGAAGCGCAGTTCGAGCGAGCCGGCAAGGCCGTTGTCGCCGCTGATCTCGGCTGCACCATAACCCCGGCCGAAGGCCGCGCCGCCGAGATAGAATTGCTGCGAGGTGAACAGCGGCCGCGACGCTGTCTGGCTCGCCGCCGCCAGCTTGAGCGACCAGGCGTCGTTGAGTGTCTGGTAGCGCGTGAACCAGAGGTTCAGCACCGAGAAGTTCGAGGAGGCGCCGTCGCGCGACAGCAGATCGTCGCCGAAATGCGAGGCACCGAAGACGTCGAGGCCCTGACGGTAGGTCAGCGTCGCGAAATTGGTGCCGCCGAAGTGATCCTGCAGCCTGTAGTCGGCAGTCAGGCTCGCGGTCCTGATGTGGTCGTTGTACCAGGAGCCATAAAGGTCGTGCTCGGACACATTGCTGAAGGTCGTCGCCGCAGTCAGCGTGAGCGTAGAGGATTGTGATTGCAGCGGAACGATGCTGGCCCGCAGCTCGAAGGCCTCGGTCGTCGTGATGTCGCTGTCGAGGCGACGGGCATCGCCCGGTCGGACCGCGCTGTACAGAGCGGAAGCGCCGAGGCGTATGCCGTCGACGCCGACGGGTGCGTCATAGGACAGCCGCGCAAAGCCGAGCTCGCGAGGATCGTTGGCAATCGTCGACAGGTTGACGGCCAGCGTGTCTCCGGGCGTGAGGTAGGAGTTGAACGCGCCAGTGGCGTAGGTCTGCCACGGGCCCACAGAGGACGATCCGAGATTGTCCAGGCCGAACGAGGAGAAGACGTGCCAGGTCTTCAAATAGACGGTGAGACGGAAGCGGCCGGACCCGCTGCCGATCTCTTCCAGCGCGCTGTCGGCGATCCGGACGCCCGGCCTGCCATTGATGAGGAAGAGCTGGCGCTCGAGTGTCGGGAGGCGCGACGGCTGCTCGGCGAGAACCGGCCCGAGCATCGGCCTGACGCCGAACTGGTCGGCGCCGTCGCCTTTCAGCTCGACCTGCACGATGGAACCTTCGATCACCTGGATCCGGACCCGGCCGTCGGCAATGTCCTGCGGCGGCACGATCGCCCGGCTCAGATGGAAGCCGTCGGCGCGGTAGAGATCGCTGATCGCGCCGGCGATCCCGGCGAGATCCGCCTGCGAGACATTCTTGCCGAGATAGGGTTGATAGACTGCGGCAATGCGATCGTGGGAGACGGCGTGGGCACCGCCGACGTGCACGCCACGCAGGACGAATTGCGGCTTGGTATCGCCGCCGGTGTTGGTCTGGCCAACCGTCGGCAGGCTGACCGGCGGGCGGTTCAGCGTTTCCCGTTCGGTTTGGTTTTCAAAGTATTTCTCGGGCTGGCGCGGATCGAAGCCCGGCTGGTTCGCCTGTTGTGCCAACGCCGGCGAAATTCCGGCGAGGATGGGCACCAACAGGGTCAGCGCGGTGGCCAGATGCCGCTTTCCAATGCACCCAGCGAAGCTTTCCCCGTAGTTCGACGGAGAAATTGCCCTGCGACGGTAAGGGATCATTAGGCGCATGATTTTTCATAGTTTTTTATGGTCAATGATTGGTTAATCCGGCCGCTTCGCTGGTCGCTTCCCGCTAATTCTATCTTGAGTGATTTCGGATACCCCTCAGGCTTGGCTGTAACGCGGACTGAGGGTCGTCATGCTCGGCAGAGTTGGAATGCGGTGTGCCTTCGTGGCGGCGCTAGCGCTTGGAACGGCTTCCGGCGCGTTCGCTGCGGAGGATGGCGTCTGGTCGATCAGCAAGGCCACCGGAGAGGTGTGGGTCGCTGCCGACGGCGCGCAACAGGTCTCGCTGAACCAGGACGAGACGCTCAAGCCTGGCAATACCATCCGCACCGGCCGCAATGGCCGGGTGCTGCTCGTCCGCGGCGAGGAAACGATCCTGATCTCTCCCAACTCGGTGGTCGGCTTGCCGGCCGAGAAGAAGGAGGGGCTTTCGACCACGATCATCCAGCAGGCGGGGCAGATCCTGCTCGAAGTCGAGAAGCGCAACGTCAAGCATTTCGAGGTCGAGACGCCCTATCTCGCCGCCGTGGTCAAGGGAACGAAGTTCAGCGTCACCGTGGGTGCCGGCAGCACCAAGGTCGGCGTGCTCCGCGGTCAGGTCGAGGTCGCCGACTTCAGGACGGGGCAGATTGCCCAGGTCATGAAGGGGCAAGCGGCCACCGTCTCCGAGCACGGCACGGCCGGGATCAGCCTCAGCGGTGCAGGGGCGTTCAACCCGATCGAGCACGGCAAGCCGCGCGCTCCTTCGATCGAGCGCATTCCCGTGCCGAAATCAGGCCTGACGGCGCCGCGCAATGCCGCGAACGGCCGTGCAATCCATGCGCTCGGTCCGATCGACAAGGGGACCAAGCCAGCCGCTGCTTCGAAGCAGACGCATCAGGCGGCAGGGCATCACGGTGCCAAGGCCGGCGTCGTGCGCATTTCGAGCTCGCTCGGCGAGGTCAAGCTGAACGTCCACAAGGTGACGCGCGGGCTCGCCCATGGCGTCGATGCTCCCGGTCAGCTGCGCCGGGCGAACGCCAACGCCGGGACCGAGACGGTCTGGAACGACAGTAAGGCCAGTACGAGCGCGTCCTACAGCGGCGCCCTAACGACGGTGACGACCGGCAATCCGGCAGCTTCTGTCAGCAACGGCGCGTCGAACCCGGGCGCTGCGGTCGCCGCAGCTGCGGCCAATAACGGCAATGCCGGCGGCAACGGCAATTCCGGCAATGGCAACAGCGGGAATGGCAATGGCGGCAACAACGGCAATGGCAACAATGGCGCCACCGGCAACGGCAGGGGCAACAACGGCAATGGCAACGGCAATGGCGGCGGCAACGGCAGCAATGGCCATGGCGTCGCCCACGGCCGACATTGAGGACATTTACTAGGGGATGAGGGGCGCACCTGCAGAAGCGGGGCGTGGGGTGGATCGGGTGAAACGCTATCGGCCGCACATTCTCGTCATGATCGCGCTTGCGATCGTGCTGTCCACGGGATGGCATGGTGCGCTTCGCAACGCGCTGACCGATCTACGGTTCGCCTGGCAATCACGTGAGGCCAGCGGCAAGGTCGTGGTGGTCGCCATCGACGCACCCTCCATCGATCAGATCGGCGTGTGGCCCTGGCCGCGCCGGCTTCACGCAGACCTGCTGCGCCGGCTTGAAGCTGCGGGCGCGAGCGACATCGCCTTCGATGTCGACTTCAGTTCGCCATCGGACCCGGCGTCCGACGAGGCTTTCGTTAGGGCGCTTCGCGATGTCGGCGGCTCGACCATCCTGCCGTCCTTCAAGCAGCCGACGCCGAACGGTGGCCCGGCCCACGTCAATCGCCCCCTGAAGCCGTTCAGCAACCAGTCCTGGCCCGCGATGGTGAACGTCGCAGTCGAATCCGACGGACTGGTGCGCCGCTATCCGGTCGGCGAGAAGATCGGCGATACCCTGATGCCCTCGATGGCCGTCGTGCTGGCCGGGCAAGATGCCAACCGGCGGCCGCCCTTCCTGATCGATTTCAGCATCCGTGCAGCCTCCATTCCAACCATCTCTTACGTCGACGTGCTGCGCGGCGATCCCGTGGCTCTCGATAAGCTGAAAGGCAAGAAGGTCATCGTCGGCGCCACCGCGCTCGAGCTCGGTGACCGCTTCAGCGTTCCCAACGGCAAGATCGTCTCGGGGCCGGTGCTCCAGGCGCTGGCCGCGGAATCGATCCTGCAGGGCCGGATGCTGCGCTGGACGTCCGATATCGGGATGATAATCGCGCTGGGATTGATCTCCCTGCTGATGATGTATTCGTGGCGCCGCTTCGGGCCGGGAATTCGCGTTGCAGCGCTCGTCGCTTCCGGAGCAGCCATGGGATCGGCCGCGGTTCTCGTCCAGGCGAGATGGCCCCTCGTCATCGACACATCGCTGTTCCACATCGCGATCGTCGCCTACCTGACTGCAATTGCGCTGGACGAAATCGATTTCCGCGGTCTGCTGGGCCGCATCGCCGAGAGCCGCTTTCACCGCATCGCGATGTCGCTCGGCGACGGTCTCGTCTGCACCGACGAGGATCACCGGATCACGGTCTGGAATCCCGGCGCGAGCGCGATCTTTGGTTTCACGCCGGCCGAGATAATCGGCCGCCCGTTCGAAACGCTGTGCGCCGTGCCGGCGGACGGCAACACGGGACCCTCCATGCACGACGCCGCGCGCCAGGCGCTGCTCGTTCCAGGCGGAGCGGTCGTCGTCGAGTTCGAGGGCCGGCGCAAGAATGGCGAAACCTTCCCCGTCGAGGCCAGCTTCTCGGGCTGGCAGGGAACGGACGGCTTTCAATACGGCGCGATCCTGCGCGATATTTCGGTCCGCAAGCGCGAGGCCGAACGCGTCAAATATCTCGCCGAATATGACGCGCTGACCGGTCTTGCCAACCGCAACACGCTGCATGCCGGACTGGCCGGCATGATTGCGGATGCGGAGCGAGAGCCTCATGAGGTTGCCTTGCTCGTGATCGGGCTCGACGGCTTCCAGCGGATCAACGACATGCTTGGGCATTCGGCCGGTGACCGCGTGTTGCGGGCCGTGGCCGAGCGCCTCCGGATCGAAGTCGATGGCAAGGCGGTCGTTGCCCGGCTCGGCGGCGACGAATTCGCCATCGCGCTCGATTGCGCGGAGGCTGGTGAGCCGATCGCGGCGTTCGCCGAGCGGATCGCGCACGCGTTCGAAACGCCGCTTGCGACGGGCACGCGGCAGCACCGCGTCAGGATCAGCATCGGAGTTGCCGTCTATCCTGAAGGCGGACACAAGGCCGACGATCTCCTGAGCAACGGCCATCTCGCGCTGAGCCGTGCCAAGGCGACGCGGCGGGGCGGCCATGTGCTGTTCGAGGCTGCGATCAGGCAGGAGCTGGAGAACCGGCTGACGCTGGAGAGCGAGCTGGCGCTTGCCGCGGATCGCGGTGAGTTCGAGCTGTTCTACCAGCCCCAGGTTCGCCTGATCGACGGCAGCCTTGTCGGCGCCGAAGCGCTCATCCGTTGGCGGCATCCGGTGCGCGGCTATGTCTCTCCTGGAGAGTTCATGCCGGTGGTCAACACCTCGGCACTCTCGGAGCGGATCGCGAACTGGGTGATGGTGACCGCGTGCCGTCAGGCGCGTGACTGGGAGCTGTCGGGTAACGGCGTGCGTGTCGCGATCAACCTCTCGCCCTCGCAGCTTCAGTCCGGCGATCTCGCCCATTCGGTTCAGGCATTGCTCGAGGCCACGGGGCTGACGCCGTCATTGCTCGAGATCGAGGTCACCGAAGACATTCTGCTCAATGACGAAAGCCGCGTGCTCGACATGTTCAAGCGGATCCAGCAACTGGGTGTCCGCGTCCTGTTCGACGATTTCGGCACCGGTTATGCGAGCCTGAGCTATCTGAAGAAGTTTCCGCTCGACGGCCTCAAGATCGACCGGTCGTTCGTGTTCGGCCTGCTCGCCAATTCCGACGATGCCGCGATCGTCGGCTCGACCATCGGCCTCAGCAAGCAGCTCGGCCTCACGGTCGTGGCTGAAGGCATCGAAGACCGGGCAACCGCCGACTTCCTGGTCAGCATGGGATGTGAGGAAGGGCAGGGCTATTTCTTCGGACGCCCGATGCCTGCCTCAGAACTCGAGAAGCAGTTCCTGGCCGCTGAGCTCGAGGCTGTCAGCGCGGCCTGAGTAACGTCGCTGGCTCCTATCGCCGCCGCGCGACTGCGACACCAAACAAGAATGCGACGAACAGGCTGGCGAGCGGCGCCTCGCGCGTGACCGCTGCGACCGTCGCAAGCGCTCCGCCCGGCTTGCGCGATTCCTCGATCGTGGAGGTGAGGCGATCGACGGTCGCATGCAGGCCTCCCGCGACTTCACCGATCGTGCGAGAGACATCCGCCGCCGTATCGATGGCGCGCTCGGCCATGCCGGGTTGGGACGTGGACTGCGGTATCTCCGTGCTCACCTACGCGACCTCCAAACCTTGATGGCGGAGGCCGGCACCTTTGGCTATCCGCGCGAGCGCTTGTTTTGAACAGCGGGTCTGGCGACCTTTGGCTATCCGCGACAGGCGCCGTCATGTAACGGCGGGTGCCGGCCTTGGATGAGCAATGCAGCGCGGGGGCTTTTGTTCCTCCCCGAAGCGAAGCGCCCCCGTGAAACGACGGGTGCGAATCTCTGTTAGGCTCGCTTCATCTTGTGACTTGAGGAGGCCGCCGTGACCGATCGGACCATGACGGATCGAGCCAGGCGCATCGCTTTGCTGGGCGCCCCCATCGACATGGGGGCATCGCAGCGTGGCACCTTGATGGGCCCCGCGGCGCTGCGGACCGCAGGCCTTGCGACACTGCTCGAAAGCCTGGATTTCGAGGTCGTCGATTACGGCGATGTTTCTGCAGGCGAGATCCGGGACCTCGCCGACAGGCCTCCGGAAAGAGCCAATCACTACCGCGAGATCCAGCGCTGGACACGCGCCCTCAGTCGCAAGGGCCATGAGATCGCGAAGACGGGCGCGCTACCGATCTTTCTCGGCGGCGATCACACGCTGTCCATGGGATCGGTCAACGCCATGGCGCGTCATTGGCAGGAGCATGGACGGGAGCTGTTCGTGCTCTGGCTCGATGCCCATGCCGATTACAACACGCCGGAGACGACGATCACCGCGAACATGCACGGCATGTCGGCCGCGTTCCTGTGCGGCGAACCCGGCCTCGACGGCCTGCTCGGTGACGATCCGCGCGCCTCGATCCAGCCGGACAGGCTCGATCTGTTCGGCGCACGTTCGATCGACAAGCTCGAAAAGGAGCTGATGCGCGCGCGCCGGATCAGGGTGGTCGACATGCGCCAGATCGACGAGTTCGGCGTCGCCGTGTTGATCCGGCGCGTCATCGAACGGGTCAAGGCGAGCAATGGCGTGCTGCATGTCAGCTTCGACGTCGACTTCCTCGATCCATGCGTCGCGCCGGGCGTCGGCACCACGGTGCCGGGTGGCGCGACCTATCGCGAGGCCCACCTGATCATGGAGCTGCTGCACGATTCCGGCGTGGTCGGGTCGGTCGACATCGTCGAGCTCAATCCCTTCCTGGATGAGCGCGGCCGGACGGCGCGCACGGCCGTCGAGCTGATCGGCAGCCTGTTCGGCCAGCAGATCGTCGACCGAACGACGCCGAGCAACGCGATCGCGCCGGGCGAGTGAAGCGGTGGGTGGCAGCGTTAGGAGAACGCAAGGCCGTCGGACTGAATGAGCAGCGTTTGGTTCCCTCGGCAATGCCTGTCAGACCGGGAGACTGGACTCGCAACTTTGAACCGCCCTACAATGCGTCGGGAAAAAGTGGCAGGGCCGTTCCGGCGGATGTTGGAATTCAGAGCTTACATCATCGATGAAGAGGGCCACGTGACCGGCCGTATCGACCTGGTTTGCGAAGACGAGGAGACTGCGCGTCATCGTGCCCAGCAACTTGTTGATGGTCACAGTGTGGAGCTGTGGCACAGCGACCGTAAGATTGATCGGTTTGATCCCCCTCCACGCCAATGACAGGGCACGACGCCGCATCTTCTTCCAGCGGAACTTTTGTCCACTTGTGAACTTAGCACTCGCTGCCGTAATGCAGCCGGAGTGGGGAAAGTGCAGAACGCTTCATTGCTTACTCTGGTGGTCGAGGACGATCTCCTGATCCAGGACCTGGTTGCCGGTGCCCTTCAGGAAGGTGGATTTGAGGCCGCGGTTGTCGCCTCAGGTGAGGAAGCAATCACGCTCCTCAAAGAGGACCCTGCAAAATACCGAGCGCTGCTGACCGACATCCATTTGAAGGGCAAGCTGACGGGCTGGGACGTCGCAAAGACCTCCCGAGAGCTCAATCCGGAGATGCCCGTGGTCTACATGACAGGCGCTGCAGCCAACGAGTGGCCCTCTCATGGCGTGCCGAACAGCATTCTCCTGAACAAGCCCTTTGCGCCAGCGCAGGTTGTTACGGCCATATCGAACCTGCTCAACCAGATGCCTCCGCCCCAAGAGTAATGCGCCGAGGAGAGGTGTTTCTGGCGGACCAACCCACGGTCGAACCCCTTCCGTCAGCTTGAAGGTGCAGTGTGCGCTGCACAGCAACTTCTGATTTGCAGCATCAGCTTGGACCTTTCACCAACCGTCAAGGTCCTGCGCTTAGCTTCTGGTTTGCTCCTGCGGTCTACAGGTCGTTCATGAGTGAAGCACAAGAACAGGACGGGAAGCGCGTTACCTTCGAGCGCCCCATAGAGGCTCGCCTCATGGCCATCGACGGCACGTGGCAACGTCCCTGCAAGATCCACGACGTATCTGAAACCAGCGCGAAGCTCGTGATCGACGGCTCGATTACGGACATCGGTCAAAAAGAATTCTTCCTGGTGCTGTCAGCAACCGGGCTCGCCTATCGACACTGCGAACTCTCCTGGGTGAACGGCGAGTTTGTCGGCGTCCAATTCATCAATAGAGGACGGGCAGCAAAGCGAGCACGACGCGGCGAAACCCTGGTGGCGTGAGATAAGTGTTCTCGCCCCTCTGTGTGCCTTAGATGGAGCAGTGAGTTCTCGCGCTCGAAATCGGACTGGAACCTTCCTGCAATTGCCAAGTTTTCCCGGTGCCCTTCCCCAAGGGCGACCCCGAATGGCCCCAGCTCCGATGCCCCCACATTCCAGCGAGCTGGGGCCTCTTTTTCCCGAGACCGGGCGGCGACGCGGCCGGACCTTGCCGACGCGTCATCGTTCCGGAACGCAGGCGCGATATAGGCGGACACCATGAAATGGATGCTTGTGGTCCTGGTGGGCGGCGTCGCGCCGGTCAATACCGATCTCGTCTTCGACAAGTTCGCCGATTGCCTGTCGGCCGAAGCGCAGATGCGACAGCATTACTCTGATGCGTTCGATGCCTGGGATCGTTTGGCCGCAGCGAGAATAGACCGGCGTAGCGACTACAAGAAGGCCCGCGACCTCGAGGCGAAGAGATTGCTGAGCAACGTCGGCACCTGTGTGCCGCATGGCGGGGGAGATTCCGTTGCGCCGACGGAGCCGCCCAAGCCGACCGCCGCGCCGTCGCAGCAACCTGCCGCGCCATCGCAGCCGGCACCGCGACCTTAGCGAAACGCCGCGCTTCATCGAACAAGGCCGCGCTCATGGAGCGCGGCTGCATCCGGGATGCGAAGCGCTGACCTGTGGTGATGTCGATCCGTTCGACTAAAGACAACCGGGAAAAACTGGAAACTTCCGGGACGCCTTGAGTTGGCAGCGATGGATCAGTTGCCCTGGAGAGCAAGCACCGTGGACGACGCCGTCTTGAAGAACGCTGCCGAGACCGCCTGGACGATGTACCGGGCACGGCATCCCGATGTCGATTTGTTCGACAACCGACGATGCCTGCTGGAACGCCATTTGCTCAGGAGAAAGGAAGAGTACGAGAGCGATGCCGGAGAACTCGCCAGCCTTGGCATAGCCTACCTCAACCGGCTTCCGGGCGAGGAATGTTGACGAGCATGAAACTGCTCGTCGCGCGCCTGGCCGGTGGAAGCACAAGGCCGATCTGGACGCTGCTCGCGATCTCCTGCCTCATCGCGGCGGTGATCGTGAGCGCCTTGCGCGTCGTCTTCGAGAATTAGTGGACGCAGCACAGATTGCCGGTCCGATTGCGCCCCACGCTAGGGCAAGGGACGACAGTCCACGACCTTGATCCTGCCGGAGGGGTCAAACGCCAAGGCCGCGCTCATGACACCCGCACTGGTGGCGTAGGAGATCACGGTTCTATCGTCGGACGGATTGAGGTCGTCCAGCGTGCCCGCCGGATATTTTCGGAGATGATCGGTCCAATAGGCACGAAGGGCTGCGCGGCCGGTAACCGTCTGGACGCCGCTGCAGCCGCAATGCACCACGGCATCGTCGGCATGAAGGTCCAGGATCGCATCGACATCGCCGGCGCGATAGGCGTCTAGCCAGTCCACCGCAACGGCCATGGGGTCAAAGGAGTAAGGGGTCACCGCTGCCATCCAAAATTTGTCTTGGGAACTAAATCGATTGGACTTATTTTATTATCCGACCCGGCCACGGCCATATGCCGAAGGACATAGAGGACCGGGCCGAGGCAAAGTCGATGTTGGACGCGTCCGCAAGGCAAGGGATCTCTAAGCCGATCCGGCTTGTGCTCGTCGATAGGCAACCGATCGTTCTGCAGGGACTGAAGTCGGTCCTCGGGACACAGAAGGATTTCGATGTCGTCGCGTCGATCGGCGACGGGGCAAGCTGCCTGGAAGCCATCAGGAGCTTGTCGCCCGACGTGGCCCTGATTGCCGATACCCTGTCGGACCTGACAGCAGCCGACATCCTCGCGATCGCCAAAGCCGAGAAGTTTTCCACCCGCCTGGTGTTCTTTACCGAATCCGACAATCAAGATCTGACCGCAGCGATTGCCGCCGGCGCCTGCAGCGCAATTTCGAAATATGCCGCTCCCGGCGCCATGCTGCGGTCGCTGCGGCTGATGGCCAAGAGCGGATTGTCGCTCGAGCAGGCTGATCTCGCGCCCACCGGCCAGGAGGCTGATGGCCCCGGCAGAATCGAGAAGATGCTGGAGCTATTGACGCCCCGGGAACGTCAGATCGTCCGGCTGGTCTCGGAAGGGATGTCGAACAAGGAGATCGCGCGCCGGCTCGACGTTTCCCAGGGAACGGTCAAAGTCCATTTGCACAACATCTTCCAGAAGCTGGAGATCACCAACCGAACGGTGCTTGCGACCATCTCATGGTTGCAGCGCACTTCCGGTTTCGCCGCGCTCGCTCTGGCCTTTCTGGCGTTCGCAATTTTGGACGAGCTCAAGGCGTCCGAAGCGAACGACGATTTTGCGCATGACGAGGGCCACGGTCAGAGCGACGAACACGCCGGCCATGAGGTCTGGAAAAAAGCCATCCTTGCGCATCTCGTCATCTCGAAATCCGGGGAGGCGCCTGCACTCACCGAAAAGGACTTGCTGGCCAAGGCAAGCCAAGCCGCGACGCCGACGGCGGCAATGGAAGCACTGCGCGCCGTTGAACAACTCCTGGGCTCGAAGGTGTGGAAAGAGGGCGGTTCTGTCGGATCGGGCACGCCAGGCCTTGCTGCGCTTTTGCCAGGGGGAGCGAACGGCACGCCAACCGGCAGTGATCCCGACTCAGAAGATCATCTTCCGCGGTCTGCCTTCCATCCGGCGTCGATGCCCGCAGGCTATGGCACCTTCGCGGCTCTCGCCGCGGCATTGATCTACGAACTGAGCGATTCTCAGCACGGCGCGCAGGCGCGTGAGCTGGATCCGGCTTCGATCGACAGCTTGCTGGCCGGCATCGGCGAGACTGCGACGACCAAGCTCGCCGCGATCACGCATGTCGACGCCAATCACGCAGCGAACTTGCACGCAGCGAACTCGGCTTTGGATATCCTTCCGCTCGATTTCGGCCAGGCTGCCGGCTTTGCGACCGGAAGCAATGACGTCCCGCAACAAGACGTTCGCGGGCAGGGTGGCCCGGACGCCGCGAGCCACAGCGGTCCGAAAATTGACGGCGCGCTGGATCCTGGTCCCGTTTCCGGTGCCCGCGGAGATGGCCTCGACCAATTGACGGGTGGCAATGTCGAGAACGTCGTTCATCGCAGCGCGATCGATTCCAAATCCGGCTCTTCCGATCCCGTCCTGGATCCCGCGTCAGGGCCGAACAGGATCAATCTTGCAGCTTTCGGGGCGCTCGCTTGTCTGCATCTGACGGCCGCGGTCAAATCGATCCCGCCACATACCCTTGCCTGGATCTACGATCCCGCAACCAATCAAACGATCGTCTATGTGAATCCGACCGATCGGGTGCTCGATGTCGGGGATCGCGGCCTGCTGGAAGTCCATCTGCAGGGAATTGTATCTGTCGCGCATGCGGATGCCGTTCACAACTCGGATGGCGCAGCTGTCGCGGTCACCCTGGAGCAGCTCGAACACGCGCTGATATCGGTGGCCGCAATCGATGAGACTGATGTGAGTGCGAGCAGCGGCCGCGCGAGCGAGAGTTCGCCGGGGACCGCCGGCGTTTGGAGCGCTTCGGCCGATGACGGCTTGAGCTTCCAATTCGCGCACTTTCGGACGAACTCCGGGACGCCGGCAAAGTCCAGCGCCGTCACGCGCGACACGGCGGACAGGACGGAAGAGAGCGCCGGTGCGTCCGGCGGGTCGGCCTACGGATCATCAAACCCGTCCGATCATGGTGGGACGACGCCAGTCGAAAATCTCTCCTCGAAGAGCATGCCTGCGAACGCGAACACCGGTGCTCCGCAGAACGAGATCGTCCCACCGGGCCTCACGACGGCCGACAGCACCGGCCATGGCAACTCTGATCATGCTTCCGACCAGGGGCAGGCAAACGCTGCCGAGATGGCCGAAGCCGAGTCGCATTCCAGCAGCGGCGTCGGAAACGACAACGAGCAGCATTCGCAGGCTGCGGCGAGTTCGCCAAATGCAGCGAAGACGGCGGAGTCCGGCGGTGCCGAGCAAAGCAATTCGGGCCACTCGGCTTCGAGCAAAGGAGCAGAAGCAGGCGAGGGCGTCGCAATTGGTGGCAGCACGGAGCACGGCCACGAGCAGCACGCTGTGAAGCCGGGCCCCGCGAAGGCGGCAGCCACCGAGATGGCAGAAACTAAGCCCGAGCCGGATGGCGACGCCGGCCATGACAATGAACACCATTCGCAGGCTGCGGACGGGCCGCCAGGGACAAAGACGGCAGAGTCCGGCGGGGCCGAACACAGCCATCCTGTTCACTCGGCTTCAGCCAAAGGAGCGGAAGCAGGCGACAGCGACCCAGCTCCTGGTAACACCGACCACGGCCCCTCACTGCACGCCGTAGAGTCAGGGTCCGCGAAGGCAGCCGCGGAGATGACCGACGCCAAGTCCAAGCCGGGCAGCGGCGCCACTCATGCCGATGAGCATTCATCCGAGGTGTCCGACCCTGCGTCACCGCCAGGGAAGACGGCAGGACCGCCTGCCACCGAGCACGGCAAGCCGGAGCACGATTTGCCTCCGGGCTCACCAAACGCAGCGCCCGGCATTGTCGAACCAAGTCTTGCAAGCGGCGATAACGCCGCAGGAGGAAATCCGCACCAGCCTCCGCAATCTCCTGCACCTGAAGCCCAGCCGGAAAAATCTGGATTCGCGAGCAGCGGCGCGGGTCATGAGCTGGTGTTTCGCTTCGATAGCGGGGCAGCTGCTTCCGCGCTCGCCCCGGCCATCGAACTGAAAGAACCTGGTGCGACCCATGCGACGCCCGGCGAGAAAGACGCGCCTCAGATGATCGCCGAAATCGTCCCCGTCGCGCTGGACGAGCACGCTGCCAATCACGGCGTGAATGGTCCGCATCACGGCGTTGGACCTGCGTCCCATGACTGGCTGATCTGAAGCGGGCCCTCTTCATTGCCGGGCGGACGCGCGACGACGGACCGCATTCGCGCAATCAGGTGGGAACCTGCCTGATGGGGGCTGGAACCCGGAGGGGCACCTTTGAATTAACCCGCGATAGGACAACAGCGGATTTCGTGATGACAAACGGTCGTTTCGCCTACTCCATGTCCACCGCCCTCCGCCATCCCGGTGTGATCGCGCTGATCGTGGCAGGCGTGACGATTGCGGCCATGCTGATTGTCGACCACGGTCCCTGGAATCGCGCCAAGACCCAGCCGGCCCATGTTGCGATGTATGCGACCACGGGCGATGCAGCGCGGGCCGCGGGCGCCAAGGTGCTCCCGACCACTCCGAAATCGCCCATCGAGCCGGCACGGCCGGGGCCCAAGACCTCCCCGGTCGTCAATCCCGTGACGCCGTAATCCCGTCGGCGCGTCTCCTCAGCTCTTGTCAGCTCTTGCGACCGTAATTCAAAAGCCCGCCGCTCGTCTTCGGCGGATGAGCGCGCAAGGCGTCCTCGTTCGGTTCGGTGCCCCAGCCGGGCCTATCAGGCACCACGAAATAGCCGTTCTCGATCTCCGGCTCATGGGTGAAGAGCTCGCGGTCCCAGGCGAGACGATCGATGTCGATCTCCATGATGCGCAGGTTCGGCACGGCGGCGCAGAAATGCGCGTTCGTCATCGAGCAGAGATGGCCGTAGAAATTGTGCGGGGCGACGTTGACCTCGAAGGCTTCCGCGGCGGCCGCGATCTTCATCGACTGCCAGACCCCGTTCCAGGGCGTGTCGATGATCGCGACGTCCATGGCCTGGGCGTGGAAATAGGGCAGGAATTCACGCAAGGACAGCAGCGTCTCGCAGGATGAGATCGGATGCGGGCTCTGCCTGCGGATATAGCCGAGGGCTTGCGGATTGAAGCTGTCGATCTCGACCCAGAACATGTCGATGTCGGCAATGGTGCGCAGGATCTTCAGGTATCCTTCGGTCTTGGCGTTGAAGTTGCAATCCAAGAGGATGTCGACGTCGGGGCCCGCGCCGTCGCGGATCGCTTCCAGATGCATGTGCAGGTCGCGCAGGATCTTGCGGTCGACGTTGATCTCGGGGGCGAAGGGTGAGCCGAAGCCGGGACGCCAGCCGGTCGGCTTGCCGTCGTCGTAGGAAAAGATGTTGGTCTTGAGCGCGGTGAACTTCTTCTCGCGCACCTCGCGCCCCATCGCCTTGACGCCGTCGAGGTTTTCGATCGGCGGCTTGTACCAGGACGGATGATTGATCCGCCATGTGGCGCAATGCGACCAGTAGACTCTGATACGGTCGCGAAGCTTGCCGCCGAGCAGCTCGTAACAGGGCACGCCGAGACACTTCGCCTTGGCATCGAGCAGCGCATTCTCGATCGCCCCCAACGCTTGCGCCACCACGCCGCCGGCTGCGGGGCGGGTTGCCGCGAACAATTCGGTATAGATGCGCTCGTGCTGGAAGACGTTCTGTCCGATGACGCGGGCAGAGAGACGCTGAATGGCCGCGCCGACACCGGGCGAGCCAAAGCCTTCGTCGAACTCGCTCCAGCCGACGATGCCGTCCTCGGTCGTCAGCTTGACGAAATGATAGTTTCTCCAGCCGGCATCGCAGGCGAGGATTTCGAGGTTCGTTGCTTTTGATTTTGTCATGTCCCTCCCCGGCCCCTGCGGGCATTGTTCTTGTTGTTGGCCCGCTCGCAAGCCCGGCCCCAGCCACAAATGTTAGGCTAAGGGCGCGTTGCCGGGAAGCCCGGCGAGGGCCGCCGAAAGCACCCATTTTTGCCTCAAACCCCGTAGTTTCCGGTGAGGAAAGCATGACCAGTCCCGCGGTTTTTGGCCACAATCGGGAGCGACGGTCCGGCCATGAAATTTCTGGCCGTGATCACAATCCTGGCGCTGCTCACCATGAGTGGGGCTGCCATTTCCGATCAGCTTCTGACGGCCGATCAGCACGTCGCGCAAGGGGAGCATTAGCGCGGTGGGCGAGGACGTTTCTCGTCTTGGGGGGACAGCGATGCTTTCGATCGATCAGTTCTTGCGGCTCATGAGCGTGCCGGCCGTGTTCGCGGCCCTCATCATCGCCTCGCAGATCTCGGCGGCGCTGTCGCCGGTCTAGCCTAGCAGCGACGAGCCGAACATAGCGAGGACGGCCAGCGCCATCAGCGCGGTGCCGCCCCAGCCGAGCCAAATCAGCCAGGTCCGGCCGCGGAAGCGGCCCATGATGGCACGGTTCGAGACGATCAGCATCATCATCGCCATGATGGGGACGGCGACGATGCCGTTGAGCACCGCGCTCCACACCAGCATATGGATGGAATCTATTCCGGTGAAGCCGAGGCCGAAGCCGATGATGGTTGCCGCTGCGATGATGGTGTAGAAGCCGGCCGCCTCATCGGGCTTGGCCTCTAGTGTGGCCCGCCAGCCGAAGATCTCCGCGACGCCATAAGCCGCCGAGCCCGCCAGCACCGGGATCGCGAGCAGCCCGGTGCCGATGATGCCGGTCGCAAACAGCGCGAAAGTAAAATCGCCGGCGAGCGGCCGCAGCGCTTCGGCCGCCTCGGTCGCCGAATTGATCTTGGTGATGCCGTTCGCATGCAGCACGGAGGCCGTGGTCAGGATGATGAAGAAAGCGATGCCGTTGGACAGCAGCATGCCCGAGAAGGTGTCGGTCTTGATGCGGTCCAGCTCGTGCGTGCCGCCGCGCTTGAGCTCGCGGAGCGGCTTGTCGCGCTTGCCCTGGTTCATCTCCTCCACCTCTTGCGAGGCTTGCCAGAAGAACAGATACGGGCTGATGGTGGTGCCGAGCATGGCCACGACCATCATCAGATAATCGGCACTGACATTGGCCTTGGGCCACACCGCGGCGAGCAGCGCCGTGCTCCAGGGGATCTTCACGGTAAAGGCGGTCGCGACATAGGCGAACAGCGCCAAGGTGAGGAATTTCAGCACCGGCGAATAGCGGCGGTAGGGCAGGAAGACCTGCAAAATGGTCGAGCCCGCCGCGAAGATCAGCGCGTGCTCGTGGTTGAGCCCGCCGATGACGAGCGAGAGCGCCTCGGCCATCGCGGCGATGTCGGCAGCGATGTTGAACGTGTTGGCGACAACCAGCATGGCGACGAGGCCCAGCACCGCCCAGCGCGGCGCGACCTTCATGACGTTGGCGGCTAGCCCCTTGCCGGTGACGCGGCCGATCTGCGCGCTGACGAGCTGGATCGCGATCATGAACGGCGTGGTGAGAAACACGGTCCACAAGAGCCCGTAGCCGAATTGCGCGCCGGCCTGCGAATAGGTTGCGATGCCCGACGGATCGTCGTCGGCGGCTCCCGTGATCAGGCCCGGACCCAGCCGTTGCAGCAGCGTCGGCGCGGATTTCGTCGGGGTGAGGGCGTCGTCGCTCATGGAAGGGGAGACCTCGATCGGGGGCACCTTCAGCAAATGCAAGGGACGGAACGATGGTTCCAAGCGCGTGCGGTAGGGGGTGACTTCTGATAAAGCTAACCGCTCATCCAAGACGTGGTGACGTCACGCTCAGGGCTTGGAGGGTGCGCGCAACGCCGCAAGCGTGCGAAGGTTCCGCGCTCCAATCGAAATAAAGCGGCGCGCGATCGCGTTGCCGCCTGTGCGGTTTCCCGTTACCTTGCCTTATGTCCCTCCTGAACTTTCAGCTCCCGGCACCGACACCGACGCTGTTCGCTTCGTTCCTGACACTGGACCAGGCGATCCTCGATGCGCTCCCGATCGGCGTCTATGCCTGCGACGTCGAGGGACGGATCGTTCGCGTCAATCACCGCGCCGTCCAGCTTTGGGGCCGGGCGCCCAAGCTCGGCGATGTCGCGCAGAAGTTTTGCGGTTCATTCCGCGTCGAGACCCTGGACGGCGATTTCGTCCCGCCCGAGGAGACGCCGATGGCGCACGCCGTGCGGACCGGCCAAAGCTTCGAAGGCGTCGAGGCGGTCGTTCTCAATCCCGATGGCAGGCGGTGGGTGGCGCGCGTCAACGTCGCGCCTCTGCGCGACGAGGACGGCGAGATCGTCGGCGGCATCAATTGTTTCCTGGACGTCACCCACGAGCACGACATGAGGCTTGCGCTCGAGCGGCAGCAACGCACTTTCGACCTCGCCATGATCGCCTCCAGAATGGGAACGTGGCGCTACACGCTGGCGGACAACATCTGCATCTATGATGCCAATGCCCAGGCGCTCTACGGGCTGACCGAGGCGCGGTTTCTGCACGACAAGGACGGCGTCGAGGCCAAATTCCATCCTGACGACATGGAGCTGATGTGGGCGCGCGTCGCCAAGGCGCTCGATCCCGCGGGCGACGGCCGCTACGACGTCGAGTACCGGGTGAAGCAGCGCGACGGCAGCTGGCGCTGGTTGAGTGCCTGGGGCCTGGTCGAGTTCGAAGGCGAGGGCGGCGCGCGCAAGCCGGTTGCGATCGCCGGCGCGAGCCGCGATCTCAATGAGCTGAAGCAGGCCGAAGAGCTGCAACGGCTGCTCACCAACGAGCTCAATCACCGTGTCAAGAACACGCTGGCCACGGTGCAGTCGATCGTCAATCAGACGCTGCGCAGTGCGGGCGACGTCGAGGCGGCGCGCAGCATCGTCAATGCGCGTTTGCTCGCGCTGTCGGGCGCCCATGATCTGCTGACCGCGCGCGCCTGGTCGGGCGCCGATCTCACCGATCTCGTGGCCCGCGCCGTCGCGCCGTTCCCGTCGGGGCAGATCGTCCGCGATGGTCCCTCGCTGGTGGTTTTGCCGGCCCAGGCCCTGGCGCTCTCGCTGGCGTTGCACGAGCTTGCGACCAACGCCGCGAAATACGGCGCGCTGTCCCGTCCCGAAGGCCGGGTCGATATCAGCTGGGACGCGCGGGACGGCCAGGTCGATCTGAGCTGGCGTGAGAGCGGCGGCCCGCCCGTGGGTCCGCCGAGCCGCCGGGGATTCGGCAGCCGCCTCATCGCGCTGGCGAGCCGGGATCTCGCCGGACGCTTCCGCCTGGAGTTCGAGCCCGCCGGCGTTCGCTGCCTGATCTCGGCTGCCCTCGCGACGAGCGGCGAAGGATCCGGTCCGCCGCAAGGGGAGGCCGGCGACCCCGTGTGAAAAATCCGAATTCATTTTCGGATTGGTCGAAAACCGGTTGACCGTCGGGCGACACAATGCTATAAGTCGATGATCGCCAGAGGCCGCGACGGCTCCCCCGCCGCTGTTGCGCCGGATACGCGCGCGAGTTCGCCTACTTGATGCTGACGAACATTCCCCAGGCGGCGGCCAGCGCGGCACCGGTGAAGAGCAGCACGGGATTGTCGCAGAAGGCGCTGCCATATCTGCAAACGTCGGAGCCGAATTGTCCGAGCTCGTGATGGCTCGCTGAATAGAACAGTCCCGACAGCACCAGCAATGCAGCGGCGACGAAGTACATGGGCGATCTCTCCAAAGCTCTCCCGGTCGGGTCCGTGCAAGGAGAGCAGCGACCTACTCCAGCATGGCGCTAACAGCTTTCATTCCGCCAAATCCGATGCGCCGGATTTTGTTAAATTTGCTGGCAAATGCCTGTTTTTCCCGATCGCGGCAAGGGATCGTGCTCACGCGAAGAAAAAAGGCCCCGCACCGCGGGGCCTTTGTCGTCGTAGGATTGGACGGAGCTTATCGCCGCACGCCCGTGCCGTAGAGCTCGCGCTCGCGGCCGACGTCCTCCGGAGAGAGCGGCGGGCTCGCCGCGTCGAAGTCGGTCCAGCCGGACTTCTGCCAGGCCGCGCTGCGGTCCTGCAAGTTCACGGACCGCTCGTGGAGCAGGGCATCGAGGCGGGCGCGGTCCTGGTCGGGCACGCGCGCGGACACCAGCGTGCCGCCGCGGCGAACGCCCTCGGCATAGCGCGATGCGTCTTCCTTGGAGACGCCGGCCTCCGTCAGGGCGCCGACGATGCCACCCGTTGCCGCACCGGCCGCTGCGCCGGCTGCGGTCGCGGCGAGCCATCCTGCCGCCACGACCGGACCGAGGCCGGGAATGGCGAGCAGGCCGAGGCCGGCGAGCAGGCCTGCCGCGCCGCCGAGGCCGGCGCCGATGCCGGCACCCGTGCCGGCGCCTTCGGCGCGATCGTCCACGCCGTCGCGGTCACGATCGACCTTGCCGGAGCGTGAGCCGTACCAATTGTCGGAATTGTTGGCGACGATGCTGATGTCGGAGTGCGGCACGCCGGCTCCCTCGAGCCGGGTCACGGCGCGCTCGGCGTCGGCATAAGAGTCGTAAAGGCGGGAAATGGTGGTTGTCATGTGCGTTGTTCCTTGCTTGGTCGGCCTTACTTGGCGGGGTTCACGTTGCCCTGGAAGTCCAGGCTGACGTCGGTCTTGCTGCCGGCCTTGTCGGCCTTGCCGCGCCAGACGCCCTGGTCGTCCTTATGCAGTCCAGAGACGTTGGAATATCCGGCGCCCTCGATCCGCGACTTCGCCTGTCCCTCGGTGAAGCTGTTGCGGCCCTCGACCGGCTTGTTCGAGTTGTTCTGGTCCGAGCTGTTGACGGCGTTGTTGCCGGGGCCGCTTTGCGCGGGTTGGGATTGCGCGCCTGCGGGCACGGCTCCGAGCATCAGCAGGGTTGCGGCTAGTAAGGTAAGACGTCTCATTTTTTGTTCTCCGGTGGTGAATGTGCCGGCGACAACACATGAGATTCGAATTGGTTGCTGCGATCAAAGCTTGCCGAGTGCCGCAGCATGATCTTGCTGCGATCGCGCGCGCCCGATTGAGGACGCGAGGAACGATTGCCGCGATATCCCGTTTGCGCGCTCGGCCTTCGGCCGGCAGGCCGTCAGCCGCGCACCGCGTAGGAACTTCGCCTTTGGCGTCCGATTGTCTTCGCTGTCATGACACGCGAGGCAGCTCCAACCATGCAATCACGCTATCCATTGTTGAAGAGGTGGACAGCGGAAGAGCATGAGCGGTTGAAAGCCATGGCTGAAGCGGGAAGGCGGCCCGACGAGATCGCCCTTGCGCTGAACCGGAGCGAAGCGGCCGTGCGGGTGCGGGCCTGGCAGCACGGCATCGCGCTGCGCACCATCACCGCGAAGCGCGGCACATGAGCTGCGTTGGACTTACTTCGCAGGTGTTGCCTCGGCTTGCGTCGTGGCGGGCTCCCAGGGGGCGGGAAGGATGACGCGGATCGGACGCGCCTCGGCGGCTTGAGCCGCGGGCCGCATCTGGTCCTTGGCGGGCTCGGCCAGCGCCACGGTCATCAGGGCCATCAGCATCGCCAGCGCGGTCGTCGCAAGTCTCAGATCCAGCATCGCAGCCTCCAGGGTCGCCGCTTCAACGCGAGCCCCGGCCGTTGGTTCGAACGATAATCGGGAACAAGTGGCAATATTTGAAGTTTGAAGGAGACAGATCCGGACGACCGGGCTGCTGGAGGAGGACATTATGAACATCAAGACCATCATTGCCGCTGCCGTGCTGACGTCGTTTGCCGCGCCCGCGTTCGCGCAGGCGTTCTACGTGGTGCAGGACGCCAAGACCAAGAAGTGCACGATCACGGAGTCGAAGCCGACCACCACTGAGACCACGGTCGTCAGCGGCGATACCGTGTACAAGACCAGGTCTGAAGCCGAGGCCGGCATGAAGACCGTCAAGGTCTGCACCTCGAACTAAGGAGACGAGCGATGCCCGTGCTTCTGCTTTGGGCCGTGCCGGCCGTCATCGTTCTGGGCGGCGGCGTCTATCTGATCGGCCACATGCACTGAGACGAAACCTGCTGCGCAAGCAGCAAGCAAAAGCCCGCGTAGAGCGATCCGCGCGGGCTTTTGACGTCTCATATCGCCGACCGGGACAATCCGGAAAAGCCGGATCCAGCTCACCCCGCGAGCGACACGTCGATTCGCTCGAAGCCGCGCACCGGCGGCAGCGCCATGAAGCCGGGCCTCGCGAAATGATAGCCTTGAAACAGCGCGATGCCGGCGGCACGCAGGATGGTGAGCTCGGCCTCGTTCTCGACGCCCTCGGCCAGGACCGTGATGTCGAGCTCGCGCGCGATCTGCGCGAGGCCTGCGACGATGACCTGCTTGGGCCGGCTGAGATGGATGTCGCGGAGCAGCTCCATGTCGATCTTGATCAGGTTCGGCTGCAGCCGGGCGAGCAGGCCGAGGCCGGCATAGCCGGCGCCGAAATCGTCCAGCGCGGTCCAGAAGCCGAGCGCCTTGTAGGCGCGCACGATGTTCTCGACATGCGCCGGATCGCTCATCCGCTCGTTCTCGGTGAACTCGAACATCAGATTGGAAGCCGGAAAATTCGCGCGGCGCGCGGCTTCCAGCGATTTCTGGATGCAGGCGCGCGGCTCGTACACGGCGTTCGGCATGAAGTTGATCGAGAGCCGCGTGCGCGGATCGGCGAACAGCCGGCCGGCGGTTTCGATCGCCATGACGCGGGCGGCCTGGTCGAAGCGGTAGAGCTGGTTGTCGGTGAGCTGGCTGAGCACGCTGTGCGCGCTCTCGCCGTTCGGGCCGCGCACCAGCGCCTCATAGCCCCAGATCCTGTTCTCGCTGACGTCGACGATCGGCTGGAACGCCATCTTGAATTCGAACGGCAGCTCCGTCCCGTCGGCACATCCGGCGCACTTCACGGCCATCTCTCAAAACTCCCCGCAGGCCCATCACCTGCGTGGGAATTTATGGCGCGGGCGTTAAGGAATAGCGAAGCGCGACGAGGGCGGCGTCAAGGGCGTTTCCCATGTTCAATTGTGGACACAAGCAGGCCGGCCACGCCGTCAGCCCGCGACGAAACACGCCTGAAACAGGGCTGAAACCCGATTGTCCTGAACTGCGCGCGCCCGCGGCCCGACCAACGGAGCGAACAGGAGAGACAATCATGATCCAGATCGGTTCGAAGGAAGAAGTCGCGTTCTTGCTGGCGCTGTTCGGCACCCACACCCAGCCCGTGAAGCGGCCGAAGCCGAAATCGCGGCAAGGGTGAGAGGCCTAGATCCATGCCAGGTTTGGCCGAATGCCAGAGCCTGCTCAGGCTCCTGATCGCCAGGGGCGATCCCAAGGCCATCCCGCTCGCCAAGGGCGCCATCGATCAATATCTGAACACGGCGCCCGTGAGCTGTCGCGGCCGCGGCTTGCGCGTGCTCCAGCGCGACGCGCTCGACCAGCATGATGTCGCGGTCGGCGTGCAGCGCTCGTTCGCCGAGACGGTGGACGCCTATATCGCGTGCAAGCTCGCGGAAGAGTAAGAGCTGCGCCGGGAGGCGCATCAGTTCCCGGAACCCCTTGGCTCCAATAGTTTTTCGGTTGGCTTGCAACCTTTGTCCCCTCCCGGACCTCTTAGGGACAAAGGAATACGCACATGGCGCGATATTACTTCGACTTGACCGACGAGCACGGAGCCGCGCTCGACGAAGAGGGCCTGGAGCTGTCCAACATGCGCGCGGTCCAGGCCGAGGCCGCCAAGTCGGTCGGCGACATGGCGCGCGACGCCATCATTTCCGCACCGGCGACCGGCGGACGGCGGAGGATGGCGATCGACGTTCGCGACGCCGGCGGGCCCGTCATGCAGGTGACATTCAGCTTCGCGATCGAGACGTTCAACGCACGAACGCCATCCGGCGATCATTGACGCGTCAGCGTCGGCCGCGATGGCTGCGGCGGCAACGGCCAGGATTGCCCGGACTCGAGCACCGCGATCTTGCGCCCGAGCTGCCAGACCTCGACCTTGCCGTGCCGCGTGAACTGCCGCGCGAAGGCGAGGGCGGTCTCGTCGGACGCGGCCTCGAAGGCTTCCGCCGAGCGGAAGACGCCGTTCTCGCCGACGAGGTAGGCGCGATATTGCTGGCTCATGTCGGCGCCCTCAGGCCGGGCGAGCGCAGCCAGGCGTCGATCTGCATGGCGGCCTCGTCCTGCCGCGCCCGGCGCAGCAGCATCTCGCGGCGGCGTCCCGGCGACAGCGCGCGCGCCTCTTCGCGGCAGCGGATGGCCTCGTCGGCCAGTCGTTCGTTGAGTGTCTTGATTTGTTTGAAACGACGCCGTTTCAGCATGGCGTACTCTCCTCGCGAAACAGAAGGGCGGGAGCGCGATTGGCGTTCTCATCACCGGTCTCGTGCCACGGGCCTTGCGGTGATGGATCAAGCCTAGTCCTGCCGCGGCGGAGAGTCTGTATCTTTTGATACGTGCGCAAATTAAATTTCGAGGCGCAGGCTGAGCCTGTTGAGCGACTTACTCAATTTGAGTGCGGGCGGATGCCGGTGTATCCTCCGTTGCCTTCCGGGCCATGCGCACACGGAAATACATGCGCCGGCTCGAGCGCGAAGCGGGAGCTGTCGACGGAGCCGGCATCCGATAAGCTTCTTGAGAAGGTTGGCAGCAGCCGGAAGAAAGTTGAGAGCAAGCTGGTGCGAAAAGGAACACGCGCGGGAAGGTAAAGTTCTCCTCGGAGGAGGATACGTTCATGAAAGCAGCTGCACTCGGTCTAGCGATTTTATTAGCCGCCTCATCCTATGCCTCGGCCCACACGCCAAAGCGGCATCATCATCACGGCTGGTCCAAGTCGATGAACATGATGCCCGGACCCGGACGCTCGGCCGCCCGCAGTGATCCGAACGGCACGGCCGCCGGCCCCACCAGCGTGAGTGGCACGGGCTCGTCCAAGTTCGGCGGCCAGATACCGGGAGCACCGGGAGCGACCCGCCAACCCTGACGCCAATCTTCGTCGATGGAGACCGAAGTCATGCCGCAACGAGCGGCACGACTTCGATGATGTTTTCAAGGAACGCGCGAGCCGCTGGCAGATCCCGTACTGGCAGCTGCTAGCCTATTCGTGACCGTAGTATTGTCGGTTGCACTGGTGACGGCCTCGCTCATAGCTCGCCTCCCGGTAGGCCGGTCCTTTCATGACGCTGCTCACATCAGCGAGCATCCGTGCTTGCTTGAGGCACTCCACGTAAGGTTTGTTCGAGAGCCAATCGAGTCCGAGGCCGCCAGCGTGAGACATCTGGATGGAGGCAACGAACGAACTGATTCCGACGATGGCGAAAAGAGCAGCGCGGGAGACGGTCATGGCATATTCCTTGTGCCTGGGTAATCGCACAGAGACAATGGCGTGCCGCACGTCTGAAATATGTGCTGCCCATCACATCCGCTGAAACGACGTTCCATCTTGAAGCCGCCAGCGATCACTTTCTCCACGCGTGAGAACGTCGGCTCGTGAATGAGCATGGAAATACATGCGCAAGTTCGAGCGCGAAGCGCGCGCGCTGTTGAAGCTGCCTTCATCCGATACGTTTCTCGCAGGCACGACAAGAGAGGAAGCCGTTCGACGGTCGGAAGGCGATGCCCGCGCCGGGGGGTGCCCCGCGTACTTCGGTCCCGGCGGCAAAAGTCTTCAGAGCGAACATCGATTGACAATGTTCCCTTTTCGTTCTAAGTCATGTACTTTCAACCTCTGGGCGAAGCGCCGAAGTATCGGTTGCAATCCAGATGATTTTTTGCGGGGCAGTTGAATGAGTAGCTCGCTTCTTTCTTTCATCTTGTTGGACGATCCGGCGACACCGGACATGTCTGCGGTCACCAAGGTCCTTCGCGCCCGACATCCGGAATTGACGACCGAGACTTTGGGAGACGGAGCTGCGCAGGCTCAGGCAAACTCTCCGCTCATTCGCTGCGGCAACGCGCTTGTCGCGGTCATGTCGATGCCGGCACCCATTCCGCACGACCAGGGCCTGTGGGCGCGCGCGGCCACGACCTGGCCGGAGAGCAAGGCGGTGGCGGCCCGGCATCGCGGCCATCTGATCGTATCGATGCTCGGGAAAGGTGAGCAGCCGCTGGTTGCCGCGCGCGGCACGACGGCGGTCATCGGCGCGTTGATTGCGGCGATGCCGGAAGCTTGCGGCGTGGTATGGGCCGGCCGGGTCGCGCGGCCCGCCGAACTCTGGCTCGAAACCTCCCGCGATGCATTCGCACCTTATCCCGACTATCCCTTCAGACTGTGGCTCGACATTCTTCCATTCCGGTCAGGAGCGAAGATCGGCGCGGTCACGATGGGCCTGTCCGCCTTCGTCGATCGTGAGATCGAGTTCGTGACGGCCAAGCTCACGCTTTCGGCGTTGTTCGACAAGGTCGCCGGGCTGTCCGCGTATCTCATCGAGCATGGCAGCGTGGTGAAGGATGGCGACACGATCGGGGCAAGTGCGAGCGAGCGCATCCAGGTTCGTTGCACGAATTCCGATGCGTTTGGCGGGCTGCCGGTGTTTTACTGTACCGATGCTTCGGTGTAGATGGGCAGCATCGGCACACTGCGCCGGAGTACGACAGACTTTCGTAGACGAGAGAAGGTTGATGGTTGGTTCTCCACCAAAGAAGCGCCGGGTCAAGGCAAAGGATCGAAAGTTCTATGTCGCCGGCATTGGCGGGTTCCACACGGCGCCGGGGTGGGAGATGGAAAATCTCGCAGCTCTCACAGGCGAACGCCAGGTGCTCATTCCGCCGCGGGAGCGGGGCTTCGTGCCTTTCCCTGAAACTCCGCGGCTTGTCATTGACAGGTCTCTCGGCCGTGCTCCCGCGGACTGGGAGCTGTTTCACGACTATCGGCTTGTTTCCGACCGGATGAAGAGCCTTCTCGAGACATTGGATTCAGAAGGAGTTCGTTTCGTCAGATGCGAGACCCGGTACCAGGATGGCCGTGCGGCGCCGACCTACTGGCTTTGTGATGTCATCAGGGTTCTCGATGCCGTCGATGAAGAAAAGTCGGTTCTTGAGATCGAGTATCCGACGCCTGGTCGCAAGGTTTACAATCTAAGAAGAAGAAGCAGCCTCATTTTCAAAGAGGATAGTGTCGGGGAGGCTCATATCTTCAGGCTTCTCTTCTATCCCATGGTCGTATGCGACCAAGTGCTGAAGGATGCGTGCAAGGAGGCGGGCGTCAGGGGCATTGGATTCACCGATACGACGAAGTATTGACGCCGTGCGCTTCGGTCGCCGATCTTAGAATCATTCGCGGAGAAATCTTGCTATGGTCGTTGCTCGTTGACACGTCGGGCAAAACACCGGCAGAGTAATACGATCTAGAGAAGTCGAGCTCGCGAAAGATCGCGAGCTTTTTTATTGGCTCTTTTGCACAACAGCTAGCGTTTTCGCCGCTTCGTCGCAGAGCCTCACTTCGGGAAATTGCATGAAGCGGGGCCGCCGTGAATCACGGCGTCGCTGTTTGTCGCAGACTGCTGCATTCCCGTCAGTACACGCAGGCAGGCTGCAAAACCTCATAGTTTAATCTTTCCTTGCATGCGGGCACCCGAACGTTTCGGCGCGCTGCAAGCCCATGCCTTGGCGCAACGCCAGAGGGTCGTATGTTACAAGTCCATCACATCTTGCTGCAGGAACTGGCTGGCCATTTTACCCTCAAGGTCTTGGGTGATCGTTTCCAACTCAACGGCATCAAGAACTTGATGCATCTGCCATCAAATCAAAAAGCAGCCGAAGAGCTGGGATCAAGCCCTCATACGGGCGGCCATCTCGGGAGCTATAGGAAGATATTCTGCAAATTTCTTGGTGAACTCCAGGAGCATCCATCCTTTGGTGCTGCTCAGAACGGCGATACTGCTGCTCTTGATCAACTGGATGCCGAGATGAGTGGCTTTCTCACGGCCGCCAAGCACGCGCTGGCGAGGGGGCATCTGCTTACCAATACTCCTTCGGGAATGACACAGGAGGAAGCAAACAAGCGTGTTGAAGACTGGTACGCGAGCTGGAGAACATATGCCAAGGACAATAAAGACAGCATTCAGCAGATGCGGGACACCGTCGATCAACTTCATTCCGCTAGTCAATGGGAAGGCGCCTTACGTGCTCCCATCCTCTTGCCGGACGGCAACCTCAGTCTTGCGGACAAGATAGAAATCTTGAAGAGATATAAATCCAGTTCACCGATTTCGCAGCACTTCGCGGCGGTCGGACCCGCCCCTGATCTTCCAGGTCTCGTTCCCCCCCTCGTCGATACCCGTTTGCCGGGCTTTATTCCGCCTCGGCTTGATGGACTGAATGAGCCGGAAGGGTTCACGCGTAGCAATCCGCTTCTCACGTATGGATTGCCAGGGTTTCCAGTTCCCCCTTCGGATTGGCATCGTTTGACGCGATTGCCTCCCAGCGTGGCGATGCCGGCGGAGTCGCAGGTCTTGCAATTCCATTCAGAGACAGGTCAGCCGCTCACCCATCTCTCTGATGGATCGCAGGTGCTGGGACCACAAGCGCCTCCGGATCCTGGCTCTGCGCTGCTGATGGGAGCAGGTGTGCTTGGTGCTGGTCTCTTGATGCTACCTGGAGCACAAAGCCTTGGCGCCGGCTTGCTCACAGGTCTGACTGCTGCGGCCCTCACCAAACCCGCTTTCTCTGCAACTACCTCTGGCGGCAACAAGGTCACCGAGGACAGCGTCTTGTCCAACGGAGAAGCTCCCTACAACCCGTTCGCCGTTGGTACTCCGGTTCATCCCTTTCTCGATGGCTGGAGCGATTTTATTGAAGAACGGTCCGGATCCCCCCAACGCGAGAACAGGATTCTTGGCCTGGAAGCTGAACGAGCCCGCCCCCTTTTCAATCGCTTCGGAAACTGGATCGATACGCCGCTAGGCACTGTGCCTACCGAGCCAGCAAACGTGGGCGAGGCGCCAGACACTTCTGTAGCCGCATCCCTTGCGCCCGAAAATGTTCGACGCCTCGCCCGGGTCAACGAGTCCAACGCAGGCAGCGTCTTCACATCCGGAAGTGCGCCGGTGCCGTATCTGCCTTCCCCAGAATTCAACGAACGGTTCGGCAGCTGGACCGTGCCAACCGCTGGCAGCAAGCAACCGCCATCGAGCAAGCCGATGGGCATGTTCGCCGACGAGCCGAGCTACCTTATTGCGCCGCCGATCTTCGGAGTGGATGGTCCAGGCGATCCGCGCAGGGACGCAGAGGAATGGTTCACGCATTGGATACGGCCGATGCTTCCCCCGGGGTGAAGGCTGATTTCAATGTATCCTGTTCAAGATCGTTCCGTTTGACTCGTCGGGCAAAACATCGGCAGAATGCCATCATCACAAGAGGTCGGATCAGGCCCGCGGAATGCCGTGGGCTTTCTTGGAGCGGCCGACACGGGTGCGCGCTACGCCACCGCCGGTCCAAACCATCGCATCAACGCCTCCTCGAGCCCGTGTTGGCTCTCGTCTCCCACCCAGGCCACGTGCCCGTCGGGCCGCACCAGCACGGCGCCAGGCGCTGCCACCTGCCCGATAACTGGAAGCTCCCACATCCCGTCGCAAGTCGCATCGACGACATCGACGCGATCCCGCCACGGCGCCGCGTCGATGCCGCCGCGCTGGCCGAAATTGAGCAGCACGCCGCGCGCGCCGTGCAGCAGCGTGAACAGTCTTCGCTTGCCGCCGTCGACCGTCAGATCGAGATCGGGCATGCGCCGGCCGAGCAGCTTGTGGCCTTCGCCGAGATCGTAGGCGATGTCGAGCCCGCTCATCATCGCGCCAAAACGCCGGCGCGGCTCGTCCATGGCGAGCAGCTCGGTGATCGCCTCGCGCGCGGCCTTGCGGCCGTCGTCGCCCCGGCGCATGCGCGCGTCTGCGCGGCGAATTCGCTTCTCGATCGCGGCTGGGGCAAGTCGCTGTAGTGCATCGCAAGCGAAGACGGCACGCCGCTTGAATTCCTTCACCGGATCGAGCGCGTCATCGTCCATCCCGGTGACCCCGTGAATGATCCGGTAATCGACGCCACTATTGAAGAATCCGTGCGGCGGGTGCCGCTCAGCGTTCTCGGAAGCGTCGGCGCGACCAACGACTTCAACGTCTCTCCGGAAGATGTCTGGCTGCAATCGCAGGAACAGGCATGAGCGATATCGTTCAAGAGCTACTTCAAGCGCGTGCCGAGCCAAAGCCGGACGCCAAATGGCCACAATGGATCGCGAAGGCGCTTGCGCACAAGCCGGAAAACCCAGCTGCGCCATGGGCTCGCGACCCGGAGCAGCCCCATCGGAAGCCGGCGAGCGACGCAATATTCGAGTATTGACACGCGTATCAAGCACTTGAAGCCAAGAGCCCCCGGAAAGCCGCGGGCTCTTTTTGGTCGATGTCGGTTGATGAGGGGCAGAACGGACATCTTCTGAGGGCCTGGCGATTTCCGCTTTTGACCCAAATGTATGGACCGGCTGCGTTTCGCAATAGAGATCGTGCGTGGGTTTCGGAAGTCGCTGATATGTATCCGGCCTGTTTGATCGGCTCGCGGGCCGTGGCCTTGATGGGAATACGCACGCATCGTTGGTCTTATTAGCGGACAGGTTGGCAAGCAACCATTTGGGTCACCAGACTCTGGATGCGTTCATTGATCCGTTCCATGCATTTTCTCTGTCGCGAACTCAGGATAGGATTTAGGTTGCGATCGCTTCGTAATGGGGTGCATCGAAGGTCTTTTCGTTGCGCAAGATGCTCCATGCTATCCGCGCCAGCTTGTTGGCCAGGGCCGTTGCCAGCTTGTTGCGGTGCAGCCGTGGAGCTGCGTTCTGCAGCCATGCTCCGAAGCTGAAGCGATCCCAATTGTGTGGGCGCATCAGGATGACGTTTGCAGCCTGGATGAACAGGGTCCTGAGATACTTACTCCCGCGCTTGGAGATACGTCCCAGAATAGATCGGCCACCCGTGCTGTACTGTCGCGGCACGAGGCCAAGCCAGGCACCAAAGTCTCGTCCGCGCTCGAATGCCTCACCGGTGCCGATGGCCGCCACGACGGCGGTCGAGATCAGCGGACCGATGCCGGGGACGCTCATGAGGCGCTGGCAGTTGGCCTCCTTCTCGCCGATCTGGTCGATCTCGCCGGCGAGGGTCTCATCCGCTCATCGAGATGTATCCAGTCTTCATAGAGACCTACGATTAGATCGCGCATTCGCGGCGATATCTCGTCCTGCCGGTTCTCCAAGATCGCCAGGAGCGAGTTCCGCAGAGCCGTCGCCCCAGTCCTGACCGCAATGCCTTGCTCGATCAGAAAGGCACGGATCTGGTTGATGGTCGCCGTTCGCCGCGAGACCAGGCGGGAGCGAACCCGATGCAGAGCCTGGAGGTCGAGCTGGTCCTGTGTCTTCTCGCGCACGACGCGCAGGTTCGGCCGTAGGGCGGCCTCTGCAATAGCTTCGGCGTCGTTGTAGTCGTTCTTCTGTCCCTTCACGAACGGCTTCACATAGATCGCAGGGATGATCCTTGGCTGATGGCCAAGTTGGCGCAGGGCGCGGCTGACAAAGTGCGCGCTGAGACAAGCCTCCATGCCGACGATGCTGGGAGGCAGTCGTTTGAAGGTCTCCAGGAGTGCCAGTCTCTTGATCTTCCGGCGGAAAGCGATCTTGCCGTCAGTGCCGAAACCGACGACGTGAAAGACTTCCTTGCCGATGTCGATGCCGATCGAGGCCAAAAGTGTGGTGGTCATGGGCTGCTTCTCCGGATGGCTGCAGGGTAGTCTTTGCAGACTATCCCCGCGGGGGAAGCAGCCGGTCCATCCCATTAGCGGACATTAGCCCTCCGGCACTTCGGCTAAGCGCATTCCTGTACAGATTCGATCACGACCGGTCAGGTAGCTCTGATTGTCGCTTGCTTGGGCGGCGCGTAAGCGGCGGATAGTGAAGTCGGGATTGAGTGCAAGTCCCGCCCTCGCGGTCTTTCGCGCCTCGTCCAGAGCGCCGAGCAAGCCCAAAGCCGCAGCGAGTGTAAAGTAGGCGAGCGGATAATTGCGGTCGGCCTCGATGCTCCGTCGCAGCCAACCGACGGCTTCGGCATCCGCGCCGAGATGTATTTTGGCCTGGCCGACGGCATGCAGCCACCGATGGTGAAAGACATCTCGAGGCGAGAGGCGGAGAGCCTCACGGATATGGCCTTCGGTTTCAGCAGCGCGACCCATACAATATTTCGCAAAACCAATATAGCTGTGAGCGTCGGCCAAATTTCGATTAAGCGCCAGGGCCTGCTCGCATTCAGCGATCCCTTGAGACGCACGGTTTGTAAAAATATAGACGTCACCCAAGACCAAGTGGGCCATCGCGTTGTGGGGAGCTAGTGAAAGTGCTTTGATTGCGTTTGTCTCGGCTGCCGAAAAGAGCCCGGCCCGGTCGTCAGCTAACAGGCCGCCGGCCATTGTCAAATCGACCATCGCCATGCCGACCAGCGCTCCGATACATCGGGGATCGATTGCCAAGGCACGTTTGAAAAAGTTGCGCCCTTCGGTCAGGTGCTCGGGGACTAGGCCCTTAAATATCGAGGCCATGCCCTGGAAATACAGATCAGTCGCATCGTGATTCGGCGAATGTTCCGCTCGTCGTGCCTCAGCTACAATGAGCTGGGCGTCTAACGCGTTGGCGAGCCTCGATACGATCTCGTCCTGCATATCGAAAAGATCGGCAATGGGCTTCTCGAAGCGCTCGGCCCAAAGATGTTTACCACTTTCGGCATCGATCAGTTGCACATTGATCCGAAGCCGGTTGCCGCCACGCTGCACGGAGCCTTCGAGTACGTAGCGAACGTTCAACTCATGCCCGACCTGCCGGACGTCTATGGGCTTTCCCCTGTACGAAAAGGCGCTATTGCGGGCGATGACGAACGAACCGTTGATGCGCGACAGGTCAATGGTCAAGCTCTCAGTTACACCATCGACAAAGTAGTCTTGCTGTGGATCACCGCTGAGGTTGGCGAAGGGCAGCACTACCATGGAAAGACGAGGCGGCGAAAGCAAGCCCAGCTTTGCGCGCTCCGCCTTTGTCGTCGGACCCGATCCTTCCCGGACCAGAGCATAGGCTCGAACTGGGAGTGCGATGTTTTTGAGACTCTGCTCACCCAGATCGGCGAACGCGATCGCAACCTTTCCTCGTACATGATCGTAAACAGACGAGGAGATGCAAATACCACCCGGCGCAGCAACGCCCTCAAGTCGTGCAGCGATATTAACGCCGTCGCCAAAGATATCGTGGGCCTCGACGATTACGTCACCGATATTGACGCCCACGCGAAAAGCAATGCGCCTGTCTTCGGCATCAGCGATTGTAAGGTCATTGATGCGGGTCTGGAACTGCAGAGCGGCTCGAACCGCCTCGACCGCACTTGGAAATTCCGCCAAGAAACCGTCGCCGGTGTTCTTCACGATGCGGCCGCCGTGCTCGGCGATTGCCGGGTT
Organism: Bradyrhizobium sp. WYCCWR 12699; assembly: GCF_032144035.1. Taxonomy (NCBI): domain Bacteria; kingdom Pseudomonadati; phylum Pseudomonadota; class Alphaproteobacteria; order Hyphomicrobiales; family Nitrobacteraceae; genus Bradyrhizobium; species Bradyrhizobium sp. WYCCWR 12699. The sequence goes on from NZ_JAVTJN010000033.1 coordinate 603,587, forward strand.
GACGGCTTCGGTGAGGAATGCGGTCAGTTTGGTATGCGTAGCCTCTTCGTCGTTGTGCATCAGCCGCGAATAGCCAGCGACGTCGGCGGCCAATATCGCCGACAACCTGCGCTCGACCCGGACTAGCCGCTCTTGCACCATGACCCGAAACTCCAACCAAGCGAAGTTGTACGACGAATGACACGGCGGTGCCAAACACGCGATCGCCACCGAGAAGCTGATGCCGCATAGTTGGAACGTCAGCCGTGCTGACGGATTGTGTGCTTCGGCTTTCGAAGAGGCGCACCGATGTGACGAATGGCCTGTAGCTGACCTGCGCGGCGGCGTTCGCCGACAGCGGCTTTTGACCCGAAGCCGACCTCGCGGCGCGATGATTGACGCGCGCCCGATCGTTTGCAACACTACTGGTTGAAATGCGAAATTTGCCTGGCGCGAATGCCGTTTTTATTCAGCGGTTCGTGGAGTCAGTCATGGCGACTTCCAAGAGGTCGGCTTTCTGCCTTTCCTGCATCACACTTTTCGCAAGCTTGCTCGCTATTGTCCCTGTGTCCGCCCAAGCGCAAGAGATCAAAGTTACGCTCTTAGGCACAGGATGCCCTCCACCTGTTATGAACCGGTTCGGCCCGAGCATCCTCGTCGAAGCGGGTGGGCAGAAGTTCATTTTCGACGCCGGCCGCGGTGCTCTTCAGCGGCTCACTCAGGTCAACGTGTTTTGGCATGATATCAACGGCGTGTTTCTTACCCACTTGCACTCGGATCACGTGGTTGGCTTTCCAGATCTGTGGCTGACCGGCTGGCTTTTTGGACGGCCTGGGCGGGATCGGCCATTGGAGGTGTGGGGACCAAGGGGGACGGTGCGCATGATGTCGTTTCTCGAGCAGGCGTTCGAATATGACATCCGGATTCGACTATACGACGACCGAGCGGCGCCAGACGGAGTGGTCATTCTCGCCAAGGACATCAGCGAGGGACTTGTCTATGAAAATAATGGCGTAAAGATCACCGCCTTCGAGGTAGACCACACGCCCGTGAAGCCGGCGTTTGGCTATCGCATCGATTATTCCGGTCGCTCGGTTGTCCTCTCCGGAGACACCCGTCTGTCTGAGAACCTCATCCGACATGCCCAAAATGTTGACCTGTTGATTCATGAAGTTGCTTCGCTCGAAACATTTCAGCGGATCGGAGTCCCGCCAGAACGAACCGCGAGCATAATCGCCCATCACACGACTCCAGAACAGGCGGGCGAGGTATTCGGGCGGACAAAGCCGAAACTCGCGGTCTATTCACACCTCGTGATGCCAAATGCAACCGAGCAAGATGTGATTCCACCGACGCGGAAGACTTACTCAGGTCCATTGGAACTCGGTGAAGATCTCATGGTAATCGAGGTGGGTGAGAAGGTTGAGGTCCGAAGACCCGCCAAGCCTTAATCCAGGTTGAATCCATCGGCGGACTTGATCGGTAGCCCGGACCAATTTTGCTGAGCCACACGAGTCTGGATTTGGCCCTAAGCTGACCTTCTCGCTCAGGTTATGAAGGTCAGCTTTTGACCCAGGCTTCCGCCAGGCTTTCGCTTCATTCAGGATTAAGCGGCCGAAGCCGCCGCTGGCCCGAACCAGCTCGTTAACGCCTCCTCGAGCCCGTGTTGGCTCTCGTCTCCCACCCAGGCCACGTGCCCGTCGGGCCGCACCAGCACGGCGCCAGGCGCTGCCACCTGCCCGATAACCGGAAGCTCCCACATCCCGTCGTAAGTCGCATCGACGACATCGACGCGATCCCGCCACGGCGCCGCGTCGACGCCGCCGCACTTGCCGAAATTGAGCAGCACGCCGCGCGCGCCGTGCAGCAGCGTGAACAGTCTTCGCTTGCGTCCTTCGACCACGAGATCGAGATCGGGCATGCGCCGGCCGAGCAGCTTGTGGCCTTCGCCGAGATCGTAGGCGATGTCGAGCCCGCTCATCATCGCGCCAAAGCGCCGGCGCGGCTCGTCCATGGCGAGCAGCTCACCGATCGCCTCGCGCGCGGCCTTGCGGCCGTCGTCGCCGCGGCGGAGCAGGGTGATCTGCGCCATGGTGTTCTTCAGCACGCGCGCGGCCACCGGATGGCGCTCGGCATGGTAGCTGTCGAGCAGGCCGGCGTGCGCGACGCCCTTGACCATCTGCGCCAGCTTCCAGCCGAGATTGACGGCGTCCTGCACACCGAGGTTGAGGCCCTGTCCGCCGACGGAGTGATGGATATGCGCGGCATCGCCGGCGAGCAGCACGCGGCCCTTGCGATAGCACGCGGCCTGCCGCGCCGCGTCGGTGAAGCGCGAGATCCACGCCGCATTGTGCACACCGAAGTCGGTGCCGTAGACGGCAATGAGCGCCTCGCTGAGATCGCGCAAGCTGGGCTGGCCGGTGCGATCGAGCGTCGCTTCGGTGACGACGACCAGCACGCGGCCGCTCTCGGCCGTGCTGAGGCCGTGAAAGCCGAGCGCGTCGTGACGCAGGCCGAACGCCGGTGGCTGCCGCATCTCGACCTCGGCCATGAGGTTGCTGAGCGTCGGATCGAAGCCGGGGAAGTCGATGCCGGCCGCCTTGCGCACCAGGCTGCGGCCGCCGTCGCAGCCGACCAGATATTTTGCGCGCAAGCGCGCGCCGCCGGACAGCGTCACGTCGATTCCGGCCTCATCTTCCGCGAAGCCCGTGACCTCGCGCTCACGATAGAAGCGGACGGCGAGCTCTTCGGCCCAATCGGCCAGGATGCGCTCGATGCGGGCCTGCCGCAGCTTGAGCCCGTAAGGGTGCCGCGTCGGGAGATCGCCGATGTCGAGCCGGGTCCAGGCAAAGCCGGCGAGCTGGAGGATCTCGCCTTCGCGCAGGAAGCGGTCCGCGATGCCGCGCTGATCGAGGATCTCGATGGTGCGGGCGTGCAAGCCGCCGGCGCGCGTCTCGACGATCGCCTGATCGGGGCGCCGCTCGACGATGGCGACATCGACACCGGCAAGCGCGAGCTCGGCGGCCAGCATCAGCCCGGTCGGGCCGCCGCCCGCGATGACGATTTCGTGCTCGAGCGTTGCCGGGTTCCCGATGCGGCTCGGTTGCGTGCCGCCGCGCGAACGGGAGATGGGAAGATGTGAAGGCATGTCGTGACCCCTCGACCTGGTGTTGGGTCGCGGGTTCTACGGCAGGGACGGGGGCTTGAAGCAAGCCCGTTGCGCACCACATATTGAGTTGGGAGGAGGGGCTTTCTCTTCCGCGATGCCTTCGTTGACACGTCGGGCAAAACACCGGCATATTGGCATCATCGAAGAGTTTGGTTCAGCCCGCGCGGAGCGATCCGCGGCGGGTTTTGTTTTGCCGGCCGAGCTTCAGCAGATGCCGGTGGTTCGCTGCATGACGTCGGCGAGTTCCTCGAACGAGAACGGTTTTCTGATCATCGGCAGGCCGCCGCGCCGCGGCTCGCGGCCTGAGAGCTGCAGGATCTTCAACTCCGGCTTGCGCCGCCGCGCGAGCTCGGCCAGCTCATGACCGTCCATGCCGGGCATGTTGATGTCGGTAATGAGAATGGAGATTTTCTGGTTTTGCCTGAGACGGTCGAGCGCGTCCGCGCCGCTGGGGGCGCTGATCACCTCGCAGCCGAGCTCTTCCAGCATGTCGACGACCACGTCGAGCACGGCGGGATCGTCGTCTACAACCAGGACGGTGTGGGTCATCGCACAAGGCGTTCCTTCTGACGGGGGAACAACGCGTCTGTCGCAGGGGAAGTTCCTGATGGCCTAGTCGTCCTTCGACAAATCGCCGGGCTTGGTGGGAAGCTCGATGGTGCCGCCGTCGCCGTGCACGAGGTCGCGGCCGCTGTCCGCAGGCTCACCGGCGTCTTCGATGATCGCCTCCTGCAGATCGCGCGCCTCGTCGAGGCGCGGCTTGTTATCGCTGCGCGGCCTGTTATCGCTGCGCGGCTTCTTATCGCTGCGCGGCTTGCCATCGCTGCGCGGGCCGGCACCTGCCATGTTGCGCGAGGTTTGCTGTGATGTCGCCTTGGATGTCATCGGCTGATCCTCCTGACGGCTAACTTTGGCCGCGCCGGTAAGTTCGTTTGACACGTCGGGCAAAACACCGGCATGATGACATCATCGAGACGAGTTTGTTTGACCCGCGCGGACATCATCCGCTGCGGGTTTTTTCGTCTCGATTTCAGAATCGGACGGTGGCCGCGCATCCGGCCACGCACTCGACGTCACGTTCATGGAGCGCCGATCGGCGCGCCGCCGTCCGAACCATTGCTGGCCGTGCACGCGCGAACGTGCCGGCCCGCGGCGCTGGGGCCGATGGCCCGCGCCGCTGCGGTCTCCGGAAGACACGGAGATAGGGTTCGCGCCCGAAACGATCGCGCCTCGCCTGGCGCGATCTGCCGCGCATTTTCTGCGCATGGAGGGATGATGACTGCCTATCTGATCTCGCTTGCGCTTACGAGCCGGACAAACTGATGGGCTATTGCGTGACGCTGTATTTCGCAAAGCTGCTGGTCTGGGACAAGGTCCTCGGTTTGGGCTCCACGGACGCGCTGGCGGGATTTGCGGCGATCACGGCCAATCTGGTCGTCTCCTTCTACTTCGCCAAGCGCGGCTTCGAGAATGTTGCGAGGATCATCAAGCGGTGAAGATTCTGGACGAAGAGATTCGGGCGATTGTCGCGCAGACACTGGCCGAGCAGCAAAGGGTTCAGCAGGAGAGCGTCGACGCGATCGTATTGAAAGCGGTGGCATCAGTCCTGGCCTCCTTCGGTATCGAAGACGATGACCGGAAAGAACTCAGAGCCGATTTTCAGCACCTGCGGCGCTGGCGAAAGAGCGTTGAACAGGCGCAAAGCTATACTTTCAAGGCTGTGATCACGGTCATCGCCACCGGTTTGATGGGGGCTGTCTGGCTCGGCGTCAAGGTCGTGCTGGGCAAGTGAGCCTTGATCGCCATGGAGTCGCAGGTCGCGCACTCGCGATGGCCCCTGCCAATAGGCTATCCCCATGTACAGAATTCGGATCGTCGACGCGGACGATGACGAGACTGCCGAAACCCTCGGCGATTTGCACCGGCTGACATTCTTCGATGGGGCGGTCGTGCCGCAGTTCGACTCGGGGGCGTGGTGGATCGCCTACCACGATGATGATGCAGTCGCCTTCGCTGGCGTCGTACCGTCCACGCATGCGCGGAATAGCGGGTATTTCTGCCGAGTCGGAGTCTTGCAGCGGCACTGGGGGCGGGGACTTCAACTCAGGCTGATGCGGGCTATCGAAGTGCGAGCGCGACGTCTCGGATGGGACAGTGTCGTCTCCGATACGACGGACAATCCGGTGTCTGCCAACAATTTCATCCACGCAGGGTATCGGCTTTACGAGCCCGAGGCGCCCTGGGCGTGGTCGCATACGCTTTATTGGCGAAAGTGGCTGCGCTGAACGATTGGAGCGGGTTTCCCGTCATGCGGAACGTGGCTCTCTCGAACCCGAATGGCTGCGAGACAGCGCGCAGCCTTCGTACGCCCGAAAATGTCCAACGGCCCGGCAGCTTGATCGCTGCCGGGCCGTTTTTTTGCGTTTCGGATGAAGGGAGCGAGACACTTGCGAAGTCGGCGGCGCCGGGCTTTAAGTTTGCTGTTGCAGGAAATTCGGCGGCCATAAGCCGATGTAAGGAGCGCCATCGATGCCCACCAAGCCTCAATTGCCGGAACGTTCCTCGCGAGGGACGGGAGGGCCGACTGCGCTCGATGGTCTTCTGGTCATCGATTTCACCCGTGTCGTTGCCGGGCCGGCCTGCACGCAGACGCTCGCCGATTTTGGCGCGCATGTCATCAAGATCGAGAATCCCGACGGCGGCGACGACACGCGCGCCTATGAGCACGCCGAGATCGGCGGAGAGAGCGCCGCCTATCTCAGCCTGAACCGCAACAAGCGCGGCATAGCGCTCGACCTTTCCGTGCCGGAAGCCCGCGAGATCGCATTGGATCTGATCCGCAAGGCGGACGTGGTCGTGGAGAATTTCTCAAGCGGGGTCATGAAGAAGTTCGGGCTCGACTATGAGGCCGTCGCATCACTCAATCCAAGGCTGGTCTATTGCTCGATCTCCGCCTACGGGCGCTCTGGACCGTTTGCCTCGCGCCCCGGATTCGATCCCATCACGCAGGCGGAGAGCGGCTTCATGTCGCTCAACGGATTTGCCGACGGCCCGGCGGTTCGAACCGGCCCGCCCATCGTGGACATGGCGACGGGAATGTCTGCCTGTAACGCCATCCTATTGGCGCTGTTCGCGCGGGACCGGCTCGGCCGCGGGCAACATGTCGAAGTCGCTCTGTTCGACATCGCAATGGGGATGACCGGCTTCTACGGTATGGCCTATCTCATCAACGGCGAAAACCCCGGCCGGTTCGGCAATTCGCCGAGTGGGTCTCCGACCGTCGGCGTTTACGAAGCCTCTGACGGGCCACTCTACATGGCTTGCGCCAACGACAGGCTCTATCGCCGGCTCGTGGTCGAGGTGTTCAACCGTCCAGATCTCATCTCCGAGCCGCAGTTTGCAACGCGCAAGGCCCGGTCCGAGAACAAGGAGCTGTTGCGCGCGGCCATCGCGGAGGTCTTTGCCAGCGATACTCTCGAGAACTGGATGGCGAAGATGAAGCAGGCCAATATTCCGGTCGGCTATCTCCGGACGGTCGAAGAGGGGTTCAACGCCCCCGAGGCTCGCGAGCGCCAGCGCTTGAACCGGATTGCGCATCCGACGGCGGAATGGGTGCCCAACATCGAGTCGCCGATCACCATGAGCCTGACCGGCGCAGTCGATCCCGTCGCGGCCCCGCTGCTGGGCGAGCATACCGAGGACGTCTTGCGTAATATTCTCGGTTATGACCAGCGTCGGATCACGGAATTCACCCGGAAGGCAGTCTTTGGCGCGAGCAAACCTTCGACGGGCTAGGCCCGCGCGGTCAGTCCCCATAGCACGAAGCTCCGCGGCTTGCGGACCGATGCCTGGCCGCATTGGCTTGATTTGACGAAGGGGTGGCCGCATAAATACGTAAAGTGAGGGACACGAATGGCGCCTGGTCGAAAGCCGAGCATGGGTCAGCCCACCGGGGCGGAAGCCGGCGAACGCGCCCATGCGGACATGATTGCGAAGGCTTGGGCTCTCGTTCCGCGACTACGCGAGCGGGCTGCGCGGACGGAGGAGCTGCGGCACCTCCCGCCAGAGACCGAACGGGATCTCCACGATGCCGGATTGTTTCGAATGCTCCAACCGGCACGGATCGGGGGGGCCGAGCTCGATTATGTCGCACTCGTCGACTGTGCCGAGTTGCTCGGACAAGCGGATGCGTCGGTCGCCTGGAATCTTGCCAATCTGGCGAGCCATCACTGGATGCTCGGCATGTTCGAGCAGAAGGCGCAGGAGCTGGTCTGGAGCCGTGATCCGGACGTGCTGATCGCATCCTCGTTCATTTTTCCCGCCGGACGCGCGACGAAAGTCGAGGGCGGATACCAGCTGCGCGGCAGCTGGCCCTTCTCCTCCGGCGTTGCCTCGTGTGAATGGAATATGCTTGCAAGCGTGGTCTACTCTGACGACGAGGCGGATGGCATCGAGTATCGCATCTTCCTGTTGCCCAAAGGCGACTACACCGTGTTGGACACCTGGAATGTCGCGGGACTGCGGGGGACGGGGTCTTGCGACGTGGAGGTAAGGGACGCCTTCGTGGCGGACCATATGACGGTCGCTGTCGGCGATCTCGCCGGTGGCCCGACACCGGGAAGCAAGATCAATCCAAATCCGCTCTATGCGCTCCCCGTCTTCTCGCTGTTCCCGTACGTCCTCTCCGGTGTCGCGCTGGGAAACGCGCAGGCATGCCTCGACGATTATACCGAGGTCGCACGTCATCGTATTTCAACCTATAACCGTGCCAAATTGAGTGACTTTCAAAGCACCCAGATCAAGATCGCGGAGGCCTCGGCGAAGATCGACGCCGCACGCCTGATCATGCGGTCGGCGTGCCTCGATGCCATGGAGAACGCGCGGCGCGGGCACACGCCCGACATGGCGACGAAGACCCGATATCGGCGTGATGGATCTTTTTCGGTGAACCTTTGCACGGACGCGGTCTCGATGCTGTTTGCCGCGAGCGGCGCGCGCGGCCTGTTCACGACCGGCGTGTTGCAGCGGCAATTCCGCGATGCTCACGCGATCAACTCGCATCTCGCCTTCAATTTCGATGCGGCCGGGACCAATTATGGACGCGTGGCGCTGGGCCTGCCGTCCGAGAATCTCACGCTGTGAGGCCGGCTGATGAATGATCTGCCGAAGCAGCCGGCCAGCCCCGATCCCGCCAATGAGTTCGCGAGCGACAGCTCGTCGATCGATCCGCGCGACTTTCGCAACGCGCTGGGAACCTATGCAACGGGCGTAACGATCATCACCGCCGCGGCGCCTGACGGCAAGCCCTACGGCCTGACCTGCAATTCGTTCGCTTCCGTTTCGCTCAATCCTCCGCTGGTGCTGTGGAGCCTCGTCGTCTATTCATCGAGCCTCACCATTTTCCAGAACGCCAGCCATTTCACCGTCAACGTGCTTGGCGCTTCGCAGCAGGCTCTCGCGAGCAAGTTCGCCAAATCCTCGGACGACAAGTTTACCGGTGTAGACTGGACGCCGGGGCTCGGCAACGCGCCGGTGCTTGCCGAGAGCGTCGCCAACTTTCAATGCCGCTCCGTGAACCGCTATTATGGCGGCGACCACGTGATCTTTCTCGGCGCGGTCGAGGCCTATACCTACAACACGACGGAGCCGCTGCTCTTCGCGCGGGGGGCGTTCGGAAGATTTCTCGCGGACGACGAGCGCAAGAAGTCATCCTAGCATGCGTCGGGTCGCGCTCGACTGCTTAGCGGTCTGTTGCTGAAAGCTTGTAAATCTCCAGCGCGTCCGCTTCCGCGCCGCGCGCGGCCTTGGCCAGCCGGAAAAGCTGTCCCGCAAGCGAAGCCATCGGCACCGGCGTCGACGTCGCCTGTGCCACGTCGGCGACCGTATCGAGATCCTTGAGCATCGTGGCAATGTGCCCCAGCGGTGGCGAGTGAATGCCTTGAACCATCCGCGGCACGAAGAGCTTCAGCGGAATGGAGTCCGCAAAGCCGCCGGCAAGCGCTTCGGGCAGGCGATTGGCATCAATCCCGGCGTTGACGGCGAAGCGCGTGGCCTCCGCCAGCACGGCCATCGCGCAACCAACGATCACCTGATTGCACAGCTTGGTGGTTTGGCCGGCGCCGGTCGGGCCCATGTGGGTGAGCCTGCGCGCCATGGCGAGCACGTAAGGGCGTACCCGCTCGATATCGTCCGCCTGTCCGCCGGCCATGATCGCAAGCGAGCCTTCCTCGGCACCCTTCGTCCCGCCGGACACCGGTGCATCGATCCAGCCGGCGCCATTGGCGTCTTTCAGGCGCTTGGCGAGATCGCGGGCGGCATCGGGGTGTATCGATGAAAAGTCAACGACGAGCTTGCCGGCGCCGGGCGCCGCTGCCAGCCCTTCCAGTCCGAAGATCACCTCTTCAACCGCTGCTGCGTCCGTCACGCACATGAAGACGATATCGGAGTTCACCAGGAGATCGCGAGGTGTGACTGCGCGCTTGGCGCCGGCTTCGAGGAGCGGCGCCACCTTGCCCTCCGAGCGGTTCCAGACGGTCACCTGATAACCGGCCCCGAGCAGGCGCCGGGCCATCGGCGTTCCCATCAGCCCCAGGCCGAGATAGCCGAGTCTCTCGGCGCCTTGCGGGTTTGCCTTGCTCGCATCAGCCATAGGTTGCCTCCCTCTGTCGCAGTGCGACGCCGCTTTACCATACATGGCGCATCGGGCGGCAAAACCGCTTGGTTCGCATGGCTTGCCTGAATGTTTGAACCATGAAACATTTGAGGCGATCGGGTTGGGTGGCGCCCGTCGGCGCCGGAGCAGCGGAGTGGGCACGATGCGAACCGTTTCGAAGTGGATCCTGGCTTTGGGGACAGCGGCCGCCGTGAGTGCGGGGGCAAGCCCATTATGGGCGCAGCAGACGATCCGCGTCGGCTGGACGATTCCGGCCGAGGAATCCAAGTACTGGATGATGCGCCGCCCGGCCGAATTTCCCAATCTCGGCAAGGCCTACAACATCGAATGGACCCAATTCCAGGGCACCGCGCCGATGACGCAGGCTCTGGCCGCCGGCGCGCTGGACTGCGCGACGCAGGCGCCACTGTCGCTCTCCAACGGTGTGGTGGGCGGCAATCTCAAAGCCTACATCGTCGCGCAGCACGTGTTCGAGAAGCCCGGTGGTTTCTCGGTCTATTGGGCCGTCAAGGATGACTCGCCCATCAAGACAATCGCCGACCTCAAGGGCAAGACGGTCGGCATTTCCGTGATCGGCGGCGGCACGCAAGGTCCGTTCAATCTGCTCCTGAAGCAGAATGGCGTCGATCCCGCCAAGGACATCAAGCTGGTCGAGGTCGGTTTCGCGGTCTCCGAGGATGCGCTGCGACAGGGCCGCGTCGATGCAGTCAACATGAACCAGCCGTTTGCCGCACGCGCGGAAGCGAAGGGTGGCACGAGAAAGCTGTTCTCACTGTCGGAGGCCATGCCGAACATCGTGCACATCCTGGAAGCCTGCCGGGCCGATTTCGTCGACAAGAACCCTGAAGTGGTCAAGGCCTATGTCCGCGATATCACCTCGGGCATGAAGAAGGCACTGGCGAACCGCGAAGAGACCCTCAAGGTCGTCAATGAAGTGCTGAAGGCGCCTATTCCCGTGCTCGAGACGTACCTGCTCAAGGACAATGATTTCGGCCGTGATCCAGGCGCGGCGCCGAATTTCCCAGCGATCCAGAAGATGCTGGATATCTACGCGGAGACCGGAATGCTGCCGAAACTGGATGTCGCGCAGTTCAAGCATCCGACGATCGTCGCTCCGCTGGAGTAGGCGGGCGAACCATCCGAATAAGAAGGTCGTGAGGCACTAAGAAGTTGCGCGCATGAAGAAGTTGCGATCACGGGTGACGACGGACGGCCTCGACCGGGCGCCGCATCGGGCCTTCATGCGCGCCATGGGTCTCGACGACGCTGCGATTGCCAAGCCGATGGTGGGCGTCGTCAGCATGAAGGGCGAGGAGACGCCCTGCAACATGACCCACGACTTCCAGGTTGCGGCGGCGAAAATCGGCATCGAGGAAGCCGGTGGCACGCCGCGCGAGTTCTCGACCGTGTCGGTCTCTGACGGCATCAGCATGAACCACGAGGGGATGAAGTTCTCGCTGTTTTCGCGCGAACTGATCGCCGACTCCATCGAGGCTGTCGTCCATGGTCTGGCCTATGATGCCTTGATCGGATACGGCGGATGCGACAAGACGCTTCCCGGCGTCATGATGGGCATGGTTCGCTGCAACGTGCCGTCCATCTTCATCTACGGCGGCAGCTCGCTGCCGGGGCGCATAGAGGGGCGTACGCTGACGGTGCTCGACTCCTATGAAGCTGTCGGCAGCTTCATGACCGGCGAGATCGACGGCGCCACGCTCGAGCGGATCGAGCGGGCCTGCCTGCCCACGATCGGCGCGTGCGCCGGCCAGTTCACCGCGAACACCATGGGCATGGTCTCGGAAGCGATGGGGCTGACCATTCCCAACGTCTCGATGGTACCGGGCGTCTATGCCGAGCGTGCGCAGATCTCGCGGCGGGCGGGGCGCCTCATCATGCAGATGCTGGAGCGCGGCGGGCCTTTGCCGCGTGACATCGTGACGCGGAAGTCGCTCGAGAATGGCGCGGCGATCGTCGCGGCGACGGGCGGCTCGACCAACGCCGCGCTGCATCTGCCGGCGATCGCGAACGAGGCCGGTATTGCCTTCACCATCGATGACGTCGGTGAGGTCTTTGCCAGGACGCCGCTGATCGGAAACCTGCGCCCCGGGGGCAAATACACGGCAAAGGATGTCTATGACATCGGCGGCGCCGCCGTGGTGATCCTCGAACTGATCCAGAGCGGACACATCGATGGTAGCTGCATCACCATCACAGGGCGTACGCTTGCCGAAGAATACGGCGCGGCGAACGCGCCGGACGGCGAGGTGGTTTACGCGTCCCGTGCCCCGATCATGCCCGATGGCGGCGTGGCAGTGCTGAAGGGTAATCTCTGCCCGGACGGCGCGGTGATCAAGGTTGCGGGCCTGAAGAGCCAGTTCTTCGAAGGCGTGGCGCGCGTGTTCGAGGATGAGGAAGCCTGCGTCAAAGCGGTTCGCGATCGCAGTTACGCGGCGGGTGAGGTTCTCGTGATCCGCAATGAGGGGCCGGTCGGCGGTCCCGGCATGCGTGAGATGCTCGGCGTCACCGCGCTGATCTACGGGCAGGGCATGGGCGAAAAGGTGGCGCTGATCACCGATGGCCGGTTCTCCGGCGCCACCCGTGGCATGTGCATCGGCTACGTGGCTCCCGAAGCCTTTGTCGGCGGGCCGCTGGCGCTCGTTCGCGATGGGGACAGGATCCGGATCGATGCCGCAAACCGGCGGATGGATGTCCTGCTCGATGAGCAGGAACTCGCCGCACGGCGACGCGACTGGAAGCCGCGTCCGCCGCGTCACCGCGCGGGCGCTCTTGCAAAATATGCGCGGCTGGTTGGGCAGGCGCCAGGCGGAGCCGTGACGCACGAAGGTCCCGCAGAATGGCCGTGGTTCGAATGACGCGCCGCACGGGTGCGAAAACGGCCGCCGCTCTGGCAGGTTTCTTGCTAAGCTCGTGTCTCAGAGTAAGGCGAGCGACGGAATGACGGCAGTGCTGGCGAGATCAAGCGAACGGGTGAGCCCGGTGACATCGGAAAGGCCGGCATCTGCAATCATCGAGATCGACTGCGTCTCGCAGGTCTTTCAGACCTCGGCGCGCAAAGACCACGTTGCGCTTTCGGATATCTCGCTGACGATTGAGGAGGGCGCTTTCGTCTCCATCCTTGGTCCGTCGGGCTGCGGCAAGTCGACCCTGCTTTATATCGTCGGCGGCTTTGTCAGCCCGACCCGCGGCGCGGCGAAGATGAAGGGACGGGCTATCACAAGCCCCGGTCCGGATCGTGGCCCGGTGTTCCAGGAGTTTGCGCTGTTTCCCTGGAAGACCGTGCTTGGCAATGTCATGTATGGCCCGCGCCAGCAGGGCGTTCGCGCCACCGAGGCTGAGGCACAGAGCCGGGCGTTGATCGAGATGGTCGGCCTCAAGGGTTACGAAAACTTCTATCCTAAGGAGTTGTCGGGCGGCATGAAGCAGCGCGTGGCGCTGGCGCGGACGCTTGCCTATCATCCCGAAGTCCTGCTGATGGATGAGCCGTTCGGAGCGCTTGACGCGCACACGAGGACGCGCCTGCAGAACGACCTTCTCAACATCTGGGAACGCGACCGCAAGACGGTGCTGTTCGTTACCCATTCGGTCGACGAAGCGGTCTTCCTGTCCGACAAGGTCGTGATGATGTCGAAATCTCCCGGGCGCATCCGCGAGGTCATCGACATCGATCTGCCGCGGCCGCGCCGCCGCAGCGAGCTGTTGCTCGACCCGCGCTATCAGAAATATGTCGTCGATATCGAGCGCATGTTCGATGAAAGCGATGAAATCGGGCCTGCGTCATGATTTCGCCGGCCGCTTTCACCAGACGCGCCGCTCCGGTGCTGGCCTGCATCGGGCTGCTCGCGGTGTGGCAGGTGGCCTCGCTCGCGCTAAAGAACGACAGTTTTCCGACGGCCATCGAGGCGATCTGGGCCATTCCGGATATTCTCGGTGACAGGGAATCCCTGATCAACATCCTGGCTTCGCTTCGCCGCATGGCGTTCGGATTTGGCGTGGCCGTGCTGGTTTCGATTCCGCTGGGCCTGCTGATGGGACGCAGCCGAAGCGTTGCGGCCTTCTTCAATCCGCTCCTGATGGTGATTTACCCCGTGCCGAAGGCCGCCTTGATGCCGATCATCATGCTGTGGCTGGGCGTCGGTGACATCACCAAGACATTGGTGATCTTTCTCGGCGTCAGCCTTCCCGTGATCTATCACAGTTTTGAGGGCGCCAAGGCGGTCGAAGAGAAGATGCTGTGGTCAGGTGCCGCGATGGGGCTGTCACCGGCGCAGCGCCTGGTGCGGATCGTGCTGCCCGCGGCGCTGCCGGAAATCCTCACCGGCTGCCGTACGGGACTTGTGCTGGCGCTGATCACGATGATCACCAGCGAGATGATCGCCCGTCAGTCCGGCGCCGGCAACATCCTGTTCAATGCACTCGACATGGGTCAATACGACACCGTGTTCGCGATGATCATCATCGTGGGCGCAATGGGCATTTGTTTCGATGCGATTTTCGAGAAGGTTCGGGCCCGGCTTGTGCGTTGGTCCGAGCCTCAGTTCGATTTGCCGCTGAGCTTCTCGTGATGGCACGCTTTTTGTCCCCGAACATCCTCCTTGGAATCGCCCCGATCGTCCTGATCGTCGCCCTTTGGCAAGGGTTGGTGTCATTCGGCTTTGCGCCGGCGGTCTTGTTGCCGCCGCCGGGCTTCGTCTTCGGCCGGTTGCTCCAGCAGCTCGCGACGTGGACGTTCCAGCAGGAGATTGTGGCAACCCTCATTCGGCTGTTTGCCGGCTTTGCGATCGCAGTCGTACTCGGCGTCAGTGTCGGCATTGCGGCCGCCGCCAGTCCCGCGATCAATGCCGTGGTCCGGCCGATCGTACGCGTCCTGGCCCCATTGCCCAAGGTCGCGCTGTATCCGGCACTCCTGCTCTTGCTTGGATTTGGCCATGGGTCGAAGATCAGCTTGGTGACCGCAGACGCGCTCTTTCCCATTCTGCTTTCGACCTATTACGGTGCGTCGACCGTCGAGCAGAAATTGATCTGGTCGGCCATGGCGGCGGGGACGCGGCGTACCGAAATCCTGTTCAAGGTCGTACTGCCGGCGGCGATGCCATCGATCCTGACTGGATGCCGGATCGGACTTGTCATTTCGTGCATCGTGGTGTTCTTGGCCGAGATGATCACGTCGACGGACGGATTGGGACACGCGCTCGTGACTGCGGCCCGAACCTTTCAGGCCGTCGACATGTTCGTGCCGCTGATCACGATCTCGCTGTTGGGATTGATCCTGAACGCCCTGCTGGGCGCGCTGCGGTCGTACCTCTTGCGCGGCTTCCCAGAAGCGTGATCCGACCGAAAAAGAAACAAGACCGGGAGTGAGCCATGTTGGCAGATCGCATCGAGGCAAAATGGATCGACGCATTTTGCGAGATTTTCGAACGATGCGCCGTTAGGGCTGGCGATACCGCTGCAATTCTCTCAGAGACCCAGTCGCGTGCGCTGAATGTGCACCTGGCGGAACTCGCACTGCTGCGCATGGGCGCGCGGCCGTTCCACGTGGTGATGCCGACGCCGCGTAACCGGAATATCGTCCCGGTTCGTTCCACCGGCGCCAGCGAGGCGATCCAGAAGCTCGGTCCGGTCATCAGTGCGCTGCAACAGGCGGGCTTTGTGGTGGATTGCACCATCGAAGGACTGATGCATGCGGTAGAGACGCCGGAGATCCTCAAGGCCGGCGCGCGCATCCTGGTGATCTCCAACGAGCATCCCGAGGCGCTGGAACGGATGGTGCCGGATTCCGCGCTAGAGAAGCGCGTTCGGGCCGCGGCGAAGATGCTGCGTGGGACCAAGCGGATGCGGGTGACCTCGAAGGCCGGCACGGCGCTCGACGTCGATATGGTCGGTGCCTCCACCGTCGGCGTATGGGGCTGGACCGACAAGCCCGGTACGCTGGCACATTGGCCCGGCGGCATTGTCGTCAGCTTTCCCAAGAGTGGGACCATCAACGGCACGCTGGTGATGGCGCCAGGCGACATCAATCTCACGTTCAAGCGCTATCTGGCGTCGGCAGTGAAGATGACGTTGAAGGACGACTATGTCGTCGAGCTGGAAGGCGAGGGGACGGATGCCGCGATGATGCGCGCCTACCTTGCCGCCTGGGGCGACCGCGAGGCCTATGCGGTCTCGCATGTCGGCTTCGGCATGAATCCTGGCGCGCGCTACGAAGCGCTGTCGATGTACGACCAGCGCGACACCAACGGGACGGAGATCCGTGCAGTCTCCGGCAATTTCCTGTTCTCGACCGGCGCGAACGAATTCGCCGGCCGCTACACGGCGGGGCATTTCGATCTGCCGATGATGGGAACGACGATCGAGCTCGATGGCGTTGCCGCGGTCCGGGAGGGCGTGCTCCAGGATATTTTCGGCTAGTTGCGGTCAAGCACCGGCGGGCGGGCCAGCTCGAAGTGGCGGAGCAGGTCGACCATGGCCTGGAGCCGCTTGACGCGGTAGGCATCGACGTCCATCCCGGAATAATCGAGAAAGCCTGCGCCCGTGCGCAGGCCGATCCGTCCCTCATGCATGTTGCGTGAAATGACGTCCGGCGCGCGATAGCGGTCGCTGCCGAGTGCGCCTTCGAGATAGCGGCTTGCGTAATAGAGGATGTCGCCGCCGCCCCAGTCGATGAATTCGAGCAGGCCGAGCACGGCGTAGCGGAAGCCGAAGCCGTAGCGGATCGCCTTGTCGATCTCCTCCGCGCTGGCGACACCTTCCTCGACCATGCGTGCGGCCTCGTTCATCGCCAGCGCCTGGATGCGCGGAACGATGAAGCCGGGCGTTGCGGCGCAGACCACCGGCACCTTGCCGATGCCTTCGAGCAGAGCCTTGACCTCGTCGACGATGGCGGGATCGGTGGCTTTCCCGGGCGAAACCTCGACAAGCGGGATCAGATAGGCCGGATTGAGCCAGTGCACGTTGAGGAAGCGGCGGGGGTTCACGATCGCGCCGGAGAGATCGTCGACGAGGATGGTCGACGTCGTCGATGCGATGATGGCGTCAGGGCTGACCTGCTTCGAAGCCGCCCCCAGCACCTCGCGCTTGAGCTCGACGACTTCGGGAACCCCTTCGAAGACCATGCCGGCTTCTGCCAATGCTGCACCGCTCTCGCTCGCTGACACCACCGTCACGCGCGCGATCAGCGGATCGACATCTGCGTCGGTCAGCAGCCCCAGCTTCGACAGGCTGGCGAATGTCTTCCTGACCTCGCCGAGCGCGTCCGCTTCCAACTTGGCAAAGTCCTCCGTGGAGCGAGCCTTGACGTCGATCATCGTGATCCTGTGACCGGCATAGGCGAACGCGACGGCGATGCCGCGGCCCATGCGGCCAGCGCCGAGACAAGCGATATTGGCGCGATGGGTCATCGGTCAGAATCCATTGCGAAGCAGCGTCTGCAATTCAGCTTTGCCGAGATTGTCGAGCCCCAGCGTCTTGAGGGTCCGGCCGCCCTGCGAAAAATCCTCGCCGCAGACTGCGCCGCCGATCGATAAAAACGCCTTGGCCAATGGGGTGGCCACGGCAGCCAGGCCGGCGACGGACACCAACAGCGACAACCCAAGACGCAAATCCTCCTGCATGTAGCGGTGCTCGGTCAGCACGATTCTTTCGCGCCAGTCGCCGGAATCGGTCAGACGGTCATGCGAGCCGCGGCCGTACATCCAGATCTCGCCCTCCCTGGCGTAATGATGAGCGAGCGGAAAATGCGGCGCGCCATAGCCGAGCGCTTCGCGCACGGCGATCCGCTCGGCGTCGAGCGCGTCCGTGACCCGCCGGATCGCCGCTTGCGTGCCTTCCTTGTGGATGTCCCAGCGCTCGAAATGCTCGATCGGGCCGGCGTTCATCACGATCAGCGGCGGATGGATGATCGGGCCGGCATTCATCAGTGCGCCGGACAACGCGTCTCCGCACGGCTCGATCGCATCGGGGAAAGCCCGCCCGATCACTTCGAGCGCCTGCGGCGCCTGGTCGAGCGGGAACACGCCGACCGGCAGCCGCTTGGCGCGGATGGTGATGGCGACCTCGAACGGTCCGTGCTTGCGGGTCAGCCAGGGCAGGGTACCGGTTTCGGCAAAGCTTGCCTTTGCATGGTTGCCCGCATCCCGCGCCGCCTGGGCGAAGATCATCGAGCCGAATGTCGCCGGCGGCAAGAAGACGACCTGACCATCCCGCAGATGCGGGGCGAGCAGGCGAGCGATATCTGCTTGCGCGAAGGCGGGAGCCGGACACACGATCAGCTCAGTACCGTCGACGGCCTCGGCCATATCGTTCGTGACCAGCGCGAGCTTCACGTCGTGGCGGCCGTTGTGATCCTTCACCAAGATGCCCGAGCCGGCCGCACGATGTGCCGCGACCTGTGCGGCATCGCGGCGCCAAAGCCGCACCTCATGCCCGGACAGCGCAAAATCGCCCGCGGCCGCGAAGGAGCCGTTTCCCCCACCCAGAACTGCGATCTTCAAGATGCTTCTCCTTGCGCGCGTGACTGCGCATCGAGTTGCTTCAGCAGGAAATGCTGGACCTTGCCCAGCGCCGTGCGCGGCATGTCGGTGACGAAAACGATGTCGCGCGGCACCTTGTAACGGGCGAGCTGCGCCTGGACGTGCGTTCTGAGCTCATCCGCGTCGAGCCGGCAGCCGGATTTGCGGATCACATAAGCAACGGGGACCTCGTCCCAGCGCGGATCGGGCCGTCCGATCACGGCGCATTCGCTGACATCGGGGTGTTCGAGCAGGACGCGCTCGACCTCGGCCGGGTAGACGTTTTCTCCGCCCGAAATGATCATGTTCTTCTTGCGGTCGCGCACCCAGAAATGGCCGTCGGCATCGCACAGGCCGATATCGCCGGTGCGATACCAGCCGTCGTGCAATGCGTCACGCGTGGCGGTCTCGTTGCCCCAATATTCGAAGAACACGTTGGGGCCACGCACCGCGATCTCGCCCGGTGTGCCCGCGGGTACTTCGCTGCCGGAATGATCGACCACCCTGGCTTCGCAGCACAGGCCGGCAAGGCCGGTCGATCCCGGACGCGACAGATCGCCCCCGAGCCGCGTGTAGATGGCGATCGGGCAGGTCTCCGTCGAGCCGTAGACCTGGAGCACTGGGACATCTCGTGCGACGAAACGCTCGATCAGGTGCGGCGGCACGATGGTCGATCCGGTGGCGACGGCTTTGAGTGATGAAAGATCAGTGGCTGCCCAGGCCGGATGCTCGCTGACGGCCTGGATGATCGCGGGCACCATTACGGTGAGCGTCGGCCGCTCTTGTTCGATGGTCGCAAGCGCGGTATCCGGCGTGAAGCGCGCGTGCACCGTAACGGTCGCGCCCAGCTGCAGCGCGGGCGTGGTCTGGATGTTGAGACCGCCGACGTGGAAGAAGGGCAGCACGGTCAGCACATGATCGTCCGACGTCATGTTGTGCATGTGTTGGCTCATGACGCCGTTCCAGAACAGCGCCTCCTGGCGGAGCACCGCGCCCTTCGGCCGTCCAGTCGTCCCCGATGTGTAGACGATCAGCAGAGGACATGAGAGATCCGTGTGCGGGTTTCGGCTGGTGCCGTCACTGCGCGTCAGCAGTCCTTCAAACGTCGTGCCGCGAGGCGGCGCAAAGTCGAGGCCGACGACGGCTGTCCCCGGCGCAAGCTCGGAGAGCACGCCCTCGAAGGCGCGTTCGAGCACCAGCACCTTGGCGCCGGCGTCGGTGAGAATGAAGACTTGCTCCGCGACGGCGAGCCGCCAGTTCAGCGGCACCAGCATCGCCCCCATCCGCGCGCAGGCGTAGAGCAGAACCAGATAATCCGGCCGGTTCTGGCTGAGGATCCCCACGCGGTCGCCGCGGCCGACGCCGAGTTCCTGCTTCAACGCCGTTGCGGTCCGCTCGATGCGCGCGGCGAACGCCGCATAGCTCAGCCGTTCGCCCTCGAAGACAATGGCCGTCTTGTCTGGCGAGAACGCCGCGTTGCGATCGATCAGACTGCAGAGATCCACCGTCAGTCGTCCGTCTCGCCGGCCTCGTACAGCGCCTCGCGCCCGATCCGGTCGAGGCAGAGCTCGGCGGTCCAAGGCAGCATCAGCGAGCCGCAGCGGCTGTCGCGATAGATCCGCTCGAGCGGCAGCGAGCGGAGCATGGCCTGGCCGCCGCAGGTTCGGATCGCGAGCGCGGCGAGCTCATTGGCGCCCTCCATCACCGAATATTGCGCGGCATAGGCCCGTAACACCTGTTCCTTGCTCGGATTGGCGCAGGCCTCGGTGACGGCCTGGAACCAGATCGCCTTGATCTGCTCGAGCTTGATCTGCATCTGCGCGACCGCGATCTGCTTGGTCGGATACATCCGGCGCTTGACCGGCGGCATGCCGGGCACCTCGCCGCGCAGATAACGCACGGTGAAATCATAGGCGGCTTGCGCCAAGCCCATATAGGTTGGCGACAGAGTCAGAAACATGTGCGGCCAGCGCATCGCGGCCTGGAAGTAGACGCCGCGCGGCATCAGCGCGGAATCCTCCGGGACGAACACATCCTTGAACAGCAGCGTGCGAGAAACCGTCCCGCGCATGCCGAGCGGATCCCAGTCGCCGACGACCGAGACGCCTTCCGATTTGGCCGATATCGCGAGGTAAAGCGTGTTGCGGCGAGACGCCTTCTCACCTTCCTCAATCTCGGTGCAGAGCACGCCGTAATAGTCGGCGTGGCCCGAGAGAGACGCAAAAATCTTCTTGCCGTTGACGATCCAGCCGCCCGCGACTGGCTTCGCCTCGGTGCCGAACGCGACGCCGCCCGCGGCCGCCGCGCCGCCTTCCGAGAAAGGCTGCGAATAGATCGCTCCATCCTCGACGATGCGCTTGTAATGGATCGCGCGCCGTCTTTCGTGCTCGGCGCGGGTGTCCGCATCCATGTCGAGATCGTCGGCGAGTGGGCCCGACCAGAGGGTCGAGCAGACGTGCATGTTCCAGGTCAGTGCAGTCGCGCCGCAATAGCGGCCGATCTCGGCGGCTGCGAGCGCGTAAGTCTGGTAGTTTGCGCCGAGTCCGCCATGCTTCTTGGGAACGGCAATGCCGAGCAGGCCGACGCGGTGCAAATCGCGATAGTTCTCTGACGGAAAGATTGCCTCGCGATCGTAGGTGGCAGCGCGATCGGCGAACACGGTCTGCCCGATCTCTCTTGCACGGGCAATGATGCCGGCCTGCTCGTCGCTGAGGCGGAAAGCCACGGGATCGAAGATCGGGGCGTCCAGCGCGACCTTGCCGGTCGTGCCGATCGTCTTGCTGACTTGCATGGTCATCGCGCAGTCACCTTACGCTTTGGTCGTGACGGAATTCAGGAAGCGGCCGAGCGCCTCGTCGAAGGCATCAGGACGCTCGAGATTGGCGAGATGGCCGACGCCGGCGAGCTCGACATATTCGGCCCCCGGGATGTAGGTCGCCGTCTTTGTCATCATCGGCGCGGGCGCGTTGTTGTCTCTGGATCCTGACAGCAACAATGTCGGAACCGAGATATCCTTCAGCGCGCCGCGCTCGTCAAAGCCTATAAGAGCGAGCATCATGGCGCGATAGCTTGCCTCCGGCACGCTTGCCATGCACTCGCGCGCGAGCTCCATCCCTCGGGGATCCGGATCATCGCCGACGAGTTCCTTGACCAGCGAAGGCGCCAGCGAGGTCATCGTCTCGCCGCGGTCGAGCGGGCCGAGCCGCGCTGCGATGAACGATTTTTGCCAGTCGCCATCGGCCTTACCGAAAGCGGGGCTGGTCTGCGCCAGCACAACCGCGCGTGCCAATTTCGGGGATTGTGTCAGCCATTTCTGGACGATCATGCCGCCGATGGAGTGACCGACGAGAATGGGTCTGGTTGCACCGAGTTGCTCGATGAATTGTTGGAGCGCCTCCGCCAGGGCAGTGATGCTGACGCTGGCCAGCGGCGCCGATCCGCCATAGCCCGGCATGTCCCATGCGATTGCGCGGAAGCGGCTGCCGAAGGTGGCAAGCTGCCACCGCCAGGCGCGTGCCGCGCCGCCGATGCCATGCAGGAAGATCAGAGGGATGGCGCCCGGGTCGCCGGCGGCTTCATAGGCGAAACGTCCGTCCTTTGTCATCATCGGCACAGGCTGCGACACGCGACATCCTTTTGCTTAGGCTTCGATGCTAACAGGCCTTTCGGGGATGGGAAGCGATAATTTTATACTTAAAGCAATTTTCGGGCCGCCTTCGTGTCGTGGCATTCGCGAGCGGAAGGCGGCATTCATTGCAAAAATTTGAAGGTTAAAATATATCGGAGGAACGATTACCAGGATCCGAGGGAGCCCGCGCATGTCCGGATTGCCGCACTCGCCGCACGCGCTGGTGACCGGTGGCGGTCGCGGCATCGGCCGCGCCATCGCGGCGGCTCTCGTCGGCGCCGGCGCCACCGTGACGATCGTCGGCCGGAACGCCGCGGTCCTCGACGACGCCGTCAATGCAGGCGCTGCACATTTTGCGGCTGTCGCCGACGTCGCGGACGAGACCACCCTGCAAGCCGCCATCGCCGAGGCGCACGCGCGCAAGCCGATCGATATCCTGATCGCCAATGCTGGCAGCGCCGAATCCGCGCCATTCGTGAAATCGGACAGCGCCCTATTCGCACGCATGATGGACATCAATTTCATGGGCGTGGTCCGTGCGATCCACGGCGTGCTGCCGGGGATGAAGGATCGTCCCTATGGCCGCATCGTCGTGATTGCGTCGACGGCGGGGCTCAAAGGCTATGCCTATGTCAGCGCGTATACGGCGGCTAAGCACGCAGCCGTTGGTCTGGTTCGTTCACTTGCCCTCGAGCTGGCGGGCAGCAACGTGACCGTGAATGCGGTGTGCCCAGGGTTCACCGACACGGATCTCGTCGCCGGCAGCATCGACAACATCATGAAGAAGACGGGACGGAGCCGCGAGCAGGCGATCGCCGAGCTTGCCAAGCACAATCCGCAAGGACGGCTGATCGCGCCTCAAGAGGTGGCGGACGCCGTGCTTTGGCTGTGCGGCAAGGGCGCGGGCGCGATCACCGGGCAGGCGATCGCAGTTGCAGGCGGCGAAATCTAGCGCGCGAACAAACACCTGAGGAGATCGCATGAGCAGACCAGCCAATCCCGTCACCGTGCCGCTCGCGGATTACTCGCCGCAGCACTTCCTTTTGGCCGTAGTCGACGGCGTTGCGACGGTCACGCTCAATCGGCCCGAACGGAAGAATCCGCTGACATTCGAGAGCTATCGGGAATTGACCGATTTCTTCCGCGCCTGCGCGTTTGACGACGAGGTCAAGTCCATCGTCGTCACCGGCGCCGGTGGTAATTTCTCGTCCGGCGGGGATGTATTCGAGATCATCGGCCCGCTGGTGAAGATGGATACCAAGGGGCTGACCGCTTTCACCCGCATGACCGGCGACCTCGTCAAGGCGATGCGGGCCTGCCCGCAGCCGATCGTGGCCGCCGTCGAGGGCATCTGTGCCGGCGCCGGGGCGATCGTGGCCATGGCCTCCGACATGCGCCTCGTGGCGAGCGGCGCCAAGGTCGCGTTCCTGTTCAACAAGGTCGGCTTGGCCGGTTGCGACATGGGCGCTTGTGCGATCCTGCCGCGGATCATCGGACAGTCCCGCGCCTCCGAGCTGCTCTACACCGGCCGCTTCATGACCGCGGAGGAGGGCGAGCGCTGGGGCTTTTTCAGCCGTATCGTCACCCCCGAGCAGGTGCTGCCCCAGGCGCAGCTGCTGGCCAAGCAGATCGCGGAAGGGCCGACCTTCGCCAACACCATGACCAAGCGGATGCTGGCCATGGAATGGGCGATGTCGGTGGAGGAGGCGATCGAAGCGGAGGCTGTTGCCCAGGCCCTGTGCATGACCACGGCTGATTTCGAGCGCGCCTTCGAGGCCTTCGCCAACAAGGTCAAGCCGGTCTTCAGGGGCGATTAAGCCGGCTTTTCGTCTGGCCTCGCCTGCAACGGGGACTTGCGCGAAATTATTTTAGGCTTAAAATAGTTTTCGTGGCCGGTTGAATTGGCGAGGCTCCCATGAAAGTCGCGATCATCGGTGGTGGACCTGCGGGTCTCTACGCTGCGATCCTGCTCAAAAAGCAGCGCCCGGGCGCCGACATCACCGTGTATGAGCGCAACCGGGCCGACGACACGTTCGGCTTCGGCGTGGTGTTCTCCGATGCCACGCTGGACAATTTCGAAAAGCACGATCTGCCGAGCTATCGCCGCATCACCCAGGAGTTCGCGTACTGGGACGATATCGCCGTGCATTTCCGCGGCACCGTGCACCGGGTCGGCGGCAACGGCTTTTGCGGCTGCTCGCGGCGTAAGCTGCTTCTGATCTTGCAGGACCGAGCCCGCGAGCTCGGCGTCGCCCTGCATTTCGAGGCGGACGTCGACGACGATGCCCGCTTCGCCGATGCCGATCTCGTCCTGATCGCCGACGGCATCAACAGCCGGTTTCGCGAGAAATACCTCGATCATTTCCAGCCGGAGGTCGACGTCCGCTCCAACAAGTTTGCCTGGATGGGCTCGACCAGACCGCTCGACGCCTTCACCTTCATCTTCCAGGAGACCGAGTGGGGCCCGTTCATCGCCCACGCCTATCAATATGAGGTCGGACACTCGACCTGGATTTTTGAGACCGATCCTGAGACCTTCGAGCGGGCCGGCCTGACCGGGCTGGACGAGACCCAGTCCGCCGCGCGCATGGCCGAGATTTTCGGCTGGTTCCTCGATGGGCACAAGCTGCTCACCAATCGCTCGATGTGGCGCAATTTCCCGATGATCCGCAGCAAGCGCTGGGTCAAGGACAACATGGTGCTGCTCGGCGATGCCAAGGCGAGCGCGCATTTTTCGATCGGCTCCGGCACCAAGCTCGCGATGGAAGACGCCATCGCCTTGGCGGAAGCGATGGAGAAGGCTCCCAGCATCAAGGCGGCGCTCGATGTCTACGAGCACGGCCGCCGCGAGGAGGTCGAGAAGACCCAGCACGCCGCCGACGTCTCCCTGGTCTGGTTCGAGCATGTCGACCGCTTCTGGGATTTCGATCCCGTGCAGTTTGCCTTCGGCGTGATGACGCGCTCGAAGGCGATCACCTACGATAATCTCAAGCTTCGCGCGCCGGATTTCGTGGCCGAAGTCGAAAAGTCCTTTGCAAAGCAGGTCCGCGACAGCGGCTTCGAAGTCGATACCCAAAAGCCGACGGTGCCGCTGTTCCAGCCGTTCCGGCTGCGTGAGATGGAGATCGCCAATCGCGCCGTGATGTCGCCGATGTGCATGTATTCGGCCAAGGAGGGTGTGCCGACCGATTTTCACCTCGTGCACTACGGCTCGCGTGCGATCGGCGGTGCCGGCCTGATCTTCACGGAGATGACCTGTGTCAGCCGCGAGGCCCGCATCACGCCCGGCTGCGCCGGCCTGTGGAACGACGAGCAGGAGACCGCCTGGCGGCGCATCGTGGATTTCGTCCACGGCAATTCGGCTGCCAAGATCTGCCTGCAACTCGGCCACGCCGGCCGCAAGGGTGCGACCAAGCTGATGTGGGACGGCATGGATCGTCCGTTGGACGAAGGCGGTTGGGACGTGGTGTCGGCTTCCCCGCTGCCCTATTTCCCCGACAGCCAAGTGCCGCGCGAGCTCGACCGCGCCGGCATGAACGAGGTGAGGGACGCTTTCGTTGCGGCGGCCGAGCGCGGCGAGCGCTGCGGCTTCGACATGCTGGAGCTGCACTGCGCCCACGGCTATCTGCTCGCGAGCTTCATTTCGCCGCTGACCAACACCCGGACCGACGCGTACGGCGGCTCGCTCGAAAACCGTCTGCGGTTCCCGCTTGAGATATTCGAAGCGCTCCGCGCGGTCTGGCCATCGCACAAGCCGATGTCGGTGCGTATCTCCGCGACCGATTGGGCGGAAGGTGGCATCAATGGCGACGACGCCGTTGCCATCGCGCGCGCCTTTGCCGAGGCGGGTGTCGATCTCGTCGACGTCTCGACCGGCCAGACCGTGCGGGATGCGCAGCCGGTCTACGGCCGTATGTTCCAGACGCCGTTCTCGGATCAGGTCCGCAACGAGGCGCGCGTGGCCACGATGTGCGTCGGCAACATCACGACAGCGGACCAGGCCAACACCATCCTGGCCGCAGGCCGAGCCGACCTCGTGGCGCTCGGCCGGCCGCATCTGGTCGATCCGTTCTTCACCATGAAAGCTGCGGCCTGGTACGGGGCAGAGAACGCGTTCTGCCCGCCGCAATATATGCCCGGAAAGGATCAGGTTTTCCGCAACAGCGTGCGCGACCGGCAGGACCTGGACGAGCTGCGAATTAAGGCTAAGCCCAAGACCCGGGCCGAGCTCAAGGCGGAGGCGACAAAGCCGCTTGCGGCGGAGTGACTGCCCGTGCGACGTTAACCCATTGCCTGTGTTTCGAGTGGAGTAAGGGCGATGAAGGCGATTATCGTCGGTGGCGGCATTGGTGGTCTCACCACGGCATTGATGCTGCGCTCGCGCGGCCTCGACTGTGAGATCTTCGAGCAGGCCGACTCCATTCGGGAGCTCGGGGTCGGCATCAACACGCTGCCGCATGCCATGCGGGAGCTCGCCGGATTGGGCTTGCTTCAGAAGCTCGACGACGTCGCGATCCGTACGGATCAGCTCTATTATCTCAATCGCCACGGCCAGGAGGTCTGGCGCGAAGCCCGCGGCATCGACGCCGGCCACGACGTGCCGCAATTCTCGATCCATCGTGGCCGTCTCCAGAGCGTCATCCATCGTGCCGTCGAGGAGCGGCTTGGAGCGGACGCCATTCACACCGGCTGCCGGCTCGGCGCCTTCACGCAGGACGAGGGCGGCGTCACCGCTTACTTCTTCGATCGTGCCGGCGCGCACGTCCACACCGCCCGCGGCGACATCCTGATCGGCGCCGACGGCATCCATTCCCGCGTCCGCGACACGTTGTTCCCGAACGAAGGCCCGCCGTGCTGGAACGGCCTGATGCTGTGGCGCGGCGCGCGCGACTGGCCGCTATTCCTCACCGGCAAATCGATGATCGTGGCCGGCGGCCTCAACGCCAAGGTGGTGATTTATCCGATTGCAGAAGGATCGAGCTCGGCGAGCCGCCTCACCAATTGGGCCGTGCTGGTGAAGGTAGGCGAGGGCAATGTGCCGCCACCTCGGAAAGAGGACTGGTCGCGTCCTGGCCGACGCGAAGAGCTGATGCCGCACGTCGCGCGCTTCTCGGTGCCTTACATCGACGTGAAGAGCCTGATCTCGGCGACGCCTGAATTCTACGAATATCCGACCTGCGACCGCGATCCCTTGCCCTACTGGTCGTCCGGACGCGTGACGCTGCTGGGGGACGCCGCGCATCCCATGTATCCGGTCGGCTCCAATGGCGCCTCGCAGGCGATCCTCGACGCGCGCTGCCTTGCCGACGCGCTGGTGCGCGCCGAGCATCCGCGCCAGGCGTTGCTCGAATACGAGAAGAAACGCCTGCCGATGACGGCCGATATCGTGCGTTCCAACCGGCGCGGCGGCCCCGAAGGCGTCATCGACGCCGTCGAGCAGCTCGCGCCTGATGGCTTCGACAATGTCGACAACGTGCTGAGCTACTCCCAGCGCGAGGCCATCGTGCGCGGCTATGCCACCAAGGCAGGCTTCGCCGCCGTGCCGGGGCTTGCGGCGGTGCGCGCCTGAGGCGCGCCGCTAGCCGGCGCCGGGCGGCGGCGGCAGGAAGTGGATGTTGAACTCGGCCGCCATTGCCACCACGTCCTCCGGCTTCTGCTCCTTCATGTTGTGAAGGCCCCAGAACAGGTCGAACAGTTTTTTGGTCGGTGAGACCCAGAACAGCACTTTTGCGGTCTGCTCCGACTTGTTGAAGATGCCGTGCGGCACGCCCATGCCGAGGCGGATCAGGTCGCCGGCGGTCGCCTGCGCCTCCGAATTGCCCAGCACGAAATCGAGCTTGCCCTCCAGCATATAGAGATACTCATC
This sequence comes from Bradyrhizobium sp. WYCCWR 12699, assembly GCF_032144035.1. Lineage (NCBI taxonomy): Bacteria > Pseudomonadati > Pseudomonadota > Alphaproteobacteria > Hyphomicrobiales > Nitrobacteraceae > Bradyrhizobium > Bradyrhizobium sp. WYCCWR 12699. The sequence continues at coordinate 631,430 of NZ_JAVTJN010000033.1, forward strand.
CTGGTCGGGATGGATGTGCGGCGGCACGAACGTGCCGGGCGGCAAGGTCGCATGCCATGAGAAACTATGCTCGGTCTTGCTCTTCGGCACGTAGGTCTGGCCGAGGATGTTCCAGGAAATCCCCTGAATGCCCTCATTGGCCCGCGTGATGCCGGTGATTTCGCTGCTCATTGAAGTCCTCCCTTAACGCGACGCTCGGCTCAGTTCGCAGCCTTGCAGTCCTTGGCGTAACGGTCGCCGTAATTCTCGAAGACCTTCTGCACGATCTCCGTCTGGAACTTGCCGTCCGGACGCTTGGCGACCTTGGTCAGGTAAAAGTCCTGGATCGGATAGCCGTTGGTGTTGAACTTGAAGGCACCGCGCAGCGAGGTGAAATCCGCCTTCTTCAGTGCGGCTCCCACGGCATCCTTGTTCGAGAGGTCGCCCTTCACGGCCTTGACCGCACTGTCGATCAGCATCGCAGCATCGTAGGCCTGGAAGGCGTAGGTGCCGGGCACGATGTTGTAAGCGGCCTCGTAGGCGGCGACGAACTTCTTGTTCTGGGGATTGTCGAGGTTGGGCGCCCAGTTTGCGCCACCGAACATGCCGACGGCCGCATCCTGCTGCGCCGGCAGGGTCGATTCATCCACCGTGAAGGCCGAGAGCACCGGAATGCTGTCGGCGAGGCCGGCCTGCCGGTATTGCTTGACGAGATTGACGCCGAGGCCGCCCGGCATGAAGGTGAACAACGCATCGGGCTTCTGCGAGGAGATCTTGGACAACTCCGGCTGGAAGTCCAGCGTGTTCAGCGGCATGTAGGATTCTTCGACGATCTCGCCCTTGTAGTCGAGCTTGAAGCCCGCTACCGAATCCTTGCCGGCCTGATAGTTCGGCACCATCAGGTACATCCGCTTGTAGCCGCGATCCTGCGCGACCTTGCCGAGGATCTCGTGCACCTGATCGTTCTGGTACGAGGTCACATAGAAGAACGGGTTACAGTCCTTGCCGGCAAAGGTCGACGGGCCCGCGTTGGGGCTGATCAGAAAGGTCTTCGATTCCGTGATGGGCCGGTGGATCGCCTGCAGGATGTTGGAGAAGATCGGGCCGACCACGAAGTCGACCTTGTCGCGCTCCAGAAGCCCCTTGATCTTCGTTACGGCCGCATCCGGCTTGAGCTCATCGTCGACCACGACAACCTCGACATCGCGGCCGCCCATCTTGCTGCCGAGATCCTTCACCGCAAGTGCAAAGCCGTCGCGAACTTGCTGACCCAGTGCGGCGGCAGGTCCCGACAGGGTCACCACCACACCCAGCTTGATCTTCTCCTGGGCGAGAGCGGGATCGAGTCCGAGCAGCAGCGCCAGTCCTGCCAAGGTCAATTGCGTCTTCATGGTCTCTCCCCCAATACGCTTACGCCCAATGCTGTAGCTTGGTCTTATCCAAGCTTAGTCTGATGACGGCGTCCGCGGCAAGCAAACCGAAGCGGCGCACCTTGCGTGGTGCGCCACGCCAACTGCCGCATGCAAGCAGCGCGCCAATTACTTGAAGCCTAAAGAAATTCGTATGCGGTCGATTGTTGCAGCTTTGGACTTGCGGCCGGCTCCGATTTATTTGAAGCTCAAAACGTTGGGAATCCGTGCCGGCGCCAATGCCCGCCGAGAGTGACTGCACCGAGATGCTCGATTCCGAGACCAAGGCCGTCGAAACGCCGGAAGACCACGCCGACGAGCTTCGGCTGTGGTTGCGCCTTCTGACCTGCACGACATTGATCGAAGGCGAGGTTCGCGGCCGTCTGCGGCAGCGGTTCGACGTCACGCTGCCGCGTTTCGATCTGATGGCACAGCTCGACAAGGCGCCCGACGGCATGACCCTGTCCGATGTCTCCAAGCGCATGATGGTGTCGAACGGTAACGTCACCGGGCTCGTCGAGCGCCTTGTGGAATCCGGGCATCTCGATCGTCGTACCTCGGAAACCGACCGCCGTGTCCAGGTGATCCGCCTCACGAAACTCGGTCGCGCCGAGTTCCGCCGCATGGCTGCGGAGCACGAGACCTGGATCGCCGATCTGTTCGCCGACCTCACGCCAAAGGACGTGCGCGAATTGATGCGGCTGCTCGCCAAAACCAAGGCGTCGGCGCAAAAATCGGCCGCGCGCCGCCGGCCGTAAGGGCGGGGCCGGCTGGCCGCCCAATCCCTTTTGCCGCAGGAAAAAGCACCGGATGCCCAAAATCCGCTATTGCGCCAAATTGTTTTAAGCCTAAAATGTTTTCCAGATCGTGCTGCCGGGTGCAATCCATGCTGAAAGGAGCGTGCGATGGCCAACGCCGCCAAGGTTCAAGTGACGGGCTCCCATGACGGCAACGCCGCGACGGCCCATGTCGATAAGTTTGCGCAGCAGCATCTGCCGCCGCGCGAGCTGTGGCCCGAATTCATCTTCACGCGGCCGGAGCTGAACTATCCGCCACGATTGAATTGCGTGAGCTACTTCCTCGACCGCTGGGTCGAGCAGGGCCATGGCGATGCGCCCTGCGTCATCAGCCCCTCCGTCAGCTATACCTATCGCGAGCTGCAAGCCCTGGTGAACCGCATCGCCAATGTGCTCGTCGGCAAGCTTGGTCTCGTCGCCGGCGGCCGCGTGCTGCTGCGCTCCGCCAACAATCCGATGATGGTTGCGACCTATCTCGCAGTCATCAAGGCCGGAGGCATCGTGGTGGCGACCATGCCGCTGCTCCGCGCCAAGGAGCTGTCGTACCCGATCCAGAAAGCGGAGATCGCGCTCGCACTATGCGACGGCAAGCTTGCCGAGGAGATGGAGAGAGCGAAAGCTGCGGCGCCTAAGCTGAAGCGGGTTGTCTATTGGGGCAACGGCGCGGCGGACTCGCTCGAAGCGCTCATTGCCGATGCGAGCGCGGAGTTCAAGGCTGTCGATACCGCCTCTGATGACGTCTGCCTGATCGCCTTCACGTCCGGCACGACGGGCGATCCCAAGGGCACCATGCATTTCCATCGCGACATGCTCGCGGTCTGCGACGGCTATGCGCGCAACATCTTGCGGGCCGGGCAGAAAGACCGCTTCGTCGGTTCGGCGCCGCTCGCCTTCACCTTCGGCTTCGGCGGCGTGCTGTTTCCGATGCATATCGGCGCCTCTTTTGTCGTGCTCGAGAAGACGACGCCGGACGACATTTTGACGGCGATCGAGCAATACAAGACCACCGTCTGTTTCACCGCGCCCACGGCGTATCGCGCGATGATCGGCAAGCTCGCCGGCCGCGACATCTCTTCGCTGCGCAAATGCGTCTCCGCCGGCGAGACGTTGCCAAAGCCGACCTTCGACGCCTGGCTCAAGGCCACCGGCATCAAGTTGATGGACGGCATCGGCTCGACCGAGCTGCTGCACATCTTCATCAGCGCGACGGAAGATGAAATTCGTCCGGGTGCGACGGGCAAGCCCGTTCCGGGCTATGAGGCCAAGATCGTGGACGACGACGGCCGCGACGTGCCGCCGGGCACGATGGGCAAGCTCGCGGTGCGCGGGCCGACCGGCTGCCGCTATCTCGCTGACGAGCGCCAGCGCAAATATGTCCAGAACGGCTGGAACATCACCGGCGATACCTATCTGATGGATAGCGACGGCTATTTCTGGTACCAGTCGCGTTCCGACGACATGATCGTGTCGGCCGGCTACAATATCGCGGGCACAGACGTCGAGGCGGCCTTGCTCACGCATCCGGCGGTCGCCGAATGCGGCGTGGTCGGCGCCCCGGACGAGGCGCGCGGCATGATCGTGAAGGCCTATGTCGTCGCGGCGTCCGGCGTGACACCAGATGCACAGCTCGTGGCCGAGCTGCAGGAGCATGTCAAACGCGAGATCGCGCCGTATAAATATCCGCGCGCCATCGAGTTCGTCGCGCAACTGCCGAAGACCGAGACCGGAAAACTGAAGCGCTTTGCCCTGCGGCAACTGGCGCAGGCCGCCGCCACGTCCTCGGGCGTCGCGGCGGAATGAGAAGGATGGAGAATTGTCTGTGACGACGCCGAAAGGCCCGCAACTCGCGGTACTGCCGACAGCGGCTGAGGATGAAACCCCTGCGCGGGTCCAGGTGCTCCAGCCGTCGGGCTGGCCGATGCCGAAGGGCTATGCCAATGGCATGGCCGCCGAAGGGCGCATCGTCGTCACCGGCGGGGTAATCGGCTGGGATGCTGAAGAGTGTCTCGCCGACGGCTTTGTCGCGCAGGTTCATCAGACCTTGAGCAACATCGCCGCGATCCTGAATGAGGCTGGTGCCCGGCCCGAGCACCTCGTGCGGCTGACCTGGTACGTCGTCGACATGGACGAGTACCTGTCCAACCTGAAGGAACTCGGCAAGATCTACCGTGCCATCCTCGGCGCACATTACCCAGCGATGGCGCTGGTCCAGGTGGTGCGCCTCGTGGAGAAGGCAGCGCGCGTCGAGATCGAGGCCACCGCCGTCATTCCGGGCTGAGGCGCGCTGGCTCGGCTTGCCTTGTCAGCTTGCCTTGGCGAGCTCGTCATCCTCGGGCGAGTTCAGATAGATGCCCGACATGGTGTCGACCCAGCACAGATGGTCGTGCACCTTCTTCACGCCGTCGACGTTCTCCGCGGCGACCATCGCGGCCTGCCGCGTGCGCTCTTCGGTGATGACCCCGCTGAGGTGAACGATACCGTCGCGGACGATCACGTTCAGCCCGAACGGGCACCACTCGTTCTTCTCCATGGTCTCGATGATGCGGCTACGGATGTGGTCGTCGTCTGCCGTCGGATCCGGCACCTCGCGGGCCAGCCCCGCCACCGCCTGCAGCAGATTGGCGCGCGAGACGATGCCGACGACCTTGTCGCCGCGCACCACCGGCAGCCGCTTGACGTTGTTCCGCTCCATGAGGTCGACGATCTCCGCAAGCGCCGTATCCTCCGTGATGGTGACGGGCGTGTCGGTCATCACTTCCGAGACCTTGCGGCCGTGCTCATGGACGAAATCGCTGGCGGATTTGCCCGGACCCAGGATGAATCGCAGCCAGCGTCCGCGCTTGCGCCCGGTGCCGATCTCACTGCGGCGGATGAAATCGCCTTCAGAGACGACACCGACCAGCTTGCCGGTCTCGTCGACCACCGTGAGGCCGCTGACATGCCGCTTCAGCATGATATTCGCCGCCTCGACGATGCTGGTGTCAGGGGTAACCGAGATGACCGACCGGGTCATGATCTGGTGGGCGCGCATGGACAACTCCGCTGGCTTGTCGAATTTCGATGGACAAAAACTAGCTCCGGCGTCGGGCTGCGGCTTGACTCAGGTCAATGGGAGGAGCCCGCCCGCTCCGATGAAGCAATTGTGATCCCCGCCGGGATTTGATGCAGCTCAACGCGTATGGGAGGCCTCGCCATATCCTGCCGCCGACGTCGAACAGAACCCTTCGGGAACATTGAGCCATGAGCGTCGTGCAGATATTTCCACGGACCGAAGAGCCGGTTGTGCAGGCTCTTCCCGTCAATCCCGCTGCTGGTCCCGAAGCCTCGACGGCGAGTTCGGAAAAGCATGGGGAAATGCCGGCTGCCGCCGATCCTTTGCCTGCGTCGGAGCCATATCCGCTCGACCGCGCGTTTCACGCGATGCTGGCGCGGTTCACGGGCGGCATTTCGCCGCTGGCCCTGTCGCTCGCTTGGCTCGACTGGAGCACGCACCTCGCTGCTGCGCCGCAGCGCCAGATGGAGATTTCCCGCAACATGCTGCGCGATGCCGGCCGGCTGGCAGAAGCCGCCGCGCATGCGGCATCGCCGGAGCAGAAGCCTTGGTCGGTGATCCAGCCGCAGGGACGGGATCGCCGCTTCAGCGGACCGCAATGGGAGACCGCGCCGTTCAATCTGCTCGCGCAGGGGTTCTTGCTCACCGAGCGGTGGTGGCACGATGCCACGACTGGCGTGCGCGGCGTGTCGCATGCCAATGAAGCCATCGTCGAGTTTTCGATGCGTCAGATGCTCGATATGCTGGCGCCCTCGAATTTCGCGGCGACCAATCCGAAGGTGCTGGAGAAGGCGTTCCAGAGCGGCGGGGAGAATTTCGTCTTCGGCTGGCAGAACTGGTGCAGCGATCTGATGCGCCTGCTCACCAGCTCGAGATTGGCGGATGACGGGCAGTTCATAGTCGGCAAGACGGTGGCGGCTTCACCCGGCAAGGTGGTCTATCGCAATGAGCTGATCGAGCTGATTCAGTACTCTCCAACCACCGCGCAGGTCCGGCCCGAACCGATCCTGATCGTGCCGGCCTGGATCATGAAATACTACATTCTCGATCTCTCGCCGCAGAACTCGCTGGTCAAATATCTGACCAGCCAAGGCTTCACTGTATTCGCGATCTCCTGGCGCAATCCGGATGCGAGGGATCGGAATCTCGCCTTCGACGATTATCGCAGGCTGGGCGTCATGGCGGCGCTGGACGTGATGGGTAAGATCATGCCGGGTCGGAAGACCCATGCGCTCGGCTATTGTCTGGGCGGTACGTTACTGTCGATCGCCGCCGCCGCGATGGCGCGCGATGGTGATCATCGCCTCGGCACGGTCACTCTTCTTGCGGCCCAGACCGACTTCACCGAGGCCGGAGAGCTGACGCTGTTCATCAATGAGAGCCAGGTCGCCTTTCTCGAAGACATGATGTGGCAGCGCGGCTATCTCGACACGACGCAGATGGCCGGGGCCTTCCAGCTGCTGCGCTCCAACGAATTGATCTGGTCGCGGCTGTCGCACGATTATCTGATGGGCGATGGCGCGCCATTGAACGATTTGATGGCCTGGAACGCGGACGCCACGCGATTACCGTATCGCATGCATTCGGAATATCTGCGAAAGCTGTTCCTCGGCAATGATCTGGCCGAGGGGCGTTATCACGTCGGCGGCCGGAGCGTTTCGCTGTCCGATATTCACGCGCCGATGTTCGTAGTCGGCACGCTCGCCGATCACGTGGCGCCGTGGCGATCCGTCTACAAGATCCACTATCAGGTCGATGCCGACGTGACGTTCCTGTTGACCAGCGGCGGTCACAATGCCGGTGTCGTCGCGCCTCCCGATGAGCCCGGCCACTTCTATCAGGTGCTGACCAAGGCTGCCGATGCGCCTTATGTCGGTGCGGACGAGTGGCTGAAGCTGGCTCCACGCGTTGAAGGATCGTGGTGGCCGGAATGGGCCGAATGGCTGGCGGCGCGCTCCGGCGCGCCCTGCGATCCGCCGCAGATCGGAATTGGAGACGCCGCGGGATTGCCCGATGCGCCGGGGGACTACGTCCACACCTAAGTCTCCGGCTCGGAATTCGGCCCGAGGTCCGAGGAGCGGAATGGCTTGGTCTTGTCGAGTTTGCGGTAGGCCGTCGAGGCCTTCCGCAACAATTTCTTCTCCCGCTTGCGGTCGAGGAAACGACGGCCGGCCTCGAGGCCGGCGCCGTTCAGCGATGCCGCCAGCGCTTGTCCACGTGCATCGTCGTTCAATTGTCCGAGGGAGCGCTGTGCCTTGCGCAATTGCTTGAGGATGGACTTTTGCTTGGCCGCCGCCTCATCGGCGAACAGGTCCTGCAGCGACTCGACCGAATAGGTCATCCGCTTGTTCAGGAGCCGCAGCTTGTGGCGTTTCTCGACGTCGAGCTTGCGGAGCTTGCGCGCTTTCTTGAGCAGCGTCGTCTCCCACGCGGTCAGCCGCTCCGTCGCATGTTCGGCGAGCGTGCAGCGGCGTAATCGGATGGCTTCCTTGCTGCGCCGGGTCGACCAGGGCCCGCTCTCGATCCAGGCGGAGGTCTGCTCGACAAGGCGGCGATAGCGCGCGGATTGCAATGCGCGCGCCAGCTGGCGGTGGCTCTCGGCGCGCTTTTCGTCCCAGTGCTGCAGCTCGGCGACCTCTGAAAGCTCGCCGTCGCTTTCGGCGATGACCCGCTCGATCGCCACATCGAGGTCCCGGACCATGCCGAGCTGGCCGTTCAGCCATTTCAGCTCGGCCCAGACATGTGGCCGCAGGGCGTCGTCGACCATCGGCGAGAAGAAGCGGATGGCGGTGCGCAGATGCGTCAGCGCGATCCGGATCTGATGCAGCGCGTCGGGATCGCCGCGGCAAGTGCCGTCATGCTGGGCGAGGACGGAAGCGAGGTGGCGGCGCGCGATGATTCGGAACGCCGTATCGCAGGCCATGCCGGGGCTGAGGCGGCCGGGCAGGGCATTGCGCCGCGCCGCCGGCGTGATGCGAGCGGTCGTCGAGGTCGTGCTAGGTCGCGCCATCTTTGCCCGCGCCAATCAGATTGCCCTGTTTGCCTTCAGCGATCGCGTTCCGGCAGGTCTGGAGCGTCTGCTCTGGTGTCCCGGATGCATCGATGGTCGCCCAACCGATATGGCCGATATTATAGTGCTCCTGCTGCGCGGCAACCTCTTGAGTGGCATCGGAAGCGTCGCCCCGCCGGCTTCCGATCCGCTTTTGCCGGGTCGCGAGGTCTGCGACCAGAAACAGGCCGTGCAGCGGCACGTTGCGCTCGCGCGCCAGTGCGGCGATCGCGTCCCGTTCGTCCTCGCGGGCAAACACGCCGTCGATAACAGCCGAATGGCCTTGCGCCAGCACCCGCCGGGCGAGCTGCACCAGCGTGTCATAGACGTGCGCCGCATGCTCCGGCGTGTAGGCCGACGGCGGCAGGCGGTGGGTGTCCTCGACCCCGAACATCTGCTTTCGGACGAGGTCGCTGCGCAGCACGACGGCTCCTGGCGGCGGCGCGACGAGGGGCGCAAGCGCTTGCGCCAAGACCGTCTTGCCGGTGCCTGACAATCCGGCCACGGCAATCAGGCGCGGCGCAGCAGGATGTATCAGCATCCTGGCAAGATCAAAATAGCGCCGTGCCTGGTCGAGAATGCCGGCGTCATCGGAATGCGGTGGCCTTAGCCGCGCCAGGGCGACCTGGGCGCGGATCGCTGCGCGGATGGACATGAACAGCGGCAGCGCCGCGAGCGCGTCGAGATTGTCGGCGGACGTCGCGGCGAGATAGCGGTTCAGGACGATGTTGGCCGCCCGTGGCTGATCGTGGTGCAACAGGTCCATCAGCGTGAATGCGAGATCGTAGAGCACGTCCACGGTCGCCATCCGCGCGTCGAACTCGATGGCGTCGAACAGCACGGGCAGCTCGTCGATCAGCACGATGTTCGCCAGATGCAGGTCGCCATGACAGCGCCGCACGAAACCCTGGCGGCCGCGCTCTTTGAGCAGGGGACGGAGGCGCAAAAAGGCCTCGTGCGAAGCCTGGCTGAGCTTGTCGATGTCTCCCGCATTGAAATGGCCGCCGGCCTGCAGGCCGTGGCTGTTGCCGTCGATCAAGGCGGGAATGGACGAGATCCATGCTTCGCCGTCGGCGCAAGTCGCCGCGCCATGGGAAGCCACGATCGCGTCGGCAGCAGCCGAGGCGAGCTTGGCATCCAGCGGGCCGGCCGTCGCCAGATGATCCAGAGTCCGGCTCTCGTCGAAGCGCGACATCTCCACCGCATACTCGATCGGCCGGCCGGGGCCGCCGACCTGCACCGATCCGCCCGGCTCCTCCGTGATCGCCACGACGCGATGATAGATCTGGGGCGCCAGTGGCCGGTTGATCCTGATCTCCTCCTCGCATGCCGCCTTGCGCTTCTCGAGCGTCGAGTAATCGAGGAAGGGAAACCGGACGGCGCGCTTGATCTTCAACGCGCGCGTCCCGTCGAGGAACACCGAGGCTGCGTGCGTGTCGATCCGCGTCACGCCGGGATGGCCGGTCAGCGTCCGGAAGATCCGCTCCTGGGCCGCCATTTCGTCTGTCATGGAGTCAGGCATCCGAAAGCACCGTCAGGGCGTCAGCACGGCCGCGCCGAGAATCTGACCGGCTCTCAGCATGGTCAGAACCTCATTGGCCTGATGAAGCGGAAATGCCGTCGTCTCGGTGCGCACGCCGGCTTGCGGAGCGATCTTGAGAAAATCGAGGCCGTCCTGCCGGGTGAGATTGGCGACCGAGACCAGTTGCCGCTCCTGCCAGAGCAGATCGTACGGAAAGCTTGGAATGTCGGTCATGTGGATACCGGCGCATACGACGCGACCGCCTTTGCGCACGGCGCGCAGCGCAGCCGGAACGAGCTCGCCTGATGGTGCGAAGATGATGGCGGCGTCAAGCGGCTCGTCAGGCACTTCGTCTGATGCCCCTGCCCAAACGGCGCCGAGACGGCGCGCATGATCTTGCGCAGCGACGTCACCGCGTCGCGTGAACGCATGGACGGATCGTCCCTGCCAGCGCGCGACTTGCGCAATGATGTGGCCGGCCGCGCCGAAACCATAGAGGCCGAGCCGTTCGGCTGAGCCGGCCAGCACCAGTGAGCGCCAGCCGATCAGCCCCGCGCAGAGCAGAGGCGCAATCTCCCCGTCGTTGCCGTCTTCACCGAGCGGGAAGGCGTAGCGTGCGTCGGCGATGGTGTGGGTCGCGTAGCCGCCGTCGCGCGTGTAGCCGGTGAACTCTGGTGCGTTACACAGGTTTTCCTTGCCCTCCTTGCAGAAGCGACAATGTCCGCAGGTGAAGCCGAGCCAGGGGATGCCGACGCGGTCACCGGGCGTATGCGTTGTGACATTCGGGCCCACGAGATCGACCCGACCGACAATCTCGTGACCGGGCACGATCGGATAGCGAATGTCGGGCAGCTCGGCGTCGACGAGGTGAAGATCGGTGCGGCATACCCCGCAGGCGCTGATCTTCACGCGGAGCTGCCCCTCGCCGGGGATCGGGTCAGGCCGCTCCTCCATCTGGAGGCGCGTTTGTGGGGCCGGCAACACCATCGCACGCATCGGTCTCTCCAGGGCGAACCGCGCTCCCATCGAACTATCCATAGAATAGTCGAGTGGCCAGTCCTTGACGTCGGTCAACGCCTGTTCCCGACCGACCGAACCGGGTTCCCTTGGCTTGACGAGGATCAAGCGTCTCGACCAAAGCCGGCCTATTGTGGCGGCCAAGGAGAATCCCGATGCCCATCAAGGACGTCTTTCTGCCGCTTATCGGTCAGCCGCGTGGGCCGGCCCTGGTTGCGATCGAGAAATGCGTGACTGTTGCCGCCGATCTCGGCGCCAGGATCACCGCGCTCGCGCTCGAGGAAGAGGTGTACGAGCGGCCGAAGGTGATGCTGCTCAGCGATCACGAGGCCGCGGAGGCCGCCAGCTCGCGCGAGCCGAGCGACATGCAGCAGCTCCTCAACGCATTCACCAATGCGACATCCAGCGCCAATGTTCGCGCCCAGAGCCGAGCGGGCAAGGTGCCGGCCGATCAGATCGCGGCGGTCTTCGCCGAGTATGCCCGTTTCCACGATCTCACGCTGCTTCCCGTGAAGCCGCACGACAGTCGAACGGAGAGCATTGTCGAAGCCTTCTTGTTCGGATCCGGCCGGCCGCTTCTGCTCTGTCCGGAACATCTCGCAGGCAACCTTCGGTCCAAATTCGAGAACGTCATGATCGCCTGGGATCACTCCGCGCGTGCAGCGCGAGCGGTCGGCGACGCGCTGCCGGTTCTGCAGGCGGCGGCCTCTGTCCGCGTGGTGACCGTGGCGGATGACAAGACCGACGCGATCGTGCAATCCGGAACGGCTCTGGTCGATCATCTGAGGGAACACGGCGTTCACGCCTCGTTCGAAACGGCGAAAGGCCGCGGCAGCTCGATCGGCAAGGTCCTGGGAAACTGGGTGAATTCCCACGGGATGGATGCGATCGTGATGGGCGCCTATCATCATTCGCGCCTGAACGAGGTCGTCTGGGGCGGTGTGACAAAGACCGTCATTGGCGAGCCACCGTGCTGGGTTATGATCTCGCACTAGGCTCACTATTTTTCCGTCCTGATCGTCAACCATCGAAACCGTCGCTGACCGGGCGCATTTGCTTTCATGTCAACCTATCGTCTGAGCAATCTGCTGGCGCCGCGTTCAGTCGCACTCGTCGGCGCGAGCGCCCGTCCGGTCTCCGTGGGACGCGCCGTTCTGGAGAATATCCACAAGGCCCAATTCAAGGGGCGGTTCGGCCTCGTCAATCCGCGTCATGCCGAAATCGGCGGCATCGCGGCCGTGAAAAGTCTGGACGGGTTGGACTTCGTGCCCGAGCTCGTGGTCGTCACCGCGCCGGCGCGTGAGATTCCCGGCATCATCGACCAGGCCGGGCGTCGCGGCTCGGCGGGCGCCTTGATCGTTTCGGCCGGGCTCGGCCACGGACCGGGATCTCTGCACGAGGCTGCCGTCACGGCGGCCCACAAATACGGCATGCGGCTGATTGGACCGAATTGTCTTGGCATCATGATGCCCGGCGTCAGCCTGAATGCCAGCTTTGCAGCGCATATGCCGGGAGGGGGTAGCCTCGCGCTGATCTCGCAGTCGGGCGCGATCGCTGCCGGCATGGTCGACTGGGCGGCGCAGCGCGGCGTCGGCTTCTCCGGCATCGTCTCGATCGGCGATCAGATGGACGTCGATATTGCCGATCTGCTCGACTATTTCGCGATGGATCACAAGACACGCGCGATCCTGCTCTACATCGAGTCCATCAAGGACGCGCGCAAGTTCATGTCGGCGGCACGCGCCGCCGCGCGCGTGAAGCCCGTCGTCGTGGTGAAGTCCGGCCGCATGGCGCAGGGTGCGAAGGCGGCTGCCACGCATACCGGCGCGCTTGCCGGAGCCGACGCCGTCTATGACGCGGCGTTCCGCCGCGCCGGCGTGCTGCGGGTCTCCGATTTGCGGGAGCTGTTCGATTGCGCCGAGACACTCGGCCGCGTCGAATCGCCAACCGGAAAGCGCCTCGCCATCCTGACCAATGGTGGCGGCATCGGCGTGCTCGCCGTCGACCGACTGGTCGAGCTCGGCGGGATTCCGGCGACCATCTCGGCGGAGGCGCGCAAGAAGCTCGATGCGGCTCTGCCGCCGACCTGGTCCCGTGCGAATCCCGTCGACATCGTCGGCGACGCCGACGCCGCGCGCTACGCGGCGGCGCTGGAGGTATTGCTGGCTGATCGCGACAATGACGCGGTCCTGGTCCTCAACGTGCAAACGGCGATCGCCTCGGCAGCCGAGATCGCCGCCACCGTGACGGAGCTCGTCGCCAAATATCGCGAACAGCACCGCCGATGGGCGAAGCCGGTGCTGGCCTCCTGGGTCGGGGCCGATCAGGGCATCATTCAGGCGCTTTCCGGTGCCGGTATGCCGAATTATCCGACCGAGGACGACGCGGTGCGCGGCTTCATGCATCTGGTCCGGCACCGCGAGGTGGTCGAGGAGCTGAGTCAGGTTCCCCCCGCGATGCCCGACACATTCGTTCCGGACGCGCGAGGGGCGAGGCAGATCGTCACTGCTGCGATCGCGGATGGCCGCCAATGGCTCGAGCCGGTCGAGATCAAGCATCTGCTCGAAGCCTATGACATTGCGATGGTGCCGACCTATGCGGCAGCCGATGTCGAGCAGGCGGTGACCTATGCGAAGGACATCTTCGCACAGGGCGGGACCGTCGTCTTGAAGATCATGTCGCGGGACATCGTCCACAAGTCCGACGTCGGCGGCGTCGTGCTCAATCTGACGACGCCGGAGGCCGTGCGTGCGGCCACCTCCGATATTCTCGCCCGGGCGAGAAAGCTGCGGCCCGAGGCCCGCATCGGCGGCGTCATCGTCCAGGCGATGGTCGTCAAGGCGAAGGCGCGCGAGCTGATCCTGGGTCTCGCCGACGATCCCACTTTCGGCACCGTCGTGGTGTTCGGCCGTGGCGGCACGGCGGTGGAGATCATCAACGACAAGGCGCTTGCGCTGCCGCCGCTGGATTTGCAGCTCGCCCGCGATTTGATCGACCGCACGCGCGTGTCGCGGTTGCTGAAGGCCTATCGTGACGTGCCGGCGGTCAAGGAGGACGCTGTGGCCCTGGTGCTGGTCAAGCTGGCGCAGATGGCCGCCGACATTCCCGAAATCCACGAGTTCGACATCAATCCGCTGCTGGCGGACGAGACCGGCGTGACCGCGGTCGATGCCCGCGTCGCGGTCGGCTCGCCGCAACGGAAGTTTGTCGGCTCCGGCCCGGCCAATTTCGCGGTTCGTGCCTATCCCTCGCAATGGGAGCGCCGCCTCAAGCTCAAGGACGATTGGCGCATCTTCGTGCGGCCCATGCGTCCCGAGGACGAGCCGACCATCCATAAATTCCTGCGTCACGTCACGCCACACGACCTTCGCCTGCGGTTCTTCGCGCCGATGAAGGAGTTCACCCACGAGTTCATCGCGCGCCTAACCCAGCTCGACTATGCGCGCGCGATGGCCTTCATTGCATTCGACGAGGCCACCGGCGAGATGGTCGGCGTGGTCCGGCTGCACTCGGATTCGATCTACGAGAGCGGTGAGTATGCGATCCTGCTGCGGTCCGATCTCAAGGGCAGGGGGCTCGGCTGGGCGCTGATGCAGCTCATCATCACCTACGCCAAGTCGGAAGGGCTGAAAGTCATATCGGGCGACGTGCTCCAGGAGAACACCGTGATGCTCGAAATGTGCCGAAATCTCGGCTTCGAGGTCAAGCCGGATCCGGCTGAGCCTGACATCTGCGACGTCAAGCTGAAGCTCTGAGGCTCCCTTCAGGAGCGCGCTTCGGCCGAGCTTGCCGCGGCGGAGGACTTGGCGGCCGTCTTGGCCGTCGACCGCAAATTCTTCACGATGATCGCGATCAGCGGCACCAGCACCGGCACGATCGTGCTGAGCGGATGATGCACCGCGCCGGACACCTGGGCCTGGAGCGCGCGCGCCTCGAGCTGAAGGGCTTCGATAGAGGCGTCGTGGATCTCGCTGGCGAGCTCGATGTCACGGCCTGACGGAGCGCGGCCGGCGATCAGGAAGAGAGCGGCCGCGATGGCAAAGTTGACGGCGCCGAGGATGGCCGCCGCGGCAATCGCACTCCAGATCTGGACCAGCGCGAAATAGGCCGACAGCTCCAGCATCAGGAGCCCGAATGCCGCGATCAGGGCCGCAAAGGCGCGCAGGCCGAGGCCGACCAGCAGATGGCGAAGCCTGATGTCCGCGATGATCCTGTCCGTGCGCCACAGCGCGCGCAAATGTTTGACCACATTCTCGGTATTCACCTAGTGTCTCCTCAGCATGAAGCCGACGACCACGCCGAGCGCGAAGGCCGAGGCGAGCGACGTGATCGGACGGTCCGCAATGAGGCCCTGGAGCTGCTCCTGCTCTTCGTCGACGGTCTCTCCAAGCTCGGTCAGCGCGGCCTTGATCTGATCGGCGAGTGCCTCGGCGCGATCTTTCGAGCTCTCGAACATCTCCTCGCCGGCGGTGCTCAGCAAGCGCGTGACGTCGACCTTCAATGCGTGCAGTTCTTCACTCATCCTGTCACTGTCGAACATGGACCTGATATCCCCATTGAACGAAAGCGAGCCTAGGACCTGCCCGCGCCTTCGCGCTTGATTTGCGTCAATCGGCAGTGCTGTTCTGCTCTTGAGACAGGTCAAGCCGGCCGCCATATGCTGGCCTAGAAATGCGGTCTGAATTGCGGACCAATTGTCCCGATGAGGTGGAAGTGTGAACCACGAACCGCTGTTGCTCGCGACGCCGTCCGGCGACGTGCTGAACTTGCGCCCCGAAGGGCCCTGGACCGCCGCGAATGTGGTGACGCTCGAGACCTTGTCCCACTCGGTCGGAGTGGACGTCGATCGATCGCGCGTCGTCACCCTGGACATGTCGGGCGTCAGTGCGCTCGATACGCTCGGCGCCTGGGTCTTGGAGAAATTGTCGCGCAGGGCCGCATCGTCAGGACGATCGGCCGAATTCGTCGGCGTCGCCGATCAGTTCAGCGGGCTGATGGACGAGGTGCGGCAGGTCAACCGCCACCCGCCGGCCCCGACGGCTGTGCCCAATCCGGTCGTGGCGAGGCTCGGGGATCTCGGCAAGTCCACGCTCAGTGCGCGTGAAGACGTCACGATCTTCCTCCAGATGCTCGGCGCGTTGTTCATGGCCGTCATCGGCGTGCTGCGTCGGCCGGGTTCGCTGCGGCTGACGTCGCTGGTCTATCAGCTCTACCGCATCGGGTGGCAGGCGATCCCCATCGTGGCGTTGATCACCTTCCTGATCGGCGCCATCATCGCGCAGCAGGGCTTCTTCCATTTCCGCAGATTCGGCGCCGAGTCCTACACTGTCGACATGGTCGGCATCCTGGTGCTGCGTGAGCTCGGCGTGCTGATCGTCGCCATCATGGTCGCCGGCCGGTCGGGAAGCGCGTATACCGCCGAGCTCGGCTCGATGAAGATGCGCGAGGAGATCGATGCGCTCTCGACCATGGGGCTCGATCCCGTCGAGGTCCTGATCCTGCCGCGCGTCGCGGCCCTGGTCATCGCGCTGCCCATCCTCACCTTCATCGGATCGATCGCCGCGCTCTATGGCGGCGGCCTCGTCGCGCAGTTCTATGGCGACATGGGCCCGGCGATCTACATCGCGCGGCTGCACGAGGCCATCTCCGTCACCCATTTCGAGGTGGGCATCCTGAAGGCGCCGTTCATGGCGCTGGTGATCGGGATCGTGGCCTGCAGCGAGGGATTGCGCGTCAAGGGCAGCGCGGAGTCGCTCGGGCGGCAGACCACGACGTCGGTGGTAAAGTCGATCTTCCTGGTGATCGTGCTCGACGGCCTGTTCGCGATCTTCTTCGCCTCGATCGGAATGTGATGATGGACGCATCGCAAGACCAGTTCGCGATCCGCGTCCGCGACCTCGTGGTCGGCTTCGGCCGCCAGACCGTGCTCGACCATCTGTCGCTCGACGTCCGCCGCGGCGAGATCCTCGGGCTGGTGGGGGCGTCCGGTGGCGGCAAGTCGGTCCTGATGCGAACCATCATTGGCCTGATTCCGCGCCGGGGCGGGACTATCGAAGTCATGGGACAACCCACCGGCGGTCACGGTCGAGGCGCAGCCACGATTTGGGGCATCCTGTTCCAGCAGGGCGCGCTGTTCTCCTCGCTGACGGTCCGCCAGAACGTCCAGTTTCCCTTGCGCGAAAACCTCGTCCTGTCGCAGGAGCTGATGGACGAGATCGCGATCGCCAAGCTTGAAATGGTCGGCTTGCGCGCCCAGGACGCGGACAAATATCCGGCGGAGCTGTCCGGCGGCATGACCAAGCGCGTGGCGCTGGCGCGTGCGCTCGCGCTCGATCCGCCGATCCTGTTCCTGGACGAGCCGACCTCGGGCCTCGATCCGATCGCCGCAGGCGATTTCGACGCGCTGATCAAGACGCTGCAAAAGACCCTGGGGCTGACCGTGTTCATGGTGACGCACGATCTGGCTAGCCTGACCACGGTCTGCGACCGCGTCGCCGCGCTGGCCGACGGCAAGATCGTGGCGATCGGCCCGATGCGCGAATTGCTGCAATCCGAGCATCCCTGGGTGCGCGCTTATTTCCACGGCAAGCGCTCGCAGATGCTGCAACACGAGATGAGATGAGACATGGAAACCCGCGCTCCCTACGTGCTGATCGGCAGCTTCGTGCTGGCCGCGATCCTTGCGGTGTTCGGCTTCGTCTACTGGCTGAACAACACCGGCGGCATCGGCCCGCGCACGAACTACCATGTGCAATTCCAGGGGCCAGTCCCAGGCCTCCTGGTCGGTGCCGGCGTGCTGTTCAACGGCATCCGCGTCGGTGAGGTGACCCAGCTCGGGCTCGCGACCGATAACCCGCGCTTCGTCAATGCGACGATCTCGGTTGCGACCACCACGCCGGTCCGTTCCGACACCAAGGTCGGCCTCGAATTCCAGGGCCTGACCGGCGTGCCGGTGGTGACGTTGGAGGGCGGCGTGATCGTCGCCAAATCCGGCGAGCCGCTGACCCTGATCGCGGAGGCCGGCGCCGGCCAGAGCATGACGCAGGCGGCGCGGGATGCGCTGCGGCGGGTCGATACGGTGCTCGAGGATAATTCCGGCCCGCTGAAGGACACCATTGCCAATCTCAAGATGTTCTCCGACGGGCTCGCGCGCAACACCGGCAAGATCGACGGCATTCTGGCGGGCCTCGAGAAGATGACCGGGGGCGGCGCTCCCGCGCAGAAAGTCACCTACGACCTCCACACGCCGCAAAGCCTCGGGCCGGCCGGCAAGACGCTCTCCGCGTCGCTGGCCATCCCCGAGCCGAGCGCGGTCGCAATGCTGCAGACCCAGCGCATGCTGTTCGCGCCCGTCGGGGACAGGCCGGGCTTTGCGGACTTCCTCTGGGCCGACAGCATTCCGAAATTGGTGCAGGCGCGGCTGATCGACAGTTTTGAGAATTACGACATCGACCACGCCCCGCTACGCACCACCGACCTCGGTCAGGCGGATTACCAGCTCCTGATCGACATCCGGCGCTTTCGCATCGTCACGGAGGGCGAGGCGAAGGTCGAGATCGGACTGTCGGCGCGGATCGTCGACAAGAACGGCAAGGTGGTTGCTTCGCGCCTGGTCGAGACCAGCGAGAAGCTCGACAAGGTCGAGCCGGCCGCTGCGGTCGCCGCCTTCGATGCGGCCTTTGCCCGCATCGCCAAGGAGCTGATCGGCTGGACCGTGCAGGCGGTGTGACGCCGTCTATTCCAGCGTCTTCAGGTAGGACAGAAGGTCGTGGATCTGGTCCGGGCTGAGCTCGAAGGCCGGCATGTCGGCGTGACCGGTGTAGATCCCTTCGGCCAGCGCCTCGCCAAGGCTCTCGATCGGGTAACGCCGATGCAGGGTGCGCAACGGGGGCGCGCCCTCGAGCGGGCTGCGCGAGGCGCGGTCGATGGCGTGGCAGCGCGCGCAATTGGCCCTTGCAAAGGCCTTGCCGCGCTGTTCGGCGGTCGGGGCCGCCAGCGCAGGTGTCATCAGAAGCAGCCCAATCAGGCCGTGACGCAAAGCGCCTTGCAGCATGGAAGAAATCCCGTCGAACTCTGGAAGCAGAATAAGACGGGGATGCCACCCAAATTTGATCTGAGTCAATTGGCTTTGGCGCAGTGCAGTAAAATGCCGCCGCGTGGTGGACTCTGCCGGGGGGCGGAGCTGGACCGACGCTAGGAGCGGTGGATGAAGCCTTCCGTGGTCACGATTGAGCCGAACGGGCATTTCTGCGCCGATTGCGCCGTGCGCGGAGCGGCGGTTTGTTCGTCGCTGGATGCAGCCGAGCTCAGGGAGTTCGAGCATCTCGGACGCCGCGTTCATTTTGACGCGGGCGAGACCGTGTTCTCCGAGGAGGACATCACGACCTCGTTCTACAACGTCCTCGAGGGCGTCATGCGGCTGTACAAGCTGCTGCCCGACGGCCGGCGGCAGATCGTCGGCTTCGCCTTGCCCGGCGATTTCCTGGGGATGAACATATCCGGCCGGCACAATTTTTCCGCCGATGCGATCGGCGTGGTGACCGTGTGCCAGTTCGCCAAAGCGCCTTTCGGCCGTTTCATCGAAGACCGGCCGCTCCTGCTCAGGCGAATCAACGAGCTGGCCATTCGCGAGCTGAGCCAGGCACGCGACCATATGGTGTTGCTCGGCCGCCGCTCGGCCGACGAGAAGGTCGCAACCTTCCTGCTCGGCTGGCGCGACCGGCTGGTCGCGCGCAGGGGCCTGTCCGACACGGTTCCGCTTCCGATGAGCCGTCAGGACATCGCCGACTATCTCGGCC
Organism: Bradyrhizobium sp. WYCCWR 12699; assembly: GCF_032144035.1. Lineage (NCBI taxonomy): Bacteria > Pseudomonadati > Pseudomonadota > Alphaproteobacteria > Hyphomicrobiales > Nitrobacteraceae > Bradyrhizobium > Bradyrhizobium sp. WYCCWR 12699. Next base: position 651,053 of record NZ_JAVTJN010000033.1, read on the forward strand.
TGACCATCGAAACCGTCAGTCGCACCTTCACCAAGCTGGAACGTCACGGCGTGATCGAGATCATTCATGGCGGCATCAGCCTGCTCGATCCCGCGCGCGCCGAGGCGCTGGCCGCAGCTTGACGGTCCGTCCGGGACGTCCTGCCATTTTTGATCTCGATCAATGACGTCGGCCGGCTGCAGCAAATAATGCCCCGAACACTCTGGGAGGAGCATGATGCCCGCTGATGCGTTGCTGGTGACCATTGTCGTCGTCGCGATCTTCGTCGCATTCGCCGCAGCTCTGGCTTGGGCAGACCGGCAAACCAGCTCTGGCCGGCTCGACCCGAATTCCAAGCGCTGAAGCTCCCGAGCTCGTAGTCCGCTCAGACCTGCCAACAGGCCGAGGCGCGTCCGGCCGGCCCGGCTGCTCGCCAGCGTGTTAACGCAAGCGCGGCTGCGCTGCCTGCAACTCTGCAGCGATCAAAACGCATCGGCGCATCCTTCGGATGCGGGCCCCAGCTAGACCGCGGCTTTTTCGCGGCATTTGCCCTAAAACGCGCGCGTGCTTTCCGGTTGAAAAGCCTGATAACGTTGACTACGCAGGAACCTCAGTGCCTCGCAGTCTTAGGAGCCCAGTGGCGTGCCTCAGGACAAGACCGGCGACCCCCGACAGTCGGCGGGCAACAAACTATCGGTCCTGCGCAAGCATCCGATCTTCGCGGATCTGGAGCCGGAGGCGCTCGATCAACTCTGCCGCTACGCCAAGCACACCAGCGTGAGGCGCGGTGCGACGATCGCCGCCAAGGGCGATCCCGGCAACAATCTGTTCGCGGTGATCTCGGGGACCGTGAAGATCTCCTCCTCGTCGCCGGATGGCCGGAACGCCATTCTCAATCTGATCGGTCCCGGAGAGATCTTTGGCGAGATCGCGGTGCTCGACGGCGCTCCCAGGTCGGCCGACGCCACCGCCAACACCAATTGCGAGCTCTACATCATCGATCGCCGGGACTTTCTGCCGTTCGTGAAGAGCCAGCCGGCGCTGGCGATGAAGTTCATCGAACTGCTCTGCGCGCGTCTGCGCTGGACCAGCCAACAGGTCGAGCAGGTGATCCTCCAGAATCTGCCGGGCCGGCTGGCGAGCGCGCTGCTCGGTCTCACCGAGGAGCGCAAGTTCGATTCCGGCAGCGGCACGCTCGCCATCACGCAGCAGGAGATCAGCGAGATGGTGGGGATGACGCGGGAGAGCATCAACAAGCAATTGCGCGCCTGGGCCGGCCGCAACTGGGTTCGTCTCGAGCACGGCGCCATCGTCGTGCTGGACACCGATGCGCTGCGTGAACTCGCCGAGAGCGGCCTCGTCGGCGAGTGATGCCTCAGAGCTGATCGTCGACGATGGCGACCGCGCGGGTCCAGCCCGCCGAGGCGCGTTCGATCTTCACCGGAAAGCATGAGACCTTGAACCCGGTCGAGGGCAGTTGGTCGAGATTGTGCAGCTTCTCGAGATGGCAATAGCCGATGTGCCGTCCCGCCTTGTGGCCTTCCCAGATCAGGCCGGCATCCTTCGTCTCGGCATATCTCTTCGCGGTGTACACGAACGGCGCGTCCCAGCTCCAGCCGTCGGTGCCGGTCAGCCGCACGCCGCGTTCGAGCAGGTACATGGTGGCTTCATAGCCCATGCCGCAGCCGGAATTGACGTATTCTGCCTTGCCGAATTTCGCGCCGGCGTTGGTGTTGACGACGACGATCTCGAGCGGCGACAGTTTGTGCCCGATCCGCTTCAGCTCCTTCTCGACGTCGTCGGCGCTCGCCACATAGCCGTCGGGCAGATGCCGGAAGTCGAGCTTCACGCCCGGCTGGAAGCACCATTCCAGTGGGACCTCGTCGATCGTCCATGACCGTTCGCCGCGGTTCATGGTCGGGTGGAAGTGCCAGGGCGCATCGAGATGCGTGCCGTTGTGGGTCGACAGCGAGACCTGCTCGACGGCCCAGCCCTGGCCGTCCGGCAGATCCTGGGCTTTCAATCCGTCGAAGAACTGCAGCATGCGGGGCAGGCCCTGCTGGTGATCGATATACTGGATGGTCGGATTGTTGCCCGGCGGATCGGCCGTCACGTCGTTTCTGAGCGGCACCGAGATATCGATCAGCTTCCGCGGCATGGACATTCCTTCGCGATGGACCGCTGTTTCGGCCATCTTGCAGGGCCTCGATTGCACCCGTCAAGTCACGTGCCGGCGACGCCGGCCGGCCAGCCATCCCGCCATAATGCGAATTGCGTCGGAAATTGATCGATGCAAGTGTTGCATCGATCGATGCCGGATTTGGCTTGGACAGAGAATGCCGCCCGCCCTAGGGACGACATTGGCGCTTGACTTCACGTCTGAGGTGGAGCGACCCAAGGCGGCTCGCAGCACTTGCCGACAACGACATAATCAACCCCGGAGGAAGCCCAGATGAAGACACTCACCGGTATCATCACAGCCGTTGCACTGGCGGTCTCAGCGCCCCTGGCGACCGCGCGTGATTTCCGCTCCGCCGACATCCACCCCGCCGATTATCCGACGGTCGAAGCCGTCAAGTTCATGGGCAAGCAGCTCGCGACGGCGAGCGGCGGCAAGCTCGGCGTGAAGGTGTTTCCCAACGGCGCCCTCGGCTCCGAGAAGGACACCATCGAGCAGCTCAAGATCGGCGCGCTCGACATGATGCGGATCAACGCATCGCCGCTCAACAATTTCGTGCCCGAGACCATCGCCCTGTGTCTGCCCTTCGTGTTCCGCGACACCCAGCACATGCGCGCCGTGCTCGATGGGCCGATCGGCGATGAGATCCTGGCCGCCATGGAGCCTGCGGGCCTGGTCGGGCTCGCCTATTACGACAGCGGCGCCCGATCCATCTACACCGTCAAGGCACCCGTCAAATCGCTCGCCGACCTCAAGGGCCTGAAGATTCGCGTCCAGCAATCCGATTTGTGGGTCGGCATGATCCAGAGCTTGGGGGCCAACCCGACGCCGATGCCGTATGGCGAGGTCTATACCGCGCTGAAGACCGGCCTCGTCGATGCGGCCGAGAACAACTGGCCGTCCTACGAGTCTTCCCGCCATTTCGAGGCGGCCAAGTTCTACAACATCACCGAGCACTCCCTCGCGCCCGAGGTTCTCGTGATGTCGAAGAAGGTCTGGGACACGCTGAGCAAGGAGGACCAGGCCATGGTCCGCAAGGCGGCCAAGGAATCCGTGCCCGTGATGCGCAAGCTCTGGGACGAGCGTGAGCAGGCCTCCCGCAAGACCGTCGAAGCGGCCGGCGTTCAGGTCGTGACGATCGCCAACAAGCAGGAGTTCGTCGACGCGATGAAGCCGGTGTACCAGAAGTTCGCCGGCGACGAGAAGCTGCAGGGCCTCGTCAAGCGTATCCAGGACACCAAGTAAGAAGATCGGGGCGGGTCCGGCGTCGCCGTGGGGTGACGCCGGACCCTCGCAAGGGGAGACGCGGGATGACGGACCCACACGTCGCAGATCACGAGCATGATGCGGTCACCGCACGCCCGTCGACCGGCTTGCTGTCACGGATCAATGCACCTGTCGCGCGCCTCGGCATGTATCTGTCCGTGACGGGGCTGCTCGTCATCGTCACCATCGTTTTCTATCAGGTGTTCGGGCGTTATGTGCTCAATTCCAGCCCGACCTGGACCGAGAACCTTGCGCTGGTGCTGATCCTCTATGTCACGTTGATCGGCGCCGCCGTCGGCGTGCGCGATGCCGGACATATCGGCATGGACAGTCTGCTGGTGATGCTCCCGGATCATGCGCGCGAGAAGATCGAGATCGTGATCCACGTGCTGGTCGCCATGTTCGGTATTGCGATGGCCTATAATGGCTGGATCCTCGGCGCGTCGGTCGGCACCGTAAAAATCCCCAATCTTGGACTGCCTGAGGTGATCCGCTACGTGCCGCTGATCGCCTCCGGCGTCCTGATCGTCTCCTTCTCCATCGAACACATCATTGCTCTCCTGCGCGGCGAAGAGGTCGTCCCCTCATGGAACTGATCATCCTCGGCGCCACCTTCTTCGGCTTCCTGATCCTCGGCGTCCCCGTCGCCTTCGCGATCGGCCTCTCGGCGATCTGCACCATCCTCTACGAGGGCCTGCCGGTCGCCGTCATCTTCCAGCAGATGATGTCGGGGATGAACATCTTCTCGTTCCTGGCCATCCCGTTCTTCGTCTTCAGCGGTGAGCTGATGCTGCATGGCGGCGTCGCCGACAAGATCGTGCAGCTCGCCAAGAATCTCGTCGGGCACATCCGCGGCGGGCTCGGCATGTCGAACGTCGTCGCCTGCACGCTGTTCGGCGGCGTCTCCGGCTCGCCCGTGGCGGACGTGTCGGCGATGGGCGCGGTGATGATCCCCATGATGAAGAAGGAAGGGTTCGACACCGACTACGCCGTCAACGTCACCACCCATGCCTCGCTGGTCGGGGCCTTGATGCCGACCAGCCACAACATGATCATTTATGCTCTCGCCGCCGGCGGCAAGGTCTCGATCGGCGCGCTGATCGCCGCAGGCCTCCTGCCGGCGCTCGTGCTGATGGTTTGCATGCTGACCGCCGCCTATGCGGTCGCGGTGAAGCGCGGTTATCCCGCCGGCAAATTCCCCGGCTGGGCCGAAGTGTTCCGCTCCTTCGCGGCCGCGCTGCCGGGCCTGCTGATCGTCGGCATCATCCTGGCGGGCATCCTGTCGGGCGTCTTCACGGCAACGGAATCCGCAGCCGTGGCGGTGACCTACACCATCCTGCTGACGTTCTTCATCTATCGCACCATGACGCTGCCGAACTTTCTGCGGGCCGCGGCGAAGGCTGTGAAGACGACCGGCGTGGTGCTGTTGCTGATCGGCGTCTCCACCATGTTCCAGTATCTGATGGGGCTCTATGAAGTTGCCGACTTCGCCGGCGACCTGATGAGCAAGGTGTCCTCGCAGCCCTGGATCATCTTCCTGCTGATCAACGTCATCCTGTTCGTGCTCGGCACCTTCATGGACATGGCCGCGACCATTCTGATCTGCACGCCGATCTTCCTGCCGATCGCGATGAAGGCGGGCATGGATCCGGTGCAGTTCGGCATGCTGATGCTGATCAACTGCGCCCTCGGGCTGAACACGCCCCCGGTCGGAACCACGCAGTTCGTGGGCTGCGCCATCGGCGGCATCTCGGTGGGCGCGGTGATGCGCACCATCCTGCCGTTCTACGCTGCGCTGATCGCAGCTCTGATGTTTGTGACCTATGTCCCCGCATTCTCGCTGTGGCTGCCGCGCCTGCTGATGGGCTACAAGGGCTAGCAGCTACAGGGAGAAGCTATCAGTGACGGACTATCGCAAGCTCTTCGATCTCACCGGCAAGACGGCCGTGGTGCTCGGCGCCGCATCAGGCATCGGCAAATCGTCGGCCGAGGCGCTGGCCGGGCTCGGGGCCCGTGTCGTCTGCGCCGATCGCGCGCTTGACGCCGCAGAGGCAACCGCCGCCGGCATTCGCGACAAGGGCGGCTGGGCCGAAGCCGCGAGCTGCGACGCCGCGAGCGCCGCGGACGTCAACGCGCTCGCCAAGACGGTGATGCAGAAGTTTTCACGGCTCGACATCGCCGTGACGACGCCCGGCCTCAACATCCGCAAGACCATCCTCGACTACACCGAGGAGGATCTCGATCGCGTCCTGAGTCTCAACGTCAAGGGCACCGTCTTTTTCTTCCAGGCCTTCGGCCGCATCATGGTGGCGCAGAAGGGCGGCAGCATCATTGCCTGCTCCTCGGTGCGCGCCGTGACCATCGAGCCGGGCCTCGGCGTCTACGGCTCGACCAAGGCGGCGATCGGCCTCCTGGTGAAGGGCTTCGCCTCCGAGGTCGGCCATGCCGGCGTCCGCGTCAACGCCATCGCGCCGAGCATCGCCGAGACCGCGCTGACCGGTCCGTTCAAGCAGCGGCCCGACATCTACAATCTCTATGCCGGCCACACCGTGTTCAACCGTTGGAGCAGCGCCGACGAGGTCGCGACCGCGGTCGCCTATCTCGCTTCGGACGCCGCAAGCTATGTCAGCGGCAGCACGCTGTTCGTGGACGGCGGCTGGACCGCCGTCGACGGTCCGCCGACCGGTCTCACCCAGCTGCACAAATAGGCGGCCGTCTAGCCGACGAAGCCCGCACTCTGGCGCAGCTCTCTGTGATCTGCGCCAGTCAGCAGCGCGATCAGCGCGGCGGCCTCCGTCGGATGTCCGGCCCGCGTGGCCACGCCGGCGGTGTACATCGTCACGAGTTCGGATCCCGGCGGCAGCGATCCCGAGAGCACGAGGCCGTCGGTCGCGATGATCTCGGTCGCCTGTGTGCAGCCAATCGGCCGCGACGCAGTCGAATTCGCCAGCTCCCGCATCGCCGTCGCGCCGTTCGGAAAGATCTTGAGGCGCGAGGCGACCTCATAGGCGATGCCCAAACGGTCCAGCACTTTTGCAACGTGCTGCCCTGCGGTCGAGGCCTTGGTGTCGGGGACGTAGATCGCGTCGGCACTGCGCAACACGTCTCGCAAATCGGCTTCGGTCCTCACCGTCACCTTGGGATCGCGGCTGCGGACTGCCAGGGCGGTCTCGACCCGGCCGACATCCGTGATCGAGGACGGGACAACGAGCTTCTCCTCGGCAAGTTTCGCGAGGAGAGCCTGTGTCAGGATCACGAGATCGGCAGCCGTTCCCGCGCGCAGCTTGTCCGCCATGATGCCGACCGCACCGAACTCGCCGTCGATGCCGAACCCGGTCTGCGCCTTGAAGGCCTCGGCGAGGCCGCGCACCAGGCCTTGCGCCGCGCCGCCGCTCAGGATGTTCAGTGTCGTCAAGATGCACGCTCCATGGCTGCAATGATCCTGTCGCGCGTGATCGGCAGGTCGCGCACGCGCACGCCGAGACAATCGTAAACTGCATTGGCGATTGCCGCCGTCACCGGGCCGTGCGCGGCTTCGCCGGCGCCGACCGGCTCGATTTCCGGCCGCTGAATCACCTCGACGTCCACCGCCGGGACCTCGCTGAAGGTCAGGATCGGATAGTCCGTCCAGGAGGTCGAGGTGATGCGGGTCCGGTCGAACCGGACGCGCTCCTTCAAAACCCAGCTGGTGGCCTGGATTGCGCCACCCTCGATCTGGTTGATGACGCCGTCCGGATTGACGGCCTCGCCGACATCGACGGCAAGCGTCAGCCGCTTCACGCGGATGTCGTCGGCGCCCTCGATCTCGGCAATCGCCGCGCAATAGGCACCCATGTTCTTGTAGCGGGCAAAGCCGACGCCGTGACCAATGCCGGGCCGTTTTTGCGGTTTCCAACCGGCACGGCGCGCCGCGGCGCTGACGACATCGCGCGCCCGTTCGTCGCGCAGATGCCGCAAGCGAAATGCGATCTGATCTTCGCCACGCAAGGCGGCGATCTCGTCGAGCAGGGACTCGATGGCGAAGACGTTGCCTTGTCCGCCCAGCGTCCGCAGCGCCGAGGTCCGCACCGGCATGGTCAGCAGCCGGTGGCTGGTGATCGTCCAGCCGGGAAAATCATAGAGCGGAACGGAGTTGCGGTCGGCGCCGCCGCCATTGGCCGCCGGCGGGTTGGTCGAGATCATGCGCGGGTAGGGATTTGTGATCTCGCTCGCCGCAAGCAGTGCCGGCTGCGCCGCGCGTCCCGGCCGCGCCGCATGACCGTTGCTCCAGATATCATGGCGCCAGCCGATGACCTCGTTGTCGGCGTCGAGATCGGCCTCGATGTCGATGGCCATGGCCGCACCAAACGGCGCGTGGGACATCTCGTCGTGGCGCGACCACTGCACCCGCACCGGGCGGCCACCGGCCGCTTTCGCCAGCAGCACGGCATCGAGCGCGACGTCATCGGCGGCGTTGTGTCCGTAGCAACCGGCGCCCTCCATGTGTTCGACGATGATGCTCTCGGCCGGCAGCTTGAGCACGATCGCGAGGTCGGCGCGGAGCAGGTAGACACCCTGGCTGTGCGTCCAGACGTGGACGCGGTCACCGTCCCATTGCGCCACGGCACAGGAGGGCGCGATCGAAGCATGTGCGATGTATGGGCGGGTATATTGCCGGCGGAGGGTCTGGAGGGGCTTGCGGGCCGGTTCCGCCGTCCTGCTGTCGATGACGGTGGTCTCGACCGGCTGGCTCCTCAGGAAGCCCGCGAGATCGTCTTCATCGGGCAGCGGCTCGCCCGCGGACCATTTCGCGCTCTTGCGCAAGGCCTTGAGCGCCGTTTCCGCCGCCGCCTCGGTGTCGGCGACCACGCCGGCAAAGCCGCCGTCGCGGACGATCGCAACGCGGCCGGGGATCGCGCGCACGGCGGTCTCGTCGAGGGCGACCAATTTGGCGCCCGACATCTCCGGCCGCAGCACGCGACCGTGCGCCAGTCCCGGCAGTGCGAGGTCGTGGATGAAGCGCGGCCGCGCGAACACCTTGTCGGGAATGTCGATGCGCTGGACCGACTGTCCGGCGACAACGCGTTTGGCAATGCTCTTCGCGGTCGACTCGGCGGTGGCGTTGTGGTCGAGCGAGACATCGCCGGCCAGCTCCCAATAGCTCGTTCTGACGTTGCCGGGTCCCAAGATGGTGCCGTCATCGACATCGAGCTGCGACGCGTCCACACCGAGACGTTCCGATGCCGCGCGAAGGAAGCGCTGGCGCACCTCGGCGCAGATATGGCGGAGCGCGCGGCCGGATTGCTGGATCGACAGACTGCCCGAGGTGACGCCTTCATTCGGGCTGCTCGCTGTCGAGGCGCGGATCATCTCGATCCTGCCGATATCGACATCGAGTTCGTCCGCCGCGATCTGCGCCAGCGCCGTGACGATGCCTTGACCGATCTCGACCTTGCCGGGCGAGATCGCCACGCGGCCGTCATCGGTGAACCGCACCCATGACGATAATTTTGGATTGGCCGCAAGGCTGACCGGCAGTTTCGGGGCAGGGGATGGCATGCTCATGACGCCGCCATCTCCGCCGCCGCACGCAGCACGGCGCGGACCATGCGGTTGTGCGATCCGCACCGGCACAGATTGCGATCCAGTGCTTCTCTGACCTCGGCCTCCGTCGGTGACGGATTTCGCTTCAGCAACGCCGCTGCGCTGACGAGGATCCCGGAGACGCAATAGCCGCACTGCATCGCCTGTTCCGAGATGAAGGCGCGCTGCAGCGGATGCGGTTGCTCTGCCGTGCCGAGGCCCTCTACCGTGACGACATCCTTGTCCACGACCGACCACAACGGCATGTCGCAGGAGGCCATCGCGCGATCTCCTACCATCACGTCGCAGGCGCCGCACTCGCCAGCGCCGCAGCCGAAATGCGCACTGGTGAGGCCGAGCCGGCTGCGCAGCACATCGAGCAGAGTCTGGTCGGGGTCGGCATCGACGGCCGTTGCCGCACCGTTGAGGCGGAATTGAATGGTCGGCATGATCGCTCTGCGGCCTCAGGACTTGTCGAATTTCTTGACCACGTCGGCCCATTTCTCGATGTCGCCGCGCAGGAATTTGTCGAACTGCTCGGGTGTCATCGACATGGGCACGGCGCCTTGTTCCGTCCAGAGTTTTACGATGTCCGGCCGCTTCACCATCGCGGCAACGGCTGCATTGAGCTTGTCGATGATGGGCTTCGGCGTGCCCGCCGGTGCCATCAGGCCGAGCCAGATCGTCGCCTCATAGCCGGGAACGCCCGCTTCGATCGCGGTCGGCACATTCGGCAGCACGGCCGAGCGTTGCTTGCCCGTGGTGGCGAGCGCGCGCACCTGGTTCTCGGCGACGTTCGGCGCCATCGCCGGCACCGCGTCGATCATCATCTGAACCTGTCCCCCGATCACGCCGCTGCGGGCCTCACCGCTGTTGCGATAGGGCACATGGACGACGTCGATGCCGGCCATGGCTTTGAACAGCTCGCCGGCCATATGGTAGGGCGTGCCCTGCCCGGAGGAGGCGTAGTTCAGCTTGCCCGGCTGCGCCTTGGCGAGTGCGATGAACTCGGCCAGCGTCTTTGCCGGAACTTGCGGGTTCACCACGATGACGAGATCGGAATAGTTCACCGGCGCGATCGGCGCGAGGTCGCGCATCAATTCGTATTTGCGCTTGTCCGGCGTCAGCAGCGATTCATTGGCGGTCTGGGTGTTGGACATCATCAGCAGCGTGTAGCCGTCGGCCGGCGACTTCGCCGCCTCGATCGTGCCGATGACGCCGCCGGCGCCCGTGCGGTTCTCGACCACGAAGGGCTGGCCGAAGCTTTCCTGCAGCACATTGCCGATCAGCCGAGCCGCGACGTCAGCCGGCCCGCCGGCGCCGAATGGCACGACGATCCGGACCGCCCGGGTGGGATAATCCTGGGCGAATGAGGGGGCAGTCGGGACGACGGCGAGCAGGCCGGCAGCCAGCGCCAGCATGAAGCTTCGGGCAGCCATGCCCACCTCCCTGATGTCGTTCTTGTTGCCTGGTACTGTAGCGGCGGGGAATGCGAACTGTCGACGCCTTACAGGGCCAATCGGGAGGGGAATATCCGGCGGTTTTCGGTGTGGCTGCGCCGCTTTTCGCGGTCGCAGCAGGAACTGCCGGCGCGTGCGGCTTGAGCAAATCGCATGGGCGCTGCCGGATAAATGCCCTCGGCTGGCCGGTATTTTGGTGTTACCAACTGGGTCATGAACCAGCACGCCAAAATCGAAATTCGCCATTCGACCTGTCCGCACGATTGCCCGTCGGCCTGTGCCCTCGATGTCGAGGTGGTCGAGGGCCGCAGCATCGGCCGTGTCCGCGGTTCGAAAAAGCAGACCTACACGGCCGGCGTCGTCTGCGCCAAGGTCGCCCGCTACGCCGAGCGCATTCATCACCCCGAGCGGGTGACGTACCCGATGCGCCGCACGGGTCCGAAAGGCTCCGGCCAGTTCGCGCGGATTTCCTGGGACGAGGCACTGGACGAGATCGGGCATCGCTTCAACGCGGCCGAGCACGAGTTCGGCGCGGAATCGATCTGGCCCTATTACTACGCCGGCACGATGGGTCTTGTGATGCGCGACGGGCTCAACCGCCTCACGCACGTAAAGAGATATTCGCGCTTCTATCAGACCATCTGTGCCAACGTTGCGCGCATCGGCTTCGCCATTGGCACCGGCAAGATCGCCGGCGCCGATCCGCGCGAGATGGCGCAGTCCGATCTCGTCGTGATCTGGGGCACCAATCCCGTCAACACCCAGGTCAACGTGATGACGCACGCCTCCCGTGCGCGCAAGGAGCGCGGCGCCAGAATCGCGGCGGTCGACATCTACGACAACGACACCATGAAGCAGGCTGACATCAAGATCATCCTGCGGCCCGGCACCGACGGCGCGTTTGCCTGCGGCGTCATGCATGTCCTGTTCCGCGACGGCCATGCCGACCGCGCCTATATGGACAAATACACCGACTGCCCTGCCGAGCTCGAGGCGCATCTGAAGACGCGCACACCAGAATGGGCGTCCGCGATTTGCGGCGTGCCGGTGGCGGAGATCGAAGCCTTCGCGAAAGCGGTGGGCGAGACCAAGCGCACCTTCTTCCGCTTTGGCTACGGTTTTACGCGCAGCCGCAATGGTGCCACCCAGATGCACGCGGCCAATTGCATTCCCGCGGTGACGGGCGCCTGGCAATATGAAGGCGGCGGCGCCTTCTTCAACAATTACGCGCTGTGGCATTTCAACGAATCCATCATCGAGGGCCACGACGCCATCGACCCGGGCATTCGCGCGCTCGACCAGTCGAAGATCGGCCGTATCCTCACCGGCGATGCCGAGGCCTTGCACGGCAAGGGGCCGGTCAAGGCGATGCTGATCCAGAACACCAATCCGATGACGGTGGCGCCGGAGCAGGCGCTGGTGCGGCAGGGCTTTGCGCGCGAGGATCTGTTCGTCGCCGTGCACGAGCAGTTCATGACCGAGACGGCCGAGATGGCCGACATCGTGCTGCCCGCGACCATGTTCATGGAGCATGACGACCTCTATTACGGCGGTGGACACCAGCACATCTCGGTCGGGCCGAAGCTGATCGATGCGCCCGGCGAATGCCGTTCCAACCACGAGGTCCTGCAGGGGCTCGCGCCGCGGCTTGGCGCAAAGCACCCGGGTTTCGAGATGACGCCGCGCGAATTGATCGATGCGACGCTGAAGTTGAGCAATCACGGCGACATCGGCGGCCTCGAAGCCGACATCTGGCGCGACCTGCAACCGGACTTCCGCACATCCCACTATCTCGACGGCTTCGCCCATGCCGACGGGAAATTCCACTTCAGGGCCGATTGGGCGCATCCGCCGTTCGGCGTGACGATGGGCGATGTCGACAAGATGCCGTCCTTGCCGGACCATTGGGCGGTGATCGAGCAAATTGATCAGGCTCATCCGTTCCGGCTCGCGACCAGCCCCTCGCGCAGCTTCCTCAACACCACCTTCAACGAGACGCCGTCCTCGCAGGCACGCGAAGGCAAGGCGAGCGTGATGATCCATCCCCTGGATGCCGCCGCGCTCGACATTGCCGACGGCGATGCGGTGACGCTGGGCAACACCCGCGGCGAAACCACGCTGATCGCGACGCTGTTCGACGGCGTGCGGCGCGGCGTGCTGATCGCGGAGTCCGTTCATCCCAACAAGAACCATATCGGCGGCCGCGGCATCAACATGCTGACGGGCGCCGAAACCGTCGCGCCGATCGGCGGGGCCGCATTCCACGACAACAAGGTCTGGATCAGGAAGGCCGGGACGGTTTAGGGCACGCACTCCGTGACGCCGTAGCCTGCGAACTCCTTCGCGATGTTCGGGTTCATGGACTTCGCCTGCGCGATATCGGTGGCGCCGTCACCGCCGCTCTTGCGGGCGGCGATGCCCCGGCCGAACAGCGACGATGACGAGCGCGGGTTGCGCTGGATCGCGTCGGTGTAGTCCTTGATCGCCTCGTTGGTCCGGCCGAGCTTGAGGTTGACGAGCCCGCGGCTGTCGAGCGCATCGCTCAATCCGGGATTGATCTGCAGCGCCAGATTGCAGTCGCCGAGCGCGCCCTGCAGGTCGCCGGTTGCGGCGCGCGTCCAGCAGCGGTTGTTGAGCGCCTCGGCATCCCCGGGATTCCTGCGGATCACGAGGTCGAAATCCTGCGTGGCGAGCCCGTAGGCGCGCTTGATCGCATAGACCTGGCCGCGCTTGTAGCGCGAGACGATGTCATTTGCGTTCGCCGCGATCTTGCGACTGAGATCGGCGATGACCGGATCCCTGGCGAGATCGTCGGCGCTCGGGGGAGGCTCTGCCTGGGGCGCTTCGCAGACCGGCTTCTGCGGCTCAGGTTTCTGAGGCTCGGGCTTCGTCGCGGTCGGATCGGCCTTGTTGTCGGACGGCTGGGGCACCGAACCTGCGAACGAGAATTCCGTGGTCAGCGAGGACGACAGCCAGGGCACCTGTTCCCGCTTGGTCGCGGCGACCACGCCGTTCTTGGTGTTGGTCAGGGCCTGCTCGGCGCTGATGTTCGGCGCGCGCATCTCGCGAAGCAGCTCGGCGACGAACAGGCCGTGATCGGTCTTACCGCCGGCCGCGACTGCGCCGAGCGCCGCGGAGTAGAGCACGAGCGAATTGCTCGGCGCGATGGCCGGCGCAAGGCCCGCCGAATAGCGGCGGAAGCGTCGCTCGAACGGGTTGCGGCGCGAGGCGTCGATCAGCGCGATCTTGATCGCGGCGCCGCGCGTGTTCATCTCGGCGAGCATGGCGTCGAGGCTGAAGCCGTCGCGCGCCACGTCCGGCTCGGTCCAGATCTGCGCGTCGACGGGAAGCAAATAGGTCTGCCGGTTGGATTGGATGGCAAAGCCGTCGAAGAAGACCAGCGCCACCGCGCCGCGTTCGATGCGGGCATAGAAGCGATCCAGCACCTGCCGCATGGTGTCGCCGGTGAGATTGCTCTGCCGGTCGACGACGAAGCCCTCGCGCTTCAATTCTTCAGCGACGTCCTGGGCGTCGTTGGCGACGTCGTTCAGCACGAACTCGTTGTCGGGATATTTCGCATTGCCGATCACCAGCGCGAGTTTCGCGGCATCAGCGGCGCGGCTTGCGGAGCCCGCGCCCGATGCGAGCAGTCCTGCCAGCAACAACATCATCGCGGCGCGCATGAAATGGCTCATTGGTGATCAAAATCTCCGGTCAGGATAGCGGCCGTCACCCGTAATTCAATCGCCAAGCGAATTTGCGCCAACACGCTATGGTGACACAGCGTTGCAGATTGCCCTTGCGCGCGCCGCCCGTCCTGCCGCAAATGGCTGCAAAACAGAAGGCAAGGAAGCGAGCGGACCATGACCGACACCACGGCAATCGTCACCGAGAAGCGCGGGCCGGCGTTCTGGATTACCATCAACCGGCCGGAAAAACGCAACGCATTGAATGGCGAGGTCATCGCCGGCATCACCAAGGGCTATCGCGACGCGCATGACGACAAGGACGTCCGCGTCATCGTGCTGACGGGCGCGGGCGACAGGGCGTTCTGCGCGGGCGCCGATCTGCAGAATTCCGGCGCCGCTTTCGCGATGGACCATTCCAAACCAAATGTCGAGTATGCCGATCTGTTACGTTTGTCACAGAACGCCACCAAGCCCGCGATCGCGCGGGTCGGCGGCTTCTGCATGGCCGGCGGCATGGGCCTGCTCTGCATGACCGACATGGCGGTCGCGGCCGACCACGTCGTGTTCGGTCTGCCGGAGGTGAAGGTCGGCGTGTTCCCGATGCAGGTGCTGAGCCTGCTCCAGCGCATCGCGCCGCCGCGCCTCGTCAACGAATGGGCGCTGACGGGCGAGCCGTTCGACGCCAAGGCTGCGCAGGCTGCGGGCCTGCTCAACTACGTGGTGCCCGCGGCCGAGCTCGACGCCAAGGTCGACTGGCTGATTGGCCGCATCGTCGACAAGTCCCCGACCGCGATCCGCCGCGGAAAGTACGCCATGCGGGCCATCGCCTCGATGTCGTTCGACGAGAGCATCGCCTACACCGAAAGCCAGATCGCGCTGCTCGCGATGACCGAGGACGCCAAGGAAGGACTGAAGGCGTTCAGCGAGAAGCGGAAGCCGGTCTGGACAGGAAAATAGGTGATCATTTCAGTTGGACGCCTTGGCGTTCAATGCACCGCTATGCCGCGGAATGACGGGCATTTAGTCGAATAGCGAGTGATTTGTCCGATCCCGCGACGCTCTTTAGCCGTGATCAGCTGCTTCCCGGTGCGCTTGGCGTACGTTGGTTGGCGGATTGCCACCGTGACCGCAGACGATCTAGACCGTCATTTCTGACCCCGCGTATCGGGTTTGGCGGGTCTTCGGTGCGCCTGGAAGCCAAGTTGCCCGACTTGGTCTGAACGGGACCGTTTGCGTCGGTAGGAGCACCGTCTTGTGGGAAGTCGCTCCAACGTGAGGCTTGATCGAGTGCTGGAAACACCGAAGGGACGTGAGAGCTTGTTCACGATGAGCATGACTCGAAAGAGATAATCGCTATCCCCCAAGTAGCACTCCATCACCTCACTCAGGAGATCTATCGTGCGCGTAAAGCTGTCGATGGATGGTTGGGCCTGCTTTTCAAGCTTAACCTGTCGAAAGGCAGTGAGACGCCGATACCGAGAACTGCCGGGTCCAGCGCCGCAATTGTAGAGTCAATGACCCCCAATTTCTTCTCGTGCGCACTCGAGAGAGGGAGGGGGTGGAGAGAGATTGAAGCAGGATGCGAGCTCTACGTTGGTCAAGCTGGTGTTCTGCTGCGTTCGTTCAGGATCTTGATATCGATCCTGTCCAAAGCTGTCGTCGTCATATAGGTTCCTCCTGTGGGCAAGCGTTCTCAATGCATCAAGGCCCGATCCCTCGCGTAATCTCGTGTGATGGATCTCGATTGAACGAATGCTCCGGCTATCCGGGCGCGTTGAATACCTATCCCGGAACAGAATCGTCGACGATCGCGTCGTGCCGTGCCGGAAGCGTGGGGCGGTCAGGTAAGCATACACCATCTCTATTTCCATTCTTCGCCCGCTGACCTTCTCGCGGTTGTCGCCTGCCGTCGAGGTCAATGAGCGACTGGCGCAAAGACAAAGGTCAGAGGATAGCAAATGGCGCTCTGCGGCCTAGACGTTGTCGACGAGATCGAACGTCTCGGGGCCCTTCGGCAAGGCGCGCGAAACGATCAACGCGATCTCCGCGTGCGCGGCGCGCTGATCGTCATGCAGCTTTCCATGCGAGCTGTCATTCCAATTATTAGGTCGCATTTTTGCCAGAATGCATGACCCGCACGCTCAAGCGCACGATGCGCCACGTCGTTTGACCGCCGATTGACAGTCCTTCCGAGGACCGACAGCATGATCATCAAGACCAAAAATTAACGTGTGGAAAAGCTCGTCTCTGGGAAGCTAACGTTCCTTAGCTTCCCGACCGCATTTGAGCTGCTTGCTCCCCAAGCCTTATCCTTGATGCCTGGTCTTCGGCGTCTGTGTCGGAGCCTTATGAATATACAACAGGAGAGAGTATATGTCTACCAAAACGCTTTCGACGGCAGATATCAAGACGTTTCTCGAGGGGCTGTCCCACAGCATCGAGCTCGACCAGATCTACGTGGACTCGTTGCCGAGAAAGCGGTTTTCGAAGGCTTACGACGATGGCTTGTGGCGCGATTGGCGTCGCGATCATCGCGCGTTCATCGACAAGTTGATCGCGTCCGCCGACCGCATGAGTCCCTCCGCTCTGCGGCGGCTGACCGAGGTGGCCCTGAGCTTCGACCCTGCGGTTGTCGAATACATCATGTTGGAGACTTTCGCGGGAGTGGTGGGCGGCGCCTACGCGGAAAACTGCGAGACAGCGCAGCGTTTCTTCAAGTGGGTGCGAGACGAAGTCGTGCGGCAGGGGCGTGGAAAGCGCGCCAACGGGAGCGCCATGAAGGCGATCTCGAAGTGGCGGTCGGCGGTCGACCCCCTCCTCATCGCGCAGGATCCCGAGTGCGGATATCCGGTCCGCCGCCCGCGTGCCCGTTCGCGTCGCAACACGAACCGGCCGGCGGCCTGAACGGCGCGTCGGCGGCCGCCGAGCCAAGCGCGTCGACAATGTCGCAATGAAGTTCGGAGCCGCGCGACGCGCGCGCTAGGCCGCGTACGAAGCCGCTTCATCATCCGACGCGAAGGCTCCATGGGGATCGTCATCGAACTTGGCAGCTTCGGCGTCGACAAGGCCAGCAATTCGTCTTCGCGCTCCGAGTTCTCGGGAGGCTCGTCGGCACCTACTTGATCGAATTCTCCCTGATCGCTCAGGCGAAGCGGATGTGCATCTCCTGCTGCGAAAGGCGCCGTATCTTGAGATGCTGCCATTCCGCGCGAATGCGACATGGCGATTGGAGCAATATGTAGTCGAAGTCCCCATCGATGAGGACGCGAAGAGCGCCGTCTACGGGGTGGCGCAGGCATCGTCGCCGACCAGAAGGACAGCAAGAAGCTGCGTTCGCCCATCCTGCCCATCGTTTCGAGCGAGGTTTTGCTCGAAACCGCCCAACCTCTCATCGCATCAGGCGTGGATGCGTCGTTAATCGTGGAACTGATCAAGCGGGGGATTTGGCCAAGTTGGTGGCTGTCGACCATTGAGTCCGTGATGGCGGGCTCGATCGTGTAGACGGCTGCTGGATGCCTGGAAGGTATGATGACGGTCGGGACGCGGTCGTCGGTACAGCCGAACTTGACGGCGGCGATCTTCAGCACTTCGTTGCGCGAGGTGTCGAGGCCCGTCGTTTCCCAGTCGATGATCAACCCAACATGGTCGCCAGAGCACTGGGCCGAGCACGCCGCGCAACGAGACGGCGCAGGATCTTGTAGTTGCCGGTGGCCCCAAGCGTGCATGCCATCACGGTTTCGACATCAATCTCATGCGGGATCGGCATCTCGGGCGCAACCTTGACTGGAGGATTCTGCGGTCGCTTCCAAGTGAGACCGAATGAGGTGTTTGATGCTTTGTACATGGTGGGCCGCTCGATCAATTTCGGGTCGCGCGAGCATCGCGATCGCGCAGGATGACCTCGACCAGCCGCCGCAAGGTCCGGACGGAGCCGCCTGGCCACGCCGAGGCAACGGCGGCATGCTCAACGCCATCGAGCATGGGAATCCACTTGGCGTCGAGACCGCGCTCGCGGGCGAGATCGGCGACAATGGCCGGCAACAAGGCCTCCAAATGATCGCGCGAGGGCCGCTCCATGTGGATGATCCGGAAGCGGTCAAGCAAGGGGCTGGGCAGACCGGCCACGCTGTTGACGGTGGCCAAGTAGCTGATGTGGGCGCAGTTGACGTTCGTTTGAAGAAGGGGGTCGGGGTAGCGTTGGCTGGACTCAGATTCTACGAGGCCCAACAAGCAGTCCCAGAGCCGCCCTCCTCCGTTGGAGGGGACACTCGTGCCTGAACCTGGGCCGCCCGCCTTATCCAACTCGTCCAAAAGGATCATCGGATTGGCATGGCCAGCTCGTACGATGGCGAGGAAGGGATGGCACGGCTCGGCAGAGTTCCAGCGGCGGTCGGTGCCCCCGAAAACAGTACTGTCAGTTCGCGCAGAATCGGTGCGCCAGCAAAATACTTGCAGAAGCTCGGCTATGCGGCGGGCGATGAGGGTCTTGCCGGCGCCGGGTTCGGCGACGATCAGGGTTGGAACGAGCCGGACGGTTGGCCTACCGATGAGATCGCCAAGCACGGTGTCGATGACGTTTTGCGCGTAGGGAAATTCGAACTGGAGTGCCTTGCGGACCTCCTCGAGCGGCGGCGGCACGATCAGCGGGAGCGCCTTATTGATTACGCCATCGTACTGCGCCAGCACTTCTTTGACTCGCGGCGCCTTCATCTCCCTCTCGGACAGGCTCGCGACCACGCATTGGTTCGGTCCCGTCGCCGACGACTGATGGGCCCGAACTGCGGGCTGGTCACCGGCGTCTTCAGCCTTGTCACTTTGGCTCGCGGCTCTCGCCTCGATCTTGGTCCAGATGGTCGCCTCGGCGGCCTCGACGCGACGGGTCGCTGCCTGATCGCCAAGAAAGCTGGCATGGTTCGCGGCCGTCTGGTCACGGTGCCGGTAACGAGGCAGACGATGCTTCAGCGCGGGAAGCATGGCCCAGCCGATGCAGAAACTCTCGATCTCGGCGCCGAGCGATGGATCGATGTCAGTCGGCAGCCTCGCGAGCGCATTCATGAGAGATTGAGTGATGCGGCGATAGTCTTCAGAACCCGCCAGATCATTCTGAATCGGGAGGCTGACCAGGCGGACACAGTCTGCGATATGGCGGAGCTCCGGCATATCGTCGGCGACCGCAAGCCGATCAAGTTCCTTGGCCAGGGCCAGCGCCGTGGCCGGATCGTCTGTGGTCGCGAACGCCGCCGTCAGCGCCAAGCCGGGGGACAACGTTTCGATGTCCGCGATGAGGCGATCGTGGATATATCCGCTTCTTCGATCGATAAGAAGCGCGATCCGCAAGATCCTGGGCAGGTCCTTGAGTTTCTCCTCGAGATCGGTGGCGTCGGCGGCGGCGCCAGTCAGGACGGTGTCCTCATCGACGACGGGCAGGTCGAAGACGTCGTCCACGCGATCGCCAGCGGAACTGTTCACCTCCGTCTCGTTCTTGGCGTCCGGCTCGGGCTCGGTGCCGACGCCGGTCTTGCTGGGCTTATTCTTGCTCACGCGCAGACATCCCTGGTCAGGTCATTGAGGTGAAAGCGCCGCTCGCCCTGCGCGACGTCGACACCGCCAGCGACCGAGTTGATCGGCGACCCGTCGGCGTGCAGGCCCGAAACCACTCGGGTCTTCATGCGTCCCCTCCGCCGTGCCGCCGTTCCAGGATGGCCGCGAGCAGTAGCGTCCCGGCCTCGCTGAACTTGCCAGGGTCGGTCGAATAGCGCCGGCCATGGGCGTACCAGGAGGCGGCCAGATCCATGGCGAGCCCGTGGTCGAATTTTGTCAGCCCGATGATCTGGGCCATGACGAGGGCAGCGGCCGATTTGCGCTCGATCGCACAGCGCGCGAGTGCTGTCATCGCGATATCGACCTCCAGCGTGAACGTCTCGATCGGCATCAGGGAGAATGCCATATCGATGGCTGCGGCTGGGTCGCCACCCAGCGCCGCCGTGAGATCGTCGCCGCCGCGGAGCACGCGGACCCGCTCCAGCGTTGCGAGCAGGAGCAGTTGCTCGGCGTCGCGAAACGCATCCGACGGCAACGTCCGCCACCACTGCAGGGGCGACGTATCCTCGGCCTTCAGCGGCCAGTGCTGATGCGACGGGCGCTTGATGCCGCAGGCCGTTTTGTCGATGTTGGTGGCGGCGATCGGCTTCTGAGCGTTCGCGCGCGGGAAGGCGGCGGCATAGTCGGGATAGCTGTGCCGGAGCTCGCGCTCCGGCACCTTCTTCGTGTCCTCAGTCACGGTGAACTCCTACACCGTGATCAAGATCGGGCGCGGATAGCGCGGCGGCTGCCACTTGCTGGAGTCGACGTGCGCGCCGGTCACGACCTTCGCCGCGATGGCAGGCGAGGGGAAGCAGACGGCGACGCACAGGCGCCGACGGTCTTGCACACTGGGGATCGCCACCAACGCCTCCGCATCCATCAATTCGTCGCGCCGCGTCTCGACGATCTGCGGCGCGCTCGGGTTGACCGTGCTGCGGACCTCGGAGCCCGCCATCACCACGAAGCCGTCGGGCGTCGGATAGCCGCGCGCCCAGAGATCGCCATAGGCGAGCTCGAGCTCGCTGCCGACGGGCGGGGTCGCCACCACGCCGATCTGCATCGGGCCGGTGTCGTCGACGCCGACCGCGTCGGCCTCGACGACCGGGCGGCGCTGGCTGGCGAAGGGCGAGCGCAGAACACGGCAGCCGGCGTCGAACAGCAGACGCTCGGCGTGCTCGACGAAGATGTCGAGCGAGGCCCGGCGATGGGACGGCAACTCCAGGACCTGCGGGTTGACGCCCTTCATGATGTCGACCAGGCCCGCCTGCTCGGCGATCTTCGTGAAGCGGTACTGCAGATACAGGGCAGCCGTGGTGTCGAACCAGGCGGCCTCGTAGCCCGAGACCACGTAGACCTCCCGCGTGAAGGACTTGCTCTGGTCGCGGGAGTGGTCGGTGAGCCGGCGGCCGACGTTGCCGGTCTCGCCGATATAGGCCGTGCAGTGGTCGGCCAGGATGTAGCAGGCCGGCACGGCGGCGCGCGCCATCGACATGTCCTTCACCATCGCGACCGGGAAGGCGGACACGGTGAGGCGACCGACGTCGTCGTGGACCTCACGCAAGCCGTCGATGCCGCCCATCGGACGATGGACGTTGGTGCAGGCCGCCTGCACCGAGCTGTTGGTAGAAAAAAGCGTCATGTTGGTTCTCTCACTTGTTGCGGTTGAGAGATCGAGAAGCCTGGTGCCGGACCTGGACGCGCACGGCAGCCCCACCCGCAAGAGGGGCGGAGGCGCTACCGTCCATCACGAATTCTGTTCCTCGGCGAAGGTCGATGCCGCCTGTAACAAACGCGGTCGCGGCCTTGCCTTGGATGTCAGATGCGAAACAGACGGTCCGTGGGACACCAAGGTATCGCCGGCCTAGGGCCTCGCGATCCAGCTAGTCGATGGAGGTGGTGGTGGGGAAGAGTTCGCTCTTGCGCAGCGTCGCGTTGGTGGCGCCGTGATCCCGCAGCCGGCGCGAGCAATCCATGCTCTCGCCGATGTACATGACCGCGCCATCCTTCAGGACGTAGGGCGGGGCATGGACGACGCCGCGATCGCCGGCATGGCCGGGAAGTACGCGGGCTTGACGGGAATGGTCTCTGGGCTGCCCGAAATGCCGGGGTACGCAGAGAACGGGGACGGGGACGGCGAATCGACTATAGTGGCTCTTAGCCATGATCGACTCCTTCAAAGTCGGTTGTGGTTAGGCCGTTGTTTGGTGTTAGCGCACCGGCAACGGCCGCCTTCGCAGGGATTGCGATCGGCACGATCTATATGGCGTGGTCTTTTTCCGAATTGCAAGTTTCGCCGCCGCTCCGCCGCGCAAGATGGTTACTTCGCGTTAACGAATGGCGGCTCGCGCGATCCGCGCTTCGCGCAGCCGTCGAGGCGGGCATCTCTCACTCCTTGCGGTCGCGCTGCGCTGCACGGCGCCCGCGCGATCTATGTCGCGAAGTTTTCGAGCGTATTCATCGATTGAGAAGCCCCCTTGTGCCTTGTTGCGTCCGATCTTTGTGCGTTCAGCAGATACTGTTTGGGCGGTCCTAAGGTGCCAGCCAGTGCGCAAGCTCGTCGGGCTTGGGTAGACCGCCCGCGTGCACCACCTTTCCGTCAATGACGATGCCGGGCGTTGACGCGATGCCCCTGGTTGAAGGCGCTGACGGATAGTTTGCCTCCCGGCGATACGTCTCGAGCCGTGACACTTTACACGTCGAGTTTCTCGCTCGGCGTAGGACTGTCCTTCTCGTCGCCCAGGTGATTGCGGACAGATGGGGTTGGCCAGCCGCATTCGTGATCACCGCTGTCGGCCCGGTCGCGATGGTGATCGCTTGCCTTCTGATGGAAGTGCGCAAGCTGGAACCAAAGGCCGGGCGTCTCTTGAACTTCAGGCCGGTCCTCTCGATCGCGAGGCCCTTGGTTACATCCTTGCGTACGGGGCGCACTGCTTCGAGCTATACGGAATCCGCACCTGGCTAGTTGGTTTCTGGACGTTCGTCAGCTCTCATCAAGGCGCGCCAGCCTGGCTGTCACCAGTCGTAGTGAGCTTTCTTTGCGATCATCTCAATGCCGGCCAGCATTTTAGGCAACGAAGCGGCGCTCAGATTTGGACCGGCATGTTGATGTGGTTTTCCAGATCCTTCAGCGTCTGCCACATCTCGAAAACGAACATCTCGTCCGGGTTCTCCAGCGAAGGATAGTGGGAATAGGCTAGATTTCCGTTCTCCTTCCTCGTGTTTTCAACATTGTCCATCACAAAGGACAAGAGCTCGTCCCGTTTCCCGGGCTTGAGGACATATTTGACGGACACGACAATGGTCATTTCTAACGATCCTTGTGGCGACGCTGCATGAGGCAAGATGCTTGATATTGCGAGCGTGAATTGGCGCAGTCAACGCGCCTGCTCGCGGCCTTAAATCTACTGCATGAGCATCCATGTTGATGGCTTGAGTCTCACTCAACGCGCCCTTCAAAAAACTCGTTTGCCAGTCGGCATCCTGCTTTGACCATCTCCCGGAGTGCCGATCGAGCGAGCCCGTCGAGTGCCACGAGATCGGGCCTTTTCGATGGGCCGCAAGGCACCACAGGTCCGGGGAGGACACACTTTGACAAAGATCAGTTTGATCGCTGGGGTTCTGACCTGCACTGCGCTTTTTTCAACCGCATGGGGCCATGCCAAATACGGGCCGGGGACTTCGGCTACAGAAATCCGTATCGGCAATACTGTGCCCTATAGCGGCCCCGCATCGCCGTTGGGGCTATCGGCAAGGCTCTCGATGGCTACTTCGCCATGGTCAACGACAATGGAGGCGTGAACGGCCGGAAGATCGAATTCATCAGTCTTGATGACGCCTATTCGCCGGCGAAGGCGGTCGAGCAGACTCGCAGGCTCGTCGAAAGCGATGAAGTGTCCTTCATGCTCGCCAACACCGCGACAGCAAATATCTCCGCAACGCAGAAGCATTTGACGATCAAGAAGGTGCCAACCCTCTTCGTCGTCAGCTCTGCGTCGAAATGGAACGACCCGGAGCATTTCCCGTGGACGATGGCCTTGCCCTGGCAACCGCCATACGGAGATGAGGCCAAGATCTATCTTGATTATCTGAGGTCGAGAAAGCCCGACGCACGGATCGCCATCCTTTACCAGAATGACGACGCCGGGAAAGAATATTTGAAAGCAACGAGAGAGGCACTTGGCGCTGCCGCAGACAAAGTGGTCGCGGGCGCTGTTTCGTTCGAGGTTTTGGATCCTGTCGATTCTCAGATCCTGACATTGCGTGCGACCGGCGCAGGTGCACTGATGATCTACGGCGTAACTCCCAAAGCCTGTCTGGAGACTGCCAGCTCATCGCTTCGGGTATGACTTCGGTAGTTCCTGGATTGACTTCATGTAGTTCAGTACAGCTTCTGCGTCGTCCCTTTTGAAGCGAAAGGTCGGCATCGCAGGATGAATGCTGCTGTAGCCTTCCTCCAATCGTTCCACAAAGTCGCTGTCATAAAGTTTTGTTTCGCTGAAACTGCGGAAGGGCGGCGCTTGCGCCATAGGACTTGCGCCGGTCCTCCCAACGGAGTGACACCGAGCGCACATTCTTTGCAGAAGCTCCCTGCCATGTTGCAGCTCTTCGTCGCGCGCATAGGCGCATGAGCTCAGCCAGAGCCCCACTGTCGATAACATCAGCGCGCTTCGCGTCATCCAAGGATCCATCGAAACTGTTCCGCTCTCGTCCGGCCTTTTTGCAAACCAGAGCCATAAAAATGGATTGATGGCAAATCGGCGCGTCAAACCCGTTACTCTAAAGTTGTCACCGCCGTCGCAAGCCGAATTGATGCAGCTCAAAGGATTGGCCCGACCTGCAGCATCAGGAGAATACCCATTGCTGCTTCGCAAACCGAGTAGGCCGAGGCTTGGCGCAGGTTTGACCTGCCTCGAAACACCTACGTTGATGCGGTGTGAATCGGCGTGGGGTCCCGACGCCGATCGGCAGGATAAGCCACTGATTCACATCACATTGGAGGAGTCACGCTTCGGTGCCGATTTACAGGCGATCCTGCAAAAGCTGCCCGCAATACTAAAGATCGTGCAAGCCGACGATCCTCCGACGCATCTTCCTCCTCGGCAACGATGCATTGAAGCTGGTACGAGGTAAGTTGAATTTGCTCGGGAAAGAGATCGATGCGTCGGAAACGGTCGCGAGATCAACAGATCGCTCGTAGGGGTCGCAGGGCGGTCGCAATCTACCCTAGCTGAAATCATCTTCTTCATCTAAGGGTCGGATCCTCGTGAGCACCGCGATCAAGGACCGGCAATCGCTTGCTTGCCGCGGGTTGCCACAAGAGACCAAGCGGCATGGTTAAGGTGTCGAGGTCGCCCTCGAACCGTGAAAGCTCGACGTCGGACCATGCGGCGGGATCGAGTTCGGTCAGTGCCTCCATCAAGTCGAGCGCGTCGAGTTCATCTGCTGCCTGAAGGCGGGGTGGGGCGACTGCAAATCGTCGCACGAGCGCCTTGGTCACCGCACCGTGGCAATACCGGAGCGCACGATCGACATTTCGCATCTGGTCCGGATTGTCGGCTGCGACGAACGCGCGCAGCAACGCACATGCGCGAAGTCGTTCGGAATTGTGCGCCAGGCGGCCACGGAGGTCCTTTTGGAGGTCGGAGAGTTCAGGAACAACTTGGATTTTCGGTCGATCTACGGGAAATTCGAGCAGCGTGAGCGGCTCCCGGTTGAATGCCGCGCCCAGATCTTGGCGGGCTGGGCGCAGATGGGGAAGAGCGCGGGCGACCTGAGGCCGAGCGGTCGAGGCAATTTCTTGGGCAGAGGCATCGGCCCGGGCGGCCTCGAGTTCGCGCTCCAGTTGGCGGCACTCGGCTTCCAGGCGAGCGACATCCGCGCGGGCGGCGCGTTCCTCATCGCGCTGCTCCATCGCGCGCGTCTTTTGCCCTGTACGCTTGTAGTGGAGGATATGCCAGTGCGGCAGCCGGACTTCAGCCGGCGGCAGACCGCGCTCTGCATTCGAGCGAGGATCAACTTGATAGTCTACGCCTGCGTTGCGGCAAAATTCGTTTACAATCGCCGCTATCTGGCGACGGACAGCTTTGGCATTGCCGTGGAAAATCTTGTTCCACTGGCGCGCCTTCTTGCGCGAAAACTCGCCGTCTACGATCTCGCGCATGGTGGCCATGAAGTGGATGTGCGGATTGATGTCGTCGTCGGATGCAAGCGGACAGTGGATACCAACCTGTACCACCATGCCGTGATCGGCAAGAGTGCGGGCTACGTGTCGACCGAGTTTCACCCAGTGCTTCCGTGGCAGGGCGCGCGGGATCGTCAGCTCGAAGAGTCGAGCTTCCTGCGCATCGGCCCGCTTCTCCGTTGCGACAGCACGCCTCCACAGTTGCGCACAGTCGGCAGCCCAGGCCGGCGTGCCTTCCGGCTTCACGATGAAACTGGCGATAACGTCATTTCGTTTTGAAAAGTCCACGACCGAGCCGTCGGCCAGGCGCGCCGCGCCGCCACACACGTAGGCGGAATGCCACAGCGCGTCGCCGCCTCGCGACCGTTGAACCAAACTCATATCGAAGCCGAGGCTACCGATCATGTGCGAACCCGATGTATAGATGAAGCGTGTTTCTGGATGCCGAGCAAACTACGCCCACCGGCAGCAAGCTCCAAGCGGCCGCACCACGCGACAGGAGGGAGGGCGCCGGCTCGGGTCGTCGGACTTAGGGTCGAGCCCCTTCAAGGGGGCTTGGTCCTTTGCGTCGAAGCCCGCCGGGAGCGGCCTGGGGGCAGGGGCCTGTCCGCGGCCAAGGATCGTCACCATCGTCGTCACGGCCTGCAATCGGGCTCTGCCTTCCCTTCGACACGTTCGGGAAATGCCGCCGGCATTATCTTCAAAGTGATCCCTCACGCGGGCGCTTCCCATTTACCGGTTCAGCTGGATAATGAGCTGCTCCGGTAACCCGCCAAGGAGCTCTCCATGTCTGCCTTCCCCCGCCGCCCGCTCAGCCATGCCGCGGTCAACACAGATCCCAAGCCGCCTGAGCGGCCGCGCAGCCGGGTCGAGATTGCGGAAGAACGCCTTGCGGCTACTCGCCGTCAGCTCGCCGTTGGCAAGCGCCGCCTGCGCGACGCTTCGGTGCGGGAGCAGGGCATTCGCGATGGCGAAGTGGGGCGGGCGATGTGGCATCTGGCCAGCCAGGGCCGGTTGGCTGATGCGGTGATTGAGCTGATCCGCGCCGAACTGCGCGGCCATCTGACCCCGGCGCAGGCCGCCGCTTTCCGCGGCACCGTCTTCGAGCCGTAGCGCGCCTCGCAAGTCGCTTGACCGGACACCCTTCAGCCAACGGCGTGGTGTACGTTCACTTGCATGCTAGTCCCGCTCTCTGAGGGGGGTCCTTCGGGTCGAGGGCCCCGCGCTTCCTGCCCCCATTTCCGCCGACGTCAAGGCCATCGCCGAGGGCGGGAGCCTGCTGCCGCGCCAATCATCAGCGCTATCGGCCTGACGGCGTCTTCCTGATCATTGTGAGCGCCAACAAGCGCAGCTATCCGACGCCGCGTCGTGTTGCCGATTTCGGTGTGTTGACGGGATTTTCATCGTGGCTGCGTAGTTCATGGCGCGGATCATTTGGCGCCCTTGATGATGTCGCACGTGGATGCTACACACCGCTCGATGTCGTCCGATTTTGTCTGATCTTTCAGTGGTTTGCGGTGAGGCGTTGGCTGGCTGAGTACCCTCCCGCCCCAGACCGCGGCTCCGCTTCCCCTGAAATTGCTGACGAAACCGGCCTAGCTGGCGCGCTGCTGCACAGCGCTGCGACACATCACTGCTGCTTCGTCGTTCGCGCGGCAGGCCGCGCGTGATGTTGAAATGCGGAATTCGAAAAGGTTGGGCGAGGGAGGGTCCTAGGCTACCCTGCCCTGCCCTCGCGGGGACACGACCCAACACGTCACAACGTGCCGGACCACGCCTAGCATCGCGGGGTCGAGCAAGCCAAGAATTATTCGAGCTGCGGTTCATAGCGGCCGCGCGCCGGCTCATGGAGCGAGGGAGCCTTGTCGGTGCCGACATTGCCGCGTTGCTTGAGGCCGAGCGTTTCGCGGCAGTAAACCTAGAAGAAGTTCGGGGCGAATAGCGTCATCGTCGGGCGAGCAGGGGGCACGGTAATCACGTTTCCGCAGCTCGGTTCTGACTGAACCTACAAACGCCCCTATCCTGAGGCGTTCATCTCGAATGCGGTCGGCTGACACTAGGCGTGCGGCGTCGCCTTGCGGTTGTCACGAGCAGGGAAGGTCGGCGAGGCTGGATAGACAATAGCTACTTCCGGCGTTGCCGGGTCAGTCTGCATTCGGCAGGCGGTGAGTAGAACTCGACGCTTTCGAGGAGGCAAAAGGCCGGCGAAATCAACGGCCCGCGGTCTGGAGATACGAAACAGTTTCGGATTTGAAAGCACCGCGTCTCCTTTGATACTTGCAAAATGAGAATTCCGCCTACATGATTTCCTTGAGCTCCCGCTCGAGCCAAGCGGTGATGCTGCCGACCTGTTCTGGCGCGTCGTACCTCATCTCAACAGTCTACATCGCAGCGTTGTCGCGGCTTGCCGCGATGCGGGTAGGCGCAACGAGGGGTGTGTGCCATGAGCAACACTTTCGACTACTCGGCGTTTTTGCCGTCTGAGTCCGCCTTTTTGCAAGCGTCCGCCAGGCGTGTGCGTGCCCTGATCCGCCGCACCACCCATCAGCTCATCGAAATCGGGGACACTCTTGCCGAGATCAAGAAGCGGATGCCCCACGGGCAATTCACCGAGTTTTGCAACGTCGAGTTGGGTCTCGAGCTCCGCTCGGTGGAGAATTATATGTCGCTCGCCGAGTTCGCCAAAACCTATCCGCCGGCTCTGGTAGCGCGGCTGCCCGCACGTGCTGGCTATACGCTCGCTGAAAAGTCTGCCCCCGCCGACACCGTTGCGGAGATCATGAGCGAGGTGTCCAGCGGCAAGCTCTTGACCATCAGCGAGGTGAAGAACCGTCTCGAGACTGCAAAGCACGCGGAGCGTTCGTCGACGGCTCCGGATATCGCTTACCTCGCGGACCGGCTGCTCAACGCACTCGACGTGCACGACATCGGAGATCTCGTGCTTCTGCTTGGCACTGCGACCCGGTCGACGATCGCCGCGTTTCGGCAGCGCTTGCAGCAGGGTCTCGAACATCGTCGCTCGACCACCGCAACTACCCTGATGTTGCCCCAGGACCACTAGCCGATCAACTAGCGCCGGTAGGACACGCATTGCGCGGTGCTACCGGCGACCTATGCCAACCAGACTTCTCGTAGATGCCAATCATGGCGCGCATGGCCGGATGCCTTACACCCGAGCTCGCGACATGCGTTGGCGCGCGTGCTGATCCCCTCTCTGAGCGGTCCTTCGGGTGAGGGCTCCCGCGATCCCAGCCGGCGTTTCCGCCGACGTGGAACCCATTACTGAGGCCGCAAGCTTGATTAAGCCCGATTCTGCTTCTCGGCCACAAAGTGCCTGACTTGGTTGCCGGAGGACTGCTGTGCCCCACCAAATAGAAAACTTATTCAGCAAGATCGGTTTGGGCTAACCCGCGTTCGCCTTCAACCCCGCCGCCTGGATGCCTGCCAGCGCACAGGCCTCGTCATTGTCGGACGTGTCACCGGAGACGCCGACCGCGCCGAGCAAGGTCGCGCCGTCCATGATCAGCACGCCGCCGGGCACCGGCACCAGCGCGCCCTTGGCAATCGTGTTCACGGCACCGATGAAATAGGCCTGCTCCTGGGCGCGTTGGAACAGCGCGCGCGAGCCCATGCCCATGGCCAGCGCGCCATAGGCCTTGCCGTGGGCGATTTCGGCGCGCATCAGGCTGGTGCCGTCCTGCGCGGCGGCGAGCTTGAGCACGCCGCGGGCGTCGAGGATGGTGACGACCAGCGGCTTCAGCTTGAGTTCGCCGGCCTTCGCGAGGGCGGCGTCGAGGATCTTGCGGGCAACTTCGAGCGTGAGGTCAGCCATGGCTGGGTTCCTTTGCAGTGGTGGAAGTGGAATTGGGCTCGGCGCGCTCGAGGCTCATCGCCAGCACGCGCGCGACGTGGAGCGCCTCGCGCCCCGTGCCGTCGTGGATCTGGTGGCGGCAGGAGGTGCCGTCGGCGACGACCAGCGTCGTCTCGCCTGCGCGCCGCACGGCGGGCAGCAGCGACAGCTCGGCCATCTCGATCGAGGCATCATAGGTGTCGGCGCCATAACCGAAAGCGCCGGCCATGCCGCAGCAGCTCGACTCGATGGTCTCGACCTCCAGGCCGGGGACGAGGCGCAGCACCTGCTCGACCGGCCTGAAGGCGCCGAAGGATTTTTGATGGCAATGGCCGTGCACCACGGCCTTGTCAGCGACGCTGCCGAGCGGCAGTTGCACCCGACCGGCCCCGGCCTCGCGCACCAAAAATTCCTCGAAGGTCAGCGCATGCGCGCCGACCGCCTTGGCGTCATCATCCCTACGCAGCGAGGCGAGCTCGTCACGCAGCGTCAAGAGGCAGCTTGGCTCGAGACCGACGATCGCGACGCCGCGGGCGGCAAAGGGCGCGAAAGCGGCGACGAGCCGGTCGAGCTCGGACCTGGCTTCATCGACGAGTCCGGCGGACAGGAAGGTGCGGCCGCAGCACAGCGGGCGGCTGCCCTTGGCCGGCTTCGGCATGTGAACGCGATAGCCGCCGGCTGCGAGCACGCGCAGCGCCGCGTCGAGGTTCTCGGGCTCGTAGATGCGATTGAACGTGTCGGCGAACAGCACGACCTCGCGTCCGTTCTCCGGCCCGACCGCGTCCGCCGGCGGCACGAACACGTCGCTGCGGAAGGCGGGGAGTGCCCGGCGCGCGCTGATGCCGGCAAAGCGTTCGAACAGCTTTCGTAGCAGCGGGCTGCGGTTGCGCAAATTCGCCAGCGGCGCGAAGCGCGCGGCGAGGCCGGCATAGCGCGGGAGATAGCCGACCAGGCGGTCGCGCAGCGTCAGTCCGTGAGAGGCCGCGCGCGCGGCGAGCACTTCGATCTTCATCTTGGCCATGTCGACGCCAACAGGGCATTCATGGCGGCAGGCCTTGCAGGAGACGCAGAGCTTCAGCGTCTCCATCATCTCGTCGGAAGACAGCGCATCGGGGCCGAGCTGGCCGGAGATCGCAAGGCGCAGCGTGTTGGCGCGACCTCGCGTGACGTCCTTCTCGTTGCGCGTGGCGCGATAGGACGGGCACATCACGCCGCCCTCGAGCTTGCGACAGGCGCCATTGTTGTTGCACATCTCGACCGCGCCCTGGAAACCGCCGCCGGCGCCGGGATACGCCGACCAGTCGAGTTTTGTCTTGAGCTCACCGACGCGATAGTCCGGCTTGAAGCGGAACAGCGAGCGGTCGTCCATTTTGGGCGCATCGACGATCTTGCCGGGATTGAGCACGCCCTCGGGATCGAAGCGCAGCTTCACTTCCTTGAAGTCCGCGACGAGGCGCTCGCCGAACATCGTCTCGTGGAATTCGGAGCGCACCAGGCCGTCGCCATGCTCGCCGGAATGCGAGCCCTTGTATTCGCGCACCAGCGCGAAGGCCTCCTCGGCGATGGCGCGCATCGCCTTGACGTCCTTCTCCAGCTTCAAATTCAGCACGGGCCGCACATGCAGGCAGCCCTCGGAGGCGTGCGCATACATGGTGCCGCTGGTGCCGTGCTTGGCAAACACCTCGTTCAGGCGCTGCGTGTAGTCGGCCAGATGCGGCAGCGGCACCGCGCAGTCCTCGACGAAGGAGACCGGCTTGCCCTCCTGCTTCATCGACATCATGACGTTGAGGCCGGCAGCGCGGAAATCGGCGATGCCGCTCTGCAGCGCGGGCTCGGTGATCTCGACCACGCCGCCCCATTTGCGCGTGTCGTTGGTCCAGCCGAAGCCGAGATCGCCCATCAATTCGCCGAGCTGCTTCAGGCCCGCCAGATTGTCGGCCTGGTTCTCCTCGGCGAATTCCACGACGAGCACCGCGTCCGGATCGCCCTTGATCGCGGCATTGATGATCGGCTTGAACATCGCGATATCGCGGCCGAGCGCGATCATGGTGCGGTCGACCAGCTCGACCGCGATCGGTTTCAGCTTGACCAGATGCTGAGCCGCGTCCATCGCCTCGTAGAAACTGCCGAAATGACAGACGCCGAGCGCCTTGTTGCGGATCACAGGCCACAGCTTCAGCTCGACCTTGGTGGTGAAGGCGAGGGTGCCCTCGGAGCCGACCAGAAGATGCGCCATGTTGTTGCGCGCGTTGCGCGGCGTGAGCGCATCGAGATTGTAGCCGCCGACCCGGCGCTGCACCTTCGGAAAGCGCGCCGCGATCTCCTCGGCCTCGCGGGACCCGAGATCGAGCATGTCGCGGAACAGGGCGCGTGCGCTGTCGCTCGCATCGAGATCGGAGAGGTCGCGCGAGACCTCGCCAAAACGGCTCAGCGTGCCGTCGGCGAGCGAGGCTTCCATCGACAGCGTGTTGTCGCGCATGGTGCCGTAGCGAAGCGAGCGGCCGCCGCAGGAATTGTTGCCGGCCATGCCGCCGATCGTGGCGCGGGAAGCCGTGGAAACGTCGACCGGAAACCACAGGCCGTGCTTTTTCAGTTGCCGGTTGAGGTCGTCGAGCACGATGCCGGGCTCCACCACGCAGGTACGGCCCTCGACGTCGAGCGACAGGATGCGGGTGAGGTGTTTCGAGAGATCGACCACGAGCCCGTCATTGACGGTCTGGCCGCATTGCGAGGTGCCGCCGCCGCGCGGGGTGACCTTCAGCCCCGCGTCGCGGGCAATCGCCAGCGCCCGCAGGGCCTCCTCCATGGTCCTGGGCACCACCACCCCCGAAGGCACGATCTGGTAGAACGAAGCGTCGGTGGCGTAGCGGCCGCGGCTGAAGGGGTCGAATAGGACGTCGCCGGTCAATTCCGACCGCAGGCGCCGTTCGAGTGAGGAGGCGTTTGTCATCCCTGATCCCGGACTGATCCAGTAATGCTCAGCCTTGCTGAGTTATTCATTATCGTCCCTGATCGATTATATTATGAATTCAAAATGAGGAAGCCGGCCGCCCTTAAAGCGCCATCGGCGCATCCTCTTGGGGCTCGGTCAGATGCTCGATCGCGGCCGTCCGCTTGTTGCGCAGGTGCTGGAACAGGATGTCGCTGAGCTCGCTGGCGGCGCGGCGGCGCAGCGCATCGAGGATGGCCTCGTGCTCGCGCATCGCCTCCGCCCAGCGCTGCCGCTTGCGGGCAAAATTGGCGGAGTAGCGGACGCGGCGAATTCTCCCCGCGAAATTGGCGTAGGCGGTCTTCAGCGTCTCGTTGCGCGCGGCTGCGACGATGCTCTCGTGGATGCGCTGGTTGGTCTGGAAATAGCCGTGCATGTCGCGGTGCAGGTAGTGGCCGTACATCTCGTAATGCAATTGCTCGACCGCGACGATTTCCGCATCCGTAATGGCCTCGCAGGCGAGCCGTCCGGCAAGGCTCTCCAGTCCTGCCATGACGTCGAATAGCTCCTCGATGTCGCGCTGGCTGAGCTGGCGCACCCGTGCGCCGCGGTTCGGCAAGAGCTCGATCAGGCCCTCGGCCGCGAGCACTTTCAGCGCCTCGCGCAGCGGCGTGCGGGAGATGCCGAGCATCTCGCAGAGTTGCCGCTCGGGAACGCGGGCTCCTTCCGGGATATTGCCCTCGACCACGTAGTCGCGCAGCCGCAGCAGGATCTCGCCATGGAGCGAGGCCTCGGGACGGTTTTCCCGGCGGTCGCCGCCATCTGCGCCGGGCGGCGCGATCGGAACCCCGGTGTCGGGAATCGTGGATTTCATTTGCAGCACAATAGTTTGCCCGTCTGGTCGCGTCGACGTCCACAATCGAATACCAAACTTCGATTGAAAGGACAAAAAATGAATGCAAAATAGTCTCAAGAGCCGGCGAAGATCCGCCGCCAGGGAGGTTTTCATGCATCAGGGACGCCATTTCCTTCAGATTCCGGGCCCGAGCCCGGTCCCCGAGCGCGTCCTGCGCGCCATGGACATGCCGGTCATAGACCACCGCAGCGCGGAGTTCGGTGAGCTCGGCCGCATCGTGCTCGAAGGCAGCCAGAAGATCTTCCAGACCAAAGGGCCGGTCGTGATCTTCCCCTCTTCGGGCACCGGCGCCTGGGAGGCCGCGATCGTCAACACGCTGTCGCCGGGCGACAAGGTGCTGATGGTCGAGACCGGCCATTTCGCGACGCTATGGCGCCAGATGGCGGGTCGCTTCGGCATCGAGGTCGACTTCGTCCCCGGCGACTGGCGCCGCGGCGCCGATCCCGCATTGATCGAGGCAAGGCTCACCGAGGACACTGCGCGGGCGATCAAGGCCGTCATGGTCGTGCACAACGAGACCTCGACCGGCGCGACCAGCCGCATCACCGAGATCCGTGCCGCGATCGACCGCACAGGCCATCCGGCGCTCTTGATGGTCGACACCATTTCCTCGCTCGGCTCGGTCGACTACCGCCACGACGAGTGGAAGGTCGATGTCAGCGTCAGCTGCTCGCAGAAGGGTTTCATGCTGCCGCCCGGCCTCGGCTTCAATGCGATCTCGCAGAAGGCGCTTGCTGCGACGAAGAGCAACAAGATGCCGCGCTCCTATTTCGACTGGGAGGAGATGCTCAAGCCCAACGCAAAAGGCTTCTTCCCCTACACGCCCGCAACCAATCTGCTCTACGGCCTGCGCGAGGCGATCGCGATGCTGCTCGAGGAGGGTCTCGACAACGTGTTTGCGCGGCATCAGCGGCTTGCCGCCGCGACCCGCGCTGCCGTCAATCATTGGGGTCTCGAGGTGCTCTGCCAGGAGCCGTCGGAGTTCTCGCCGGTGCTCACCGCCGTGCTGATGCCGCCCGGCCACGACGCCGACCAGTTCCGGAAGGTGGTGCTCGACAATTACAACATGTCGCTCGGCTCCGGCCTGTCGAAGGTAGCCGGAAAAGTCTTCCGTATCGGCCATCTCGGCGAATGCAACGCGCTGACGCTGCTCGGCGCGCTCACCGGCGTCGAGATGGGCCTGTCGGTCGCGGGCGTGCCGCATCGCTCCGGCGGTGTCGATGTCGCGATGAAGCTTCTGGAGCAGCGCCCGCAGGGCAATGCATCGCCTCATCTGAAAGTGGTGGGCACTTAGGCCGCGCCGGACGCGCGGCTGGAAATCACAAAAAAAGCGATCAGGGAGGGCGAGATGGGAGTTCGGTTCAAGGCCACGCATGTCGTGCTGGCGATGCTCTGCGCGATGTACTTCATCACCTATGTCGACCGGGTCAACATCGGCACGGCGGCGAGCGAAATTCAGAAGGAGCTTGGCCTCTCGAACACCCAGCTCGGCCTCGTCTTCTCCGCCTTTGCCTATCCCTATCTGCTGTTTCAGGTGATCGGCGGCTGGGTCGGCGACCGTTTCGGGCCGCGCAAGACATTGTTCTGGTGCGGCATGATCTGGGCGGTCGCCACTATCATGACCGGCTTCGTGCACGGCCTCGTCGCGCTGTTCATTGCCCGCTTCGCGCTCGGCTTCGGCGAGGTGCGACGTTCCCGACCGCGACGCGCGCGATGCAATACTGGACGCCGGCGAGCCGCCGCGGATTTGCGCAAGGGCTCACGCATTCCTTCGCCCGGCTCGGCAATGCGGTGACGCCGCCGGTGGTGGCGCTGCTGATCGTGTGGCTGACCTGGCGCGGCGCCTTCGTGGTGCTCGGCCTCGTCAGCCTCGTCTGGGGCGTCATCTGGGTCTGGTACTTCCGCAACGAGCCGAAGGACCATGCCTCCATCACCGAGGCGGAGCTCGCGGCGCTGCCGCCGCGCCTGACCGGCGAACGGCCGCGCGTGCCCTGGGGACCGCTCTTTGGCCGCATGTGGCCGGTGACGCTGACCTATTTCTGCTACGGCTGGTGCCTGTGGCTGTACCTGAACTGGCTGCCGCTGTTCTTCAAGAACAACTACAATCTCGACATCAAGAACTCGGCGCTGTTCGCCTCGGGCGTGTTCTTCGCCGGCGTGGTCGGCGACAGCGCCGGCGGTGTGCTCTCGGACAAAATCCTCGAGCGCACCGGTAATGTCCGCTTGGCACGATTGAGCGTCACGGTCGCGGGATTTACGGGCGCGCTCTGGTCGCTGCTGCCGATCCTGTTCGTCCACGACATCACCGTGGTGGCGCTGTGCCTGTCAGCCGGCTTCTTCTGCGCCGAGCTGGTGATCGGCCCGATGTGGTCGATCCCGATGGACATCGCCCCGAAATATTCCGGGACCGCCTCGGGAATCATGAACACCGGCTCGGCCTTCGCCGCCATCGTGTCCCCGTTGGTCGCCGAGTTCGTGATCGACGTGACCGGCAACTGGTATCTGCCGTTCCCGATGTCCATGGGCTTGCTGCTGCTCGGGGGCTTCTCCGCTTTCCTGATGCATCCGGAGCGGCCGTTCACGGAGGCGGCGGGGAGGGGGCCATCCGAAAAGATGGTGGCCGCGGAGTAGGGCGCTTTACGACTTTCAGTCATGTCCGGGCTTGTCCCGGGCAAATGGCCGGGACAAGCCTGGCCACGACGGGAGTAGCAGGCTTCGGTGTCCAAAATCCGTGATGTCATACGCCCTGGCGACGGGGGCGGCGGAGATCCATCGCTTATGCATGGAAGGTGTCTTTAGGAGAGGGGACAAGCCGGTCAAATGGTGCTATTCGGCGGCCATCAAGATCAAGGCACAACCGGGAAGGACGCCGATGACCGTGCATACTGGAAGGCATTTCCTACAGATTCCAGGACCGACCAATGTGCCCGACCGGGTGCTGCGGGCGATGGACATGCCGACGCTGGACCATCGCGGTCCGGAGTTCGCTGAGCTCGGTTTCGCCGTCCTTGCCGCGATGCAGCGCGTGTTCCGGACCAAGCAGCCCGTGATCATCTTCCCCTCGTCCGGCACCGGCGCCTGGGAAGCGGCGATGGTCAATGTGTTCTCGCCCGGCGACAAGCTTTTGATGTGCGAGACCGGCCAGTTCGCCGTGCTGTGGCGCGGCATTGCCGACAAGTTCAAGCTCGACGTCGATTTCATCCCGAGTGACTGGCGCCATGGCGCCGACCTCGCCGAGATCGAAAAGCGCCTGACCGCCGACAAGCAGCACGCGATCAAGGCGGTCTGCGTCGTCCACAACGAGACCTCGACCGGCTGCGTGACGCCGCCGCTGGAGGTGCGCAAGCTGCTCGACCGCGTCAAGCATCCGGCGCTGCTGATGGTCGACACCATCTCCGGCCTCGGATCGATGGAATACGAACATGATGCCTGGGGTATCGACGTCTCGGTCGCCGGCTCGCAGAAGGGCCTGATGCTGCCGCCGGGCCTCGGTTTCAACGCCGTCTCGGAAAAGGCGCTCGCTGTCGCCAAGGCCAATCCCGGCATGCGCTCCTACTGGGACTGGCAGGAAGTCATCACCTTCAACAAGCTCGGCACCTTCCCCTACACGCCCGCCACCAACCTGCTCTACGGCCTGCGCGAAGCGGTCGAGATGCTGGAAGAGGAGGGGCTGGAAAATGTCTGGTCCCGCCACAAGCGCCACAGCGCCGCCACGCGCGCCGCGGTCAAAGTCTGGGGCCTGGAGACGCAGTGCTCCGACCCCGCTGCGCACTCGCCGGCGCTGACCGGCGTGCGCGTGCCAGATGGACACGACGCCGACGCGTTCCGCAAGGTCGTGCTGGAAGCCTTCGACATGTCGCTCGGGACCGGCCTGAACAAGGTCAAGGGCAAGGTGTTCCGCATCGGCCATATCGGCCATTTCAACGATCTGATGCTGATGGGGACGCTCGCCGGTGTCGAGATGGGCCTCGATCTTGCAAAGATTCCGCACCGGAGCGGCGGCGTGCTGGCGGCCATGGACGTCCTGAAGGGACGCGACGTGGTCCCGATGACCAAGGCTCAGGTGGCCTGAACTAACCTTGAAAGTGAGCGCGCGATGAACGCACCGACGACGACGAACGAAGACCTGCTCTACTCTGTCACGGACGGCATCGCGCGGATCACCTTCAACCGCCCCCAGGCGCGCAACGCCATGACCTTCGCCATGTATGACCGCATGGCGGAGATCTGCCTTGAGATCAACGCCGACCGTTCGATCAAGGCGCTGATCCTGACCGGGGCCGGCGACAAGGCGTTCGCCTCCGGCACCGACATTTCCCAGTTCCGTGCGTTCAAGACCGCACAGGACGCACTCGACTACGAGGCGCGCATCGACCGCGTGCTTGGCACGCTCGAGCAGTGCCGCGTGCCCGTGATCGCGGCTATCGCCGGGGCCTGCACCGGCGGCGGCGCCGGGATCGCAGCCTGCTGCGACTTGCGCATCGGCACCGAGACGACGCGGATGGGCTTTCCGATCGCGCGCACGCTCGGCAACTGCCTGTCGATGTCGAACATCAGCCGTGTCGTCGCGCTGGTCGGGCCTGCCCGCACCAAGGATCTGATATTCAAGGCGCGCCTGGTCGAGGCGCAGGAGGCCCTGTCGCTCGGCCTGCTCAACGAGATCGTCCCTGATGTCGAGACCTTGCAGCGCCGCGCCGACGAGACCGCAAAGCTCGTGGCGAGCCACGCCCCGCTCACGCTGGAGGCGACCAAGGAAGCCGTGCGCCGCATCCGCCGCACGCTGTCGCGCGAAGAGGGCGAGGACCTGATCCTCAAGGCCTATATGAGCGACGATTTCCGCGAGGGCATGGACGCCTTCCTCAACAAGCGCGCACCCGTCTGGAAGGGCAAGTAGCCCGAGCGGACGGGTGGCTATCTTGCCGTCCCAACGAAGTATCCTTCGGCCTCGCCGTCCTTCGTGAATCTGGGGCAGGCGCAAAAGCTTCCCGGCGAGCTGCGAGTTGGGCACGTGACTTTTGGCGTCCCCGGGGGCAATTCAGAGGCATTCACAAGGCATTGCGATTGAGGTCTTGGATCCTGCGGCACGCCCTTGGCGAACACGGTTGGACCAGCGCCGACCAGCATTAAGACAACCAGGGCACCCTGAAGGAGGCTCATGCGTAGTCCCTAAACCGCAGCGAATACCTCGCCTTTCCAGCTCGCCCAATCACCCTCTGGCTCGGCGCTGATAAGCCGGCTCCTAGATTGATACCGCATAAACGAACACGTGGAGGAGCCCAATATTCATTCCTCACACCGATAAGGATTCCACCGCGTCTGTGTCTCGCGACATTCTTGGTAACGTGTCGCTTCATCTATCAGACGCATAGTGGATGAGTGTTCCAGCTGCTCGGCGATAATTTGGGCGCGGTTGGCAATCTTCTGCTGATCGGCCTTCAGGACTCCAGCATGTTGGGCGCGCGCAAAAATACTACAGACCTCTGAGAGGAATTGTGGCGTGTACCCGAACGCCTTGACGCCCGATTTTGTGCGGAACTCGATCTGATGGGCTGCCGTAACAAGATCTTCGCCAATAAAGGGGACTAGATTCTGCACTGTTAGAAAAGCAGGAAGACTGGCGCCGCTCTTGTAATATTGACGTCCTTTAGGCGGACGAATGCGACCAAGATCCACCATGAAGCCGCTTTGAGTAATCACACGCTGTCCGTCTTCAAGGATAGCAACTTCGATTTCGATGTCCCCAAATCGAAGGACGCCTTGATGTGTTGCCTGTGGCAAATGTCTTGCCCAACGGGCCTCGGCGGCCTTCCGCGCAATCTCCCGTCGCTGGTCACCTGATAGCGCGGCTGCCCTTGCAGTTCCCCCAGCAGCTCGGGCAGGAACTCCCCACTGCACCTTCCACCGCGTTCTCCGCCGCTCGTGGACGTGGTCCAAAATGACTTTTCTACGCGTATTCATATTTTAGGAATATGGTTGACTCAGAAAATAGCAAGACGAACTTGAAGCAAAATGAGTCCGGCAAAGCGCAGCAAGTTAGGCCGCAAGCAACGCCGGATCATTCAATACAGCTTTAACCAGCTCGGGTGAAGAGCACTGCCAGACCGCCGTGCAGAATGCTCTCAGCATCATGTCCTTGCACTTAATTTGTGGAACCGGCCGAAACTTCGCCGCGAGAGCTTGGGCAACGTTCAGCGCCTGGTAGATATTCCGTTCCTGATAAAGCTTCGGGCCGAACAGGCTTCCCAGTAGGCCGCCCCAAAAGCTGTGCCCGTGCGAACGCACCAAGACGCCCCTCTTGCCAACGGAGACCCAACAGGCGTCGCCACTGTCGAGGATGATCGTCGCGTCATGGCCAAATTTTTCGTTGATGTAGAGTAGGCGCGGCATCAATTCGCAACTCTCAACTTCTCCAACTCATCAAGAAGTCGACTTACCGAAGTGGCCTGAGACTGGGTCATTGTGAATCCGATCAAGGCCCCTGGTCTTGCTCTCCGGGCTCACCAGGCCCGTGGCTTCTAACCTGACTATGCAACTTTGTCTCGTTCCGCGGCCTGGTCTCATTCCAAAGTCATACCGGGGATGGCGTCGGACGGCTTGAACTCAGTCGCATTCGCCCGCACAATGGCTCTGAATTCATCTTCAAAATTTCCAATCCGAACAAGAACATAGGCAAGAACTTGGGGAGCACGCTCGTGGGACATGGAATGAAGGCCGCGCTGGCACTGACGGCCGCGCTGTGCGGTACGCCGGGCTTTGCCGGCTGGGAGCCGGCAAAGCCGGTCGAGATCGTGGTGGCGGCCGGCGCGGGCGGCGCTTCGGACCAGATGGCGCGGATGATGCAAGCCGCGATCCAGAAGAACAATCTGATGAAGCAGCCGGTCGTCGTCTCGCTCAAGGGCGGCGCCTCGGGTGCGGAAGCGCTGATGTACATGAAGTCCAGCGAGGGCGATCCGAACAAGGTGCTGATCGCCTATTCGCTGATCTATATGCTGCCGCTGTCGGCGAAGATCCCGTTCAACTGGCGTGAGCTGACCCCGGTTTCGGTGGTCGCGCTCGACCAGTTCGTGCTGTGGGACAACAGCGCGGGCCCCAAGACGGTGAAGGAGTTCGTCGCGGCGGCGAAGGCCGCGAGCGCGCCGTTCAAGATGGGCGGCACCGGCTCCAAGCGCGAGGACCACGTGCTGACCGTCTTCCTCGAGCAGAAGACCGGCGCGAAGTTCTCCTATCTGCCCTACAAGTCCGGCGGCGAGGCCGCGACCCAGCTGGTCGGCAACCACACCGAGGCCAACGTCAACAACCCATCCGAAAATCTCGAAGTCTGGCGCGCGGGCCAGGTGCGTCCGCTCTGCGTATTCGACAAGGAGCGCATCTCCTACACCACCAAGGTGACCGAGACCCAGTCCTGGGCCGACATCCCGACCTGCAAGGAGGAGGGCGTCGACGTGCAATATCTGATGCTGAGGGCGATGTTCCTGCCCGGCAAGGTCACGGCCGAGCAGCAGGCGTTCTACGTCGATCTCTTCCACAAGGTGACGCAGACCGCGGAGTACAAGGAATACATGGAGAAGCAGGCGCTGAAGCCGATCTTCCTCACCGGCAAGGACATGGTGCAGTTCCTCGAGGAGGATGACGCGCAGAACAGATCGCTGATGACCGAAGCCGGGTTCGTCGCGAAGTAGCTGGCTCTCTCTTCTCCCTCTCCCTGTGCTTAAGGGGAGAGGGCAGGGGGGGTGAGGGTTCTCCACGAGTCTAGCCGTGGAGAGAGCCCCTCACCCGACGCTTCGCGCCGACCTCTCCCCCTAAGAACGGGGAGAGGTTAACAATTCCCAGACGTGCACCCGAGCTCATGTCCCAAACCGATCTAGAAATCGTCGTCGACGATCCGACCGCGCCTGAAGACGACTCGCCCTCCGTCGTGTCCTCCGGCACGGCCGAGATCGTCGTCTGTCTCCTGCTGCTCGCGCTGGCCGTCACGCTCGGCACCGACAATTGGCGCACCGGCGCGTCCTGGGATGCGACCGGGCCCGAGCCCGGCTATTTCCCGTTCTATCTCTCGGTCATCCTCGGAGGCGGCAGCCTCTATGGCCTCGTCGTCGCGCTGCTGGCGCGGCGTGCCTCGTCCGGAAGTTTCGTCACGCGCGCGCAAGGCCGCCGCGTGCTGGCGGTGTTAGTGCCGACGCTGCTGTTCTGCCTGCTGACGCAGTTCCTCGGCCTCTATGTCGCGAGCTTCCTCCTGATCGCGGGCTTCATGCGCTTCGTCGGCAAGATCGCGCTGTGGAAGTCGCTGCTCACGGCCTTCCTGTTCACGGCGATCATGTTCGTCACCTTCGACATCGCCTTCGACGTCATCATGCCGAAAGGGCCGCT
Organism: Bradyrhizobium sp. WYCCWR 12699; assembly: GCF_032144035.1. NCBI lineage: Bacteria > Pseudomonadati > Pseudomonadota > Alphaproteobacteria > Hyphomicrobiales > Nitrobacteraceae > Bradyrhizobium > Bradyrhizobium sp. WYCCWR 12699. Next base: position 693,014 of record NZ_JAVTJN010000033.1, read on the forward strand.
CGAAGCGGCCTTCGGCCGCTAGCGGAATTCGCGATGGAAGCTTTTGGTCTCCTGCTACACGGTTTTGCCGTCCTGCTGACGTGGAAGACGGTCCTGTTGATGATGGTCGGGCTGGTGCTCGGCATCTTCGTCGGCGTGCTGCCGGGCCTCGGCGGCCCCAACGGCGTCGCGATCCTGTTGCCGCTCACCTTCACCATGGATCCGACCTCGGCGATCGTGATGCTGTCCTGCATCTATTGGGGCGCGCTGTTCGGCGGTGCGATCACCTCGATCCTGTTCAACATTCCCGGCGAAGCCTGGTCCGTCGCGACCACGTTCGACGGCTATCCGATGGCGCAGCAGGGCAGGGCGGCGGAGGCGCTGACCGCGGCGTTCACCTCCTCCTTCATCGGCTCGCTGGTCGCGGTGCTGCTGATCACCTTCCTTGCGCCGATGATCTCGTCATTCGCGTTGAAATTCGGCCCGCCTGAGTTCTTCGCGGTGTATCTGCTTACCTTCTGCTCCTTTGTCGGATTGGGACGCGAGGCCAAGCACAAGACGGTCATCTCGATGTCGCTGGGGCTGCTGCTCGCCGGCATCGGCATGGATACGGTATCGGGCAATCTGCGCATGACCTTCGGCTCGCCGGAGCTGCTTCGCGGCATCAACTTCCTGGTCGCCGTCATCGGCCTGTTCGGAATCAGCGAGATCCTGCTGACGATGGAGGAGCGGCTGGCGCTGCGCGGACATGCGGCGAGCATTTCGCTGCGCGTCGTGCTCAGCGTCTGGAAGGACCTGCCGAAATACTGGGTGACGCTGCTGCGCTCCTCCTTCATCGGCTGCTGGCTCGGCATTACGCCGGGCGGCGCGATCGCGGCCTCCTTCATGGGCTACAACCTTGCCAAGCGTTTCGCCAAGGATCCCGAGAGCTTTGGCAAGGGCCGCATCGAGGGCGTGTTCGCGCCGGAGACGGCGGCGCATGCCTCCGGGACCTCCGCGCTGTTGCCGATGCTGGCGCTTGGCATTCCGGGCTCGGGCACCGCGGCGATCCTGCTCGGCGGGCTGATGGTGTGGGGGCTCAACCCGGGGCCGCTGCTGTTCGTCGAGCACAAGGACTTCGTCTGGGGCCTGATCGCCTCGATGTATCTTGGCAATGTCGTCGGTCTCGTGCTGGTGCTGACGACGGTGCCGATCTTCGCCTCGATCCTGCGCGTGCCGTTCGCCGCCGTGGCGCCGATGATCGTGGTGTCCTGCGCGATCGGCGCCTACGCGATCCAGAACGCGATGTTCGACATCTGGCTGATGCTCGGCTTCGGTGTCGTCGGCTACGTCTTCAAGAAGATCGGCATTCCGCTGGCACCGTTCACCCTGGCCCTGGTGCTCGGCAACCGCGCCGAGGATGCCTTCCGCCTGTCGATGATCGGCTCCGGCGGGACGCTGAAGGTGTTCTGGTCGAACGCCCTGGTCGGTTCGATCACGACGTTGGCGATCGTGCTGCTGTTCTGGCCCGTGATCGACGGCTTGCTCGGCCGTGTCCGATGGACGCAGCGGACCAGGGCGACATTGCGTTAGTACTGCGGCGCAACGTTGTTGCAAATCAATAGCTTGCGGGAAGTGGTGGCGATCCAGCCCGGCACCACCCCAAGCTGATTATTTCGGAATGTTGCCGGCGCGGCACAGCCATGGGGCTGGGGGTGGCGTATTTCTTGGTCACGAGATTGTGGCCAAGGGGATTTGCGATGAAGCGGATTGTGATTGGAATGGCAGCGGCGATGTCGCTGTTTGCGACAGGCGCGCTGGCTGCTGATCTGGCGGCGAAGCCCTATGTGAAGGCTCCGGTCATGGTCGATCCGGTCTGGAGCTGGACCGGGTTCTACATCGGGGGCAATGCCGGCTATAGCTGGGGCCGTTCGCGCACCGACGTCACCTATAACAACACGGCGACCGGTGCGGTGATCGTGCCTCCGGCCGGATCCATCACCTCCGCCTCGTTCGACATGAACGGTGCCGTTGCCGGTGGCCAGGCAGGCTACAACTGGCAGAGCTCCAACTGGGTGTTCGGCATCGAGGGCGACCTGAACTGGTCGGACGAAAAGGGCCGCGCCGGCTTCAACTGCGCCCCCGCCGGACTTGCAGGGGGTGCCTGCGTTCCCGGCCTGACCTTCCTGCCTGCCGGCGCTGCTGCCGGCACCACGCTGGCGATCGACCAGAAGCTGCAGTGGTTCGGCACGGTCCGCGGCCGCGTCGGCATCCTGGCGACGCCGAAGGTGCTGTTCTACGGCACCGGTGGTGTGGCCTTCGGCGAGATCAAGACCACCGGCACCATCGCCGGCTTCACGCCCGCCGGTGTCGCGGTCGCCTCGACCAGCTCGACATCCGATACGCGCGTCGGCTGGACCGTTGGCGCGGGTGTGGAAGGCAAGATCAACCAGAACTGGAGCGCCAAGCTCGAATATCTCTACATGGATCTCGGCCGCTTCTCGTCAGGTCCGTTCTCGCTGGCGCCGTCCCCCACGATTGCAGCCAGTGCTTCCTCGCGCTTCACCGATCACATCCTGCGCGCCGGCATCAACTATCAGTTCGGCGGCCCGGTGGTTGCAAGGTACTAAGCAAGCACCAAATCAGTAAAGCTCAAAGAAGACGCAAAGCCCGGCCTCGTGCCGGGCTTCGATTTTTCCACCTCTTTAGGACGTGTCTCGCAACGCTTCACGCGTCTTGATGAGGATCACGATCCGATTTCTAGGACAGCTTACGCCGCACCGGACTAGTCAGATGCCATCTTATGAAATCGGCCAAACGGCGGGCGGAGTTTCGTTGCTCATCTTCTGGACTCGCCCGCTAACGATATTCCGATTTGTGAAATACCGTCGTCAGACGATGGCGAATTCGATCTAACGGTCTATCGAGGCAAATGACGATGAGGCACGATAAGGCGAAGCTCAATCCCACTACGTTTGCATACGTGCTACTAACGAATTGGATGATAGGGAAATGAATGAGGTAGATTGGATAAGAAAGATCTCCCACAAATCGATCGATGCTGACGTCCTTGAAGGCCGCAAATGCCATCGGCACCACTAGGACGGATGTCGCAGCCGCGATAAAGCTGTATTGGGCGGGCACACTCAATGTAAAGTACCGACCGAGCACGATCATCGCAACGATGGCGCTTAGAGCTAGGACCTTGGACCTCAAAAAATGAAGGTGCTCATTTCTGTCGAACAGACGGTAGCCTAGCATTCCGAGCAGAAATAGTGGAAGTTCGAAAGGAAAGAAGCGATAGAACCATGGATCATGATCCAATCCGGCGTGATATGCGGCGAGTCTGCCTGCAGTGAGGGTCAGAGCTAGAGTAATCAAGAAAGAATTGCGGACTCGAGCCAAATAGGGTGCGAACAAGTAGAAATAGAGCTCGAGCGCCAAGGTCCACGATGGACGCACGATCAGATACGATGAGGGCAGGTTGGAGGCTGATTGAAAATTGGCGGTGAAGAAAAGTCGCTCATGATCTACGCCAAGGAACAGCAACGTGTCTTGAAAAAATATCAGGAGGTTCGATGCAAATACCAGGGTGGCTGGTTGCCATCCGAGATTTGAAATGTGTCGGAATCCGTTGATCGGCCAAAACGAAAAATAAGTGACACCTGCAATGATCCAGTAGGTGGGATATATGCGAATTGCTCGACTGACATAGAAGGCGGTTGCAGAGGTGTATCGCTGAGACAGCACCATCTGCATATAGAAGCCGGAAACGACAAAGAACATTTCGACTGCGATGGTTCCAGCCGTGAAGTGAAGCCAATCAAACGGGGGCCTCGCGTGATCACCAATAACCGCCAACGCTAGAAGTATTCGCAGTAGCCCCATGAGGTCACTTCGTTAGGTATGTCGTGCCTTGAATCTGATCGGCAGACTACGGAAGGGTTGTGATCAGGACAAGGGTCAAGCTAATTTTGGGGCTGCGCATTCATTGGAGACGACCCTATATGCCTGCGGGTTCAATGGAGGCTTCTCGCGAGTACAGCGATCATTCCGGCGAATGCTAGCTGTGAACCGACGCCAAATATTCCAGTCAACGCGCGCTTAGAGTGTATCCACCAATGAAACCGTTGGAGGACATGAAGTAAGCCACGCGGGTAAAGGGTGTGAGCGAATTGCAAGGCGTCTGGCAACATCGCGGTGAAGGCGCCGATCGCTATCGTCCAAATCGATCCTTCCATTGCAAACATCCAAAGTGCCAGGCCGAGTCCAGCGCACGCGTCAATTCCGATGATTGCAAAATCCATCAGGGTCGCGCCGCTGAAGGGCAGGCGGCGATTGTTAGCACCTTTGCCGAGAGTAATTGAGCGAAGTGGATAGTCCCAGTGCGGAATTGCATCAATTGTGAAATGGCTTGCGAACCCTGCGATCGCCGCGGCTGTCGGGTGCAAAGGAATTAGGCTGGCGATCGCGCCACCGACGATTGCATGCGTACTCAAAATCATCTGGTTATCTGCAGGTTCCGGGAGTTGTTTGGCACGGGGAACACTGGCCTTGATAATTCGATCACATCATTGTCCTTTGAGGTGGCTGTGATCCGTTCCCGGAGAATCGTTCTCGAACGACCGCGAGGCAAAGGGGGACTTAGAGGTGAAAAACAGCCTTCGAATCAAAACCGCCCTGTTTCAACGAACGGCTGTTGGAGTTCCGAAGGTGCGGCAGCGCCGTCAGCAAAGCGAGATCGTCGTCCCCCTTGTTCTAAAGTTAATATTATCGACGCAAGTAGCGGTAAGTAGCACCCGACACAAATTACCTTCGAAAGTGTCCTCCTCGACCTCGCCCTTTAAGAGCAGCGAGAGCTTGAGCCGTCAAGGCGAACGGGCCGCTGAGAAATGCTTTTTCTGGGGCTATACCACCTTGGCGTCTCTGAGCCCTGCGATCTCGTCCGCACTGAGCCCGAACTCCTTCAAGACCTCGTCGGTCTGCTCGCCGAATTCCGGCGGCCGCGCCACCATCCTGCTCGGCGTGCGTGACAGAGTCACGGGCTGGCCGACCAGCCGGATAGGACGGTTTTCCTCGTTGGGCACGTCCTGGGCGATGCCGAGATGCTTGACCTGGGCGTCCTCGAACATCTGGTCGATGGCATAGATCGGCCCGCAGGGCACGCCGGCCTCGTTGAGCTCGCGGACCCAGGTGTCGGTCGACTTCGTCACGGTGCGCTTCTCGATCTCGGCGTTGAGCGCGTCGCGGTTCTTGGAGCGGGCAGGCGCGGTCGCATAGTCGGGATGGGCATAGAGCTCCGCTGCGCCGATCGCCTGCGCGCAACGCTCCCAGATCCGCCCGCCCGTGGTGGCGATGTTAATATAGCCGTCGGACGTCCTGAAGACGCCGGTCGGAATGCTGGTCGGGTGGTTGTTGCCGGCCTGCTTGGCGACCTCCTTCTCCATCAGCCAGCGCGCCGCCTGGAAGTCGAGCATGAAGATCTGTGCCTGAAGCAGTGACGTCTGCACCCACTGGCCCTTGCCCGAGACCTCGCGCTCGAGCAGCGCGGTGAGGATGCCCATGGCGCAGAACAGGCCGGCCGTGAGGTCGGCGACGGGAATGCCGACCCGCATCGGGCCCTGGCCCGGCGCGCCCGTGATCGACATCAACCCGCCCATGCCTTGCGCGATCTGATCGAAGCCCGGCCGCTTGTGATAGGGGCCATCCTGGCCGAAGCCGGAGATGCTGCCATAGACGATGCGTGGGTTGATTGCGGCGAGACTCTCGTAATCGATGCCGAGCTTCTTCTTCACGTCGGGCCGGAAATTCTCGACCACGACATCGGCCTTGGCGGCGAGGCGCTTGAACACGGCGAGCCCGCGCTCGTCCTTCAGGTTCAGCGTCATGGCCCGCTTGTTGCGATGCAAATTCTGAAAGTCGGAGCCTCGCCGGGGGCCGCCCGGCTGCTCGCCACCGGCGTCCTCGGTCAGCGCGTCGATCTTGACGACATTCGCCCCCCAGTCCGCCAGTTGCCGCACGCAGGTCGGCCCGGAGCGGACGCGGGTCAGATCGAGCACGGTGAAGCGCGACAGGGCTTCCGAGGCATGCGGAAAGGGCATCGTGAAAGGCTCCGGGACAGATTGCGGGGCCTACCATAGTGCCGAAAGGTCACGCGGCAAGCCGGCCCGACGCCGATCCCGCCTGCCGAAATGCCATGCCTGATGCGGTGCCTGCCCGATCAGCGCGACAGGCGCTTCAATTCGGCTCGCGCCTGCTCGGCCAGGGGATCGTCACTGTGGCGTGCAATGAAGAGTTCGAGGGCCTCCCGCGTTCCGTTCCGGCGGGCGGCTTCGTATTCCTCTGCTACCGCGACGGCAGGATCGCGGGCCATCGGCATGGAGGGCGCGCGCGCCGCTTTGCCGCTGTCGTCCGCCTTGGCCTTCTCCACCATGACAGGCAGTTCTCCGAAGGGTTGATGGGGCAGTCCGGAAAGCGCGATCAGGGCGCCAGACAGGCTGGCCAGCAGTGAGCGTCGTTTCATGAAACCCTGTATATTCCTGGTGTTCCGGGAACCAGGCTTTTGCCCGCGCGTCCCGTATGACTACGGGATTTGATGGCTAACACAGCCTTATGGAAGGGGCGCGGACGCCGGTGCCCAATTTAAACCAAACGTTTAACTCTCAAGCTAGAATCATATGCCTTCGCCCCGAATCGCTCGCGATGCGTTGCTCTGGAGAGACCATTGGCTACCGCCGTTAATGTCAGTGCCACCAACAACGCCGAGATCGACGGCCTGCTGTCGGGCGCCAAATGGTCTGGCACGATCACCTACAGCTTTCCCGATGCGACGAGCGACTACGCCAATCCCTATAGCGGCGGCAGCAGCGAGCCGACCACGTCGGGCTTTGCCCCGGTGCCCAGCCAGGTTCAGGCGGCGATCAATTACGCGGTCGGATTGATCCTCAGCTACACCAACGCCGACATCCAATACGCGGGCACGAACGGCGCCGACATCATGGTCGCGCAGTCGCCGGCGGCCAATCCGACCGCCTACGCCTACTATCCCGGCAATTATGCGTCCGGCGGCGACGTCTGGTTCGGCACTCAGTACAATTTCTCGCTGGCCAAGCTCGGCAATTACTACTTCACCACGGCGCTGCACGAGCTCGGCCATGCCTTCGGCCTCAAGCACAGCCAGGAGGCCGGCGGCCCCGCCAACGTCGCAGTGCCGAGCGCGCATGACGACAGCGAATACACCGTCATGAGCTATCGCAGCTATGTCGGTGGTTCGACCACGTCCGGCTACACCAACGAGGCGTACGGATATTCGCAGACCTACATGGCCAACGATATCCTCGCGCTGCAGACGATGTACGGCGCGGACTACACGACCCAGAGCGGCAGCACCGTCTACACCTGGAATCCGACCACCGGGCAGGAGTTCATCAACGGTGTCGGGCAGCTCGCGCCGGGCGGCGGCGTCGGCGGTTCGGCTAACCGCATCTACGAGACGGTATGGGATGGCGGCGGCGTCGATACCTACGACCTGTCGAACTACACGACGAACCTGAGCATCAATCTCAATCCCGGTGCCTCGTCGGTGTTCTCGGCGACGCAATTGGCGTATCTCGGCGACGGCCATTACGCCTCGGGCAACGTCTACAACGCCTATCTCTACAACGGAGACGCGCGCTCCTACATCGACAACGCGATCGGCGGATCCGGCAACGACACCATCGTCGGCAACGCCATCGCCAACACGCTGAACGGCGGCGGCGGCAACGACACGATCACCGGCGGGGCGGGCAACGACACCATCATCGGCGGCTCGGGCATCGACACCGCGGTGTATTCGGGCAGCCGGGCGACCTACGCCGTTTCCTATAATTCGACGACGCAGACGTTTACGCTGGCTGATCGACGCACGGGGTCACCTGACGGCACCGACACGATCACGGGGGTGGAAAACTTCCAGTTCGCCGATGGCACGGTGACGAGTGCGGCGCTGATTAGTCAATTGGTCCCTACCGTGATCGAGTCGTTTGGCGCGACGAGTCTTGTTCAGGTTGGAAGCAATTATTTCTTCAATCCAGTTGGTGGGGGTACTGGTCCTGAATTCAGCTACCAAGGCTCACCTGTTACGCAAGGTCAAATCGCCTGGACGCTCATGGGAGTCGAGGCGATCACGGGTGGTTACGAGGTGGCATGGAAGAGTGGGGCACAGTTCACA